>NZ_JBEYZJ010000010.1:0-515007 GCF_040645995.1 Nocardia sp. NPDC046473
TTCCGAACTCCCGTCTCGGGATCCGCACTCGAAATAGGGCCCTAGAGCGAGTGCGGATCCCGAGACAGGGTGCAGATTCCGCCGACAGCAGTGGGCATTCTGCGGGCCCGGCCCAGTCCGGCTGATCCCACAGCGCGTGATCTTGAATGGGCCGTGGGTGGCGGGATACGCATTCGTTCTACACCCTGTAGGTCGTCTCGCAACGGGTGCGGATCCCGAGATCTGGTGCGGATCATTGCAGGGAGGTGGGCGGCTAGCCGGCCGTCCGGCCGGGTGGTCGCTGCGGTGGCAGACTGCGAGGTATGACGACAACCGAATGGTCCGAGGTGGATGACTACATTGTCGACACGCTGGTGCAGGATGCGGGGACGGCGGCGGCGTTGACGGCGAATACGGCCGCGCAGCTGCCTGCGATCGATGTGTCACCGCCGCAAGGGAAGTTCTTGTATCTGCTGGCTCGGACGGCGCGGGCGCGGCGGGTGTTGGAGATCGGCACGCTCGGTGGGTACAGCACGATCTGGCTTGCTCGTGCGGTCGGCGAGGAGGGGCAGGTGGTCACCCTCGAATTCAAGCCGGAGCATGCCGAGGTCGCGCGCAAGAACATCGATAATGCGGGCGTGGGCGACCGGGTCGACATTCGGGTCGGTGCCGCCCTGGACAGCCTGCCGGTGCTGGCCGACGAGCAGCCCGAACCGTTCGACCTGGTGTTCATCGACGCCGACAAGGTCAACAACTCGAACTACGTCCAGTGGGCGCTGAAACTGACCCGTCCTGGCTCGGTGATCATCGTCGACAATGTCGTCCGCAACGGCGGCCTCGCCGATGCGAACTCCGCGGACGCGGCGATCCGCGCCAGCCGCGCCGTGGTCGAACTGTTCGCCGCCGAGCCGACGCTGGACGCGACCGTCGTGCAAACCGTCGGCGGCAAGGGCTGGGACGGCTTCGCCTACGCGGTGGTGAACGGCGACCCGACAGACTGACATCGCTTGATCGCGGACGACGCCGGCCAATGTCATTCGCGATCAATCACACACCACGCCAGCGGAATTCGCGCCACACACCCGCAGAGTCCCCACCGCGGCCCATGCCGCGTTCCCCTGCAGGTCAGCGGGTGCGCCAACGTCCGACGAATCATATTCAGTGGCACATGCGGCGGCGAAACGCGAAAGCGCCGCCGTGGTGTGCCACTGAATCGAGATTCGGTAGTGTCCTAGTGCGCAGCTGGGGTCAGATGATCCAGCTGTTGAGCTTTCGTATTGTGCGGCTGCGGGATTCGCGCGCATGCCAGTGGAGATCGGACAGCTCAGTCGGTACTCGTTACCCGCCAAGCTCCGCGCCCCGCGATATCGAGAACTAGCGCCGCGATATTCCATGCGTCGTCCTCACCTCGATGGTGCCGCCCTTCGAGCGGAAGCCCGGCGATATGCAGCGCGCCCGCCATGCCTTGCCGCCGGTTCAGCCCGTAGGCCTCGCTGAACACCAGTTTGGCGTTGGTGTGCTGATGTCCGAACGGGTAGGCGGCACCGGTGGCGGTGCATTGGCTCAGGAACTGTTTGCGGTCGTAGTCGCCCCAGCTGGCCCAAGTACGTGCACCCGCCTCGTGCTCGGTCGCCAACAACCGGCACGCCTCGGCAAATGAGACACCCGTATCGACCTCGTCCTGGGTAAGCCCGGTCAATTCGGTGCAGAACTCGCTCACCGTGGAACGGGCAGGCCGGACCGGAATTCGATGCTTGCCGAGCCGCTCATTCGACACCAAATCCACTACGGTCAAACCGATTTCGATGATTTCACTTACGGTACCGGGCGGCGGCTTGCCCTCCCAGCAGGTTGCCTCGACATCGACGACATTGAGCAGCCCCGAATTTCCTCCCATAGCTGTCGAGCGTAGAGAGGGAACACAAAGCCGCTCAATCGGTTTCAAGGGATCAGCACAACCTTGCCGGTGGTCGCTCGGGTCTCGAGCGCGCGGTGTGCGTCGGCCGCGTCGGCGAGTGCGAACTTTTGCACCGCGGGCCGTAGCCGCCCGGCGGCCGCTTCGGCCATGGCCCGGTCTTCGAGAATGCGAATGTCGCCGCCCGCGCGCTGGATCATCGGCGGACCGAGAACGAATTCGGAGGTAACGCCGCGCGCGGCCAACTCCTCGGTCGACAACGTAGGCGCGGCAGCATCTTTCGGATTCTGCCCGGACGCACCGAATACCAGCCGCTGTCCACCCTTACCGAGCAGATCGATAGCGGCACGGGCTATCTCGCCGCCCACCGAGTCGAACAGGACGGTCGCGCGCCGATCCGCGAGGAAACCTCCGACCTGTTCGGGCCAGTCGGGGAGTAGATAGTCCACCGCCAGGTCGGCGCCATTGCGTTGCACCAGTTCGACTTTCGCGGGCCCACCGGCAAGACCGATCACCGTCGCTCCAGCATTCTTCGCGTATTGCACCAGCAGCGTGCCGATTCCGCCCGCCGCGGCCGTCACGATCGCGACACTGTCGGGGCCGAGGTCGGTGAACTGCAGAATCCCCAAGGTCGTACGCCCGGTGCCGATCATCGCCACCGCCTCGGCCGGTCCGAGTTTCGCCGGAATCTCGTGCAGCCGAGCAACTTCGGTCACGGCAAGCTCGGCATAACCTCCGGGCGCCATGCCCAGATGCGCGACCACCTGTTTGCCGACCCACCCCGGGTCGACCTCGGCGCCGACCGCATCGATCGTCCCGGCGACCTCCCGACCGGGCACCGTAGGCAGTTCGGGAACCGGATACGGCCCGGGCAGCCCCTTGCGTAACGCGGTATCGATGAGATGAACACCGGCCGCCGCCACGGCAATTCGCACCTGACCCGCCCCCGGCGTTGGATCGGAAACTGTCTCGTAGCGCAGATTGTCGGCCGGGCCGAAGTCATGAAGGCGAATCGCGTGCACGGTGGCTCCTGTTCGTGATGGTCGCCACCACCGTGCAACATCAAGCTAGGTTCAGGTCAAGTCGGCCCGCTGCCGCGCCTTGGCCTCGAAGCCGTCGCAGAGCGCGGCCAGCCCGGCGTACAGCAGATCCTCCTGTGAGAGGTCATTGATCCCGCTGCCTTCCAGGTCGGCGAGCGCGGCGGGCACCGGGAACTGTGATCTTCCTTTCAGCATCGTGCGCAGCCCGTTGTCGCCCTCCGGGTTCATCCCCTTGCGTGCCATCAGCGCGGCGCTGATGTGCGGCAGGGTCGCGCCGGAGATGTGATTCCAGACGGTGAACGCCATCGTCGTCGCCTCACGTGTGGAGACATTCAGCTCGGCGAAGCCCTCGACCATCCACGCCAGGCAGGCCAGGCTCATCGGCCCGAAGCTGTAGCGCGGTGTCGCGAAGGTGAGCAGCACCCATGGATGTTGCTGATAGAGCGCCCAATCGATCTCGGCAGCGATGCGAACCCGATCGCGCCAGGTCCACTGCTGTCCCGCCGCGGACGGATAGGGATTGCGCCGCGCCACCTCGTCGGTCATCGCGGCCAATAGTTCGTCCTTGTTCGCGACGTGCCGGTACAGCGACATGGCGCCGACGCCCATCTTGTCGGCGATCCGCCGCATGGACAACGCGTCGAGGCCCTCTTCGTCGGCAAGCGTTATCGCGGTGTCGATGATGGCAGCTCGGTTGAGCTTGAGCTCAGACATCGGATGACTCACTTTCACTTCCGGGGGAGGTTGCGTACACTGTACTCCAGCTTGTGCGTACGCCGTACGCGAAATGGAGAGGATTCAGGATGACAGACGTTGAGGCAGTGCGGTCCGCCCAGGCGGCGCCCGCTGTCGGCTCGCGCCGTGCCTGGCTCGGCCTTGCGGTATTGCTGCTCCCGGTGCTGCTGGTGTCGATGGACATCTCGGTGCTGTTCCTGGCGATGCCGACCCTCACCGTCGACCTCGACCCGTCGGCCGCCCAGCAGCTGTGGATCCTCGACATCTACGGCTTCCTGATCGCGGGCCTGCTCATCACCATGGGCAACCTCGGCGACCGGATCGGGCGGCGCAACATCCTGCTGGCCGGTGCGACCATCTTCGGCATCGCCTCGATCCTGGCCGCCTTCGCGCCGAGCGCCGCGGTGCTGATCATCGCGCGGGCGCTGATGGGTGCGGGCGGTGCGACCCTGCTGCCGTCCAGCCTCGCGTTGATCTCCACCCTGTTCCCCGACGCGCGCAAGCGGGCCGCCGCCATCGGCGTGTGGACCGCGTTCTTCGCGGGCGGCTCGGCTGTCGGCCCGATCATCGGCGGCATGCTGCTGCACCAATTCTGGTGGGGCTCAGTCTTTCTCATCAACATTCCGGTGCTGCTGATCCTGCTCGCCCTCGGGCCGTTCGTGCTGCCCGAGCACCGCGCGGGCGTGCGCGGACCGCTGGACCTGCCGAGCGTCGCGCTGTCCATCGGCGGCATCCTGCCGCTGGTGTACGGCATCAAGCACGCCGCGGCCGACGGGGTCGACGCCGCGGCGATCATCATCTCGCTGATCGGCGTGGTGATCCTGACCGTCTTCGTGCGCAGGCAGCGCAAGCTCGAAGAACCGCTGCTCGACCTGCGGTTGTTCGCGCGCGCCGGGTTCTCGGTGGCCATCGGGTCCAGCCTCGTCGGCATGATGTCGCTGGCCGCGATGAGCTACCTCACCAGCATCTACCTGCAGTCGGTCACCGGCCGCGACCCGCTCGCTGCGGCCCTGTTCGGCATTCCGATGGCGATCGCGGTGTTCGTCTGCTCGATGAGCGGCGCTCGGTTCGGTCGCCGGTTCGGCACCCGCAACACCTTCGTGTTCGCGCTGACCGCTTCGGCGGCAGGCAATCTCATGCTGCTCGGCGTCGGCGTGCACGGCGGGCTCGGGTGGTATCTGGTCGGATCCACCATCGCCGGAATCGGTTACGGGCTCGCCTTCACCCTGGTGTCGGATGTTTCGGTGTCCTCGGTACCGCCGGAACGCGCGGGCTCGGCCGTCGGCATCTCCGAAACCAGCTTCGAACTCGGTAACGCGCTCGGCCTCGCCCTGCTGGGATCGCTTGCCGCCCTGATCTTCCGGTCCGGCGGCGACTACGCCGAGACGCTGGGCGAGACCATCCAGCAGGCCGGCGGCAATACCGCGCTGATCGAGTCCGCGCGCGAATCCTTCGTCTCCGGAATGCATATCGCGACCGCGGTCGGTGCCACGGTGCTCATCGCGATGGCGATCATCGCGCGCTTCGCCTCGCCGGCTCGCGTCCCTTCGAACGCGGGCGCGGGTCACTAGCGGCCAACGATCGCGGGCCAAATTGGCGCGCTGCTAATAGAGTCGGGAGCGTGAACGAAACACCGGCGCAGAGCAACGGGCGGCCGATCGCCGAACGAGTGGCGACGCGACTGCTGTATCCGAAGTCCCGGCCGCGCGACAAAGCGCTGCGCGCGGCCGTCGACGGGAAGATCGTGCTGGTCACCGGCGCGTCGCACGGGATAGGCAAGGCCAGCGCGCGCAAGCTCGGTGCGGCGGGCGCGGTTGTGCTGCTGGTCGCCCGGTCCGCCGACGACCTGCATCAGGTCGCCGCCGAGATCAAGGCCGACGGCGGCGCCGCGCACGTCTATCCGACCGACCTCACCGATATGGACGCCGTCGAGCAGCTCGGCCGTCAACTGCTGGCGGAGCACGGCCACCTCGACGTGGTGATCAACAACGCGGGCAAGTCGATTCGCCGCTCGATCGACAAGTCCTACGACCGCTTCCACGATTTCACCCGCACCATCGACATCAACTACCTCGGCCCGGTGCGCCTGCTGCTCACCCTGCTGCCGGACATGCGCGAACGCAAACAGGGTCACATCGTCAACATCTCCACCTGGGGTGTGCTCTCCCCGCCCGCCCCGCAGTGGGCCGCCTACGGTGCGTCGAAGTCGGCGTTCGACGTCTGGCTGCGCAGCGTCGCCGCCGAGGTCGCCGGCGACGGCGTCACCACTACGTCCATCTACATGCCGCTGGTCCACACCAGAATGAGCGCGCCCACCGACTTCAGCCGCGTCCCCGGCCTGACCATCGACGAGGCCTCCGACCTCGTCTGCCACGCGGTAACCGCCAAGCCCCGCGAAATCGCCCCGTGGTGGTCCGCTCCCGTCCAAGCCTGGACCGATCTCACCCGCAACCAAGTCCAGCGCTTCTTCGAACGCACCTTCCGCCGCTGACCACCATCGACCCGAGTCATATGGTCGTTAGTCGATCTTCAACAGCGACCATATGACTCGCCTCGAATTCTGAGAACGACCATTTGGCTTGCCTCGATCGCGGAAGTCCGCAACGAGTCACCCCGGAGGAGTGGGATGCGTCGGTGCGTGACGAACGGGCGTGCCGAAGTGATGGTCAGGGGCGACTTCAGTTGGATGCGTGCGATCAGCGGAGAACGCCCACCAGGACACGCCGACGCAACACGCCGGGCATAAGATCCCTCGGTGGGTGAAATTGGTCCGGCGAGTCTGGCGACGTTGTTCGCGCTGGCGGATTCGCGGTTGCCGATCGGCGGGCACGTGCATTCCGGGGGAGTCGAGGAGGCGATCGCGTCCGGCCTGGTGCGTGACGTCGCGACAGTCGAGCTGTATCTGCGCCGCCGCATCCGGACCTCGGGCCTGGTCGCGGCCTCGCTGGCCGCCGCCGTCTGTGCGGGCGCGCTAGAACTGGCGCGGGCCGAGGTCGAAGCGGACGCGCGGACACCGTCGCCCGCCGCGCGAACGGCCTCGCGCGCGCAGGGCCGCGGACTCCTGCGACTCGCCAAACAGCTATGGCCGCAAGAGGATTGGTC
The DNA here is from genome assembly GCF_040645995.1 of Nocardia sp. NPDC046473. NCBI lineage: Bacteria > Bacillati > Actinomycetota > Actinomycetes > Mycobacteriales > Nocardiaceae > Nocardia > Nocardia sp. NPDC046473. The sequence goes on from NZ_JBEYZJ010000010.1 coordinate 6,772, forward strand.
CGCGCTCGGCGCGCGCCCGCACCTCTCGACGGTGTTCGGCCAGGTCGGCGCGGCATGCATGGTCACCCCGCGGGAGATCGCGAGCGTGGTCGTCTACACGACCCTGACCGGCGCGGCGACCGCCGCCCAACGCCTGCTCGCCCTCGACCCCGCCGCCATCGCCGGCTGCACCGTCCGCCTCGCCGAGCTGTGTGACCGCACCGCGGCCGAGGCGGCCGACGGTCTCGCCTGCCTCTCCGACCCGCTGCAGGACGTCCTCGCCCAACGTCACCTGCACCGTGACATGCCACTATTCGCCAGCTGAGTCCCCGGAAAGAAGGAGATCGCCACCATGCCACCGCACCTGATCGACGGTGAACCGCACGACCACACCCACGATCGGCCGAAACGTCAACGCACGCCCGGCGAGGCACTGCGCATCGGCATCGGCGGCCCGGTCGGCTCCGGCAAGACCGCGCTGGTGGCGGCGCTGTGCCGGCAACTGCGCGAAGAACTTTCGCTCGCCGTGCTGACCAACGACATCTACACCACCGAGGACGCCGACTTCCTGCGCAGGCACGCGGTGCTGCCGGACGAGCGGATCACCGCGGTGCAGACCGGCGGCTGCCCGCACACCGCCATCCGCGACGACATCACCGCGAACCTGGACGCCATCGACGACCTGATCGCCGCGAACCCGCCGCTGGATCTGATCCTGGTCGAATCCGGCGGCGACAACCTCACCGCCACCTTCTCCTCCGGCCTGATCGACGTGCAGATCTTCGTGGTCGACGTGGCGGGCGGCGACAAGGTGCCGCGCAAAGGCGGTCCCGGCGTGACGTTTTCGGACCTGCTGGTCGTCAACAAGACCGACCTCGCGCCGCTGGTCGGCGCGGATCTCGGCGTGATGGAGCGCGACGCGGCCAAGGTGCGCGAGGGCCGCCCGACCGCGCTGATCTCGCTCACCGACGACCCGGCCGCCACCCCGGTGCTGGCCTGGGTGCGCGAGCAGTTGCACAAGATGGCCGAGCAGGATCGGGCCGATACCGAATCCGCTGTTGCGCACTGAGGTTCGCATTGTCGCGAGCACCGCGGCGCTGCCGGAGATCCACGCGAGCGGCGGGCTGTCGGCCCGCCGCACCGGCCCGCATACCGTGCACCTGATCGGTACCGCCGCGACCCCGCTCGGCGGGGACGAGCTCGACATCACCATCGTGGTCGGACCGGGCGCGCGCCTTGCCGTGCGTTCGGTCGCGGCCACCATTGCGTTGCCGAGCGCCGCGACGCCGGCGTCCTTGGCGCGCTGGAACTTTCAGGTCGACAGCGGGGGAGACCTCGACTTCGATCCGGAGCCGACGATCGTGGCGGGCGGCGCACAGCATCACACCATCACCTCGATCCGGCTCGCGCCGGACGCCAAGCTGCGGTTACGAGAACGGGTCCAGATCGGACGTTCCGGCGAGGACAACGGCGGTTGGCGCGGCGACCTGATCGCCGATCTCGGCGAAATCCCGTTGCTGCGACACCGTTTGGAGCTCGGGGCAGGCACGGCCGCGGACGACCCGCTCACCGCGCCGCGAGCGTTGGAGAGCGAACTGCGCTACCCGGACGATCGCCCGGTCGAAACCACCGGCCTCACCGAGACTCGCCTCCCGCTGGCAGCGGGCGGAACCCTGCTCACCCGAACGAGCTCACTCTTGGTGGTGCGCTGATCGGGGACGGATGTGCCTGATCCGAGCGGTCTCACTCCTAGTGGTCGCTGATCGGCATCGATGGGTTCCGGTCACCCGAACGCACTCACTCTTCGCGGTCTGCTGATCGACGCGGCTCACCGGAACGACCTCTCGCGGCGTCGTCCGCTGATCGCCGCGGCAGTTCCGGTTCACCCGTCGCTGCCCACGCCTGCGATGTCCCGGTGCCGCCGAAGTCCTCCTGGAAAACAGTGCCTGGCAGGACACCACCGCCCCCGGCCTTGGCGAGTGGATCGTTGTACTCGCCCCCGTGCCGCCCGTATCGCCGGATGCGGACGTACCGCGCGACCATCAGTCCGAACGCCGCGAAGAACGGCGCGATGGAGAAGAACACGACCACCCATTGCCCGGCTTCCACCGCATCCCCTCTCGAATATTTGCTGTCGTGTTGCGCTGATCTTGACACTACGACGACTCGCCGAAAGCGACGCGCCGAATCAGAAACGCGCGTGGGTGGCGGCCGTCACCCCGAGGTGTATCCCGCCCAGAACGGGAGAAAAGAGAAAGGGTGGGAACTCGACAGTGTCGTCGAGCTCCCACCCCGGTGCGTACTAACCGCACCCAACGATCAGTCGGCGACGACCCGCGAGGGGGCGTTGAACGCGTTCACCGCGCCGACGGCCGCACCGGCGGCAGCGCCGATCGCCGCCGCGGGGACGGTGATCACGGCCGCGCCGAAGGTCGCGCCGAGCATGGGGCCCGCCACGATGCCGACCGGCACGAACGGCAGCCCGACAACCAGGCCCACTGCGCCGCCGACGAGCGCGGAGGTCGCCGCGAACGGGGCACCCGAGGCCGCACCGGCCAGCGCGCCCATGGCGGCGGTGCCGACGGTCTGCCCGGCGATCCGGTCGGACCTGCTGCGTTCCATCCCGATCGAGTCGAGGAAGGTGGCCAGGTTGGCCTCGGCGATGGCCGAGTTGTCATTGATTTGGATGGCCTGCTCGGAGTCGATCCAGTTCGGCGCGTCCACCTGCACGTCGCCGAAGCGGAACTTGCCGGGCGGCGGCGCGATCGGCGGCACCGGGGCCACCGGGAAGGGTGCGTGCAGCACGCCGACCGGTGCCAGGTACTTCTTCTCCGGCAGCGGCCGCGACCACTGCAGCGAGCTCTTGGTGTTGTCCGGGATCTGCAGGCCCTCGTACGGCATCGCGTTCGGTGGCTCGGCCGCGGGCCACTGGGCCGGATGGTCGGGCTGTGCCGCCGCGTTGGGTTGTGCAGGCTCGGCATTGGCGGTGCCGGTGCCGACCAGTGCGAGGACCAACGGAACCGCACCTGCCGCGACCATCGAGCCCACCTTTTGCCGCTGCGGGTTGGGGGCTCTGTGCTTGCCTGTGCCCATAGGTAGATCGCCTTTCGTCAGGTCAGAAGAGATGTCACTTTCGACGTCCCACATTCGGATCTGCTCGGCGCCTGGATGGGTGCATTTCCGGCCGATATCGCGGCGGTGGCATTGCCGTCAAATAGCTACGTATGGGTTGCGAATACGACCGGCGACCGCCGTTTCAGACATCCGACACACATCCCCCGAACCCGACCTTGCAGTCTGTGCACCGGTCGCGCGGCAACACTCGCCCCGCTAACGACCGAAGGCGACCTTCAGCTGTCCAGACAGCATGAAGGTCGCCTTCGGTCGGTGTATGGGGGTCAGCTGATCCGGCCCTCGACAGCCGCCTTGGCCTTCTCGGCGAGTTTGCCGTTCGCCGGCGGTGCGCCCAGCGCGGCCGCGAGTTCGTCGGCCTCTTCCTCATCGGAATTGACCTGCTCCAGCGCGAGCCGCGCGAACACCCACTGCTCGGTGGCCGCCATCTGCCCGCGACTACGCCCGAGGAACGTGACGAACCACTGGATGACGGTGACGATCCGGCTGCGGTACCCGATCAGGTAGTACAGATGCAGCGCCAGCCAAGCCAGCCAGGCGATGAACCCACTGAATTCCAGCTTGCCCACCTGGCACACGGCATTGAACCGCGACACGGTCGCCATGCTGCCCTTGTTGAAGTACTTGAACGGCTTACGGTCTTGCGGCGCTTGACCATTCAGCCCCGCCCTGATCGCCTTGGCGGCGTAGGTGGCGCCCTGGATCGCACCCTGCGCCTGGCCCGGCACATCCGGCACGGACATCAGGTCGCCGACGACGAAGACGTTCGGGTGTCCCTTGATGGTGAGGTCCGGCTCGACGATGACGCGCCCGGCCCGATCCACCTCGGTGCCGTCGGAGCGCTCGGCGAGCATCTTGCCCAGCGGGCTGGCCTGCACCCCGGCCGACCACACCTTGCAGGAGGATTCGATGCGGCGGATGGTGCCGTCGGAGTCCTTGACCGTCACGCCGAGCGCGTCGATATCGGTGACCATGGCGTTGAGCTGGATCTCGACGCCCATCTTCTCCAGCCGCTTCTTGGCCTTGAGACCGAGCTTCGGTCCCATCGGGCCGAGCACCGCGCCCGCACCCTCGAGCAGCACCACGCGAGCGTCGCGCGGATCGATGTTGTGGAACGTTCCTTCGAGCGTGCGATCGGCGAGTTCGGCGATCTGCCCGGCCAATTCGACTCCGGTGGGCCCGGCGCCGACCACCACGAAGGTGAGCAGGCGGTCCCGCATCTCCTGGCTGGTGGCCAGCTCCGCACCCTCGAACGAGCCGAGAATGCGGCCGCGTAGTTCGAGCGCGTCGTCGATGGTCTTCATGCCGGGGGCGTAGGTGGCGAACTGGTCGTTGCCGAAGTACGACTGCTGCGCGCCGGTGGCCACGATCAGGCTGTCGAACGGGGTGACCGTGTTCGAGTTGAGCAGCCGCGAGGTGACGGTCTTCGCTTCGAGGTCGATGTCGATGACATCGCCGAGCAGCACCTGCGCGTTCTTCTGCTTGCGCAGCACCAGCCGGGTCGCGGGCGCGATCTCGCCGACCGAGAGGATGCCGGTGGCGACCTGGTAGAGCAGCGGCTGGAACAGGTGCGACGTGGTCTTGGAGATCAACGTGACGTCGACGTCCGCGCGCTTGAGGTGCTTGGTGCCGAACAAGCCGCCGAAGCCGGAGCCGATCACCACCACCTGGTGACGACGGTTCTCCACAGGCTGAGTGCTCATCGTCCTGACTCCTCGACAGACCTGGGGGTTTATCCCCCGCGAACGGTTGTTGTCAGATCCCAACCGTAGTCGGCTCCATCTCGACCGTCGCGACGACATCCCAGTTCCCGGTGTGTTGCGCCGCACTGCCCGCTGCCTGCCGGGGCACCATTACTGCACTTCGTTGCGGCGAACCGGCCTAACGAATGGGCGAAAGAGAATACGATAAGCACTGTCGTTCAGGGAGGTTCGCGATGGTCGCCGGGGACCGTGCAGTCGGTCGAAAGCCCACCGTGCCCGCGAAATCCGACGCGTTACCCGATTCCGAGAACGCCGCGCTGATCGACATCCCACACGACCATCTGCTCGATCGGGCCTTGGATCGGCTCCCCGAGCGGCATCAGATCCTCGCGACGCCGCCAGAGGGCAGCGAGACCACCGCGGTGCACGGTGACGCCGGGCTGCCGTACCTCGGTCGAGTGCTGCAGTACATGCGCTGGGGCCCGGCCGAGATGGTCGGCCGCTATCGCAAATACGGACCGGTCTCGTTGAACACCTCGCTCGGCATCGACCGGGTGCTCGTCGCCGGACCCGAGGCGCTCGACGAGGTACTCGGCCGTCGACGCCGCGACTTCGGCCAGGGCTGGGACTACTTCATCGGCCCGTTCTTCCGGCGCGGCCTGCTGCTACTCGAATTCGACGAGCACAAATTCCACCGCAGGATCATGCAGCAGGCGTTCACCAGGGACCGTCTCGAAGCCCACCTCGCCGCGCTGACCCCGGTGGTGCGCGCGAGCATCGAACGCTGGATTCCGCAGGGCGGCACCGCCGAACGGACGGTGCGGCTGTATCCGACCATCAAGGAGCTGACCCTCGACATCGCGGGTGAGACGTTCATGGGCGTCGACGTCGGCGCGCAGCGACGCGAGCTGATCGACGCGTTCATCGACTGCACGCATGCGGGTCTGGCGATCATCCGGCACTCGGTGCCCGGCGGCAACTGGCGGTCCGGGCTGCGCGGCCGGAAGGTGCTGGAGGAGTACTTCACCGCGATGCTGCCGGAGAAGCGGCGCACCGAATCACCGGACTTCTTCTCCGGTCTGTGCCACGCGCGCAGCGAGGACGGCGGCGTGTTCGGCAACGCGGATGTGGTGAACCACATGATCTTTCTGATCATGGCCGCGCACGACACCACCACGACAACGGCCACCGCCGTGGCCTACTACCTGGGCAAGCACCCGGAGTGGCAGGAGCGGGTGCGTGCCGAGGTGCTCGCGCTCGACGCCGAAATCGACGGTGTGGCACCGACTATCGCCGATCTGGAGGGTCTGCGCGACCTGGATCTGGTGGTGAAGGAGAGCCTGCGGCTGATGCCACCGGTGCCCGGGCTGTCGCGTCGTGCGGTGCGCGACACCGAGATCGCGGGCCACTACATTCCGGCGGGCACCCCGATCGACCTCGCCTATCAGGTCAACCACCTGCTGCCCGAATTGTGGACCCGGCCAGAGCTTTTCGACCCGGAACGGTTCGGCGAGCAACGGCGCGAGGACAAGTCGCATCGCCTGGCCTGGCTGCCGTTCGGCGCGGGCGCGCACAAGTGCATCGGCATGCATTTCGGCACCTTCGAGGTGAAGACGGTCATTGCCGCGCTGGTGCGTGCGTACGCGTGGCAGATTCCCGAGGCATACCGAATGCCGTGGGGGTACACCTCGATTCCGTTCCCGAGGGACGGAGCGCCGATGGTGCTGCAGCGGCGCTCCGCGTGAACCCGTTGTGTGCGTAGCGGATTCGGTGCCGGTCAGCGACCGGCGAACAACATCTCGGCCACCTTGGTGTCGGTGTCCGAACCCTCGGTGAAGCCGCCGCTGTCGCCGAGCGCGGTCATGATCGCCAGGGTGTATCGCTCGCCGGGGCCGGCGAACCCGACCGAATTGACCACCCAGCCGCCCTGCTCCTGAGACCAGCCGTTCTTCAGGCCGGGCCGCATCGCCGCGCCCGCGCCCCACACGCCCCAGTGCTGGTTGCTGTCCACCGCGCGCATTCGGTCGAGCAGGTAGTTGCGGTCGTCGGGATGCATGCGGTTGAGGACGTTGTCCATCAGCCGATCCAGATCGGCGGCGGTGCACTTCTGGAACGACCAGTCCGGGAACAGTGCGGTGTTGGTCGGCTGCGGGTCGAGGGTGGCCATGCCGTTGGCGCGGAACGCGTTGTTGAACGCCATCCGATCGATGCCCGAGTACTTGGTCCACAGGATGTCGGCCGCGCCGTCGTTGGACGTCGCGAGCATCGACTCCATCGTGCCGCGATCTTCCGGCGTCAGGTTGATCGCGCCGACCCTGGCCCGGTTCAGCAGATCCTCGGCGATGGCGAGCTTGATCGTGGACGCGGTCCAGACCTTGTTCTCCGCGTTGGCATTCGCGTACACGCCACCGGAGACCCGGTCGCGCACAACGTAACCGGTGACGCCGGGCCGACCGGTCAGGTACTTGTCGACCGCCGCGATCCGGCTGCTCATATCGCAGTCGAAACCGGCCAGGCACGCGCTGGCATGCGCGAGCGGCACGGCGGCCGCGCTGGGCAGCAGAGTTGGCGCGCTGGGGATGAGGATCGCCGCAGCGGCGAGGACACAGGCGGATGCGGCCACGCGGGGAACGGAGCGGGTGGCGGGCGAGGGATGACGCACGAGGCAACACGATCGCACATCGGCGAGCTGGACGCACGTCTTGAGCTCAGGACCGGCGTGTGCTAGACGATGTTGCGCGCTTGCGTCCCAGCGGGTTTCGGCCACCACCGCCCCATTCAGCGGAACGCGGCCTGTAATTCCTCTACCGTGCGCCCATTGAGGCGATAGCAGTGCTCGAACGCCTCGGTGTGCTGATCACGCGGCCAAGAATGTAGGACGACGGTACGGCCGTAGCCTCGCGAGTTGACGAGCTCCCAACGATCTCCTACGCGGCGGACTGTGAACCCGCCTCGTGGAACCAGGGGAATCACCATCGCAATCATGAACGCGAACCAGCCTTTCGGTGCAGCTCTCTCGTCCTCCCCGGTTCAGCACTGTTGCACATCGGGCGCTCGGATCCGAGCGGACACGGCGTAGGAATGTGTTCTTGTGTGGCTCATTTCACTCCAGTCACACAGGTAACACTATGAAGTCCGTTCGGACCTGCTTCGGGGTGGCGAAGTCGCTCGGGAGTCGCTGCGCGTATAAACGTGCACGAAGGCCGAGGCGCGCCCGAGCGATCAGGGAGCCGCGAACCCCAGCGCCGTCCGATTACTCCACCGACCGAGAGGCGCAGATGCCGCTGCACATTCACCGTGCCGAACGCGCCGATGTCCTGGCGGACGGACTGGCCGGTCTGTTGCGCACGCCGCTGCCGGACCCGTTCGCGGCGGAGGTGGTCGCGGTGCCGGCGAAGGGGGTGGAGCGGTGGTTGACGCAGCGGTTGTCGTCGGTGCTCGGAGTGTCGGGGGCCGTGGCGTTTTCCGCGTCGTTCGATGCTGCCTCGACCGACGGTGTCGCGGCGAATATCCAGTTCCCGTCGCCGTCCGCGCTGGTCGCGACGGCATTGGCGGCGGCGAGTGGGGTTCGGCCCGAGGATGATCCATGGGCTGTCGAGCGTGTCGTGTGGACGCTGCTGCGGGTGATCGACGCCGCACTCGGTGAGCCGTGGTGTGCGGTGCTCACCAGGCATCTCGGCGTGCAGGACCCGTCCCGACCCGACCATCGGATCGGTCGGCGCTACGCCACGGCCGCGCATCTGGCCTCGTTGTTCGACAGTTACGCGGCGCAGCGGCCCGGGGTGATCCTCGAATGGGCGGCGGGTTCGGACACCGACGGCGCGGGAAATCCGATGCCCGACGATCTGCTGTGGCAGCCGGAACTGTGGCGGCGGCTGCGGGCCGAGGTGGGTGCGCCGAGTCCGGCGGAGCGGCTCGAGGGTGCGTGCGCGCGGCTGCGGGCCGACGCTGAACTTGTTCCATTTCCGGCGCGGTTTTCGTTGTTCGGTGCGACCAGGATGCCCACCGATCAGCTCGCCGTGCTGTCGGCGTTGGCGCAGACACGCGAGATCCATCTCTGGCTGCCGCATCCGAGTCCGGTGATGTGGACCGAGCTGGCCGGGAGTCCGGCGGCCGGCTCGCGTGCCGCGGATCTCAGTGGGAGTGTCGTGAGTCACCCGCTGCTGGCCGGTCTCGCGCGTGATGTCCGGGAACTGCAGCAGCGGTTGGGTGCGGCCGCCGATACCTACTATCCGGCTTCGGATGATCTTGTGCCGGACGGTGATACGACGCTGCTCGGCGCGTTGCAGGCGGGTATCCGCGACGATCGGTGGCCGCCGGTCGCGGTGCGGGCCGGCGACGGCACCGTGCAGGTGCACGCCTGTCATGGACCCGCGCGACAGGTCGAGGTGCTGCGCGAATGCCTGCTCGGGTTGTTCGCCGCGGATGACACGCTGGAACCGAGGGACGTGCTGGTCATGTGTCCCGAGGTGGAGGCGTACGCGCCGCTGGTGCGTGCGGCATTCGGGCAGCGGGTACCGGGAGCGGTTGAGCCGGCACCGGATTCGGGCCACCCGGCTCATCGCCTGCGGGTGCGGCTGGCCGACCGGGGCCGTGCGGTCACCAATCCGCTGCTCGCGGTGATCGGGGTGCTGCTCGAGCTGGCCGACGGCCGGGTCACCGTGACGCAGGTGCTCGATCTGGCGGCGGCCGAAACGGTCCGGCGGCGTTGCGGATTCGACGACGACGATATCGAGCGGCTGCGCGAGTGGGCCGCCGAGGCCGGCGCGCGGTGGGGGATCGGGCAGCGTCAGCGACAGGCGTTCGGGCTGGCCGACTTCGCGCAGAACACACTCAACGCCGCGGTGGATCGGATCCTGCTCGGCGTCACCGCGGGCGAAACCTCCGACGACTGGCTGGATCTCGCGCTGCCCCTCGATGACGTGGACAGCAACGACGTCGATCTGGCCGGCCGGTTCGCCGAATTCATCGACCGGCTCGCCGTCTGCCTCCGTGATCTGCGCGGGCCGCGTCCCGCGCACGAATGGGCGACAGTACTCGGCCGTGCGCTGGATCTGCTGACGGACGTGCCGGATTCGCAGGCGTGGGTGCGCACCGAGGCCCGGCAAGAACTGGCCGCCGCCACCGAGCATGCGGGCGATGTGCCGCTGCGGCTCGCCGACGTCGGGGTGCTGCTGCACTCTCGGCTCGCGGCCGCGCCGACCCGCGCCAACTTCCGCACCGGCGAGCTGACCGTGTGCACCATGGTGCCGATGCGGTCGGTGCCGCATCGGGTGGTGGTGCTGCTCGGCCTCGACGACGACGTGTTCCCGCGCACCAGCGGCGTGGACGGCGACGACGTGCTCGCCCGCAATCCGCTACTCGGCGAACGAGATCCGCGCAGCGAGGACCGGCAGTTGCTGCTCGACGCGATCCTTGCGGCCGAGGAGAAGCTGCTGGTGTTCCATACCGGTGCCGACCCGGTCACGGGTGCGCACCGCCCGCCCGCCATTCCCGTCGCCGAGCTACTCGACGCGCTGCGGGCCCATGTCGGTGCGGCGGGGATGGACGCGGTGGTGACCCGACATCCGTTGCAAGCCTTCGACCGTCGCAATTTCCGGGCCGAGCGGCCGTTCAGCTTCGACACGGTCGCGCTCGCGGGTGCCGTATCCGCCGGGCAGCCCGCCGTGCCGCGACCTGCGTTCCTGCCGGAGCCATTGCCGACGCCGGAACTCGCGGATGTGGCGCTGGCCGACCTGATTTCGTTCGTCGAGCACCCGATCCGCGCCTTCCTGTGGCAGCGGCTCGGACTGCGCGTTCCCGAACACGAAGAGGACATCGCCGATCGGCTGCCCATCGAACTCGACGGCCTGGCGAAATGGGAACTGGGCGAACGTTTGCTGGCCGCTCGCCTGACCGGCGCCGACCCGGCCGGGCTTCGTGCCGCCGAGTGGCGGCGTGGCACGTTGCCGCCCTTCGGTTTCGGCGCCGCGGTGCTCGACGAGGTCGAGCACACGGTGGACAAGCTGGTTCGGGCGTCGCAAGGGGACTACGAAGGTGCTCCGCGCGCGGTCGACGTTGCCGTAGATCTCGGCAACGGCCGCAGGCTTACCGGGACCGTGCCCGAAGTGCGCGGCGAGACGCTGGTCCGGACCACGTTCTCCCGGCTCGCCCCGAAACACCGGATCGCCGCGTGGGTCTCGCTGCTGGCCCTCGCAGTGACCGAAGATCGCTCCTGGCGCGCGGTCACCACCGGTCGCGGCCAATTCGGCCGTCCCGCCTGGCGTTCCGAGATCACCGCGCCCGATATGCCTGCGGCGCGGACGATCCTGCGCGAGCTCGTCGCCCTGCGTGATGCGGGTCTGACCGAGCCACTTCCGATCACCCCGGGCGCGACAGCTGCCTACGCCGAACGTCGCTTCCGTGGCGCCAATGTCGACGAGGCGATCGTCGCCGCCGAACGCGAATTCAACGGCGGCCCGAACGGACCCGGTGCCTTCGGCGACCACACTGACCGGCACCTGCGTTACGTCTGGGGCCCGGCACCCCGCCTCGAAAACCTCATGGAGATTCCGGCACCGCCTGGCGAACCCGGAGAGACCACCCGCTTCGGCGCACTGGCTCGACGCATGTGGGTGCCGTTGCTCAGCGCAGAGAGTCAGGGCCAACCGTGAATCCTGGCGATGGCACCAACCAGGCGTCGCGGATTTCGGTGGCTGCTCGGCGTGCACGGAGTTCGGTGCGCCGCCATGACCTGCTGCTCGGACCGTCGGCCGACGCGATTGGTGCGTGCGGAAAGTCAGCGGCAACAGTGAGCGTTGGCGATTGCACTAGCGTGGCGTCCCGAGTTTCGGCGACCGCGGTGTGGACTTGTTCGGACGTGGTTCGGGCTGGCGAATATGGGGTGGTCCGGGGTCGTTCGGCGGTGACTGCGGCCACCGTCACGCGTGTCGGTGGCACGGCCGCGTGCGTCGGACCGGCAGAATGGCTGTTTCGGCGGGTCGAAAGGCGGGTGTTCGCGTGACCGTGCAAGACACCTCGTTCGTGGTGCCCGAGTTCGACGCACCCGACAGCTTCGAGCCGTACGGTCCACTGCCCACCGGGACAACCGTGCTGGAGGCGAGCGCCGGAACCGGCAAGACGCACGCGATCGTCGGATTGGCGGTGCGGTATGTCGCCGAAGCCGGGATCGATGTCTCCGAGTTGCTGTTGGTGACGTTCAGCCGAGCGGCTACGCAGGAGTTGCGAGAGCGCACGCGAGATCGGTTCGTGATTGTCGCCGCCGGGCTCGCGGATCCAGCGCTCGCCCGGGCCGACACCGACGACCTGATTCGCTATCTGGCCCAGGCGGATTCGGACGAGGTGCGCCGTCGACGGGCCCGATTGCTCACGGCCCTTTCGGATTTCGACGCGGGCACCATCGCGACCACCCACAGCTTCTGCCAGCGGATGCTGGACGAACTCGGCTTGGCAGGCGAGCACGATCCCGGCTCGCGACTGGTCGAGAACGTCGACGAGTTGATCGGCACGGTCGCCGACGACCTCTACCTGAACCGGTACGCCCGCAAGGAACCGCCGTTCTCGGTGAAGGAGGCGCACACGCTGGCGCTGGCCGCCGTGCGCGACCGGCACGCGGTGCTGATGCCGAAGGGCGATTCCGCCGCCGGGGAACGGGTGGCCTTCGCGACCGCGGTCCGCGCCGAGACCGAGCGCAGGAAGCGGCTGGCCGGCCTGCGCGACTTCGACGACCTGCTGGTGCTGCTGCACGACGTGCTGGCCGACACCGAGCACGGCCCCCGCGCCTGCCGCCGCATCCGCGAGCGCTACCGGGTCGCGCTGGTCGACGAGTTCCAGGACACCGACCCGCTGCAGTGGGACATCCTGCGCCGCTCCTTCCACGGCCACACCACCCTGGTGCTCGTCGGCGACCCGAAGCAGGCCATCTACGCCTTCCGCGGGGCCGAGGTGCTCAGCTACCTGGACGCCGTCGCACACGCCGACACCCGCAAGGAACTCACCACCAACTGGCGCAGCGACGCCGGTCTGCTCGCCGCGCTGGACCACCTGCAGGGTGGAGCGGCCTTGGGGCACAAGGAGATCACCGTCTATCCGGTGGCCGCCACCCGGCCGTGGTCACGGCTGTCCGGGCCGGATGAGCTCGTGACGCCGATGCGGATGCGGTGTCTGCCGCGTACCGGCGCGGGGCCGTTGAACAAATCCGGATTCCCAGCGGTCGGTCGTATGCGCGCGAAGGTGGCCGACGACCTTGCCGCCGATATTGTCCGGCTGCTCGAGTCCGGGGTCGCGGTGGCCACTACCGCGCGGCCGAGCCACGCCGGCCCGGATTCGACTGTGGCCATGCGGAACGCCCGAGCGGCGTCCGCTGATCCGACCGCCGACTCGGGTCGAGGCGTCGCGGGTGCCATGCCGGATGCCGGAGCGGCCGCCGTATTCGGCGAGTCGATCGTCGATCCGGCACCACGGCTGGGCGGAGCGGGGGACTCGAATGGCGGCAGCAGTCGACCGGGCGGCGGAACTAGTTCGTCAGGCGATGCTGGACGACAGCGCGATGGCGAGTCGTTGGTCGATGTCAGGCACCGGCCGATCAGCCCTGGTGACATCGCTGTCTTGGTCCGCACAAGGTCCCAAATCGATGTAGTGCGAGCCGCTTTGGATCGCGTCGGCGTCGCGTCTGTGCTGGCGGGCGGCACCAGTGTGTTCGCGACCAGCAGCGCCACCGAATGGCTGTGGCTGCTGCGAGCGCTGGAACAGCCGCATCGTGGCGATCGGGTTCGGTTGGCGGCGTGCACACCGCTGATCGGCGTCACCGCCGCCGAGATCGATAGCGGCGGTGCTGATCTGGTCGGCCGCGTCAGCGCGCAACTCCGCGATGCCGCCCGGCTGTTCGCGCGGGCCGGATTCGCCGCGGTCTTCGAAAAGATCTCCGCCGAAGCGGATTTGGCGCACCGGCTGCTCGCCGTCGAGAACGGCGAGCGGCAGCTCACCGATCTGCGGCACGTCGCGCAGCTGCTCGATCAGGTGTCGCTCACCGAATCGCTCGGGCTGACCGCGCTCACCCGCTGGCTGGGCGACCGGGTGCGCGATCCCGCGTCGGGCACCGTCGCCGACCGCAGCCGCAGGCTCGACCGTGACGCCGCCGCCGTGCAGATCGCCACCGTGCACGCCAGCAAGGGCCTCGAATTCCCCATCGTCTACTTGCCTTTCGCGTGGGACAACGCGAAGAACCCGTACCCGGCGACGCTGCTGTTCCACGACGACAACGACATGCGCGTGCTCGACGTCGGCGGCCCGGACGCGTCCGGCTACGCGGAACGCAAGCTGCGCAGCGAATCCGAGGAGGCCGGTGAGGAACTGCGCCTGCTCTACGTCGCGCTGACCCGCGCCATGTGTCAGGTCGTCGCGTGGTGGGCGCCCGCGATCACGACCGCGGCCTCGCCACTGCACCGGATGATCCTCGGCCGCCCGGACGGCGGCGACACCGTCCCGCCGCGCGCCTCGGTGCCCGCGGATGCCGTTGCGCCGGGACTGCTTTCGGCCTGGGCCGGGGGAGCGGCGCAAGCCATCTCGCTGACCGCCGTCGCCGGAGCCGACGACGTCGCGATCCAGCGGGTGCGCACCGAACCCGTCACCGGCGAGCTCGCGGCCGCGCACTTCGACCGCAAGCTGGACCAGCAGTGGCGGCGCACCTCGTACTCCGCGCTGACCGCCTCGGCGCACGGACCGGTCACACCCGAGCTGGAGATCGAAGCCGAGGACAACCCCGGTCCCGCCGACGAGCCGAGCACCCCGGTGGTCGCCGAGGTCGAGGAGGCGTTCGCGGGCCCGGCATCGTTGATGAACTCGCTGCCCTACGGCGCGGAGTTCGGCACCCTCGTGCACGGCGTCTTCGAGCTGATCGACACGGACGCACCGGATCTGGCCGCCGAGGTGGACACCCGCTGCCGCGCGCTCATCGGCGAACTCATGGCCGAGGCCGACCCCGCCGTGCTCAGCACCGCCGTACTCGCCGCGCTGCGCACCCCGCTCGGCCTCGGCTCGCTCGCCGACATCTCCAGCCGAGACCGCTTGAACGAGTTGGAATTCGAGCTCCCGCTGGCCGGCGGTGATTCGCCGAGCGCCGAATCCGCGACGCTACGGCAGATAGCGGACCTGCTGCGCACCCACTTACCGTCCGACGACGACCTTTTCGGCTACGCCGACCACCTGGCGACCCTCGACGACATCCCGCTGCGCGGATACTTGACCGGCAGCATCGACGCCGTCCTGCGCGTAACCGACGGCGCGGACACCAGATTCGTGATCGTCGACTACAAAACCAACCGCCTCGGCACCGGCGAACTCACCGTCGACCATTACACCCGCGACCGCATGGCCGCCGAGATGCTGCGCTCGCACTACCCACTCCAGGCCCTCCTCTACGCGGTCGCCCTGCACCGCTACCTGCGCTGGCGCCTGCCCGACTACGACCCCGGCCGCCACCTCGGCGGCGCCCGCTACCTCTTCGTCCGCGGCATGATCGGCCCCGAAACCCCCACCGGCCACGGCGTCTTCGACTGGAACCCACCCGCGCCCCTGATCATCGCCCTGTCTCAACTCCTGGCCGGGGAGTCCACCCGATGACCTCGATTCAGTTGGCGCAGCGGGGGACCGGGCTGTTGCGGACGTTCAACGAGGCGGGGGTGCTGTCCGCGGCGGACGTGCATGTCGCGGTTCGGTTGGGGCGCTTGGGACGCGAGGACACCGAGGAAGTGTTGTTCGCGGCGGCGCTCGCGGTGCGGGCGGTGCGCTCCGGTTCGGTGTGCTTGGAGCTGCATCGGATGCGAGAGATCGGCATCGATGCGGATGAGACCTGGGACACGGGTGAGCGCATCGATCCGGCGACCCTGCCGTGGCCTGACATCGAGGCGGTGGTGGGCGCGCTGCGCGTCAGTCCGCTGGTGACCGGTGGGCCTGCGGGTCCGCTGCAGCCGTTGCGGCTCGTGGAATCGCGCAGCCGCGACGACACCGGCCCATTGCTCTATCTCGATCGGTACTACCAGCAGGAGCAGACGGTCCGCCGCGTCCTCACCGAGCGGTCCGGACACCACCCCGTGGTCGACCCGAATATCATTCGCCGCGAACTGGATCGCTTGTTCGACGCACCCGTGGGCGGCGTTCCCGACCGTCAGCGGCTCGCGGCCGCGCTCGCCGCGACCCACTGGACCACGGTGGTCGCGGGCGGCCCCGGCACCGGCAAGACGCACACCATCGCGCGCATCATCGGCCTGCTCGACGCGCACCGTAAGGCGAATCCCAAACTGCCCGCGCTGCGTATCGCACTGGCCGCGCCGACCGGCAAGGCCGCCGCGCGACTCCAGGAGGCCGTGCGCGAGCAGGCCGAAGAGCTGGGCCTGCCCGACCTCACCGCCGCCACCCTGCATCGCCTGCTCGGCTGGCAGCGTGGCCGCACCACCCGGTTCAAGTACCACGAATTCAATCGGCTCCCTTACGACGTGATCGTCGTCGACGAGACCTCCATGGTGTCGCTGACCATGATGAGCAGGCTGTTCGCCGCCCTGCGCCCCGACACTCGGCTGGTCCTCGTCGGCGACCCGGACCAGCTCGCCTCGGTCGACGCGGGCGCGGTGCTCGCCGACCTCGTCGCGGGACCCGTTGCGGGCACGCCGAATCCGATGCTCGACGAGATCCTCGGCGCGGATTCGCCGGAATCGGCCGCGCCGGAACAGAACCCGGCCGCCCTCACCACGCTGGAGCGAACTCGCCTGCGCGGCGGCATCGTTCGATTGACTCGCGGCCGTCGTTTCGGCGGCCGGATCGCCGACCTCGCCGTCGCGGTCCGCGCCGGCGACGCCGACACCGCGCTCGACCTGCTCCGCGCGGGCGGTGACGAACTGTCCCTGAGCGCTCCCGACGAGATGGCCGGTGTCCGTGCCGATGTCGTGCGTGCCGCGCGCGAGGTGACCACCGCCGCCCTCGACGGTGACGCGGCAGGCGCGCTCACCGCCCTCGAATCGCACCGCCTGCTGTGCGCGCACCGCCAGGGCCCGTTCGGTGTCGAGCGCTGGGACCGGATGGCCGCCGAGTGGGCCGCCGCCGGCGGAGCAGGTCCCGAATCCTATTCGGCTCCTTGGTATCCCGGCCAGCCGCTGCTGGTCACCGCCAACGACCACGAGGCCCGCATCTACAACGGCGACACCGGCGTCGTGGTGCGCATGCCCGATGGTTCACTACGCGCCGCGCTGCAACGCGGCAGCGAGCCGTACCTGGTGCACCCGACCCAGTTCCCGGCCGTGGTCACGGTGTTCGCCATGACCATCCACCGCAGCCAGGGCAGTCAGTACGACACCGTCTCGGTGGTCCTGCCCGAACCGGAGTCGACCCTGCTGACCCGGGAACTGCTCTACACGGCGATCACCCGCGCGCGCCGCCACGTCCGCGTCATCGGCACCGACGAATCCATCAGGGCCGGTATCGCCCGCCGCGTGCTGCGCGCCAGCGGGCTGTCCCGCCGGGCGGACGACACGCGATGACCAGCGGATCTCACGTTTCCGACGTCCCCAACGTCTACCCAGTGTGAGATTGCCTCCGTTCGAGGAAGTGGTGGCCGAATACGGCCCGATGGTGCTGCGCGTCTGCCGGGCGGTGCTCGGTCCGACCGATGCGGCCGACGCGTGGTCGGAGACGTTCCTGTCCGCCCTGCGCGCCTATCCGGACCTCGACACCGACGCGAACATCGAGGCCTGGTTGGTCACCATCGCGCACCGTCGCGCGATCGACGTCGGCCGCGCGCTCACCCGCGCGCCCGTCCCGGCCGAGACACTGCCCGAGCGCCCGTCCGCGGCCCCCGACCCGGCCGACTACGACCCGGACCTCTGGGCCGCCTTGAAAGCGTTGCCGCCCAAGCAACGTCAGGCGGTCGCCTACCACTATCTGGCAGGCCTGCCACACGCCGAAATCGCCGAACTGCTCGGCAATTCCACCGATGCCGCCCGCCGCGCCGCCGCCGACGGCCTCAAAACTCTGCGCAAGCTCTATCCGAAGGATGAAACATGATGGCCACCATCGACCGTGGCGACCCGAACGGCCTGTTCGACGGCCTGACCCCCGACCGTGACCTGCTGGCCCAGCTGCACCGCCGGTTGGCCGCGGACGCACAGTCCGCGGGCCTGCTCGACGTCGCCTACCGCACCATCGACACCCCGGTCGGCACGCTGTTGCTCGCGGCCACCCCGGCCGGGTTGGTGCGCGTCGCCTATCCGAACGAGGACCATGACACCGTCCTGACCACACTGTCCGAGCGGGTCAGCCCGCGCGTGCTCGCCGCACCCGCGCGCCTGGATGCCGCAGCCCGCGAGATCGACGAGTACTTCGCCGGTGCCCGAACGCATTTCGACCTGCCTCTCGATCTGCAACTGACCGGCGGGTTCCGCCGCCAGGTGATCGAGCATCTGATCGACATCGGCTACGGGCAGCGCGAGAGCTATGCCGTGGTCGCCGCTGCCGTCGGTAATCCCAAGGCGGTCCGCGCCGTCGGTTCGGCTTGCGCGCACAACCCGCTGCCCGTGGTGATTCCGTGCCATCGGGTGGTGCGCAGCGACGGATCGATCGGCCAGTACGTCGGCGGCATCGAGGCCAAAACCACACTGCTGACGCTGGAAGCCGCGTAAGCACCGGACAACCCGCTGAACTTGGAGGCGGAATGCGAAACACCGAAACCCTTGTCCCGCTGGCCGATCGAGTGGCCGCACAGTCCTGGCCCGAGCTCATCGACGAGATCGACGCCTACGGATGCGCCCAGACCGGCCCGCTCCTGACGCCCGATGAATGCGCCGAGTTCGCCGAAATGTGGGATGACCTGGCGAGATTCCGCTCCACCATCGACATGGCGCGCTATCGATTCGGGCAGGGCAGCTACCGATACTTCGCCGATCCGGTGCCCGAGCCGATCATGGCCATGCGGGCAGCGTTCTACCGAAAGCTGTTGCCCGTCGCCCGTTCCTGGGCCGATCGGCTCGGTGATCCGGCACCGTGGCCCGACGACTTCGGGGATTGGCTCGCGGCCTGCCACGCCGCCGGACAGTCCAAGCCGACACCGATCCTGTTGCGCTACACCGAAGGTGACTGGAACGCCCTGCATCGCGATCTCTACGGCGACTTGGTGTTCCCACTGCAGGTGGTGATCGGACTGGACCGTGCGGGTGTCGACCACACGGGTGGTGAGTTCCTGCTCGTCGAGCAACGCCCGCGCGCACAGTCGAAAGCCACGGTCACCGTGCTGGAGCAGGGGCACGGCCTGATCTTCACCACTCGCGACCGGCCGACCCCGTCGAGCCGCGGCTGGTCGCGTGCTCCGGTTCGGCACGGTGTCAGCCGAATTCGCGGCGGTATCCGCCACACCCTCGGCCTCGTGCTGCATGACGCCCAATAACACCTTCACCCTGCTCGACGCCGACGGCCGCCCGTACCTCAGCCTGATTCCGGGAAGGTTCGGCGGCCATCGGCGCGGCAGAATCTACGGTCGCCTGGACTGCCCGTCCGCCTTGCGTGCTCTGTCTCGCGGCGCCTACCGCGCTCACCGGGTGTTCTTCGCCGACGAGGCCACCGCGATCAGCGCGGGTTACCGGCCGTGCGCGGTCTGTCTACCGGCGCAGTACGCCGCTTGGAAAGCCGTCCGGCACACCAATTCTCCGTGATCTCACGTTTGCGACTAGGCCGGCGTCTACCAGCTGACAAGAACGCCGAACAGGAGCACATCATGCACAACTCGACAGCCCGCACGATTCACGCCTCGACCTTCGGCAACCTCCGGATCGAAGCAAGCGCGAGGGGCATCACCCGCGTCGTCTTCACCGACGACGCATACACCACGGCGACGGCCGAAAATTCTTGTGCGCTCGATCATCTCGTCACCGCGATCGCCGAGATCGACGGGTATCTGGCGGGCACCCGTCAGGAGTTCACGGTGCCTATGGACCGGTCCTCGATCAGCACGTTCGACCGTCAGGTCCTGGAAACTCTCGAAGCCACAACGGGTTACGGCGACACGACAACCTACGGTGCGCTCACCCGCGCACTCGGCCGTGGCCCCGAGGACGCCCGCAAGATCGGCGGCGCACTGTCGCGCAACCCACTGCTGATCCTGATCCCGTGCCATCGTGTTCTCGGCGCGGACGGCACTCTCACCGGCTACGCGGGCGGACTTCCGGCCAAACGTTCGTTGCTGGACCTGGAGTCCGCCGATCTCGTACTGCCCCTGGCTATTTGACGATCACTCCGTACGCGGTGGTGAGCATCGCGATAGCGAGTAGCAGACCACCGAAGGCGGTCAGTGTGTTGGCGGCCGACCACTTGCCCGGCTTGCCGATCGCGAGATTGAGGAACATGCCACCGGATTGGGCGATCACGCCGAGCGCGAGCAGCGTGCACACGACCCAACGCACGCCGTCGCCGAATCCGGTGTTCGCCAGGATCGCGAGCGTCGCCAGTGTCATCACCAGCAGCACGCCCGCGTGCGCGTGCCCGGCCCGGAAATAGGTGCGCTGGTACTCGGTGAGCTTCTCGGCGGCGAGCAGGCGCAGGGCCATGACACCGCCGAACATCACGGTGGGCAGGGAGATCAGCGCGATGGCGGTGAACAGCTTGATCGGGTCCATAGGTGGTTCCTCAGTCGATGTGTCCGTTCCACTAATCTGAACGGCGTACAGAACATAAGTCCGTATCTGGATGCCGTACAGATAATGTGAGGCGAATCACATGGCGAGGTTTCATGACTGAGCACAATCCGCAGGCCGCGCGCCGCGCCACCTACCGGCATGGTGCGCTCAAACCGGCGCTGATCGAGGCCGGGCTGCGCTTGGCCCGAGCGGGCGGTGGGCCGGATGCGATCGTGCTTCGCGAGGCGGCTCGGCAAGCCGGTGTCGCGCCGAACGCGGCCTACACCTATTTCGCGGACCGCACTGCGCTGGTCACGGCGGTGGCGAACGCGGCGCTGGCGCAAATGGCGACCATGATGGCCGCGGAGCAGGCGGCTCTCACGCTCGATGCGGATCCGGCGGTAGCCGCGGTGCAGCGTTTCCGCGGTGTCGGCATCGGCTATTTACGCTTCGCGCGGACCGAACCCGGGCTGTTTCGCACGGCGTTCACGATCGGCCGGGATACCACCGCGACGGGCTCGCCGGACGCCGCGGGCCCCACCGGTCGATCCGGCATCGAACTGCTCGCAGACGCGCTCGACGAGATGGTCGCTGCGGGAAACCTGCCGCCGGAACGTAGGCCGGGCGCGGAGTATTTGGTGTGGTCGGCGGTGCACGGGATGGCGTTTCTGGCCATCGACGGCCCGCTGCGGACCTTGCCGGACGATCAGCTCGACGCTATGGGCCAGCGGATGCTGGACATGATCGGTCGCGGCATCTGAAGCTCGCGATGTCTGAAGAATGGTGCGTGCCGACAGGTGTGCCCCTCCCACCCGAAAAGTGGGAGGAGCGTCAATCCGGCCTGATCAGATGGCGCGGACGTCCGTGGCCTGCGGACCCTTCTGGCCCTGGCCGACCTCGAACTCCACACGCTGTCCCTCATCGAGGGACTTGAACCCGGACCCGCCGAGAGCCGAGTAGTGGACGAAGACGTCGGGACCGCCGCCGTCCTGCGCGATGAAGCCGAACCCCTTCTCCGCGTTGAACCACTTGACGACGCCCTGTGTCATATTTTCTCCTTGTACTCAGTGATGTTTCAGTCCACAGAAATGGTGCAAAATTACGGACTCAGTGGACAGCATTCCATGCGCGCTGGCCGCATGGTTAACGCGGGCGAGCGGAATGTGTGCAAAAGCATTCTCCGCTCACTGCTCTGCCGGCCGAGAGCCGACAGCGCTAGCGCCGCGTCAGCCTACCTTTTTCCCGCCGATTGTGGGTGGCGCCGCCTAGGCGGCTCGACGGACATCCCATGTGCGGCCTTCGGCGCGCCGCGGTGGCGTTGCCGCTGATCGGGGCGGTTGTGCGGCGGGTCCGCGGCGTCGGCCCGGTCGGCTTGTGCATTTCGACACGAAATCCGCGGGGATTGTGTGTGATTTGTTCACCGACATCGGGGTTTAGTTCGGTGCGGGTTGTGCGTCGAAGGTGGTGGCGGGCGCGAGCAAAATTTCGTGGTATGAGAATTGGCGTCCGATACAGGTTCGTTCGTGGGAACCGAACGGCTTATACGCCCTGCGCACCTGGGTGTCCACCTTGTGTGGATTACTGGCAGAAATCGGTCGGGAATGAATTTGTTGTGATCGGACTCCGCGGCGGGTGCTTCGGGCATCGTCGCGGCACCGACCGGAGATCGCGTTGTCGGTCGGCGCTCTTGGTGCACGCTGGGGATTCGCCGGAGCGCCTGAAGTCGCCGAATCAGCAAGTCGTGCGGCCGTTTTCGACCCGTCGTGCTGCCTACCGCGACAGTGCTTGTCCCAGTTCGCGATCCGGGTCATCGTGGCTGGTCTCTGCGCTGACGAGCAGATGAAACGACAGGTCGGCCGCACTGTCAAGACCCGAATCTTGGTCTGCTGCTTCGGGTTTTAGCGGGGTCCTCCGGCGGTATAACGGAATAGTGGCGGCTTCAAAGTTTTTGGTTTCGCTTGTCGGTGTGTTGATGGTTTCGGTCTGCTCGGTCGGACCGGCTGCGGCGGCCCCGACCGGGGCGCGGTTGGCGGGCGAGGAGTCGCTGGGCGGCTCCGTCTCGCGGATGGATGTCTACTCGCCCTCGATGGATCGGGTGGTGACCAACCGGGTGATTCGTGCCGCCGGCGGGCCCGCGCCCACGCTGTATCTGCTCACCGGGATCGGTGGTGGACAGGACGGCATCTCGTGGTGGGACGACACCGATGTCCGGGACTTCTTCGCCGACAAGCACGTCAATGTGGTGATGCCCGTCGGCGGCGCGTACAGCCTGTACACCGATTGGCTCGCCGACGACCCGGCGGTCGGGCGCAACCGGTGGACGACCTACCTCACCCGGGAACTCCCAGGAGTCCTCGACGCACGGCTCGGCAGCACCGGACGGAACGCGATCGCGGGGGTGTCGATGAGTGCGGGGTCCGCGGTCGACCTCGCGATCCAGGCGCCCGAGGTGTACAGCGCGGTGGCCGCGTACAGCGGATGTCCTTGGGCCGCCGATGCTCTCGGGGTGGCGATGGTCAGCGCCCAGGTGCTGCGCGGTGGTGGCAATGCGGCGAACATGTGGGGCGCGCCGGGCGATGCGATCTGGCGGGCGCACGACGCGTTCGCGAATGCCGCTGTGCTGGCCGGGAAGACGATCTACCTGTCCGCCGCCACCGGCACCCCTGGCGCGATCGATGAAGGGGGACTGCCGTTCCCGCCGATCGAGGCCATTGCGAGCGCCTGCACGGCGGCCTTCGCGGGCAGGCTCGATCAGCTCGGACTGCCTGCGGTGCACGTCAACCGGCCCGAGGGCGCGCACACCTGGGGACAGTTCGAAACCGACCTGCACGACTCCTGGCCGCACCTGGCCGGGGCGCTCGGTGCGTGACGCCTCGGTGATCCTCGCGAAATTGGTCGAAGTAGACAATCCTTAACGGCAGTTGTGGACCGTTCGGCCGGTGCCACGGCTGGTGTCAGCGAAGGATCGGTTGCCTGCTTTACGCTGCTCTTCCGCAGATTTGGCAACCGGAGGATGCATGTCCAGCGAGAACGAGCCGGTCAGCCGGAAAAAGGATTCGGCCGCCACCAGCGCCGCGATCCTGGCGGCGGCGCAGGAACTGTTCGCCGAGCGGGGATATGAGCGCGCCACGGTGCGCGACATCGCGGCGCGCGCCGGGGTGAATCAGGCGTTGCTGTTCCGGTATTTCGGCAACAAGGACGAGCTGTTCCGGGCGGCGATCGCGGATCAGGGGCGCCGCAGGCTCGCGGACGGACCGGTCGAGGGTCTGCTGAGCAGGCTGCTCGCGGTGATGCTCGAGCCGACCGGCCCGGCGGCGCAGGAGTATTGGCTGCAGGCCGCGCTGCGCTCGCCCGGACACGACGAGGGGACGTCGGCGATTCGCCGCGAGCTGGGCGACGAGTATGTGCGCGCGATGTCCTCGCTCGGCGACGGCCCCGATAGCGAGCTGTGTGCCGACCTGCTGCTCGCCTGGTTGTTGGGCATCGGCCTGCTGCGCTCCGTGCACCGCAGAGAGCCGCTGGCCAGCGCGGACCCGGCGGCAGTTGCCGGTCATGTGCTGCGCGCCGCGCAAGTGCTTTTGGCCCGCACGGACGTGAATTTCCCGCCGTTGTAACGGAATCCGACCGTTGACGGAGCAATGTGACCTCCCTAACATGAGGTTGTGTAAGCAATTGCTTACATCGCTACCGCGCCAGTCGGCGTCGGCCAAGGGAGACCCGCATGACCGTGAAAACTGAGGTGCGCCAATACCCTTTCGGTGAACCCATCCGCCTAGACATGGACCCGCTCTTCGCCAAGCTGCGCCGCGAAGAACCGGTCTCCCGTGTCCAGTTGCCCTACGGCGACGAGGGCTGGCTGGTCACCCGGTATGCGGACGCCAAACTGGTGCTCGCCGACCCGCGATTCAGTCGCGCCGTGACGGTGGACCGCGAAGACATCCCGCGCACCACGCCCAACCCGTCGCGGCAGAACTCGCTGCTCAGCATGGACGCACCCGAGCACAGCAGGCTGCGCAAGCTGGTCGCCAAGGCGTTCACCAGCCGCCGCGTCGAACAACTCCGCCCGCGCGCGCAGGAAATCGTGAACGAGCGGCTGAACGAGATCGAATCCGCCGGGCCGGTGGCCGATTTGGTGCAGAGCCTGGCGCTGCCGCTGCCGGTCACCGTGATCTGCGAGATGCTCGGCGTGCCCACCCACGACCAGCACCGGTTCCGCGACTTCTCCGACACCGTGCTGTCCACCACCGCACACACCACCGAGCAAATCGACGACGCGCGCGCCGCCCTCGAGGCCTACCTCGCCGAGGTCGTGGCGCAGCGCCGGGAGCAGCCGAGCGACGACTTGCTCGGCGCGCTGGTCGCCGCCCGCGACAACGACGACCGGCTCAGCGAAGACGAACTGGTCAATCTGGGGATCGGCCTGCTGATCGCGGGCCACGAAACCACCGCCAACCAGATCGCCAACTTCACCTATGTCCTGCTCAGCGAGCCGCAGCACTGGGAATTGCTGTGCGGCAGGCCGGATTTGGTGCCCGGTGCGATCGAGGAACTGCTGCGTTTCGTCCAACTGGGCTCCGGCGGTTCGTTCGCCCGCGTGGCCACCGAGGACGTCGTGCTCAGCGGTGTCACCGTGCGGGCCGGGGAGTCGGTCATCGTCAACACCCAGGCCGCCAACCGCGACGAGAGCGTATTCGAGAACTCTGACGAGCTGGACCTCACCCGAAACAACAACCCGCACATGGCGTTCGGCCACGGCGTGCACCACTGCCTGGGTGCCCAACTCGCCAGACTGGAGCTGCAGGTCGCGTTAGGCTCACTGCTGCAACGCTTCCCGACGCTGCACCTCGCGGTACCGTTCGAGGAAGTACCGTGGAAGACCGGCTTGCTGGTACGCGGGCCGAAAGCGCTTCCAGTGAGCTGGTAAGGGGAAACTGGTATGGCACAGCAACAGTGGCGGATCGAGGTCGACCGGAGCACCTGCCTCGGCTCAGGCATGTGCACCGGCCTCGCCCCCGAACACTTCACCCTCGTCGACGGCCGCTCCAGCCCGATAGCCGAAGTCGTCCCCCCGGACGACCTCCTCATCGACGCCGCCGAATCCTGCCCCATCGAAGCAATCCTCGTCCGATCAGCCGACACCGGCGAAATCCTCAGCCCAGAACAGTAACCGGCCACCCCAGCCCGCTGGGGCCTGAATCCACCTTTAGTGGCACACCACGGCGGAACTTCTAGACGTTCGCCGCCATGGTGTGCCACTGAAATGCCGCCTTGCTGCCTTCGGGTTTTCCAACTCGTTCTATCAGGCGAAACGTTTACGCTGGTTGCGTGATCGAGATCGGGTCGAGGGCGCGGCGGCTGCCCGCGCCGCCGTTCGTCGTGTGGGAATCGCTGACCGAGCCGCGGCGGCCGCAGGCGCGGGCATGGCTCGAGCTGCTGTCCGACGAAGTCGAACCCAGAATTCTGGAGGCCGACAAACCCCACACGGTTGTGTGGTCGTCACTGTGGCCGAGCAGACCTGACGACCAGGTGCACTTCGAGCTGACGGCAGTCAAGGGTGGCGACACCTTACTGAAATTCACGTTGCTCACCCCCGATGAAGCTCCGGACCAGAGCAAGACCGGCCACCTCCGACGCCGCCTCAATCAACTACTGTTCGCCGATCTCCGATTCTCTTACGGCCAGTGACCTGGCATTTCTTTTCGCCCTTGACGCTCACGCCACGTGAGGCCGCACAGTGGCAAGCATGGAACAACTCGAATACACCGTCGGCACAATCGCCGAACTAACCGGTGTCTCGATTCGCACCCTGCACCACTATGACGAAATCGGCCTACTCGAACCGAGCGCCCGCAGCACAGCTGGCTATCGCCTCTACTCCGACAGCGATCTGCAGCGCCTGCAACGCATCCTCTTCTACCGCGAACTGGACCTCGCCCTGCCCGACATCGCCACCGTCCTGGCCGACCCCACCATCGACGACGAGGACCACCTCCGTCGCCAACGCGAGCTGCTGACCGCGAAAACCACCCGCTACCAATCCATGATCGCTCTGATCGACAAGGAACTCACCGCCCGCCGTATCGGCATAACCCTCACCCCCGCCGAAAGACTCCTAATTCTCGGCGTCGACAAACTCATCGACCGCGCCGACGAAATCACCCAAAAATGGGGCAATACACAAGAATTCGCCCAGCGCCGCGACCGCACTCTGCACTACACCAAACAAGACTGGCTGACCCTGCGCACCGAACAAGCCACCATCCACCAACACCTGGCCGACGCCATGCAATCCGGCCTCCCTGCGACATCTCCCGAGGTCATGGACCTGGCCGAACGACACCGCCAACACCTCCACCGCTGGTTCCACGACTGCCCCCACGAAACCCACCGCACCCTGGCCGCCGCCTACCGCACCAACCAACGCTCCGGCCTCAACTATGACGACATGGCACCCGGCCTCTCCCAATACATCCACGACGCCATTCTCGCCAACGCCGACCGCCACGCGCCGCACTCCACCACCGCCTGATCGGTTCAGTCCCAGTCGACGTTTCAGCGAAGGACCGTCTTGGTGCGCATCAGAAATTCGCCGAGATAGCCGTCGTGCGGCAGTCCGGGTTCGAGCCAGTTCGTCGGGTGGTTGCCGACGTAGACGTTGCTGATGGTCGGTTCGTTCAGCAACTCGTCGAGCAGTCGCTGGTCATTGGTGAGCGCGGTGAGGACCAGGGTGTTGCGCAGCGGCGCGATGCCGTCGGCGCGGCGCCACGGCGCGATCCACACGCAGGGAAAGGCGAGTTCCGCGCCGATCTGCTCGGCGAACGGACTGTCCACCTGATGTACCGCGGGTCGGAGGACGGCGCTGCCGTCACCGAGTTCGTCGATGATACCGTTGCCGCCCAGCCATGCCTTGGTTCCGCCGGCCCGCTTCAGCAGGTGGTCCTCCCACCGGCGTGCCGCGTCGACCGTGTGCACGGGCAGGATCGCCCGTTCGTCGTGCGACGGCAGACTGGGCAGGGCGGCGAGTCGGTCAGCGACCGCTCTGGCCACCGGAGTGGGATCGCCGTCGACGAACACCGCGGTGGCATTGACACAACCGACACCTCCACCGCCGCTGACGGATTCGACGATCGTGTCGAGCGCGGCCGCCCAGTCGCTGCCTTCGGTGAGCAGGATCTTGGACCGTCCAGGGCCCTGCGGCAGCACACCGGGACTGCCTGCGTATTTGGCCACCACATCGTCACCTCCGTAGACCATGCCGAGATCGGCCTGCCGCAGGATCTCGTCGGCCGCATCGTGATCGGTGGGCAGCAGCACGACCTGGTCCTCGCCGAATCCGGCGGCACGCAGCGCACTGATCAACCGATGTGGGGTGAACGGCTCCCGGCGGGAGGGGCGTACCGCGACCCGATATCCGAGCGCGAGCGGTTCCAGCCAACCCTGGTGCACCGCAGGGTGATTGCCCGCGGCGTGCACCGCGAAGACGTCGCCGCGACGGGTCCACACCGCCTGGCCCGCGCGGGTGGACGGATCGCGCCAGTCGCCGACCGCGCCGACCGGGCGCGCGTGCTGCACGATGCGGTAGGCCTGGGCGGCGGCTCGCGCGATGTCCTCGATCGCGTGGCGCACGACCGTGATCGGCATACCGGCGACGGCGCTGACGGTGTGCTGGTATTCGTGGGCGGTGCGTCCGGCGACCTGTTCGGTGGCGAAGGCGCGACCCGCGCGGGCGATGGCCGCTATCCGTTCGTCGACCGGGAGAGATGGCGCCCGATGCATGGCCTGCATGGTTCGGCTGACATAGAGCCGTGGCACGAGACTCAGTGTCGCGACCGGGTTTCCGGTGCGATCGTGGATCGTTTCCTGCTTTCGGGACCGGTACGGGCCGGTGGGGCCGAGCGCGTCGAGTTGGAGCATCAGTACACCCCTTCGATCACGGTCGCACCGCCGAACGCGGCGACGGGCGCGACATCGGCGACGGAATCGCCGAAACCCCCGGCCGGCGGCGCTATCCGCACGCCGTGATCGCGTTCGGTGTTGTTGACCAGCAGCGCGGTCTTGCTCAGGTGATTCATCACGACCTGGCCGCGTTCGCCGTAGGGAACGACCTGTCCGGTATCCGGGTCGACGATCCGGAAGGTGGTGTACGGGCTGAAAGTATCGAATACACAGGGCTCCTCGTCACCCAGGTCGGGTCGTTCCATCGCGGCGCCGAGAATCATGGTGCTGCCGTACATGCCGATCAGGCGCGCCTGCGGAAAGACCTCGGTGCGCAGTAGATCTCGCGTATCGGCATCCAAATGCGCACCACCCCATATGATTGCGCGAACCTTGTGATTGATCAGGTCTACCAGGTCCGCATGCCGCGCCAGCCGCTCCAGCAGCGGTGGGGTTGCGACGAGCACGCCGATATCCTGACTGCGCAAGATGTAGCCGATCTGCTCGATCAGGTGATCGGTGTACGCGTCGGCCTCGCTGCCGCGCCCGTCGGCGAGCAAGCGCTTCACCCAGCGCGGGTCGAGATCGATGGTGAAATTCACGCTGCCGCGGGCATGGCACAACCCGGCGACCGACGCGCCGACGCCGTGCGGTCCGCTCGGAATCGCGCTGAGCCAGTCGGCATCTCGGGGAACATCGAGCGCGTCGAATCGCGTGTCGAGCCACTCGACAGCGCGCTGTTCCCAGTCGGCGGTGAATACCACTCGCTTCGGTTGTCCGGTGGTGCCGCCGCTTTCGTACACCCGCACCGCCTGGCCGCCGCCGAACCCGCGAGGGATCAGGTCGCGGACCGCGGTATCGCGTAATTCGTCCACAACGTTGGGGAACAGGGACAGATCGTCGAAGCTGTGGATATCGACCAGGGGATCGAAGTCCAGTGTGTGGGCCCGCGCCAGCCAGAACGGCGAACCGGTCTCCGCGCTGAAATGCCAGCGCATCATCGCCCGCACGAACCCGCCGGGATCTTGCTCGATCATGAAATTTCCTCTCGCAGAACAACTATCGGCTCAGAAAGCCCGCCTTCGCGTCGGCTTCACAGCAACGCTAAGGCCGGTCGAGTAATAACGTCCAAGACCGAATTCCTCATGTATTGATGCCTCCACGGTTATGAGAGGATCGCGACCATGGACTTGTTGTCGCTGCGCTATTTCCAGGTGGTCGCACGCCACGAGCACATCAGCCGCGCCGCCGCGGAACTGCGCGTCGCCCAGCCTTCGATCAGCCGCACCATCGCCCGCCTCGAGGCCGAGCTCGGCGTACCGCTGTTCGATCGGCAAGGGCGGCAGATCAAGCTGAACCGATTCGGCGCGACCTTCCTGCGCCGGATCTCCCACGCGCTCGCCGAAATCGACGATGCGCGTAGGGAACTGGCCGACGCCGCCGGTTTGGCGCACGGCATGGTCGCGGTCGCGTCGGAGACGTTGCTCTCGCTCACCGAATTCCTGCCCGACTTTCGCGCCCGGCATCCGGGGGTCGAGATCCAGCTCTACCAGTCCACCGCCGAGCGGATGACCCAGCAGCTCGCCGCGCGCGAGGTCGACCTCTGCCTGGCCTCCCAGCCGCTTACCGGGCCCGGACTGCGCGCCGTCGAGCTGTTCCGGGAGCCGGTCCTGCTTGCCGTGCCTGCGGCCCACGCACTGGCAGGCCGCAGCGATGTCCCGGTCGATGCCCTGGCCGGCGAGCCGATCGTCACGACCAGGCCCGGCTACTGGCAGCGCGCCCTCACCGATCGGCTGTTCGCCGCGGCCGGACTGGTCCCGAACGTCGTGGTGGAGGGAGACGAGCTGGCGGCAGTGCAGCATCTGGTCGGCGCCGGACTCGGCATCGGTTTGATCCCGGCGATGTCGCGCCGAGTCGCCGCCTACCCCGCAGTCGGCTGGGCGCGCCTGAGCAGCCCGGACAGCTACCGCACCCTGCGCATCGTCTGGCGCGACGACGCCTACCTGTCCCACGCGGCCCAGCATTTCCGCGACATGATCATCGAGCACCTGGCCGAAAAATAGGTTGGCTCGGCTTTGCTGTTGCCCTTAGGGTGGTGGCGTTTACGGGGCGCGTACTGGCGTTTCGCTCCGATCCAACTTCGAGGTGATGACGTATTCCCAAGGACGAGTAGCCGTTGTTGCGGCACTGACCCCGTGAGCTGCGCAGGCGCGCTCCGGTCAGTTCGTCGACGGCTTTTCCGATGACCTGGGCTTCGTGCCTTGCGCACTCCGGTGCGTAGTTGGCGTACGTGGCCTGTATTCGGCGTTCTGCAAGAGGAATACATCCATGATTCGAGTGCTGCTCGCAGGCGGCCAACGACTGCCGCGTGAAGCCCTGGCCGCTGTTCTTTCGGGCACCCCTGGCGTGCAGGTGGTTTCGCAGGTTTCGCTGGGGACCGAGGTGGTGTCGAGTGCGCAACGTGCCCGGCCGAACGTGGCGCTGTTGGACGCCGATCTTCCTGGGATGGATGGGGTCTCGGCCGCGGCACGGTTGCGATCCATTCTGCCGGACTGCCGCGTCATCATCGTGACGGCGCCGAACCGGCCCGATGTGCTCAGATCCGCGCTGGCCGCACGGGTGGACGGGTTCTTGAGTAAAGGCGCGTCCATCGACGCGTTGACCGACACGGTGCGCAGGGTCGCGCGCGGCGATCGGGTGCTGGAACCGCAGGCCGTTGCCGAGGCCATGCATGGCCCCGGAAATCCGCTCAGCACCCGCGATATCGACATGCTCCGGTTGGCCGCGCAGGGCCGCACTCCCGATGAAATCGCTGCGGCACTGCACCTTTCGCCGGGCACGATTCGCAACAACCTGGCCGCCATCAATCGCAAGGTCGGCGCGCGCAACCGCATCGAGACGATACGGATCGCCGCCGGCCGCGGTTGGATCTGAGGCGCAGTGCATTCTGCACGCAATGTCATGCGATCCGCATCGATCCTCGGCTCATCGACGCTCGGGAAATGGCTGTTTCTGCTGGTCATCGCCCTATTCGTCGCTGGCCGCCGGACTCGGCCGCGGGCGTACGGTTCGAGGCTGCCACCAACAATATTCATGCGAGTGACCACCGATGCCGACGGCGATTGCGGTCGGAGAACAGGAGAGACGATGTCTGCCCACTGTGACGTCTGCGGTAAGAAACCGAGCTTCGGAAAGCAGGTGGCGCGGGCCGGCCGCCGTGCGCAACGGCGCTACGTCAAGGGACGGACGAATCGTCGTTTCAATCCGAATATTCAGTCGGTACGGACTGTGAAAGACGGTGCGCCCGTACGAATGAAGGTGTGTACATCGTGCATCAAGAAGGGCAGCGTGCCGCGTCGCACCTCCGCGTAGATCTTGTGGACGCGGCGGCAAGCGATCGTTCGGGTCGAATACCCCGATTGCTGAGATGGTTGAGCGCCAGGCGGCGAGGCCGCGAGCGTGACGAATTCCCGTGTCACGACTGCGGATTGCCGACCGCGCCGCTCGACGGTCCTGATGAGTGGTACACGGTGCACGACGCGGTGTGGGGATGCGCCGCGGCCTCGGTGGACAGCATTCTGTGTATCGGTTGTCTGGAAAACCGACTCGGCCGCCGACTGCTGCCCACCGATTTCGTTGCCGCCGTGCTGAACGAGCCGGGCTACGGACAGCACAGCTCACGACTGCGAAGCAGGCTGGGCGGACGGTCAGTCACCCATGGCGTGATCGAGTAGTGCTTCGGCCTCGATGATCGCCTGTGTCAAGGACTTCGGGTCCGAGTGGAGTCCTATGACAATTGTGTCGATGCCACGTAGTCCCGCTCGTTGCAGCATTCGCTTTTCGTTGGTGGTCCATGCACCGCGGGCGGCCAGGACCGCATGGGCTGTCTGCATTGCGGCGATGGCCAGGGCTCCCGCTACCTCGGTGGTCTGGCCGCGTTGGGCGTAGGTGGATTTGGCGTATTGCAGGGTCATGGCTGCGCGATTCTGCCAGATCGGTGGGGCTGTTTTGCGGAGAAGTTCGGGGAAGGTGGGGCGGGGGAGGGTGCCGTGGAGGACATGGTTGATGGCTAGTTCGGCGACTACCAGGTAACTGGGGATGCCTGCCAGGTGGAACATCAATGGTTCCCAGTGGAATCGGCCTTGTTGGGATTCGGCGAGTTCGTGTTCGACTACGTTGAGGTCGCGGTAGTGGACGTCGACCTTGCGGTCATCGATGGTGAACCAGGCTCCGCCGTTGAAGACTCCGCCGCCCCAGCCGCCGAGGTCGGAGATCTCGCCCGGCCAGCCTATTTCACGTAAAACGTTGGGGTCGAAGGTTTCCCGGTAGTAGATGGCGAGGTCCCAGTCGCTGTCGGGCGTGTGGGTGCCTTGGGCGCGTGAGCCGCCGAGGGTGACGGCTTGGACGCCGGGGAGGGCGGCCAACCGGTCGGTGACGTGCTGAAGGAAGGTGTCGTCGGGCATGAGTGTCCTAGGTCGCAGGAGTGATGACGGATACGGGCAGCACCGCCGGACGCTGAAACCCGCAGTGGGGCAGCGTGGTACGGCGGGCGCACGCGGTATCGGTCATCACTCCATGGGAAGGATCGTACCGAGCTGTGGAGGTGATCTCGACTTATTTTTCCGCGGATCTGGGGCGGGCGCGTAGGTGCGCGCGTTCGCCCTGTTTGCCGAAAAGGCTGAGGAACTCGACGGATTCGGCGGTGGCGGCACCGAACCAGTGCGGGACCCGGGTGTCGAATTCGGCGGCCTCGCCGGGGGTGAGCACCATGTCGCGCTCGCCGAGCACGAGCCGTAGTTTGCCGTTGAGGACGTAGAGCCACTCGTAGCCCTCGTGGGTTTGTGGCGACGGCTCCTTGCGACTGGAGTCGGCCGGGAGCACCATCTTGAAGGCTTGGATGCCGCCCGCGCGGCGCGTGAGCGGCAGGATGGTCATGCCGTGGGCGGTCATCGGGCGCAGGTGGATGCGCGGATCGCCGGTTTGCGGGGCGTCGACGAGTTCATCGAGCGTGACGCCGTGCGCTCGAGCCAGCGGGAGCAGTTGTTCGAGGGTTGGGCGGCGGCCGCCGGATTCCAGGCGGGACAGCGTGCTCACCGAGATGCCGGTGGCCTCCGACAGGGCGGCCAGGGTGGTTTCGCGCTGTCGGCGCAGCGCGCGCAGGCGTGGCCCGACCGCGTCGAGCGCCTGATCGAGATCGTCGTCCATACCTGCAGTTTGCCAGATCGGCAACAAACATTGCGCATATGCCTGATCTGGTCGCATGGTGGTCGCGGAGGTGGTCATGGTGACTGAACAGCTGAAAAACAGCTATGACGTGGTGGTGGTCGGCGGCGGCGCGGCCGGACTGAGCGGCGCGCTGATGCTTGGACGAGCCCGGCGGTCGGTGCTCGTGATCGACGCGGGTGCGCCGCGCAACGCGCCGGCCTCGGGCGTGCACGGACTGCTCGGCCGGGAGGGGATGGCACCGGGCGAGTTGCTGGAACGCGGTCGCGCGGAGGTGCGCGGGTATGGCGGCCACGTGGTCACCGGCGAAGTCGACGCCGTGTCCCGCACCGACGGCGGATTCGCGGTGACGCTGGCCGACGGCCGGACGGTCGGCGCGCGGCGACTCCTGGTGACCACCGGTCTGGTCGACGAGCTACCGGAAATACCGGGCCTACGGGATCGCTGGGGGCGCGACGTCCTGCACTGCCCGTACTGCCACGGCTGGGAGGTGCGCGACCAGGCCATCGGCGTGCTCGGCACCGGGCCGATGTCGGTGCACCAGACATTACTGTTCCGTCAGTGGAGCGACGACATCACACTCTTCCTGCACACCATGCCATCGCCCACCAAGGACGAGTTCGAGCAGCTCGCCGCCCGTGGCATCACCGTGGTGAAAGGCGAAGTGGCCGCGCTGGAGATCACTGACGACCGACTGACCGGCGTCCGCCTGAGCGATGGCACGATGGTCCGCCGTGAAGCAGTGGCGGTAATGAGCCGAATGGTGGCGCGCACCGATTTCCTTGCAGGACTTGGACTAAGGCCAGAACAGCACATGTCGGGCCTAGGCGAGCACATCCCGTCCGATCCGACCGGCCGCGCCGAGATACCCGGCGTGTGGGTCGCCGGCAACGTCACCGATCTGTCCGCCCAGGTCGGCGGCGCCGCCGCAGCAGGCGCTTTCGCGGCAGCCCAGATCAACGCCGACCTGGTCACCGAGGAGACCCGCCGAGCGGTCGACGCATATCGGAACACGTTCTCCGCCGAAAACGAGGCGCGGGTCAGCGAATTGATATCGGCCGACCGTCGGCACGGCATGTGAACCATGAAAGGACTCCGGCCGTCTGTGCGCAGAGTATGTACACGTCGTACAGCATCCACAGCCGCCGTCATCGACGGCCGGAACCCACCTTGATGTCTGTGTCTCAGCCCACCCAGGTCACGCTAACCACGACCACCCGGCGATCCTGCTCCAGTACCACGTACACGACTAGGCCCTCACTGCCCTGGCCGAAGGCCATACGGCGCATGCCGCTGTCCGGATTATCGTCCCGGTAAGGCGGACCCTCCCACGGTGTCAACTCCAGGAACGAGATGAGTTCGGCGAAATGCACCAATGCTTCGACCGGCAGACCGTCGACTTGCGCCCGCGCATCGGCAACGATCTCGTAGTGATACATCCGGCCGCTACCGGTTGAGTTTGGCGT
Organism: Nocardia sp. NPDC046473; assembly: GCF_040645995.1. Lineage (NCBI taxonomy): Bacteria > Bacillati > Actinomycetota > Actinomycetes > Mycobacteriales > Nocardiaceae > Nocardia > Nocardia sp. NPDC046473. Next base: position 41,863 of record NZ_JBEYZJ010000010.1, read on the forward strand.
TGATTTCCGCTCGATGCTCGGACGCACCGATGGTGCCCACGTCGTGGCCCTGCTCGAGATCCGTGACCAGCTCGAGCATCCGACGATGGGCGTCGGGACCGTGCCGTTGGGTGGTCTCGGCGATTTGGCGGAAGGTCGCCAGGACCGCCAGCACGCCTGTCAGGTCCAGGGACGTGGCGGCGGCTGACATTTCCTCGCGATAGCGGCGCACGAACTCCTTCTGCTCGGCACCGACCAGAGCATCGCGGATGGCGCTCGGAGTCGAGGCGGCGAGCAACGCAGGCTGGGACTGCGACCTGGACAACTCGGGTGATGCCATGGCAACACCATAACCCCTGTCATCCACCGACAGGATCGAGGTGAGTGGGATCGTCATGTTGTACCGGGTACCGGTGATGTTGCGGCCGAAGCGGCACGCCTGGTCAGCTGGGGAGGACGACACCGTCGGTGGGAACGCCTCGCCTGCCGCGTTCACCCGCAGACGAACAGTTGACCGAGTGCGGGATCACCTCTCGGGCAACGGAATCAGCTCGAGGTGCTCGGCCACCTTGTGTGCGCCGCAAGCACTCCGGCCGGACACCAGGTTTACCCCGTCGCCGTGCGAAACCAGGAATCTGCCACACACGCAGCGCAAATAGCGCACCGCCCCATGCGAAGAGACGAGCATCGGCGAGGGCCAGGAGCAGGAGGGGCAGGCGGCGGACATGGGAGCTAAGCCTGGGGAGTGATCGGAGGTATTGCAATCTTCGCTGCGGCGTGGCGACCGATCGGTATGAAAATTATTCTGCAGAAAAGATATTCAAGGATGTTCCAGATGCTTTTCCGGTAGTCGGTTCGACGGCTGCTGTGCGCCAGTGAATTCCATGGTTCACGGAACTCGGGCTGGTTCTGCCGCGTGTTCGACGGTGGCGGGGATGCGGCGAGAGCTGCGGAACGGGTTCCACCAGTTGGCGGGGCCCATGAGCTTGACGAGGGCGGGGACCAGGAGCATGCGGACGAGGGTGGCGTCGATCAGTAGGGCGATGATCATGCCTAGGCCGAGGAAGCGCATCGGGGTCAAGGGGGAGAGGGTGAAGGCGCCGGTGACTATTACCAGGAGGGTGGCGGCGGCGGTGATTACTCGGGCGGTTTTGAGGGTGCCGATGCGGACGGCGGCGGCGGTGTCGGCGCCGGAGTTGTGGGCTTCGACCATGCGGGACAAGAGGAAGACCTCGTAGTCGGTGGAGAGCCCGAAGACGACCGCGATGATCAGGACGAGCATGCCTGCGGCGAGGGGGCCGGGGCTGATGCCGAGCGCGCCTGCCAGGTGGCCGTCGTTGAAGATCCAGGTGAGCACGCCGAAGGTGGCGGCCAGGCTGAGGAACGCCATCAGTACCGCCTTGAGCGGCAACACGATCGATCGGAACGCCGCGAAGAGCAGTAGCACGGTCGCGGTGATCATGACGAGGATCATCCAGGGCATGGCGCGCACGATGGAGTGGACGCTGTCGACGGTGGCCGCGGTGTCGCCGCCGATCCGCAGGACCGTGCCGTCGGGGGGAGTGAGGGCGCGGATGTCTTTCACTGTGGCCGAGGCGTTTTCGCTGCGATCGGTGGCGGTCAGGAACGCGTGGAATACGACGAAATCATCGGCGCGACCCACCTGGAGCACCTGCCGGACGCCGTCGACGTGACCGAGGGCAGAACTCGCGGCATCGACCGCCGCCGACTGCGGCGGCCCATCGGCCCCCTGCAGCACTGCGGTGACACCACTGCTCGCCGCAGGGAACCCGGCGGTGAGTTCCTCTACGGTGGTGCGCATTTCGTTGCCCGCGGGCAATGCGCGGTGGTCGATATCACCGAGCTTCGCACCGGTGAGCGGCAAAGCGAGCAGCACCAGCACCGCGCCGACCACGATGGTCACCAGGCCCGGCCTGTGCAGCACCGAATCCACCACGCGACCCCAGAACTGCTCGGTCCGATCCTTGGTGCCCGCCTTGCCGATTCGCGCCCCGAACAGCGCGAGCATGGCGGGCAATACGGTGAGCGAGAGTCCGGCGGCGAGCGCGACCGCGGCGATCGCGCCGAAACCCAGCGACCGCAGCACGGCCTGCGGGAACACGAAAGTGCCGGCGAACGCGCAGATCAGCAGTAGCGCGGAGAAGGCGACCGTCCGTCCGGCGGTGGCGCAGGTGCGTTCGATGGCCGACTCGACGTCGCGCCCGCCCGCGAGCTCCTCACGGAAGCGGGTCACCAGAAACAACCCGTAATCGATCGCCATGCCGAGCCCGAGCAGCGAGGCGATATTCACCGCGAACGTGCTCACCTCGGTGAATTCGGTGAGCACCCGGATCGTGCCCATCGCGCCGAGCACCGCGAGCACACCGACCGCCACCGGCAGCGACGCCGCCACCAGACCGCCGAACACCAGCACCAGGATCAGCAAAGTGAGTGGCAGCGAGATGGATTCGGCCCGCACCAGATCGTGCTGCGACTGACCGTTGATCTGCGTCGCGAGCGCGCTGTAGCCGGACAGCCTGGTGTCGATACCCGGAACCTTCAGTGCCCCTTCGATATCCGGATAGGCGGTGACGCGTCGATTGTCGTCACCCGCGAGAAACACCGCCGCCAGCGCCTGCCGGTTGTCGGCGGACTTCAGGAACTGCTTACGGGGCGGCACACTGTTCCAATAGGTTTCGATCGGACGCTGCAGTAGCGTGGGATCGATCGTGGCCAGCGACTGCTGCACCCGAGGGCCGATATCGTCGAGGGTCTGCCCGGCCGGCGCGGTGTACAGCGCGACGGCATCGGGCGTCTGCGGGCCGAAGTGGTCGCGAACCAGCCGATCGACCGCCGCCGACTCACTGTGCGGGTCATTGAATCCGGCCGCGCTGACCTTGTCCGCGGTATGCATGCCGAGCAACCCGAACAGCAGCATCACCCCGACGACGACGGCGAGCACCGTACGCGGCCGGGCGATGACGAACCGTGCCCAGCCGGTCATCGCACTGGCGAATCATGCGGCGCGAGATCGGCTTCCAGCGTCGCCGCGATCTTGTCGAGCAGCGCTTCGAGCCTCGGCTCGATGCCCGCGCCGTTGCGACAGGACACGGTCAGCTCGATCTTCCCGCGCGATTCCAGCATGCCGAACAGCAGCGGCATCGCCCCGCTGTGCTGCGGCAACACCCGCATCGTGCTCGGTGTCCAGCCGGGTACCGCGAGCTCGTCGATATCGAACTTGCCCATGTGCGAAACGGTGGCGGACACCATGTTCCGGTTGTGCCTGGCACCGAGCCAGTTGCTCAGCCGCAGCACGGTGCGGATGGCGGCGGCCGGAAACTTCGACAGGCCGCCGTTGTCCAGCTGATTCAGTTCGGTCTTCTGCTCCAGTCCGGTGCGCATCCGGGCGCTGATCGTTTCCCAGCTGTCGCCCGGATCGACGTCGAGAAACAGTGGCAGCGCGAGGTTTCCGGTCGACCGCAGCGCCGGATCGTGCCTGCGCAGGTCGACCGGAACCATGAAACGCGACTTCACCCCGGCCGCTTCGGCCAGAATCGCCGAGACCCGTGCGACCATGCCCTTGCCGGTCGCGTGAATGGTCCGGTGCCGCAACAACCATCGCGAGGCCGCCGGATCCTGGCGGCCACGCCCGGTTGCCGCCGGATGGGTCGGCAGCACCAGCGTCTGCTTGCCCGGCGCACCCACCTGCGCCACCAATTCGACGTCGGAGATCGGGTCGGGCGCCCCGACCGGCGCCACCCCGCGCAACGCGCGGAGCACGTCGTCCACCCACATTCGCATGCCCATCCCGTCCATCACTCCGTGGAAGACACGGAATACGACGGTGGTTTGTTCACCGGTCAGCAGCAGCACCTCGGTGGTCCGGTCGGGCGTCGGCCCGATCGGACTGTTCAGTACCGCATCGTCTTCCAGCGTGGCGTAGTCGAGCGTCCACCCCGGCACCACCCGGACCTTCGCCGAAATGCCGCTGTCCACCCAGTAGTTGCCGTCGCGGACCAGCCGTGCACCGGGATTCGCCTCGGACGCCACGTCCACCGCGCGCTGCACGACGTCCGGGTCCAGGATGCCGACGCCGTGGATGACCATGTGCATCAGAAACGGCGGCGACACCTCCCTGGTGCAGAAGTACAGGCGCTCCGTGGGCGAGATCTTCCGACGAAAGACGGTGTCAGTGGGCCCACCCGTCGCCCGGCCGCCACCCCGCACGGAATCGCTACGTGATGCTTTCTTCATGTTGCCTCCGGTGACGACTGGGAGTTTCAGCGCAAATCTCGAGTGAGTTCGACGGCGCCGCCCTGTGTTTCGAGCCACGCGAGGAAGGTGGCCAGCCCGCTGTCCCGGTCCACGACCGGGGTGTAGCCGAAATCGCGACGGGCAGCGGAGGTGTCGTAGGTCGCGCTGCGCGTCATCAGCGCAACGGCATAGCGGGACAGCGGCGGCGACCAACGCGTCGCAACAGCCGGTATCCGCCAGATAGTTTCGATGACATTCACTACGGCGTTGATCACCCTGGAGTTCGGTTTCCGGCTCGGCGGTGCGTAACCGAGACCAGTGGCCACCGAACCGAGGAACTCCCAGACATTCGTCTTCTCGGCATCCGCGACGAAATAAGCCTTGCCGCCCACCGCATCCGAGGCCGCCGCCTTGACGCACGCGTCGACGATGTTGTCGACATGGCACAGCGAGGCGTATACGGTGCGGCCGAACGAGATGTCCGGCAACTTCCCGGTACCGGTCTTGCCGAGCAGCCGCACGATCGGACCGGACCGGTCGCCCGCGCCCCAGATCGCGCGCGGCCGCAGCGCGCAGGTGGTGAATCCGTCGGTGTTCGCGGCCAACACGGCGCGTTCGGCCGCGGCTTTGGTCTCCGAGTACAGGTTCAGGTAGCGCCGCGGATAGGGGACCGACTCGTCGACGTCGAGTTGATCGCCGCCGTCGAAGTCCATCAACGCGCTGGGGCTGGAGATGAAGACGAACCGGGACGCACCGCCGCGCCGCGCCGCTTCCAGGAGCCGTTCGGTCGCTCGAACGTTCTCCTGCCAGAACTGTTCCCGCGTCCCGCGCTCGTCTACCCGTGCGGCGCTGTGGAACACGATGTCGACACCGTTGGTCGCGGCGACCAACGAGGCCGGGTCGGTCAGATCGCCGTAGACCAGCTGTACTCGATCGACGTCCGCGCCGAGGTCGGCCAGCTTGCTGCTGCGCCGCACCAGAATCGACACATCGTGCTCGCCGTCGCGCACCAACCTGCGCACCAGCGCACCACCGAGGAACCCGGACGCACCGGTCACCAATACTTTGGTCATTGTGCCTCCTGTGTTCGCCACCAGGTCATTCCGAAGATCTGCGTCAATACGGCCGTCTCGACGGGAGAGCGCCCCGACCCCTCGGCCGCCCGCAGCGCGGGCCGGATCTGCGCCGCGTGCACCACGACGCTGAGGAACGCGTCGATCCACCACGCGGCGCGCAGCACCCGGCTGTCGGGTACCCGATCCGTCGCGACCGCGGCGGCTCCACCGGCGAGGTACAGCCAGCCGAGCACGGGAATCGCCCGCAGCGCCGTCGTTTTCGCGTTCACGCGTGGGTTCCGATCTGCTTGGCCGCCCACTGCGACAGCTGCTCCCGGCCGATCTTGGCGTTGTGCCGGATGTCGACCGGGAACCCTGGGTGAACCAGGAAGTCCGCGATCGCGCCGGTGAGTTCGTGCTCCGCCCCGCGGGCCCGCAGCGCGGCCCCGACCGCCACGCTGTCGGCCTCGGGCTTCACTTCGAAGCACAGTACGGGCCGCTGCGTACCGCGCGCGCCGACCCCGACCAGCGCCGTACGGGCAACGCCCGCAACGGTATTGAAGATCTGTTCCACCTGGACCGTGAACATCGGCCCGTCGGCGGTCTCCACCCGCTGACTCTTGCGCCCGCAGAACCAGATTCGGCCCTCGGCATCGATCCAGGCGAGATCGCCGGTGCGATGCCAGATCCGGTCACCGTCGACGATCTTGCCCTGTCGATTCGCTTCCTCGGGCCAGTAGTAATGCGTGCTGACATTCGGCCCCGCGACGACGAGTTCGCCGATCCCGCGCGAGCTTTCGAGCCTTCCGGCCAGCTCGTCGACCCGCGCCCAGCTCGGGATCGATTCATCGGTGATCGCGATGATCCTGGCCTCGATCTTGTCGGCCGGACGGCCGATGCAGGTGCCCTCGCCCTGGTGCGCCCGCTGCACCAAACCGCCGAACAGCTCCCGGGATTCGATGAGTGACATCGGCAAGGCCTCGGTGGACCCGTACCCGGCGAAGATCCGCACGTCCTCGGCCAGCACCTCGCGCAGCCCGGCGATGCACCAGTCCGGCACCGGCGCGCCACCGGAGTAGATGCTGCCCAACGTCTTCAGCTCGATCGGCTGCTGTTCCAGATGGCGCAGCAGCGGAATCAACAGGGCGGGCGAGGCGAACATCGTCCGCACTCCGAACTTCTCGATCGCGTGCGCGACATGCGCCGGATCGGTGGAGCCGACCTTGCTCGGGATCAACGGCGGTAGCACACACCGCGATCCGAGCAGCAGGTCGAGAATCCCGACCAGCGGCAACGTGATCAGCGAGGTATCCGGCGCCACCTCGCCGCGCGCGGTGTGCACCTGGTCGATCATCGACGTCAGATTGCCGTGGGTCAGCTCGACCGCCTTGGCGGGTCCGGTACTGCCGGTGGTGAATCCGATGACGAGCACATCGTCCGGGTCGGCGGGCACTCGCTCGGGTGCGCCGCCGGCCGGTGTGGTGCCCCACGCCGCCAGCCGCTCGCCCCGCCAGAACCAGCGCTTGCCGACGGTCACCGTGGTGCGCACCTTGCGGAAGCTGCGCCGGAACAACACCCGCACGGCATGCGCGGGCGGGATGCCGATGAACGCCTCCGCTTCGACCGCGCGCAGGCAGTGCACCATCTTGCGCAGACCCATGCCCGGGTCGATCACCACGGGCACGGCGCCGATCTTCAAGAGCCCGAACAGAATCGCGTAGAGCTCGGGGCTGGGCAGTACCAGCACGATGGTGCGCGTGCCCGCGCCGACGCCCGACGCGGTGAGCCGCTCGGCGATGGTCTCGGACCAGTCGTCGAGCTCGCGGTAGGTGACGTGCCGATAGGACGGCAGGTCGGCGGACGTCGTCGCGTCGGGATAGATGACCGCCTCTCGATCCGGTTCCGTGCGCGCGAACGCACGGAACCGGTCGATGGCCGCCCAATAGGTCGCCGAGGTCACGCAGCCGCCCCGGCGAACGCGGGCAGCCGGTACAGCACCGCCGCCGCGGCCGGGCCCGCGCCCGCCGCCACGAACAGCACCTGAGAGTGCTCGGCGAGGGTGTCCGCACCGATGGCCCGATCGTAGGCCTGAGTCAGTGCCGCCGTGTGGGGGTCGCCGTAGGCGAGATCCGGGGTACGGACCGAATCCTGGTCGATACCAAGGGCATCGGCCAGCCGCTTCGGGAACTCCGGAGTCGGCGTCGAGGCGATCAGCGCGAGGCTGGTGCGGTCCGCGACCTCGGCCAGTGCGGCGCCCGCCGCCTGGACCGCCACCTCGAGCAGTCGATCCTCGAAGTCCGGCTCGCGCTCGACGGTCATCAGGCCGCGACCGGCGGTTCCCATGGTCGCGGTATCGACGTAAGCCTCGACCGCGGCGGTGCCCTCGCCCGCCGCCGTGTGCACCTTGCCGAAGCCGACGGGATCGTCGGTGCGCTCCAGCAGTAGCGCGGCACCCGAAGTGGCGTAAGGGAATTCGTCATCCGCCGCATACCGCAGCAGCGACGGGTGGGTGTCGCCGGAGACGATGAGCACGTGCTCCGCGCTGCCGGTTTCCAGGATGGCGGTGGCCACCTGGACCGCGTTGAGCACGCTGGTCGCACCGTTCATCAGGTCGAACGAGAAGGTCCGCGGGTCGTCCTTGGCGTATTCCAGGCCGATGCCCGCCGCCTTCTGGATCAGCGCCGAGACGGCGGGCTCGACGGTGTTGTAGTCCCGGAAGATGCCCGCGTTGATGACCACACCGACCTGGTCGGGGCGAACCCCGGCCCGTTCCAGGCTCTGCTTCGCGGCTCGACCGCTGTGCTCGACGACACTGTGGGTGTCGCTGGTGCGGCTGATACTGGTGGATTTGATGCGCACGCCCATAGCTGACCTCAGACCTTCAGAGACGAGATGGTGGTGGACAGGTAGCCGGCCACGATTCCGGAGGCGGCGGGAATCATCAGCAGCTTCGAGCCCGCCGGGATGTTCTGGTCGCTCAGCTGATCGTGCAGCACGATGAAATGTGAAGTGGTGGAGGTATTTCCGTACTTCTCGATGACCCGGAGATCCGGCGGCATCGGGCTGCCGAGTTCACGTTCGGCGATGGCGTTCATCCACGGGATCGCGGCGGCGCCGAACTGGTGATGGACGATGTAGTCGAACTTCTCGTCGGCGAAGGTGCGCCCCAGCTTTTCCAGGTGATTCCCTAAGCTGTTGGAGCCGAATACGAAGCGGTCCTCGTTGTGCATTTTGCGGTTGTCGGTGTAGAGCGCAATCCCCTGGCTCTTGTCGCTGGGCATGCCAAGGCACAGGTTCGCGTACTCCGCGGCCGTCACCAGCTCGATGTAGTGGATCTTGTCGTTGTCATCGACTGCTTGGTCCAGCACGACCGCCGCGCCCGAGTCGCCCACCGACAGCGACGCGAACTGTGGGTCGTATTTCGCGGAGATCTCGTTCGCCGCGGTTTCGGCGATCGGAGTAATGGCCTCACCGCTGACCACCATGCCGTTGCGCACCGCGCCGGAGCGGATCATCCGATCGAGTATGTAAGTGCCGGTGAGCATTCCGGCGCAGGCGTTCGACACGTCGAACGTAATGGCGTTCTTCGCGCCAATAAGGCGACTTATCGAACCGGCGAAGGACGGCTCCATGTACATGCGGGTGGCGTGGTTGCTCCGCGTGATGGAGGTGGAGATGATCACGTCGAGCTCGGCTGCTTCGTACCTCGACCTGGACAGACAGTCCTCGGCGGCCTTCATGGCGATCGCGAAGGAGTCCTCGTAGTTGTCCGGGTCGGTGTCGTGCACCCGGCGTTCCTTCACTCCGGTAATTTTTTCGAGATCGAAAGACGGTGGTTCCTTCAGCCGCGAGAGCAGCTCCTTCGTAGTGACGATATTCGAAGGCAGATAGGCGCCGATGGATTCGAATCGAGAATGCGACACTCGCGCTCCTGGAAATCGTGGAAAGAAAACGGTTCCGGATCGTCTCTGATCGTCGGTGCGACGGACACTACCCGACGGTAACTACGAATGCCTATGGCCCGGATCAGGGGGTGAGAGGCGTTGTTGAAGTACATGTTTCGTGAAGTATCACTAACTGGTGATCGGCTGGCTATGGCGGAGTGTGGGCGTCCGATCGGGCCGAATATTGCGGGTCGCCAATGGTTTTCAGGTCTGGTGGACGAGCGCGACATCGTGTTGTGTATATCCGTGCCAGCCAAAGTGGGCGAACGTTCAGCTAACATGCCGTCTCGGCGGAATCGTGGTTGCCGCGCCGTGGCGATGTGAGTGACTTCACTGCGAAGTGTGCAATTGGAAACCGTTCGGTCTCGCGTGAGTGCCAATGTCGTGCAACGCTTAACTACGTTGCGGCCGAACGGAATCCACGCAAAGCGGTCAGCGGCAATGGGCGAGAAACATCCCACGATTTATCCGGCTGTGCCGGACCAACTGTCTGGGTCGTAGGCTGAGAACGCACGCCGCCTAACCCGAGGAGTGAGCGATGACAACCGTTGCTGAGCACGTCGATGTGCTCATCGTCGGCGCCGGACTGTCCGGCATCGGCGCGGCCTATCATCTGCAGCGGGCGTTCCCGCGGCGGACCTACGCGATCCTGGAGGGCCGCGAATCGCTCGGCGGCACCTGGGATCTGTTCCGCTATCCCGGAATTCGCTCCGACTCCGACATGTACACCCTCGGCTACCGGTTCAAGCCGTGGTTGGGCGACACATCGATCGCAGACGGCGCCGCGATCCTCGACTACCTGCGCGACACCGCCGCGGAAAACGGCATCGACCGGCACATCCGCTTCCGGCATCGGGTGCGCGGCGCCGAATGGTCCACGGCGGACAACCGCTGGACCGTGCGGGCCGAGCGCGCCGACACCGGCGAAACCGTCACGCTGACCGCCGATTTCCTGCTGTCCTGCGCGGGCTACTTCCGCTACGACCAGCCCTACGTGCCGGATTTCGCGGGCACCGAGCGCTTCGCCGGACCCGTTGTGCACCCGCAGTTCTGGCCCGCGGACCTGGACTACGCGAACAAGAAGGTGGTGCTGATCGGCAGCGGCGCCACCGCCGTCACGCTCGGTCCCGCGCTCACCGAACAGGGCGCGCACGTGACCATGCTGCAGCGCAGCCCGAGCTACATCGTCTCCAGGCCCGCCAGGGACAACATCGCGATGAAGGTGCGCCGCTACCTGCCGCCGCGCGCGGCCTACGCGGTGGTCCGGGCCAAGAACGTGGCCTTCGCGACGACGATGTATGAACTGAGCCAACGGTATCCGGCCTGGATGCGCGAACGCATCCGCGGCCTGCAGGAGCGCTGGCTGCCGCCGGGCTACGACATCGACACGCATTTCACGCCCAGCTACAACCCGTGGGATCAGCGACTCTGCTTGGCGCCCAACAACGATTTCTTCCGCGCCATCCGTAAGGGCCGGCTGGATATCGTCACCGATCGGATCGAGACGTTCACCGAGACCGGCCTGCGGCTGGTCTCCGGCGCGACGCTGGACGCCGACATCATTGTCACCGCAACGGGATTGAACCTGGTCGCCTTCGGTGGCATAGACCTCGTGGTGGACGGGCGGCCGGTCACGGTGTCGGACAGCATGGCCTACAAGGCGATGATGCTGTCGGATGTGCCGAACTTCGCCTACACCTTCGGCTATACCAACGCATCGTGGACATTGAAGGCGGATCTGGTGTCCGAGCACGTGGTTCGGTTGCTGCGGCACATGGACGCACGCGGCTACGCGCGCTGCACGCCCGTGCGCGATCCGTCGGTCGGTGCCGAATCATTGTTCCTGAACTTCAATCCCGGCTATGTGCAGCGTTCCGCGAGTCAGTTCCCGATCCAAGGCGATCGGGCACCGTGGCGGCTACGGATGAACTACCTGCGCGACCTGTTCACGCTGCGGCACGGATCGGTCGCCAACGCTGCGCTGAGTTTCGAGCGGGCGGACCGGCCTGCGCCGGTAGCGGCGCGGGACTAGGCCTCGGTGATCACCGAAGAACGGGCCCGGGCAATGTGTTCCAGCACAGTCGCGGCGTGTTCGTCGAATCGTTCGCGGGGGACCGGGATCTCGCCGTCCAGCCAGGGCCGGTAGAGGTAGGCCAGCGCGCCGAAGATGGCGCTGGCATTGAGTGCGTTGTCGTGCTCGTCGGGTGCGGAAGTCGAGTAATCTCCCGCGCCGATCGTCAGCGCGATCGGCGCCGTGAACAATCCGATGAGTTCGTTCGCGCGCGGCATGAGCACCGGGGTGGCCTGCGATTCGATGAACATGATCCGGCCGCGGCGGCGGTCTTCGGTGAGGTAGTCGGTGAAGATGGCGACCATATGCCGGAACATGGCGTCGCGTTCGATGGGCGCGGTGGGTAGCGCGTCGAGTAGTCGGTCGCGCGCGCCGAGCACCACGGTGTCGAGCACGGTGGTGAGCAGCGCGTCCAGATTCGCGAAGCTCTCATAGAAATAGCGTTCGGTCAGCCCGGCTTGCCTGCAGACGCCGCGCATCGAGGTCTCGGCGGCGCCGACGGTGGCCATCAGTTCGGTGCACGCCTCGATCAGTTGCTCGCGGCGGCCGGCCACCCGATCGGCAGGGGACCGGCCGCGCCAACGGCGCATGCCGGGGATGGATCCGTCGTCGGCGACCATGGCGTCATCTTCCCACAGTCGCATTGTCGACATCGAAGGATGTTGACAGCGCTCGATGTCATCAATAGGTTTGCCTGGATGCTGGTGCTTTCCCGGCCAGGTGTGTCGGGGCTTCGCCGTTCAGAGATGAGGGGATGCGAGATGGGCTCCACTGTCTATGCCGACCAAGCGCGTGCTCGCGTGATGGCTGTCGAGCACGCGGACCGGCCGGGTTCCGAACTGCGGACGATCGGCTCGGCGGCCGACACCCACCAGCGAGCGTTCGTGGCAGATAGTGCGGCACAATTACTTTCGCGGCAGCGTGAGCTTGCTGTCGTCATCGATCGGATCGAGCCGGAGGCCGACGGTGTCGTCAGTCTGTGCCTGACCGACCCGGACGGTGGCCGGTTACCCGCTTGGACGCCCGGCGCGCACGTCGATGTGGTGCTTCCGTCGGGCCGACAGCGGCAGTATTCCTTGAACGGCGATCCGGCCGATCGGGGGCGATACCGAATTGTCGTGCGCCACATAGCCGATGGCGGCGGTGGCTCGAGCGAGATCCATCGGCGGTTGCGCGCCGGTGATCGGCTGTTGGTGCGCGGGCTGGGCAATACCTTTCCGTTCCTCGAGGCGCCGCAGTATCTGTTCGTCGCCGGTGGCATCGGCATCGCACCGATCCTGCCGATGGTCTGCGCGGCTGAACGCGCCGGAACACCATGGCGGCTCATGTATTTCGGGCGTTCGCGGTCACGGATGCCGTTCCTGTGTGAGCTGGCGCGACTGACCGGCGGCGACGTGGTGGTGCGCGCGGACGACGAGTTCGGCAGGCCGAACCCGCGGGCGATCTTCGAACAGACCCGAACCGGCGCGACCGTATATGTCTGCGCCCCACCGCCGTTGGCCGAAGCGGCCCGCCAAGTGCTGGCGCTGCACGACCCAACGGCAGCGCTGTACACCGAGCGGTTCTCGCCGGTGTCCTAGAACCTGTGAACTCGGCGACCAGCGTCGTTCGCCGAGTTCGCGGGCCGGTTTGTGCGCGGCAGGTGTGAGCGCGCGTCGGCTCAGGGGGCGGGGAAGATGCCGGGCAGGTTCATCGCGTATTCGAGGTCGGTGCGGGTGCCGAGGGTGGTCAGTAGCACGCGGATCATCGTAAGGCGTGCTGCGGCAACCGTTTCCGGGTCCGGCTCGACGCCGGGCGCGGTGCCTGCGGAGATCCGGTAGACCACGTACTCGCAGACGTGCAGTGCGGCATCGAGATCCAGCGGGCTCGGCACGGGGCGGCCGAGTTCGGTGAACGTCGCACGCACCAGCGCGCGGATATCGTCCAGCGCGCGTTCCCGATACGCCGACACCGGCGAGCCGGGATCGTGCAGTTCGGCGAACAGTGGGCGCAGCATGGCGCCGTGGCCACCGGCCCAGGCCAGGTAGGCGTCGATCAGCCGGATGCCCAGCTCGACGGGCTCGTCGGTGCCGGTCAGCGCCACCCGAATGCCGTCGACCAGACCGTCGTTCGAGGTGTTCAGCAAGACGTGCAACGGCTCGGTCGCATTGCCGAAATACCGATAGAAGGTAGGCCGGGCCAGCCCGGCCTGCTCGATGATCTGTGCGACGCTCAACCCGCGCGACCCGTTGCGGGTGAACACCTCCGCGGTGGCGAGCACGATCCGGGCGCGGACCTCCTCGGCTTGCTCCTGCGTCTGCGGCGGCCGACCTCGCCGGGTCGTCGCCTCGGTCATCGGGCCTCGGTAAAGACATGGTGCTGCCTCACAGCGAGCAGCCTGTCATGTCTGTGTTCCATGACGAAGAGCTTGACACGAGGCGTGGCACGACTATTAATCTAACACTAGTGTTCAGTTAAAGGTCGCTGCGCTGCAAACACCCAACGAGAGGGCCGAAATGACGACCGCCTCCCAGCTCGCCGCGGCAGATGCGTTGCCATCGTCGCTGGTCCAGCCGTTGCTCGACCGGGCGGTCGCGGGTGGCGCGCCCGCGGTCGAGGTCTTCGCGCCGGCCACCGGACGCAAGATCGCCGACCTGCCGCAGTCGTCGGTCGCCGACATCGACCGGGCCTTCGCGACCGCCCGCACCGTGCAGCGGGAATGGGCTCGCCGCCCGATCCGCGAGCGCGCCGCCGTGCTGCGCCGCTTCCACGACCTCGTGCTCGCCGAGCAGGACACCATCCTCGACATCGTGCAGACCGAGACCGGCAAGTCGCGCGCGCACGGCTTCGACGAGGTCGGCGATGTCGCGGTCAACGCCAGGTATTACGCGCAGGTCGCCGCCAAACTGCTGGCCACCCGCAAGCCGCGCGGCGTGCTGCCGCTGCTCACCCAGGTCGACGTGCGGCACCGGCCGAAGGGCGTCGTCGCGGTGATCTCGCCGTGGAACTACCCCCTCGCGCTGGCTGCCTCCGATGCACTGCCCGCCCTGGTCGCGGGCAACGCGGTGGTGGCGCGACCGGACAATCAGACCGCGCTCACCGCACTCTGGGCGATCGACGCCGCCGAACGCGCCGGTCTGCCGAAGGGACTGTGGCAGGCGGTACTCGGGCGCGGCTCGGTGATCGGCCACGAGGTGATCGCGCGCGCCGACTACGTCGACTACACCGGCTCCAGCGCGACCGGCCGCACCATCGCGCAACAGGCGGGGGAGCGGCTCATCGGCTACTCGCTCGAACTCGGCGGCAAGAATCCCTTGGTCGTGCTCGCCGACGCCGATGTGTCCAGGGCCGCCAAGATCGCCATCCGCGCTTGCTTCGCCTCGGCCGGGCAACTGTGCGAATCGATGGAGCGAATCTATGTGCACGACAAGGTGTATGACCAGTTCGTCGCCGAATTCATCGAGCACGTCAGGGGAATCGCGCTCGGCGGCGGGCTGAACTACGACAACGACATGGGTTCGCTGACCTTCCCACGCCAATTGGCCACGGTCCGTTCGCATGTCGACGACGCGGTGGCCAAGGGCGCCACGGTGCTGGCCGGCGGCAAGCACCGCCCCGACCTCGGTCCGTACTTCTACGAGCCGACGGTGCTGAGCGGCGTGCGACCCGGCATGACCGTATATCGCGAGGAAACCTTCGGCCCGGTCGTCTCGATATACCGGGTCGGCAGCGACGACGAGGCGGTCGAGCAGGCCAACGACACCGCGTACGGACTCAACGCGAGCGTCTGGACCAAGGACATCGGCCGTGGTCGCGAGGTCGCAGCGCGGATCAACGCCGGTTCGGTGAACGTGAACGAGGGCTTCATCGCGGCCTGGGGTAGCGCCGACGCGCCGTCCGGCGGGCTCGGCATCTCCGGCACCGGGCGCAGGCACGGCGCGGAGGGACTGCTGAAGTACATCGACACCCAGACCATCGCGGTGCAGCGGATGCTGCCGATCGCGCCGCTGCCCGGCATGTCCGAGGAACTGTGGGCCAAGACCATGACCTGCTACTTCGGTGTCATGAAAACACTGCGCCAGAAGTAACTTTCAGCGGAATCGACAGGGATAGGGACGGATGAAACTCGACACGGTCGCAGGCAAGAAGGTGCTCGTCACAGGCGCCGCGATGGGCCTCGGCAAGCTGTTCGCCGAGCGGGCGGTGCGGGAGGGCGCGGCCGCGGTGGTGCTGTGGGACATCAACGAGGTCGCGCTGAAGGAGACCGCCAACGAGCTCACCGGGCTCGGCGGCACCATCCATCATTTCGTGGTCGACGTGTCCGCGCCGGACGCCATCGCCGAGGCGGCGGAATCGGTGCACGCCGAGGTCGGCGCCATCGACATCCTGGTCAACAACGCGGGCATCGTCCGGGGCAACAACTACTTCTGGGACACCGAGAATCGCGCCGACATCGAGAAGACGATGGCGATCAACGCGCACGCGCCCATGTACGTCACCCTCGAATTCCTGCCCGCGATGGTGTCCGGTTCGACCGAGGCGCGCGTGCTGACCATCGCGTCTTCGGCCGGGCTGGTGTCGAATCCGCGGATGAGCGTCTACGCGGCCTCCAAGTGGGCGGCGCTCGGCTGGTCCGACTCGGTGCGCATCGAGCTGGAGCAGGCGGGCCACGAGCACGTCAAGGTCACCACGGTCTGCCCGACCTACATCAACACCGGAATGTTCGACGGGGCAAAGGGATTCCTGTTCACCCCGATCCTGGAGCAGGACGAGGTGGTCGACACCTCGTGGCGGGCGATGAAGCAAGGCAATCCACTGGTGATCCTGCCGTGGACCTCGCGCCTCAACAAGGCCCTGTCCGGCATCCTGCCCATCAAGCTGCGCGACCTGTTCCTCAACACGGTTGGCGTCTACCACTCGATGGACGAATTCACCGGTCGCAAGAAGTAGGCACTACCTGACCGGTCTGGTGCCGATGACGACGGTGGCGTAGTCCTCGGCCGATTCGGCGATCGTGCCCGCGAGGCCGTGCTCGGCCAGCACCGCGACGGCCACGGGCGCCTGCGCCTCGCTGGATTCGATCAGTAGCTGACCGCCCGGGGCGAGCCAGGTCCGGGCGTGCTCGGCGACGCGGCGGAAGATGTCCAGGCCGTCGTGGCCACCGTCGAGGGCGGTGCGCGGTTCGTGATCGCGGGCCTCCGGCGGCATCTGCGCGATCTTGTCGGACGGGACATACGGGGTGTTGGCGAGCAGGATGTCGATGCAGCCGCGCAGTTCCTCGGGCAGCGGTTCGAACAGGTCGCCCTGATAGACCGGGGCGCCGATCGGGGTGAGGTTGCGGCGGGCGCAGTCGACCGCGACTGGGTCGATGTCGGCGGCGGCGAGGGTCACCCGGGTCTGCTCGGCGGCCAGCAGGGTGGCCAGCGCCAGGCCCAATGCGCCTGAGCCGCAACATAAATCGACAACCATCAGGTGACGGCTGCGGGCGCGAGCCAAGTCGGCCGCCGACTCGACGAGAAACGCGGAACGCTGACGCGGCACGAAAACACCGGGCGCTACCGCGACGCGCAGTCCGTGGAATTCGGCCCAGCCGAGTAGATATTCGAGGGGCGTGCCGGAGACGCGTTGCGCCACGAGTGCGTCGAGGTCGGCGTCGGTGTCAGCGGCGGCGATGAGCAGGCGGGCCTCGTCCTCGGCGAAGACACAACCCGCCGCACGTAAGGCCGCCGCCACCTCGGTACTACCTGCCATCACGCCGGACATCCTGCCGTGCGTGGCCGTGCGCGAGCCACCGAATTTCCCGTGACGTCGCTCTCGGCGGCGCACCCGGGAGCCACCGTGTCGGGCGGTTCCCGGGTGACAGCGCTGTCCTCAGCGCGAAATATCCAACTCGAACGTGCGGGTCGCGTCGAGATAGATGCCGCGCTGGGACTGCCGGGCCGGCGGCGGCAGCTGCGAGACCAGCTGTTCCAGCGAGGTGGTCGCGCCGACCACCTGGGTGCCCGCCACGATGAAGTCGGCGACGGCGCGTCGAATGTGGTTGGGCGAGGTGACCACCACCGCGCTCGTCGCGCCGACGTCACGCAGCAGCTTGGTGCTGAACAGGGCGTTCTGCACGGTCGACCCGGCCTGGCCTTCCACGTGGATGCGGTTCGGCGGCACGCCGTGGCCGATCAGCCAGCCTGCCATCGCGTCCGCCTCGGTGATGCCGTTCTGCGGGTTGCCGCCGGTCACCACGATGGGGGACAGCGGCGCGGCGATCGACTGCAGCCAGGCCGCGGTCAACCGGTTCACCAGCTCGGGGCGCAGCGCGCCGTCGGGCAGCAGGCCGTAGCCGAGGACGACGATGCCGGTCTGCGGTCCGATGAGTGCGGGTAGCGGATTCGGCAGGGTGCCGACGGCCGCGCCGATGGCGTTGAGCACATTGGTGGTGCCCGCGGCCATGCCGGGATCGACGACGTTGAGCCGGGCCATCGCGTCGGCGAGGGCGGGCAGGTCACCTGCGTAGTGCGACCAGATGGCCTGGAGGGAGAGTGCGTCGGCGTCACCGGGGTCGGCGCCGATCAGGTTGCGCAGGTCGGCACGGCCTGCGGCGTCGTTGCCGTCGGTGAAGTTGCGCTGGGCGGAGTTGTAGAGGGCGTCGGTATCCCCGGCGTGGGCCGGGACGCCGGCCAGGCCGGTGACGATGATGGCCGCGAACAGGGACGCGGCTAGATGTTTCCAGTGCCTCGATATCTTCACTTCAGTCGACACCTTTCCGCGAAATGCTGTTGGCAAGCTGGAGTGCTCGGCAAAAAAATCGGGTAGGGCACGTGCTGGCAGTTAGCCGTGGGCAAGCATGATCACGATACGGCGGCGTGATCTGGAAACCGCGTATTTGCCGGGCGGATTCTGCGGCTTATTTCGAGCTTCGGGGCAAACCGGGCGAGGCTTGTCGGGCGCAGTCGCCGCGACCGTCGGTGGTCCCGATAAAGTGTGACAACGTGGATACCGTTTCGCTGACCGGCAAGGAACTCGCCGCCGCCATCAACGCCGACACCAAGCAGCGCGCCGCCGCACGCACCGAGGCGGGCGCCGCGCCGCGCCTGGCGCTGATCGTCGCGAACGACGACCCGGCCAGCGCCTGGTACGTGAACTCGCTGCGCAAGGCCGCCGAGCGGCTCGGAATCGCTTGCGACACCGTCGATCTCGGCGCCGACGCGAGTGCGGACACGATCCGCGCGGAACTCGCGGCGCGCAGCGCGGACAGCGCGACCGACGGGATCATGCTGCAGACGCCGCTGCCCGCGGGCATCACCCTCGAAGACGTCAGCTCCGCGATCGCCGCGACCAAGGACGTCGACGGCGTGAGCCCGCTGTCGCTCGGGTTGCTAGCCTCCGGGCTGGGCGGCTTCGTCGCCGCGACCTCCGAGGCGGTGGTCGAGCTGCTGAAGCAGCACCAGATCCCGCTGTCCGGTCGGCATGTCGCGGTCGTCGGCCGCTCCAATGTCGTCGGCAAGCCGCTCGCCCAGCTGCTGCTCGCCGAAAACGCCACGGTCACCATCTGTCATTCGCGGACCACCGACCTGCCCGCCGTCACCTCTGTTGCCGATGTTGTTGTCGCAGCGGCGGGCCGCATAGGCCTGGTCACCGGCAAGCACGTGCGCGAGGGTGCGGTCGTCGTCGACGTCGGCACCAACGAGGCCGCCGACGGCAGCATCGTCGGCGATGTCGACGCCGATTCCGTGCGCGGCAAGGCCGCGGCGCTGAGCCCGGTCCCCGGCGGGATCGGCCCGGTCACCACCGCGCTGCTCATGCGTCACGTCGTCATCGCCGCGGAGAACGCCGCTAGCTGACGATCCGCCGCGGGGCGAGTTCCCCCGCGGGTTACTCGATTACGGCCGGTCCGGGCCGGCATTGCGAGCCCCGGACCGGCCGTTGTCGTTTCTGCGCCCGCTGCACTAGCGCATTTCCGCCATCTCTGTTCGTCGCCTCTGCGAAACTCTTGTGCGTCAGGTCACAGCGTGAGTAGCATGCCACTCATCAAGTGAGACATGTTACTTATCAAGGTGGCATGCCATCACAGCTTTGGCTCTGTGCTGTGGAGGAAAGAAGATGGACCGTGCGATCCCCCGTTCCGAGGGGGAAGTTATGCAGGCGAACGCGATACGGAAGATCACCCGCCGGGTGGTGCCGTTGCTGGTGATCGGCTACATCGTCAGCTACATCGATCGGATCAACGTCAGCTTCGCCAAGTTCGGCATGGAGGAGACGTTCGGCATGAGCGCGACCCAGTACGGGTTCGTGGCCGGCATCTTCTTCGTCGGATACGTGCTGGCCGAGGTGCCGAGCAACATCATCATGACCAAGGTCGGCGCCCGGATCTGGCTCAGCCGGATCCTGGTGACCTGGGGCATCATCGCCGCCCTGACCGCGTTCGCGACGAGCGTGGAGATGGTCTACGTGCTGCGCTTCCTGCTCGGCGTCGCGGAGGCCGGTTTCTTCCCCGGCATCATCGTGTATCTCGCGCGGTGGTACCCGAATGCCCAGCGCACCAAGGTGATTTCGACCGTGATGGTGGCGATCCCGGTGGCCAGCGTGCTCGGCAGTCCGCTGAACGGGTGGATTCTCGACACCTTCGACGGCGCCCTCGGCATGGACGGCTGGCGGTGGATCTTCATCGTCGGCGGCGTTCCGGCGGTGCTCCTCGGCGTGGTGTTCTTCTGCGTGCTCACCGAGTCGCCGGAAAAGGCGAAGTGGCTCAACGACACCGAACGGGCCTGGCTGAAGGCAACACTCGACGCGGAGAACGCCGAACGCGCGCAGACGGCGCCGGCCGGTCACCTCGCCGCGCTGCGCGACAAACGAGTAATCGCCCTGTGTCTGGTCTACTTCCTGCTGCTGTGTGGCGCGTATCCGCTGGCCTACTGGATGCCGTCGGTGGTCAAGGAGGTCGGGCACGGGTTGAGTAGCTTCCAGATCGGCTGGCTGTCGGCGATACCGTTCCTGCTGGCCGCGATCGGCATGTACATCACCGGACGGCTCGTGCGTAACGACCGGTCGTCGCGGCCGGTGCTGATCGCGCTGGCCATCTCGGTGGTCGCGTTCACCGTCACGGCGTTCGCGCTCGGCTCGCCGCTGCTCGCGTTCACCGCGATCACGGTCGCCACCATGGCGGCGCAGACGGCGAAACCGCTGTTCTGGTCGGTGCCGACGGCCTACCTGGCCGGGGCGGGCGCGGCCAGCGGTATAGCCCTTATCAATTCGCTCGGCAACGCGGCCGGATTCGTCAGCCCGTATGCGTTCGGCTGGATCAAGGACGCGTCCGGCGGGCACACCAGCTTCGCCATCGCGGTGATGATCTTGGCCAATGTCGGCGCCCTGCTGGTGGTCGGCGCCATCGCCGTGCGAGCGCGGGCCCGTCGCGCCGCGGAGGTACCCGCTGCCTGAGCGGCTATGCTGGGGAATCGTCCGAGGTCGGTGTGCCACGGGCGATTTCCCGTAGCTCTCGCTCCATGAAGAGGTGCCTTGTCGCAGGACGCGGTAGACAGTAAGTCCGAGCAGATCGCTGCCGAAATCCGGGACGCGATCCGGCAAGGGCGGCTCGAGCGCGGCATCCTCTACTCCTCCCGCGAGCTGGGTGAGCTGTTCGGCGCCTCCCGGACGCCGGTGCGTGAGGCGCTGCTGAAGCTGGCCGATCTGGGCTTGGTCAAGATCGAACGCAATCGCGGTGCGCGGGTGCTCGGGCAGGACGGGCGCGGCATCGTCGACCTGTGCAGCCTGCGCGTGCTGCTCGAACCACCGGCCTGCCGCAGTGCCGCCGCCGTGATGACCAGCCGCGACGACGAAGCCATGCTCACCGAATACCGGATCATGGAGCGCACGGCCGACGGCGGCACCGAATACTTCGCGGCCGACGAACGGCTGCACGAACTGATCCTGCAGGCCAGCGGCAATCGTCGACTGGCCAAGTTCGTCAACGAGTTACGGCAGACGCTGGCCCTGGACGGCAGGCACAGCGTGCCGCGCTATCAGCCGGTCGATACCGCGCTGAAAGACCACTGGGCCATCATCGAGGCGCTGCGCAAGCGCGATGGGGTCGGTGCCGAGCGCGCGATGCGTAAGCATCTGGTGCGATCCGGCGATCTGCTCGTCGCGCACAGCAGTGACGACAACCGCGGCCTGGTCGCGGAATGGCGGCGCTGGGTCTCGGTGTCGGTGCCCGAGGGCGACCAAGTCACCTACTGACTGTTCTGTTCTGAACTGGATAGGTGTCACGCATACGAGAGTGTTGCATGCTACTCATCTTGAGTAGTATGTTGCAGACACCAAGTGGCTGCGATCACGCAGCCGGTCCGGCGAAGGGACATTCGGTGAATTCCAACTCGTATGCGACGTCCGTCGCCAGAGGCATCTGGGCGGCGGAGGTCGATCTGGTCGGGTACGTGCCATCGGTGAGCGTGGCACCCGTCATCACGGCGCTGGTGGACAGCAGCGGTGGCGCAGCGGGCATCTCGGAGCGGGTGTTCCCGCTCTCCAGGGAAGAGGAGGCGGCCGGACTGATCGGCGCGTTGCCGCTGACCGGCAAGCTCGGCGCGATCGTCATGCAGGACAACGGTTTCGGCAATGCGCTGACCGCGCTGACCACGTTCAACCTGGCCTACCACCTGCCGATGCTGATCGTGGCGAACACCCGCGGTGGGCTCGGTGAGTACAACTCGATGATCCACACGTTCAGCCAGCACGTGCCGCGGATGCTCGATCAGTTCGGGATCCAGACCTTCCAGATCGACCGGCGCAGTAGCCCGGAGGACTGGGCGGCGGTGGTCACCGAGGCGGGGGTGCACGCTCGGATGACCTTTCGGCCCGTGGTGGTGCTCGCGCACTTCTGGGCCACCGACGGTAAGGCGGCTTGATCGTGAAACGTATTGACGCACTGCGGATTATCGCCGCGCAGACGAGCGAACTGCCGGTGGTGGTGACCTGTGCCGCCTCCAGTCGGGAGCTGGCGGCGGTGGCCGATCGTCCGAATCATCTGTATCTGCTGGACGCGATGGGGCTGGCGGGTTCCGTTGCCACCGGGGTCGCGTTGGGTATCGCGGACACCGATGTGCCGAAGGTGGTGGCGATCGAGGGTGACGGATCGCTGCTGATGAACCCGAATGTGCTTCCGACAGCGGGGTTTCTGCGGCCGTCGAAGCTGGTGATGGTGCTGCTGGACAACGGCGTGTACGGCGCGACGGCCAATCTGCCGACCTATGGTTCGCGAATCGACCTGGGGGAGTTGGCCACTGCTGCCGGGTGGACCGTGCGCCGCGCGGCCGATCCTGAGGAGCTGGGGGAGCAGTTGGCGGAATCGCTGACCCTGGCGGGCCCGGTGTTCCTGCATGTGCGCATCGCGGTGGGCAATGCCACCGGCGTGCCGAAGTTGCTGGAGAACCCGGTGATCATCGGGCGGCGCTTCCAGGATTGGCTGGCCGCGCGCTACACCGTGCAGGCGGGCCGATGATCACCACGATCAACCCCGTCGACGGAAGCCCCATCGAGACATACTCTTTCACGCCAGACCACCAGCTGTCCGCGCTGCTGAACCGAGCGGTCGCCGCCGCACGCCGGGCCGTCGACGAGCCGGTCGTCGACCGTGCCGATCGGCTCCGGCTGATGGCCGCCCGATTACGAGCCGACGCGCAGGCGCTGGCGTCGCTGATCACCACCGAGATGGGCAAACCGATCGGCCAGGCCGCCGCCGAGATCGAGAAGTGCGCGCTCACCTGCGACTACTACGCCGACCGCGCCGCCGATCTCGTTGCGCCACAAGCGGTCGACGTGTTCCCCGACGGCGGGCAGATCCGCACCAGGCCGCTCGGCGTGATTCTGGCGATCATGCCGTGGAATTACCCGTTCTGGCAGGTCTTTCGGTCGATGCTGCCCGCGGTCGCGATCGGTAATACGGTGCTGCTCAAGCACGCCGACAATGTCACCGGGTGCGCGCTGGCCGTGCAGCGGCTGTTCGACGAGGTGTGCGGCACGGGGGTGCTGACCAGCGTGGTGTTGCCGCCGGATCGGATCGGTCCGTTCATCGACGATCCGCGCATCGCGGCGGTGGCGTTCACCGGCAGCAATCGGGTCGGTGCCATCGTCGGTGCCAGGGCGGGCCGGGCGGTGAAGAAGGTGGTGCTGGAACTCGGCGGGTCCGATCCGTTCATCGTACTGTCCGACGCCGATGTGACCGACGCGGCGGCGGCAGCGGTGCGCTCCCGCTTCCTCAATGCCGGGCAGAGCTGTATCGCCGCGAAGCGAATCATTGTCGAGCAGAACATCTTTCCCGAATTCACCGCGGCGATGGTTGCCGAGCTCGGCAAGCTCGTCGTCGGCGATCCCACCTTGCCGAGCACCGATATCGGCCCGATGGCCCGCGCCGACCTGCGCGACGAGCTGCGCAGGCAGCTGACCGCGACGGTGGCCGCCGGGGCCGAGGTATTGGTCGGCGGCGCAGGCGATTCCGGTCCCGGCGCCTGGTTCACGCCGACCATCGTCGCGGTGCCCGACACGTATTCCGTTGCGTTCCAAGAGGAAACCTTCGGTCCGCTCGGCGCGGTGCTGCCGGTCGGGTCCGCGGCCGCGGCGCTGACCGCCGCCAATGCCTCGGCGTACGGCCTGAGCTGCTCGATCTGGGGCCGTGACCTCGGCCGGGTCGAGCAGCTCGCGGCCAATGTCGCGGCCGGATCCGTGTTCGTCAACCGGATCTCCGAATCCGACCCGCGCCTGCCGGTCGGCGGGGTCAAAGCCAGCGGGCACGGCCGCGAGCTGAGCAGCTACGGCGCCACCGAATTCGCCAACATCCAGGCGGTCCGCACCGCCCCATCCGCGAGGAGCAGTCGATGACCATCACCCGAATCTCAGCCCGCGTCGTCGGCATCCCGGTCGACAAGCCGACCCGAATGTCCAACCGCGACTTGACCGATCGGCACTACGTCCTAGTCGAGGTCACCGACGACAGCGGTGCGACCGGACTCGGCTACACCTACGCCGGAACCAGCGGCGGCACACTGACCAAATGCGCGGTCGACGACGTACTCGCGCCGGTCTACCTCGGCGCCGACCACAACGACGTGCACGGACTGTGGAGCCTCGCATACCAGGAGGCGCTGCTCGCCGGCCGCCGCGGCGCCGTGCTGCGGGCACTGTCGGCGATCGACATCGCGCTGTGGGACCTCCGCGCGAAACGGGCCGGGCTCCCGCTGGTCAGCCTGCTCGGCGGCTCGACCGCCCCGCTGCCCTCGTACGCGTCGGGCGGCTACTACCGGCCGGACGAGGGCGAATGGACCCAGGCCGTCCGCAAGGAGATCGAATTCAATGCGGGCCAAGGCTTTACCGATCACAAGATCAAGGTCGGCGGCCTGAGCGTGGCCGAGGACGCGCGCCGGGTCGCGGCCGCGATCGAGGCGATCGGCGACACCGGCAGGCTCGCGCTCGACGCCAACAACGCCTACCGCTCCGTCCACGAAGCACGCAGGGCCATCGAGGCTTTCGAGCGCGCGGCGGGCGACCGGGAACTGTGGTGGTTCGAGGAGCCGCTCTCCCCGGACGCGATCGCCGGGCACGGCGAGCTCGCCAGGCAGATCCGCACGCCGGTCGCGACCGGCGAAATTCACCAGTCCCGTTGGGAATTCCGGCAACTCATCGAGGCGGGCGCCGCCGCGGTGCTGCAGGCCGACGCCGGTGTGGTGGGCGGCGTCACCGAGTGGCTGCGGGTGGCGCACGCCGCCGACGCCTTCGGTCTGCAGATGGCGCCGCACTGGCACCACAACCTGCACGTCCACCTGTGCGGCGCGGTCAGCAACTCGCTGGTCGTCGAGTACTTCGCGCTGGAGAAGGGCATCTACAACTTCGAACAGCTGCTCACGCCGGAGACACGGCTGCAATACGGGGCCAACCAGGTGTTCGTGCCGCAACGCCCCGGGCTCGGCATCGAGCTCGACGAGGAAATCGTCGCCAAGTACGAGTTCGCCTGAGCGACCGGACTATTGGCCGGGAGTGATGGCGCTGATGAGGGTGCGCCCGTCGTCCTTGGTGGTCGTGACGAGCTGCGGGTTGTAGGTGACCGGCGTGCGGCCGGGGCGGTTCTCGGTGACGACCACCATGTACTGGCCCGCGAACGCGCCAGGGGTGATCGCGACGCAGTAGGTGGTGCCCGCCGGAACCGTGTCGATACCGCGCTGGATGGCGTCGGCCGGTTCCACCGCCGCGTCGGGCGTGGTAGCGGCGCGTGCCTCTTCGCCGGATCGCGTGACGTAGTACGCGTGCTGGAAGGCGAAGATCGCGCCGGGGCCGGAGTCGAAACCGCCGGGGTCGTTGCCCTTGATCCGGTTCCCGACCCGCTCGGCCGTGCACTGCGCGCCCGCGGAGGCGGCGGGATCACCGATCCGACCGGGATTGTTCGACGCCGAAGGCGGTGGCGAGTCGTTGCCGACGAACATGAAGAAGGCTGCGGCTGCTATCGCGACGACACCGAGCACGCCCAGCAGCGGCACCGCCCAGCGGCGGGTCGACCGGTTCCGCTTGGAACGGTCGATCAGCCCGCTGAACTCGTCTTCGAAATGGTCCGGTTCGTAGTCCGGTTCCGGGTCGTGCTCGGGCAGCCGGTCGACCCAGTCGGCATACTCGCCCTGATACCGGTCGTCCGGTGGGTACCGCTGTTCCGGCACACCACGATTCATCATCTGCGGCCCCCGCCCATAGTCGTATCCGGGCTGTGCGCCCATCTCCGGTCGATCCATCGCCCCACCTTCGTCAGGTCATATCGCCAGGTTATCCGCACCGTTCCGGAAATGCAGCAACGCGGCGACGGGTCTGCCCAGCCGACTGCGCTGTCGCTCGAGGAAGAATACTGCGCGGTTGCTGACCATGGGGTAGGCCGGGTGGAT
This sequence comes from Nocardia sp. NPDC046473, assembly GCF_040645995.1. Classification (NCBI taxonomy): domain Bacteria; kingdom Bacillati; phylum Actinomycetota; class Actinomycetes; order Mycobacteriales; family Nocardiaceae; genus Nocardia; species Nocardia sp. NPDC046473. The sequence continues at coordinate 68,051 of NZ_JBEYZJ010000010.1, forward strand.
ACCGGTCGGTAAGTCCGGATTGCGCTACACGGTAGCGGAATCGAGAGTTGCCAGCAGCTCTCGCAGGGTTTCGCGTTGCTCGGCGGTGAGGGTGGCGAAGAGTTCTTCGGCGGCCTCGCGGCGGGCCTCGGCCATCCGGGTGAGGGTGGCGCGGCCGGATTCGGTCAGGGTGACCAGGGTGGCGCGGCGGTTGGCGGGGTCTGGGGCGCGAGTGACCAGATCCGCGGCGGCGAGGGCGTCGACGACCGTGGTGGCCGAGCGGGGCACGATGCCGAGGCGGTCGGCCAGTGCGGTCATCCGCAGCGGCTCCTCCTGGTGCGCGATGATGCGCAGCGCGCGCGCCTGGGCGGGGGTGAGGCCGAGCGGGGCGAGCCGGCCCACCTGGTTGCGCCGGATCCGTTTGGCGGCGCGCAGGAACAGTTCGGGCAGGTCGGTGTCGGCGGACTCCATGATTCTGAGCTTAACTCATTGTTTCGGGAACAATTATGAGTCATGCTCAGTTTTATGACGTAGTTCTCTCGGAAGGAGGCGCCTTTGCAGCCCCCACCTCAACTTCGCCGGATCGTCCGGCTGTTCCGGCCCTATCGGGCCCGGCTGGCCCTGGTGGCCGCCCTCGTCTGCCTGTCCTCGGTCGTCGCGCTGGCCTCGCCGTTCATGCTGCGCGCGGTGCTCGACGACGCGCTCCCACACGGGCGCACCGGCCTATTGACCCTGCTCGCCGCGGGCATGATCGCGGTCGCCGCGCTGACCAGTGTGTTCGGCGTGCTGCAGACCTACCTCTCGACCACGGTCGGCCAGGACGTGATGCACGACCTGCGGTCCGCGGTCTACGCGCAACTGCAGCGAATGCCGTTGTCCTTCTTCACCAAAACCCGCACCGGCGAGGTGCAGTCGCGCATCGCCAACGATATCGGCGGCATGCAATCGACCGTCACGTCCACCGCGACGTCGCTGGTCTCGAACTTCACCACGGTGCTCGCCGCGGTCACCGCGATGATCGTGCTCGACTGGCGGCTCACCCTGGTTTCCCTGGTCATGCTGCCGTTCTTCGTGTGGATCAGCCGCCGTGTCGGCAGCGAACGCCGCAAGATCACCGGTCAGCGGCAGGAGAAGCTGGCGGGCATGTCGGCGATCGTGGAGGAGTCGCTCTCGGTGAGCGGCATCCTGCTCGGTCGCACGATGGGGCGATCGCCGGCACTGGTCGACAGTTTCGTGCGGGAGTCGCGTGGGCTGGTCGATCTGGAGGTGCGCGCGAGCATGGCGGGACGGTGGCGGCAGTCGACCATCACCATCGTCATGTCGGCGATGCCCGCGGTGATCTACTGGGCGGCGGGGCTCAGCGTGACGGGCGGCAAGCCGTTGGTGTCGATCGGCACGCTGGTCGCGTTCACCACGCTGCAGACCACGTTGCTGCGGCCGATGGTGCAGTTACTGTCCACCGGTGTCGAGGTGCAGAGCTCGATGGCGTTGTTCGGCAGGATCTTCGAGTACCTGGATCTGAAGCCCGATATCGAGGAGCCCGGTCGGCCCGTCGCGCTCGGCAAGGTGACGGGTGCGGTGCGGTTCGATCATGTCGGATTCTCGTACGGGTCAGGGAATCGAGATGTGCTGAGCGACATCGACATCACCGTGCCTGCCGGGTCGAGCCTGGCGATCGTCGGCGAAACCGGTTCGGGGAAGACCACTCTCGGTTACCTCGTGGCGCGGCTCTATGACGTGAGCTCCGGTGCGATCACCATCGATGGGAAAGACGTGCGCGACTTGTCCTTTGCGGATCTCGCGACTGCCGTCGGTGTTGTCTCCCAGGAGACTTACCTGTTCCATGCCACTGTGGCCGATAATCTGCGGTTCGCGAAACCCGATGCGACGGAACAGGAATTGCACGATGCGGCCCGCGCCGCGCAGATCCACGAGCACATCATGAGCCTGCCCGACGGGTACGACACCCTGGTGGGCGAGCGCGGCTACCGGTTCTCCGGCGGTGAGAAGCAACGGCTCGCCGTTGCCCGCGCCGTGCTGCGCAATCCGCCGATCCTGGTGCTGGACGAGGCGACCAGTGCACTCGATACCCGTACCGAGCAGGAGGTGCAGCAGGCCATCGACGCGCTGTCGGTCGATCGCACCACGATCACCATCGCGCACCGGCTGTCGACCATTCGCGATGCCGATCAGATCGTCGTGCTCGATCAGGGACGCATTATCGAACGTGGCTCGCATGATGAGCTGATGGAACTCGACGGTCGTTATGCCGCGCTGCTGTCCCGCGACAATGCATTGATCGAAGCGGCGTAACTTCAGCTCGGGCGTAGGTGCTCCACAAGGAAGGTGGTTTCGTCGGCCACTACCTTGTCGAAATCGGGGGACACGTAGATGTCGAAATGGCCCGCCGAGTATTCGTGCACCTCGACGTTGGATCCGGCGGCCGCCGCGTAACGCAGGGTGCGGCGAGGCGGGGCGACGGTGTCGTTCAGGCAGACGCCGAGGAACACCGGGGCCTCGATCTTTCGCAGGCTGCGGCCGGGGTGATAGAGCGGGAGGGTCAGCCCGATCCGGGCGGCGACGGCGTTGGGGTGGGTGAATTCGGCGGGCACCAGCGAGGTGTATCCGGGGGCCGCGTCCGGGGCGTTCATCAAGGCGGTCTGGCCGGGCCGGCCGGTGAGCGGGACGGTGACCGGCGGCCTGCGCAATGCGGCGGCACCGAGGTCCAAGACCGCGCGAGTGGCGATGGCGAGCAGCGGTCGGAGTCCGACTGTCGGAGCCGAGGCGATGCCGCTGGTGAACGGGCACTGGGAGACTACCGCGGCGATGCGGCGATCCTGTGCGGCGACGCGCAATACGTGGCCGCCGCTGAAAGATGTTCCGAACACAGCGATTCGGGCCGGATCGATGCCGTCGAGGGTGGCGGCGTAATCGATCGCCGCCGACCAATCGGCGAGCTGGCGGCCGATGCTCAGCAATTGTCTCGGTGCGCCGTCGCTCGCGCCGAAATGCCGATAGTCGAAGACAACTGCGGCAATTCCGGCATCGGCGAAACGCTCGGCAAAGGCGTCCAAACGCATTTCCTTGACGGCGCCCAGCCCGTGCGCCATGACCACGACGGGAACCGGCCCCGCGGTGGTCTCCGGGCGGTATAGCCAGCCCCGAATCGTGCTGCCGTCCGACTGGAATTCGATATCCGAGCGGGTTGCGGTCGTCATCTGTCAGCTCCTGCCAGGTCCCAGCGACCGAGATCTACTGTCTCACTCGCTCGATCATGTCATGAGCGGCAGCTATCGGCGATCCCACCCGGACCCGCGAACCACCGAAGCGGTGCGCGGGTGCGAGAAACCGTCGATTACCAGTGCAGCGTGACGGGATCACCGACATTGATTGTGTGGTAAACCCATTCGGCATCGTCCGGGGCAAGGTTGATGCAGCCGTGGCTGACATTCGAGTTGCCCTGCTGCTCCACCGACCACGGGGCGGAGTGGATGTAAACGCCACCCCAGGTGAGGCGTTCGGCGAATTCACCGTTGATGAGGTAGCCCTCCGGTGAGCTCAGCGGGATGCCGATGGTGCGCGAGTCGAACACCACGGAGCGGGCCTTCTCCAGCACGGGGAAGGTGCCCGACGGAGTTTCGCGACCCGGCTTGCCCATCGACGCGGGCATCGTCCTCGGGATGCCGCCGACGGTGAGCGTGAACGTGTGGTTCGACATGTCGCCGTCACCGAAAACACCTGCGTTGGTGTTGAATTCGGCGCGCGCGTTACCCACGCCGACGGTGATGCGAGCATTGGCGGGCAGGAAGCCGGTCGGCGTCCACACCGCCTCCCGGTCGTTGGTCCACGCGAACGTCCCGGTCAGCGGGTCGGTGGCCCGGATACTGATACTTTGCTCGGCTTTGGCGCGGTCGGCGACCTGCGCTGCGAATCGGACGGTGACGGGGTGGGCAACACCGACCACCTGCCCATCCGAGGGCCCGATCCCTTCGACCGGACTCGTTGTTGTTGTGGTTCCGATCAGCGTCGCTGTCGCCGTCCCCGACCAGAACACGGCCAATACCGCGATCAAGATCATTAGGAACAGATATCGGATGACATTTCTCATTAGCTCCACCCCTTCGAGATGGTGGGTAGGCAAGCAAACTAAATGTTAGGCCGCATGATCAACTCTTTCTACGAATCGATCCCAGCCGTGCCGCAGTCGTAACCGACCACCATGCCCCTCACTATGTTGCCTACCCGCCCCCTCCACCCCCAAACCCGACCTTTCGCCTATCGCACGACCGTTCGTGCAGATCACCCCCCGCCCCGAGCGGCCCCGCCTACCCAAGCCCAACGAGACGCCGCCGCCCTGCCGCGCCCAATTTCGCCTACCGCGCTTGAGGTTGCCCATTGCGCCCAATTTCGTCCGGCGTGTACGAGTTTGCCTGCTGTGCTGGGTTTCGCCCGGCGTGTACGAGTTTGCCTGCCGTGCTGAGTTTCGCCCGGCGTGTACGAGTTTGCCTGCTGCGCTGAGGTTCGTCTGCCGTGTACGAGTTTGCCTGCCGTGCTGAGGTTCGTCTGCCGTGTACGAGTTTGCCTGCCGTGCTGAGTTTCGTCTGCCGTGTACGAGTTTGCCTGCCGTGCTGAGTTTCGCCCGGCGTGTACGAGTTTGCCTGCCGTGCTGAGGTTCGCCCGGCGTGCGCGAGTTTGCCTGCCGTGCTGAGGTTCGCCCGGCGTGTACGAGTTTGCCTGCCGTGCTGAGGTTCGCCCGGCGTGTACGAGTTTGCCTGCCGTGCTGAGGTTCGCCCGGCGTGTACGAGTTTGCCTGCTGCGCTGAGGTTCGCCCGCCGTGCGCGAGATTGCCTGCCGCGCCCAATTTCGCCCGCCGCGCTTGAGATTGCTAGCAATACCGCACGCGGCTGCACAATTCACGCGCGATGCCCCCGACAGATCACTCGAAGGCACGCCCACTGACAATGTCGCACTTGTCGAAAGTGCTTGGGAGGCAACCACGGCCAGATGACCAGGCTGGGACCGCCGCCACCCTGCCTCGACATGCAAGGCTCGGATGTCGCCGACCCGCGCGCCGAGACCGATCCGCGCTACGAACGCTTCTACGTCGAACCGTCGGGCGTCTCCCTGCGTGAGATCACGACCATGGTCGACCGCGGATACCTGCACGTCACGATCGATCAGGTCCTGCCTCTCGCCGACGTGGCAAAAGCCCACCAGCTCAGCGAATCCGGCCGAGTCCGCGGCAAAATCGTACTGACAGCGTGGAATTCGCCCGTCTAGCGGATCAACTCGGCGTGAGCTGCCGGAAGCGCGGCTCGAGTTCCTGCTGATAGAAGTCGATGAACCCGTCCGGGTCCGGCCCGGCATTCTGCATGACCAGGTGGTCGAAGCCCGCGTCGACGAACTGCTGGGCCACCTCGACGTAACGGGTCGGATCCGGGCCGCAGGCGAACTGTTGCACGACGTCCTCGATGCGCACGGTCTTGGACGCGGCATCGAAATTGACCGGATTCGGCAGTTCGCTCATCACCTTCCAGCCGGTCAAGGCCCAGCGGGTCGTTTCGAGCACGGCCTTGGCGGCGGTCTCCTCGTCGGGCGCCCAAGCCATCGGAACCTCCGCATAGCGCGGCCCGGCACCACCGGCCGCCTGATACCGCTCGACGATCTCGGATTTCGGTTCAGTGGCGAACAGTCCGTCCCCGAGTTCGGCCGCGATCCGCGCCGAGGGTGGCCCGCTGGCGGCCACCGCGATCACCGGGAGCTCGCCGGGCAGATCGAAGACCCGCGCGTCCGAGAGCGACAGGTAGCGGCCGTCGTAGGAGCGATAACCACCGCGCCACAGCAATCGAATGATCTCCAGCGCCTCGCGCAACATCTCCTGGCGCTTGCGCACCTCCGGGAACTCCCGCGCGACCACGTGCTCGTTGAGCCGCTCACCCGAGCCGACGCCGAGGGTGAACCGTCCGTCGGACACCAGCGCCAGCGTCGCCGCGGCCTGCGCGATGATCGCCGGGTGATAGCGGACGGTCGGGCAGGTCACCCCGGTCGCCAAGCCGATCCGCTCGGTCTGCGCGGCGATCGAACCCAATACCGTCCAGGCGAACGGCGAATGCCCCTGGACGTCGAGCCACGGGTGATAGTGATCGCTCATCTCGACGAAGTCGAAACCGGCGGATTCCGCCCGAACCGCTTGGCGCATCAGCTCTTTCGGCCCGAAGGCCTCCGCCGCCAACTTGTATCCGATCTGCACGGCCACCTCCTCGGCGTTGTCGGCTACCTGCCGCCGACATACCCGACCGTGCGGTGCGGAAACTCGAACTAGCCGCGAACCGCGTGCACCACGTCGGCGTGCAGACCGTCGGCGCGCGCGACGAGTTCCTCGATGCGCAGCAAAACGGGGGCGAACCGGTCGCCTTCCTCGGCGGGCAGCGAGGTCACGTTGATCTCGATATTGAGCTGCGAGCTGGCGGCCGCGGCACGGCAGGCGTCGGCGGCGGCACCGATATCGGTGACCACGTTCGGGTTGCCGATCGGGAACAGCTCGGTGGCCAGCGAGAGCACCTCGTCGGCCTCGTCGACCACCGCCGCGGGCACTCGCGCGGCCTCGACCAACGCCGCATTGATCGTCGCGGTGCGCAGGGCGACTTCCTCCGGCGTCTCCTTCGGCAGCTTGTACGCGGCACCGACCGCGGTGAACGCGGCGGCATCGGCGTCGGCCAGGGCCAGCGAACGAGCGCGGGCGGCGTCGGCGGCCTCGATGATCCGGTCGACCACCGGCCGGTTGTCCGCATCCTTGGCGCGGGTGGTGTAACGCGCCACCATCGCGACGAGCGCGGCGGCCTGCGCGGCATGCAGCGCGGCGACGGCCCCGCCGCCCGGCGCCGGAATCTTGGCGGCCAGATCGGACAGGTACTGCGCGAGCGTGGCCTCGCCGAAGGAGGACGCAGTTTCCTGGGACGAAGTGCTCGGCTGCGACACGGGTTGATGGCCTTTCATCGTGCGGCGCGGGTGGGGAGTGCGCGCTCAACGCTACCGGTTCGGCCACCGCGGAACCCATCCGGTGCGGCGCGGACCCGTAGCCGCCGTTATGTTGAGTGCTATGCGGATCGGATTGGGCATCAACTACTCGGGCGGTTTCAAAGAAGCGGCGGCCGAGGTCGCCGACCTGGAGCGGGCCGGCCTGGACATCGTGTTCGTCCCCGAGGCGTACTCGTACGACGCGGTGAGCGCGCTCGGCTACCTGGCGGCCAAGACCTCTCGGATCGAACTGGCCTCGGGCATCCTGCAGATCTACACCCGCACCCCGAGCCTGACCGCGATGACCGCGGCCGGCCTCGATTTCGTCTCCGACGGCCGGTTCATCCTCGGCCTCGGCGCGTCGGGCCCGCAGGTGATCGAGGGCTTCCATGGCGTGCCCTACGACGCGCCGATCGGGCGTACCAGGGAGCTGGTGGAGATCTGCCGCAAGGTGTGGCGGCGCGAGAAGCTCGAATACCAGGGCAAGTACTACCAGATCCCGCTGCCCGAAGGTAAGGGCACCGGCCTGGGCAAGGCCCTGAAGCTGATCAATCACCCGGTGCGCGAACGCATTCCGGTGCTGCTCGCGGCGATCGGCCCGAAGAATGTCGAGCTGACCGCCGAGATCGCCGAGGGCTGGCAGCCGATCTTCTTCTTGCCGGAGCAGGCCAAGCTGATCTGGGGCGATTCGCTCGAGGCGGGCTTCGCCAAGCGTGACCCGCAGCTCGGCCCGCTCGAGGTGTACGCGAGCCCGGCGCTGGCCATCGGCGACAACGTCGAGCCGCTGCTGGAGTTCGTGAAGCCGCACCTCGCGCTGTACATCGGCGGCATGGGCGCCAAGGGCAAGAACTTCTATCACACGCTGGCCACCAAGTACGGCTACGGCGCCGAGGCCGACCGCATCCAGGAGCTCTACCTGGCGGGCAAGAAGGAGGAGGCCGCGAAGGTCGTGCCCGACGCCCTGGTCCGCGACATCTCGCTGGTCGGTCCCGCAGGCTTCGTCAAGGAGCGGGTCGCGGCCTTCGCCGAGGCGGGTGCCACCGTGCTGAACGTGTTGCCGATGGCGGCCACCCCCGCCGAGCGGGTCAAGCTGATCGAGCAGCTGCGCGAACTCTGCTGAGCGCGAACGACCGCGGCGTCTCGCCTCGAACGAGGGGAGACGCCGCGGTCGGTACGGGTTCGGGTCAGCGGTCGCGGAAGCCCGCGAGTGCCGCCTCCAGGGTGGAATGCACGGCGAACACCTGATCGAGGTTGGTCATCCGCAGCTGCCTGCTGGTGGCGGGGCCGTCTGCGACCACGGCGATCGCGGTCGAGTCGCCCGCACGCTGATGTGTTGCGACGAGTACCGCCATGCCCGCCGATGCGAGGAAGCTGACCGCGGTCAGATCGATGATCAAGGCCGCAGGCTTGCCGTTCAGGATCGCCTCGATCGAGCTCTCGAGCGCGGGGGCCGTTGCCAGGTCGACCTCGCCTGCCACAGTGAGAACCGTCGCACCGTCCTGGGAAGCGACGGTGGTGGTCATCGTGTCCGCGAGGGGATACGCGTCTCCGGAAGTGTTGGTCACAACTCCACCACACACAAGTAGCGGCGAATTCGCAACCTAGGCGCGTTCATAAGGACAAACCTTACCGTAGGACGCTGATCGAAGTTGCCGTTGCGCCGCTTCAGAATAGGAGCGTTACCGGCGGGTCTGCTCAATGGCTGGTCGCGGGGCTCGGTATCTGCCACGCGGTGGCCAGCCGAGACGGGTGCACCTGTGTGCCGTCGCCGAAGAACTCGCAGAATTTCATGATCAGCGGGTCCCAGCCGACCGGATCGACGTGCGCAGTGCCCGGAATGATCAGCTCGTCGGCCACATGTGCGCGCAGCACGCGCACGGTGTGTGCGACGGCATCGGTGCCGATGCCGAACGGTTCGCTGGCCAGCACCTCACATTCGAGCTGAATCGGACATTCGGCCACCCGCGGCGCCGCGACGAGGTCCGCCGGGAGCTGGGTGAGACCGGCCGCAGCGAACTTGTCCGGCTCGTACCGATACCCCTTCTCGATCTTGTGTGGCGTCATGACCGGCGAACCGCTCAGCAGCGCCAGCCGATCCACCGCCGCCGCCAGGGCCGAGGACGGCAGATTCAACACACACGCCCGCTCGCGAACCAAGTTCTGCGTGGTCTGCGACGCCGTATTCATCCCGAGCATGCACTGATCGCCCAGCCACCACGCCGACGACATCGGCGCGAGATTGGCTGTCCCGTTTAGGTTTCGGGTGCCGATCAACACTACCGGCGTGCCGAAATAGAGAACCTTCAGATCAACAACGTTATGCATGATGCCAACGATGCCGTGCGCGGACAGTCCGGTGCTGGCGGTAAATCGACGCGGCGTCAGCCCGAGGCGCGGCGGTTGGTGCCGCGCAACGGGTTTGCAATCGGGAAGGCGATGGCGGGCAGGGTGACCGACATGCGGACGCGGGTGCCCGGTCCGGTGTGGTCGATGTCGAGTTCCTCGGTGAGTGCGCGCATCATGTCGATGCCGCGGCCGCGATAGCCGGGGTCGGCCGAGCGCGGTTTCCAGCTGCCCGCGTCGGCGACGGTGATCACCACCGTCTCGGTGTTGCAGGTGGCGGTCAGTTCGACGCGGTTGGTGTCGGCGGCCGGGTCGCGCAGGGCTCTGGCGACGCGGCCCATCGAGCGATCGGTGCTCTCGGGGCGGCCGGTCGGCACGGCGCCGTTGCGGTAGGCGTGCTCGATGCTGTTGCTGCAGGCCTCGTTGGCCGCGGCCACCAGATCGGACGCCAGATCGTGCGGCACCGCGGCGGCGGCCAGCCAGGCCTTGAGCGTACGGCGCAGTGCCGCAAGCTCATCCGCGTGCGCGGGGACCTCCAGCCGCAGTGCTGCGGGCGGTTGGCGGTACACCACCATGGCGACGTCGTCGTCGTAGCCCGCGGCGGGCCGCAGGCGCGAGAGCACCGCGTCGGCCACCTCGCGCGGCAGCTTGGCGGAGGTGTCGGCGAGCACGTCGGCGATCTTGGCGAAGCTGTCGTCGATGTCGACGCCGCGTTGTTCGACCAGGCCGTCGGTGAAGAGCACCAGCGTCGAGCCCGGCGTCAGCGCGGTGGTCGCCTCCGGGCGGCGCGGTGGATCGAAGGTGGCCAGCGGGAACGAGCGCCCGCCCTCCAGCAGGCGGCCGGTCGCGTCGACGTCGGCCAGGATCGGCGGCATGTGGCCGGCACTGCTGTAGCGGACCAGCCCGCGCACCGGATCGAGCACCGCGGCGCACACGGTCGTGCACATCGCGCCGGGGATCCGGCCCGCGACGGTGTCGAGCTCGGCCAGCAACTGTGCCGGACCGGCCCCGCGCAGCAGCAATGCTCTTGCGGCCGTACGTAATTGGCCCATTACCACGGCGGCGGACAGGCCACGGCCCACGCAGTCGCCGACCACGACTCCGATGGTGCCGTCGCGCAACGGGACTACGTCGTACCAGTCGCCGCCGATCTCCAGCGGCGGCAGCGCGGGTTCGTAGTGCACCGAGAACCGCGGCGGCAGTTCGATCGGGCCGAGCATGGCCCGCTGCAATGTCAGCGAGGTCGAGCGGGCCTGATCGAAGTTGCGCGCCCGCTGCACCGCGAGGCTGAGGTGCCCGATGAGTAGTGAGAACAACGTCCAGTCGGCGGCGCTGATCGCGCGCGGCGCGGCGAAGCGCAACCACAGTGCGGCATCACCGGTTTCGCCGAGCGGAGCGACAATGCCTTCGGAGCTGTCGGCGCCCTCCGGGATCGCGAACAGGCTGCGGCCCGGTCTGCGTCTGGCTCGATCCAGCATTGCCCTTGCGCGCGCGTCCAATTCGGCGCTCTCCGGCCCGTTCGGCGTGCCCTCGGCGCCGGAGACGTACACCTCCGGCTCGACGTGCCTGCTCGGCCACACCGACACCACCGCGGTCTGCGCGCCGACGGTGCGCCGCAATTCGTCGAGGCCGACCGCGAGCACCTCGACCACGCTGGTCGCCGCGCCCACCGCGGTGGCCAGCCGTGAGGCGGCCTGATCGCGGGCCTGCGCGTCGTGCTCGGCGGTGACATCGCGGATGGTGCCGACGAAGATGCGTTCGTTGTTCTCCGGCTTGATCAGCGCGCTGGTGCTCACCGCCAACCACAGCGAGCGGCCGTCGCGGTGCCGGATCGGAATGACGAAACGTAGTGCCTCCGTGCCGAGATCGGGGTAGCGCGGTCCCTCCGGCATCGACCACGGATGCGGCAGCGGGTAGGGCACCTCGGCGGCGCCGTATCCGGTCAGCGCGCCGAACGCGGAGTTGACCTCGACGATGGCGCCGTGCGAGTCGGCGACGAAGAAGCCGTCCTGCAGTGATTCGACCAGGGCGGTGCGGAAGGCGTCGCGTCCGGCGAGATCGTCCGCGCGCGTGCGCTGTTGCTCGTAGCGGCCGACGCCGTCGAGATAGCCGCGGGTCGCAATATCAAGTGCGGCAAGGGTTTGCAGCAGGAACTCCAGTGCGGACTCGGCGAGGCGAACGTCCCGCTCGCCGATGCCGGCATCATGCTCGGCGGCCTGCACCACCCGGAAGTGGTTTTCGTTGAGGTCGAGCAGGCTGATGCCTTCGACCAGGGCCCGTCTGCCGAGCTCGTACCCTTCCGCGAGGGTGGCTTGAGTCGGTGAATCCAGGTGTCGCCGTAGCGCTTTCGCGTACTCGTCGAGGAAGTCGGCCAGTGCTGTCATACGGCCCGGCCCCTCATGACGTCGGGCCTTGCGCCGCGCCGCGATGGCGTGCGGCGAGCACCAACGCATCGTCGGTGTCCTTGGCATGCTTGCCGAGGATGTCCGCGGTGATGTCGGCGGTGGACTTCGACAGGTCGATCGCGTCGGCGGATTCGCTGACGATGCCGTCGGTGGACATCAGCAGCAGATCGCCGGGGCGCACGTGGATGGTCTGTGGTTGCAGGTTCTGCGGCAGCCGGTAGCCGACGATCCCCGCGGTGAGCAGGATGGTCGCGCGGACGGCCAGCCCCGCCGGACTCACGGTGAGCACCCGGGATTCGACATTGCCGACGCCGAGCCAGCGCACCGTGTCGCTGGGATCGAACAGCGCCAGCGATACCGCGGCACCTCGGGTGTCGGCCATGGCCCGATGACAGAGCACCATCAGCACGTCCAACGGTTCGGCGCGGTTCTCCGAGAGCACCTGCGCGGCTCGATCCGAGGCGTCGGCCGCGGCGGCGCCATGGCCGAGTCCGTCCAGCACGGCGAAAAGGACGGTGCCGCCGCCGGTATCGAGGATGAGGCCGCGATCACCGGAGACGCGTTGGCCGGGCAGGGCGCGACCGGCCACCGCCCACTCGATTCGGCCGATGAACCCGTCGTCATGCACCGTTGGGTACCCACTTCCACATCTCCACCAACGTGCCCTTGCCCGGCGCCGAATCGACGAGTAGCCGATCCATCAGCCTGCGGGCGCCGGGGAGACCGAGTCCTAGTCCGCGCCCGGTCGAATAGCCGTCCTCGAGCGCGCGGGGAATGTCGATGATGCCGGGTCCTTGATCCTCGGCTTGGACCACCAGTGCCTGACGACCCTCCCGGTCGTCGACCATCAGCCTGATCTCGCCGCTGCCCGCGTAACTGGTGATGTTGCGGGCGATTTCGGAGATCGCCGTCGAGATCATGGTGCGGTCTGTCAGTGTGAATCCGAGCTTCGCTGCCAGTTCGCGCCCTGCCTGACGTGCGATCACGATGTCGCCCGACACTCTGACCGCGATCACCAGGTTCTCAGCGGCCACTGTCACGACCATCCCGCTGGCGTGGTGAGGCGGTCTTCTTGTTGAGCCAGGCGAGGCCCTCTTCGAGGTCGAGGGCCGTGTGCATGTCCTCGAAGGTGAGCCCGAGTTGCACCATGGCGAACGCGACTTCCGGCTGCAGCCCGACGATCACCGTTTCGGCGCCGCGCAGCTGCGTCATGTGCGCGATGGTGCGCAACGATCTCGCCGCGAAGGAATCCATGATGTCGATCGCGGTGACGTCGACGATGATCCCGTGCGCTCGATATTTGCTGACCTGTTTCATCAGATCGTCTTGCAGGCGTTCGGTATCGGCGTCGGTCAACGCTGATTGAACCGACGCGATGAGATAGGTGCCCTGTTTGAGAATCGGTACCGGCATGTGCCCGCCCTGATCTAGCGGCCGTCGCGTTCGGTAACCCGTTCGGCGACTCGGGAAACCTCGTAACCCAGCAGACGTTCGGCTTCCTCGATACCACCTTGGAGGTCACCGACCGCATTCATCTTGGACAGATCGAGCCCGATGGTGACCAGCGTCAGCGCGATCTCCGAGGAGAGCCCGGTGATGATCACGTTGGCACCCATCAGGCCGGACGCGTCGACCGTTTGCACCAGGTGGTTGGCCACGGTCGAGTCGATCTGCGGCACACCGGTGATGTCGATGACGACGACCTTGGCGCGGTTGGCCCGGATCGCGCGCAGTAGCTGTTCGGTGAGCTGCCTGGCTCGTTGGCTGTCCAGCACGCCGATGATCGGCAGGATGAGCAGCTGTTCACGCACCTGCAGAACAGGCGTGGACAGCTCGCGGATCGCCTCCTGCTGCTGCCGGATAACGCGCTCGCGCTCCTGAACGAAGGAGACGCCCACGGTGTTGGCGATGCGGTTGGCGGCCGGCTCGTACGCGTCGAGCACGGCGTTGAGTAACTGGAAGTCGGCCTGGTACTTCTCGAACAGCGAGCGGGCCAGCACGTCACGCAGCAGCAGCACGATGCCGAGGACCTCGTCGGTCTCGACGCCTCTCGGAATGATGCGCTCGGACAGATCGCGGGCGTAGGCCTGCAACGCCTCGACGCTACCGGTCTCGAGCACCTCGACGTAGTTGTCGTAGACGGAGGTCGCCTCGGAGAAGATTTCCTCCGGGGTCATCGCGGTCAGGAGCTGAGCGTCGGTGATGCGGCGAGCCCACTCCTCACGCAGCGCGGTGCGGTTCTGACGCAGATGCTCGACCAACTGCGGAAGCAGGTTGTCGACCGGTCCCGCGGTCAGCGAATCCGCCGAAAGGCTCATGGACACCTCGGACATGGAAACTCCTGCCCCTTTCGACGGTTTGTTGAGTCGGATCATCGTGCGTTCGGCCGTGAGGCCGACACCGAGCCTAGTCATACCCCAACCGTGTTGCGGATGAAACCTGCCCGTTGTTCGCTTGCGATTCACGGCGGGGGCGCGAAACCGCGTTCCAGCCCACGCAGCGCCTCCTCCAGATAGACGGTGAGATCCGCGTCGGCGCGGGCCAGCCAGGCGTCGAAGGCGGCGCGCGCGGCGGCCAGCGTGGTGCGCCCGACGGCCAGCGGGATCAGGGCGTTGGCCGGTTCGCCGAGCCTGCGGGCGGCGAAGTCGCTGACCGCGCGTTCCCAGGCGTCGTAGTGTGCGCCTGCGGTGGCGGCGAGGGCCGGGATGGTGGCGACCAGCTGCATGCGGGTGCGTAGCTCCGGCACGTCCTCGGCCCGATACCGATTGGCGTTCACGACAACTCGACGAACCGCGGTCATCATCGCAACATCGTCGGGCACTTCGGCGAACGCGGTGCGCAGAGCGGTGACTTCGTCATCGAACTGGTACCAGAGCACTTCGGCCTTGGTGGGGAAGTAGCGGAAGAAGGTGCGGCCGCTGACGCCCGCCGCGGCGGCGATCTGCTCGACCGTGGTGTCCTCGAAGCCCTGCTCGCTGAACAGCCGCATGGCGATCAGCTCGAGTTCGCGTTTGCTGGTCCCGCGCGGGCGGCCACGGGTGGTCCTTGCTGTCACGAGGATTGATTATGTCAGTGACTGACGATAATCTGGCGAGATGTTCGAAAGTGTCGCAGGCCACAGCCGCGCGGCGGCTGATTCGGCCCGCGCGGTGGCCGATCTCACCTGGCCCGAGGCCGGAGAGCGGGCCGCCGCGGACGCGATTCTGGCCATCGCGATCGGCGCGACCGAACAGCACGGACCGCATCTGCCGCTGTCCACCGACACCGATATCGCTTCGGCACTGTGCGCGCGGCTGGCCATGGTGCGCCCGGATGTGCTTGTCGCACCGGCGATCCCGTACGGCGCCAGCGGTGAGCACGCGGGGTTCCCCGGCACGCTGTCCATCGGGCAGGCCGCGCTGGAACTGCTCGTCGTCGAATTGTGCCGCTCGGCCACCGATACCTTCGACCGCATCCTGCTGGTCAACTGGCACGGCGGCAACCTCGAACCGCTGCGGCGCGCGGAAACGTTGTTGCGCAGCGAGTCCCGTGACGTGCGCGTGTATCTGCCGCGCTATCAAGGTGATCTGCATGCGGGGCGCTCGGAAACCGGCGTTCAACTGGCACTTTCGCCGAACCGGGTGCGGCTCGACCACGCCGAAGTGGGCGACGTCCGCCCGCTCGCGCAGCTCATGCCGCTGCTGCGCGGCGCCGGTGTGCGCTCGGTCAGCGCCAACGGCGTACTCGGCGATCCGACCGAAGCGAGCGCCGACGAGGGCGTGGCACTGCTCGACCATCTGACCACCGACTTGCTCGACCGAACCCGGCTCTGGTGGCCGGCAGCTTCCCTGGAAAGGACCGTCCAACCATGAATCCGTGGTTCGAAACCGTTGCCGAAGCGCAGCGACGTGCGAAGAAGAGACTGCCGAAATCGGTGTACGGCGCGCTGATCGCCGGGTCCGAGCGCGGGCAGACCATCGAGGACAATCAGCAGGCGTTCACCGAACTCGGTTTCGCCCCACACGTCGCAGGCACTATCGGCGACCGCGATCAGTCGACGACCGTACTCGGCCAACACCTTTCGATGCCGGTGATGATTTCGCCGACCGGCGTGCAGGCAGTACACCCCGACGGTGAGGTGGCCGTGGCGCGCGCGGCGGCGGCGCGCGGCATCGCGATGGGGCTCAGCTCTTTTGCCAGCAAGCCGATCGAAGAGGTGATCGCGGCCAACCCGGCGACCTTCTTCCAGATGTATTGGTGCGGTAGCAAAGACGAGATCCTGCAGCGGATGGCGCGGGCGAAGGCAGCGGGTGCGGTCGGGCTGATCCTGACCCTGGACTGGTCGTTCTCGCACGGCCGGGACTGGGGGAGCCCGGTGATCCCGGAGAAGCTCGACCTGCGCACCATGCTGAAGTTCGCGCCGCAGACCCTGACGCGGCCGCGCTGGCTGGCGACCTACGCGAAGTCCGGGCACATCCCCGATCTCACCGCGCCGAACATGGCGATCGGCGACGGCGCGGCACCCGGGTTCTTCGGCGCGTACGGCGAATGGATGGGCACGCCGCCGCCGGATTGGGCAGACGTGCAATGGGTTTGCGAGCAGTGGGACGGGCCGGTGATGCTGAAGGGCGTCATCCGGGTCGATGACGCGCTGCGTGCGGTCGATGCGGGCGTCGCGGCCATCTCGGTGTCCAACCACGGTGGTAACAACCTGGACGGGACACCGGCGGCCATTCGGGCGCTGCCCGCGGTGGCCGACGCGGTGGGCACGCAGATCGAGGTGGTGCTCGATGGTGGTATCCGGCGCGGCAGCGACGTGGTGAAGGCGGTGGCGCTCGGTGCCCGCGCGGTGATGATCGGGCGCGGGTATCTGTGGGGCCTGGCCGCGAATGGGCAAGCGGGCGTGGAGAACGTGCTCGACATCCTGCGCGGCGGGATCGACTCGGCGCTGCTCGGACTGCGCAAGACGAGTGTTGTCGAGCTCGATCGCGGGGACATCGTGGTGCCCGCGGGATTCGAGCGCGCGCTGGGGGTGCCGACCGGCTCCCGCGAATCGAGTGCTGAGGCAAGCGAAGTGGTGGCCGGAACGAACGGTGCAGGTGTCGAGTCGGCAAGCGCGGCAGCCGAGTCCGGTACCGCGGCAGCAACCGAATCGGACAGTGTGGCAGTCGAGTCGGGCAGTGCGGAAGCCGAATCGGCGGCCCAGCCGGAGGCGGCGCGCACGTCCGCCTGAGTGGTCAGTTCTCGCTCGCCGTTTGTCGATGATGCGCGAGCAGCGTGTCGTAGATGTCGGCGAGCGCGGCCAACTGCTGCCGGTCCAGCACGTCGATCATGTGCTTGCGCACGCTGACCACGTGCGCGGGTGCGGCGCCGGTGAGCACCTCGGCGCCGCGCGGGGTGAGCCGGGCCGCGGTGCGGCGCGCGTCGTCGGGGATCGGTTCGCGGACAACGAGTCCGCGCTTCTCCATCCGGGTGATCTGATGCGAGAGCCTGCTCTGCGACCACTCGAGTTGCGCGGCGAGCTCAGCGAAGGTGCAGCGGTGTTCCGGGGTTTTGCTCAGGAAGGCCAGCACCGAGTATTCGACGTAGGTGAGGTTCGACTCGCGGGCCGAGTCTCGCCCGACCGCCGCGGCGATGAGGTCGCGGGTGCGCACAAAGCCCACCCAGGCGCGCATTTCGACGTCATCGAGCCAATGGGGATCGGTCACGATAGCGCTCCAAACTCTGGCGTGTCATACAGTGTCGCGCGTCGTTGTGCGGCACGCGACGGTGTTGCGGCGAACCGACGCTTGGACGTCCGAACGCTTTTGTGTGGAACGACAGGTAGCACTCCCGGGGTTGAACGTGCAACCTTTTGTGTCAACTGCCCGGGATAAGCCTTGCCTAACCATCGTGTGACGTAGCCCGGTGGATACGCTCGCTGTGCCTGTGACCAGCCCCGCTGAGCGCGCACTGAAACCCGTGCTCGGTTTTGGCCCCGACCTGCCCGAAGGAGTGCGTCCCGTGACCGCGCCGGACTTCCGCTATTCAGACCTGCTGCCGATCGGCGCCGACGACACCTCGTACCGGTTGCTCACCACCGAGGGCGTGCACACCTTCGAGGCCAACGGCCGGACCTTCCTGCAGGTGGAGCCGGAGGCGCTGCGCCTGCTGACCGCCGAGGCGATGCACGACATCAGCCACTACCTGCGGCCGACGCACCTCGCGCAGCTGCGCAAGATCATCGACGACCCGGAGTCCAGCGGCAACGACCGCTTCGTCGCGCTGGACCTGCTCAAGAACGTGAACATCTCTGCGGGCGGCATCCTGCCGATGTGCCAGGACACCGGCACCGCGATTGTCATGGGCAAGAAGTCCGAGGGCGTGCTGACCGGCGTGGACGACGCCGAATGGATCAGCCGCGGCGTGTTCGACGCCTACACCAAGCTGAACCTGCGCTACTCCCAGCTCGCCCCGATCACCATGTGGGACGAGAAGAACACCGGATCCAACCTGCCCGCGCAGATCGAGTTGTATTCCACGCCAGGCGATCCCGCGCAGCCGTCGTACAAGTTCCTGTTCATGGCCAAGGGAGGCGGGTCGGCGAACAAGTCGTTCCTGTACCAGGAGACCAAGGCCGTGCTCAATCCGACGCGGATGCTGGAGTTCCTGGACGAGAAGATCCGCTCGCTCGGCACCGCGGCCTGCCCGCCGTACCACCTCGCGGTGGTAATCGGTGGCACCAGTGCCGAATTCGCGTTGAAGACGGCCAAATACGCCTCGGCGCACTACCTCGACCACCTGCCCACCGAGGGATCGCTTGCCGCGCACGGGTTCCGGGATCTGGAGCTGGAGGAGGAGGTCTTCAAGCTCACCCAATCCTTCGGCATCGGTGCGCAATTCGGCGGCAAGTACTTCTGCCACGACGTGCGCGTCGTCCGGTTGCCCAGGCACGGCGCCAGTTGCCCGGTGGCCATCGCGGTGTCCTGCTCGGCCGACCGGCAGGCGCTGGCCAAGATCACGCCCGAGGGCGTGTTCCTGGAGCAGCTCGAGCGCGAGCCCGCGCACTACCTGCCGGAGCAGACCGAGTCGATCCTCGGCGGCGACGTGGTGCAGATCGACCTGAACCGGCCGATGTCGGAGATCCGCGCCGAACTGGCGAAATACCCGGTGAAGACGCGGCTTTCGCTGACCGGTCCGCTGGTGGTGGCCCGCGATATCGCGCACGCCAAGATCAAGGAGCGCCTCGACGCGGGCGAACCGATGCCGCAGTACCTGCGCGACATGGCCGTCTACTACGCGGGCCCCGCGAAGACGCCCGAGGGCTACGCGTCCGGCTCGTTCGGTCCGACCACCGCCGGCCGGATGGACTCCTATGTCGACCAATTCCAGGCCGCGGGTGGCTCTTTCGTCATGCTGGCCAAGGGCAACCGCTCCGCCCAGGTGACCAAGGCGTGCCACGAGCACGGCGGTTTCTACCTCGGCTCCATCGGCGGCCCCGCCGCCCGCCTCGCCCTGGACTGCATCAAGTCCGTCGAGGTACTCGAATATCCCGAGCTGGGCATGGAAGCGGTCTGGAAGATCGAAGTCGAAGACTTCCCTGCCTTCATCGTGGTGGACGACAAGGGCAACGACTTCTTCGCCGAAACCCAGAAGCCCATCGCCCTGCGCGTCCGCACCCGCTCGGCCGAACGGGTCTGATCAGCCGGTTGCGCGCCGGTACGCCAGGGTGGCGCGCAACCGTCCCTGCTTGCGCGGTTGGACGTTGGCGAGGGTGATGTCGCCGCCGTAGTGGGCGAGTACTCGATGGTCCATCACCGCGCGCCACAGTGGCGGGATGGCGGCGAGCACGACCATCGTCGCGTAACCGGCGGGCAGTTGCGGCGCCACCGTCGAACTGCGCAAAGTCTGGTACCGGCGTCCAGGATTGGCGTGGTGGTCGCTGTGGCGCTGCAGGTGGAACAGGAAGATGTTGGTTACCAGGCGGTCGCTGTTCCAGCTGTCGCGGGGAGAACAGCGGGCGTAGCGGCCGTTGCTGCGGCGGGCCCGTAGCAGACCGTAGTGCTCGACGTAGTTCACCGTTTCCAGCAGCGCGACGCCGATCACGGCCTGCAGGGCGAGCCAGGGCAGGATGTGCCAGCCGAACAGGGCGACCAGGGTGCCGAAGAGGACCAGGCTCATCGCCCAGGCCTGCAGGATGTGATTGTCCACGTCCCACCAGCCCCGCTCCTTGCGTGCGAGGCGTTCGCGCTCCAGCAGGATCGCGGAACGGAAACCGCCGGACACGCTGCGCGGCAAGAACTCCCAGAGCGATTCGCCGAGCCGGGCGCTGGCCGGGTCCTCCGGCGTGGCGACCCGCACGTGGTGTCCGCGATTGTGTTCGACGAAGAAGTGCCCGTACGCCGACTGGGCGAGCGCGATCTTGGCCAGCCAGCGTTCCAGCTGCTCGACCCGATGCCCGAGCTCGTGCGCGGCGTTGATGCCGATGCCGCTGACGAACCCGAGAGTTGCGGCGAGGCCGAGCTTGTCGACGCCGGTGAGCTCGTCGCCCGCCCACAGATAGCTCGCGATGCCGAGCCCGAACAGCTGGATCGGCAGGAACAGATAGGTGCACCAGCGGTAGTAGCGGTCGCCGGAGAGCAGCTCGTAGTCCTCGTCGCGCGGGTTCGCGCCATCCTCGCCGACCACCCAGTCCAGCACCGGGATCACCAGCAACACGATGATCGGGCCGATCCACCAGAAGACGGGTGCGCCGGTGTGCAGCACGAGTTGCGAGGGGAGCAGCGCACACATCGGCGCGATCAGACCGAGCATCCACAGCGGGCGTTTACGGTCCTGACCTCGGGGCTGGCGACGGTTGATCTTCCTGCTTCTTTCCGTGCGATTCCGGCCACGGGCAACCGTGATCTGTTGTGACTGCTGAATTATCCACTGAGCGTTTGTTGCGTGTGATAGCAGAGTCGCCGAGACTCCAGCTCGTGTTACCGATGTGGACCGAAAGTGTTCCGAATCCTGACAGTCCGCTCCGGACGGTGTGTCGAATCAGTCGCATCGGCGGTGGTCAGACCATGCCAGACTGGTCCGCATGGCTGGAGGGCAAATACCGATCTCGAATGTGTCGGACACCGCTCGCTGGGTGGCCGCCTACCGTGCGCGCGAGTCCGCGCGCCCCGACGCGCTGTTCCAGGACCCGCTGGCCGACCGGCTGGCCGGCGCGCAGGGACACACGATCGTCGAGCTGGCACCGCGGGTCATGCGCACCGGCTGGCCGGTGGTCACCCGCACCAAACTCATCGATGATCTCCTCGCGAAGTCCATCGCCGAGGGGTGTGATCGGGTACTGAATCTGGCGGCCGGGTTGGACACCCGCCCGTACCGTCTCACACTGCCTGCCGACTTCGTCTGGGTCGAGGCGGATCTGCCCGAGATCCTCGCGGAGAAAGAGAACGCGCTGGCGGGCGAGACTCCGCACGGTGTATTGATCCGCCGCGCAGTCGATCTTGCCGATGCCGCAGCGCGCGACAAGTTCTTGGATGAGGCGCTCGGCGCGATCGGTCCGGTCGGCACGCCCGCGACCAAGGCGCTGGTGCTCACCGAGGGATTGCTGTTCTACCTCGACCAGGCGACTGTCACTGAGCTGGCTCGCACCTTGGTCCGGCCCGAAATCGCTTGGTGGATGGCCGATATCAGTTTCCGGATGGACCGGGTGCGCGCCGGATCGATGTTCGAGAACGCGCCGCGGAAATTCGATCCGCCCAACGGCCTCGCCTTCTTCGAGGAACTCGGCTGGCAGCCGATGGAGAGCGAGAACCTCCTGGTGCATGCGCGCAAGTTTCGACGCGCGCCGTGGTTTTTGCGTCCGTTCACCTACTTGCCGCAGCCTGATCCGCGCAAGCCGCTGCGCAATCCGTGGTCGGCGGTGATCCGCTTCCGGCACGAATCCCGGTGAGCTGAGTTTTGCTAAACAAAGGGCTTGCTGGGGCCGCACCCGCTCGAAGCACACGCCGAGCGGCGATCCGGTCTCGGATAAGGCGAGTTTCTGCGCCAGATAATTTCCGGGCTTTGTCGATATCGTCGGCAAAATAGCGCGGTGGGTTTGGCTGAGCCGCTGGGAAATTACGGTCGTGCGGCGGCGAGTATGGGGTCTGAACTGGGCGTTCCATTTTCGTGGAGGCTTTTGCGCGGACACGCAAATGTCACCCCGATCGCCGGGGTGACGTCGCCCTTTCCCGAGGCACCCTTAGCGATGTAGATCATCGATGCCAAGAGTGCCGTTCATCGCAGATGCCATTGAAGGTCGAGGAGGGCAATGAGTACGTCCAGGGTCATCACGACAACACTGCGTCTCTCGCAATCCGCCAGCCGCCGGTTGGCCGCACGTGCCGCACGCGAGGGTACTACTTCTACCGCACTACTCGACCGCCTCATCCGGGAGGGCGTCGACCAGCTCGATCATCCCGGCATTGTCTTCCGCGGGCCGATGCACGATCGCCGTGCCGCGCTGGTCGCGGGTCCCGATGTCTGGGAAGTCGTTGCCCGCCTACAGGAATTGGACGGTCCGGTCGAGCGGCGCATCGAAGTGCTGAGCGCGAAGTCGAGCCTGCACGCCGGCAAGATCAAGATCGCCATCGCCTACGCCCGTGACCACGGCAGCGAGATCATCGAGCGGATCGGGCGCAATCGTGAAGCGGCCGAAGCGATTCGCCGACCGGCGCCGGTGCGGACATCCGCTGTCGAACGGGACTATCTCACGCTGGTCACTCCGCTGCGCGAGTGATTCGGCCGAATTGTCCGGTGTCGGAGTCGAATTGTCCGTTGTAGTGGTTGTTCACATCACTGGGGAGCGAATGTGAACACTTTTGTCGCCTGTGCACAAACCCGCTCGGCCTGCGGACGAACACCCCTCGAGTCCGTCGGGGTGCCGTCCGCGGCCTGATCGGGGGTGTGCGGCCCTAGCGGGGCGCCTGCTGGAAAACGGTACGGTCGTGAAACTCGGTAAACCACCGCAATTTTCGCGAATCGGACTGGTAGCACTCGCCCGCACATTGTGATCCACAGCACTGGGATAGATTGTGGATAACCTCCGTTCCCTGTGGATGAAGCATTTGCCAGACAACGGATTTCGGGTAGGCATGGGCCATGCCCATTGACTATGACCCCTCGTCAAACCATCCAGCACGCCGTGCGCCAGCCTCGAATGTGGCTGAGCCGTGGCAACCGATGCCATCGATTCGCGGTATGGCTGGTGGTATGGTGAGGCATATGGCGACGCGGAAGATCACCCTCACGGTCGATGAGGCGGTACTCGCTGATCTGCAGCAGGGTGCCGCCGCCGCCGGGATGCAACTGTCGCCTTATTTCGCGCGCTGCGCGCACAGTTGGATGCTGTATCAGGACGCCATCCGTTCGGCGGCGCGTGACCGCAGCCTCGGTATGCACGACGTCGAACTGGCCGAGGCAGAGCTCGCCGAGCTACACGCGGCGGATGTCGACGCTGAAACGCGTCGCGGCCCGCGCGCATGAGGCGGGGCGAGGTTTACGAGTTCGAGCGCGACCGACCTTCCCGCGAGAACGATCCCCGCACGCCGTATCGGGTGATCGTTTCGGCGGACTATCGCTTGCCCGACGAGCGCGTTCGGGTGCTGACCGCACCCGTCGAGCGCTTGGACCCGCAGTCGATGGTCGCGGTCCTGCTCGGCAGTGCGGACCCCGTGCAGGGGTGGGTCCGGGTGGACCTGCTCACCAGCACTTATCGGCCGTGGTTGGCCGGGCCGCTCGGCGAGCTCAGTGCCGAGACCATGGAGAGCCTGTCATCGAAGCTCCGAATCGAACTCGATCTGTGAGTGTCGGCGGCGACTTCGGTCGTCGCCGATCTCGACCGTTACCATCGCCGGCATGGTGTTGCGGAGTGGTGTGCGGAATCGACTAGCGCTCGGTCTACCGGTGGCGGTGCTGCCTGCGCTGATGGTGACGGGTTTGCTGGCACCGCAGGCGGCAGGGCAGGTGACGTCGATCGATCAGCGGGAGGCGCTGGGGTCGGCGGCCGGGACCGAGGGATTGCAGCCGGGGCTCGCTGTGGCGTACTCGCTGGCGGAGAGCGAGGCGCACGCGCAAGGTGTGCCGTTGTCGATCACCTCGGGGTATCGCACGCCCGCCGAGCAGCAGCAGTTGTGGGACAACGGCGTGGCGACTTACGGCAGCCCGGAGGTGGCGCGCCGATGGGTGCTGCCGCCGGAGGAATCGACGCATGTGTCGGGTCGCGCGGTCGATGTCGGGCCGCAGGCGGGCGCGCAGTGGCTGGAGGCCAACGGAACTCGCTGGGGATTGTGCCGGATGTACGACAATGAATGGTGGCATTTCGAATTGGCCACCACGCCCGGCGGAGTTTGCCCGCCGATACGGCCGGACGCCAGTAGCCGGTAATCAGTCTCTTTCGCGCAGTAGATCGAGAACCTTGGTTTCGTTGAGAGCGCCATAACCGGCTTCGACCAGTCGGCTGAAAATGTCATAGGCGGCATGGCCGAGTGCGGCCGGACCGTCCACGCTGTCGGATAATTCGACGCCGATACGCGTGTCCTTCAGACGTAACTCGGCCGTGAAAGCGATATCCCGATCGTGCACGCCGTCGAGCATGATTCGGCCGACGCGCGCCACCGTGGGGCTGATCCGCGAGAGGGTATCGACGACGGTCGCCAGCTCCAGCCCGGCGAGTTCGGCGACCCGCAGCACCTCCGCCGTCGCGGCGATCTGGATGGACCCGTGCAGGTTCTGCAGCAGCTTGTACGCGGTCCCCGCGCCGACCTCGCCGAAGCGAATAATGTTGGTGCACAACGGGTCCAGTAGGGGACGGGCAGCTTCGAGATCGGCAGGGTCGGCCCCGACGAACAGCGTCAACTCGCCCGCCGCGGCCACCTCCGGCAGCCCGGTCACGGGGGAGTCGAGATACCGAAGTCCCTGCGCGCCAGCTTGTTTCGCCAGTTGCAGTACCCATGGCTGGGAGATCGTCGAGCATTCGACGGCGAACGCACCGGGCGCGAGGTCGGCGGCCAATGCGCCGTCCTCGCCGAGCCAGACCGCGCGTGAGGCGTCGTCATCGGCCACCATCGAGATGATCGCATCGGCCCCATCCGCCGCTTCGCGCGCCGTCGTCGCCGTCCCGGCTCCGGCCGAAATCAGTTCCGCGGCTTTCTCCGGCGATCGATTGAATACCACCACCTCGTGCCCGGCGGCCAGCATCCGTGCCGCCATCCCCGACCCCATTCGACCCACCCCGAGAAAACCGATCTTCGCCATCCCGGCACCCTACCGAGCCTAGGTGTACGAGCTGTCAGACTGCGAAGATGAACGATTCGGTGCGGCGCCGCGGGCGCCCGGCCAGGCTCTCGCAGGACGCGATCCTTCTGGTCGCACAGGAGATCGTGGAGTCCGGCGGGATCGACGCGCTGACCATGCGGGCCGTCGGGGAGCGACTGTCGAGCTCGCCGATGGCGATCTACCGGCACGTCCGCGACAAGGACGAGCTGTTGTTGTTGCTGCTCGATCGGGTCGCTGCCACCCTGGAGCGGCCCGAATCGCCCGCCGATCCGCGGCAGCGGCTGGTGGTGTTGTGGCGGTTCCTGCATGACCGGTTGGCGGCGCAACCCTGGGTCGTCGGTGTGCTGGCGGGCGGCGACCTGGCCGGTCCCTCGATCCTGTGGTTGGTCGAGGAGATGCTGCAGGCGTTTCTTGCCTGCGGACTCACCGCAGCGCAGGCGGGTGCCGCCTATCGGGCGGTGTGGCAGTACACCGTCGGCGTGCTGACCATCCGAATCGCGATGGCGCGCACCACCGCCGAGCTGGATCGCCCGAGCTTTCAATCGGTGATGATCGCCTCCGTCGATCCCGGGCAGACCCCGGCCATCGCCGCGCTCGCGGGCGAGTGGCCGCATGCCTGGGACAACTATGAGCTCGGCCTCAACGCGCTGCTCGACGGGCTGATGCCGCGCTCTTGACAACCCTCTCGCCTATTTTGTGTACTGATAAACAAATAGAGCGAGGAGACAGTCATGATCGAAGCCGAGGTGGTCGTGGTCGGCTCGGGCGCGGCGGGTTTGGCGGCGGCACTGGCCGCGGCCGACGGTGGCGCCGAGGTGGTGGTGCTGGAGGCGTCGTCGCGGTGGGGCGGATCGACCGCGGTCTCCGGCGGACAGGTCTGGGCTCCGACCAACCATCGAATGCGGGAAGCGGGCTATGCGGACACGGCAGAGGAAGCGCTGACCTACTGCCGGACGGTGGCACCCGGACGCGACGACGCCTTGGTGGAGACGTTCGTGCGGACGGTGCCGGAGGTGGTGCGGTTTCTCGAGGAGCATTCGCCGATCCGGTTTCTTTCGGTTCCGGCCTACCCGGATACGTTCGTCGAGCTGCCGGGTGGCAAGACCGCCCGGCATGTCGAGGTAGCTCCGCAAGATCTCGGCGACCTCGGCGATCTTGCTGAACTGGTTTGGCCCGCACCATTTTTCGCGCCGGTTCTCACCAATCAGGAGGCGATGGAACACAATCTGTTCGCCGGGGGAGCGCCGCCGATGGAGCTGATCGGTCAGCGCATGTCCGCCGGAGCGGTGACGTTGGGTGCGGGGCTGATCGTCGGCCTACTGCACGGCTGCCGAAAAGCGGGTGTGCACCTGATTCGCGACTGCCGGGCGACCGAACTGATCCGTGCCGAAGACGGGCGCGTCACCGGCGTGCGCACCGACAACGCGCGCCGCACTGTTCGCGCCGATCGCGGGGTTGTGCTGGCCTCCGGCGGTTTCGAGCACGACCCAACCCTGCGGTCGCAACTGTTGTCCGGGCCGCTGACCCACCCGGTGACGCCGCCGATCCAGCACGGCGACGGGCTGCGGATGGCCGGGCGGGTCGGCGCGGCCATGGCCTACACCGGCGAATATTGGTCCTGGCCTGCCTGCCAGGTGCCCGGGCGGACCTGGCCCGACGCCACCCCGCAACCGCAACTCACATTGCCGGAACGCACACTGCCCCATGTGTTGTGGGTGAACGCCGCGGGCCGCCGCTTCGTCAACGAGTCGAGCCACAACTGTGCGAGCGCCTTCGCCGAGCTCGATCCCAACACCCACCACCTGCGGAACCTGCCCGCGTGGGCCGTCGGCGACGCGCAATTCCGCGCCAAGTACTCGGTCGCGGGTGTTCCCGCGGGTACGCCCGCGCCGGACTGGCTGATCCAGGCCGACAGCCTCGCCGAACTCGCCGAGCGCACCGGCATCGACGCGGTGGCACTCGAACAAACCGTCACCCGATTCAATGCCATGGCCGAGGTCGGTCGTGACGACGACTTCCATCGCGGAGAGACCCGCTACGAACACGCCTTCGGCGACCCGTCCGCCGCCCATCCCAATCTCGGACCGGTAAGCGCCCCACCGTTTTTCGCCGTGCCCGTCTACCCGAGTGCGGTCGGCACCAAGGGCGGCCCGCGCATCGATCAACGCGCCCGCGTGCTCGACTGGTCCGGTGAACCCATCCCCGGCCTCTACGCCGCAGGCAATGTCGCCGCCGCCGTTTTCGGTTCCGGCACTTTCGCGGGCGGCCTGACCGTCGCCTCCGCGCTGACCTGGGGCTGGATCGCAGGGCGTGACTTGACCACCGCGCACTGAGGCAACCCGGGCCACTTTCGTCACCCATTGTGTCGTAGCCCACTCCCGCGTACCCTCTGGGATTGCGAGACTGAATGGTCTCACTACCGAAAACAAGTGGGTCCGGCGATGCTGCCGGATGGATGAGGGAGCCCTCAATGCCGAGGTATGCCGCTCGAATGCGCTCGGGGATCGCGATTTTGGTGGCGGTGTTGGCCGCGGTGGCGGCACCCGCCGCCACCGCGGATGAACCCGCCGCCACCGCGCAGAGCGTGTTCAACAAGCCCGGCCCGTATCCCGTCGCGACACCGGTGCGCACCAATCCGTGCCAGGAATCGGTGTGGGGCATGGTCGAACACATCGCCGTGCATATGCTCGGCAACCACGACGACATGACCTGCACCCAGGCTTTTCCCAACGGTCTCGAGTCGCCGATCGGCGTGAACACCTACTACCCGGCCAACATCGCCGAGCTCCCGAACGCGCCACTGCTGGTGTTCACCTCCGGGTTCGGCGCCAATCCCGGCATGTACGACGCGCTCGCCCGGCAGTGGGCCGGCAACGGCTTCGTCGTGGTGATCCCGTACGAGTTCTTCAACTCGCTGCTGTACGTGCCCGCGCTCGGTGTCGCCACCGCGGTCACCGCCGATCGCGACCCGAATTCGCCGCTGTACAACAAGATCGACCTGAGTCGCACCATCTTCGCCGGTCACTCCGGCGGCGGGCAGGCGGCGCTGCAGGCGGGCACGGCGTTCCCCGGCATCGCGTCGCTGATCGATCCGGCGATGCGGGTGCTCGGCGTGCTGGCGATCGAGCCGGGCCCGCTCGCGGTGGGTGCGCTGGTTTCGGTGCCGACGCTGTTCCTCACCGGTTACAACGATTTCGTGGTGCCCGACTTCGCCTGGGTGCGCTGGTGGCAGTACAACCTGTCCTTCCAGGCACCGGCTTGGATCGCCAATGCCCGTGGGGTGAGCCACTTCTCGCCGGTCGACGGGCTGGACAACTATTTGTCCGCGGGTACCGCGCTGGCGTGGCTGCGCTATCAGGCGTTCGGTGACGAGGTCGCCAAGGACTACTTCGTCGGCCCGAACTGGCGGCTGCCCGCCGACAAGACGTACTTCAGCGTGGAGCGCAATGCCCTCGCCAACGCACTGAGCTAGCGCCAACGCGCCAGTCGAGGAACAGAAATGGGTCGAGTATGAAATTCCGTCGTGCGTGGGCAGGTGGGCTCGGTGTCACCGCCCTGGTCACTTTCTCGTTGGTCTGCCCCAATGCTGCTGCAGAACCCGGCGTCGAGTGTGCCGAACCTGCTGCGGGCCAGGCGGTTCAGCGCGCCGATCCGGCCGCCGCCGGAATCGATTCCGCCGCACTGACCGATGCGATCGATTTCGGAACAGCCAAGGGCGCGTACGCGATTCAGGTGTACCGGCACGGCTGCCTGATCGGTGACCGCACCGGCACGGGCAACCTGCCGATGCCGCTGGCCAGCTCGTCGAAGGGCGTCGCGTCGATCGCGGTGGGCCGCGCGATCACCCTCGGCTACTTCGGGCTGGACGATCCGCTCGGCAAGTTCTTCCCGCAGGCCGATGCCGCTCATGCCGCGCTCACCGTGCGCCAAGTGCTGAATCAGACCACCGGCCTGCGCTTTACCTGGGCCGCCGATATCGCGGGCATCGCCACCGACGAAGTGTTGCAGACACTGGAAACCCCGCTGGCCTTCGATCCGGGGACCACCTTCCAGTACGCGCAGGCCGTGCTGGCACTGCTGCCGAAGATCGTGGAAATCACCACGCGGATGGACTTCCAGGATTTCGTCCAGCGAGAAGTCATGCAGCCGTTGGGCATTGCCCGCGACCAGTGGGTCTGGCTGCGCGACCGCAGCGGAAACACCGCCGTCAACGGTGGTCTCGCGATGCGGGCCGATGACCTGGCTCGGTTCGGCCTGCTGATGCTGCACGAAGGGCGTTGGGGCGACAACCAACTCATCGATCCCGACTACCTCAGGCAGGCGCGTCAGCCCACCGACGCCAACGGCGGCTACGGATTCCTGTTCTGGCTCAACGCCGGTAACTCCTACAAGACCGCGACCGTGCCTACCGCCAAGGTCTTCGACCACCCGATGTTCCCCGGCGCACCCCGCGACCTGTACGCCTTCGTCGGCGCACTCGGCCAGTTCAACGTCGTGATCCCCAGCCGCGACATGGTAATCGTCCGCCTCGGCGTGCCCGGCGGGATCGATACCGGCAACGTCCAGACCTCCCTGGCCGCCGAATCCAACCCGGACAACAAGGAATTCCTGCGCCGCGTCGTCGCCGCGGTCACCGACGTCCCCGCCGAACCCTTCGACAACCCCTACCGCTACGGCGACAACTTCGGCCCCGTCATCAGCAACCTCGACGACCTCGCCTTCTGGGTAGACCCGGAACACACCGCCCAAATCCTCTTCGGCGTAGGCCCATACGCCCCATCGAATTGCAACGTCCTCTGGTGCAACGGAAAACTCATCCCCCAGGACATCTTCTCGGCCATGCTCGACTCCACCGGCCAGATAGTCGCCGCCCTCCTCGGCCTCGGTCACGGGCCCCGGTAAGCAGTCGCGGTCAGTGCGGGCGCGGTAGCTGATCTTTCATTCCGGCAGTGACTCGGCCGACCCGGAGCTACGATGCCAAAGCTGCTGTGTGCCTGGATGTTCCCAACATCCTGTTGTCTCGAGTGCGACGATGCCTGGAGGAGTCTTGACTTCATCAATTGCGACCGCGCCGCACAGACTTCCACTGCTGGGGCATCTTGTTTCGATGCTGCGTGATCCGGCTGGATTTGTGGCATCGCTGCCGGCTTCCGGTGACCTGGTTCGCATAGGCATGGGGCCGATCACGGCGGTCATGGTCTGTGACCCGCAGCTGACACAGCAGGTCCTGCGGCACGATCGCGTCTTCGACAAAGGCGGGCCGGTGTTCGATCGCGCCAGGGAGGCGATAGGCGATGGCCTGGGGACCTGTCCGCACTCGAGGCATCGTCGGTTGCGGCGCCTGATGCAGCCCGCGTTTCACCCGTCTCGCATCGCGGAGTACGCGTCGGTTATGAGCCAGCGGATCATCGAGATCGCCGAATCCTGGCACGACGGGCAGATCGTGGATGTCCGAGCACAGATGAAAACGCTCACCTTGCAGGTGACCACCGCGACGTTGTTCGCCCATTCGGTGCCAGAGTCGAGTCTGCATCGGATCTTTCGCGACGTCGATACGGTCGTCGACGGCGTGATGCGGCGGGCGATCATGCCTGCCTCGCTGCTGCGCTTGCCGATCCTGGGCAACCGCGCGTACTGGCCGGCGATAACCCGATTACGTGCCGTCATCGGGGCGGTCATCACCGAGCGCCGCACCGCGGACGTTCATCCCGCGGACCTGCTCTCGGCAGTGGTCGACGCTCGCGACACCGACGGCGGCGGACTGAGCGACAACGAGATCGTCGACCAAATCCTCACCCTGTTCGTGGCAGGCACCGAAACCACCGCCAGCGCCCTGCAGTGGGCGCTGTACCTGCTCGACGAACATCCCGACCTTGCCGCGCGGCTGCGCGTCGAACTCGATACCGTCCTGGCCGGGCGACCCGCACGCTACGACGACCTGCCACACCTGCCGCTCACCGGCCGAATCATTACCGAAACCTTGCGCGTGCGGTCACCGTTCTGGCTCGCCACCCGCACTGTCACCGAGGACACCGAGCTCGGTGGGCATCGGCTGGCGAAGGGGACGATCGTGGCTTACAGCCCCTATCTTTTGCATCATCGCGCCGATCTCTACCCGGATCCCGATCGTTTCGACCCCGACCGGTGGGACCCCGCCGTCGCGACCCCAGCGCAACGCAGCGCCCTGATCCCCTTCGCCGACGGTGCCCGCAAATGCATCGGTGACACCTTCGCCGTCACCGAAGCCTGCCTGGCGCTGGCCACCATTGCTGCCAGATGGGAACTGCACGCCGTACCCGGCCAAGACACCAGTGCAGCCCTGTCCTCGATATTGCGCCCGAGAACGCTGCGTATGCGTGTCACCACCCGGCATGTCCCTGCTCGAGTGAGGACCTCATGACCGACATTCCCGCCTCGCACCGCGCCATCGCTGCTGACGTGCGTTACGTAATCCCTAGGATTGTCAGCGGTTTTCGGAGCGAGGTTCATCCTCGCTACGACAGCACAGTCGCTGCGGTGAACGCGCGGTTCCGCCCGTTCCTGCTGGACTACTTCGAGGAGTGCGAGGGCGACAGCCGCCGCACCGACAACTTCCTCGGCCAGAGCCACCCCTACTGGGGAGCCTTGTGTTTCCCGCACATCGTCGAGGAGCGGTTCTTCGGGTTCATGACCTGGATGCTGGCCACGTCCCTGGTGGACGACTCGTTCGCCGACCCGCGTATCCATCAGGTGCCGGGCGAAGCGGAGGCGCTGAAGCGGTCCTACGTCGCGCTGCTGCGGGGCGAACCGTACGAGGAGAATCGGCGCACCCGGGCACTGGCCGCCGCGGTGTCGCACTACGGCGGTCCCTCCTCTCCGGCAGTGATCGACCGCATGCTCCGAGCCCTGGTCGACGTCATCGAATCGAGCCTGCGGGAACTGACGGGCGGGGTTTCGGCCAGCTTCACCGATATGGACAGCTACCTGCGGTTCCGCCGCACGAACGTCTACGGGGAGTGGCTGAAGCCGATGACCGAGTGGGGGTTGGGCATCGACCTCGACGAACGCGCGAC
Source organism: Nocardia sp. NPDC046473 (assembly GCF_040645995.1). NCBI lineage: Bacteria > Bacillati > Actinomycetota > Actinomycetes > Mycobacteriales > Nocardiaceae > Nocardia > Nocardia sp. NPDC046473. Next base: position 100,119 of record NZ_JBEYZJ010000010.1, read on the forward strand.
CGAAGCGGGCGATCTCCGGCAGCTCCACGATCTGGTCATCGACCACTGGATCCTGGTCAACGACATCTTCTCGTTCCCCAAGGAACTCGAGGCCGGGGAAGACATGAACTGCATCTTCCTCCTCATGGACCGCGAAAACCTGTCGCTGCAAGAAAGCCTCGACCACGCGGCAGCCCTGGCGATGGCGACCGAACAGAAATTCGTCACTGCCAGGGGTGCACTGTCCGCCGACCTCGACCACGATGTGCGGCGGTACCTGCTGGAGTTGGAGCACATGATCTCCGGCAACCTCCAGTTCCATCGCTGGACGAGCCGCTACCACGGCTACACCCGAACCGACCGCCAACAGGACGGTTCCGCCGAGCAGACGTCACTGTACCGACGCGGGGACACGCACAACCCCCTCTAACAATTCATCGCCGGTCAGTCGCTATTTCCGGCGAACCGGTACCTCAACGGTCGAAGGCGGGGCGTGGCCGCTCGAGCCCGGTCGGAGGTGGCACGGCCAAGCGCTGGTTGGCCAAGAGGTTGAGTGATACGCCCTGCTCGGCATCCGCGTTTAGCTGATGGGGGTCAGTTCGATGGCGCCTTCGATGGTGTTGTGCACGCGGCGGCGGTTGGGGGAGCCGAGGGCGGCGGTGAGGTCGGTGCCGTCGTGTTCGGCGAGCAGGTCGCCGCTGTCCCAGACCAGCAGCGTTGCGCTGACGGTGTTCTCGGCGGCGGAGTGCGCGAGATCGTAGTGGGCGCAGCCGGGGACGTGGGCGTAGGTGATCCAGAGGTCGTAGCCGGTCATGAACAGGTCGAGGTCGAATTGCACGCTGAGGCCGAGCAATTCGCTGCGGCCATTGTCGTCGACACCGGCGAACGCCTCGTCGAGCGCGAGCAGGCGCGGGGCCTGCGGGTCGGCGGAGTCCAGCATGACGTGCGCGGCGGCGAACAGCGGCAGGTGCAGCGAGACCGACTGCTCGCCGCCGGAGAGCGCGCTGTGCCTGGCCACGGTGAGCTTGTCCTCGCTGCCGTCGGCGGAGATGAGGGTGAACGAGAACACCCGCCAGGTGCGGTAATCCAGGGTGGCCGCGAGGATCTCGGGGTAGGAGCGCTCCGGGTGCGCGGCGCGGGCCGCGCGGATCTCGGAGGCGAAATGCGCACGGATGGTGGCGAGTTCGTCCGCGCCGAGGGCCGAGGCGTCCCGGTCGAGTAGCTTGCACATGGCCCGCGCCGGATCGGAGAGGGTGTCGGCCAGCACCCAGTGCACGCCGATGGTGTTGCCGGACGACATCCGGCGCTGCTTCATCTCCGCGCCCATCCTGGCGATGAGATCGCGTGCGTCGCTGGTGCGTTCGTAGATCTGCTGGGCCAGCCCGGTCAGCAGCGCGTCCTCCAGGATGCGCCGCTCGGCGTCGGTGAGCAGCAACTCCTGATCCTTGCGGGCGCCGTCGATGCGGGCCGCGAAGTCGGCGAGCGCGGACATGCCGTCGTCGTCCTGCACCTGCACCACGGTCAGCCCGTCGGCGGCGTCCCACTGCAGCCGGTAGTCGCGGCCGGACCCGGACAGTGCGGCATCGAATTCCTGTAGTGCCGCGGTCACCGCGCTGCGGGTGGACTTGCGGTTCGCCTCGCTGGCCCGCACCGAAGACGTTGCGGTGGTGAGGCTTTCGAAGAGTTCGGCGACCTCGTCCGGCAGCACCTGCGGCTCGGCCTCCGGTCCCGCCTGGGCGATCCGGTACAGCAGCTGCTCGGGCGTGGACCAGGCGGCCTCGCTGCTCGGCCAGCGGCCCTCGGCCGACGCGCCGAGCAGGCGAAGCAGATCCGGGCGGGCGTACGGGGCAAGGGCTTTCACGTCGGCGAGCACCTCGGTCAGTGCGGTGCCCAGTGATTCGTGCGCGGTTCGGTAGGCCGCCTCGGCGTCGCCGATCGCCTCGATGGCCTCGTTGGCGGCCTTGCGCGCCGCCTTCTGCTCGGCCTTGGTCGCCTCGATCTTCGCGCGGGCCTTCTCGAGTTCCTGATCGATGTCGGCGGCACCGGCGCCCAGTGCCTCGCGCAGGGTTTCGAGCTTGCGCAGCTGCTCCTGATAGCCGGACTTGGCCGCCTCGGCCTCCTCGGCGAACGCCTCGGCCAGATCCTTGGCCTCGTCGTGCCGGTCGGTGCCCTCGCGTTCGCGTTCGCGTTCCCGCTCGTGTTCGGTACGCAACCGGAGCAGACCGGTGCCGGTGTTCTCGAAATGCCGGATGGCGGCGGCCAATGCGTCGAGTTCGCGCGGATCGCGCGGGGTCCGGTGCTTCGTCGCGGCCGCGCGGAGCTTCTTCTCGACCGCAGTGGTATCGGCGACGGCCTGGTCGAGGTCGCGCTCGGCCTGGGTGGCGGCCTCGGAGCGGGAGCGCATCATGCCTGCGGTCTCCGCGACGGCACGCAGCGCGGTGGTGACCGCGGTGGCCCGCGGCAAGGCCTTGGCGGCGGCCGAGATTCGCGCGAGTTCTGCGGTGGCGTCGGACTCCTGGTCCTGCGCCCCGCGCTGGGCTTCGCCTGCCGCTTCGAGCGCGGCGGCGAGTTCGGTCAGCCGCAGCTCACGGCGGCGGGCCCGAGCGGTGGCACCGATGAATTCGGCGTCGGCCTTGTGATGCCTGCCGACCTGCACGCCCTGACGGAAACCGCCCGCCGTGCTGACCCCGGACGCCGGGTCGCCCTTACCGTCGTGCAGTGCGATGGAGGCGAGCACGTCGGCGACCGCCTGCCGCGGCACCGTGAGCTCGTCCGAATCCTCCTCGACGACAAGGATATCGGCGAGGGTGCGGCCCTTCGGCCGTTCCTTCTCCGGCAGCGGGACGAGGAACAGATCCGAATCGTACTTCGCGGGCGGCTCGGCGCAGATCCACCCGTCGAGCAGGTCGGCGGCGTGCAGTGCGGCCTCGATACCGGCGGCCACCGGTGGCTTCACGTTGTCGGCGAAGCGGACCAGCCGCCACAGCGGGGCACCGGGGCGGTCCTCGGTGTCGCGGGCGCGTGCGGCGAAAGCCGGTGGCGCGTCGTCGCTTTGCGCGGCGACGCGGTCGCGTTCGGCGGTCAGCTCGGCGATCTGCTCGCCCGCCGTCGCCGCGCGGCCACGCGCCTCCTGCCGGTCGTTGCGGATCTCGTCGACCAGCGCCTCGGTGCGCTCGGCGAGCACCTCCGCGACCGTGGCCTCCTCCGAACCCGCCTGTGCGAGCGCGGTATCCAGGGCCTCGAACAGTCCGTTGCCGAGGGGGGAGTAGACCTCGCGGTGCTCGTCCCACCAACTGCGCAGCGCGCTAGCGGCTTCGGTGCGGGCCAGCACCACCGCCGCCTCGGCGTGCGCGACCTCGGCGGCCGCCGCCTCGCTCAGCTCGCGGGCGCGTTCGGCGAGTCGTTCGGCCCTGGTGCGTTCGGCCGCCGCGGTCTCCATGACGCCCATGGCCTGCCGGACCGCGCGCACGTCGGCGTCGCGTTCCTCGGCATGCGCGCGCACCGTCGCGGTGAGCTGTTCGGCGCGTGCCCCCTCGGACAGCGCTGTCCAGTCGATCCCGGCTTCCTCAGCGGCGGAACGCAATTCGTCCTCGCCGCGGGCCAATGCGGCGGCCGCCGTGCGGACCGCGGTGCGCGCGCGCTCGGCCTCCTGCGCCCGCTGATCGAGGGTCTGCCGCGCCTTCAGCGCCTTGTCGCCGTGCACGCCCGCCGAGGTCTCCAGCCGACGGACCGCGTCGGCGAGATCGTCGAGCTGCTGCTTGCCCTCGTAGGCGCTGGAGCGCTGCAGGTTCTCCCGGTCGCCGAGCGCGTGCTCGTAGGCGCGGTCGGCATCCTCGGCGCGCGCTTCCGCGGTGGCACGTTCGCCCTCGCGGCGTTCGCGCAGCGCGGTCGCGGCGAACAGTGCGGTGCTGGCGTGGGTGACCGCGTCGAGCCGGGTGCGCAGCTGGTCGACGTCCGTCTTCGCCTGCACCGCAAGGTATTTGCGGTAGACGTCGACGAACGTACGGGTGGCGCTGTCGGCGTGCACCAGACCCTCCAGGGTGCGGCCGACCTCCTCCATATCGCTGAAGGAGCGGGCCGCGTCCAGGATCAGCTGTTCGTCGAGGGGCCGCAGGCCGTCGGTGAGCGCCTGCGAAAGTCCGCGTGGGTCCAGGTTTTTCGCCAGCTGGGGGCGGCGCAGCGTGAGGATCAGGTTGATCAGCTGGTCGTAGCGCTGGGTGCCGAGCCCGAACATCCTGGCGTCGATGGCGTTTCGGTATTCCACCGGACGGTCCACGATGGCGTCGGTGCCGATCTGCTCGGCCAGCTGCTTGCGGGTGAACGGCCGGTCGTCGGGCCCGATGAGCGAGAAGTCCACGCCGACTCGGCCGTCGGCGACGAAGTACCAGCGCGTCACCTTGTCCGAGGAGCGGGTGGCGCGCATGCCGATGCCGACGGTCACCGCCTCGGCGTCGTCCCAGTCGCCGCGCGCGAACTCCATCCAGACGTAGGAGTAGGCCGATTCCTGCTTGCGGTACAACAGGTTCGACTTCATCGTGCGCTCTTCACCGGCGAACGGGTTGAGCCTGCGTGGCTCGATCCGCCCGTCCAGCACGAACGGGAACAGCACCTCGAGTGCCTTGGTCTTGCCGGACCCGTTGGGCCCGCGCAGCACCAATCTGCCGTCGGCGAAGCAGAATTCCTGGTCGCGGTAGTCCCACAGGTTGACGATTCCGGCGCGGGTCGGGATGAACCGCACTCCGCCGTGAATGAGCGACATCGCCTCAGTTCCCTTCCGTGCCAGTGCTGTCCGATCCATAGGTGTCGGCCGCGGTGACGAACAGTTCCTCGGTGCGCTTGGTGCGTACCGTGACGACCGCGCCGCGGTAGCGAGCGAGCGCGGGCATGATCAGCAGCCCGTCCTCGACCGCCCGCACCAGGCGCAGCCGCTCCAGCAGCGCGATCACCTCGCCGGTCAGGCCGGGCACATCGGCCTGCCACTGGGCGGCGAAGGTGGCGCCGTACCGATCGGCGAGCGCCTGCACGGTCTCGCGCACCCACGCCGAGTCGATCAACGGATACGTCGTCTCGACCGATTCTTCCGGATCGTCCTCGAACGCCGAATCCGACTGTGCCGAAAGGTCGTCGAGCGCCCGCAGGTCGGCCAGCGGCGCGAACACCGTCGACTCCGGGATCGCACCGTCCAACTGCGCCGCGAGCGCCTCGCCCGCGTCCGGTGCGGCCGTGCGCCGTTCCACCGGACTGTCGATATCGAGCACCCGGTCCGCGATCTCCCCGGCGAGCAACAACCCCACCTGCGCCAAGGTCCCGGTGCTCGGGAATCGAATGTCGGACAGCCGCCCGGAGGTGTCTATCAACGCGACCCCTTCCGCCCTGCGTTCGGCCTTGAGCCCGGTGAACATTTCGACATCGGCGACGATCCGGTCCTGCCCGAGCACCGGTCGTTCGGCCGGCGTGAGGTCGTCGAGATACACCACCGGTCGCTCGACCAGCGTCCGGCGCACCCGCCGCGCCAGGTCGGCCGCGGACGGCGCGTGCGCGGGACCGGTTGCGCCCGCGGCGTCTTCGGTGAGCAGCCCACGCACGCTGTGCAGATGCTGCAGCGCCCGCGGCGGCCGGAACAGCGCGAACACCACCGGCCGGTCGATGTCGTAGAGCGCCTCGCCCGCCTCGGGATCGCTGGCCCAGCCGCCCGCGTCGCCGTCGGCCAGGGTGAGCGCGCCGCGATGGGTCAGCCAGCCGACCGCGTCGACGAAGGCATCCCGGTCCGCCGCGCGATCGGTGGACAGCTCCAGGCCCTCGACCCGGCCCGCGTAGGCGGCGACCTGATCGGCCAACTCCGACAACGTGATCTGGTCACCGGCCCGGCCGAGCGCGGCGATCGACAGCGCCAGGTACGCGTACCTGCGCCGATCGAAGAGCCGGTCGGCGGGCGTGCGCGCGGGCTTGCCCGCGTCCAGCCGGTCGATGATCGGGAACACCCGCGCGGTGGTCTCGGTGACCTCCAGCCGGTAGCCGAACAGCTCGGCCAGGTCCTCCCGCAACTCGGTGGCCCACCGACGGATCAGCGGCAGCGCGATCCGATCCGGATAGGTCCTGGTCACCAGGTGATTGGCGAGGATGACCCTGGCGGCGCGCTGATAGTTGTCCAGCGCAAGGGAATCGATCTTGCGTCCGTGCATCATGCGCGCCCCCCACGCGGCCGGGTCCTGGTGGTTTCCCGTACCTCGAGCCTGCGGTTGTTCAGATGCAGCAGTCCGTGCGCGGTCTGCACCGCTGTCGAACCGTCGTGTTCCGAGACGGTCAGGGTGACCCCGCTGTCGGATCCGGTGGTCCCGGCGACGCGGCCGCTCACCGGCACCCACGCGGTGGATGCGGCGTCGAGCAGTCGCAACAGCACCTCGGTCTCCCGTTCGTCGAGCACCCGGTTGTGCACGTCGGCGGACGCGAGAGACTTGGCCGCGTCGGCGCGGGCCCGTTGCGCGTCCAGCTGTATCTCGCGCAGCCGTCGAATGCCGGCGTCGTTGCGGTGGATTCGGGCCGGCGCGCCGGCCGAGGGCGGCCGCCCGGTTTCGGCCAGCGTGCGCGAGATCTCCAAGGGCGGTGCCTCCCACCAGGATCGCTGCGCTGGGATGAGATCCGCGTCGGGATGTTCCATCGCGAGGTGTCGCGGCCTGCCGAGGCCGAACACGGCGTCGAAGAGGGCGTGCGCGCTGTCCGCGGTCGGTGCGGCGGTGAACCAGCCCGCCAGATGCCGCAGTGCCGACTCGCGGCTCACGCCGCCGCGTCGAGTCTCGGTGACGCGCCGCAGCAGCGAGAGTACCGCGGCGATGGCGCTCATGGTCGCCTCGCGCAGCCGTTCCGCCTCGGTGGTGCCCGCGTGCTCGCCGGTGCCCGCCGCGACGAACCAGGTCCGCAGCCCGTCCCAGCGCGCCTGCCAATCCGCCTGCCGTTCCGCGAAACTCAGCAGCACCCGTTCGTCGCAGCCTGCGGCGCGTTCGATCAGCTCGTCGACGCCGGTCTCCTCGATCTCGGCGATCGCGCCCGCCAGTCGCGGCACGAATCTGGCCAGGTCCAGGCTGAATTCGCGCATGTGCGCGAGCAGCGCGTCCTTGTGCGCCAGAAAAGATTCCGGGGTGATCTCGGTGGTCCGCACCAGGTCGCCGAGCGAGAGGTAGAAATGGGCGGCGCGGGCCGCCATATCCGTCAGCGCCGCGTCGAGGCGGCGCAGCGTGCGGTAGACCCGTTCGGCGTCGCCCTCGCGATTGGCCGCGGCGAGAGTGTGCAGGTCGGCCAGCAACTCCGGCAGCACCAGGCGCGAGAGCGATGCTTCATCGAGCCGGGCATTCAGGACACCGGCCACCGCGCGATAGGCCTGGAACCCGGCTTGGGAGAACTGGTAGACGAAGTGCCGGTTGCGATATTCGGCCAGCGTCGCGGCGCGGGTTCCGTCGTAACTGCGCTCCAGCACGCCCCATTGGTGCAGTTGATCGAGTAGCGGACCGATTTCGGCGGCGGTGAGGTGCGGTGCGTTCAGTCGGGTGCCGCGTTCGCTCGACCAAGCCTGCGCGCTGGCCGGACCCGCATCGGTCTGCGGTTTCACAGCAGACTGACTGGTCTCCTTGTCCTCTGTATGTTGCTGGCCCTCGACGTCAGGTGCCGGGTCGGACTCGGCGAGGTCGAGCAGGTCGGGTGTGCGCAGGCTGTGTCCGTTGCGTTCGATCCACTCCGCCACATCATCGGCGTGCAGCAACACCACATAGGCGGCCCGCGCGCTGTCGAAGGCGCGCAGCACCCAGAGGTAGTCCGCGCGGCGCTCGGCGGTGGCGAAGGAGAACAGCCGCAGCCGGTCGTCCCACAGGACGGAGGCGCTCGCGGCGGCGTCGACGGAGTCGGTCACCGGGAACAGGGTAGTAGCGGGCCGGTCGCCGACAGCGGGTACATGCCCGGTTCGGCGTGGCCGTGTCCTGTTTGCCGGGTGTTCGCCGCCGAATCGGGCTGTGCCGGTTCGGTACCGGTCACTCGCTGGAGAGCGAACGCAGCTGGTCGAGGTACACGCGGGCGCGCGGATCGCCCGGGTAGCGGGCGATGATTTCGCGCGCGGTCTCGCCCGCGATCCACATCAGCGAGGGCAGCGAACGGCGTTTACCCGCGAACGCGCGCAGTCCCTCATCGACCGCGAGTTCCAGATCGCGATTGCGGACCGCGACGACCGCGAGCGTCAGATGCGCCTCGGACACCCGCATCGGATTGCGGACGGTGCCGTCGGCTCTGGTCGAGTTGCGGATGACCTCGTTCGCGTAGGTCTCGGCCATCCGATCCTCGCCCGCGACGCGACAGCAGTCCATCGCGTAGAAGTCGAATTTCTGCGGATCGACCACGAAATGGTTGTCCAGGTTGATCGGATGATCAAGTCGCTGCAAAATTGCTCGACCCTCGTCCAGTGCCGTTTCGACCTCGTGTCGGTCACCGAGACGCGCCCAGGCCTTGGCCCGTTGCGCGGCGAGTTGCACACCGACGCCCAGGTTTTGACTGGTCGACAGCACCTGGTCGACCGCGTCGATCGCGCCGCGATAGTTGCCCTGGGTCAGCGCGAACCAGGCCGCCATTTCCGCACTCCAGCCGGTGATTTCGGCGTTCTCGGCCTCCTGTCCCAGTGACAGTGCCGCGCGCCGGGTCGCTTCCGCGGCGGTCTGGCGGCCGAGGTCGTAATCCACGCAACCCACCAGTAGCGCAACCCATCCCGCGAGAACCAGGATGTCGCGGTGCTGCGCCAAAGTCAGTCGGCCGTCCAGCAACGAGGTAATCCGGCGCAACCACCCGGTTCCCTCGGCGTGCAGCTCGTGCGGATCGGCGTAGGAGTACTCGCAGCACAGGCGTTCCGCGGTGATGCGGATGGCGTCCAAGGTGGCGGGGGAGACGTCCGACATGCGCAGTCGCCCGATGAATTCCAGCGTGTCCATGCCGGTTGCCGAGAGCACCTCGTCGTCGCGATTCGGCCTGGCCTTGGGGAAAAACGCCGCGGTGACAGTGTCGAAGGCGGCGGAGATGATGGGTGCGTAAAAATCATCCGGCCGCGACTCGCCCGATTCCCAGCGGCGCCAGTTACGCAGCAGTGTACTGTCTGTCGGCAGGTTGTGGGATGACTTGGCGCGCATCACGCGGACGGCATCGGCTTGTGACCACCCCCGCGCATCGCGTTCGGAGCGCATCCGGACAGCCCAGACGGGTCGATCGTCTCCAGCGGCCACGTCAGTAGTATCGCACCAGTTAACGCCCGGTGGCCGAGATAGGGCATATAGGTGTCACTGGGTTGACATCTACATTCGCAAGTTGGCGTTGTACATGCTGGACCATGAGAGCGGAAAGTTAGCCGGACACGTATCGTCTCAACCGGATGCAATTGCATCTGTCCTTGCAAGGCGCAGTACCCCACAATGGGGAGATCCACATGAGGACAGCGGTACCCAATCCAACGGAGGTTCGGGTGGAAGCGTTGATCTATGGATACTTGCGTGACGATTTGGCCGACGGCCACAGTGCAGAGCTAGAGGATGCGATGAGCACCCTCGCCCGCGAAGAGGGGCTCTGCTTCGCCGCAACGTTCCATGAATCGACTTCCGGTGACGGCGCGGCATTTGTCGAGCTGACCCAGGAGCTCAAGCGAGCGGACGCGCACCACGTCGTGGTTCCGTCGCTCGATCACCTTGCCGGCCAGACGATCCCGCGGGATATTCTGCTAGCGAAACTGGCGCGCGAGGCGGCGGCGCAGATCTGGACCATCGAGACCTGAGCGAAACGACGGCAGCCCCGACCGCAGGGACACCGCCCAGCGCTGAGGCACTTCGCACCGCCGTCGCACTTCCGCGAGCATCCTCGTCGCGGCCACACCGGCCAGCAGCGAGGCGAGCAACGCCGCAACATGGTGTTGCCCGAACAGCGGATATACCTGCCAATGCAGGAGATACGCGAACAGCGAGCTGTCGGCGAGAATCGCTGCGGCCATGGCCACCAGGGCGGGCACCCGGATCGCGGGCAGCCAGATCAGCACCAGTAGCCCGGCCATGACCAGTCGTTCCCGGTCCGGCGCGTCGAAATAGCCTGGCACACAGGCCAACAGGACAGCGCTCACCAGCAGCCGCTGCCACCCCGATGTCGCCTTCGCGGCGGCCCAGCCGAGGGCGAAGAACCAGGCGGCCAGCGGCGAGAACGGCACGTCCGGTGCCGGATAGAGCCCGAACGGCTGAAAGCGCAGCAGCGCAGTGATGACGAGCAGGCCCATGGCGAACCAGAACGGTTCGCGCCGCTCGAGCGCGTCCACCGGTGGAATCCGGGTCAGCAGCGCCGCGGCGACCATGAAATATACGAGCACCTCGATGAACCAGAGGTGCCCCGCGGTGTCGCTGTCGAACGGCCCCAGAATCTTGTTGAGCAGCAACACGTTCTGCCAGCGGTAGTAGTCGGTGAACAGCAACGTGACGGCTACCCAGACGGCGGTCGGCACGGCGATCAGCGCGACCGTGCGCAGCGCGTGTCGCAACCGTTCGGCACGCGGCGCGGCGGTCACCGCGAACCTGGCGAAGTTGAATCCGGCGACCCCGAGTAGCACGTGCGCGGCGCCCCACAGCACATACAGACCGATGTGCGAGCTCACGATCAGCACGATGGCGGCGGCGCGCAGCAGCGTGCCGGTGTCGAGGGTGCGGCCGAACCGGCTGCCGCCGTGCGGGATCCGGTCCAGCTCGGCGATCGTCATGGTCGGCCAGTCGGTGGGCAGCTTGCCGAGCGCGCGTTCCACCCTGGCCGCGGTGGTCACGTAGGTCAGCGAATTGCCGCCGAGGTCGACGAAGGTGCTGTCCGGGCGGATCAGCGCCGGGTCGAGGCCGAGGGCGGTCGCGTAGAGCGCGCGGATGTCTCGGGTCTGCGGCGCGGGCGCGGACAGTGTGCGGACGGCCGGGTAATCCGGCTTGCCGCTGGGCAGTCGCGGCAATTCCTCGACGGGACAGACCCGTACGGACGCGATGGGCAGCCCGGCCAGTTGGGCCGCGGTGTCGGTCGGGTCGGTGGCGGGGCTTTCCACTGCGACAACCAGTAACTCGTCGTCATCGGTGCAACAGACGGTGAAACCCGCTGCGGTGAGCCCGGTTTCGAGTCGCTGCAGGTCGATGCGCAGGCCGAAGATCTTCGCGAACCGGCTGCGCCTGCCGATCACCTGATACAGGCCCTCGGGGGTGCGGCGCGCGAGATCGCCGGTGTGCAAGGCGGTTACCGTGCGACCGAGTGCCAGATCGGCGGGGCAGGTGGCGTAACCGAGCATGACGTTGGGGCCGTGATAGACGAGCTCGTGCGGTGTTTCGGTGTTGCCGTGCCCGCCGAGATCGACGCCGCGCTCGTGCCCGCCGGTATCCTCGATCGGTTCCAGACTGAACTCACCGCCGGGGACCGGCACGCCGATGCAATCGGGATGTTCTGCCGCCAAATCCGGTGGCAGATAGGCCATTCGGGCGGTGGCCTCGGTCTGGCCGTACATGACGAAGAAGTCCCAGCCCGAATCCGCGCCGAGCCGGGCGTATTCGCGGACCCGTTCCGGAGCGAGCCTGCCGCCCGCCTGGGTGACGTAACGCAGATCCGGTAACGCCATGTCGGAGAAGCCGATTCGATCCAGCAGATCGATGGTGTACGGGACGGCCGCGAAAGATGTTGCGCGGCAGGCGCGGAACTCGTCCCAGAACGCGTCGTCCAGTACCGACCGCTCGGTGAGCAGCAGACTTGCGCCGCGCAGCAGATAGCTGTGCACCACCGACAGTCCGTAGCAGTAGAACATCGGCAGCGTGGTCGAGGCCCGATCGTCCGGTCCGATGGCCAGGTATTCGGCGATCGCGGCGGCATTGGCCAGCAGATTCGCCGAGGACAACCGGACCAGCTTCGGCGACCCGGTGGAACCCGAGGTGCTCAACAGCAGCGCGAGATCCGGATGCAAAGTGTGTGCCGAAGTTTCGCGCCGCACGTCCGGCCTGCCGTCCGCGATGACGACGTCCGGATCATAGGTGCGCTCCAACTCGTCGGTGACCGCCGCGGTGAGCAGCACGACACAGCCCGCGCTGAGCGCGCCGAGATACCCGACGAGCGAGGCGAGGTCGTTGCGGGCCGCGAGCGCGACGAGTCGCCGGGTCGGTCCGAGCTCGGCCGCGAACTCCTCGACGAGCGTCGCCAGCTGCGCGTAGGTGACCCGCCGCAAATCTTCCGCCACCGAGTCCGCTGCCATGACGTTCGCCGAGGGAGCTAGCGAGCAGAGGACGGCGATCCGGTCGTCGAAACTACGAAGGTGCGCGACGATCCGGTGAAAGGTCACCGGAAAAAGGATAGGGGGCAGCCACTTTCCGGCCGATAAGCGACCCCCTGGTGAACGCCGAGCAAACTGTCGCGGCTCAGAGTCCGAAGCTGCCGGGACCTCGCCTGCGCAGGTACTTCTCGAACTCGGCCGCGATGGCGTCGCCGTCGATCTTGGCCATCGCCTCGTTCACGTCGACCGCCGCGTCACCGCGCTCCTCCAGCGAGCGCACGTACTCGCTGACCTCGTCGTCGCCCGCGGTCATCTCGTTGACCGCGGTCTCCCATTCCTCGGCCTGCGTGGGCAGTTCGCCGAGCGGCACTTCGATATCGAGCACGTCCTCGACCCGGTGCAGCAGCGCGATGGTGGCCTTGGGGTTCGGCGGCTGCGAAACGTAGTGCGGCACCGCGGCCCAGAACGACACCGCGGGCACGCCCGCCTTCACACACTGGTCCTGCAGCACACCGGTGATGCCGGTCGGTCCCTCGTAACGGGTCTGCTCGAGGTTGAAGCGCTCGGCCGCTTCCTTGCTATAGGCGGAGCCGGTGACCGGAACGGGACGGGTATGCGGGGTGTCGGCGAGCAGTGCGCCGAGGATGACGACGGTTTGCACGCCGAGCTGTTCGATGAATTCCAGCAGGTCCTCGCAGAACGAGCGCCAGCGCATATTGGGCTCGATGCCGCGCAGTAACACGATGTCGCGGTCGCTGCCCGGGGGCGAGCAGACCGACAGCATGGTGGATGGCCACTGGATTTCCCTGGTCACGCCGTCCACCTGCCGGACCGTCGGCCGGTTGACCTGATAGTCGTAGTAGTCCTCGGAATCGAGTTCGGCTAGCGGCTCGGCGTCCCAGATCAATTCCAGATGCTCAACGGCGCCGCTTGCGGCGTCGCCCGCGTCGTTCCAGCCTTCGAAGGCCGCAACCAGCACCGGTTCCCGCAATGTAGGCAGTTCCGGATCGGGAGTTTCACTGGGGTTCACTCGGTCAGCCTAATGTGTGCGGGGAACTGGCGTGTCGTATGCCGGGGCCGGGCCCGGCGTGTTCGGCGACAGCGGAGTTGGCCAGGTGTGTCCCTCCACACGCGACGCGACGAGCAGCACTGTCGCACCCGACCATTACGCTTGAACGCATGTCTGCGTCTGTCCCCGCCGAGTTCGACACCACGCTACTCGACACGTTGCGCCGCCGCGTCGTGATCGGTGACGGTGCGATGGGCACGATGTTGCAGGCGGCCGACCTGACCCTGGACGACTTCCTCGGCCTGGAGGGCTGCAACGAAATCCTCAACGACACCCGCCCCGACGTGCTGCGCAGCATTCACCGCGCGTATTTCGAGGCGGGCGCCGACGCGGTGGAAACCAACACCTTCGGCTGCAACCTGCCGAACCTGGCCGACTACGACATCGCGGACCGCATCCGCGACCTGTCCGAGCGCGGCACCCGGCTGGCCCGCGAGGTGGCCGACGAGATGGGGCCGTCCGCCGACGGGACCCCACGCTATGTGCTCGGCTCGATGGGCCCCGGCACCAAGCTGCCCACGCTGGGCCATGCCCCTTATACCGCGTTGCGCGACGCGTACACCGAATCCGCGCTCGGCATGCTCGAGGGTGGGGCCGACGCGATTCTCATCGAGACCTGTCAGGACCTGCTGCAGGTCAAGGCGGCGGTCACCGGCAGTCGCGCCGCGATGCGCAAGCTCGGCCGTCGCATTCCGATCATCACGCACGTGACCGTGGAGACCACCGGCACCATGCTGGTCGGCAGCGAGATCGGCGCGGCCCTCACCGCGCTGGAGCCGCTGGGTATCGACATGATCGGGCTGAACTGCGCCACCGGCCCGGCCGAGATGAGCGAGCATCTGCGGCACCTGTCCAGGCACGCGCAGATCCCGGTGTCGGTGATGCCCAACGCCGGCCTGCCGGTGCTCGGTAAGAACGGCGCCGAATACCCGCTCACCCCGGAGGAGCTCGCGGTCGCGCTGAGCGGCTTCGTCTCCGAGTTCGGGCTGGCGCTGGTGGGCGGCTGCTGCGGCACCACCCCCGAGCACATCCGGCAGGTGACCGAGGCGGTCCGCGAGATCGAGCCGAAGCTGCCGCCGCTCGACGAGCGCCGCAGCCCGCTGCACGAGCCCGCCGTGTCCAGCATGTACACGGCGGTGCCGTTCGAGCAGGAAGCGTCGGTCATGATGATCGGCGAGCGCACGAATGCCAACGGCTCCAAGGCTTTCCGCGACGCGATGCTGGCCGAGGACTGGCAGAAGTGCCTGGACATCGCCAAGGATCAGACCCGCGACGGCGCGCACATGCTCGATCTGTGCGTCGACTACGTCGGCCGCGACGGCGCCAAGGACATGGAGGCCCTGGCCGCCCGGCTGGCCACCTCCTCGACGCTGCCGATCATGCTCGACTCCACCGAAACCCTCGTGCTGAAGGCGGGTCTGGAGCATCTCGGCGGCCGCTGCGCGGTGAACTCGGTGAACTACGAGGACGGCGACGGCCCGGAGTCCCGCTTCCAGCAGACCATGCAGCTGGTCGCCGAACACGGCGCCGCCGTGGTCGCGCTGACCATCGACGAGGAGGGGCAGGCCCGCACCGCCGCGAAGAAGGTGGAGATCGCCGAGCGGCTCATCGCGGACATCACCGGCAACTGGGGTGTGCTGGAAAGCGACATCATCATCGACACGCTGACCTTCACCCTCGGCACCGGCCAGGAGGAGTCGCGCAAGGACGGCATCGAAACCATCGAAGCCATCAGGTTGCTCAAGAGCAGGCATCCGGCGGTGCAGACCACCCTGGGCCTGTCGAACATCTCGTTCGGCCTGAATCCGGCGGCCCGCCAGGTGCTGAATTCGGTGTTCATGCACGAATGTGTCCAGGCCGGACTGGATTCCGCGATCGTGCACGCGTCGAAGATCCTGCCGATGGCGCGCATCCCGGACGAGCAGCGCAAGGTCGCGTTGGATCTGGTGTACGACCGTCGCGGCGCGGACT
Source organism: Nocardia sp. NPDC046473 (assembly GCF_040645995.1). Taxonomy (NCBI): domain Bacteria; kingdom Bacillati; phylum Actinomycetota; class Actinomycetes; order Mycobacteriales; family Nocardiaceae; genus Nocardia; species Nocardia sp. NPDC046473. The sequence goes on from NZ_JBEYZJ010000010.1 coordinate 115,421, forward strand.
ACGACCCGCTGCAGGTACTGATGGGCCTGTTCGAGGGTGTGTCGACGTCGTCGTCGCGGGCCTCGCGGGCCGAGGAGATGGCGGCACTACCGCTGTTCGAGCGGTTGGCGCGCCGGATCGTCGACGGCGAGCGCAACGGCATGGAGGCCGACCTGGAAGCGGCGATGCAAGAGGTGCCGCCGCTGCAGATCATCAACGAGACGCTGCTGTCCGGCATGAAGACCGTCGGCGAACTGTTCGGCTCCGGCCAGATGCAGCTGCCGTTCGTGCTGCAGTCGGCGGAGGTGATGAAGGCCGCGGTCGCCTACCTGGAACCGCACATGGAGGCCACCGACGACAGCGGCAAGGGCCGCATCGTGCTGGCCACGGTCAAGGGCGACGTGCACGACATCGGCAAGAACCTGGTCGACATCATCCTGTCGAACAACGGGTACGAGGTGGTCAACCTCGGCATCAAGCAGCCCATCGCGACCATCCTCGACGCCGCCGTGGACAAGAAGGCCGACGTCATCGGCATGTCCGGGCTGCTGGTGAAGTCGACGGTGATCATGAAGGAGAACCTGCTGGAGCTCAACACCAAGGGCGTGGCCGAGCAGTTCCCGGTGCTCCTCGGTGGCGCGGCGCTCACTCGAGGCTATGTCGAGAACGACCTGACCGAGGTGTACGAGGGCGATGTGCACTACGCCCGCGACGCCTTCGAGGGCCTGCGGTTGATGGACGACATCATGACCCGCAAGCGCGGCGGCGGCATCGACCCGGACAGTCCGGAGGCGATCGCCGAGCGGGAGAAGGCGGCCCAGCGCAAGGCGCGGCACGAACGGTCCAAGCGCATCGCCGAGCAGCGCAAGGCCGAAGAGGTGCCGATCGAGGTGCCCGCGCGTTCCGACGTGGCCGCCGACGTGCCGGTGCCGACGCCGCCGTTCTGGGGTACCCGGGTGGTGAAAGGCCTGGCGCTGCACGAGTATTCGGGCCTGCTCGACGAGCGTGCGCTGTTCCTCGGCCAGTGGGGCCTGCGCGGCCAGCGCGGCGGCGAGGGCCCGAGCTACGAGGAACTGGTGGAGACCGAGGGCAAGCCGCGCTTCCGCGCCTGGCTCGATCGGCTGAGCACCGAGGGCGTGCTCCAGCATGCCGCGGTGGTGTACGGGTACTTCCCGGCCGTGTCCGAGGGCGACGACGTGATCGTGCTCACCGAACCGAATCCCGGTGCGCCCGAACGCTATCGGTTCACCTTCCCGCGTCAGCAGCGCGATCGCTTCTTGTGCATCGCCGACTTCATCCGGTCGCGCGAGCGGGCCGAGCAGACCGGTCAGGTGGACGTGCTGCCCTTCCAGCTGGTCACCATGGGCCAGCCGATCGCCGACTTCGCCAACGAACTCTTCGCGGCCGACAACTACCGCGACTACCTCGAGGTGCACGGCATCGGCGTCCAGCTCACCGAGGCCCTGGCCGAATACTGGCACCGCCGGGTCCGCGAGGAGCTGACCCTGGACGGGCACGCGGTCGCCGACGACGACCCCAGCGACGTCCTCGAATACTTCAAACTCGGCTATCGCGGTGCGCGCTACTCATTCGGTTACGGCGCCTGCCCAGACTTGGACGACCGTGCCAAACTGGTCGACCTGCTCGAGGCCGACCGCATCGGCGTCGTGCTGTCCGAGGAACTCCAGCTGCATCCCGAACAGTCCACCGATGCCTTCGTCCTGCTGCATCCCGAGGCGAAGTACTTCAACGCCTGAGTTCCGCTGGCGGACCTTTTCCGACGGCACCGCCGTCGCGTTAGCCGCGCGCTCGCTACGGCGGGTGTGCGGTCGAACGCGCGGGCGGTCGCCGCCGAATCGGTTATCGGACCGGTCGGTGGATAGTGATCGTGGTCACGGTGTGACGGAACACTGTTCGCGTACCGCAAGGACCTTGGCTACCTGCTCGTATGCCATGATTTGGGCAAATCCCGACGCGCCGAGCGGATTTCGTGTCTCGGCGTGGCGGGGCGCTGACCTGGGGTATCACCCGGGGACTTTTGGTGAGGTGGATGTGTGTCGGGTGGGTATGCCATTGTCGGAAGCGTTGCAACTGCATCCGGAGCAGTCGGCGGGTGCGTCGCCATCGCTGCTTACGGGTGTAAAGGACTACGGCGCGTAGCGTTTTCGGGGATTTCCCGGCGTTACGCACCACTGCAGTACCAGCTCGGCGCGTAAGCAGGAAGGCACAACAGCATGACGGCGGACCGATTGATCGCGGGACGGTATCGACTCACGGATCCGATCGGCACAGGCGCTATGGGCGTGGTCTGGCGCGGCACGGACGTCCGCCTGCGCCGCACGGTCGCGGTGAAGCAGCTCATTCTCGGGCCCGGATTGTCGCGTACCGCGGCACTGGAGGCCAAGCTGCGCGCCATGCGCGAGGGTCGCATCGCGGCCCGGCTGCACCATCCGCACGCGATCACCGTCTTCGACGTCGCCGAGGAAGACGGCCAGCCGTGGCTGGTGATGGAATACATGGACGCCCCGAGCCTCGCGGCCAAGCTCTCCGGCAAGCGCACCCTGCCGCCGGTCGAGGTCGCCCGCATCGGCGCGCAGGCGGCCGGCGCGCTGGCCGCCGCGCACGACGCGGGCATCATGCACCGCGACGTGAAGCCGGCGAACCTGCTCGTCGGCGACGACGGCACCGTGAAGATCACCGACTTCGGCATCTCCCGCGCCGTCGGTGACGTCACCGTCACCGCCACCGGCTTCCTCGCGGGCACTCCGGCCTACCTCGCGCCCGAGGTGGCGCGCGGCGAGAACCCGGAACCCGCCTCCGACGTATTCGCCCTCGGCTCAACGCTTTACGCCGCCGTGGAGGGCCTGCCGCCGTTCGGCGAAGGTGACAATCCCCTTGCCGTGCTGCACGCGGTCGCGCGCGGACAGGTACCGAACCCCGAGCATGCCGGTGCGCTCGGGCCCGTCCTGCTGCGACTGCTCGCCCCGACCATCGACGCGCGCCCGACCATGCGGGAGGCACAGAAGGCGCTGGAAGCCGTTGCGGAGGGCCGGGTTCCGAGTCTCGGCACGCCCGCGCTCACCAAGGCGCTGCCCGCGCCCGGCGGCGACAACGCGACCACCGTGCTGCCGCAACCGAGCCCGCAGCCGGGCACAGACGCCGCGGGCAGCACCGCGAACGCGAACGACGCCACGGCGCTGGTTGCGACCGCCGCGCTGACGAATCCCCCTGTCGCCGAGTCTGTTTCCGCCCAGCCGCCGCTCCCGCCACGCGGTGCGTCCTCGACGCTGCCCGGTGGCTCGGGGCCCGGACCGTCGCGCAACCGTTCGCTCGCCATGGCGGTCGCCGCGTTCGTCGCGGTGCTGGCCGTGATCGGGCTCATCGCCTTCCTCACCACCAATCGCGACAAGGGTGAGACCGCGGCGCCGCCCGCGACCAACCCGATCACCTCGTCGGTAGCCGAGGTTGCGCCGTCGGCCCCCAACGCGGCGGGTCCCGGCGAGCAGGAGCCCGCGGCACAGGTGCCGCCCCCCGCATCGTCGGCGCCGCCGAGCTCGGCCCCTGCGCCGTCCTCGGGGCAGCCCACGCCGACCCCGACACCTACGCCGTCGACGAAGCCGCCGGCCACGACCATCACCGCCACGCCGTTCGGCGTACCCACCGCGGCCAATGTCGCCCAGTTCGTGCAGGGCTACTACGGCATGCTGCCGGGCAACACCTCCGGTGCGTGGTCCCAGCTGACGCCGTCCTACCAGTCGCAGGCCAGCAGCAGTGGCTACAACGGGTACGCCAGCTGGTGGGGCACGGTCAGTTCGGTCAGCATCGGCAACGTGACGACGCAAGGAGACAATCGAGCGGTCGTTTCGCTGACCTATCGCATGAAGAACGGCGAGACCAGGTCCGAGAGCCGCTGGATTCAGGTGGTGTCGGAGAATGGACGGATGTTGATCTCCGGTTCCGGCGTCAATGCCTGAGCGAAGCGAACGAACCATGGACACGACCCCCCGACTATCCGCCGTCCTATGGGACATGGACGGCACGCTGCTCGATTCGGAGAAGCTCTGGGACGTCGCCGTCCGCGAGCTGGCGCGCGAGCACGGCCATGAGATGACCGACGAGCTGCGGCACGCGCTGATCGGCGCGTCCGGGCCGGACGCGTTGCGGATGGTGTTCGAGGGGCTCGGCGTCGAGTCGACGCCCGAGGCGTTGCACGCGGCGGGGGAGTTCCTCGAGTGGCGGGTGACCGAGTTGATGACCGGTCCCATCCCGTGGCGGCCCGGTGCCGCGGACGCGCTCGCGATGGTGCGGGAGGCGGGGCTGTCCTCGGCGCTCGTCACCAATACCAAGCGGTCGCTCACCGAGTTCGGCTTGGACACGCTGGGCCGCGACTTCTTCGACGTGTCGGTCTGCGGCGACGAGGTGGCCCGCGGCAAGCCCGAGCCGGACGTGTATCTGCGGGCCGCCGAGCTGCTCGGCGTCGATCCGCGCGACTGTGTGGCCGTGGAGGATTCGCCGACGGGCACCCGCGCGGCGCAGGCGGCGGGCTGCGCGGTGATCGTGATCCCGTGCGAGATTCCGGTGCCGGACGGGCCGGGGCGCAGCTTCCGCGACACCATGGTCGGCCTTACCGTCGATGACCTCGTCCAAGCGTTGAAGCAGCGCGGCTGAGCGGTCGCCGTTCGACACTCCCGACCGCGCGCCATCGAGAGTTACTGTGCCGCAACGGGAGTGCGTGCAGCTGATAGGTGTGACCGCGATCACCGGCAATCTCGTCCAATCCCGGGCGTGTCGGCGGTCCGCTCTACCAGAATGTCGCCATGGCAGCGTTGGGTGTCGTCGGCGAGATCGTTGATACCGCACGGTATCCCCTCGCGAATTCCGCGGACGCCGGTCGGCGCGCCGCTGTAGAACTCGCCAGGGCGGAATTGGCCGCGAGCGGCTGCACCGTGTTGCGCGGTTTCATCCGGCCGGAATTGACCGAAACGCTGCGGGCGCAGGGCGAGGCGATGGCGCCGCACGCGTACTACGAGGTCGAGCGGGTCAACGCCTACAACATTCCGCTGGATACCGAACTGCCAGCAGACCATCCGGGGCGCATCGTGCTGGACCGCGGCAACGCGTTCGTGCCGCGCGATCGTATCCCCGGCGACGCGCTGATCCATCAGCTATACACCGACACGCGCTTCCAGCGTTTCGTCGCGGACTGTTTCGGCCTGGCCGAGCTACACGAATTCGCCGACCCGCTGGCGGGCCTGTGCCTCAACGTGGTTGCCCCCGGCATGTCGCACCCGTGGCACTTCGACACCAACGAATTCACCGTCAGCATGCTGACCCAGCCCGCGCAGTCGGGCGGAATCTTCGAGTACTGCCCCAACATTCGCACGCCACAGGCCGAACACCTCGACGACGTGCGCGCCGTGCTCACCGGCGCCGGCGAGCGGTTGATCCAGCGCCTCGACCTGCGCCCCGGCGACCTGCAGCTGTTCCAGGGCCGCTTCTCGCTGCACCGCGTGTCGCCCGTCGCCGGTGCCACGCAACGACATTCGGCGATTTTCGCCTACACCGACCGGCCGGGCGTCATCGGCACGGTGGAGCGCACCCGTCAACTCTTCGGCCGCGTACTACCCGACCATCTGGCCGCCGCGGCCGACGCTGTCCGCGGCGACCGCTTGCTCGACTGAGCCGAACGGCCCGATCGATTCCACTGATCGGGAGTTACCGCTCGACCCGAGAGGAACGACTGTGGCAGTGCCGTTACACACGACCGGGAAAGCCTCCTTCGACGACATCTACGATCGTCCCGATCCACGCGACTACTACGCCCGCATGTCCGACCTCGACTATCGCATCCCGGAACTGGCGAAACCCGTTTTCCAGCAGCAGATTCGGGAGTACCGCGCCTCGGCCCGCGTGCGCACGCCCACCGTGCTCGACATCGGCTGCTCCTACGGCGTCAACGCCGCACTGCTGCGCTTCGACACCACGATGCGGGAACTCGCCGAGCACTACCGCACCGCGGACGGCGATTCGGCCGCCTTGATCGCCCGTGACCGCGAGATACTCGGCGGCAGAGACGGTCTCGCCGACGTCCGCTTCCTCGGCATGGACGCCTCCGCGCCCGCGCTCGCCTACGCGCAGCAGACGGGTCTGCTGCACGACACCGTGCACGCCGACCTGGAGTCCGGCGAACCGACCGATGAGCAGCGCGAGGTGCTCGCCACCGCCGACATCATCATCTCCACCGGCTGCATCGGGTACGTCACCGAGAAAACCCTGGCCCGGGTGGCCACCGCGCATCCGCGTCGGCGACCATGGATGGCACACTTCGTGCTGCGCATGTTCGACTTCGCACCGATCGCCGCGGAACTCGCCGCGCTCGGCTACCGGACCGAGCAGGCGCCCGGGCTGTTCGAGCAGCGCCGGTTCGCCTCCGAAGCCGAGCAGACCCAGGTGCTGAACACCCTGTCCGCCAAGGGAATCGACACCACCGACCGAGAGACCGAAGGCTGGCTCTACGCCGGCCTGTACCTATCGCGACCGTTGCCGAAGCACCACGCCGACACCGAGGACCAGCATTGACCGAACGCACCTTCGCCGCCGACGACACCCTGCCCCGGGTACCCCTGCCGACGCTGGAGGACAGCTGCGCCCGATTCCTACAATGGTGCGCACCGCTGCTGACCGCCGACGAGCTCGCCACCACCGAGGCGGCGGTCGACGACCTGCTGCGCGCGGACGGCCCGGGCCGCACCCTGCACGCGGCACTGGCCGAGTACGACGCCACCCCCGGCGTCGGCAGCTGGCTGGACCTGTTCTGGCCGTCGCGCTACCTGGGCAGGCGCGATCGGATCGCGTTGAACGCCAACTTCTTCTTCCTCTTCCGCGACGACACCACGCTGGCCGCCTCGACCGCCGCCACCCAGGTGGATCGGGCCGCCGGAATCATCTCGGCCGCAGTGGATTACAAGCGTTCCCTCGATGTCGAGGCGATTGCGCCGGTGCTGCAGCGCGGGCAGGCGTTGTCGATGTGGCAGAACAAGTACCTGTTCTCCGAGACCCGGATTCCCGGCGAAACGCAGGACAGCGTCCGGGTGCCCTACAGCGAGCAATGGCCCGGCCCGTCGGACGCCAAGCATGTGGTGGTCTTCTTCCGCGGCAGCATGTTCCGGATGGACGTGCTCGGCCCGGACGGCGCGCCGTACTCGCTCGACGATCTGGCCGACGGGCTGCGCGAGGTGCTCAAGGCCGGCGCGCGGTCGACCCGAACCGATTCCGCGGTAGGGCATCTCACCACCAAGGCGCGCGCCGAGTGGGCGGCGAGCAGGCAGCAGTTGCTCGCCGAGCCGGTCAACGCCGCGGCGCTGGACACCATCGAGACCGCGCTGTTCTGCGTTTGTCTGGAAGACTTCGCCCCGCGCGACGAGCTGCACGCCTGTGACCAACTGTTGCACGGGGACAGCGCGAACCGGTGGTTCGACAAGGCGGTGTCGTTCATCGTCTTCGGCGACGGCCAGGCCGGCATCAATGTCGAGCATTGCGGACTGGACGGCACCACCATCCTGTCCTTCGTGGACGCGATGCTGGAGGCGCCTGCGCAGGAGCACGCCGAGCGTTCCGGCGCGCGGGCGCAGGGGTTGCCCGCCGTCGAGCCGATCGAGTTCGTGCTGGATGCGGCGCAGCGCAACGACATTGCCGCCGCCGGTGCCGCGTTCGCCCAGTACGCCGCCGAAAATGCCACGCAGACAGTCTCTTTCGCCGACTTCGGCACCACCCGCGCCAAGCAGCTCGGCATTTCCCCGGATGCCTTCGCGCAGTTGAGTTATCAGCTGGCGCATCGGCGCAGCAAGGGAATCACCGGCGCCACTTACGAATCCATCGCCACCCGGCAGTACCGCAACGGCCGCACCGAGGCCATGCGGGTGATCACGCCGGAGATGGTGGCGTTCGTGGATGCCGTGCAGGACCCGGCGGTCGATCAGGCGGGCAAGCTCGCCGCCGCACGCACCGCGGCCGCCGCGCATGTCGCGCGCGCCAAGGAATGCCAGGCGGCTGCCGCGCCCGAGCAGCACCTGTGGGAACTGCAGTGGATCCAACGCCGTCGCGGCGCGGAACTCGGTGTCACCGAGCCGATTCCGCTCTACGACAGCCCCGGCTGGGTGATCATGCGCGACGACTACCTGAGCACCAGCTCGGCACCGTCGGTCAACATCAGCTACTTCGGTTTCGGCTCCACCAGCCCCCGCTGCATCGGCGTCGCCTACGTCCTGCTGCCGGACCGCTGGAATCTGTACCTGGCCACGCCGACCACGGTCGCAGATCAGATGCACGCCTTCGCCGACCACCTGCGCACCGCGGTGGCCGATCTGGAGGCGCTGCTCAGCGAGCGCTGACCAGTCGAAAACGCTTCCGTCGCCTCGGCATTCGCTGGGCGACGGAAGCGTTTTCCGGACTCGACTCGGTCGGGTCAGCCGTTGTCGATCTGTCGGCGCGTCGCGCGTCCGAGCGCGACCTCGGCCTCCTCGGCGATCTTGCTCAAGACCTCGGCGGCGTAGTCGATCGTGCTGATGAGATCGACGGCCTCGCCTGCCCAGACGGGGGCTGCCGCCTCGTCATCGGCCACGGTGTCGAGGTAGCGATCCTGTGCGGCGGTGTCCGCGCGCAGCTCGTCCTCACGGTTGTGCCAGTCATCGAAGAACTCGTTGCGCAGCATGCGCGCGGTGTACTTCGTCGGCCACGGTGATCGGCGCGCGATATCGAACACCCGGTTGCGGGAGGTGTCGTCGCCGCGGGCGGCCACTATCGCCTTGGCCTGCTCGGGCCTGAGCACCGCTTCGTGCGTCGCCTCGAACCGGGTGCCGACCATGACCCCCGCAGCGCCGAGCGCCAACGCGGCCGCCAGCCCGCGGCCGTCCGCGATACCGCCCGCGGCGAGCACCGGCGTCGGATGCGCGAGATCGGCGACAGTGGGAACCATCGTCATCGTGGAACGCCCCGCACCGTGCCCGCCTGCCTCGCCGCCCTGCGCGACGATGACGTCCGCGCCGACCTCGACCGCGCGGCGTGCCTCCTCGTGGTCGGTGACCTGGACCATGAGCGCCGCGCCTGCGGCACGCACCGCCTCCACGAACGGTGCGGGATCGCCGAACGACAGCATCACCGCGCGCGGTCGGTACTCATCGAGCACCCATCGGACCGTGTCGAGGTCGACCGCCCAGCTCAGGAATCCGACGCCCCAGGCCGAACGCACGGTGCCCGCGACAATCGACAGCTCGCGGGTCAGCCAGTCTCGATCCCCGCTGCCGACCAGGCCGAGCCCGCCGGCATTCGATACGGCGGCCGCCAACGCTCCGCCTGCCACGCCGCCCATGGGGGCCGACACGATGGGATGACGCAGAGCGAACAGTTCGGTCAGCGCGGTGCGAAAGGGCATGGAACCATCATGCCCGCCCGTTTCCCGGTCGCCAGTGCGTCGCGGCGGCGGTGAGTTCGGGCTGGCACGGGCCGGAGCAACGGTCCCGCACACCGGTCTGAAACAATGGCTCATCGTGAAGAACTTCGAAACCCTGTTCGCCGAGCTGCAGGATCGTGCGGTTACCCGCCCCGAGGGGTCCGGAACCGTTGCCGCGCTGGACGCGGGCGTGCATAGCCAGGGTAAGAAGGTGCTCGAGGAGGCAGGCGAGGTCTGGCTGGCCGCCGAGCACGAGAGCGACGAGTCGCTCGCCGAGGAGATCTCGCAGCTGCTCTACTGGGTGCAGGTGCTGATGGTGGGTCGTGGATTGAAGCTCGAAGACGTGTACCGACATCTGTGATGGCCGCGTCTTACTCCGTAGTTTCTGTTCCCGAAAGGACCCCATCCCATGCTGCGCGTCGCAGTCCCCAATAAAGGCGCCCTGTCCGAAGCCGCCACCGCCATCCTGGTCGAGGCCGGTTACCGCAGGCGCACCGATTCGCGCGATCTGACCGTGCTCGACCCGGCCAACCAGGTGGAATTCTTCTTCCTGCGGCCCAAGGACATCGCCATCTACGTCGGGTCCGGCGAACTCGACCTCGGCATCACCGGCCGCGACCTCGCGCTCGATTCCGGTGCGCCGGTCAGCGAACGGCTCGGCCTCGGCTTCGGCCGCTCCAGCTTCCGCTACGCCGCACCGGCCGGGCAGGCCTGGCAGGTCGAGGACCTCTACGACAAGCGGATCGCCACCTCCTACCCGAACCTGGTGCTCAGCGATCTGCAACGGCGCGGGATCCAGGCCGAGGTGATCCGCCTCGACGGCGCGGTGGAGATCTCCATCCAGCTCGGCGTCGCCGACGCCATCGCGGACGTGGTCGGCTCCGGCCGCACGCTGCGTCAGCACAACCTGGTCGCGTTCGGTGAATCGCTGTGCGACTCGGAGGGCGTGCTGATCGAACGCACCGGCTCCGATCAGCAGGAGCGTGCGCGCAATCAGCTCATCGCGCGCGTGCAGGGTGTCGTGTTCGGTCAGCAATACATCATGCTCGACTACGACTGCCCGAAGGAGCTGCTCGAGGCGGCGGTCAAGATCACGCCGGGCCTGGAGTCGCCGACGGTGTCGCCGCTGGCCGACGACGGCTGGGTGGCGATCCGCGCCATGGTGCCGCGCAAGCAGGGCAACGAGGTGATGGACCAGCTCGCCGAGCTCGGCGCCAAGGCCATCCTGGCCTTCGACATCCGCTCCTGCCGCGCCTTCTGAGCGGATTATCGCCGTCTGTTTTGTCTTATATGCGTGAATAATTCACGCTGAACGCAACAGGTGTGCCTGGTGACCGGGTGTTGCTACCGTGCGGCCTCTCGATGAGGAACGCAAGGAGCACACCCGTGTCACAGACATCACCCGAGCAACGTTCGGGGAGCAGCACATTCGCCTGGAGTGAGGACTGGCTGGCGGCGGTCGCCGGGCTGGCGCTGATCGCGCTGGTCCTGGTCGGCGCGATTCCGGATTCGCTGGTGCCGTGATGCCGGATACCGAAGCGCACGAAGGTGATTCGCCGGAGGGCAGCGTTGCCACCGAAACCGGTACGAACGCCGACACTTCGGATCAGGTCAAGTCGGAAACGGCGGCACTGCAGGCGGTCTCACGGCCGACGGTGGGCGCGATCGTGGCCGGAATCGTGGTCGTCATCGCGCTCGGCGCGCTGACCCGTTTCTTCGACACCCACGTCCCGCAGTGGGCGGCGGACACGCCGTTCAAGCGGGTGGCCAAGTCGATCGAATTCCCGGTGTACGCCATCGCGATCGGCCTCGTCGGCAACGTCATCCTGTCCAAACTCGCCCTGCGCGACCGGCTTTCGGCCGGGTTCCGCACCGAGTTCTTCATCAAGACCGGCGTGGTACTGCTCGGCGCCTCGATCAATCTGAAGATCCTGGTGACCGCGGCGGGTCCGTCGATCCTGCAGGCGCTGCTGCTGATCACCGCGGTGTTCGGGTTCACCTGGTGGCTGGGCGGGCGGCTCGGGCTCGACGACAAGCTGCGCGCGCTGCTGTCCTCGGCGGTGTCCATCTGCGGCGTCAGCGCGGCCATCGCGGCGGCAGGCGCGGTGCAGGCCAAGCGCGAGCAGATCGCCTACGCGGCCTCGCTGGTGATCATCTTCGCGCTGCCGTCGATCTTCGTACTGCCCTGGCTCGCCGACGTTTTCGGGCTGTCCGACGCGGTCGCCGGCGCTTGGATCGGCGGCAATATCGATACCACGGCGGCGGTCGCGGCCTCGGGCGCCATCGCGGGGGAGAAGGCGCTGCAGATCGCCACCATCGTGAAGACCACGCAGAACGCGCTGATCGGCATCGTCGCGATCGCGTTGACGGCGTACTTCACCCTGAAGGTGGAACGCGGCGCGGGTGCGGTTCGGCCCTCGGCGCGGCAGTTCTGGGAGCGGTTCCCGAAGTTCGTGCTCGGCTTCGTCGCCGCCTCGGTGATCGGCACGCTCTACCTGCAGTCCGCCGACAAGAAGTCCGGCGCCGCGCACATTCTCATCATCAATGACCTGCGCACCTGGTTCCTGATCTTCGCGTTCGTCTCCATCGGGCTGGAGTTCTCGCTGCGCGGCCTGCGTGAAGCCGGATGGCGGCCGATCGTCGTCTTCGGTTCGGCGGTGGTGGTCAACCTCGCTGTCGGACTGGGCCTTTCCATCCTGCTGTTCCACAACTTCACCCTCTGAGCGCAGTGCTCACATTGCCGCCGCGCGCGTTGTAGTCTGCTGCGCACGAAATTGTTGGCGACTCCGTGCGCAGCACGAGGAATTGTGCGCGGCGGTGGGGCTCGGCGGTGTATTCCGCGAGTCTTCACGAAAACTTCATGGTGTGTCGGTGACACTGTGCGATGTGTCGGGCGATATACACACGGAGAACGTCGGGGCGCCGCTACGGGCCCCCGGACGGACGCAGGGAAGGACGTCGATGACGACGGAGGCCGAACAGGTCAGCCGATGGCTGCGCATTCGGAACGTACTGATCGTGGCCGGTGACGTGGTGGGGGTTGTGGTGCTGATCGCCGCGGTGGCGATCATCGGATCCCATGGCACGTCACTGGATTTCATCCTGGGAACCGGTCGATAGGGCTCGATCAGTCCCCGACCGCGTCCGCCAGGGTCTCGTCCGGCGACTCGCCGGTCCCGCCGACCGGCCAGCCCGGGTAAGGCGGTGGCGTGCCACCGAATTCGGGGCAGAGCGGTTTGTAGTCGCAATAGGAGCAGAGCCAACTGGTGTTCGGCTGGAAGTCGCCGGTGCGACCCGCCTCCAGGATGGCCGCCCACAGCGCGGACAGCGTGCGTTCGAAGCGGACCAGCTCCTCCTCGTCGGGGGCATAGGTGAGTATCTGCTCGTCGGCCAGGTAGATCAGCCGCAGCTGGGTCGGCACGATGCCACGGGTGCGCAGCACCACCAGCGCGTAGAACTTCAGCTGGAACAGCGCCCGGGTCTCCTGGGTGGGTCCGGGGGCGCGGCCGGTCTTGTAATCGACCACCCGTAACTGTCCGGTCGGCGCCACATCGATCCGATCGACGAAGCCGCGCAACAGAACTCCGTCGTCGAGCTCCACCTCCACTCGCGCCTCGCGCGACTCCGGATCGAAGCCTGTCGGATCCTCCAGCCGGTAGTACGCCTGCACCAGCGCGCCCACCTCGCCGAGGAAACCGTCCAGCTCGGCCTCGGTGATCAGCTCGGTCACCTCGGGCCACTCGGCCGCCACCCGAGCCCAGGCCGGCACGATCAGCCCCGCTGCCCGCTGCGGCTCCCGCTGCACCGCGGGCAGCCCGTACAGGTCCTCCAGCACCGCGTGCACCACCGTGCCGCGCAGCGCGTTGCGATTCGGCGGCTCGGGGATCCGATCGATGGCCCGGAGCCGGTACTTCAGCGGGCACTGCTTGAAATCCATTGCCCGCGAAGGCGACAGCGCCGGGCGCGACCGACTCGCCGCCGCACCGGCATCGGACGCTTGCGCGCCGTCGGTAGGGGGCGTGGACACGGGCGAGCTCATACCTGGCAGGCTATCCGGCGGCACCGACACGCCGGTGTTCGACTATTCAGAGCACTGCTCTGCCAGCGAACGGAGATTCATGACGGCCAGACGGACCGGGCCATTCACCCTCGGTGACCGGGTACAGCTGACCGATGCCAAAGGTCGCCTGTACACGGTGGTCTTGGAGGAGGGCAAGGAGTTCCACACCCATCGGGGCGGGATCAAGCACGACAGCTTGATCGGTGCCGACGAGGGCACCGTGGTGAACTCCACCAACGGCACCCCGTATCTGGCCTTGCGCCCGTTGCTGGTCGACTATGTGCTGTCGATGCCGCGCGGCGCCGCCGTGATCTACCCGAAAGACGCCGCGCAGATCGTGCACGAGGGCGACATGTTCCCCGGCGCGCGGGTGCTGGAGGCCGGCGCGGGCTCCGGCGCGCTGACATGTTCGCTGTTGCGTGCCGTCGGGCCGCAGGGCGAGGTGGTCTCGTACGAAATCCGCCAGGATCACGCCGATCACGCGATCCGCAACGTCGAAACCTTCTATGGCGAACGTCCGGCTAACTGGTCGCTTACCGTCGGGGACGTAGCCGATTACGAGGGCGAACCGGTCGATCGCGCCGTGCTGGACATGCTCGCGCCGTGGGACGCGCTACCCGCAGTGGCCAAGGCGCTGGTCCCCGGCGGCGTGCTGATCATCTACGTGGCAACCGTCACCCAGCTGTCCAAGGTGGTGGAGGCGCTGCGCGAACAGGAGTGCTGGACCGAACCGCGCTCCTGGGAATCGATCGTGCGCGGCTGGCACGTGGTCGGCCTCGCGGTGCGCCCCGAACATCGCATGCAGGGCCACACGGCGTTCCTGGTGAGCGCACGCAGGCTCGCCGAGGGCACGGTGACCCCCAAGCCGCAGCGCAGGCCTTCGAAGGGCTGACAAGCAAACCCACCGAAGGCGCCCGTCAGCCCGTCAGCCCGACCGAAGGCCCCCTTCGCTCGGCATCCCGCCAGCCGAGCGCACCGACCGAAGGCGCCCTTCAGCAGGCTGGACGGGCGGAAGGTCGCCTTCGGTGGTCAGGCGGGGACGCAGGGGGCTTGCGCGAAGCCGAGGAGGAGGCAGCCGCTGACGTCGGACAGTTTCCAGGTGCCGTTGACGTTCTCCCAGCTGATGGGCACTGCGGGGGCGGCGCCGTGTGGGGAGTTGATGGTCACCTGTGCGGTCGCGGTGTTGCCTTGTGTTGTGACATCCGCCACTGTGTAGGTCAGCGCGTAACCCGTCAGCCCCTTGTTCATCTGATCGATGTTCGCCGTGCGCTTTTCGCCATCGACGATCAGCTTGGCCTTGTCCGCCGTGGGTACCGCCGGATCGGACAATGTGACCAGCACCGCCTGCAGCGTCTCCGGGGTCGGCGCGCCCGCGGTGGCGGTCGGCGCGGCGCTGGTCGAGGCCGCTGTGCTGGAGGAAGAGACTTTGGCATCCGATTTGTTGTCATCAGAGCTACAGCCGACCAGCCCGGCGGTAACGGCGAGGGCGGCGGCAGCGGTAGCAAGAGAAACACGGAGGGTTCTGGCGGGAAGGAGCATCTTCAGCAACCTTTCGGCTCGGTCGGCGAGCGGGCTCACCGAGTGCGGGTTAGGGCAGGCTAACATGGTCATCCGGCGGTCGATCGCAGCCCAGATGTGATCACGACGAAACCATGTCGGAAAGCGAGAACGGTTCGCGCCCGGTAGCGTTGATAGACCGGGACTGGGAGGAGCAGCACATGAGCCCCATCGAGAATTCGGATTCGGCGGCCTGGAGAGAGCTCGAGGCGGTACGCGCCGAAGCGGCTGCACTCCGCAGGCAACTCGCCGATTCGCCGGATCGTGCACGGGAATTGGAAGCCCGCATCGATTCGCTGACGATTCGCAACACCAAGCTGATGGACACACTCAAGGAAGCGCGCCAGCAGCTCGTCGCCTTGCGTGAGGAAGTCGATCGGCTCGGTCAGCCGCCGAGCGGATACGGGATCCTGATCGGCGTGTACGACGATCAGACCGTCGACGTGTTCACTTCGGGTCGCAAGATGAGATTGACGTGTTCACCGAACATCGAGACCTCGACCCTCGAATACGGTCAGACCGTCCGGCTCAACGAGGCACTCACGGTCGTCGAGGCCGGAGTGTTCGACGCGATCGGCGAGATCGGCACCCTGCGGGAGATCCTCGATGACGGCCGTCGTGCCCTCGTCGTCGGTCATGCCGACGAGGAACGCGTGGTCTGGCTGGCGGGTCCGCTGGCCAAGGTCGCCGAGTACGACGACATGGACGACCCGGACTCCCCGATTCGTAAACTGCGCCCAGGTGATTCGCTGCTGGTGGACACCAAGGCCGGGTTCGCGTTCGAGCGCATTCCCAAGGCCGAGGTCGAAGACCTTGTGCTGGAAGAGGTTCCGGACGTCGACTACACCGACATCGGCGGTCTCGGTCGGCAGATCGAGCAGATCCGGGACGCGGTGGAGCTGCCCTTCCTGCACAAGGACCTGTTCCGCGAGTACGCGCTGCGCCCGCCCAAGGGTGTGCTGCTCTACGGTCCGCCCGGGTGCGGTAAGACGCTCATCGCCAAGGCGGTGGCCAACTCGCTGGCCAAGAAGATCGCCGAGGCGCGCGGTGAGGATGCCAAGGAAGCCAAGTCGTTCTTCCTGAACATCAAGGGCCCCGAACTGCTCAACAAGTTCGTCGGCGAGACCGAGCGTCACATTCGGATCATCTTCCAGCGGGCTCGCGAGAAGGCGTCCGAAGGTACGCCGGTGATCGTGTTCTTCGACGAGATGGATTCCATCTTCCGCACCCGTGGTTCGGGCGTGTCCTCCGATGTGGAGACCACGGTCGTGCCGCAGCTGCTGTCGGAGATCGACGGCGTCGAGGGCCTCGAGAACGTCATCGTGATCGGTGCCTCCAACCGCGAGGACATGATCGACCCCGCGATCCTGCGGCCCGGCCGCCTGGACGTGAAGATCAAGATCGAGCGGCCGGATGCGGAATCGGCACAGGACATCTTCTCCAAGTACCTCACGGAGACGCTGCCCCTGCACGCCGACGACCTCGCCGAGTTCGGCGGCGACAAGCTGCTGTGCGTCCAGGCGATGATCGAGCGGGTCGTCGACCGGATGTACGCCGAAAGTGAGGACAACCGCTTCCTGGAGGTCACCTACGCCAACGGTGACAAGGAAGTCCTGTACTTCAAGGACTTCAACTCCGGCGCCATGATCCAGAACATCGTGGACCGCTCCAAGAAGTACGCCATCAAGTCCGTCCTCGACACCGGCAACCCCGGCCTGCGGCTGCAGCATCTCTACGATTCGATCCAGGACGAGTTCTCCGAGAACGAGGACCTGCCCAACACGACGAATCCAGATGACTGGGCCCGCATCTCGGGCAAGAAGGGCGAGCGGATCGTCTACATCCGCACGCTGGTCACCGGCAAGAACGCCAGTGCGAGCAGGGCGATCGACACCGAGTCCAGCACGGGTCAGTACCTGTAGGTTTCAGTACGAGGGGCCGCGCTTCCATTGGGGGCGCGGCTTTCTCGTGTGGTTGGTTAGTTTCAGTACGAAAGGCCGCGCTTCCGCTGGGGGCGTGGCCTTTTTGTGTGGTTGGTGGCTCGGTGGGCCGGGGCGGGGCAGACTCGGACGCATGACCAGTGAGATTGAGCAGTCGGCCGTAGTCGAGACCGGTGTGGGGAAGGTGCGTGGTGTTGTCGAGGGGGCGGTGACGGCCTATCGGGGTATTCCGTACGCGCGGGCCGCGCGGTTCGGTAAGCCGGAGCCGGTTCCGGCGTGGACCGGCGTTCGGGAGGCGACCGAATTCGGTCCGGCGGCACCGCAATTGGCGTCCCGGCTGGCGCGGGTGATGGGGGACTTCGAGATTCCGCAGGGGGAGGATTGTCTGTCGCTGAATGTGTGGGCGCCGCCGGGGGACGGGCATCCGGTGCTGGTGTTTCTGCACGGCGGTGGATTCTCCAGTGGCGCAGGCAGTCTCGGGTGGTACGACGGGGCGGAGTTCGCGGCGCTGGGGGACGTGGTGGTGGTGACCGTGAACTATCGCCTCGGCGTGTTCGGGTACCTGCGGCTGCCCGGCGTGAGCGACGGGAACTTGGGGCTGCTCGATCAGATCGCCGCGTTCACCTGGGTGCGCGAGAACATCGCGGCGTTCGGTGGTGACCCCGGCCGGGTGACGGCCGCCGGCCAGTCGGCGGGTGCGATATCGCTGGTGGCGATGCTGTCGGGTGAGCAGGGGAGCGGGCTGTTCCAGCAGGCCATTCTGCAGAGCACGCCGCTCGGCATGGTGCCTGACACTCCGGAAGATGCGGCGCAGACCGGGGGAAAGTTGTTGCAGGAGTTGGGCATCCAAGCCGAACAGCTCGCGGCGGTACCGGTTGCCGAGCTGCTGGCCGCGCAGTCCGCGGTCGCGAGTCGAGCGCAGTCCGGGATCATCCCACCGTTCCAGTTCACGGGTGACGGGACGCTGGTCGCCGCCGACCTGGCGGGCACGGTGGGCCGGCGCAGCACCATGCCGATTCTGCTGGGTACGACCAGGGATGAGGCGGCGGCGTTCTTCTCCGACGACTGGAACGCCATGGAGCAGGCCACCGAGCAGGGGTTCGGCGGACCGACCCGGCGGCTCGGGGCGGAGCTCAGCGAGCGCGGTGTCGCGCCGTGGCTGTATCGGTTCGACTGGCAGCCGGATGGCAGCCCATTCGGGGCGTGCCACTGCCTCGAGCTGCCGTTCTTGCTCGGCAATGCGGAAGCCTGGCGGGACGCGCCGATGCTGCGAGGTGAGCGTCCACAGCGGCTGGTCGATGAGATGCGCCGCAGCTGGATCGGTTTCGTCAAGGACGGGGATCCGGGGTGGCGTGCCGAAGCACGTTATTTGTCACCGGCGGCCCGGGCTGATCGGGTTCATGTATTCGAGTGAGTGGTCGCATCGGGCGCAGCTGGGCGGAACTCGTCGGGCCAGAGCCGGTGGAGGACGGCTGGGCTGGATCTCGGCGACTGGCTGTTCAGCGAGGGTCAGTACCGTCCTGATGTTCGGCTTCCAGGAGTGCGAGCAGTCCGGGAAACCTGCTCTCCACGTCCGTGCGTCGTAGGCAGATGCCCTTGCGGTTGCCGTAGTCGATCTCGTCGATGAGGCCTGCTTCGCGCAGGACCCGGAAGTGGTGGGTCTGGGTCTGCTTCGAGATCGGGAGATCGAACGAGTTACAGCCTCGCTCGCTGTCGGTGCGGTCGGCGGCCAACTTCGTCATCACCGAACGACGGTGCTCGTCCGCGAGAGCGCGCAGCACCACGCCCAGCTCGAGCGCATCGACCGCTGGACCGACCAGGTTCGTTCCGGCCACGGACACCTCCTTCAGGTACGTCTTGCATCGTACCTTAGTGGCATGTTCTACTCGAGTACGAAATTGATCGTACCTAGACGGCCGGGAATGTGGTCGTCGGCGCTCCGAGAGGTCTTGTCATGAAGAAGCCCCAGGTGCTGATAGTCGGTGCCGGAATCGCCGGGCCCGCGCTCGCGTACTGGCTCGCCCGGAATGGCTACCGGCCGACCGTCGTCGAGCATGCCCGGCAGCTGCGCTCCGGTGGCAGCGCGATCGTCGTGAAGGGGCCCGCGATACCGGTCGCCGAGCGTATGGGCATCCTGCCGCAGCTGCGCGAGCTCGCCACCCGCAATCGGTCGCTGACCCTGCTCGACCCGGACGGCAAACGAGTCCTGCGACTTCCCTCCTCCTCGGCAGGGTCGCCGACGGTCGAGGTGACCCGGGCCGACCTGTCCGAGGTACTCCACCGCTCGGCGCGGGGCGATGCCGAGTTCGTGTTCGACGACACGGTCACCGGGCTCGATCAGGACGAAGGCGGAGTCGACGTCACCTTTCGGCGGTCCGCGCCACGGCGTTTCGACTTGGTGGTCGGTACCGATGGGATGCACTCCACCGTACGGCGTCTGGTGTTCGGGCCCGAGCGGCAGTTCGTGCGCGACCTGGGTCTATACGGCGCGACCGTCCCGCTGGAACCCGACGCCATCGACGACCCGAGCGACCTGACGATGCTGACCGTGCCGAACCGGATGCTGGTCGTCCACCCCTCGCGCACCACGCCGCTCGCGATCTTCACCTTCCGGGCCGCACAGCCGGCGCCCCACGACCGCAAAAACATCGCTCTCCACAAGCAAGCCGTGGCCGACGCGTACGCCGACGTGCGGTGGCGGGCACCGGAACTCGTGGCGGCGTACCTCGACCACCCGGCCCCGTTCTTCGACCCCCTGACGACCGTCCGGATGCCCTCGTGGTCCCGCGGACGGGTCGTACTGCTCGGGGACGCGGCGGCGGCCACCGCCCTACTGGGCGACGGGTCCAGCATGGCGATGGCGGGAGCGTATGCCCTCGCGGACGAACTCGCCGCCCACCACGGCGATCACGCTCGCGCCTTCGCCGCCTACGAGTCGCGCCTGCGCCGCGAAGTGCGACCGCGGCAGCGACGCGTCGCCCTGCTCGCCAGACTCATGGTGCCCAGCACCCGACCAGGCCTCGCGCTACGCAACACGGTGGGCCGCGCGGTCGGTCGCACGAACCGGATCACCTCTCGCGAAACCGTAAGCGGAAAGACCGGGTAGCAGTCGGCCGCGACACCCCGGCCCAGGACCGCGTTGTCCCTCATCGGCCGCACTTCTCGGCACTGTAGGTTTCGGCCATAGTTGGCGTCCTTGTTGGTTTCTACTTGCGTGAACCATGGGTTTCCCATGGACATGTCGGCGACTTGTTCCCATTGGTTTGTCGCTTTCCTAGCGCTGGAGTGGTCCTGCAGCGACCTGATGACGATCCGGGTGGAGCGGAACCTGCCCGTCGACTCCGTGCCCCGCCCGAGTGCGCATTGACCTAGGGCTCGGTTGGCGTGATTGACTGCTGTCGTTCTGTATCCGCAGGTCGAGATGCTCGCAGCCAGAGGAGGTGGCCTGACGATGGAAACAGTCCGATTTGACTCACTCTTGGAGATCGAGACTGCGTTCCGGGCGATGGTGATGTTCAAGTTCAGCGGCAGCGGCGAGGCAGAGATCTTTCTGGGGAGCCCGGTCATGGCGAGCGCCTTGGAATCTATGCTCGCGGCTATTGTCGACGGCTGGAACGCCGCCGGGTATGCCGGAAAAGCCACGGGCTGGCGCGACTGGTACGCCTTGTCGCATGTCAAGAGCCGCGACGAACAGATCTCGAAATATCTTGTGACACATCCGAAGTGGGGATCGTTGTCCAGAACCGACAGACTGGATTGGCTTCGAGTTGTAGCCGCACCGTATTGGCTTGACGAGGCGGGCGTCGCGCGCTTCGATCCACTGATAGGAGAAACACAACCGTTGGCATAGCAGACAACCACCTTGGGGCCGTCAAACTCGCGAACCCACGCGCCATCACTTTCGATCAGCAACGTCGCACCGGCGACGGTCTCCGTGCACGCCGTCACGCCATCATGCAGGTTGCCCAGCACGGTCACCTCCCGCCATCGGGTGTGGCCGTTAACTCGCCAGCCTTGGCCGTGCACCGCGCCGTCAACGACTCACCCGCCGAATACTGCGGCCGCGGTTCACCTTCAGCTGCGGCCTGGGCGTAGCCGGACCGATAGCCGCTGAGCACCTCCCGGATATGCCCGCCCCGTTCGGCGGCCTGTTCCCGCTCCGCGGGTGTGAGCCCTTCGAGCACCAGAGCTGGGTCGTCATCGCGCTCGACAGGAACCAAACTCCGTGCCCGCGCGACAACTTCGGCGACAGTGAAACTCTCATAACGCCCGTCGGCGTAGGACACGAGCACCTTCCGGCCGTCGAATTCGACAACCCGCGCCGCTTCGCCATCGATCAGCAGGGCCGCGCCCACCGCGACTGTCACTGTCCGCGCGCTCATGCCAGCACCTCCGCCGACCGCGCATCCGTCGACACGACGGTCGAGGCGCTCAGACTCCGCGTCAAATCAGCTGACAGCCACGACCGCCACAACAGATGCAAGATCACCGGGCGGATCACCCACCGTGGCGCCGATCGCGCCAAACTCCGCACCAATACACCGAATTCGACAGGCTCGCTCGCGGCCGCCATCACCGCTTCGGCCAGTTCCGCAGCGACCGTCACCGCGCGCCGATAACCGGCCAGGAGCCGCACGTTGGCCCGCGGCACCGGATCGCAACCAGACCAGACCTCGAACACGAGACCGTGTGCCTCGCAGACCCGTCGTGTCCACGCGAACTGAGCGGCAACCTTCGGATCGGTGAGGCGAGAAGCCGACTTCACATCCACGACCGTGATCGCGCCGTCGGAGTGGGCCAGCAACAGATCCGGGACGTGCCGGCGCACCCGCACGTGGTCGAGGCTCACTGGCTGATCGTGCTAATATTTGGCCGTGCGGTCAGAAAATGGTACGGGCGGCCAGCAACGGTCGTTTATCGAAGAGGCGCGGCGGCGGCAGATCATCGCGTCCGCAGTGGAGGTGATCTCCGAGGTCGGGTACGGGAACGCGTCGCTGGCGCGGATCGCCAAGCATGCCGGGATCTCCAAAGGGGTCATCTCCTACCACTTCGCCGGCAAAGACGATCTGATGACACAGCTGGTCGTTCAGTTGTATGTGTCGGGCGCCGAACACATCGGGCCGAAGGTCGCTGCGGCGGTCGGGCCGCGAAACATGTTGCTGGCCTACATCGAATCGAATCTCGCGTTCATCGCCGCGAACACGAACTACGTCGCGGCGCTGATGGATGTGGTGCTGAATCTGCGCGATACGGACGGCAGGCCGAAGTTCGCCTCGGCCGACGGGGAGCGGGAAATCATCGTGCCGCTGGTCGACATCATGCAGGAAGGTCAGCGCACCGGGGACTTCGGCGAGTTCGATGCTTTGGTGATGGCGAAGTCCATCCGCGATGCGATCGATGGCACGGCCGGGCGGGCGATCAGGGAACCGGATTTCGACATGGACGGATACGCGGCGCACATGTGCCGGTTATTCGATTTGGCTACGCGAAAGGTGGGGGAAAATGACTGACACTGCGACAACCCAAGTGCGGCAACCAGATACGGCCGAGGGGCAGCCGCCGTTCGCGCTCGCCGGAGTAGGCGCCATCGCGATCGTGTCCGCGATCGCGCTACTGGCTTCGGCGGGCCGCTACGGATTCTTCGGCGACGAACTGTATTTCATCTCCGCGGGTCGCAGGCTCGCGGTCAGTTACGCCGATCAGGGCCCGCTGCTGCCCGCGATCGCCCGGCTGATGGATCTCATCGCGCCGGAATCGCTTGTGGCACAGCGTATTCCGGCGCTGCTGGTCACGGTCGCCGCAGTGCTGATCAGTGCGCAGATCGCCAGGGAATTCGGCGGAGCACGAAACGCGCAGCTGCTGACGGCAACCGCTTACGCCACTTCGCCTTTCCTGCTGGTGCAGGGAACTCAGTTGGCCACCAACACCGTCGACACCGCGCTGTGGGTGTTGATCAGCTGGCTGCTCATCCGCTGGGTGCGCACTCGCCGCGACGCGCTGCTGCTGTGGGCGTCGCTGGCCACCGCCCTGGATATGCAGGTCAAGTGGTTGATCCCGTTCTTCTGGATAGCGATCGCAATCGGCGTCGCGTGCTACGGCCCGCGCGACCTGTTCCGCCGTCCCGCACTGTGGTTGGGCGCGGGCCTGGTTGTTCTCGTGACGCTGCCGAGCCTGATCTGGCAGGCCTCCCATGATTGGCCGCAGCTGCGGCTCGGCGCGGTGGTCGCCGAGGAACAAGCCACCATCGGCGGCCGCTACACCTGGCTGCCGCTGGCCATCGCCGCCGCCGGAGTGCTCGGCGGGCTGCTGCTGGTCTACGGAATCGTGGTCCTCTTCCGCTGGGAACCGTTGCGCCAGTACCGATTCCTCGCCTTGCTGCCACTGCTGCTCACCGTCGCCTTCATCGTCACCGACGGCAGGCCGTACTACGCCGCAGGCTGCTACGCCGCGATCTTCGCCGCGGGCGCGGTGCGCTGGACCGAGAAAACGGGTCGCCTGCGCACCATCGTCACCAGCACGCTGATCGTCATATCCGTTGCCCTCGCGGCATTTACGATGCCCTGGCAGCCCGAGTCCAGTATCGAGCCCGCGACCAGCGAGGCCGACGCGGGCCTGGCGATCGGCGTCTACGGCAAATTCGGCTGGCCCGAACTCGCCGCCGCCGCGGCAACCGCCTACCAATCCCTCCCTGCGGCCGACCGCGCCAACGTCGCCATCATCACCGACTCCTACTGGCAGGCAAGCGCACTCGACGTCCTCGGCACCAACCTCCCCGCCGTCTACAGCCCCAACCGCGGCTTCGGCTACTTCGGCACCCCACCCGACACCGCAACCACCATCCTCTGGATAGGCAACAACGAATCCGACCTCAGCCCACTGTTCGCTTCGGTAACCCCCGTCGGCCGCGCAGACGCCCGCCTGGGCTTCCCCGGCTCCACCCGCGACGTCACCATCTGGCGCTGCGACAACCCCCGCGCCCCCTGGTCCCAAACCTGGCCAGGTCTGCTGAAGCTGTGAGGAAGCATCCGCGAGGTGGAGTCGTGAGCCTGGGCTCATGCCGCAGGGTTGGGTCAGGGGCTGAGCCGGAAATGAGGTGGCGGAGACGCCGAGTCTTTGACACTGTTCGACCATGGTCGACAGAGCTTTCGGCGAGACACGGTTGGCGGCGGTGTATGACCGGTTCAATCCCTGGGAAGCGCGGGGGGACTTCACGTTCTATCTGCCGCTGATCATGGACGCGCGGTCGGTGCTCGACATCGGTTGTGGGACTGGCGAACTGCTGCGGCGGGCTCGGGGAGCGGGACATTGCGGGTGGTTGTGTGGGGTGGATCCGGCAGTCGGGATGCTGGAAGTTGCACGGGCGCAAGAGGATATCGAGTGGGTACTCGGTGACGCCAGTGCGCTGCGCGGCCGGGGGCAGCAGTTCGAGTTGGTGGTGATGACTGGGCATGCGTTTCAGGTACTGGTCGGTGATGCGGAATTGTCGTCGACGTTGGCGGTGATCGCGTCGGTGTTGGCCGATGGCGGGTGCTTTGCGTTCGAGACGCGCAATCCGCTTGTGCGGGAATGGGAGACGTGGGATCAGCGGTATTCCGATGTGGTGTCGGATGCGGAGGGGGCGGTGGTGCGTTGCGTGTGCCGCGTTATGGAGCCGGTCGAAGGTGACCTGGTGTCGTTCACGCACACGTTCACCTGTGACCGGTGGGAGCAGGCCGAGGTGAGTCACAGCACGCTGCGGTTTCTCGACCAGGATGCATTGGGCGCGTTCCTGTCCGATGCGGGATTGGTTGTCGTGGAGCAATTCGGGGATTGGGATCGCAGCCCGGTGACGGCCACCAGTCCGGAGATCATCACCGTCGCCCGGCGAGGTGAATGACGGCGCTCCGGTGTCCGATTCGTTCAAGACCAACCGCTGTACGCATTCATGGGACGTTTGCTACTGGATCTTGATAACATTTGCTCGACAGAGGCGTTCGAACAGCAACGCGTCGAGTGTCCGGTAGCGCCTCTCCTGGGAGGTGTGTCAGCTTGTCTGGTCACGGAATTGGCATCGGTCGCTTGCTCACCGCGGTGTTGTGCGTGGGGGTGTTGGTCGGCGGGTGTACGTCGAGCTCCGATACGAATAGCGCGTCGAGTACGCAGACGCCGGCGCCGGGACAGGCGGGGGCCTGGCCGCCGTCCGAGGGGCGGGGAAAATGCGAGGTCGACAAACAGACCGACGTTCCCGCGGCCATGCGGGACGGGACGGTGCTGCGGGCGGATGTGTACCGCCCCAAGACCACTGATCCGGTCCCCGTCGTCCTGATGCGCACCCAGTACGGGAAAACCTCTGCGCAGATTCAACCTTCGCGCTATCAGACTCCGGACTGGTTCGCCTCGCAATGCTATCTGGTTGTGATTCAAGACATTCGGGGCCTCGGCAAGTCGGACGGCGTCTTCACCGAGTTCGACAACGACATGCGCGACGGCTACGACAGCGTCGAGTGGGCGGCCCAATTGCCCGGCACCAACGGCAAAGTGGGCATGTACGGCTCGTCCTACATCGGCGCGACCCAGTGGCTCGCCGCGGTCGAGACCCCGCCGCATCTGGCCGCCATCGTCCCGGCCAACACCGCGTCCGACTACTACGACGGCTGGACCTACGAGGGCGGCCAATTCCGGCTCGGTTTCGTCGAGCCGTGGGCGATGGGCACGATCGGGCTGGAAGCGGCCGAGCAGCGCCACGACACCGCCGCGGTGAACCAGATCCGAGCCGCCATGCAGAACGTCACCCAGTGGATGAATTTCCGTCCGTACAAAGACTTTCCGCCGATGCAGCCGGGCAATCCCGCGGTCGCGCCGTGGTACTTCGACTGGATCCACAACTCGACCTACAACGACTCGTGGAAGAACCGGAGCATCCGCGAGCGGTACCAGAACGTGAAGGTGCCGGTGCTCGACATGGAGGGCTGGTACGACGCGTTCCTGTCCGGCGGCATCGAGAACTTCACCGGCATGGTCGACAAAGGCGGCACGCCGGAAGCTCGGCAGAATCAGCGATTGGTGATCGGCCCGTGGGACCACCTCGGCTGGGGTCGGCCGACCTCGACCATCGCGCCCCGGCTCGACCAACTCGGACCGGTCGGCAACAGCCCGATCAACGAGCTGATGCTGGCCTGGTACGACCACTTCCTCAAGGGCGTGGACAACGGCGTCGCGGGCACCCCACGGGTCGACTACTACGTGATGGGCGCGAACAGGTGGAAGTCGGCACCGAGCTGGCCGCTGCCGCAAACTCAGTGGGAGACTTACTATTTCAACGGCGGCGGCGCGAACAGCACTGCGGGGCGCACCGGCAAACTGGTCGAGCAGGCGCCGACCGGACCGGCCGACGCCGACCACTATCTCTACGACCCGACCGACCCGGCGCCCAGCGTCGGCGGCCATTCCTGCTGTGGCGTCGGCACCGGACCGCAGGGACCGTTCGATCAGGCCGCCGTCGAACAGCGCTCGGACGTACTGACTTACGATACCGAACCGCTCAGCGCCGACACCGAACTCACCGGCCCGACCACGGTGAAACTCTGGGCCTCCTCGACCGCACCCGATACCGACTTCGTCGCCCGCCTGGAAGTGCTTGCGCCGGATGGTTCTTCGGTCAACCTCAACAACGGCATCATTCGCGCCGCATTCCGTGACTCGCTCACCGACCCCACGCCGATCGTGCCCGGCCAGCCCTACCAGTTCACCATCAAGATCTGGCCGACCAGCTACCAGTTCAAAAAGGGCGATCGCATCCGAATCTCGGTGTCCAGCAGCGACTATCCGCAATATGCGCCGAACCCCAACACCGGCGAACCCTTCGGCGAAAGCACCCGCACCGAACAGGCCACCCAAACCATCTACAAGGACCCCGAACACCCGTCCTCGGTGACCATCCCCGTAATCCCTTCTGGCAACAACGGCTCCACCACGTTCGACCTCACCCCGCACAAGTGATACGACAATGGCGGCGTCGAGGACGCCGCCATTGTCTCGAGGGGAGGGGCTAGTTCTTGAAGGTTTCGACCTTGTTGAGGACGACGTCGTCACGCGGCGCGCCGTCCGGGCCACCGTCCCTGGTGCCCGCGGCGGCGACGGACTGGAGCACGTCCAGGCCGCCGGTGATCCGCCCGAACGGGGTGTAGCTCGGCGGCAGCGGGCTGTCCTTGTAGACCAGGAAGAACTGGCTGCCGTTGGTGTTCGGGCCCGCGTTCGCCATCGCGACGGTGCCCGCCGGATAGGTGGCGCCGGCGAGGTTCTCGTCGGCGATCTGGTAGCCGGGGCCGCCGGTGCCGGTGGCCGTCGGGTCGCCACACTGCAGGACGAAGATGCCGTTGGTGGTGATCCGGTGGCATTTGGTGTGGTTGAAGTACTGCTCGTTGGACAGGAACGCGAACGAGTTGACCGTCTGCGGCGCCCTCGGGTCCAGCGCGATATCGATTGCCCCGCAGGTGGTGTCGAGCTTCGCGGAGTAGGTGGCGCCGGGCTCGGTGGCCGGGCCGGGAGCCGGGTAGTCGTTGCGGGATGTCACCGCGCCTTCGGCGGGCGCATTGCACTGTGCGGCCTGCTGCTGGGTGCGCAGATCGAAGGTATTCGCCGAAACACCGCCGGACGCGAACGCCGCGAGCGCCGCGGCAACCGCCGCGACACCGACCACGCGTAGCACTCCGCGCGGCACCCCGAACCGCCACCCTCGCTTGCCGTACCCGAACTGCCGCCCCTGCACTTCGCTGCTCACCGCTAGGAATCTCCTTCGATCGGATTGCGCACCGGCTGATGCCGTGCCGAATCATTCCATCTCCCCGCCGTCAGCGTGCCGGGACGGCCTCGATCTCTGCGAATTCCACACATCGGCAGGTAAATCGGGGTACTTCGCATAACTCACGGGTTCTTTGCCCCATCGATAGATGTCCGTGGGCTATCGGATCCGGCGGAACAGCGCTGACACCTCGACGACAGATGTCTCTGGGCTATGTAGTGGCGGGCGCGACGTGTGTGAGTTCACGCTTCGAATTCGCGCGGCGATGCCGACTCGCAGCTGGGGCGACGCCAAGGTGCGCAAGCAGTTCCGCGGCCGGATCGGGTTGCCGCAGCGTCAGCAGATGGTTCGGGGCAAGCCGGCGGGTTTCAGTCCGGTCGCCCGGACAGCACTGTGCAGGGCGGTGCCCGAACAAGCTCAGGCGCGGCGGATGCGGCGGTAGGTGGGGACGGCGGTGGTGGCGGCGGCGAGTTCGGTGGCGAGCCAGTCGAGGTCGTTGTCGGTGAGGGAGGAGATGGTGATGCGGAGGTGGTCGGTGGGTGGGGGATCGCCGACGATGAAGGGGCCGCCGGGGGCGGCTTTGATGCCTGCGGCGGCGAGGGAGATCATGGCGGCGTTTTCGTCGGCGACGGGGAGCCACAGGTTGATGCCGTCGCCGCGCAGGACGGTGATGCCGCGGCGGGCCAGGGCGCGCCGGAGTTCGGCTGAGCGCCTGCGGTATTCGGCGCGGGCGGTGGTGACGGCGTGGCCGGCGGTTTCGTCGTCGAGCATGCTCAGCAGCACGCGTTGGAGGAGTCGGCTGGTCCAGCCGGCGCCGAGCATGCGGCGTTCGATGACCGGGTCGAGCAGGTCGGCGGGGCCGCCCGCGACGGCTAGGCGGAGGTCCGCGCCGTGAGATTTGGAGTAGGAGCGGATGTGGACGGTGCGGCGGGGGAGGCGGCTGCCGAGGGAACGGAGTGGGGCGGCGGCGATTCCGGCGGAGTGGTCGTCCTCGATGACGAGAGTGCCTGCGTCGAGCAGGATGTCGGACAGTTCGCGGATGCGGCGCGCGGTGAGGGAGACGCCGGTGGGGTTCTGGCCGCGCGGTTGCACGATGAGCGCGCTGGCGTTGTAGTCGGTGATGGCGCGAGCGAGTTCGTCTGGTAGCAAACCTGATTCGTCCATCCGGACGGGGATTGGCCGGGCGCCGAGACCGGCGAGCAGGTCGAGAAACGGTGGGAAACAGGGATCTTCGACCGCCACCGCGTCACCGAGCCGGACGTGTGCCGACAGGAGCCGGTCGACGGCGTCCAGAGCGCCGTCGAGGACGGCGATCCGTTCCGCACGAAACGGCCAGTCGGCCCGGACTTTCGCGGCCAGTTCCGGCAATACCGCCTCGCCGAGGTAGTCGGCGGCAAGGTCGCTGGCCCCATCGCGGGTTAGATCGCGTAGTGCGGCACCGAGATCGGGCAGCAGCTCGGGATCGGGTGTGCCACGGGACAGATCGATCCGAAAAGCGCTGTAGGAGGGCGGATGTAGCCGCTGATAACGACCTACGGCAGTAGCGGCCCTGGTGGCAACGGGCGCACCGACAAAGGTCCCCGCCCGTCCGCGCGCGACGATCACCCCTGCCGCCGCAAGCGCCCGCCAAGCCTGATTCACCGTAGCGGGCGATACCTTCAATTCACGAGCAACCTCGCGAACGGTCGGCAGCCTGGCCCCTGGCGCCAACGCCCCCGAACGAATCTGCCGACTCACCGCCGCCGCAATCCCCGCCGGTGTCCGATCATCCACCTCCGCAACGAACTGCCCCACCCCGTTCACCGCCTCCGTCGTCCGCTCAACCGTCACAACCCCACCCCCCTCACCCACACGATCTGCACCCTCTCTTGGGATCTGCACTCGCAATAGGGCCCTATTGCGAGTGCAGATCCCAAGAGAGAGTGCAGGAATTCTGTTCCAGCGCGCGGTGTGCAGTCGGCTGGGGCCGTGCCTCGCGGGTGCTCGGCTGCGGCGATCCGACTCGACGGCAGCCGTACCCAGTCCGGGGATTTGCGCTTGCTCTGGGCGCTTACAAGGGGTGCAGATCTCAAGAAGGGGTGCGAGGGTCGGGCATCGACACGCGGCGTGCGCCTGGTGTGCTCGCGGAGGACTGCGTCGTGCGAGTAGTGGACCCCGCCCCGGGCGGCCGCGCCGCTGCTCACCCGCGACCGCCGGTCGGCGCGCGCAGGCGTCGTACGCATGGCCGCTGTGCCTCCGATTCGCTCGCTCACACCGTCATTCTGCGTCGGGTGTGGCGCCGGAACTACGACCAGAATCAAGGTTTACGGCTACGAAACTGTTTCCGCAATCTTGTAACACAACCGAATTGGTTCGGAGTGAAGTATAACAAAGCATGGGAATCGTTCGAGCCGCGCTCGTCCAGACGAACTGGACCGGCGACAAAGAGTCCATGATCAAAGCGCACGAGGATTACGCCCGTCAGGCGGCCGCGCAGGGCGCGAAGGTGATCTGCTTCCAGGAGCTGTTCTACGGCCCGTATTTCTGCCAGTTGCAGGACGCGAAGTTCTACGAGTACGCGGAGTCGGTGCCGGGCCCGACGACGGAGCGATTCGCCGCGCTGGCAAGGGAATTGGGCATGGTGATGGTCCTGCCGGTGTACGAACAGGAGCAGCCGGGCCTGCTCTACAACACCGCGGCGGTGATCGACGCCGACGGCAGCTACCTCGGCAAATACCGTAAGCACCACATTCCGCACGTCAACGGCTTCTGGGAGAAGTTCTACTTCCGGCCGGGCAATCTGGGCTGGCCGGTGTTCGACACCGCGGTCGGCAAGGTCGGCGTCTATATCTGCTACGACCGGCATTTCCCGGAGGGCTGGCGCGCGCTCGGCCTGGCCGGCGCGGAAATCGTATTCAACCCGTCCGCGACCTCGCGCGGCCTGTCCGGCTACCTGTGGAAGCTGGAGCAGCCCGCCTCGGCTGTGGCCAACGAGTACTACATCGGCGCGATCAACCGGGTCGGCATCGAGGAGTACGGCGACGACGACTTCTATGGCACCAGCTACTTCGTCGACCCCGAGGGCAAGTTCGTCGGCGAGGTCGCCTCGGACACCGACCCCGAGCTGGTGATCCGCGACCTGGACCTGGACCTGATCAAGACGGTGCGCGACCGGTGGGCCTTCTATCGCGACCGCCGCCCGGACGCCTATGGTCCGCTGGTGGCTCCCTGAGGCCGGGCGATCACATGACACTGACCTTCATCCATGGCGGCACGGTGGTCTCGGCCACCGGATCGCAACTGCTCGACGTGCTGGTGGACGGCGAAACCATTGTCGCCGTACTACAACCCGGCTCGACCGCCCTCGGCGCGGACCTCACCGCGACTGCCGAGGTGGTCATCGACGCGACCGGCAAATACGTGATTCCCGGTGGCGTGGACGGACATACGCACATGCAGATGCCGTTCGGCGGCACCGAGGCGTCCGACACCTTCGAGACCGGCACCCGCGCCGCCGCCTGGGGCGGCACCACGACGATCGTCGACTTCGTGGTCCAGACGCCGGGAGAGCGGTTACAGGACACGCTCGGCGCCTGGCATCAGAAGGCGGCGGGCAAGTGCGCGATCGACTACGGCTTCCACCAGATCATCGGTGAGGTCAACGACGAATCCCTCAAGGGCATGAGCGAACTGGTGTCCGAGGGCGTCACCAGCTTCAAGCTGTTCATGGCCTACCCCGGTGTCTTCTACTCCACCGACGGCCAGATCCTGCGCGCCATGCAGTCGGCGGGCGATCTGGGCGCGCTGCTGATGATGCACGCGGAGAACGGGATCGCCATCGACGTGCTCGTCGAGCAATCTATCGCGCGCGGTGACACCGCTCCGTACTTCCACGGCACCAGTCGCCCGTGGCAGATGGAGGAGGAAGCCACTCATCGCGCAATTATGTTGGCGCAGTTGACCGGTGCGCCGCTCTACGTGGTGCATGTATCGGCGAAGCAGGCGTTGGAACAGATCGCGACCGCACGGGGCAACGGCCAGAACGTCTTCGGTGAAACCTGCCCGCAGTATCTGTACCTCTCGCTCGAAGAGCAGTTGGGCGCACCGGGTTTCGAGGGTGCCAAGTGGGTGTGCTCGACGCCGCTGCGGTCCAGGGCCGAGGGGCATCAGGACGAGCTGTGGCGCTACCTGCGCACCGGCGACGTGACGACGGTCAGCACCGACCACTGCCCGTTCTGCATGAAGGACCAGAAGGAAATGGGCATCGGCGATTTCAGCAAGATCCCGAACGGGATCGGCGGCGTCGAGCACCGGATGGACCTGATGTTCCAGGGCGTCAAGAGCGGTCAGATCTCTCTCGAGCGCTGGGTCGAGGTCTGCTGCACCACGCCGGCCAGGATGTTCGGCATGTACCCGCGCAAGGGCGTGATCAGTCCCGGCGCCGATGCCGACATCGTGATCTACGACCCCAACGGGCACACCAGCATCGGCCTGGGCAAGACCCACCACATGAACATGGACTACTCGGCCTACGAGGGCTTCGAGATCGACGGCCACGTCGACACCGTGCTCTCCCGCGGCCGGGTGGTCATCGACAACGGCGCGTACCTCGGCAGCGCCGGGCACGGCCGGTTCGTCAAACGCGAACTGTCGCAGAACCTGATCTGACAGCCCAGCTGTCGCCGACCTCGAAACGGAGAGTGCCGCATGGACATCGGTGTGGTGCTGCAATGCACACCCCCCGCCTCCCGGGTGGTCGAACTGGCCAGACAGGCCGAGACCCACGGGTTCTCGCACGTCTGGACATTCGACTCGCACCTGCTGTGGCAGGAGCCGTACGTCATCTACAGCCAGATCCTCGCCGCCACCAGGAAGGTCGTGGTCGGCCCGATGGTGACCAATCCGGCCACCAGGGACTGGACCGTGACCGCGTCCACCTTCGCCACGCTGAACGACATGTTCGGCAATCGCACCGTGTGCGGCATCGGCCGCGGCGATTCGGCGGTGCGCACCCTCGGCGGCAAGCCGACCACCCTGGCCACCCTGCGCGAATCCATCGAGGTGATCCGGGAACTCGGCAACGGCCGTAGCGCCAGGGTCGACGACACCATCGTGCGATTCCCGTGGGCCGCCGCCTCCCGGCTGGAGGTGTGGATGGCCGGATATGGCCCGCGCGCACTGGATCTCACCGGCGAGGTGGCCGACGGGTTCATCCTGCAGCTGGCCGACCCGGACATCACCGCATGGACCATCGCCCGGGTGCGGGCCGCCGCCGAGCGGGCGGGCCGCGACCCCGGTTCGGTGAAGATCTGTGTCGCCGCACCGGCTTACGTGACCGACGGGTCGGATGCCGCGCTGGCCCACGCCCGCGAACAGTGCCGCTGGTTCGGCGGCATGGTCGGCAACCACGTGGCCGATATCGTCGCGAAATATGGTGCGGGCAGTGATGTTCCGGCCGCGCTCACCGAGTACATCGCGGGCAGAAAGGGTTACGACTACAACCAGCACGGCCGCGCGGGCAACACGCATGCCGACTTCGTCCCCGACACTATCGTGGACCGTTTCTGCCTGCTCGGCACGCCCGACGACCAGCTGACCCGGCTGCGTGAGCTGGAGAAGCTCGGCGTCGACCAGTTCGCGGTCTACCTGCAACACGACGCGAAGACCGCCACGTTGGAGGCGTACGGCGAGTCGGTGCTGCCCCGGCTGGCGCACCCGGTCACCGCGACGGAAGGCGCCTGATGACGGCGTTGATCGTGGGTGTCGTCGCGGCGGTGGCGTTGGTGCTGATCGAGTTCGGTCCGCGCCCCGTCGATGACCAGGTGGCTGCGGTGTATGTGGAGGACGAATGAGGATAGGGCCTGGAACGGCCCGCGTCGGTTACGCGGTCGCTGTTCTGGTGCTGGTGCTCGCGCTCTGGGAGTTGGTGAAACTCGTTGTCCCGGAACGCGGTGT
This sequence comes from Nocardia sp. NPDC046473, assembly GCF_040645995.1. Lineage (NCBI taxonomy): Bacteria > Bacillati > Actinomycetota > Actinomycetes > Mycobacteriales > Nocardiaceae > Nocardia > Nocardia sp. NPDC046473. The sequence goes on from NZ_JBEYZJ010000010.1 coordinate 149,119, forward strand.
GAGCATCGGTGAGCAGCGAATCCTGCCGCGCACCGGAGATGGCGCGCTGCCGCATGTGTGGTCGGTCGTCACGGTGCTCGGCGAGCGGGACAGTTCCGGCACTGTCGGCCAAACCTTGCTCAGGACAGCGGGATTCACCTTCGGACTGGCCATGCTCGCGCTATTCATCGGCACCGTTGTCGGGGTCGCGCTGGCGATTCTCATGCAGCGCTTCGCCTGGGTCGAACGCGGACTGTTGCCCTACATCATTGTCTCGCAAACGGTTCCGCTGATCGCGCTGGCTCCGCTGGTGGCCGGATGGGGCGGCAAGATCGTGATCGCGGGCGAGCCGTGGCGGCCGTGGATGAGCATCGCGGTGATCGCGTCGTACCTGGCGTTCTTCCCGGTGGCGGTCGGCATGCTGCGCGGCCTGCAGGCGCCGTCGAAGGCGTCGGTCGAACTGCTGCACAGCTATTCGGCCAGCTGGTGGGAAACATTGGTGCACTTGCGTTTTCCCTCGGCTGTCCCACATCTTTTGCCCGCCTTGCGCTTGGCGGCCGCCGCCTCGGTGATCGGTGCGGTGGTCGCGGAGATCTCCACCGGCACCGCGGGTGGCATCGGCCGCCAGATCATCGTTTTCGCCCAGCAAGCCACCGGCGACGCCTCGCGGCTCTACGCGGCAGTGCTGGCCGCCGCCCTGCTCGGTGTCGCGGTCACCGCCGTCGTCGGCCTCGCCGAACTGGCCCTGCGCCGCTACAGCCGGCCAGCGGGCGCGGCGCGCTCGCCGGGCGGAGCCTCATGAACCACCGTGCCGCTACGGCGGGTCCCGGACCGGCGCATCGTGACGACCGTCCGCCCAGATGGTTCTGTTCGTTCGATGCGGGCCGCCGGCTGATCGCGGCTCGGGTACGCGGGGCCGCAGCTGCGTCCGCGCACTGCTACGACCGTCCGCCGCGTGCGGCGGGCTGCTTTCCAGGAGGTATCCGTTGACCGCCAAAGCACGACCGGCCGTCGCCACGGCGACATCGGGCCCGGATTCGGCGGAGCAGGTGGGTGCTGTCGAACTCGCCGAGCCGACCGCCGAACGCATCGCCGCGGTGGAACTCGCGGGGGTGGGCAAGATCTACGCCGCAGGCTCGGTCACCGCATTGTCGGATGTCTCGCTGACCGTCGCCGCCGGTGAATTCGTCTCGCTCATCGGACCTTCCGGCTGCGGTAAGTCGACCCTGCTGCGCATCATCGCCGACCTGGAGCAGCCGACCGGCGGCACCGTCACGGTGCACGGCAAGACCGCGCGGCGCGCGCGGATCGACCAGGACTACGGCATCGCCTTCCAGCAGTCCGGACTGCTGGACTGGCGCACGGTGCAGGCGAATGTCGAACTGCCTCTGGAGCTGCACAAGGTGCCGAAGAGCGAACGCCGCGCGCGCAGTGCGGAATTGCTCGAGATGGCCGGGCTGGCCGACTTCGCCAAGCGCTATCCCGCCGAACTGTCCGGCGGCATGCAGCAGCGCGTCGCGATCGTGCGGGCGCTGGCACCGAAGCCGTCGCTGCTGCTGATGGACGAACCGTTCGGTGCGCTGGACGAGATGACCCGCGAGCGGATGCAGGGTGAGCTGCTGCGGATCGCGGGGGAGACCGAGGCCGCCGTGGTCTTCGTGACGCACTCGATTCCGGAGGCGGTGTTCCTGTCCGACCGGGTGGTGGTCATGTCGCCGCGACCGGGGCGGATCACCGAGATCGTGCCGACCGGTGGTTGGGGCAGACGCGACGCCGCCGAGGCGGGCGACGATGTGCGGTCCAGCCCAGCGTTTTTCGAGGCGGTGGCCGCGGTGCGCGAGGCGCTGCGCGGTGGTCACGGCGATACCGGCGGGTCGGTGTGATGACATCATGGAGAACGGCACTGCCGTGGCGAACAGTGGTGCCGCCGTTGGTGTTCGGCATCGGTGGGCTCGCGCTGTGGCAGGTGCTGACCGTCGTCGCCGGGGTGCCGTCGTTTCTGCTGCCCGCGCCCACCGCGATCGCGAGCGAGTTCACCGAGAACTTCGGCCGCATCGCCGACGCGGCGACCGCCACCGGGACCAATGCGCTGATCGGCCTGCTGGTCGGCGCGGTGCTCGGCATCGTCGCCGCGATGCTGGCCGTCCGGTTCCATCTGGTCGAGGGACTGCTGACGCCACTGTCGGCCGCCGCGGCCGCCGTGCCGATCGTTGCCCTTGCGCCCCTGCTGAATTCGATGTATTCGACCACCACGGACGCCCCGCGCCGGATGGTCGTCACCATCGTCGTGTTCTTCCCGATGTTCGTCAGCACGGCCCGCGGCCTGCGGCAGGTCCCGCAGGTCCACACCGACCTGATGACCTCGTACGCGGCGGGCGGCTGGCAGATCACCCGCACCGTCCGGCTACCCGCGGCGCTGCCGTACCTGTTCACCGGCCTGCGCATCGCGGCACCGGGCGCGGTGATCGCGGCCATCATCGCCGAATACTTCGGCGGGCTGCAGAACGGCCTCGGCAGCCGCATCACCTCCGCCGCCGCCAACACCGCCTACCCCAGGGCGTGGGCTTACGTGGCGGGCGCCGTGCTCGTCGGCCTGCTGTTCCTGGCCGCCGTCCTCTTACTCGAACAACTCACCCGTAGACCCCGCACCACCCTCTGGAGATCTAGATGACGAAGTCCACCAAGCGATTCCGCACCTGTGTGGCGCTCGCCGCGCTGGTCGCGGCCGCGCTCACCGGTTGCAGCACCACCGACAACTCCTCCGGCACCACGGCCGACGGACTCACCAAGGTGCGCCTGCAGCTGCAGTGGTTCAAACAGGGACAGTTCGCGGGCTATCTGGCCGCAGTAGACCAGGGCTTCTACAAGGAACAGGGCTTGTCCGTCGAAATCCTCGACGGCGGAACGGATATCGTTCCACAGACGGTGCTCGCGCAGGGCCAGGCCGACTACGCCATCGCCTGGGTGCCGAAGGCGCTGGCCTCCCGCGAGGCGGGCGCGGGCATCACCGACGTGGCGCAGATCTTCCAGCGCTCCGGCACCAAGCAGGTGTCGTTCAAATCGGAGAACATCCCCAATGTTGCCGCGCTGCGCGGCAAGACGGTCGGAAACTGGGGCTACGGCAATGAATTCGAGCTGTTCGCCGGCATGACCAAGGCGGGCATCGACCCGGCCAAGGACGTCAAGCTGGTGCAGCAGCAGTTCGACATGAACGCCTTCCTCGGCAAGGACATCGCCGCCGCGCAGGCCATGTCGTACAACGAGTACGCCCAGCTGCTGGAGACCAAGAATCCGGCCACCGGAAAGCTTTACACCGCAGATGATTTCGCCACCATCGACTGGAACAGCGAAGGCGTCGCCATGTTGCAGGACGCCATCTGGGCCAACGCCGAGAAGCTGAAGGACGCCAAATATCAGGACCAGACGGTGAAGTTCATCGCGGCCTCGCTGAAGGGCTGGATCTTCTGCCGCGACAACGTGGACAAGTGCCGCGACATCACCGTCGCCGCGGGCAGCACGCTCGGCGCGTCCCATCAGCAGTGGCAGATCAACGAGGTGAACAAGCTGATCTGGCCGTCGCCCGCTGGCATCGGCATGGTCGACAGCGCGGCCTGGGCCCGGACCGTACAGATCGCCAAAGACACCAAGAACCAAGAGGGCGCAACGGTTCTCAAGAAGGATCCCGACGCGAGCGCTTACACGAGCGACTACGTCATGAAGGCACTGGAACTGCTGATGTCCGGCGGCATCGATGTGACCGGTGCGCGCTACGCGCCGCAGCAGGTCACGCTGACCGAAGGGGGTAAGTGATTCGACCGCTACTCGTCGTCGGCCTGCAGTTCCCGGAACACGGCCAGCGCGGCCGGTTGGCTGGCGAAATCCAAGCGCTTGGCCTTGTGATTGACCTCGCCGTCGGTGGCCAGCGAGATCGGGTTGCCGTCGACCTTGACGTCGAGGTGGCCGACGCGTCGGTGGACGTAGGTGTCGGAGCGATTCAGCGTCCCGGTGAAGGTTGCGAAGATCAACCGCAGGCGTGAAAAGCGAAGGTCGGCACGGAGATACCGGACGTCGAGGGTGCCGTCGTGCATGCGGGGCCGCGACATCGGGATCTGGTCGGCCGGGTGGTACGCGCCGTTGCCGAGGAACAGCATCCAGAGGGCGCTGTGCTTTCCGTCGATCGTGGCGTGCAGTGGTTGCGCGCGAAACAGTACGCACAGCATGGCGAATCCGGCCGCGGGCCACTTGCCCACTCGGCGTTCCCACCGTTCGCGCAACCGGACGAAGTCGGGGTAGCCGCCGAGACTTGCGGTGTTGACGAAGGTGCGTTCTTCGTCGTCGTCCAATCGCACCCGGGCGGTGTCGACCAGGACGAGTTGACCCGAATCGAGCGCGGCGAGCGTCGTCACCGGGTTCTCCACGCCGATGTCGCGCGCGAAGTGATTGAGCGTCCCGCCGGCGAACACGGCCAACGGAAGGTTGTGCCGCACAGCGGCTTCCGCCACCGTCGACACCGTCCCGTCACCGCCGAGCACGCCGAGCGCCGCGATATCGTCACGCCGCACCCGCGCATCGATCTCGGCCTCGAGATCGACGTCGCCTTGAAGCTCGAGGATCTGTGCCGCAGACAACCGCTGGCGCAACAGATCCGCCAGCTCGCCGCCGTCGTCGGTGCCCGAGGACGGGTTGACCACGAACAGCATCCCGCGTCCCTCGGGGAGCGGTTCGATCCGCTTCGCGGACCCCAGCGTCGCGGGCTCGTCGTCACGCACCGCCCACCAGCGCCGGGTCGCCAGCGCGACACCGGAACCCAGCGCCGCACCGACCACCACATCGGAGGGCCAGTGCACGCCGATATGCACCCGCGAGTAGGCGACAGCCACCGCAAGGGGCGCGATCACCGCGGCCGTGCCAGGGGCCTCCAGCGCCACCGCCGTCGTGAACGCCGCGGCGGAGGCGGCGTGGCCGGACGGGAACGAGGAGGACACCGGCGGTTTCACCAGCCGTCGCAGTAGCGGCACCGCCTCCACCGGCGGCCGCCGCCGCGGGAACAACGGCTTCGCGACACCGTTCGCCAGGCCACTCGCCAGGCTCACCGCCGCGAGACCGCGCACCGCGCCGCGCCGCTGGGCCCGGCCGCCCGCGACGAAGAGCCCGGCGGCGATCGCCATCCAGAGGCGACTGTGGTTGGCGCTCATGCTGAGTGAGCGCAGGGCATGGTCGGCGGGCGTCGGTCGCAGGCGCGCGGTGCGCTGCACGAGGCGGCGATCCGAGGCATTGATCCGGTTCAGTCGTTTACGCATCGAGTCGAGCTTATCCAGCAAAACGCCCGTCAAACGGTGCCGCCGCACCTATGTCGGCAGCGGTGTCCGAACAGCTCGGTACCCTGCATGCATGACGGAGATCTGGCACAACCCGCAGTGCTCCAAGAGCCGCAATGCCACCAAGTTCCTGGACGAGGCAGGCGTCGAATACTCGGTGCGGCGCTACCTCGACTCGCCGCCCACCGCGGCCGAACTGCGGTCCGTGCTGCAGCGGCTCGGCGCCGAACCGTGGGACATCACTCGCACCGGCGAGCAGATCGCGAAGGATCTCGGCATAGCCGAGTGGGGTCGCACGGCCGCCGATCGGGACCGGTGGATCGAGGCGCTGGCCGAGCATCCGCGGCTGATCCAGCGGCCCATCGTGTTGACTGCGGACGGCGGCGCGGTGGTCGCGCGCGACGACGCCGCATTGCGGTCGCTGGAATAGACCGTCAAAGCCCCGATAGTGGTGTCCCTGCCGCCGCGAATCAGCCGGTAGGGTCGCAGAATATGAAGGTACAACTGCGCCACAACCCCGCCTCGACCATCGCGCGGTGCTTCCTCGCGGGCGGCGAGCCGTTGCGGGTCGAGAGCGGCGCCATGGTCGCCCATTCGGCGGGAGTCACGTTGGCGGCCAAGGCCGAAGGCGGCATCCTGGCCGGACTGAAGCGCTCGGTGCTCGCCGGTGAATCGTTCTTCGTCTCGACGTTCACCGCGCCGCAGCAGGGCGGCTGGGTGGATGTGGCGCCCGCGCTGCCCGGCGACATGCTGAATCTGCAGATCACCCAGGATCGCCCGTTCTTCATCAGCCGCGGCGGCTGGATCGCGAATTCCCATGGGGTGCAGGTGGAAAGCAAGTGGGGTGGCTTCGCGAACCTGTTCGGCGGCGAGGGCGGCTTCGGTCTGCGCGCGCACGGCGAGGGCGAGATCGTGGTCGGTGTGTTCGGCGCGATCGATGTGATCGATCTGCAACCGGGAGAGCCGATCACCATCGACACCGGGCATGTGGTCGCCTACGACCTGGCGATGAACTTCACCATCCGCCGGGCGGTGGTCGGCCGGTCCATCCAGTCGCTCAAGTCCGGTGAGGGTTTCGTCTTCGACTTCGTCGGGCCCGGCCGGGTGCTGCTGCAGACGCGCAACCCTGGCGCTTTCGCTGCGTGGGCAAGTTCGGTAGCCTCCTCCGGGTAAACCGGCGCGGCGACCATCGGCGTTCACGCGGTGTTCAAGCCTCGGCCAGGTCGGTCGTCAAGGCTCCGGTGCTCATCGATAAAGCCAACAAACGGAGAATCATGGAATTGCTCGAAGTTGTCGCCAATCTCGTTACCTCCATCCTGTCGCTGGGTAGCGGCAGCGCGGCCTGATCAGCGTCGCTGAGTAAGACGAGCGCCCTAGCGCTCAGTTGAGTAGATCGCCGACGAGTACCCGGGTGTCCGGCACGAACGGCCAATCCGGGTCGGCCAGGTGGGCACGCAGTTCCGCGTCCGTCCACCACCAGCCGTCGGCGATCTCCTCTTTCTGGTGACGGATCGGTCCGTCGTAGCGCAGTTCGTAGGCGAAGACGTGGCAGCGCATGGGTTTTCCCAGCCACTCGCCGTCCCAAGCCGCCTTGGCCGCAGGTCGGAGCGCTTCGGCGCCGGGCACCGTGATGCCGAGTTCCTCGGCCAGTTCCCGAACCGCCGTCTCCTCGGGCGATTCACCCGGGTCGACCACGCCGCCCGCCAGGCAGTCGTGCATGCTCGCGAACACCATCTTGGTGTCCGTGCGGCGATGCACGTAGATCCGCTCGCCGTCGCCGGAACGAACCAGCACACCGGCGCTCGCGTGCCACCTGCCGTCGCGGTACACCGCAGCCCGATCGGCGGCCCCGACCACCCGGCCCGCCGCGTCGTAGACGGCGATCATCTCGGACTTCTGCTGGACTCGTTCCGGCTGCGCTGACACCGGTCGAGAGTAGCCTTAGGCGCGCCCGCCGACTCGAGAGAGGACAGCGCCGATGGTGCTTCCACGCGCACTGGCGAAATTCAACCGGTATGCCACCAACCCCGCCGCAGGACTGTTCGCCGGCCGCGCGCCCGGCTTCGCCCTCCTGCAGCACAAAGGCCGAAAGTCCGGGCGCGAGTACCGAACTCCGGTTTCGGTGTTCCATCGCGACGGCGTCTACCGCATCGCGCTGACCTACGGCCGCAATGTCGACTGGGCCAAAAACATCAGTGCCGCAGGCAGTTTCACCTTGCACACCCGCGGCAAGACCATCGAGTTGACCGATCCTGCTGTGCTGCACGATCCGTCGGTGCAGTGGGCGCCGGTAGCGGTGCGCCCGTGGCTGAAAGCGTTGTCGGCCGAGTACTACGTCGAAGCCCGCCCCGCAGCCGAGTAGCGACGCGATCTGACAGAGGTGGGCGCGGGAGAGGGCGCCCACCCCGCGTGTCATCTCCGGCGGATGGGTTTGGCACCGACTCTTGGGGTCGATGGGGTGCGGTCGGGTTCGGCGCTCACTTTCGGCGTCGACGAGGCACGGTCGGGTTTGGCGCCGACCTTCGGCGTCGATGGGGTACGGACGGGTTTGGCGCCCACCTTCGGGACCGACGGGGTGCGGATGGGTTTGGCGCCGGGCTTGGGTGCCAGCTGGGCGCGGGCCGTCGCGGTCTGTTCGTCCTCGATGGCGGCTTCGGCGTCGAGGCGGCGGTAGACGAAGTGTTGTTGGGCCAACGTCCATGCGTTGTTGGTGACGAAGTAGAGCAGGATCGCCACCGGGACGAATGCGCCGCCGATCAGGGTGAACGCGGGGAAGGCCCACAGGGTGAGTGGGCGCATCAGGGCGAGCTGGGCGGGGGTTTCCTGGCGGGCCATCGATGCGCGGGCGGTGAAATGTGTTGCGACAGCGGCGATCAGCATCAGCGGGATGGCGACGACGGCGACCGTTGCCAGCAGGTCGCCTGAGCCGGCCAGGATGGTCGACAGCGGGGCGCCGAAGATCTTGGCGTGCAGGAACGACTGCACGTCGGTGGCGCTGAAGACGTAATTGGGTGTCGCGGCGTTTTGCTCCGGGGTCATCGGGGTCGCGACGGCTTGGAAGGGGAGGTGGCCGAGTCCGGCGGTGCGATCGAACGAGCGCAGCACGTGATACAGGCCGATGAAGACAAAGACCTGACCGATCATCGGAATCAGTGTCGCGAAGCTATTGATGCCGTTGTCTTTATACAGTTTCTGTAGTTCGGTCGCCTGGGCCCTGCGATCGTTTTTGTATTTTTGTTTCAGCCTGGAAACATCGGGTTGCAATTTTTTGACAATTGCTTGAGTGCGCGCCTGTTTCAGGAATGGCACAAAAAGGGCGGCGCGGAGCGTGAGCACGAGAAAAATCACCGAAAGAACCCAGGCGAGACCGCTCGCGGGTCCGAAGGCGGCGGCGAAGACGTAGTGCCAGACCCAGAGAATGGCGGACACCGGGTAGTAGACGAAGTCGAGCATGGACAGCACCTGACTGTGGGCGTGCGTATGCGCACGAGAACGGAAGGGTTCGACAGACAACGCCGACGACACCCCGCAGCAGGTGCGAAGTGGACGTCAGGCGGTCGGGAACCCTGGTGCTCGTGGGCGGGGACGCCCCGGGGTGTCCGGATTGCTCTGGCGCAGGAAAGAGCCACGTCGGCGCCGTTGCGCGGACGGCGGCGGGCCGGAGCCGACGAGTGCGAGCGGCAGTGCGGCGGCCGGGTGCAGTGTGGCCAGCGCGACGAACAGTGACGCCGCGACCATGCCGACAACGGCGACCGAACCGGGCTCACCCGCCGGGATCGCGAAGAGGACGAGCGCGGGCAGCACGAATGCGACAACCGCATACGCCATCAGCTGAGCCCGCGAGATCATGCTCCGAGCATACTGCCCGGCCCGCCGGACACGTCGGTGCCGACCTCCCGTCACCCCGGACGAACGCCGGATCGAGTCGTGAGATGAGGTCACTGCTCGATTCCGGCGTTCGCCGGCCTGCCGGGAGGCCAGGCGGGAACTGTCAGCTCAGAGGCTGATGTCCCAGTCGACGTCGCGGCTCATCATCGACGGCGGCAGCCCGAAGGTCCGCCGACAGGTCCGGGTGAGATGTGAGCTGTCCGCGAACCCGGCCGACGCCGACGCGGTCGTCACATCGTCACCGGCCATCACGCCGTTCATCGCGATGTGCAGCCGCAGCCAGAGGATGTACCGGCGCAACGGAATACCGACCTGTTCGGTGAACAGATGGGTCAGCCGAGTCGCTGAAATCCCCAGTTGCCGCGCCACATCCGAGCCGCGGACCGACCCGCCCTTGACCATGTCGGGCAGCAACTGCAGCGCCGCGGTCACCACGCCGTGCCGATCGTCCGGGCCCGCTGCCGCGTTGTCCCGCAGCAGATCCGCGAGGACGTCCGCGACGTGCTCGGCCAGCTTGCCGTGCGCGGGATCGACACTGAGCGTGTGCACCCATCCGTGCAGGTGCGCGCGCCGATCGGCCGCCGCACCGGCGATGGTTTCCGGATCCAGATAGATCGCGATGCCGTGACTGGCACCGCCGCACACTCGATGTGGCGCGTCGGTCGGCACCACGATGTGCGTGCCCTGCCGCCGCACCCCGCTGCCGTCCACGACGGAGATGGGTGTGCACGCGGCCATCACCTGCACGGCGTGATGGGCGTGTAGTTCGGTCGGTAGGATCTCGCCTTCGAAGGCCAGAATGCCCGGCCGGAGCAGGGCGCTGCCCTGCCACTGTGCCGCGGCGGTGTCTTCGGCGCCCGATGACGTCGAAAAGTCGTTGCTGAGCAGAGCCTTCATCATCGGACGCTCCCGGCTTTCACGAGAAAATTCTCGCTGGATCCTGTGCTGAGACTATCGGGTTCGGCTACCCGGCAGTCGTGCTTTGTCAATCGTTGGGGCCCAAACGAGTCCGCCTGTTCGCCACGCGACACCCTCGTCCTTGAGGGCGTTGCGTCGGCGAGTCGAGACGGGTGCGCGCTCGGCGAGTAACCGCCCTTCATACCCGCACCGAGATCGCTGCGGACAGGGTTCCGGCGACCTTGTCGAGGAACTCACCGATCAGCGGTCCCGCAGTAGGGGTCGCGGGGAAACGGGTGCGCAATGCGAGCCCGTCGTCGGTGCGGGTGAACCACAGCTGGACGTCGTCCAACGGCGCGCTGCGGCTGAGCTGGGCCGGATTTCGGGGGACCGTTCGGGTGGTGTCGCTGCGCGAACCGCCCGGTAGTCGCCGGTAGTCGGTGTAGGAGACGCTGAACAGATCCCGCCTGGTCCGGCGCAGATCGTTGCCCATCGCGGCCAGCACCCGGTTCGCCGGAACCTGGGCCAGCCGCTGCCCAGACCGGACCGCGTCGTCGGCGCCCTGTGCGGTCGCGCAGAAGTCGTGCGCCACCGGCACGTGCGCGGGCGCGTTCGACACCAGCCAGCCGAAGGTGTTGTGGTGCCTCGGCTCACGCCGCGTGTGCACCGGAAAGACCAGGTCGGTCCCGCTGCGCCCGCCGAGCTCGGCCGCGGCCATCGCGACCGCGGCCAGCAGTGCGGCGAACATCGAATACCCGTCGGCCCGCGACTTGCGATGCAGCGCATCGGTGGCCATGGCGCCGAGCAGCAGCCGCACATCGCTGCCGAACGGCGCGACCGACCCGGCGGGTAGGCCGAGATCGAGCGGGAAGTGCGGCAGGTCATTGCCCGCGGCGTGCAGGAAGTCGCGCCACGAGCGGATCAGCGGACCGGTGACCGCCGCCGGAATGGCGGCTTCCCTGGCCGAGTAGGACAGGAAACTGCCCGGCTCGGGCAGCCGGTCGGCGGCCGCGACGGCACCGTCGTTGCCATCCTCGCAGGCGGCCCGGTACAGCTCGTCCAGTTCGGCCACCGCGATGGAGATCGACCAGGCATCGCAGACCGCGTGATCGAATCCGCACACCACGGTGGAGGTTTCGGGCCTGCTGATCGCGCCGAAGAAATACGGCGCGAAGGTGAACGGTGAGCACGCCTGGTCGAGCCGGCCGCCGAGGGCGGTGCGCAGGTCCTCGGTGGTCGCGGTCTCGACGGCGGGCTGGGCGACGAGCTGAATATCGCTGTCCACCACCACGTGTACCGACGGCGGCTTGCCGTCCTGCGGCGGCTCGAAACTGCAGTGCAGCGCGTCGTGGCGCGGCAACCACACCGAGAACGCCGTCTGCAGTGCGGATTCGTCGATCGGGCCCGCCACGTCGAAGGTGGCGGCGAGCCAGGTGGTCGGCCCGCCCGAGGACAGGTGGATCGCTTGGTTGGCGGAGGGCGGTGTCGCGTCCGGCGTCGGACCGGGCTCGGCGAGCGCGGTCCATTCGAGCAGGGTGCCCGGTGGTGCATTCAGTTGGTCGAGAAAAAGCAACTGCATCATGACCTCGCGAGAGCTGGGGCGGTGACCGCGAAATCGCCGGTGGCGGCGATGGCGCGCAAGATGGTGCGGATCTGCCCCAGATAGTCGGCGGCCGACTTGTGCGCGACCGGTGTGTCCGGGTACATCATCGTGACGTGCAGCCGCTCCACCTCGCGGTTGAACCAGATCGGCGAGGTCTGCCCGATCTTGCTGCGGGAGCCGAGACCGTTGATCCCGGAGACGCCGGGCATCGCGGCCTCCAGCGCCGGACCGGACACCGCGCGCATGTCCAGGTAGGACACCCACGGCCAGTCCGTCGTGACCGGCAGCGGTGATCCAGTGAGCGCGGCCGCCCGGTCCAGCGCGGCATGGATCGGGACATTCGCCAGCGGCTTGGTCCAGTCCAGCGCGACACCGGCTCGACCGATCAGCTCGGTGAACCGCTGCACCCCGTCGAGATCGAACGCGATCGGCATCAGGTTGATGAACCAACCCTGCGCGAGTTGATACTGCGGCTCGCTGCGGGTGCCGACCACATTCATGCCCAGGTAGCTTGTCCGGCCCGCGAATTCGAGCTCGGCGAGGGCGACCGCGGCGTACAGCCCCGCGGAGAACGAACCGCCTGCGTTCTTGCATGCTGCGGCGAACGCGTCGATCTCGGCCGCATCGAGCATGTCGACCTTGGTGCCGAAGCTGTCGGCCACCTCACCCGGCGCGAGGCCGAGCTCGATCGGCAGCGGGCGGACCCCATGCCCCTTCTCGGCGAGCAGGCCGGCCAGCTGCTCCAATTCCGGCGGTTGTGCCGCGACGGCGGCGCGCTCGGTCCGCGCGAACTCGACGAAGCTGCCGACCGGCGGCAGCACCGGCTCCTTACCGGTGCTGAACGCCGTGTAGAGCGCGTGGAATTCGTAGGTGGAGGTGAGCACCGACATGCCGTCGGTGAACGCGTGGTCGGCGCTGTAGACGACAGTGAATCCGTCCGCACCGTGGTCGATCGCGCAGCAGACGATCGCGGGCCAGCGCGTCGGATCGGCGTTGGCCTTGAACTTCGCGACCAGGGTGTCGCGGAGCTCGCCGCTGTCGGTGAAGGTGGCCAGGGTATGGGTTTCCAGGTCGACCGCTGCCGGGTCCAGCAGGTATCTGGTCAGCGCGAACCCGCCGTCGGACTCGTCGATTCGGAACCACGAGCGCAAGGTCTCGTGGCGCTGCAGGAACGCGATGTAGGTCCGGCGTAGTGCCTCCGCGTCGAGCGGGCGCGCGACCGAGAAGCAGAACGAGAGCTCGGAGGCGAGCGGGTCGTTGGTCTGCCTGCGCGCCGACCAGCGGCGGATGTGCGATTCCTGCAGATAGGTCGGGGGAATGTCGGAGGGCGCGGTGGTTGCGGTGGCCGCCTGGCTCGCCGCGGTGGTGGTGAACTCGAGTAGCACGCCGGGTTTCGGCTGCCAGTGCTCGGTGAGGGTCATCTCTACCACGACAGCGGCGCTCCTTCGATCGGACGGATTCGGGCGTCGCCGTAGCGGGTGAGCTCGGCGAGGAGATCGCGCATGCGCAGCACATGGCGGTGGACGTCGCGGGTTGCCTTGGTGGTGCCCGGATAACGCATGTTGAGCGTCACGCCCAAGGGGGTGCGGGCGATCCAGAAGTAGAACTCGTTGGTCGACACGTTGCTGCTGCGCAGGCAGCAGGTGCCGGTCTCGGTCCAGGTCGCCGCGCAGGGTGCGGAGCGAATATCCATGTAGGACACCATGAACGAGATGCTCGGCTGGGTGCCGAGCAGTTCGCACACCCTGGCGAACGGCACCGTCGCGGCGCCGTTGGTGCGGCGCAGTTCCTCGCCCGCCGGCGCGATCAACTCGGCAAGCGTGCGAGCCGTTCCGCAATCGAGTTGGAACGGGGCGAGCCCGACGAACCAGCCGAGGGTCTCGGCCCACTGCGGGTCGGAACGGGTATGCAGCGGGATCACGGTGCGGAAATCGCGGCCCGCACCGAGTTCGGTGGTGGTCACCGCGAACGCGGCGAGCAACAGCGCGAACAAACCCTGACCGTGCTCGCGCGCTATCCGCGCGGCGGCATCGGCGGCATCGGCGTCGAGCACCTCGACGGACAGGGTGCGTTGTGCCCCTCGGCGCGGTGCCTCGGCGGTGTCGACGAGATCGATCGGCGCCGCCGCGACCCTGCTGAGGGTGCCTGCCGGACTATCGTTGTCGGTCTCTTCCAGGAAGAACGTCCGCCAGGTGTCGACCGCGGGATGGTCGGCGGTGGTCGCCGCGGCGCGGATGCGTTCGTCCTGGCTGAAGTCGACGTAACTCCCGGTGTCGCGCAGCTGTGCGGGTTCACCGGCGCGGGCGGCGTGGTAGAGCGCGAGCAGTTCGCCGCTGGTCGAGACGCTGGAGTAGCCGTCCATGATCGAGTGGTCGGCGGCGAAGATGACGGTGACGCCGTTGCGACCGGCGATGGTCACGCAGACGTAGGACGGCCACCGCAGCGGTGACGTTCCGTCATCGAGTAAGCCGTTGACCAGGCGATATGTCGCCATCGTCGAGGTCGGCGCGCCCACGTCGACCGGTTGTACCCGGATCCCACCGGGCGGCAGGGTGTACCTGGCCGGCTGGCCGCCCTCGATGGCGACATGCGAGCGCAGGCCCTCGTGCCGGTCGATCCAGGCATCGAAGGCGGTACGCCAGGCTTGCGGGTCGAGCGGTCCGTCGATCTGGAATGCGTGCCCGAGCCAGTAGTGGCGCCGGTCCCGTATTCGACTGTGTTCCACCGCATCTCGAAGATGATGCTCGTGATTGTAGGAAACGGCGCGAGTATCCCGCGGCCAGTCGGCCCAGTGCGAAGTGGCTGTCGGGCGCCACTCGATCACACGGCCGCTAGGCAACGGATAATCGGCCAGTTCGATGAATTCCATGACACACCTTCAGCTGCCCATCGGCGATCCCCGTGCGCGGTACGGGAATTACCGATCCGAATAGTGACAAGAATTTCGGCCTGCATCCGAGAACTTTGTCCGAACGGTTCCGGGACGTCATCGTCGGACCGGAACGAGACAAACTGTAGAAGAAATTCTTGGTGAATGTGTGGGTGAGCCTGATCACCGGTATTTGCCGGAGAAACACGGACAACGGCGTTGCGGGCGGCGCAATAGCCGAGTGCAACGCCGCTGCCAGCGTGGATGTGAAACGCTTAGTGTTCAGGTAGCTGATAGATTGCTGGACAAGGTGTCTCAATGCACCTGGAATTCATCCCAGGTTTGCAAGATCTTTACAGCTCCCGGGCCTGAAGCCGGGCTAAACGTGACGTCTGCCGCTCCGGCTCAGCCGCCGAAGGACGACGCCGGCGCCAGCGGCACCACCAGGCTGGACGGCCGCGCCGCGTCCCGGTGCAGCTGTTGGGACGAACCGAGCAAACGCGGCAAATCGGTCGGAACGGGCATGGTGGACGGGAAGGTGCCGCTGGTAATCCGAAGGCGCAGCGCGTGTCCACGCTCCAGCCGGTAGAAGGTCGGGCGAATCTTGACCTCCAGCTCGGTCACCTCGCCGGGCGTCAGCAACTGTTCGACATCCTTGCGGACCACGTGTTCCGGCGCGTAGATGGTGCCATCCGCTGTGCGCCAAGTCTTTTCGTCGTTCAGCTTACGCTGGCTGGCCAGCTGCGAGCCGCCGGTGATGTTCACCGCCGAGCCGTCCGGCGCGACATCGTCGAGCCAGACCTGGAAGGCGGCGTCGTTGCTGGTCGAGGACGCGTACAGGGTGACGCTGCTGGGCCCGGCCAGCACGGTCGGCTCGGTGACCGGGTCCATCGTGTAGCGGCGGCCCGCAGTCGGCTCCTGCACCCACTCGGTGCACGGGTTGTAGGCGTTGAACAGGCGGAACAGGAAATCGAACAGCCCGGCGCTGTACTGGCCGAGGCTCTGCCGGTTGCAGAGGGTGTCGACGCCGGTGTAGTCCAAGCGATCCGACGCGTCCGCGACCGTGGGCGGCTGCGCGACCAAGCGATCACCGTCGAAGTACCGCTGCTGAATCGCGGCCTGCTCGAACGGGTATCGGGCGGTGGCGACCGCCATGTTGTTCGGGTCGATGACGTGCAACGGGGTGTCGGTCTTGTCGATGCCGTTGGGAATGTCCTTGAGCCAGCGGTCGAACCAGGCCAGCGTGATCATGTCGGTGTCCAGCCGCGAGCCGGGCCCGAAGCCGAGGCCGACGTGGTACCACGGGCCCATCAGCAGCTGGAACCGGCCGTCGGTGGCCTGGCCCGGCGCCATCGGCGCGAACTGATCCCTGCCCTTGGCGAGGTTCTGCAGCTGGGAGTAGTTGCGCCACGGGCCTTCCTGATACAGATCCCACAGGCCGCCGACCTGGTACATGGCGATGTCGTTCGCGACGACCTTGTTCAGGTCGGTCTCGAACCGGCGGTCCTGCCAGAACTGACCGTCGTAGGCCAGCGGTCCGCCGCCGTACGCCTCGATCAACAGCTTGATCGTGCTGTCGGAGGAGACCGCCGCCTGCAGATGGTCGACCAGCGTCTTGATGAACATCTGCGGCGAGACCACGGCTGTGATGAACGGACCCAGCAGGCTCAGGTACGGCACCAGCACCGAGATGGCGGTGAGCAGGATCGGGCTCATCATGCCGTCGTGGCCGAGCACCTCGTTGAAGATGTTGTTCGGCATGGCCATCGGCACGATCGCCTTCAACGGCGAACCGGGCGACACGGATTCGGCCGTGCGCAACGCGGACAGCGCGGGGAACGAGTACCCGTACATGCCGACCTTGCCGTTCGAGCCCGGCAGCTTCGCGGCCCAGTCGACCAGCTGGGCGCCGTCCAGGCCGTCCTGCTGGGACGCCGGGTTCCACGCGCCGGTCGACCCGCCGGTGCCGCGCACGTCGGCGATCACCTCGATGTAGCCGCGCCGCACCAGCATGTCCTGAGCGCTGGTGGCCTGGTTGATGATTCGGCGTGCGTCTTTCAACTGGTCCGGCAGCGGGATGTGCAACGTGTCGATCACGCTGGTCACCGCGGCGGCGAGGGCGCTGGAGACCGCGCCGTAGGTGGTGAAGTTGACGACGACCGGGAAGTCACCCGCGGCGCGCTGGCCGGTGGCGGGGTCGGTCGGGTAGCGCACCTCGGTCTGCAGCTGGGTGCCGTCGGAGAGCGGAACGATATGTCCCAGTTCGTAGGCGATGCCGTAGCGCTCGGGCGTCGGCTGGTAGTCGGCGGGCAGGCCGAAGTTGGCCGGCGCGTTGGGGACCGGGCCTGCGGTGGGCACCGCGCTGGCTGCGGGCGCGAGCTGCAGGATCAAACCGACGGCGGTGACGGCGGCGGCGATCGGCACGGCGCGGCGCGCCCGGAATGCAATTCTCAACTACCTGAACCTTTGCTGGCTATGGTCGAGGCCGGGCGGCTGGCTACCCGTCCGCCGGCCGATACCGCGGTTCGAGTGCCGAAAACTTGGGCCGCCCGATCCCGGATTGTGTCCGGATGGTCGGCGGCCACGCCTGACCTCATCGTCGTTACACAGCACAACGCATAAGCGGGGTGCTCCAACACCGGCAATTCCCAAGGGGATTCGCCGTGTCTTTGGAAAAATGCCTAAAGTTGTTCGGCCGCAGCCGATTACAGGGCGAACGCGGTCGATTACGGGGCGAACGAGGCGGATTCGAGTCGCCTGGCCAGCCGTGCGGCGGACAGGGTCATCGCGTCCGCGGGCCGATGTGGGTCCAGCCCGGTCAGCTCGTGTACCCGAGAAAGCCGGTAGGTCACCGTGTTTCGGTGCACGTTGAGCTGTCGCGCCGTCGCCAGCTGATTGAAACCGCTGTCGACGAACACCTCCAGCGTTTCGGCCAGCATCGGCTGCGCGTCGAGCGGTGCGAGCACCGAGGCCAATCCCGGCCGGGCCGCGTCGCTCACCGCGACCGTGTACTCGAACTGCAAATCCTGTCTGCGGCACAGGATGTCGCGCCGGGTGAGGCACCGGCCCAGTTCGGCGAGCACCCGCGCCTCGGCGTACATCGTGGGGATGGCGTCCTTGCTGCGGGCCGCGCCGACACCGACCCAGTAGGGCGGCGGCTCGGCCGGTTCCTGCGCGGGCAGCCGAGAGGTGAGCGCGGACAGCGTGGCCGATCCGTCGTCGCCCGACTGCAGCGGGATCAGGGCGGTCCAGCCGCCCGCGTCCAGCCGCAGGAACACCCCGGGAATCGCCTCCACCCGGTGCCGCAGCGCCGAGGCCGGTCCGCCGCGGGTGCCGCACAGGCGGAACACCGCGACGAGGAAGGCGTCGGCCACCGGGATCACCGGATCGTTCGCCCATTCCACCGGGTCGCGGCCGGTGAGCAGCGCGTCGGCGATGCCGCGCCTGCGCTCCAGGAGTTCCCAGCGCGGGTCGTGCACCCGCTGGGTGGCCGCGGTGGCGATCCGCGAGACGACCAGCGTGACGTATTGCAGCAGCATGAGCGACGCGTCGAAGAGCAGCTCGCGCTCGGCCGGGGTGGCCGAGGCGCGCAGCCGTTCCCAGATGAACGCCGCGCCGAACCGATAACGCTCCAGCACCTCCGGCAGCGGGGTGCCGTCGCGCAGCCGGTCCATCGCCAGCTCGACGAGTTCCCTGGTGTCCTCCTCCGTCGGCTCCTCGCCGCGGCGCAGGTACTCGAAGAACAGGTCGACGTTGAGCTTGGTGCCCCGGGCGAAGTCGGTCTCCACCAACGACTGCGGCAGCCGCTGGTAGGGCGGCAGCGCGGCGTAGAACGCTTCGAGCATCGACGCGGTCCGCCGCTGGAGATCGTCGAACACCCGAGTCCGCGATGGCATCATGCTGGTTCTTCTTCCCGGACTTAGGTCGAGTACAAGGTTTCGATGGTATCTGTGTAGCCGTTGGAGATGGGCTTGCGCTTGAGTTTGCCAGTCGCGGTCAGGTAGTCACTGCCGTTCTCCCAGACCTCGGGGAGCACGATGTACTTCCTGATCTGCTCGACCCTGGACAGTTTGCTGTTCGCCGCGGCGATGCCCTGCTCGATGGCGGTCAAGATCTCCGGATCCTTCGACAGCTCCGCGACGGTCTTGCCCGCCAGGTTGTGCCGCTGCGCGTAGGCGGCGGCCAGATCGGGGTCGAGGATCAGCAGTGCGGTGTTGAACGGCCGCTGCTCGCCGATGACGACCACGGTGCCGATCAGCGAGCAGTTGTCGGTGACCGTGTTCTCGATGTTGGCGGGGGACATGTTCTTGCCCGACGCGTTGATGATGAGCTCTTTTTTGCGGTCGATGATCGACAGGTAGCCGTCGCTGTCGATGGTGCCGATGTCGCCGGAGTGCAGCCAGCCGTCGGCGTCGATCGCCTCCGCGGTCTTGGCCGGGTCGTCCCGGTAGCCGCGCATCACCATCTTGCCGCGGATCAGCACCTCGCCGTCGTCGGCGAGCCTGACCTCGGCGCCGGGCAGCACGGTGCCGACCGTGCCGATCTTGACCCGCTCCGGCGGGTTGAGCGTGGCGCCCGCGGTGCATTCGCTCATGCCGTAGCCCTCGCACAGCGGGATGCCGAGTCCGAGGAAGAACTCGTGCACCTCCGGCGGGATGGCGTTCGAGCCGGTGACCGCGATGCGGACCCGGTCGAGGCCGAGCCCGGTGCGGATCGAGGCGAGCACCAGCCGATCCGCGAGCGCGTACTGGACTTTGTCGAGGGCGCCGAGGGCGCGGCCGTCGGAGGTGGCGCGGGCCTTCTTGCGACCGACGCCGATCGCCCAGTCGATCAGGCGGCGCTTGACCGGTGACTCGGTGGCGAACCGTTCCTCCAGTGCGCCTTTGACTTTCACCCACACCCGGGGCACGCCGAGGAACACACTCGGGTGCACCTCCGCCAAAGCCGTTGCCACCTGCTTGAAGTCGGCCACCGTGGTGATCTGGCAGCCCTCGAGCAAGGTGAGGTAGTGCGCGAACCAGCGGTTGGCGGCGTGCGCGTCGGGCAGGTAGGAGATCACCCGGTCGTCCGGGCCGCCACCGCCGAATGTGTCCAGTACGCGGGCGTTTTCGATGAAGTTGGTGTGGGTGAGCTCGACGCCCTTCGGCGGTCCGGTGGTGCCGGAGGTGTAGACGATGGTGAGCAAGTCGTCGGGCTTGACCTTGCGCCAGGTGGCCTCGAAATCGAAGGCGCCCGCGGTGGACCGCTCCACGTCGGTGAGCGCGATGGTGCCCTCGGGCGCCTCGTCCACGCAGATCACGTGCTCGACGTGCACGCCCTGCGCGGCGGCCTTGGCGACCGCCTCCAGGATCTTCGGCGCGAACTGGCTCTCGCAGACGACGGCCTTGTTGCGTGCGTTGCTGAACTGGTAGACCAGCAGGTCGACCGGGTTGGTGTTGTACACCGAGAACGGCGTCGCGCCGGTGTGCAGGACGGCAGTGTCGCAGAGGTGGAACTCGGGGCGGTTGGTCAGCATGATCGCGACCGTGTCGCCCGGTTCGATGCCGAGTGCGGCGAGGCCCGTCGCGATGGCCCGCACGCGTTCGCCGTACTCCCGCCAGGTGATCGAGATGGCGCCGCCGAGGGTGCGCAGCGCGACCGCGTCCGGGTACTTCGCAACGTTTGATTGGAACGCCGCACATAGCGTGTCCGGGCGGGCGACCGCCGGGACTGTCGATGAAACCAAGAACCTAACCTCTGCTAGCGAAGGGCTGAGGTCATGCCCCGGTCTGGTGGGGACGGGGATGACCTCATCGTCATCTATCAGCAGAACGCATGAGCGAGTGTGTGCGCTAGCGACAAACGCGCAGAGTGTGGCGCGCGACATTGTGCACTTGACCAAACTAGGCCCCGGCCAGATCCGGATCCGGTGAGACCGAAGGCGACCTCCAGCCCGTCTGAACGGATGAAGGCCCCCTTCGGTCGGCAAGCCCGAATCGAGTGAGGGGCACTTTCGGTCGGTCTGGCGTGCTGAAGGTGCCCTTCGGTCGGGATGGGGCCGGTCAGTGGGACGGCAGTATCAGCCGCAGGTCGGCCAGGATCCCGGCTGGTCCAGCGGCAGGCCAGGGGTCGCCATGGCGGCGGCGGTGGTCGGTGCGAAGCAGTTGTTTCCGGCGCTGCCGAGGCGGCCGCCGCCGAAATCGAGCACCGAGCCCGCGCCCAGGGTGCTGTCGCTTTGACCAAGGACGACCGGGCCCGCGAAGCGTGATCGTTCGATCTTGCCGGTCAGCTCTAGGTCGCCGACGGTGCGGACATGCAGGTCGGCCACGGTGCTGTCCGCGACGGTGGTGTCGGCGATCTCGAAACGCATGGTCGCCGTAGCCGGGGCGGGCCCGGCGGGGGAGTAGGCGTATATGCCGATGCCGTCGGCGCTGCATCGGCTGAGCTGTGCGTTGCGCAGAGTGAGGGCGGTGGTGTTGTCGCGGCCGAAGCTGGCGGAGAACAGGCAGCTTCCGAGATTGCCGGGGACCAGCGGATTGAGGACGGCGCCGGGGAAATTGGAGCCCGAGGCGGTGAGGCCGTCGATGGTCATGACGTGCCTGGCGCCCTCCGCGCTGAGGTTCAGGTTCTGCACGATATCGCCTGGTACATCGAGGAATTCGCTGTTGGTCAGCGTCACTTCGCTGTCCGGGGTGCCGTTGCTGGTGACGAATTCGATGCCGTTGGCGGAGAGGTGGCCGCCGCCGTGGCGATAGCTGTTGCGGTCGATGGTGATTCGCATGCGGGCGCGGTCGGCGGCGTTGACGAAGATGCCCTCGCTGTCGGCGGCGGCGTTGAGCGGATCGTTCGCGGGCAGTGCGATGCCGCGCTGGGTGTTGCCGCGCAATGCGGCGGTGAGTGAGGAGGTTCCGGTGCTCTGCATGCCCACGGCCAGAACGGAGAGTTTGGCGAGGCCCTCGTTGATGTTCTCGGTCAGGTTGTCGGTGATGGTGGCGGTGACCTGGGCGGAGCCGGTGGTGCGGACGTCGATGCCGTCGCCACATGCGGTGTCGTGCACGGTGTTTCGCTCGATGGTAAGGGCGCTCGGGCCGGTATCGGAGTCGACCATGATGCCCGCCCAGCCGTTGTTCAGCGCGACGACGTTCGGGGCGGCCGGGAGCGACATGCCGAACGGGACGCCGACCATCGGCGGGAAGGGCTGCACCAGGAATCCGTCGTGGCAGGCGCGATTGGTGGCGGCGACCGTGTTGCCCGCGAGGACCGTCGTGCCGATGTTGCGGCCGTAGATGCCGCCGCGCTGGGCGCTGGTGATGGTGAGGTCGCGGACCTCCGTGTTCGGTGCCAGGCGGATCGCGTCACCGTCGTTGGCGGCGGTCGTATTGGCCACGGCCGCAACACTTCCGGGGGCTTCACGACCGAGGAAGTGCTGGCCCGGTTTGAGTGCGATGCCACCGTCGAGCGGTGGGGTGCCGACTGGGGCCGCCAGCACGATGATCGTGTCGCCGTCACCCGATGCCTGCTGAACGGCCTGCAAGGTAGTGAAAGGCGTTGCTTCCGTACCGTTTCCACCTGCCGCGGCCGTTGCGCTCACGTACCAGGTCTGGCCGGGATCGGCGTTCGCGTGCAGCGGAGCCGTGCCGACGGCGAGCGCGCAGCAGAGCACGCTCGCCGCGGCGAACCGCGGTGACAACAGTGTCATAGGGGCCTTCCAGAGTTCTCGACGATGCCGCGCACCGCCGTGAACTCCAGCCCACCCCATGACCCGACCGCGTGGTATTGACAGAATGCCGAACCTGTCGCCGATTCTTTGTGCGAACGCCAAGTCCCGCATCCACCCGCACACCTACCGACTTCCCGCACACCGAATCGCGCTCTGACACGCGTGCGGATGTCCGAAGGTGTGCGGCGGCCCGTCAGGCGACGTCGACGCCCCGCCAGAAGGCCACGTAGTCCTTGATCTGGGCGGCCTCGGGTTTCGGATCGGGGTAGTACCAGGCCGCGTCGGTGTTGGTTCGGCCGTCGACGACGACGGTGTAGTAGCTGGCCGTGCCCTTCCACGGGCAGAACGAATCGGTCTGCGACGGCTGGAAGAACTCGCGGTGCACGGAATCGGGTGGGAAGTAGTGGTTGCCTTCGACGATGATCGTGTCGTCGCTGCTCGCGAGGACATGTCCCTGCCAAGTTGCCGTTGCCATGTCTTCGATTCTGCCGGAGCCGCCGGAGTGGTCCCAGTGATTAATGCACCTCGGCGGGCTCCAGCGGGTAGGGCGGGTCGCCGATACCGACGATGCGCAGGTTGCCCCACGGGTCACGCTCCTGGAGGCGGCCCGCGGTGGGGAAGCGGCCGGGAAGGGTGAGGAAGACCTCGGCGCGGCCGGGATCGGGCAGGTCGGCGCCGGAGATACGGCCGTACCAGTGGTAGCTGCCGTCGATGGGGTCGGCGTGGCCGCTGAGGGTGACGGTCACCGGGAGCATCGAGCCGGGGGAGTCGAGCGTGGCGGGGCCCGAATACTCGTGTGCCGGTTCGCGATCGGCGGCCACGGTGAGGTCGTAGTGTCCGGAATCCGGGTGCCGCATGGTGCGCCAATAGGAGACGCTGGAGCCGGGCCAGGCGGCGCGGTTGACGCCGTGCTCGTCCAGGTACCAGCTGTTGCAGCCGCCCGCATTCCACACGGTGCCTGCCAGTTTCTGCTGGGTGCGGCGATTGAACTCGTGCTGGGTCGCCGCGCGCACCTCCATCCGGGTGCTGGAAGTCTTGCGCAGCAGCTCGACGCACTGACGAATGTAGCGGGCCTGCGCCTCGATCATGAAGATGATCGACTGATGTCCGCCGCCGGAGTTCGGGCCGACGATGAGGAACATGTTGGGGAAACCGTGCACGGCGACGCCGAGGAAGCCCGCCACGCCGTCACGCCAAGCCTCTTGCAGGGCAAGGCCGTTGGCGCCGACGATGTGCTGATCGGCGAACCGGTCGGAGATCTTGAATCCGGTGCCGTAGACGATGGCGTCGAACGACGTCTCGGCGCCGTCGACGGTGGCGACGCCGGACTCGGTGAGACTCGCGATGGGCGTGGTCTCCAGCTCCACATTGTCGCGCTGTAGTGCGGGATAGAAGTTGTTGGACACCAGGATTCGCTTACAGCCGAGCCGGTAGTCCGGGGTGAGCCGATCGCGCAGTTCCGGATCGCGCACTTGGCGGCGCAGGTGTCCGCGGGCGACGGTCTCCACCCGGCGCATCAGTTCCGGGTTCATGAAAGCGGGGATCATGGCCTCATAGCCCCAATAGACGGCCCATCGGTAAAGCCGTTGCGCGCCAGGCAGATACCGGAACATCCCGTGCTCCACCGACGTCAGCGGGCGATCCGGCTTCGGCACGATCCAGTGCGGGGTGCGCTGGTAGACCGTCACCTGCGCGGCCTCTTTGGCGATCTGCGGTACGAACTGCACTGCACTGGCGCCTGTTCCGATCACCGCGATCCGTTTGCCGCGGATGTCGAAGTCGTGGTCCCACTGCGCCGAGTGGAAACTCTTGCCGCGGAACGCGTCCCGGCCGGGAAACTCCGGTACCGACGGTTCGTGCAGTGGACCGGGCGCCATCACGACCAGGCGCGGATGGAAGTGCCGCCCGTCCGCGAGGCCGATATCCCAGCGGTCGGCGGCGTCGTCGAAGTCGAGGGTCACCACCTCGGAGTGCAACCGAATGTGCCTGCGCAGGTCGTACTTGTCCACGACACCGCGCAGGTAGTCCAAGATCTCCGGCTGCCGGGCGAACATTCGCGTCCACCGCTTGTTCGGCTCGAACGAGTACGAATACATCAGCGACATCACGTCGCAGCCGGCCCCGGGGTAGGTGTTCTCCCGCCAGGTGCCGCCGATCTCGTCGGCCTTCTCCAGCACGACGAAGTCGTCGATGCCCGCCTTGCGCAGCTCGATGGCCATGCCGAGACCGCCGAAACCCGCACCGACAATAACGATTTCGGGGTTCTTACTCATGCGAGCAACCCCCGCCGCCGCCAGATCCACTCGCCGACCGGCCCGATGAGGCCCTGCTTCTGCAGGAACACACCGAGATTCGCGGCGCCGATGCCGAGCGCCTTCTTGGCGTCCGGGTTGTTGGTCGCGATCCGCCGCGCCGCGCGCCCGTCCAAGCCGGCGCGGGTGTACATGTGCCGATTGGTCAGCAGGTAGACGAACAGCGGCGCGGCGACCGCGACACACAGCCTGGTGTAGGCGAGTTCGGCGCGCGACATGTTGGGCACCATCCGGGCCAGCGCGTCCCGGGCGAAACCGATGTGGCGCGCCTCCTCGGTGACGTGGATGCGCATCGCGCGAGAAACCAAGGGCTGCAACTCCGGATCGTCCAGGGTGCGCCGCTGGATCGCGTCGAAGATCTCCTCGCCGACCAGCGCGCCGACCCAGGTCATGGAGCCGCGCAAGAAGATCGGCAGCAGGCCGATCGCCATTCGGCCCGCGCGATGCGGCCAGTACGGACGCGCCTCGATGCGGTCGATCAGCTTGCCGAACATCATCATGTGCCTGCACTCGTCACCCATCTCGACGAGCGTGTAATGCGAATGCCGGGTGGTCGGGTCGTCGGCCATCAACTCGCGCAACAGGAGTCGGTTCAGCAGGTTCTCGAACCAGATGCCGACCGAGAGCACGTTGGCCAGTTCCTGGCGGGACAGTTCGCGCTGCTGCTGCGGCGTCATCGATTCCCACAGCTCGGTGCCGTACAGCGAGACGACCGGCGCGGGGAGGAAGAGTTTGTCCGGATCGAGCGGCGCGTCCCAGTCCATGTCGACCACCGGGTCGTAGGACTTCTTGACCGATCCGGTCAGTAGGCGCTGCGCGAAGGACTCTTGCGGGATCAGTGCGGCCTCGTTGCCCATGACTGCTCTCCAACATGTCGACTATCCGATACAAGCTGTCACATTTAGATTAGTGAGACGCACTGTCGCGGTCAACCGTTGTGCGAGTATTGTGATTCTGTGACCACGACCAGCGGAAACGTCGAGCCTCCCGTCGCAGACGGCCGCGCTACCCGCTGGAACGGGCACAAGGCTCAGCGGCGGGCCGACGTGATCGACGCCGCGATCACCGTCATCGAGGAGCACGGCGTCGAGGTGTCGGTGCAGCAGATCGCCGACCGGCTCGAGCTGCCGCGCCCGGTGGTCTATCGCCATTTCGACGGCCGCACCGACCTGGACGAGCAGATCCGCCGCCAGATCCTGGAATCGCTACTGGCACAGATCATGCCGAAGCTCGACCCGGAGGGCACGGTGCGCGATGCCGTCCGCGGTGTCATCGGCACCTATGTGCGCTGGGTGGAACGCCACCCGAACCTGCACCGCTTCATCGGTGGCGCGGCGCCCCAGGGGGATTCGTCGCTGGCCGGTGCTCGCGACCGGATCGGCGGGCGGCTGGCCGATCTGTTCGCCATCTGGCTCTCCGGCTTCGGCATCGACCCGGGCCGGGCCCGGCCGATGGCCTTCGGCATCATCGGCTTCGTCGACGGCATGGTGAACAGCTGGCGCGCCGACCCGGCCACCACCCTCTCCTCCGATCAGGTGGAAGGCATTCTCACCGAATCGGTGCTGGCGCTGTTCGAGGGCAACGCGCGCAGTCTCGGTATTCCGCTGGAGCGAGACGTGATCGTCGGCGATCTGCTCGCCAGGCCGGAAGCGCTGCGCGTCAAGTAGTTCCGTCGGCCCTGCGGGTCGGTCGGTGCAATTCGACTGCCAGGGCGATCAATTCGGTCACGTAGTCGCCGTCGGTGCGGGCCAGCCGCAGCGCTTCGGGCAACGGGAGGGCGCGCACCTCCAGGATCTGCTCGGCGTCGTCGGGATTGGTCGGCACGGAGTCGAGGACGACAT
This sequence comes from Nocardia sp. NPDC046473, assembly GCF_040645995.1. Classification (NCBI taxonomy): domain Bacteria; kingdom Bacillati; phylum Actinomycetota; class Actinomycetes; order Mycobacteriales; family Nocardiaceae; genus Nocardia; species Nocardia sp. NPDC046473. The sequence continues at coordinate 175,525 of NZ_JBEYZJ010000010.1, forward strand.
CGGCGGCACACCAGAGCCACGCTTTGTGGGGATGCGGCTGCCAATCCCGAAAGGGTGCAGCCAGATTGCTGGTGGCGTAGTGCGCGCCGAGCCAGCGGACCGGGCCGGTAGGGTGGGCGCCTGCTTCTTCGCGGAGCTCGCGGCGCAGGCAGTCGTCGATGGACTCGTCTCGCTCGCGCGTGCCGCCGGGAAGTAGCCAGATATCGCGGTCGTCGCGGCAGAGCACGATATTGTCGCCGACGAAGCAGACGACGTGGATGTTGGTGACCAGTTCGTCGGGTGGGGCTTCGGTCGAGAACCGGACGTTCATATCACCCCACGCCCAGTGAGTCGGGGTGTGCAACAACGGATAACGGTCGGCCAAGGTCACCTCATGAAACTACTGGCAGGCGACGATACCTACGAGGGGGAATGTTTTGACTACGCTCATGCCGGTGTCCGAACCTGTGCCCTTGACGAGGCTGCTCGACGACGCGGGGTTACTGTCGCTCGAGCACCGACTACACGTCGAAGAATTGCTGGGTTCGCATCGGTGGCAGGCCGATATGGAGGCGGGGCGGCTCGAATTCATCGGTGAAGAGCAGACATTCGTGTGTACCGACGTTCATCTGCTCGGCACCGCCGACGCCGAGACGTGGCTGTGGGCGTGGGCGAATCCATGGGGTTTCCCCAAGCCGCTGCTCGCGGTGGCGCGGATGGTGCGCGAGTTCGGCTTTCGCTATGGCGTCGCCGAATTGTGTGCCGCGGAAATGCCGGTCGCGCTCGGCCGGGCGGCACCGGAGCCGCACCAGGTGGCGGAGCTGCTGGCCGACGCGGCGAAAGTGATTTCCGGGCATTGGAGTTCGTACTGCGGCGTCACCGACGGCACCTGCGTGGCGTTTCTCGTCGAGCACCCGGCGTTCGAGCTGCCGCCGCCCAGCGCAGCGGTGATCGCGCGCGTACTCGCCCATGGCATAGGCGCATTGCCGCTGGCCGATCATCGGCGCGCCACCCAGAGTTACCTGAGCAGGCGCGGCCTGGCCACCGGTTTCCTCGAGGACTATCGCGTGCTCGAATTCAGCGGCTCCGGTTTGGCGGGGTCCATCGAATTCGATGAGGCCGGTGGCGTCGCGAACCTCGACGTGGGCGTGGTCATGGATCGCATCGAGTTGCCGTCGGAGACGAAAACGCAGTCGGCCAACTCGCTTTGAGGATCAAAGCGCCCGACCCTTGCGGATCGGGCGCCCGGCGGCGATCAGGCCTTTCCGACCAGCGCCTGGTAACTGCGATTCCAGGCCCGATGCCGAACAAGATGGTGAGCAGCCCGAGGAACTTGCCCTGCGCCAACTCCTGCAACACCCGCTCGGCCCACATCCGACCGGTCGCGGGCTGCTTCAACTCGTCGAGGTAGCGCGGTATGAGATTGACCGCGACCAGCATCTGACGCGTCCGCACCCGGCCCCGTGCAGGCAGCGGACGGACTCCGCCGGACGATGCCCGTTAGGCTCGACCCTATGCAGCGCATCATCGGAATCGAGGTCGAGTACGGCATTTCGACCCCAACCGAGCCGTCGGCCAACCCGATCCTCACCTCAACCCAGGCCGTGCTCGCGTACGCCGCCGCCGAGGGTGTGCCGCGCGCGAAACGCACCCGCTGGGACTACGAGGTGGAGTCGCCGCTGCGCGACGCGCGCGGCTTCGACCTGAGTCGGATGAACGGACCGGCGCCGGTGATCGACGCCGACGAGGTCGGCGCGGCGAACATGATCCTCACCAACGGCGCCCGGCTCTATGTCGACCACGCCCACCCCGAATACTCCGCGCCCGAGGTCACCGACCCACTGGACGCGGTCATTTGGGACAAAGCGGGCGAGCGGGTGATGGAGGCCGCCGCGCGGCACGCGTCGAGCGTGCCCGGCGCACCGCGCCTGCAGCTGTACAAGAACAACGTCGACGGCAAGGGCGCCTCCTACGGCACCCACGAGAACTACCTGATGAGCCGCGACACCCCGTTCAACCAGATCATCCTCGGGCTCACCCCGTTCTTCGTCTCGCGCCAGGTGATCACCGGCTCCGGCCGGGTCGGCATCGGGCAGTCCGGCGACCACGCCGGCTTCCAGCTGTCCCAGCGCGCCGACTACATCGAGGTCGAGGTCGGCCTGGAGACCACACTCAAGCGCGGCATCATCAACACCCGCGACGAGCCGCACGCCGACGCGGACAAGTACCGCAGGCTGCACGTGATCATCGGCGACGCCAACCTGGCCGAGATGTCCACCTATCTCAAGGTCGGCACCACCGCGCTGGTGCTCGACCTGATCGAGGCCGGCGAGGACCTGTCCGAATTCCAGCTGGCCCGCCCGGTCACCGCCGTGCACACCATCAGCCACGACCCGACGCTGCGCGCCACCGTCGCGCTCACCGACGGCCGCGAGCTGACTGGCCTTGCGCTGCAGCGGATGTACCTGGACCGGGTGATCAAGTTCATGGATCGCACCGGCAACGACGACAAGCGCGTGCAGGACATCATCGAGAACTGGGCCATGGTGCTCGATCTGCTCGAGCGCGATCCGATGGAGTGCGCGAGCCTGCTCGACTGGCCCGCCAAGCTGCGCCTGCTCGAGGGCATGCGCCAGCGTGAGGGCCTCGGCTGGGCCGCGCCGAAGCTGCACCTGATGGATCTGCAGTACTCCGACGTGCGCCTGGACAAGGGCCTTTACAACCGCCTGGTGGCCCGTGGCTCGATGAAACGGCTCGTCACCGAGCAGCAGGTGCTGGACGCGATGACCAACCCGCCCACGGACACTCGCGCTTATTTCCGCGGCGAATGCCTGCGCCGCTTCGGCGCCGACATCGCGGCGGCGAGCTGGGATTCGGTGATCTTCGACCTCGGCGGCGATTCGCTGGTCCGCATCCCGACCCTGGAACCGCGCCGCGGCACAAAGGCGCACGTAGGCAAGCTGCTGGACGGCGTGACCTCCGCCGCCGATCTTGTGGAACAGCTCACAACCTGATCACAAGACCGCTATCGACTCGGCCCGCATCGGCACGGAATACGACATCGTGTCGGTTCGGCTGGGTAGTGTTGAAGAACGAGCACGGACATTGCTCATGACCGGGGCCGTGCTCAGAATGGAGCTCCGGTCATGATGAGGACAGAGGAGGTCGGCTGTCATGGCACAAGAGCAGACCAAGCGCGCCGGGGGCGGCGACGAGGATGACGGTCCGGAGGGTGCGGACGCCGCCGGTCAGGAGCGCCGCGAAAAGCTGGCGGAGGACACCGACGACCTGCTCGACGAGATCGATGATGTGCTCGAGGAGAACGCCGAAGACTTCGTCCGTGCGTACGTTCAGAAAGGCGGCCAGTGACAGTAGGTGACCCCTCGCGTCTCCACCTGGGGTACGCCCTCTCGTCCTTCTCCGAGTACCTCCGCATGCACGCTCCGGAAATGTTGCCAGGCAACAAGTTCGGACCGATCGATGGCGCCGCGTTGAGCGCCACCAGTGCGAAGGACATCGCGCCGCATGGCACCACCATCGTCGCGATCAGCTACCGCGGTGGCGTGCTCATCGCCGGCGACCGGCGGGCCACCCAGGGAAACCTGTTGGCCAGCAGGGACATCGAGAAGGTCTACATCACCGACAGCTTCTCCGCGGCCGGCATCGCCGGCACCGCGGGCATGGCCGTCGAGATGGTGCGGATCTTCGCGGTGGAGCTGGAGCACTACGAGAAGCTCGAGGGCGTATCCCTGACCTTCGACGGCAAGTCCAACAAGCTGTCGAAGATGGTGCGCGAGAATTTGCCCGCGGCCCTGCAGGGGCTGGCGGTGGTGCCGATGTTGGTTGGTTACGACGTCAATGCGACAGATCCGGACAAGGTCGGTCGCATCGTGTCGTACGACGTGGTGGGTGGACGCAGCGAGGAGCGGTTCGGCTACGCCGCGGTGGGATCGGGTTCGGTCTTCGCCAAGGGGTCGCTGAAGAAGCTGTACGCCAAGGGAATTGATCAGGAGCGCGCGCTGCGCATCGCCGTCGAGGCGTTGTTCGACGCGGCCGACGACGACACCGCGACGGGCGGTCCCGATCTGATGCGCGGGATCTATCCGACGGCGATCGTCATCGACGAGGAGGGCGCGGTCGAGGTGACCGAGGACCGCCTCGAGGTGATCGCCCGTGGGATCGTCGCCGATCGTGAGGCTGCCGAAGAGGGGAGTGCCCGCGCATGACACTGCCTTATTACGCGTCTGCCGAGCAGATCATGCGCGACAAGACCGAGCTCGCCCGCAAGGGCATCGGTCGGGGTCGCAGCGTGGTGGTCCTGGTGTACGACAAGGGTGTGCTGTTCGTCGCGGAGAACCCGTCCGCGACGCTGCACAAGGTGAGTGAGCTCTACGACCGGGTGGGTTTCGCCGCGGTCGGCAAGTACAACGAGTTCGAGAATCTGCGCCGCAGTGGAATCCTGCAGGCCGACATTCGCGGTTATCAGTACGACCGCCGCGACGTGACCGGCCGTGCGCTGGCCAACGCCTACGCGCAGGTGCTCGGATCGATCTTCACCGATCAGCTCAAGCCCTACGAGGTGGAGATCTGTGTGGCGGAGGTGGGGTATCCGGAGCAGCAGCCGACCTCGGTGCTGTATCGGATCACCTTCGACGGCTCGATCGTGGACGAGCGCGAATACGTGGTGATGGGCGGCACGACCGAGCCGATCCTCACCGCGTTGAAGGCGTCCTACAAGCCGGGTCTCGACCTGGCCGGCGCGGTCAAGGTCGCGGTCGCGGCGCTGCAGGCAGGCGTCCCGGAGGGCACCGAGAAGGAAAAGCGGGTGCTCGACGTGAACTCGCTCGAGGTCGCGGCGCTGGAGCAGGCCCGGCCGCGGCGGGCCTTCCGCCGGGTCACCAACTCCGCGCTGGAGCAGCTGCTGAACCCGGCCAAGAAGGGCAAGGCCAAGGCGGCGGAACCGGCGCCTGCGGAGACTCCGGAAACGGAGTAACCACCAGCTGGATCTTCGGGCCCGGGTAGGGGCATACCGCAATCGCGGGTGCCCGTGCCCGGGCCCGAAGTCTGTCCGCTGTGGCTGTTCGCGGGGTGATACTGCCCACTTCGTTCCGTGAGCCGGACCGAATCGTTGTGAAGACGTATGCGTTCGTGTTGTCCGCAGCCCCACGCGAGCGCATCACATGGCTGTAATGTCGATAGTGTGCAGCGACGAATCATGGGGATCGAGACCGAGTTCGGTGTGACATGCACCTTCCACGGTCACCGTCGGCTGTCCCCCGACGAGGTAGCCCGGTACCTTTTCCGCCGGGTGGTGTCCTGGGGCCGTAGCTCGAACGTGTTCCTCCGCAACGGTGCTCGGCTCTACCTTGATGTCGGGTCCCATCCGGAGTACGCGACTGCCGAATGCGACAGCCTGCACCAACTGGTGACCCACGACCGAGCGGGCGAGCGGGTTCTCGAAGAGTTGCTGATCGACGCCGAGCAGCGGCTCGCCGAAGAAGGCATCGGCGGCGACATCTACCTGTTCAAGAACAACACCGATTCCGCGGGCAACTCCTACGGCTGCCACGAGAACTTCCTCGTGGTGCGGGCCGGCGAGTTCTCCAGGATCTCCGACGTGCTGTTGCCGTTCTTGGTGACCCGTCAGCTGATCTGCGGTGCGGGCAAGATCCTGCAGACGCCGAAGGCGGCCACGTTCTGCCTGTCGCAGCGGGCCGAGCACATCTGGGAGGGTGTGTCGTCGGCGACCACGCGTTCGCGGCCGATCATCAACACCCGCGACGAGCCGCATGCGGACGCGGAGAAGTACCGCCGCCTGCACGTCATCGTCGGTGACTCGAACATGGCCGAGCCCACCACCATGCTCAAGGTCGGCACCGCCGCCCTGGTGCTGGAGATGATCGAGGCGGGCGTCTCGTTCCGGGACTTCGCCCTGGACAACCCGATTCGGGCGATTCGCGAGGTTAGTCACGATCTCACCGGTCGTCGTCCGGTACGTCTCGCCGGCGGTCGCCAGGCCAGCGCCCTGGACATCCAGCGCGAGTACTACGCCCGCGCGGTCGAGCACCTGCGCAATCGCGACCGGGACCCGCAGATCGACCAGGTCGTCGACCTCTGGGGTCGCACCCTGGACGCCGTCGAGGCGCAGGACTTCGCCAAGGTCGACACCGAGATCGACTGGGTGATCAAGCGCAAGCTGTTCCAGCGCTACCAGGACCGCTACAGCATGGAACTGTCCGACCCGAAGATCGCCCAGCTCGACCTCGCCTACCACGACATCAAGCGCGGCCGCGGCGTCTTCGACCTGCTCCAGCGCAAGGGCCTGGCCAAGCGCATCACCGAGGACGAGGCGGTAGACGCCGCCGTCGACACCCCACCCCAAACCACCAGGGCCAAACTCCGCGGCGACTTCATCACCGCCGCCCAGGAAGCCGGCCGCGACTTCACCGTCGACTGGGTCCACCTCAAGCTCAACGACCAGGCCCAACGCACCGTCCTGTGCAAGGACCCGTTCCGTTCGGTCGACGAACGCGTGGATCGCCTGATCGCGTCGATGTAAAGCGCTGATCGGGCGTCATAGATTAGCGCTATGGTGACCATCCAGATTCTTGACGTGCCCGACGAAGACGTAGAAGTGCTGAGTCAGTGCGCTGCCGTCGCGGGTCTGTCGCTGGACGCATACCTACGACAGCACTTTATCGAGCTCGCGCGGCGGCTCACCAAGGCTGAGGCGATGGCGCGGATCCGCGAGGCGCTGGAACGTGATCCGGGGCCGGGTGCCGATGCCGGCGGCACACTGGAGGCGCTGAGGGAAGTTCGCGGCGAGTAAGTACCTACCTGGCTTGTTCGGGTGTCGGATGTGGCAACTGTCCGTACCGTGGACGTTTGGCCGACACGGAACCTCTGAACGAGCTGCTCGAGGTTGAGCGTAGAGGCTGGGATTCGCTGTGTGATGGCACGGCGGCGGATTTCTACGGTTCTCTGATGACCGGTGATGCGGCGCTGGTGCCGGCACCTGGGGTTGTGCTGGATCGAGTCGAAGTTGTTGCCGCGCTCAAAGGTTCACCGCCGTGGCGGGCTTACGAGCTCCTCGGTCCACGGCTGGTGCACGCCGGTGTAGACAGCAAGATGCTCGTCTACACCGGCGAGAGGAACTAGCGCCCTATCAGCAGACGTCGATCCCGGACTAGCCTGCCGCCGCACGGCTTTTGACATACGCACGCGTGTTGGTGCGGCGAGTTGTGGTGCGGGACATCAGATAGCGTGCGGCTGTCTAGCCCTCGGCGAGGTAGCGCTCGACGGTTTCGACCTTCGAGGTCATGCCGTCGGTGACGCCGGGGCGGATGTCGGCCTTGAGGACCAAACTGCAGCGGGGCGCGGCGGCGAGGACGGCGTCGGTCGCCTGTTTGACGACGGACATCACCTCATCCCATTCGCCCTCGATGGTGGTGAACATGGCGTCGGTGCGGTTCGGCAGGCCGCTGGCGCGCACGACGCGGACGGCCTCGGCTACCGCGCGGCCGACGTCGACGCCGGTGCCGAGTGGGGTCACGGAGAAAGCGATGATCATGAGATCAATACTGCCGCCCCGGCACATGTGATCGAGTGAATCGCGCGCCGACGCGCACGTGCGGAGTCCGGCCGATTACCCTCTATCGGGTGGCGATATCCAAGGTCGAGCGGCTGATGAATCTGGTCATCGCGCTGCTGTCGACCCGGCAGTTCCTGACCGCGGAGCGGATCCGGGACAGCGTCGCGGGATACGAGGATTCGGCCAGCGACGAGGCGTTCAGCCGAATGTTCGAGCGGGACAAGAACGAGCTGCGTGACCTGGGCATACCCCTGGAGATCGGGCCGGTCGGCCGGTACTCGTCGGTCGAGGGCTACCGGATCAACCGGGACGCCTACGAGCTGCCCGAGATCGACCTGTCCGACGAGGAAGCCGCCGCCGTCGCGGTCGCCGTGCAGATGTGGGAATCACCGGAACTGGCCGCCGCCGCCGACGGCGCGCTGCTCAAACTGCGCGCCGCGGGCATTCATGTGGAGACCGACGCCGCCGTGGCTTCGGTACCCGCGGTGCCCGCGCGGACTCGCGGTTCGGAACCGGTACTCGGCAAATTGCTCGCCGCGATCGACGCTGGCCAAGCGGTCCGGTTCGAGCATCGCGGCGCGATCAACGCCCCGTATCTGATGCGTGACGTCGAACCGTGGGGCGTGGTGACCCGGCACGGCCGCTGGTACCTCGTCGGACACGACCGGGCCCGCGATGCGGTACGCAGCTTCCGGTTGTCCCGGATCGGTGACGACGTGACCGCCTACGGGCCGGAAAACGCCGTCAGCAAACCGGACGGTATCGACCTGCGCAAGATCGTCGACACGGTCACCAGTTCGGCACCGGTCAGCGGCACCGCAACGGTGTGGGTGGCCGACGGACGCGGCCGCGAGCTGCGCCGGATCGGCCAGGTGACCGGCGAACGCACCATCGGCGGCCGAGTCGGCGCCGTGGTCGAGCTGCCGGTGCGCTCCCGCGACTGGATTGCCCGCCTGATCACCGGACTCGGCCCGGACGCGGTGGTGCTCGCGCCCGAGGAACTGCGCGCGGATGTGGTCGCGCGCCTGCGTTCGGTCTTCGATCGCACGGAGGTCACCGCGTGAGCGAACGAACCAGCAACGCAGCACCGGAATTTGCGCCGGAACCGAGCGTCAGCGAGGTGCAGGCGTGAATTCCAGGCTTTCCGTTCGACTTTCGCGGCTGCTGAACATGATCCCGTACTTCATCGCCCACCCGGGCATCAGCGCCGCGGAGGCCGCCGCCGACCTCGGCGTCACCACCAAGCAGCTGATGAGCGACCTGAACCAGCTGTGGATGTGCGGCCTGCCCGGCTACGGCCCCGGTGACCTGATCGACCTGTCGTTCTCCGAGGAGAGCGTCGAGGTCACCTTCTCCGCGGGCATCGACCGCCCGCTGCGCCTCACCTCCACCGAGGCGACCGCGCTGCTGGTGGCGCTGCGCTCGATCGTGGACATGCCCGGCATGGTCGACCCGACCGCGGCGCACGCGGCCATCGCGAAGATCGAATCGGCCATCGTCGGCGGTTCCGGCGCCGAACCCGACGGCCATCGCATCCCGCCGACCGAGGCGCCCGCCGTCGCGACGGTGCGTTCGGCGTTGGCCAGGCAGCGCGCGTTGAGCCTGGTCTACTACTCGGCGAGCCGCGACGTCGTCACCGAACGGGTCGTCGATCCGATCCGAATTGTCTTGGTGGACAACAACAGTTACCTGCAGGCCTGGTGTCGGCAGGCCGAAGGCGTGCGCCTGTTCCGGTTCGACCGGATCGAGGCCGCCGCCGATCTCGACGAACCGGCCAGGCCGCCGAGCCACGCCACCGAGGAGTCCGCGGCGCTCGACCTGTTCCAGGACGATCCCGCGGTTCCGTTGGCGCGCTTGCGAATTCGCGGCGACTACGCCTGGGTGCTCGACCAGTATCCGATGAACCGGCTTGCGGTACATCCGGACGGCAGCCTGGAGGCGACCATGCGGTTCGCCACCCTGGACTGGATGGCCCGCCTGCTACTCGGCTTCGGTTCGGGCGTAACGGTGCTCGGCCCACCGGAACTGGTCGCCGCGGTGCGCGAGCGCTCCAACGCCGCACTGGCCGCCTATGCGGCGGCCGGATTCGAGGCGGCCGGGTGAAGAGCCGGATCATGGTGATCGGTGCGGGCAGCATCGGCCTGTTCGTCGGCGGCAAACTGGCCGTGGCGGGGGCCGACGTCACGTTCGTCGGCAGGCGGCGGATGCTCGACGAGATCACCGCGTCCGGTCTCCGGCTCACCGACCTCGACGGCGGCGACGACTCGCTGCCTGCCGGGCGATTCCACGTGGCCACCGAGCCGGACGACGTCGGCTCGGCCGATCTGGTGCTGGTCGCGGTGAAATCGGCGGCGACCGCGGACGCCGTGCGCGACCTCACCGGCAAGATCCGACCGGGCACGGTGGTGCTGAGCCTGCAGAACGGCATCGGCAACGACACCGTGATCAGGGAGATCCTGCCCAGCTGCGTGGTGCTGGCCGGAATGGTGATGTTCAACGTGGTGCATCACGAGGGCGGCCGGTTCCACCGCGGCACCGAGGGCGGGCTCGCCGTCCAGGACGATCCGGGGCTCACCCCGTTTCTCGGCGTCTTCGAGCAGGCCGGGCTCGCGCTGGACCGCTACCCCGACCTGCGCCCCGTGCAGTGGGCGAAGCTGTTGCTGAACCTGAACAACCCGATCAACGCGCTGTCCGGGCGCCCGCTGCGCGAGGAACTCGCCGACCGCAACTATCGGCGCTGCCTCGCGCTGGCTCAGCGGGAAGCGCTTACGGTGATGAACAGGGCGCGAATTGCGCCAGCCCGGCTGACGCCACTGCCGCCGGGGGCGATAGCCAGGCTGCTGACCGTCCCCGACGCCGTTTTCCGGCGCGTTTTCGGGCGGTTACTCGCCGTCGATCCGATGGCGCGCTCGTCCATGGCGGACGATCTCGCACTCGGCCGTAAAACCGAAATCTCTTGGCTCTGTGGCGAAATCGTCGGCCTCGGTGCGATGGTCGGCCTGCCGACACCGGTGAATCAGCGGCTGATCGAACTGATCGTCGCGGCCGAGCAGGGCGACCGGCGCACCTGGACCGGTGCGGAACTGTACGAACAACTGCGGGCCGCGCACGCGAGCGCCCGTTGAGAGAGTGCGCACGGCTCGGCTGAACGCCGGGCCAACGCGGGCCGGACGGTGCGTTCACGCACGTCACCCTCCGGTAGCATCAGAACCATCACCAGTCTTGGGAGGTAATAATCATGGGCAGTCTGAGCATCTGGCACTGGCTGATCATTGCGGTCGTTTTCGTGATGTTCTTCGGTGCCAAGCGGATGCCCGACGCGGCCCGCAGCCTGGGTCGGTCGCTGCGCATCTTCAAGAGCGAGGTCAGTCAGATGCAGAACGAGGGCAAGGAGTCCGACAGCGCGTCGGCCGCTCCGGTGCAGCAGCCCGCGCAGCAACTGCCTGCCGCACAGCCGGTGACCCCGTCGGTCACCCAGCAGCCGCAACCCCAGGCCGAGCCGAAGACGCTCTGAGCGTAATGCTCGTCCCGGAGTGAGCAGGAACTCACTCCGGGCATTGTGCTGTTGCATTCAGCACTCGCCAAGCGCTCAGTAGCCGAGCTTCCGACCCAGGGGCAATCACCAGCCATGCGAATCCCGTTCGATCCCCGGCAGAGTAAGCGCCGGACCAACCCCGACGGCACCATGTCGTTGGTCGAGCATCTGCAGGAACTGCGCTATCGGTTGCTGGTCTCGATCGCCGCAGTCATCGTCACCACCGTGCTCGGGTTCATCTGGTACGAGTACGGGTTCCTCGGCGTCGAGAGCCTCGGAGATATTCTGCGCGGGCCCTACTGCTCGCTGCCGGATTCGTCACGCGCCGCGATCAGCCCGGACGGCTCGTGCAAGCTGCTGGCCACCGCGCCGTTCGAGCAGTTCACCCTGCGCTTGAAGGTCGGTATGACCGCAGGCATCGTGCTCGCCGCGCCGGTCTGGCTCTACCAGTTGTGGGCGTTCATCACACCCGGCCTGTACGCGAAGGAACGCAAGTACGCGGTCGGCTTCGTGTCGGCGGGATCGGTGTTGTTCGCCACCGGCGCCGCGCTGGCGTATGTCGTTGTCGCCCATGCCTTGAGCTTCCTGCTCTCGATCGGCAACAACGTTCAGATCACCGCGCTGAGCGGCTCGCAGTACTTCGGCTTCATCATCCAGCTACTCGTCATCTTCGGCGTCAGCTTCGAAACACCGCTGCTGATCATCGGATTGAACCTGATCGGGGTGCTCACCTACGCGCGACTCAAGGCGTGGCGGCGCGGAATCACGTTCGGGCTCTTCGTCTTCGCGGCCATCGTCACCCCGCAGGACCCGTTCTCCATGCTCGCGCTGGCGATCGCGCTGACCGTGCTGTTCGAGGTCGCGATCCAGTTCTCCCGGTTGAACGACATCCGCAGGGCCCGCAGGGAAGCGGAGAGCCTGGCCGCGCTGTCCGACGAGGAGGCGTCCTCGATCACCGGCCCCGACCCGATCGACCCCGCCGACTCGCTGGTGACGCCCCCGGATAAAACCGGGCGCTCGATGTCGGACTACTCCGATACCCTCTGACGGTGACACATCACCGGTCGCATACGGGCGAGCTAGCGAAGTTTTCCACCGAGCTGAAGTTCAGCCTGGATCCGTTCCAGCGCACCGCCTGTGCGGCACTCGAAGACGGGCACAGCGTCCTGGTTTGCGCGCCGACCGGTGCAGGTAAGACCGTGGTCGGCGAGTTCGCCGTGCATCTGGCGCTCGCCGCGGGCGGTAAATGCTTCTACACCACGCCGATCAAGGCGCTGTCGAACCAGAAGTTCGCCGACCTGACCGAGCGTTACGGGCGCGACAGCGTCGGCCTGCTCACCGGCGACCAGTCGATCAACCCCGGCGCGTCCGTCGTGGTGATGACCACCGAGGTGCTGCGCAACATGCTGTATGCGTCCTCGGATGCGTTGCGCGGGCTGTCGTTCGTGGTGATGGATGAGGTGCACTACCTCGCCGACCGGTTCCGCGGCGCGGTGTGGGAGGAAGTGATCCTGCACCTGCCGCCGGACGTGAAGCTGGTCAGCCTGTCGGCGACGGTCAGCAACGCCGAGGAGTTCGGCGCCTGGATGGAGACCGTACGCGGTGATACCGCGGTGGTGGTGGACGAGACCAGGCCGGTGCCACTGTGGCAGCACGTGATGGTCGGGCGACGGATGTTCGATCTGTTCGACACCGATTCCACCGATCAGAAGGTGCTGGTCGACGAGGATCTGGTGCGGTTCATCCGCCAGCGTGAGGCCGCTGATCGGGCGAACAGCTGGGATCGGCCGCGGCATGGACGTGGCGGTCCGCGGCGCGACTTCCGGCCGTTGCCGCGGCCCGAGGTGCTGGCCAAGCTGGACGAAGAGGGCCTGCTGCCCGCGATCACGTTCATCTTCAGTCGCGCGGGGTGCGATGGCGCGCTGGCCCAGTGCCTGCGCGCACGGCTGGATTTGAGCCGTCCGGAAGACCGCGAAGAGGTCGACGCCATCATCGAGAAGCACACCGGTGATCTGCCGAAGGCGGATCTGGAGGTGCTCGGCTACTGGCAGTGGCGCGAGGCGGTGCATCGCGGATTGGCCGCGCACCACGCCGGCATGCTGCCCGCGTTCCGGCATACCGTCGAGGAACTGTTCGTCAAGGGTCTGGTGCGGGCCGTATTCGCTACGGAGACACTGGCTCTCGGCATCAACATGCCCGCGCGCACGGTGGTGCTGGAGCGGCTGGTCAAGTATAACGGTGAGTCGCATGCCGAGCTCACCCCCGGCGAGTACACGCAGCTGACCGGTCGTGCCGGACGTCGTGGCATCGACGTCGAGGGGCACGCGGTGGTGCTGTGGCAGCCGGAGGTCGACACGAGCGCGGTGGCCGGTCTGGCCTCCACCAGGACCTATCCGCTGCGCAGTTCGTTCAAGCCCGGTTACAACATGTCGATCAATCTGATCGATCGGATGGGTTCCGCCGAATCGCGGCTGCTGCTGGAGCGTTCGTTCGCGCAGTTCCAGGCCGACCGCTCGGTGGTCGGGCTGGTGCGCGGCATCGAACGCAACGAGGCTCAGCTGCGCAAATTGCGCGATCAGCTCGGCGGTGCCGATGGTGACTTCCTGGAATACATTTCGCTGCGCGAGCGGATCAAGCAGCGGGAACGGCAGATCGAACAGCAGGGCCGCTCCGATCGGCGCGGGATCGCGGTCGCCGCGCTGACCGCGTTGCGCCGCGGTGACGTGGTGGCGATCCCGTCCGGGCGACGCGCCGGTCTCGCGGTCATTCTCGAACCCGACGCGACGCCGGGCGATCCGCGGCCGCTGGTGCTCACCGAGGACAAATGGGCCGGCCGGGTGTCGGTCGCCGATTTCCCGGTGCCCGCAGAGACATTGGGGCACATGCGGTTGCCGCGGCGGATCGACCACCGCACCGCGCAGACCCGGCGCGATCTGGCCTCGGCGCTGCGCAGCACCGGAATTTCCGCGCCGGGCCGGTCGCGGCGTGGCAAACGCGGTTCGGCCGCCGACGATCGCGAATTGGCCACCCTGCGCCGCAGCCTGCGCTCCCATCCGGCGCACACCCGCGCAGATCGGGAGCAGATGGCCCGCATCGGCGAGCGCTACAACCGGCTGGCCCGGGAAACCGAGACCATGCGCCAGAAGGTTGCCGCCACCACGAACTCGCTGGCTCGCACCTTCGATCGGATCGTCGGGCTGCTGGAGGAGCGCGGCTTCGTGCACGAGTCCGAGGTGACCGCGGACGGTCGCAGGCTCGCGCGGATCTACTCCGAGAGCGACCTGCTCGTGGCCGAATGCCTGCGGCAGGGGCTGTGGCGTGGGCTCGGTCCGGCCGAATTGGCCGGTGTCGTCTCGATTCTCGTGTTCGAATCCCGCCAGGACGGTGGGTATCTCGGCGTGACGGGTCCGACGGAGCCGATCCGGCGGGCGATCGGCGAGACCATACGGGTGTGGAGCGAATTGCGTTCCGACGAGTCGCGGCACAAGCTGCCGCCGACCAGGGAACCGGACCTGGGTTTCGTCACCGGCGTGCACAAATGGGCGCGCGGCGACGGGTTGGCCGAGTCTTTGCTCGCCAGCGGTGACCAGGCCGCGCCGCTGTCCGCAGGCGATTTCGTGCGCTGGTGCAGGCAGGTGATCGACCTGCTCGATCAGATCCACGGCAGCGCCGACGACCCGGAGGTCGCCTCGACCGCAGCGAAGGCCGTGCGAGCGATCCGGCGGGGTGTCGTCGCGGTGGACGCCGCGTAGCGGATTCGATTGTGATTTGATTTCTTTCGCGTACCGACCGTGGCGGAGGAATCGAGATATCGGACCGTTCCCACGCGGGGGGCTACCGTGTGTACAACGATGCGAGTGGAGGCAACCAGATGAGCGGCCCGTTTGGACCCAGCGAACCCGGGGAGGGACGCAACGATCCCACCCAGCAGTGGGGTGGACAGCAGGCACCCGGCGGGACGCCCCAGTGGGGTCAGCCGCAGACGCCTGCGTCGGCACAGCCGACCCAGCAGTGGGGTGATCAGCAGCCGCCGCAGCAGCCGTGGGCTCCGCAGCCGCAGCAGCCTGCCCAGCCGCAGTGGGGGCAGCAGCCCAGTCCGCAGTGGAGTCAGCCCGGTCAGCCGAGCCAGCCACAGTGGGGGCAGGCACAGCCGCAGGATTGGCAGCAGGGTCAGCCGCAGCCGCAGTGGGGGCAACAGCAACCGCAGTGGGGCCAGCAGCAGCAACCGCCGCAGTCCGGCGGCAAGGGGAAAGGCCTGGTCATCGGGCTGGTCGTGCTCGGTGTCGTCGTCATCGGCGCCATCATCGCCCTCGTCCTCGTGCTGACCTCCAAGGACAAACTGGACCAGTCCGCCGTCCAAGACGGTGTCAAAAAGGTCCTCACCGACTCCTACGGCATCCAGGACGTCGCCGACGTCTCCTGCCCCTCCGGCCAGGAAGTAAAGGTCGACGCCACCTTCGACTGCAACCTGAAGGTCAGCGGCGAAGCCAAAAAGGTGACCATCAAGATCACCAAGGAAGACGGAACATACGAGGTCGGCCGCCCCAACTAGGTCTCTCTCGCCCATCGCTCCGGTCGGCCCATCCCAATGGGCCGACCGTCAGCGTCTGTACACACCCTTACCCGAGATCCGCACCGTATCGTGCGCGGCCGTCTCGTGCGCGGCGGGCAAAAGACGCGTGACAGTAGCCCCCCGACAGCCCCGATGATCTTGGTCGCGCCCCACGAGCCCCACCACATCAAGATCTGCACTCTCACTCGGGATCTGCACTCGCTCTAGGGCCCTATTCCGAGTGCAGATCCCGAGAGAGAGTGCAGATTTCGCCGCCAGCACCACCCCGGGGTGTCGTTGGTCGTGCACCCCACACCCCCTCTGTCAGCCGAGCACTGTTTCTGTGACCCGGACACCGGCTACACCGGGTGAGCGGGTCACCGAAAGGATGCTCGGTCTGAACAAAGGGTGCACATCGGAGCCCTTTGCGGCCCTGAAAATGTCCGCGCGGCAGGTTCGCTGCTTCGAAAGCGCTCGAAAACAGCACGACCCGGGTCCCGTTGGTCGTGCACCCCGACACCCCCTCGGTCAGCCGAGCACCGTTTCGGTGACCCGGACACCGGCTATACCGGGTGAGCGGCTTGCAGAAACGGTGAGCGTTCTGAACAAAGAGTGCACATCGGAGCCCCAGCAGCCTCGAAATGTCCGCGCGACAGGCTCGCTGCTTCGAAAGCGCTCGAGAACAGCACCACAGCCAGGTGACCACCTCCGCAACGTGACACCGTGCACCTGACTGATAACTAAGGTCGGGGACCCCACCTGGCGCGCCCAGCACTACTCCGGTCATCCGATGAACCAGTCGAAAACCCCTGGAACAGCGCACCACCGGAGAATCTCTCAGTACACCACCTCGAACCAGTACACCCAGAGACCCTGTGAAGGTGGACCTATTCGGGCAAGTGCTGCTTAGGACTCCAGAGGTGGACAGTTCAGAGAAAGCTGAAGACCTGTCCACGTTTTCCTGTGAAGCAGTGCTGGGCGCGTCGCCTGCCGTACCCGGCTTTAGTTATCGGTCAGGCGCGCGATGTCGCGTTCCGGAGGTGGTCATCTGGCTGTGGTTGCGTTCCAAGCGCTTTGGAGGAAGGGGGGTGGTGGCGGTTCCGGCGTGGTTGTCTGGCTTGGGGTTGTGTTCCAAGCGCTTTGGATGTGGGGCAGGGGTGGCGGTTCCGGGGTGGTCATCTGGCTTTGGTTGTGTCCCACGTGCTTTGGGTAAGAGCGAAGTTGTCGGTGGGTGTGCCTTCGAGTGATCTGGCTGTGGTGTTTTGGGCGCTTTGGGGGATGGCACCCTATGGATCGTCGGTTGAACGTTGGGCCTTGCCGTGCGTGAATTGTGCAGCCGCGTACGGAATTGCAGTGTCGGGCGGTGGGTGTTCCTCACGCCGACCTGCTAGCAAGGTCGTGCGCAGCGGGCGAAGAGGGTGCGGCGTGGCCAACCACGGTGCCGTTGATCGTGACCCTACCTTCATCGCGTGGAAGGCGGGGGAAGCGTGGGCGGCGGGCTTTCTGTTGGCTAGCTTGTGCGGGTGGCGAGGGCCTTGATTAGGCGAGTGATGGGGCTTTCGGCGTTGTAGGCGGTGGCCAATTCGTGGAGGCGGTCGGGGGCGGCGGGGGTGGTGGGGAGGGTGTCGGGGCGGGAGAGTTCGACTTCGGCGTCGCAGACGACGCGGACTACGGGGGCTGCTGCCTTCAAATAGTCTTCTGCCGCACGGAGTTTGGCGCGGATGCCCTGGGCGAGGTCGGCGTCGGGGTCCTCGACGGCGGCGACCAATGCTTCCAGGGAACCGAATCGGGTGATCAGCAGCGACGCGGACTTCTCGCCGATGCCTGCTACGCCGGGCAGGCCGTCCGAGGCATCACCGCGCAGAGTGGCGAGATCCGCGTAGGCGCGGCCCGCATTCTCCAGTGGCACACCGTATTTGGTGGAGACCTCGGCCGGGCCGAACAGCTCGGCCTTGGCCAGGCCGCGTCCCGCGTAGAGCACCCGCACGGGCGGCTTCGGAGTATCGCGGACGAGTTGCAGCAGGTCGCGGTCGCCGCTGACGACCACCACATCGTCGGTGGTCTCGCGGGTGGCCAAGGTGCCGAGCACGTCGTCGGCTTCCAGCCCCTCGGCGCCGCCGGTCGCGATCCCGGCCGCCGCGAGCACCTCCAGGATCATGTCGACCTGCGGGGTCAGCGTGTCCGGCACCGTCTCGGCGCCCGGACCCGCGTCGGCGGAGGTATCGAGCCGGTGCGCCTTGTACGACGGCACCAGTTCGACACGGAACGTGGGCCGCCAGTTCAGATCGAGGCATACCACCAACCGACTCGGCGCATGCTTTGTGATGAGCGACGCGACCATATCGGTGAACCCGCGCACCGCATTCACCGATCGCCCGTCCGGCGCGGTGATCTTCTCGGGAATCGCGTGGAAGGCACGGAACCACAGGCTCGCCCCGTCCAGGAGCAACAGCGGTCCACCGGAGGTCGCAGCAGAAGTCACGCGCTGAGGCTACCTCCCACTCCTGACAAACTCCCGATGATCCGGCCCCGCCGTGAGCGCGCCACCCGGCATCCTCACTCGAGCCGATCGGGTCCCCACTCGACGACTTCGCCGTCGCGGACCCGGTTGGCCCATCGCGCATCGTGCAACCGGTCAGGGGCTGCCCGAGGTACCAGGCGGGTGTGTGAAGAAGGTGCGGATCTGCGCAGCGGAGTTGGGGTGCTCGGGTTCGCGTGAGCGGGTCAAACAGGTAACGTCGGATGAATGAGCTCGCATACGGATTCCAGGTTCGCGGCGGACGTTTACGGTAAGCGGTTGGAGCGGGCGGTGGAGCTGATGCGGGCCGCTCATCAGGACGCTTTGTTGATCACGCCGGGCCCGGATTTGCGGTACCTGATCGGGTCCGCGGCCGATTCCTTCGAACGCCTGACCTGCCTGGTGATCCCCGCCGACGGCGCGACCCCCTCGGTCGTGATCCCGAAACTGGAACTGGCCTCGCTGGAAGGATCCGCGGCCGGCGAACTCGGCCTGCAGGTCCTGGACTGGGTCGACGGCGTCGATCCGTACGGCCTGGTGCAGTCCGCACTGCACGTCGGCTCCCGGGTGGCCGTCGCCGACGCGATGCCCGCATTGCACCTGATCCCGCTGGCCAAATCGTTCACCGGCCTGCCCGCCTCCGCCACGCCGGTGCTGCGCGAACTGCGCATGATCAAGGACGCCGCCGAGATCGACGCGCTGCGCCGCGCCGGTGCCGCCATCGACCGGGTGCACGCGCGGATGAGCGATTTCCTGCAGGTCGGACGTACCGAGGCCGAGGTCGGCGCCGATATCGCCGCCGCCATTGTCGAGGAGGGCCACACCGAGGCCGCGTTCGTCATCGTCGGCAGCGGCCCGCACGGCGCCGATCCGCACCACCACGACTCCGAGCGTCGCATCGAGTCCGGTGACGTCGTGGTCATCGACATCGGTGGCCCGGTCGACCCCGGCTACTACTCCGACTCGACCCGCACCTACGTCCTCGGTGAACCCGACCCGAAGATCGCCGCCGACTTCGCCGCCCTCGAACAGGCCCAGGCCGCCGCCGTTGCCGCCGTCCGTCCCGGCGTCACCGCCGAGTCCATCGACGCCGCCGCCCGAAATCCGTTGACCGAAGCCGGTTTCGGTCCTGCCTTCGTGCACCGCACCGGCCACGGCATCGGTCTCTCGGTGCACGAGGAGCCCTACATCGTCGAGGGCAACGACCTGATCCTGCAACAGGGCATGGCCTTCAGCATCGAACCCGGCATCTACTTCCGCGGCAACTGGGGCGCCCGCATCGAAGACATCGTCGTGGTCACCGAAGACGGCTGCGAGTCCATGAACCTGCGGCCGCACGGGCTCACTGTCCTGTAGTCGGTCAATCCCCGCCCGCACCCAGGAACGCGCTCGCTCTGGCAGCCCAGAGCGAGCGCGATTCATTTGGCGGCTCAGAGCCTTTGGAACCGGACCTACCCCTGCGTCAGGCAGCGGAAGGTGTTCGGCCGTCCGCGAATCCGCACCTGTAATACACCTCGAGCGAGCTGCTTGATGGCTCAGCGGGGTCCTGCGGCATGGCGGCTCGGATGCGTGTGCGGTGATGAGAGACGGCGGCGTCAGGTGCGATCCTCGCCCCTTGTGCGGCATCGAAATCCGCTGCCAGGATCCGCAGTATGCAGTGGTGTTACTGCGGGGCGTCGGCGGATGGGGTGACGAGGGTGGAACTGGACAGGACGCGTTGGACTCCGATCGCGATGACCACTCGGGTCGGGTTTTCGCGAGGAACTCGGTAGCGGCCCGCGTAGCGCGTTTCTGCCTCGGCGACGGCGTCCGGGGCATCGAGCACGGTGGCCGGGCCCTCCAGGGTGAGCCAGCGTCGTCCCTCGACCTGGCTCACGGCCGCGTAACCGCCCCGGCGTACATTGCGCACCTTCGCTGACCCGCCATCGGTGATCACCCTGGCGATCCCGGCCTCCGGGTCCCAGGTGAATCCCACCGCGACGACATGTGGTGTCCCATTGGCACGCAACGTGGTCAACGTCGCGAGGTGCCGCTCGATGACGAACTCGAGCGCGGCGGGAGAAAGCTCTACGGTCTGCGTCGGCATCCCCCGACCGTAGCGGCAGGCCCAGGGAGAGTCCGCAGGGGCTTGGCCGGTGGGGTGCGGCGGCTGAGTGGGGGTGGAATGACAGACTTAGCGCATGGGATTGCGAGGGATTGCCGAGGGGACGGTGCTGCTGCTCGGCGGGCGCAGCGAGATCGGGCTCGAGGTCGCGCGGCGGCTGGCACCGGGGCAGGTGGTGATTCTCGCGGCGCGGCGCAGCGGTGATCTGGCGGCGCAGACCGCTGCGCTCACGGACGGCGGGGCGGCGGCCGTGCACTGCGTGGAGTTCGATGCCGACGACATGGCGAACCATCCGGCGTTCTTCGAGAAGATCGCGGCCGAGTACGGGCAGATCGGGGTGGCGGTGCTCGCCTTCGGCGTGCTCGGCGATCAGGCTCGGGCCGAACAGGATCCGGCCCACGCGATCGCCGTCGTGCACACCGACTACGTCGCCCAGGTCAGCGTGCTCACCACGCTCGCGAATCTGCTTCGCGCGCAGGGTGAAGGACAGCTCGTCGTGTTCAGTTCGATCGCAGGTGTGCGGGTCCGCCGGGCAAACTATGTGTACGGATCGGCTAAGGCGGGCCTCGACGGCTTCGCCAGCGGACTCGCGGATGCGTTGCACGGCACCGGCGTTCACCTCCTGCTGGTGCGCTCGGGCTTCGTCATCGGCCGGATGACCGAGGGCATGGACCCGGCGCCGTTCTCCAGCACTCCCGACCAGGTAGCCGCCGCGGTGGTCAAGGGACTGCACAAACGTGCGGGAGTCGTCGTGACGCCGGCCATCCTTCGCGTCGTCTTTTTCGCGATGCGCCTGATGCCCCAAGCGATCTGGCGCCGGATGCCACGGTGAGCGCTCGGCGGCGCAACACGATCCGGGCGGCGACGCCATGTCGCGCCGTGGCTCCCGCGGACCCTGCCACCGGAGACGTACGTGCTGATGTGCTGAGCACTGTGGCATGTCACCTGCGATCTGACGCCCAGAGCGCAGTCGGCCGAGTGCGGGCTGGTGCCCAGCGAGCAGCTTCAGTCGATCGGACACTGTCGTCGCAATCTCGAGTTCGACGGATCGGCCGGCAGTCGCCGGCTCGGGTTGCCCGTGCGGCGGGCGGCAGGGCAATAGCCGACGTGTGGGCCGCCCGACCTCGCGAACTGGGTGTCCTGTCGAATATGGCTGGTGTCGAAGCAATTTCGACGACCAGCGGGGCGACGCGTGCGCTCGAGGTGGCGGCTGATCGCCGCATGGCGCACGCGCTGACAGGTGAATGCGGATGACGGTGGTGTGGTCGGGGCCGCCGGTGGTGGTGGCAGGGATCGGTGCTGACGGATGGGATGGGCTGAGTCGGTCGGCACGGGAGGCGATTACGTCCGCCGAGGTGATCTTCGGGTCGGTGCGGCAGCTCGGTCTTGTGCCGGAAGGGGATTCGGTGGGGGAGCGGGTGGTGTGGCCGTCGCCGTTGGTGCCTGCGTTGGCTGGGTTGTTCGAGCGTTATGCCGGGGCGCGGGTGTGTGTGCTGGCCAGCGGGGATCCGATGTTTTATGGGATCGGGGTGACGTTGGCGCGGTTGCTGGGGGCAGCGGCGCTGAAGGTTCTGCCGCAGCCGTCGTCGGCGTCGTTGGCGTGTGCGCGGTTGGGGTGGGGGTTGGCGGAGACGCCGGTGGTCAGTGTGGTGGGGCGGGCATTGGAGACGGTGCTGCCGGAGCTGGGTGATGGGCGGCGGGTGTTGGTACTCAGTGCTGACGAGCAAACGCCGGGTCGGCTGGCGGAGTTGTTGGGGCGCACTGGGTTCGGTGATTCATCGGTGACGGTGTTGGAACAGTTGGGTGGTCCGGCGGAACGGATCGAGGCGGGGATCGCGAAGCAGTGGCAGCGGCCCGCGGGGGATCCGCTGAACATCGTGGCGATCGAATGCGTCGCCGACCCGAAACGTGTTCGGGCGACCCGATTGCCCGGCCTGCCCGACGAATTGTTCAGCGGCGACGGTCAACTCACCAAGAACGAGGTACGTGCGCTGACCCTGGCCGCATTGGCACCCGCACCCGGGGAACTGCTGTGGGACATCGGCGGCGGCTCGGGCAGCATCGCCATCGAATGGTGCCGTACGCATCCCAGTTGCCGCGCACTCACTTTCGAACAACTCGAACGTCGGCGACGCCAGATCGCGGACAACGCCGCCACTTTGGGCGTCCCGCACATCACTGTGTACGGCGAAGTGCTCGCGGAATTGCACAGCACCGCCGAATTCCCTTCGCCGGACGCCATTTTCCTCGGCGGCGGCCTCACCCAGCCTGGCCTGTTCGAGACATGCTGGTCGCAGCTGCGACAGGGCGGCAGGCTCGTCGCCAACGCGGTGACCGCGGAATCCGAATCGCTGCTGCTCAGCTGGGCAGCCGGCTACGGCGGCACGTTGCGGAAGTTTCAGATCTACCGGGCCGAGCCGCTGGGATCTTTCACGACGTGGCGCCCGCAACTGCCGGTCACGCAATGGTCAGTTGTGAAACTGCACAGTGCATGATCGCAAAATGAGGTCCACGGATGAGATGACTGCACCCCGGCAGGTAGGGTCGGGGCCGAGATCCGGTCATGATCGGAAATCCGGTTCCTGATGGGGAGATAGATGAAATACAAGAAGTTTGCCGTTACCGCACTTTTGGCCATCGCCGCGACCGGCGTCAGCGCCGGTACCGCGTATGCCGCGCCCGTTCCCGCGCCGCCCGCCGCGCAGGATCAAGCCGCCGCACCGACTGTCAAGGGCCAGGACCAGGGCATCAGCTACGCCCTGCAGCTGGCCGACGCGGGCAAGTCCGTCGTCACCAACGTTACCGGCGGTGCGTTCAGCCTGGCCACCGACAAGCAGTCGGTCACCTTGACGAATGCCGCGGGTGAGACCGTCACCACCATTCCGCTCACCCAGACGGCCAAGGGCGAGCCGGTGGCGATCGCCGCCACCATCGCCGACGACGCCAGGCAGCTGACGCTGACCCCGCAGGTCGCGCCGACCGCGAATGCCCCGGTCGCCGCCGAGTTCATCGGCGCGCAGGACTGGTTCTTCGCCGAGTTGCAGCGCAGTTCGCTGGGCGCGCTGGTCGGCGGATTGATCGGCGCCGCAATCGGAATCCTGTTCTTCGGTGTCGGGATCCTGCCCGGTGCCGTGCTCGGCGCGATCATCGGCCTCGCCGTCGCCGGCGGGCCGTCGCTGCTGAACGCGGGCATCGCCTACTTCAGCGGCCAGCCCTGAAAACCCTGATTCTGGGCGGTACCCGGGAAGCCCGGGAACTCGCCGCCATCGCTGCCGGCGAGCAAGGATTCGACATCGTCTCCTCGCTCGCCGGTCGCGTTCGTGACCCTCTGTTGCCGGTCGGCGCGGTCCGCGTCGGCGGTTTCGGCGGGGTCGAGGGTCTGCGGGAATGGTTGGTGGCCAACGAGATCGAGGCCGTGGTCGACGCCACCCATCCGTTCGCGGGCGTCATCAGCGCGAATGCCGCTGCCGCTGCGGCGGATCTGCCGCTCGTCCATCTTCGCCGACCCGGCTGGTCCGAACAATCAGGTGACCAGTGGATTCGGGTACCCGATCTCATAACCGCCGCGAAAACCGTTGATGAGCAGGGTGATCGCGTCTTCTTGACGATCGGCCGTCAGGGTGTCGGCGCTTTTGCCGAACTCACTCGCCCCTGGTTTCTGATCCGCGCCATCGATCCACCCGAGGGCGCGTTACCACCGCAGCACGAATTACTGCTCGCCCGTGGGCCTTTCGCGGTCGACGACGAAACCCGGCTGCTGACCGACCGGCGCATCGACCTCCTCGTCACCAAGAACAGCGGCGGCGATCAGACCGATGCCAAGCTGAGCGCCGCTCGTTCGGCGGGCCTGCCGGTCGTCATGATCGACCGGCCGCCGCTGCCCGAGGGCGCCGTGGTCATGGAAAGTGTTGCCCAGGCCTGGGATTGGCTCCGCTCAGTTGCCCAGTAGCTCGGGTAGCCGGTCGAACCAATCGAGTACCGCGCGTTCGTATCCGATGCCGAAATCCAGCGTCGCGCGGGCGAAGGCGGGCATGCAGCTGGGGTCCTCGGCGAGGTACCTGGTGAGTCGCTCCTGGTGAATCTCTTTGTTGGCGGCGATGATTTGATCGAGATGCGGTCGGTCGAGGTGGTCGCCGAACGCAAGTGTCAACAGCAGTGGGATGCGGATGTTTTCGCCGCCGGGGTCG
Source organism: Nocardia sp. NPDC046473 (assembly GCF_040645995.1). Taxonomy (NCBI): domain Bacteria; kingdom Bacillati; phylum Actinomycetota; class Actinomycetes; order Mycobacteriales; family Nocardiaceae; genus Nocardia; species Nocardia sp. NPDC046473. The sequence goes on from NZ_JBEYZJ010000010.1 coordinate 199,991, forward strand.
CGAGCGATCCATTCCAGGAAGGCTTCCCGCCCCGCGTCGGTGATCAGATAGGGAGTGCGTTCACGAGCGCCCGGCACGCCCTTCTCGACCAAGCCTGCTGCATCCATGGCGCCGAGTTCCCGGTAGACCTGGCTTTGCGTGATCGTCCAGAAGTCGCCGATGCGTTGTTGGGCCTGGGCTACCAGGTCCCAGCCGGACATCGGTCCTTCGTGCAGAAATCCGAGCAGCGACGCGGCCGTGGAGTTCAACGGCTTGCGGCTGGTCGCGGTGTTCGTCAACCGACTGCTCCCTTCGCTCTCAACCTTCCATAATGGAATGTTATACGAACGTGCGCCGGATCCTGCCGCCTGGCCTACGTACTGGCCAGCTGATCGAGACGGGCAAGCACCAGCGCCATGCCCTCTGCCAACCGCGCTTGCCCGAGGCGCAGTTCGGCGAGGTCCTCCTCGATTTTCTCGGTGCGCTCCTCGATCCGGTCGATGCCGTCGAGCGCCTTTCTGGTGAGAGCCGCGAGTTCGCTGAGAACGTCACCCTGCTCGTCGAGTGCTTGTTCGCCGGCAGTCGCTCGGGCCTCCAGGGCTCGGGCGCGCAGCGTCAGCTCCGACAGTGTCGCGGCCAAGATCCCTCCAATCGTCAGTGCGTCAGGAGATCTTACGCGTCGGGCGAGGTCGCGTCGCCTGTGCGTGCGTAGCGCCGCGAGGTGTAAACGCGGACTCCCTGGTCGGTTTCCAGCGTCGCGGTGGTGGAGGCGCCGATGATCACCAGGGTGCGCATGTCGACGTCGGCCGGGTCGAGTTCGCCGAGCGGCACCACGCGCACCGACTCCGTCGGCCCGCCGACATCGCGGCCGAGCACCACGGGCGTGTCGGGCTTGCGATGCTCCAGCAGCAGGTCACGCATGGCACCGACCTGCCAGGTGCGCTGCGACGAGGCGGGGTTGTAGACGGCGATCGCCATATCCGCGGCGGCCACCGCGGAAAGGCGTTGGGCGACAACCTCCCACGGCTTGAGGCGATCCGAGAGGGAGATCATCGCGTAATCGTGACCGAGCGGCGCGCCGACCCGGCTGGCCACCGCATTGGCTGCGGTCAGACCCGGCAACACTTGCACCGGCACACCACGCCACTGGGGATCGGCGGCCTCCTCCAGCACCGCCGCCGCCATCGCGAACACCCCCGGATCACCCGACGACACCACCGCGACCCGCGCGCCCCGCCTGGCCAGATCCAGCGCCATGGCGGCGCGCTCGGACTCGACGCGATTGTCGCTGGCATGCCTGCGCTGGCCGGGGCGCGACGGCACCCGGTTCAGATAGGTGGTGTAACCGACGAGATCCGTTGCGGCGGCGAGTGCTTCGTGCACCTCGATGGTCGTCCACTCGGCCGCGCCGGGACCGAGGCCGACGACGACAACTCGACCAGGTTGATCCGCGCTGCGTTCCGGGGCGGCATTTTCGGCGAAATGAGGGATAGGCGAGCCGGATTCGGCAGAACTCGTGAGCAGCGCGGAATCCTGGGCGGCCCCGCGCCGTTCGGTCGTGGACGCATCGACATGCGAGGCGGCCCGCTGCTGACCGCCTGGTGCACGAGAGCTGATCGTCGCTGAGTCGCGGTGCTTCGGGTGGGGTTCCGCTGCATGCGGATTCGCGTGCTCGGCGTGGTTGTTCGTCGACTCGTGCTGCTTCACCGCAGGTTCCGTGTCCACGCGGGGGAGTCGGGTGGTCGGGGTCGGGCCGGGGACGAGGGTGATGGCGAAGTAAGGGACGTCCGCGTCGTCGACGTCGGCGGCGCGCAGCACGCGTTGGCGGGTGCTGCTGGCGCGTTCGACGTAGTAGGCGTCGGCGAGGCGACCGGAATCCGAAAGGGCTTGGCGCACACCGGGGTAGGTGCGGCCGAGCTTCATGATGGCGGCGGCCTCGGTGTCGCGGAGCCGACGGGTGAGCTCGTCGACCGGCATGGTGCCGGGCAGGATGGTCAGCACCTGCTCGCCCTCGACCAGCGGGGTGCCGAGCGCCGCCGACGCCGCGCTCACCGAGGTGATGCCCGGAATGATCTCGGCCTCGAACCGATCGGCCAACCGTCGGTGCATGTGCATGTAGGAGCTGTAGAACAGCGGGTCACCCGCGGCGAGCAGCGCGACCGACCGCCCCGCCGCCAGATGCCCCGCCAGTCGCTGCGCGGCCTGCTCGTAGAACTCGTCGATCGCACCCTGGTAGCCGCCGGGATGGTCGGTAGTCTCGGTGGTCACCGGGTAGACGAGATGCTCCTCCAGCTGTCCCGGCCGCATATACGGCGCGGCAATCCCTTTGGAGATACTCCGCCCATGCCGCGCACTGTGGAACGCGATCACATCGGCCTCGGCGATGACCCGCGCCGCCTTGACCGTGACCAGCTCAGGATCGCCGGGCCCAAGCCCCACACCCCACAATTTGCCTGGCACCGTTCGCAATTCGGCCTCCGCCGACATAGGGGCGTCTATCGCCGGTGCGCCGCGCATTGTGCCGTCGATGGACTGCCTGCCAGAGTCGTGGGCATTGCCGTCGAGCTGCGTGCCGCTCGACGCCGCACTGCCGGATTCGAAGGTTGCCGCCTCCGAGAAGGGACCGCGCGCAGGGGCATCCGTGGCTTGCGCGTCGTGCCTCGCCATTGCCGAGCTCGTGCCGCCGAGCTGCCTGCCTCCCAAGTTTTCTGCGCTGTCCGCATCGGTCCGCGCCGACTGGTCGCTGTGCGTCCGATCCGTCATTCCTGTTCGCTCGCAATCGCATTCAGCGCAGAGGCGGTGATGGCGCTACCGCCGCGTCGGCCGCGGACGGTCAGGAACTCGACACCGCCGAAATCGATCAGTGCGTCCTTGGATTCCGCGGCACCGATGAAGCCGACGGGGATGCCGAGGATGGCGGCCGGTCGTGGCGCACCCGCGTCGAGCATGTCGAGCAGGTGGAACAGTGCGGTCGGCGCGTTCCCGATGGCGACGACCGCGCCGTCGAGGTGCTCGCGCCAGAGCTCGAGCGCCGCTGCGGAGCGCGTATTACCCATGCCCGCAGCGAGTTCCGGCACGCGCGGATCGGCGAGCGTGCAGATCACCGGATTGTCGGCGGGCAGCCGCTTACGCGTGACACCGGAGGCCACCATGTTCGCGTCACACAGAATCGGCGCCCCCGCCCGCAACGCCGCCCGCGCCGAAGCCACCACGCCCGGCGAAAACGCCACATCCCCGGCCAAATCCACCTGACCGCACCCGTGGATCATTCGCACCACCACCTGCGCTACATCCGGCGGGAACCCACCGAGATCCGCCTCCGCGCGGATCATCGCGAACGAGCGCCGATAGATCTCGGCCCCATCGGTGAGGTAGCTGGCACGCACGTCGGACATGCGGTCCACCCTAGGAGGTCGGCTCCCGGCCAGGTCGGCGCGGGTAGCTGGTGCAACCGGTTCGGCGCGGCAGTGGTGTGCCCGCACGGAACCAGTTCCGTGAACCCCGGGCAGGTTGGGCGCGGCCCATCAGTGGCGTGTGAACCGTCGAGTTCGACCGCCCGCTGAGTCGGACGGCCGTCAGGTGCGGGGGCGTTCGAGGATGCGGGACATCACGATCGAACTGCGGGTGCGGCCCACGCGGGCGTTCTCGCGGATTCGCTCGACGGTCACCTCGATTTCGGCCATGTCGGTGGCCATCACGTGGATCAGGGCGTCGGCCTCGCCCGCGATCGTCCACACGCCGACGACCTGCGGGATCGGTTCGAGTGTGCGGCGCAGTTCGGCCGGGGAGATGTTGTCGCGGTAGTACACCTCGACGTACGCCTCGGTCTTCCAACCCATCGCCGCCGGATTCACCATCGCGGTGAAACCGGTGATCTGTTTGCTCGCGACCATCTTGTCGACGCGCCGTTTCACCGCGGGTGCGGTGAGGCCGACCGCGCTGCCGATTTCCTGAAACGAGGCCCGTGCCTGTCTGAGGAGATACTCCAAAATCCGCCGATCGATGTCGTCCACGTCACACTCGCTTCCTCATTGCACAACGATTCGGTGTTTCAGGGCCAATATGCGCAACGATTCGTTGTTCCTGGCGCAATAGTAGGCGAATTACGGTCGTGTGAGCCGCAAAATCGCGCCGACCTACGGGAGACACGTTGACGTCTGTAGCCACCCTCCGCGCCGAGTCCATCGCTCGTAAGTCGTTGCCGCGACGGTTCGTCATGTGCCGTCCGGACTACTTCGAGGTCACCTACTGCATCAATCCCTGGATGGATCCCGATGCGCCGGTCGACCGCGCCCTCGCCCTGCTGCAGTGGGAAACCCTGCGCGCCACCTACGAGGAGTACGGGCACAAGGTCGACGTGGTGCCCGGCGTGCCCGGCCTGCCCGACATGGTGTTCGCCGCCAACGGCGGCCTCATCGTCGGCGACCGCGCGATGTCGGCCAGGTTCACCCATGTGCAGCGGGCCGCCGAGGGCCCGGCCTACCACAACTGGTTCGCCCAGCACGGCCTCGCCGGACTGGTCGAGGCCACGGAGATCAACGAGGGCGAGGGCGACTTCCTCCTGGTCGGTGCGCGGATGCTGGCCGGCATGGGCTTCCGCAGCTCGCTCGCCGCGCATCAGGAAGTGGCACAGCACTTTTCACGCGAGGTGGTGTCGCTGGAGCTGGTCGACCCGCGCTTCTACCACCTCGACACCGTCCTGCTGCCCCTCGACGACACCACCATCGCCTACTTCCCGCCCGCCTTCAGCGCGGCGAGCCAGGCGGTGCTCACCGAGCTGTTCCCGAACGCCATCGTCGCCACCGACGCGGACGCCGAGGTCCTCGGATTGAACGGTGTCTCCGACGGATTGAACGTCTTCCTCAGCAACAAGGCCACCGCGCTCACCGAAGCCCTACGCGCCCGCGACTACAACCCCATCGGCATAGACATGTCAGAACTCCTCAAGGCCGGCGGCAGCGTCAAATGCTGCACCCTGGAAGTCCACGAGTAACCGCTCCATTACCGCAAATCTGCACTCCCTCTCGGGATCAGCACCCAGAATTTGGCCCTATTGCGAGTGCAAATCCCGAGAGAGAGTGCGGATTTTGGCGAATGGCGGGCAGTCGGGAGCGGTGGCGGTCAGGCTGTCGGCGTCGGGGATTGGCGGTAGCCGGTGTTGGTGGCGACAACGTCGGTGACCGTGCCGCGGGGGCGGCCGCAGCGGCGGTCGCAGCCGGACCAGTGTTGGCGACCGGCGACCGTCACCTTGTCTGCGGCGAGGATCGGGATGTCCTGGTGCGTAGGCGGATTCGGTTCCGCCGGAAGCACGCGTCCCGATTCGACGGCTGCCGTCACGTCGGCGCGGACATCGGTGAGCGACTTCGCGCAACCGGGACGTCCCGCGCAGGCGCTGACCTGTAGCCAGGGGGAGTTGGCGTCGAAGATGAGGTCCATCGGGGCGAGCACGCGGACGACCTGCTCGGCGGTCCATTCGTCCATATCGGTGATGACCAGGCTGCGCCACGGAGTGATGAATACGGGACGTTCGATGGCGGCGATGAATTCGGCGGTACGCGCGGGCAGGGAGCCGAGACGAACTCCGGCGCCGAGGCTGACCAATCCGTTGTCCTGATCCAGCCAGCCGATCGGAATATCCTGGGCTGCAACGATTTCCACTCGATCAGCACCGCGGGTGCGGGCAAGCATCTCGGCCACCCGCTCGGCGCCGCCCTCGATGTCGTGGAGACGCCACTGGCTCGCGTCATCGCCACGCAGGTCGAGAAACCCGTGTGCGGCGGCGAGCATCACATTCACTGCGTCGGCGGCCGAGATCCGAATGCCGGTGTCCCGTCCCGCGAGCAGTAGCGCGAATTCCGCTGCGCCCGTGGCATGTACGCCGATATCGCCACTCAGCCCGCTGACGTCGCCACGCCCGTCATCGAGCGTGAACAGCACCCGCCCGGGCAACTCGGCCAGGCGCGGCGCGGCCAACAGTCCGGCATCGAGCGCCGGAACCAGCGTATGCACATCCGCCGAACCACCGATCCGACCGGACAACGGCGAGGCGACGATATTGCGCACCCGCTCATGACTGTGACTCGGCAACAACCCGGCCGCATCGAGCCGATCGGTCAGCGCCCCCGCATCCCGCACCTGCCGCAACTGAACGTTCCCCCGCGACGTCAGCTCGATATTCCCGTCCCCGAGCTCCCGCGCCGCCTCCGCCAGCACCTGCAACTGCTCCGGCGTCACCCGCCCGCCGGGCACCCTTATCCGCGCCAGCGGCCCATCGGCTGCGTCATGCAGCCGCAGCACGCCGGGACAGGAATCCGGAACACGTCGAGTCATAGTCCATCCAGCGTACGTACCCCTGCCGACCAGCCAACCACCCCGGCTCGGGGTGAGCGAGAGGCGGCCGGACGACACTGTCGCTAAGGTGAGACATATGTCTGAAATCTCTACCCTGGCAGATCGACTCGCGATCATCGACGTGATCACCAGGATGTTTGTCTACACCGATCAGCGCCGCTGGAATGACCTGGTTGAGGCCGTTTTCACGCCGAAGGTCGATTTCGACGGCGGATTCGGCGGCCCGGTCGGCGAGCGGGCCGCGGCCGATATCGTCGAGGACTGGCGGGTAGGGCTCGCCGACCTGGACGAGCTCCATCACCAGTCCGGAAATCACCTGATCGATCTGGCGGATGACACCGCCGACGTCCACGCGGACGCGATCGCGGTACACGTGAAGAACTCCGCCACCAACGGCAAGACCCGCACCTTCGTCGGCAGTTACGCCATCGGCGCCGAGCGAACCCCGAACGGCTGGCGCGTCAACAAGTTCCACTACCTCCTCAAAGTCATCGACGGAAACGCCGATCTGACCTGACTCGCCCGATCAGTGACGGGTTGACGCCAGCTCCGCGGCGACGGCGTCACCCGCGCTTGTCCGCGGCCGGCCCGGCGCCCACACGCCCACGACGACCGCCGCGGCGAACGCCAGATAGCCAAGGGCAAGGCAGGATTGCTGGGCGCCGTGGATGAAGGCTGCCTTGGCGAATTCGGCCAGCGGCTGGGCCTGCGGTCCCGCCCGGTCGGCAACCTGCAGGGCGGCGGCGAGCGAGTCGGCGACCGGACCACGGGCTACTTCGGGAAGCCGGGGGAGTGCGGGCGCGATGCGATCGCTATATCCCGCGGCGAGCATGCTGCCGGCGACCGCGATGCCGATCGCGGCCCCGACCTCGCGGGCGGCATCGTTGACAGCCGCTGCCACGCCGTGCTTTTCGATGGGTGTGCCGGCGATGATGGCGGCAGTCGCTGGGGCAGTACACAATCCGAGTCCGGTGCTCATGACCAGCAGCGGCCAGAGCAGGTCGAGATAGGTGCTGTCGACGGTCAACCGGGACACGGCAACCAATCCGACGCCGAGGACAACCAGCCCGGCAAACGTCGGCCACCGCAACCCGATCCGGTCGGCGACCCACGGCGCGACCGCCGAAATCGCCACCATCGGAACGACCATCGGCGCCATCGCCAGCGCCGACGTCAACGGCCGATACCCGAGAATCAACTGCAGAAACTGCACCAGCAACATGAAAACGCCGAAGGTGACCAGGAATTGGATCGTCACCGACATCGTGCCCGCGGCGAACCCGCGCCTGGCGAACAGCCGCACATCCAACAGTGGTTGCGCGACCCGCAATTCGACAACGGTGAAGATCGCTGCGGCCAGCAAGCCACCGACGAACATCGCGACCACCAGCGGATCCAACCAACCCCGGGCTGGCGCCTCGATCGCCGCCACCACGATCAACCCGACCGCTGCCGCCGACGTGACCGCGCCCCACGGATCCATCGCGGGCCGCTCCTGATCAACCGATTCGGGAATCGTGCACCCGGCGAGCATGAGCAGCGCTCCGGCCACCGCCATCGCGAGGAAAACCGACAGCCACGACCAACGCTCCAGCAACAACCCGGAACCGAGAATTCCGAGCACCGCCCCCGCCCCCGCGACGCCTGCCCACAACCCCACCGCATTGCCGCGCCGAGCTTCCGGAAACCCAGCGGTCAGCAGCGACAGCGTCGACGGCATCACCAGCGCGGCGCCGACCCCCGCGACGGCACGCGCGCCGATCAACCAGGTCGGACTGTCGAACAGCAGTGGCGTCGCGGAGGCCAGCGCGAACACGGACAACCCGACGACCAGAACAATCCGGCGCCCATACCGATCTCCGAGCGCGCCCGCGGGCAGCACCAGGCAGGCCAACGCCAACGTGTACCCGTCGACGATCCAGGTCAGCTGTTGCTGGGTGGCGCCGGTGGCCGTGGCGAGCTCGGGCAACGCCGTATACAACGCCGCCATCGACCCGACGACCAACGCCACCGCGGCACAGGAGAGCACCAACATCCACCGCTGAGTAGCGGACAACCGCGTGGAATCCATCGAGCCTCCTGATGAAATAGAACTATCAGTATCGCTACGCTACTATCAGTAGCATAAGTCTGCTGGGTGGCGATACCCCCGACGAAGAAGGAATGCTTCGACCCATGACAGATGACGTCGACCCCCGCAAAGTGCGCTCCCGCGCGCGCTTGCTCGACGCCGCGGCCGCACTGCTGAAATCCGGTGGCGTCGAGGCGGTCACGGTCGAGGCGGTCACCCGCATGTCCAAGGTCGCCAGGACCACGCTGTACCGGCATTTCGACAGCGCCATGCACCTGCGCGCCGCCACCCTCGAGCGCCTGCTGCCGCCGGTCATCGAGGCGCCGCCGGCCGGGGAGCTGCGTGACCGGCTGATCGAATTGCTCAGCAGGCAAGCCGAAGTCGTCAACGAGGCGCCGCTGCAACTGTCCACGCTCGCCTGGCTGGCCACCGGCACCGAGCACGGCGAGGACGGGCCCGCCCTGTCGTCGCTGCGGCATCGGCTGCTGCTGCAGTACCGCCAGCCGTTCGATGAGCTGCTCGACACTCCCGAAGTCCGTGCCCAGCTCGGTGAATTCGACCTCGAACTCGCGCTGACCCAACTCGTCGGACCGATCGTCTTCGCCAAACTGATCGGCATCGAGCACGCCACCCCCGCCGACTGCGCCCGCATCGTGGACGACTTCCTCGCGGCCCGCGCGGCGACCGCCTGAGTGGAACCCGACGGCACGGCAGGTAGCATCTGCATGCTCGACGGGCGACGAGGAAACCGGTGGAAATCCGGTGCGGTCGCGCCACTGTGAAAAGCCAGACCCTCTCCGGCGAGCAGCAAACCCCGATGGGCGCGTAACCCGAGGAAGGCCGTCACCTGTGATTCTGCTGCTGTCCACGTCCGACACCGATCTGCTGAGCGCCCGCGCGAGCGGCGCCGCGTACCGGTGGGGCAACCCCGCACGGCTGCTGGTGGACGACCTGCCCGCGCTGCTCGACGGCGCCGATCTGGTGGTCGTGCGCATCCTCGGCGGCAAGCGCGCCTGGGAAGACGGCCTCGACGCGATCCGCGCCAGCGGCGTGCCGATGGTGGCGCTCGGCGGCGAGATCGCGCCGGACGCGGAGCTGATGGAGTGCTCGACCGTGCCCGGCGGTGTCGCCGCCGACGCACACAACTACCTGGCCGCGGGCGGTTCGGACAACCTGCTGCAGCTGCACAACTTCCTCTCCGACACGGTCCTGCTGACCGGCCACGGCTTCGAGCCGCCGGTGCAGCTGCCGAGTTGGGGTGTGCTGGAACGGGTTTCGGCCGAGCCGCGCGCCGATCAGCCCACCGTCGCGGTGATCTATTACCGCGCACAGCATCTCGCCGGGAACACCGGTTACATCGACGCCCTCTGCCGCGCGATCGAAGACGCGGGTGCGCGCGCACTGCCGCTGTACTGCGCCTCGCTGCGCACCGCCGAGCCGGAACTGCTTGCGACACTGCGCCAGGCGGACACCCTGGTGGTGACGGTCCTCGCCGCGGGCGGCACCAAGCCGGCGACCGCCTCGGCGGGCGGCGAGGACGAGGCCTGGGATGTCGGCGCGCTCGCCGACCTGGATGTGCCCATCCTGCAAGGCTTGTGCCTGACCAGCGGCCGCGAACAGTGGGCCGCCAACGACGACGGCATGTCGCCGCTCGACGTCGCCACCCAGGTCGCCGTCCCCGAGTTCGACGGCCGGATCATCACGGTCCCGTTCTCCTTCAAGGAGTTCGACGCCGACGGTCTGTCCACCTATGTCCCCGACGCCGAGCGCGCGGCCAGGGTCGCGGGCATCGCGGTGCGCTACGTGCGGTTGCGGCACATCCCGGCCGACCGCAAGCGCGTCGTTTTGATGCTGTCCGCCTACCCGACCAAGCACGCCCGCATCGGCAACGCCGTCGGCCTCGACACTCCCGCGAGCGCCATCCGCCTGCTCACCGAAATGCGCGCCGCCGGTTACCACCTCGGCGAGCCAGGGGAGATCCCCGGCCTGGACGAGCAGAACGGCGATGCCCTCATCCACGCGCTGATCGCGGCGGGTGGCCAGGATCCGGACTGGTTGACCGCGGAACAGCTGGAGGGCAATCCGATTCGGATCGGCGCGGCCGCCTACACCGCGTGGTTCGACACGCTGCCCGAGGACCTGCGCGAAGCCATCATCGAGGCGTGGGGTCCGCCGCCCGGCGAGCTCTACGTCGACCGTTCCGCCGACCCGAAGGGCGAGATCGTCATCGCCGCTTTGCGTTTCGGCAATGTGGTGCTGATGGTGCAGCCGCCCCGCGGTTTCGGTGAGAATCCGGTCGCGATTTACCACGACCCCGACCTGCCGCCGAGTCATCACTACCTCGCGGCCTACCAATGGGTCAGGTCCGCTGAGGGTTTCGGCGCCGACGCGATGGTGCACCTCGGCAAGCACGGCAATCTGGAATGGCTGCCCGGCAAGACGCTCGGCATGTCCGCCTCCTGCGGCACCGATGCCGCCCTGGGCGACCTGCCGCTGATCTACCCGTTCCTGGTGAATGACCCGGGCGAGGGCACCCAGGCCAAGCGCCGCGCGCACGCGACCCTGGTCGACCACCTGATCCCGCCGATGGCCCGCGCCGAAAGCTACGGCGACATCTCACGTTTGGAGCAACTGCTCGACGAGCACGCCAACATCTCCACCCTCGACCCGGCCAAGCTGCCCGCTATCCGCCAGCAGATCTGGACGCTGATGCGCGCGGCCAAAATGGACCACGACCTCGGCCTTGCCGAGCGCCCGGACGAGGACGTCTTCGACGACATGCTGCTGCACGTCGACGGCTGGCTGTGCGAGATCAAGGACGTGCAGATCCGCGACGGCCTGCACATCCTGGGCCAGGCGCCGGCGGGGGAGAGCGAGGTCGACCTGGTCCTCGCTATGCTGCGCGCCCGCCAGCTGTGGGGTGGCGAGCGGAACGTACCCGGTCTGCGCGAGGCATTGGGGCTGGACGAATCCGGTACCGAGGTCCGCGGCCGAGTGGACGTGGTGGAGAGCCAAGCTCGCGGACTGGTCGCCGCACTGCAATCGGCCGACTGGTCGGCGGACGCGGTCGACCGGCTCGTCGACGAGTTCGCCGACTCGCTCCTCGCGACAGCGGATGGCTCCCGGCCCACTGCACAATCGACGGCGCAGGCCGAGACCTCCGCCGCCGAGCCGTCTGCCGCCGCACACCCAGACCTCGCCGAGGCGGGCGCTGTCCTGTCCGCCGATCCCCGCCTCACCGCCGTCCGCGACGTACTCCGTTTCGCCGCAACCGAAGTCGTCCCCCGTCTCCGTCAAACCGGCATCGAGATCGACCGGGTCCTACACGCTCTCAACGGCGGCTTCATCCCGGCGGGGCCCAGCGGCTCACCGCTGCGCGGCCTGATCAACGTCCTGCCGACCGGCCGCAATTTCTACTCGGTCGACCCGAAGGCCGTCCCGTCGCGCCTGGCCTGGGAAACCGGTCAGGCCATGGCGGATTCGCTGCTGGAGCGTTATCTCGCCGACCACGGCGAATACCCGCGCTCGGTGGGTCTCTCGGTGTGGGGCACCTCGGCGATGCGCACCTCCGGCGACGATATCGCCGAAGTCCTTGCCCTGCTCGGTGTCCGGCCGGTGTGGGACGAGGCGAGCCGCCGCGTCACCACCCTCGAGGTGATCTCGCTCGATGAATTGTCCCGTCCCCGTATCGATGTCACGGTGCGCATCAGCGGTTTCTTCCGCGACGCGTTCCCGCACGTGCTCGCTCTGCTAGACGACGCTGTGCGCATGGTCGCCGAACTCGACGAGCCCGCCGAGTCGAATTACGTTCGCGCGCATGCCGAGGCCGACCGGGCCGAGCACGGCGACGCCCGCCGCGCCACCACCCGCATCTTCGGTTCCAAGCCGGGCACCTACGGCGCGGGCCTGCTGCAGCTCATTGATGCCAAGAGCTGGCGCACCGACGATGATCTCGCGCAGGTCTACACCACCTGGGGCGGCTACGCCTACGGCCGTGACCTGGACGGGGCACCGGCCGCCGACGACATGCGCACCGCGTACCGCCGAATCGCGGTGGCGGCCAAGAACACCGACACCCGCGAGCACGACATCGCCGACTCCGACGACTACTTCCAGTTCCACGGCGGCATGGTCGCCACCGTGCGCGCGCTCACCGGCAAGAACCCCGAGGCCTATATCGGCGACAGCACCCGGCCCGACGCGGTGCGCACCCGCACGCTCTCCGAGGAGACCGCCCGGGTCTTCCGGGCCCGCGTGGTGAACCCGCGCTGGCTGGAGGCGATGCGCCGGCACGGCTACAAGGGCGCGTTCGAGATGGCCGCGACGGTCGACTACCTGTTCGGCTACGACGCCACCACCAATGTCGTCGCTGACTGGATGTACGAGAAGCTCGCGGAGAGCTACGTTTTCGATGACGTGAACCGCAAGTTCATGGAGCAGTCCAACCCGTGGGCGCTGCACGGCATTGCCGAGCGGCTGCTGGAGGCCGCCGAGCGGGACTTGTGGGAGCACCCGGAGCAGGCGACACTGGATCGATTGCGGCAGGTCTACTTGGAGACCGAAGGGGAATTGGAATAGCCGGAAAATCAACCCCCCAATTGTTGGGGGATTTGATGAATTGTGCGATCTTGCAAGGCAATTCAATCTTCGCGCAACTCTCGACAACGCTGTTGCCGAGAGCGCATGATCGATGGTGTGCCATGGCCGTTCTCGGGGAAACGCCAATCGATTCGGCTAGCTGATTGGAAAGCCTTATGAATATCAGAAAGTTCGTAGCAACAGCAGTTCTCACCATCGCCGCAACAGGTGTCGCCGCCGCTACCGCACACGGTGAGGCGCAGGTGGCCGATGCCGCGTTCAGCGGTGTCGATCAGGGCGTCGCGTACACGGCGGCGGTCGCGCCCGACCACTCGAGCGCCACGCTCACCCTCGCCGCAGGCAAGTTCGTGCTGACGCCCGATCAGGGCATCTCCGTGGTGGCGCCGGACGGATCGCTGGTCGCCAACGTGCCGACCACGATGCAGTCGGTGTCCGGCCAGCAGGTGCGGGTGGCGCCGGAAGTCAACGCCAGCGCAACCACTTTGACGCTGACGCCGGTCGGTGCCGCGACCCCGGAAATGGGGGCGCCGCAGTTCATCGGTGACGCGGGTACCACCGTGGCCGGAGTGTTGATCGGCTGCGCGATCGGGTTCTTGATCGGGCTGATCTTCGCCATTGTCGGCGCTATCCCCGGCTGCATCATCGGTGGAATCATCGGCGGCATCGCGGGTGCCAACCAGCCCTGACAGGTAATTCCGGATAGTAGCGACCCGGCCGTGATCGGCGAATTCCATCGATCCGGCCGGGCTTCACTTTATCGCCGAATTCCGGTGGGCCGAGGTTTCATTGCCGGCCGGCCGCGCGGCGAAATCGCTCGGCGGTCGCCAGCAGTTGCGCGGCGAGCTCGGGGGCGTCCACCACCTCGAAATCGACATCGGCCACACCGAGATAGCACGTGCGCAATCGCGGAAGACAGCCTTCCGCGATTGGTTCCGTGCACCAGGTCCCGGCACCCGCCGGGATGACGGCTCAGCCGACGACGGCGTTCATGATCGTGCCCGCGCTGGTGGCGACGACACCGCCGATCATCGCCCCGGCGATCATCTTCGGCGAGTCGAGCGGACCACCTTGCCACTTTTCCCACGCGAATCGTCCACCGGCGTAGGTGATTCCGCAGACCCCGGAGAGCAGCACCAGCCAGGTGAGGTAGCGGACCATCTGCAGGATCTTGTCCGAGACCGGCGGCGCTTCCGGCGTCGGATTGCCGATCTGCGCGAGCAGGGCGTCGTGCACAGCGAAGATGACCATGAATACGCTCGCTTCGGGGTCGATGTGACACCTGCGAGCGGTGCCACTGGCGCGTTGTCTGGGTGATAGCCATGCTTGTACCGGACAGTATGTGCGGCGCCGACGATTTCGTGGAGCGTACGGAAGAACCTGTCGGGAATGTCCGATCAGCGGTGGGGGCGCAAGGTTTCGTGCCGCGTCGCCGCTGCCGCAGCGGTGTCGCTGAGGTGCGCGAGCACGAAGGGAACCGCCACCGTTTCCAATCCTTGTGGAACGTCCAGCACCGGGTGCACATTCACCTCGAACACCGCGCCTCCTCGCTCGGGTACCAGATCGACGCCGCCGAACGGTAGCCCGACCGATGCTGTGGCCCGGATGGCGAGCTCGCGGAGGTGCTGGGGCAGGGCGTCGGGTGCGAGCACGGTGGAGACCGCGCCCTGCGCCTCGTTGCAGGGGGCGTCCGGGTTGCCCTGCACATGCTCACACACCCGCAACACCCGCTCGCCGAGCACGACGACGCGGTATTGGTGGCGGCGGCCGTGCTCGTCGAAGTTGTGTGCGTCGCGAGTGAGCAGCCAACTGCTGCCGGTCTTTTGGTAGCGCTCGAGCACTACGAGCAGTTGCGCCTCGGTGGTCACGTGCCAGACGTCGCGCCCGCCGAAGCCGATGATCGGCCGGGTCCACACGTCGCGGCCGAGCTGCTCGAAGGCAGCCAGCGCCGCGGGCCAGGTGGGGCGGTCCACTGCGAGCGATTCGGCTTGTGGAATGCCTTCGGCCCGGAATCGATCGACCGTGCACTGTTTGTCGGTGGCGTTTCGCCAACCTCGCGCATCGGCACCCAGACAGGGGATGTCGCTCTGCGCGACAGCTGCTTGAAAGCGGGTGAATCTGTGCCGATCACCCGGCGGTATTTCATAAATGACGAGGGCGGAGGGTTGCACCTCGATGTTCTCGGACGGCACCACAAGCGTCGGCTGAACGCCGAGTCGCAGCACCCCATCGCCGCCATCGTAGAAATGTCTCGCATCGACAATCAATGGCGTAGCGCCGGTGACCAACTCGACCGCGCGCGCGAGCTGCGCGGAGCTACCTTCGGTGGAACTGTGGTCGGTCATTACGACGATGTCGCTGGTATTCCTCATCGTGCACCACCGTCCTGCAGCAGGGGCGAATCCACTATCGAGACAGCGTCACTCCGCGTCGGCGCAGCGAAACCGGTTCCGGCGCAAGCCGACTACTCGGCGACCGGGACCGATGCCACACCGGCCCGATCGACACCCTACCGGACCGCAAGTGCTGCGAAAGCCGAACGGCCGCAACGGAAGTGTTGGTTCAGGAACCCGGCGAACGCGCGACCCGGAAGCCCACGTCGTCCAGCCGCAGCGTCGGATGGCTGCGGCGGCGCACCGACGCGCGGCAGCTCCAGTGTTCGTCGAACCAGCCGCCACCGCGCAATACCCGGTAGGAGCCGTAGATTTCGGCGTCGTAGATGTCCCAGCACCAGTCCCAGGTGTTGCCGAGCATGTCGTACAGGCCCCAGGCATTGGGCCGCTTGCCGCCCACCTCGTGCATGTGCTCGGCCGAATTACCCCGGTACCAGGCGATTTCGTCGAGCTCGCCGTAGCGCGGGCCGGTGCTGCTTGCCCGGCAGGCGTGCTCCCACTCGGCCTCGGTGGGGAGTCGATAGCCGTCGGCGGTGTTGTCCCACACGGCGTTCTCGTCATCGAGGCGATACGCCGGTGTCAGCCCCTGCTGTGCCGACAGGGCATTGCAGAATCGCAGCGTTTCCCACCAGGAGACGCTGTCGACCGGCAGTCGGTCGCCTCGGCTGCTGCTCGGCCGCTGTCCGGTGACCTGCTCGTACTGTTCCTGGGTGACCGGGACTGCCGCCAGCTGGAATGGTGCGACGGTCACCGACCAACTGCGCTGGGTCCGCCGATCCGACAGCGTCACCGTTCCCGCCGGGATGGTGACCAGCACGGTCAGGCTCGCGTCTCGGAAACCGGCTCGTCGCGTTCCATGGCGGGCCGCACCGGATCGGGGAACACGAATTTGCGCATGGCCCACCAGCGGAAAACCGTGGCGAGCAGGGTGCCGATCACGGTCGCGCTGATGAAGTCGGCGATGTTTTCCGTCAGCACCGAGACATGCGGGGTGCGCAGCTGGAAAAGGTAGCTCGACACGGCGAGCGGCAGCTGGTTGATCACCATGCCGACGCTCGCGACCAGGAAGAACAGGGCCGCTTCATGACGGCGCTCACGTCCGCCGCGCGCGGTGAACGCCCACTCGCGGTTCAGCACGTAGGAGACCACGGTGGCGATCAGCACGGCGACCACGTTCGCGGTCACCGGCTTGCCTTCCAGCACAGTCCATTTCAACCCGAAGAAGAGCACCATGGTGGTGACGAAGGCGATCGCTCCGACGGTCAGGAATTTCAGCAACTCCGCGTTCCGCACGAACATGGACAGCATCCGGCTCGGCACGCGAGCGGCGACGATCTGGGCCAAGAACATCGGGACAGGTTATCCGAGGAGCAAATCGGCAGTAGCGGGCGGACCGTTGCCGGGTGGCGGCCCGCGGGCGAATTCTTGGTGCGCGGCAGGTGACGGCGAGCGGAACAGTTTGGGCACGGTTCGGCGGCGGTGTTGCTAATTCGTTATCTGCGAACGGCTTTCGGACGGCGATTCGAGAGGAAGATCGTTCCCGTGGTGCTCGTACAGATGCAAGAGCGCCCGAGCTCACCGGTTGCGGCGTCGCTCGGTGAGCCGAATGCGCGGAAGTATGAAAGCCTCATGTATCGAGGCAGGGGCCCAGAGGAAATCACTCGGACACCGGTCGGCACGACCCGCGGGGCCTCAGCTGTCAGCTGAGGCCCCCGCAGTGCATCAGGGCCCGAATGCCGGGCCGGTCCAATATTCGGGGTCACGCCCGTAGTCGGGAGTGGTGTACGCGCGGTCCCACGGAGCGTCTGGGGCCAGCAGTTCCCGCCACGGGGCGACTTCCACGTACAGGACGCGCATGGCGTTCAGTGAGCCGTAATGCAGCGCCGGGCCGTCGGTGGTGACGGCGTCGTCCGGCACGGCGACCTCGAAATTGCGCTCGAGGGCGGCGCGCACGGTCGCCTCGACGCAGACATTGGTCTGCAGCCCCGCGACGACCAGGCGATGGACGCCCAGGTTGCGTAGCAGTGGCTCGAGTTCGGTGTACGCGAAGAAGCTGTGCCGGGTCTTGACCAGGACCAGGTCGCCCTGGTGCGGCGCGACCGCGTCCATGATCTGCGCCTTCCACTCCCGATGCTCGGTCGACAGCTTCGGCACCAGGTGCCTGTGCTGCTGCAGGTGGCGGCGCGGGCGCGGGCCGGTGCCGACCAGCCCGGTCTGGCCGGCCATCATGCGGGAGTAGATGAGCGGGAGGTCACTACTGCGGGCGTGCGCCGCGAGGTCGGCGCATTCGCGCACGACCTCGTCGAGGCGCCAGATCGGCGGCCAGCCCAGTGCGTCGCGGACGCCGTCGTCGGCGATATAGGTGTTCTGCAAGTCGAGCATGAGGACGGCGGTCTCGATCATCGGTGTCCTCCGCGTGCGTCGAGGGATCCCTTCCTTCGAGGGTAAGGACTTCGCGGCGGGTGACGTCGAGAAACGGGCGTAGCGGATCGATCAGACGCCGGGCGGCGCTTGCGATGAAGCACAAGGGATCTGACGCGGCGTGCCAGGATCGAGGGCCTGTAGAGCGAGTGCGGCGACGGTCGGGTCGACCGAGACGGAGAGGTGACCGGCCAGGTTCACCGGGCAGATGTCTTGCAGCACAATGTTTGTCGCGTTCGGGGCGGTTCGGACGCCGCTGGTGTAGGGCTGAACCTGGATGTCGGTGGTGGTAACGATGTTGGTGTAGTGCACGTTCGGCGCGTAAACGCCGCTGGCCTGCAATCGATTGATGAAGTCGGATCCGGTCCGCAGCTCCGCGCAGGCGGCGCAGGTGGGGTCCAGTGACGCGTAGAGGTCGCCGTGCAGACCGAGGATCGACAGCGGAGAATCGAGTGGATCGGTGATGGCGGTACCCGCCCAGATCGGGGCCAGGTTGATTGCCTGGTCGACGGCTGCCGCCCCGCCCAGGAACTGTAGATATCCGGCGCTGACCAGGGTGCCCTCGGACCAGCTGAGCAGATCCACCCGATCGGTTCGCGTGGCGGCCCGCACCTGATCGACGAATTGCTGTAGTTCCGAACTGGATTCGTCGATCGGCGCCCGGCCGCCCACGCCCGCCGCGATGCCGCGATCGGTCGGATAGACGCCGTAGGTGAGCGCGTAGACGCAGTACCCCTCGTTCGCCAGTAGCGGAGCGAATGTCTGCCAACTGTTTTCGCCGTTGCCGCTGAGGCCGTGTACCAAGACGACGGGCCGCGGATGGGCCGCCGACGGGACGCATCCCCAGTTGTTGGCGCCCGGCGGTGCGCCGGGTGGGGCGGTGGTCACGCTCGCGGAAACCATGGCGGACAAGGAATATGGCACCGGTAGTGGGTCGGCGGACGCATTGCCGAGAGTCAGCGGGAGGAGGGTGGCCGTGATGAGCATTAGTCGACGCATTACTGCTTACTTCCTTCGATAGAGATCCTCGTTCAGGCGATCGGCGGGTGTTCAGCCGTACTCGACGGGAGCTCCGATCTCGACGATGACGCCATTGGGGTCGCGGACCACGGCGACTCGCTGCCCCCACGGCCGTGTGGTCGGCATCAGCGCGCTGTCTGCGCCTGCCGCGAGTGCGCTGAGGTAGGCCTCGTCTACCTCAGTGGTCTCGAGAAATACCCGAAAAGCGTTGGCAGGCCCAGGTTCCGCGAAATCCTCGATCTTCTTCCAGTGTTCGATAGTGAGGCTCGGGGCCGACGGACCCGGCGTCCACACGCCCCGCCCGAGCACCACGAAGGTGCCATCGGGGTCCGCGAACACCGTGCCCAGCCCGAACGCCTTTTCGTAGAACGCCGCCGTCGCGTCCACGTTGTCCACCATCAGGGTCACTCCACCGAAGTGCATGGTCCGCCTCCTCTAGAGAACTTCCAGCTATTTGGTAAGAAGGATTACCATATGTGAATGATGGCGTTCTTGCTAGTGTTCGGGGCAAAGTGGCGCCTGGCGGTGGCGGGAGTGACCAGCAGAGTGCGCCATCGTCGACACTGACTGGTCACAAGCGGCTAATTGATGGCGAATGCGATCGCTCGAGATCGCCCACTGTGGACAGCCGTCGTGCTTTCCGTCGCTGGGCGCGGATCGACATCTGTGACGGACGGCGAATCTGTTGCAGCAGAAAGCGATATCTGCTGATCGAACCGCTGTTTGTGAGGTGGCCGAAGGCGGGCCACTGCGCCGATGCTGGGCCCTTGGCGTCCGCGGTGGTTCAATCGCTCGATGCGTGGTGACGAGATCATCGGTCAGTGGAGTGTGGAGGCCGGGTATCACAGCTCGATGGAGGACGAGCAGTTCGTCTTCTGGGATGACGGTGTGGGGTTGGTGGAGTACGCGCGGCCGGGGGCGAATGAGTGTGTGCTGTTCCGTTGGGCGCGGACCGCGATACGGGCAGTGCGGCTCGAACCGTATCGGTGCGTCCGGCGCGACGGCGGTGTGGTTGCGGATGATGATGTGCCCGAGGTGGTCGAGATCGGTTATCGGATCGCGCGAGAGAAGCGGCCGTTGATCGGTGAGGTGCTGCCGGTGCTGTATCTGCCCGCTCCGTTCGCGGCGACGCCGGACGGCGGGTACGGGCTGATCACACGGGAACCGGCGGTGTATTTCACGAACACGCGGCGTGCGAGTTCGTGAATCGAAGCATCGCGCCTCGCCGGCCCGCACGCGCTGGTGTCAGACAGGGGGTGTACTCATCCGCGCCGAGGGCGAGATCATCGGCGCGTTAGGTGTCGGGGTCGCTGTCCTCGCGGCATTGGAGCAGCCGCGGCTGTTTCTCGAGGACGTGCGGACGTTCTTCCGCGGCCATCGAGGTTGGGCCGCAACAGGGATCGGCGCACGCCGATCCCTACCCGCCAGGGATACGTCACAGCGCGTAGTGCGGATTTGTGTCTACGGACGGATGTCCGGGCGCGCTCGGCGGCCTACCGTTTCGCTATGACATGGAATGAGCTGGGCGCGAGCAGATTCGTGCTGCTGACGACGTACAAGAAGGACGGGACACCGGTGGGGACGCCGGTGTGGGTCGCGCCGGACGGGGATCGGATCGTCGTATGGACCAATCCGACGACGTGGAAGGTCAAGCGGATCCGCCGCAACTCGGACGTGACGTTGCAGGAGTCCGATGCCCGCGGCCGCCCGAAAGCTGACGAGGTGTTCGTGGGTACCGCCACGGTCCTCGATGCCGACGGTACTCAGCGGGTGCGCGACCTGGTTTCGCGCAAGTACGGGATCGTCGGCACGCTGGTTATCAAGCTGCACAAGCTGTTTCGTGGCGCGGACGGGTCCATTGGCCTCGCTGTCACCCGGCGATCGGCCGTCGGCGAGTAGCGGTCAGGCGGATTCGGCCAGGCCTGCGGCGCGCCAGGTGTCGGCGAGGTCCTGGAGGGGGAGGTCGAGGGTGAGGCTCAGGGCGACGACGGTGCCGAAGGCAGGGGAGGGGAGGCGGCCGGTTTCGATCTTGCGCAGGGTTTCCGGGGAGATGCCTGCTGAGCGGGCGACTTCGATGAGGTCGCGGTCGGCGCGGGCGGCGCGCAGGGCGGTGCCGAGGCGGCGACCTGCGTCGATTTGAGCCGGAGTCAACGGGAGGCGGACCATGGGCTCAGGGTATTGGTGGTATTTAAATACCGCAAGTGTGCGCTGGGTGAGCGGTCGGGGGCGTAGTCGTGATCGGCGGCTCTGCTGGCATGGCAATCCGGCTCGGTAAGAGCGTTGGTAAATTAGTCATGTTCTTACGTAGATATGCGCATTAGTTGCTGAATTTTTGACGCCCAAGGTTGCGTCGCAGCCCGTCGGTGCCTGCACATACCGCTCTGGACAGGGAAGGGTTGGTATTAAAATACCAAATGGGCTACGTTGGTATAAAAATACCAAGGAAAGGGATGCTTATGGTGGAGCTGAAGTCGCCGGACGAGATCGAGCGGATGCGGGTGACCGGCCAGTTCGTGGCCGAGGTGCTGGGGGAGTTGCGGGAGCTTGCGCGCGTCGGGGTCAACCTGCTGGAGCTGGAAGCTCATGTGCGCGAACGGATCAAGCAGCGCGGCGCGGAATCGTGCTACTGGGACTACTCGCCGTCCTTCGGGCGCGGCCCATTCCGTAATACCGTCTGCCTCTCGGTCAACGACGCTGTCCTGCACGGACTTCCGTTCGACTACGCCTTGCGCGACGGCGACGTGCTGACCACCGACCTGGCCGTCGGTATCGACGGTTGGGTGGCGGATGCCGCGACCACCTTCGTGGTCGGTACTGCCGCGGAGGAGGATCTGCGCCTGGTCCGGGCGACCGAAGAGGCGCTCGCCGCCGCGATCGCAGTCTCCTTGCCCGGCAACCACATCGGCGACATCTCCGCCGCGATCTCGGCGGTCGCCCGTGACTACGGCTACCCGGTGAACTCCGAATTCGGTGGTCACGGACTGGGGCGCACCATGCACGAGGATCCACATGTCGCCAACGTCGGCCGACCGGGCCGCGGCTTCCGCCTGCGCCCCGGCCTGACCATCGCCATCGAGCCCTGGTTCGCCCGCACCACCGACCGGATCGTCACCGATCCCGACGGCTGGACCATCCGCTCCGCCGACGGCTCCCGCACCGCCCATTCCGAACACACCATCGCCATCACCGAGAACGGGCCCGACGTACTGACCCTGGCCCCGGTGAAAGCCCAAGGTATGCAACACCATTCGTAAGCAAGCGAACCTCGCCACCTGCGCACAGCCGCACCCGCTCTCGGGATCTGTACCCTCCGGCCGCTGCGGATCCTGGGAAGGCGTGCGGCTGTTGGTCGCGGCCGACGGGCCCGGCCTGTGTCGGGCGATCGGCCGTTGTGATCGGGTCTCGGGATCGCCACTTTTCGCGTCGGTCCTACCGAGTGCGGCTGACGCGCGACTGTTGGTCACGGCTGACGGGCCCGGACAGTAAGGCGTGACCGGCCACCGTGATTCGCGCTACCGGAGCGGTGTTCGCTCACCCCTCCGGTCGCAGTCGCTGCGGCTCAGTCGGTTTCGCCCAACCACTGCTCTAGATCGGTCGCGATCCGGAGGTGCTTGTCGATCGCCACGCGATCCTCATCCGACAGGTCGAGTTCGGCGATCTCGGCGCGTAACTCGGTAACGCGCTGCCGTTCATTCGCCGCTACCGCCAGCTCGATGAGTTCGGCCAGCGCGTGCGCTTTGTCCACCGGAGCCGCCGTGGCGCCGAAGCGACGCAGCCCGGACTCCAGCGCCCTGCGGGCCGCCGTGTCGTCGAGCTTGGAGTAGCGCAGGATCCGGGCATTGTCCAAAGTCCGTTGCAGCCCTTGGAGTTCGCGCGATCCGCCATAGTCCGGGTCGGGTTCGTCGCGCACCACGTAGACGACCGTGTTGCCGACCGGGTCGACCACGGTGAACCTGGTCTGGCCCGGTCGGAACCTGGTGATGCGCGGCAGGCCGCTGGCGGGCACGCGCCCGAAGCGTTCCCGCAACGCGGCACTGAACTGTTTATGCAGCTCGGCTACTTCGTCGACGAAGACCACGCACGACACGTAGCACTCCTCGGCAGTGCCCTTGTCTTTCGGGGTGGGGCCGAAATGCAAGGAGTAACCATTGCGGGCCACAGCACCGTAGTTGTAGGGCCGAGTCTGCTCGGCGGTCACCTCGTAGCCGAGGGTTCTGTAGAAGTCGAGTGTTTCGGGCAGGTCGCCGCTCCACATCATCGGCACCGATACGTCGCCCATAAAACCTCCCCATACCTGCGGTAATCAATTTTGACTACCGAAGATTAGGGCGGTCGCGACCCAGAAGTCAAGTTTGACTACTATGGAATTTTCCTATCTGAAGGAGGCTCGTCCATGTCGGCTGTGCGCCTGTTGGTGCTGGGGGTCATGCGCTTGCGTCAGCCCACCTACGGCTACGCGGTGCGTCGCGAATTGCTGTCCTGGCGTGCCGAAACATGGACGAACGTCAAGCCGGGGTCGATCTATCACGCGCTGAAACAGCTGACGCAAGAAGGAAAGTTGAGCGCCTTCGGCACGGAAGGCAGCAGTGAGGGCCCTGGTCGCACGCTGTTCAACCTCACCGATGCGGGCGAGGCCGAATTCCGCAAGCTGATGGACGAGGCCCTGGTCAGCATCGACATGGAGGAACTCGGCGCGGGCATCGCGTTTATGGACGCGCTGCCTCGCGCGCACGTCATCGAGAAGCTGCGCGAACAGCGCAGGCGCAGTGACGAGGTCCGCGCCGGCCTGCTGGAGATGATCCCGACCTTCCCCGGCGGCCGCCACGAGCCGCCGCACACGACGGACCTCCTGGAACTGTGGAGCAGCGTCTTCGGCAACCTCACCGACTGGACCGACGGCGTGCTGGCACGGCTGGAAGCCGGCGAGTACCGAATGTCCGAATAGCCGACACCCCGATACGCTGCCCTCATGACGAACACGCTGGGGGCCGTCGGCAAGGCCGATTACGTTCTGCTGACCACGTTCCGCAAGGACGGCACACCCGTCGGCACAGCGGTATGGGCGGTCGCCGACGGCGACAAACTCTACGTCTGGACCGTCACCGACAGCTGGAAGGTGAAGCGCCTGCGCCGCAACACCGACGTCACCGTCCAGCCATGCAACGTCGCAGGCAAAACCCGCGGTGAGGCGATCGCAGGCACCGCCCGCATCCTCGACCAACCCGGCACCGACCGCGTCCGCAAACTCCTCATGCGCAAGTACTGGCTTATGGGCCCCCTCACCATCCTCGGCAGCAACCTCCGCCGCGGCAAAAAAGGCACCATCGCCATCGAAATCACCCTAACCCCGTAACAAACCACCACACCGGTCCCCCCAAACCCGCTGTGCCAGCCAGACACTCGGCGTACGTCCGCTGCCAGGATGGTCGTGAGACACCTGGTGTCCAGCCCCGAAATCGCCTAGTTGACCCCAGAATCCGCACTCTCTCTCGGGATCAGCACCGACTCTAGGGCCCTATTCCGAGTGCCGATCCCAAGACAGAGTGCAGATCCGAGGCAATCCGGCCCGCAACCCGCAACGGCCGGTGGCGACCGGCACCTCCTCGTCGGTAACTGCCGAACTCACAGAGCGTCCACACCTTTCACAGGGTGCTGAGCTGCTGTGAAGGGTATGCACCCCCTGTGAACGCCCTTCCCGCCAACGGGTTTCGCCACGCCGAAGCCCGTGAGGTGCAGCCACAAGCCGGATCGCCACGCGAGAACCCATCCGGACACCCACCGTGTCAGCCCCACCCCCGCTGTACTGAGTGAGCGGCCGACACAAACGGTGCCCGGAGGTTTCTTCACCACCCCGGAAGCCGAGATTCACTCAATATCGAACTCCCGCAACGCAACCACAGCCAGATGACCACCTCGGAAACGTGACACCACGCACCTGACGCACACCTAAAGCCGGGTACCCCACCCGACGCGCCCAGCACTACTCACAGGAAAACGTGGATAGGTCTTCAGCTCAATGGACTGCTCACCGCATGGAGTCCTAAGCAGCACTTGCCCGGATAGGTGCACCTTTGCGGGGTCTCTCAACTGTACTGATTCGGGTCCGTGTACAGAGAGACCTCCGATAGTCTGCTGCCCCAGAGGTTTTCGACAGCTCATCGGATGACCGGAGTGGTGCTGGGCACGTCAGGTGGGGTACCCGACCTTCTCTTCCGCAGCCTGTGATGGGCAGCGTGTGAGTTCCAGCGTGAAGACTGGCTGTGGTGCTGTTCTCGAGATTTATCGTGATCGAGACGAGTCAAATGGTTGTTGGCGCAATCGAGTCGAGTCAAATGGTTGAACTTGGAGATCAACTAACGACCATTTGACTCGACTCGATATAGGTCACGTTGCTTGGCTGACCGATGACATGTGGAAGTCCGGGATTCGTAAGGGGGGCATGGCGGTTCGGGTGAACCAGTCCTTCCACTCGCGGGGGAGGGTGATCTCGGTGGCGCCTGCTTCGGTGGCTCGGCGGAGTAGGTCCAGGGGGCTCTCGTTGAAGCGGAAGTTGTTTACTGCGGCGGTGACTTGGCCGTTTTCGATGAGGTAGACGCCGTCGCGGGTCAGGCCGGTGAGGAGCAGGCTGGCGGGGTCGACCTCGCGGATGTACCAGAGGGTGGTGAGTAGCAGGCCGCGTTCGGTGCGGGCGATCATCTCGTCGAGGGTGGCGTCGGAGCCGCCGGTGAGGAGCAGGTTGCCGCCGGGAACCGTAGCGGCGGTGTCGAATTCGGCGGCGGTGGCGCGCGGGTAGACCAGTGATTCGATGACGCCGTCGCGGACCCAGTCGACCCGTTCGGCGGACAGTCCGTTGTCGAAGACCGACATCGCTTGCGACGATGAGAATGTCGCGACGAACGGACGATATTCGAGGCCGGGCGCGGTCGGGTCGGAGTACAGCGTCAGCGGAATGTCGGTGAGCCGCTCGCCGATTCGAGTGCCGCCCGCGCGGGAGAACGCGGTGTGTCCCTCGTGCGCGCCGCGCCCTTCCATCTCCCAGTTCATATAGATCATGAGATCGGCGACGGTGGAGGGCGGCATCAGTGTTTCGTAGCGGCCCGCGGGCAGCTCGACCTTGCGCTTGGCCCAGTCCAGCCGCCGGGACAGCTCGGTGAGCAGGCCCGGCACGTCGACATCGGTGAAATCGGCGGTGCCGACACCCACCCACGCGCTCGCGAGATCGGTTCCCGCGCCACGCTTTCCGTTGATTTCCACCGAACCGGTCGGCTGCACGAAGCGACGCCGCAGTCCGGTCGAGGTGCCGAGCCAGGTGGTGTGCACCGTGTGGTGGGCGAAACCGTAGAGCCGGTCGCTGCCGTCGAAACCGGTGGACAGGTCGCGGGCGAGCGAGGTGAACACCTCGATCCCGGTGCTGCCCGGCGCGGCCGCCCAGTCGTCGGCGGACCCGTCCGGTGCCAGCAGCGGCATCGCGTCCCTGGCCGGTTCGGCGGTGCGGGCCGCCTCCTCGCTCTTGCGTACCACCGCTTCGATATCGCCGGGGTCGACGCTGGTGGAGCCGATGGTGCCGACGCGCGCCGCCTGCGGTCCGTCGCGGAAGATCGATACGACGGCCCAATCCCGCGACACCGACGACCCATTGGTCGTCATCGAATTCCCGGCCCAGCGCAGCGAGGCGTCATGCGCGTCGGTGACGATCACGATCGCCTCATCGGCGCGGGACAACGCGAGCGCCCGCTCGACAACCTCGCCGGCGGCGATAACAGTCTGCGCGGTCACTGCTCCGCCTCGCTGGCGCTCGGCTCCGCAGCGACCGATGGTGCTGTGTTGGTGGTGCCCTCGCTACGCTCGGTCACTGGCCCGCCTCCGTCCGGGTGTTGAGAATGTTGATGCCGCGCACCAGAACCGACGGACATCCATGACTGACCGCCGCCACCTGCCCGGGCTGCGCCTTGCCGCAATTGAACGCGCCGCCGAGCTGCCAGCTGGACGGCCCGCCGACCGCCTCCATCGCGCCCCAGAAGTCGGTGGTGGTTGCCTGGTAGGCGACATCGCGCAGCTGCCCGTCCAACTTGCCGTCCCGGATGCGGAAGAACCGCTGCCCGGTGAACTGGAAGTTGTAGCGCTGCATGTCGATCGACCAGGATTTGTCGCCGACGATGTAGATCCCGTTGTCGACCCGGGAGATGAGCTCCTCGGTGCTGGTGTCACGCTCGGGGTCGGGTTGCAGCGACACGTTCGCCATCCGCTGGATCGGCACGTGATGCGGGGAGTCGGCGTAGGAGCAGCCGTTGGAGCGGTCCAGGCCGAGGCGCGGCGCGAAGACGCGGTCGAGTTGGTAACCGACCAGGATGCCGTCGCGCACCAGGTCCCAGCGTTGTCCGGCGACACCCTCGTCGTCGTAGCCGACGCTGGCCAGGCCGTGCTCCTGGGTGCGGTCGCCGGTGACGTGCATGACCGGCGTGCCGTATTTCAGCGAGCCGAGCTTGTCGGGTGTGGCGAACGAGGTGCCCGCGTAGGCGGATTCGTAGCCGATGGCGCGGTCGTATTCGGTGGCGTGGCCGATGGATTCGTGGATGGTCAGCCACAGGTTGGTCGGATCGATCACGAGATCGGTCGGGCCGGGGGTGACGGTCGGCGCCTTCACCTTTTCGGCGAGCCACTCGGGGATGCGCGCGAGTTCGCCCTGCCAGTCCCAGGTTCCGTCGGCGCCGGTGACGTACTCCCAGCCGCGACCCACCGGCGGCGCCAGCGTGCGCATGGTTTCGAACACGCCTGCCGAGGAGTCGACCGTGGTCGCCTCGAACTGCGGGTGCAGCCGGACCCGCTGCTGGGTGATGGACGAACCCGCGGTGTCGGCGTAATAGGTCTGCTCCTTGACCTGCAGCACCGACGCGGTGACGTGGTCGACGCCGTCGGAGCCGGACAGGCGGCCCGAATAGTCCTGCAGCAGTGCGACCTTGTCGGTGGTCGACACCGTGAACGGGTCCAGGTCGTAGGCCGAGACCCAGTGCACGTTGTCGTAGATCGGCTCGTCGGCGAGCAGCACGCGTTCGCGGTTGAGCGCGCGCAACGTGGTCGCTACGGTTACCGCGCGCCGGGCCACGTCCGCCGCCGTGTCCGGCGTCAGCGCGGCGTGCGAGGCGAAGCCCCACGTGCCGTCGACGATCACCCGGACCGCGAGGCCGAGCTCCGCGTTGTCGGTGATCGACTCGACCCGCCCGTCGCGCAGCCGGATCGACTGGGTGACCAGTCGATGCACCCGCAGGTCGGCATGTTCGGCGCCCGCCGCCTTTGCCGCGGTCAACGCGGCCTCGGCGAGCGCGGCCAGTGGGAGGTCGAGGAACTCGGCGTCCACATCCTTGGAAGTCGCGATGCTCACCCGGTCCAACCTAGTCGGTTCCATCCGAGAGCACTTGCGCCCGCCCCGATTACACGCCGTGCGAGTTTGCAGTGGATGCAAACAAGCACGAAATGCGCAGTGGCACACCAGGAAAGAAGGGGCATGAGCGGGGAGAACGGCACGCGCGAAACCGCCGCCTACCGCGTCTGCCTCGCGAAATGCCGTACTGTGCCCGCCGTGCCGCCATCCGCCCTTCGTGACCGCAAACGCGAACGTACCCGTCGAGCCCTGCTCCAGGCAGCCGTAGAGCTTTTCGAAACGAGAGGCTATGAAGAAACGACGGTGGCCGACATCGCCGCCGTCGCCGATGTCGGGACCCGCACCTTCTTCAACTACTTCGCCAGCAAGGAAGAACTGCTCTTCCCGGAGACGGACGAGCGGGTGCGGGCCGCGGTCGCCGCGATCGGCAGCAGGCGACCGGGGGAGCGGCCGGTCGAAGTGTTGCTACGGGCGTTGCGCGCGGCCGGGGACAATCCCGGCGAGCATCTCGTCGACGATCTGAACGCGCGGATCGCCGCGCTGCGCGCGCAGGTGTCGCGCACCGTGCCGTCGGTGAGTGGCCGGGCCGCGCACGCGCAGCTGGTCGCGCAGCGGGAGATCGCGCGTCAGTTGCACATCGCGTTTCCGAACGAACTGGACGAGGTCGGCGCCGCGGCGCTGGTCGGTGCGGTCGTCGGCGCCGTGTCCGGCGCGCTCACCGTGCTGTTCCAGCAGCCGCTCAACGGCGCGGAGGACGGGGAGCGGCTACACCGGCGCATCCACGAGACCACCTCGCGAGTGCTGAAGCCGTGGCTCGCCTCGCAGGTGGAAACGCGCGGCTGATCAGCCGAACTGCTGCCAGCCCAACCGGATCACCATCCCGATCACCACGACCAGCAGCACGACGCGGACGAACTTCGCGCCATTGCGCAACGCCATGTGCGAGCCGACGATCGCGCCCGCCACATTGCCGACCGCCATGGCCGCGCCGAGCGCCCAGATGATGTGGCCGGTCGCGCCGAGGAAGATCAGCGCGCCGACATTCGAGCCGCAGTTGATCACCTTCGCCATCGCTGCCGCGCGGACGAACTCGGTGCCGAGCAGGGTGGCGAAGGTGATGATGAGGAACGTTCCGGTGCCGGGTCCGAGCAGGCCGTCATAGAGTCCGATGAGGCCTGCGGCCAGCGCGATCGTGAGGATGAACTTGCGCCGCGTCGGCGCGTGCGTGGCGAAGGTGACGCCGATCGATGGACGCAGTGTGACGAACACCGCGACGGCGACCAGCACCACCATCACGATCGGGATGAACAGTTCGCGATCGATCAAAGACACGGCGGCAGCGCCGATTCCGGCCGTGACCGCTGCGATCGCCGCTGCGGGCAGCAGTACCCGCCAGCGCAGCGGCACCTTCTTGGCGAAGGTCACCACGGAAGCGGTGGTGCCCGCGACCGCGGCCAGTTTGTTGGTGCCGAGTGCGGTCTGCGGTGCGATGGTCGGTGCGACGAGGAACAGGGTCGGCAGGATGATCAATCCGCCGC
Source organism: Nocardia sp. NPDC046473 (assembly GCF_040645995.1). Taxonomy (NCBI): domain Bacteria; kingdom Bacillati; phylum Actinomycetota; class Actinomycetes; order Mycobacteriales; family Nocardiaceae; genus Nocardia; species Nocardia sp. NPDC046473. The sequence goes on from NZ_JBEYZJ010000010.1 coordinate 229,739, forward strand.
CACCGACGACCGCGTCCACCCAGCCCGCGGCCGTCGCCGCGGTCAACAACACCGCCCAATCACCGATCTGCACGTTCGACAGCCAACCAGACCACGTGTCCAGTACCAGTCAGCGGTCCAGTATCGCCGCACGCCTCTTGGTGCGCCGCACCTGAAATCGCATCCGATTTCAGGTGCCGGAAATCAGAAGCCGTGCGGCGATACCGGTCGCGGTCGGGCCTGGTGTGTGCGGTGCGGGATCCGGTGGAAAGTGATCGCGTCGCGTGGGCGGGTGCCGGGCGATACCGTCCGGTCGACCTAGGCTGAAGCGGTGCGTCGGTTCAGTCTGTGGCTTCGCGGGAAGCCCATCGTTGCGGATTCGATGCTGGCGCTTGTCCTGCTGGTGCTCGAAGTGCTCGGGGCGACCAATGCGGAGAACAAGGGCGCGGCGATCGCGATCGGGTTGTTCCTGCCGCTGCCCGTGGCGTTCCGGCGGGTGTATCCGCGGGCGATGGCGGCGGTCTCGTTGTTGCTGTCGTTCACGGCGACGGCAGTGCAGTACGTGGTCGGCGACGAGAAGGTCGAGCACATCACGCTGTTCAGCCTCGGCATCATGCTGTACACGTTGGTCGCGTATGTCGGGCGGCGGGACGGACTGTGGTTCGGGGTCGGACTGGTCGCCGACAGTGGTCTGTCGGCGTCGGCGGGCATCGTCGCGCCCAGCGATCTCATCTTCACCGCGATGTTCTTCGCACTGTGCTGGACTCTGGCCGAATTCATCGGCGCGCGGCATGCCTACGACACCGAGGTTGCGGCGCGGCTCGCGGTCGCCGACTACGACAAGGAACGCCGCGCGCACGACGCGGTCTCGTCCGAGCGCACCCGCATCGCACGCGAGTTGCACGACGTGGTCGCCCACGCGGTGAGCGTGATCATCGTGCAGGCCGACGGCGCGAGGTACGCGTTGCGCCGCGATCCCGACGCCGCCGAACAAGCCCTCGGCACCATCGCGGGCACCGGCCGCGAGGCGCTGCGCGAACTCCGCAGGACCGTCGCGCTACTGCGCACCGAACACGCGCCCGACCAGTTGCCACAACACGGGACCGCAGGCTTGGCGAAGGTGGTCGAGATGATGCGCGGTACCGGCCTCGCCGTCGAACTCGAACTGACCGGCGAGCTCGACGACATCGCCCCCGAGGTCAGCCTCGGCGTGCACCGCATCGTTCAGGAATCCCTCACCAACACCCTGCGCCACGCCGGCCCGCACCCGAAGGCCTGGGTCCAGGTGCGCCGCCGCGACACCGACGTCACCATCGACATCACCGACACCGGCGGCGTCCCCCTCGACGAACCCGCCGTCCGCATCAAGGGCGGCGGCATGGGCCTGGTCGGTATGCGCGAACGCATCGCCGTCCTCGGCGGCACCCTGGAAACCGGCCGCGCCGCCGACGGCGCCTGGCGCGTCCAGGCCACCATCCCCCTCGAACCCGGCTTCCCGGAGTAGTCGTCCCGCGGACAAATCCGCCCGCCGCGCAGCCACCGGCGTCCCGCGCACGAAATCGCCAGCTGATTCGTGCGCAGCAGGCGAAACGGCGCACGTGGCCGCCACTGCACTGGGTGGCACGCGAATTCGTCCCGCTGCACGCGTGTTTGTCCGCCGCGCGTGAATCCGCTCGCCGCGTATGAAATTGCCAACGGATCTGCGCGCGGCAGGCGAAATGGTGCGCGGCGGTCACCGTGTTGGGCGGTGCGCTCGGGGTTGCGTGCCGCGTGCATGCTGGTTCGCCGCGCATGTGTCGGGGCGCTGCTTGTGGAATTGCCAGCTGATTTGCGGGGCGGTTGGTGCGGAGGTGCGCGGGGTGGGGTGCGGGGGTGGGCACGTTAGATTGGGGGCGTGCCGATCACCGTTCTCGTTGTGGATGACCAGGAACTCATGCGTATGGGGTTGAAGATGGTGCTCGGTGCGCACCCGGATATCGAGGTGATCGGGGAGGCGGCCAATGGGGCGGCCGCGGTCAGCCGGGCGGCGGAGTTGCGGCCCGATGTGGTGTTGATGGATGTGCGGATGCCCGTGGTGGACGGGGTGACCGCGACCGCGCGGATCGTCGAGGCCGGGCATGGTTGCCGGGTGCTCGTGATGACGACCTTCGATCTCGACGAGCACGCACTCGGTGCGTTGCGGGCCGGTGCGAGCGGGTTCCTGTTGAAGGACACGCCGCCGGAAGACCTGATCTCCGCTATTCGCAGCGTCGCCGCGGGGGATGCGGTGGTGTCGCCGAAGGTGACCAAGCGACTGCTGGACCGGCTCATCGCCGAGGATCCGGCGCGTATGCGCGACCCGGGTGTGCTCGATGTGCTCACCGCTCGCGAGCGTGAGGTGCTGGAGCAGATCGCCGCGGGTCGCTCCAATGCCGAAATCGCCGAGCAGCTCTTCCTTTCCGAGGCCACGGTGAAGACCCACGTGGGTCGCGTGCTCACGAAACTCGGTCTGCGCGACCGGGTTCAGGCTGTGGTGTTGGCCTACGAGACCGGACTGGTCCGCCCCGGCGGCTGACGGATTCTTCTTGCGCTGGATCGAGAATCAGGAACCCTACGGCGCTGCAACCGAATTGGCCGGCGCTGAGCATCCGCACCGTACGGGGCGCCCTCCAGTCGTGTGCGTCGCCGGCGTCGTAACCGGTGCTGCACCGAGGCGGGCAGCTGGCGTAACTACCGACCGGAAATCAAGGAGGTCGCACCCAACCGGGGCGGTCTCCTTCTTCGTCGGCGTGTCTTTTATGCGTCCTGATCAGGCTTTTTCGTATTGCCTTCATTAGCGAACTTGTTCGTAACGAACATGTTCGTTACGATGAAGTCATGCCAACCGAGCGACATGGACCGCGAAGCCGCCGCGAGCGGCCGGCGAAACCCGCACTGACCCGGCCGGGCATCATCGCGACGGCCGTCGAACTGATGCGGGCCGAAGGTCTGGAGCGGGTCACCATGCGACGCCTGGCGGCCGAGTTGGATACCGGACCTGCCTCGCTCTACGTCTACGTCCGCAATACCGCCGAACTGCACGCGGCGGTCCTCGACGACATGCTCGGCGCGGTCGACCTCACTCCGGTCGCCGCAACGGGCAACTGGCAGGACCGGCTCGTGCAGGTGCTCACCTCGTACACGAAGCTGCTGTTCGACAACCCTGGCCTCGCGCAATCCGCTTTGGTCGCGCGCCCATCCGGCCCCGGCTACCTGAACCTCCTCGAAGCGGTGCTCGCACTGCTGAACGAGGGCGCCGTCCCCGATGGACGCGCGGCTTGGCTGTGCGACGTCCTGCTGCAGTTCGCCACCGCGACCGCCGCCGAACAAGCCACCCGAGACGACAACGCCGAGGCCGAGCAGGAAATGGACGTGCTCGTCGCGGCCATCCGCAATGCCTCGGCCGAAACCCACCCCAGGATCGCGACTTTGGGCGACGACCTGGTGTCCGGCCCCGGCGCCGACCGCCTCGACTGGGGCTTCCGACTACTCATCAACGGCGCGATACACACACCGCGCCCCACCGAAAAGAAACGTTAGGAATGCCATGTCCGAACACCATCCCATCGCCGTAATCGGCGCGGGGCTCAGCGGCCTCGTGCTCGCCCGCGTCCTGCACGCGCACGGAATAGCAACGGCCATATACGAACTCGATGCCTCACCGGACGTCCGCAATCAGGGCGGCATGCTCGACATCCACGTCGAATCGGGCCAAGTCGCGCTGCACGCAGCCGGACTGTTCGACGAGTTCACCGCCCTCGTGCACCAGGGCGGTGAGGAAATGCGCATCATCGACAAGCGGGGCACCGTCCGCATGGCAGAGTCGGGCGAGGGCGGCGGCCGGCCCGAGATCGACCGCAACGACCTGCGTCGCCTGCTGTTGAACTCGCTGCCCGACAACATCATTCGCTGGGGAGCCAAGGTGACCGCCGCGCGTGCGCTCGGCGACGGCAGGCACGAGGTGACCCTCGCCGACGGCGCCACCTTCACCACCGACCTGCTGATCGGCGCGGACGGCGCCTGGTCCAGGATCCGCCCGCTGCTGTCCTCGGCCACCCCGAACTACACCGGCGTCTCGTTCATCGAATGCGACCTACCCGACGCCACTGGCCATCCCGCCACCGCCGAATTGGTCGGCGGCGGAATGATGTTCGCCCTCGCCGACCACAAAGGCCTACTGACGCACCGGGAAACCGACGGCTCCGTGCACACCTACGCCGCCTTCGCCGCGGCAGCGGACTGGCTGGACAGCATCGACTTCACCGACACCGCGGCGGCGAAAGCCGCAGCCCTGCAACACTTCCAGGACTGGGACGACCGACTCCGCGCCCTCATCGGCGACGCCGCCGCCCCACTCGTTCCCCGCCGGATCAACGCGCTGCCGATCGGCCATCGGTGGGACCGTGTCCCCGGCGTCACGCTGCTCGGCGACGCCGCCCACCTGATGTCCCCATTCGCGGGCGAGGGCGCCAACCTCGCCATGCTCGACGGCGCGGAACTCGCCACGGCCCTCGTCACCCACACCGATATCGAGCGGGCACTGCACGCTTACGAAGCAGCCCTCTTCCCGCGCAGCGCCGAACTCGCCGCCGGTTCCGCCGAAAATCAGGCCCTGATGTTCGGCCCGGACAGTCTGGAGAAGCTGATCGCGCAGATGGCCTCCTACCGTGAACCGGTCGCCTGAGTCGGATCTCAGCGGGCTCTCAGGCGGATTCGGGAGAAAATCGGCGCCGCCGGACGTTGCAACCAGTAGATCGTCCGAAAGGATCGCCATGCCCGCCCTTGTATTCGTCCTCTACGTGATCACCGAGATCATCGCACTGGTCGCCGTCGGCCAGTGGCTCGGTGTGATTCCCGCCATCCTGCTGCTGATCGCCGGATCCGCCGCGGGCATGCTGCTGATCGGTTCGCAGGGTCGGCGAGTGTTCGAGCAATTCCGGCGCGCCGGGCGCGGCGAGATCGCGCCGGGCACCGCGGTCGCGGATGGCGCACTCGTCGCTGCGGGCGGGTTCCTCATGTTCGTGCCCGGTCTGGTCACCTCGCTGTTCGGCCTGCTCCTGCTGTTGCCGCCGACCCGGATGCTGGTGCGGCCGGTGGTCACCGCGTTCGCCGCGCGCCGGTTCGGCAAGCTGGCCGCCGCGGTCCCGTATCGGGGTGTCGTGATCGACGGCGACGAAGTGGTCGACGGCGTCGTGGTACAGCAGTGGTACGACGACGGACAGGGCAACGCGCACCGCGCGATTACCAAGCCATAGTTTCGCTATTACCAACGAGTAGTAAAGGCACGCGGGCGCGCTAGGGATCCGCGCGAATCGGGACTATGGTGGCGCGATGGCCACCGAGCAACTCACCATCACGGTGAGCGAGGAGCTAGCCGCAGCGGTCAAGAAAGCCGCGGCAGCTGCCGGACAGTCGATTTCTGGGTTCACCGCAGCGGCGCTGCGGCTGGAGCTGATCGCCGTCGAAGCAGGGTGTCGATCCGGGTCGCACCTAGGCCCGTCGCAGTTCGCGGAGGTGATGACGGTGCTGGCGTGCCCGGAGGACACGGTGCCGCACGCCGTACTGAACGGCTGACCTGAACACCTGAATCAGGCATACGGCAGACTGGTGCCTCGTGAGTACCCAGTTGCTGATCGGCGGTCGTTTCTACAGTTCCAGTTCCCCCGACGCGACAGCGATGGCGGTGACCGACGGAACCGTGGTGTGGCTGGGCGCCGAACAGCCGGGACGCGCGCTGCACCCGGATGCCGAGGTCATCGATCTGGACGGCGCGTTCGTGGCGCCCGCCTTCGTCGACCCGCACGTGCACGTCACCGCGCTGGGGCTGAAGCTCACCGGACTCGACCTGTCGGTGGCTCGTTCGCTCGAACATTGCCTGACGCTGCTCGGTGACTTCGCCGCGGCACGTCCCGAGGGTGTCATCCTCGGCGACGGCTGGGACGAGACCACCTGGCCGGAGGGCCGCCCGCCCACGGTCGAGGAGATCGACAAGGCCGCAGGTCCTCGGCACGTGTACCTGTCCAGGGTGGACGCGCACTCGGCCGCGGTGTCGTCGGCGCTGCTCGACGCGCTGCCCCAGGTGAGCGCCGCCGACGGCTTCACCCGCGGCGAGCCGGTGCGGGCCACCGCGCATCACCTGGTGCGGACCGCCGTGCTCGCGGAACTGGATCGGGCACAACGAGATCGAGCCAGGACCGCCGCCCTCGACCACGCCGCCGCGCACGGCATCGTCGCGGTGCACGAATGCGCGGGCCCAGAAATCTCCGGCCGCACCGACATTCGCGAACTGCTCGACTTCCGGCACGGCGTCGAGGTGCGCGCGTACTGGGGCGAAGCGGTGCGCAGCGCCGACGAAGCCCGCGCACTCGTCGACGAACTCGGCGTGCACGCTCTCGGCGGTGACCTGTTCGTCGACGGTTCCATCGGCTCGCACACCGCCTGGCTGCGCGACCGCTACACCGACGACCCGGGCACCGGGCGCGCCTACCTCGATGCCGACACCATCGCCGCGCACGTCCGCGCCTGCACCGAAGCCGGGATTCAGGCGGGCTTCCACGTGATCGGTGACGCCGCCATGGACGCGATCAGCATCGGATTCGGCCGCGTCGTCGCCGAATTCGGCGGCCCGGCCGTGGCCGCCCTCGGCCACCGCGTCGAACACGCCGAACTCCTCGACGCCGACCAGATCGCCGAACTCGCCTCGTGGGGCGTAATCGCCAGCGTGCAACCAGGTTTCGACGCGGCATGGGGCGGCACCGACGGCATGTACGCCGCCCGCCTCGGCGCCGAACGCGCCGCCACACTGAACCCGTTCGCCGCCATGGCCGCCGCGGGCATCTCCTTGGCGATCGGCTCCGACGCGCCCGTCACCCCGCTCGACCCCTGGTCCGCCGTCCGCGCCGCCGCCAACCACCACACCCCCGGTCACTCCCTTTCCCCGCGAGCCGCTTTCGCCGCCGCCACCCGGGGAGCGTGGCGCGCCGGCGGCGTCCGCGACGGCATCGCGGGCACCCTGGTCCCGGGAGCCCCAGCCTCGTACGCGGTATGGGACGCCGACGAACTCGTGGTCGCCGCAGCCGCCGACACCGTCCAACGCTGGTCCACCGACCCGAGATCCCGCGTCCCCGGACTGCCCCCGCTGGTACCGGATTCGCCCCTGCCGACCTGCCTGCGCACCGTGCACCGTGGAACCGCCATCTATGAAGCGTGAACGCGCCACCTGGCCCGCTTCATCGCTGCGCCGATCAGTGCAGTGGAGCGCGCTGCCTGCAGCGGCACCTCGTCGCGTCGGCGCGGTCGAATCCAGCAGCGCCACAACCGCCGCCATCGGTGGCGTTCCAGCGAGCAGTGCACCGACCATGGCGAGCGCTGGCGAGCACCTCCGCGTCAGCGCGCCGGAAGGCCGAGTCGCGCTGCGCGGCTGTCGAGATCGGCGTGCGCGCCGACGGCTCGGCACCACATCGCAACATCGGGGAATCGCGGCTCTTGCCGTATCGCATGGGAAGGCGACCACTCGTGGTGCGTGAACGACTGTCGGCGGCATTGACCAGGTATCCGGTGCTGTGGCGATCGGTGGCGGCGATTGTGGCCGGGCTGTTGTTGTTCGGCAGCTTTCCGCCGCGGCCGTGGTGGTTCCTTGCGCCGCTGGGGATTACGGTGCTCACGCTGGTCGTGCGTGGCAGCGGGCGGTTGCGTGGTGGGTTCGGGTATGGGTTCCTGGCGGGGCTCGCGTTTTTCGTTCCGTTGTTGCCGTGGACCGGGATCTACGTAGGACCGGTGCCGTGGCTGGCGCTTTCGACGGTGTGCGCGGTGTATATCGGACTGTTCGGGCTGATGGCGCGGCTGGTGGGCAGATTGCCTGGCTGGCCGCTGTGGGTGGCTTTGGCGTGGGCGACCGCCGAGTGGGTGCGGTCGAGTTTTCCGTTCGGTGGATTTCCGTGGGGCCGTTTGGCATTCGGGCAGGCCGATGGCTGGTTTCTCTCGCTGGCCTCGATCGGTGGCGCACCGCTGGTCAGCTTTGCGGTGGCGCTCACTGGAACCGGTGCTGCGGCACTGGTTCTGGTCGTGCGATCGATGCGTGCGGGTCAGTCCGACTCGGATGGTGTTCGCGAGAAGTCGAATACGGACGCTACGACTGAAGACGCTTCGGACCAAGACCGACAGCGGCATGGCGTCGGCGTCAAAGACCACGCAGCCGAGAAGGCGGATCGCTCGCCTGCGGATCAGGCTCGCACCCTGGCGGACCAGCCTCGCACCCCTGCGGACCAGCATCGTGCACCCGCCGCCCCGCGAATCGCATTGGTCACCGCCGCAGTGACTTTGGTCATCATGCCGATCGCGGGCCTGATCCTCGGCGCGACCCTGCCGGACCCGGCTCGAGGCGACCGCACCATCACCGTCGCCGCCATCCAGGGCAGCGTCCCCCGTCTCGGCCTCGACTTCAACGCCCAGCGCCGCGCCGTACTGGACAACCACGTCCGCCGCACCAAGGAATTGGCCCGCGCGATCGAGGCGGGCCAGGCCAAGAAGCCGGATGTGGTGATCTGGCCGGAGAATTCGTCCGACATCGACCCACTGCGCAATGCCGACGCCGCCACGCTGATCACCGAGGCGTCCGAGCAGATCGGCGCGCCGATCCTGGTCGGCGCGGTGCTGGTGAACAGCGACCGCACCACCACCAACTCGGTGATCGTGTGGAACGGCGCGGCGGGGCCGGGGGAGCGGCACGACAAGAAGATCATCCAGCCGTTCGGCGAGTACCTGCCGATGCGCTCGTTCTTCCGGCTGTTCTCCGAATACGCCGACCGCGCCGGATATTTCGTTCCCGGCCACGGCGACGGCGTGGTGCACGCCGACGGCATCCCGATCGGTGTCGCGACCTGCTACGAGGTCGCTTTCGACCGCGCCTTCGAGGACGCGATGCGCGCGGGCGCCCAGCTGCTCACCGTGCCGACCAACAACGCGACCTTCGGCGACAGCGAGATGACCTACCAGCAGCTGGCCATGTCGCGGATCAGGGCGGTCGAGCACGGTCGTGCCCTGGTTGTCGCGGCAACCTCGGGGGTGAGCGCGATCATCGGCGCGGATGGCAGTGTGCGGCAAGAAAGTCCGCAATTCGTGCCCGCCGCGTTGGTGGCCGACCTCCCGCTACGCACCAGCAACACTATAGCAACCCATGTGGGGCCCGCGCCGGAACGGGTTTTTGTCGCATTGACTGTCCTCGCCATGATCGCTGCGGCGCTCCGGGGAAGGTCGTCACGAGCCGTGAACGAGACCGACCGGAAGGTACTTAACGCCGAAATTCTCGGCTGAAGGTCTCGGGGAGATAACCTGACTCCCGGTTTTTTCTGTGGTTGCTGTGAGTGACTCGTCATGTAACGAATCGTTCGCAAGAGTGCGATTGGGCGGCCGTAAGTGCTTGTCAGCGCATAAATGTCCTGGCACTTCCGCTGAGCCATCTGGGCGGTTTGGGTAGTTAGCCAAAAGTTTGCTATCCAACGAGGGCTGTCGTGGCTAGCGTGCGATGTGAAACAAATCCGCCACGTTGGCAATCCGGCCGATCAGACGCTCCGAATCATAGGGCGTGGATCACGTTCCACGGTCGGCCTTGCGTGCCTGCTGTGGGGCGTAGCTCAGAGAGTTGCGTCAAACAGCGGCAGAACGGAGTGATTGATGAGTTCATTGGCCACGGACAGCGTCGACCAATGTTCATCGGGCGAATCCTCGGCACAACCATTCGTCTTGTCGCCGGCCCAAACGGCTCTCTGGTACGCGCAACGGATTCGTCCGGACGTGCCATTGACGATCGCCCAGTATGTGGAGATTCAGGGCGACCTGGACGTCGGTCGGCTGCTCTACGCGATCGAGCGCTTCGGCGCCGAAACCCAGGTCGGTCAGGTGCGGCTGCGGGAAATCGACGGAATCCCGCATCAGGTGGTCGATTCCACGCGCCGGCCGGGTTGGGCGCGGGTCGATCTGCGCGCCGAGCCCGACCCGCACGCGGCGGCGATGCGCTGGATGAACGAGCACGCCAGCTCGCCGATCGATCTCGAACGCGATCCGCTCAGCACGAATGTCGTACTGCGGACCGGTGATTCGGACTACATCTGGTACGCCCGCGCGCACCACATCGTGATCGACGGCTACGGCGCGATGAACGCGCTCACCCGCACCGCGGAGATCTACACCGCGCTGGACAACCAGACCGAGCCGGTGGTGTCCAGAGCGACCCCGTTGGCCGAGATCTACGCCGACGAGGTGCGCTACCGCGACACCAGCCGGTTCCGCGCGGACCGCGACTACTGGCTCGAGCAGCTGGCCGGTGCGGGCGAGCCGATGAGCCTGAGCGGCGCCACCGTCACCGCGGCCAGCCACGACGTGGGCCGGCGCACCGCCACCGCGGTGCTCGACGACCGCGCCCAGTCCGCGATGGACGCGGCGGTCACCGCCTTCGGCACCGCCAACTCCGCGCTGTTCGTCGCGGCGCTCGGCGCGTATGTGCGGTCGGTGACCGGCAATTCGGATGTGGTGCTGAGCCTGCCGGTGTCCGCGCGCACCACGGTCTCGCTGCGCCGCTCGGCCGGCGTGGTGTCCAACGTGGTGCCGATCCGGCTGCGGTTCACCGCCGCCACCACCGTCGCCGAGGTGGTGAAGGCCACCGAGCTGCAGATCACCGGCGCGCTGCGCCATCAGCGCTACCGGCACGACGACATCCGCCGCGACTGCGGCTACTCCCGGGACGCACGCGGCTTCTTCGGCCCGATGGTCAACATCATGCTGTTCCACAACGAGTTGAAGTTCGGCACCCTGGTCGGCTCGCTCAACGTGCTGGCCACCGGCCCCGTCGAGGACCTGTCGGTCAACCTGTACAACGGCGTCGGCAATCGCATCCACGTCGACTTCGAGGCCAACCCCCGGCTCTACAGCGAGACCGAGGTGAGCACCCACCACGACCGCTACCTCGACTTCCTCACCCGCTTCCTCACCGCCGCACCGGACACCCTCGCCGAGTCGCTCACCGCGATCACGGCGACCGAACGCGACCGAGTCCTGCACGACTGGAACGCCACCGAGACCCCGCCGCACACCGGCACCCTCGCGAGCCTGTTCGCCGAGCGCGTCGCGAGCTGCCCCAAGACCGTTGCGCTCGAATTCGGCGAGGAGGCAATGACCTACGCCGAACTCGACGATCGTGCGAACCGTCTCGCCCGGCTGCTCATCGCGCACGGCGCGGGTCCCGAGCGGGTCGTCGCGCTGTGCCTGCGCCGCAGCCTCGAACTCGTCGTCGGCATGTACGCGATCGTCAAGACGGGCGCGGCCTATCTGCCGTTGGATCCCGAGCATCCGGCCGAGCGCATCGAACAGATCGTGGCTCAGGCGGCACCGGTCTGCGTGCTGACGGCCGAGCGCGACGAGCTCACCCTGCCCGTGGACCGGCTCGACCTCGACATCGTCGACCTGGCCGGCTTCGCCGGCACCCCGATCACCGACGCCGACCGCACGGCCGCGCTGCGCCCCGGCCACCTCGCCTACGTCATCTTCACCTCCGGCTCGACCGGAAAGCCGAAGGGCGTCGGCGTCACGCACGCCGCGATCGTCAACCGGCTGCGCTGGATGCAGCACGAGTATCCGCTCGACCAGACCGACGCCGTCCTGCAGAAGACACCGGCCACCTTCGATGTGTCGGTGTGGGAGTTCTTCTGGCCCTTGCAGATCGGCGCGCGACTCGTCGTCGCCGAGCACGACGGCCACCGCGATCCCGGCTACCTGGCCCGGCTGATCACCGAAAAGAAAATCACCACAGCGCATTTCGTGCCGTCCATGCTGTCGGTCTTCGTCACCGACACCGACGTGCGCGGCTGCACGGCGCTGCGTCAGGTGTTCTGCAGCGGGGAGGCGCTGCCCGCCGCGACGGTCCGTGACTTCCACGCCGCATTGCATCACCCGGCGTTGCACAACCTGTACGGCCCGACCGAGGCCGCGGTCGACGTCACCTACTGGCCGTGCCCGGCCGATCCGTCGAGCGTGCCGATCGGCTCGCCGGTCTGGAATACCCAGACCTACGTGCTGGATTCGCGCCTGCGACCGGTGCCGCCCGGTGTGGTGGGTGAGCTGTATCTGGCCGGTGTGCAGCTGGCCCGCGGTTACCTCGGTCAGCCCCGGCTCACCGCGGATCGCTTCGTGGCCAATCCATTCAGCCCCGGCGTCCGGATGTACCGCACCGGTGACCTGGCGCGCTGGCAGCTCTCGACCGGCCGCCCCGGCGTCCTGGAATACATGGGCCGCAGCGACTTCCAGGTCAAGATCCGCGGCCTGCGCATCGAACTCGGCGAGATCGAGGCGGCCTTGCTGTCCGACGACCGGGTGGCGCGAGCGGTGTGCGTGGCGCACACCGGCCGTAATGGTGACGAGCTGGTTGCCTACGTTGTCGCCGCCCTCGACGCTGCGGAATATCGGCCCGCCGTGCCCAGCGCAGGCCCGCCGCATCCGGCGTCCCGGATCGACACGGCCGCACTGCTGACCGCACTGCGGCGCACCCTGCCCGCGTACATGGTGCCGTCCGCGCTGATGGAGCTCGACGAGCTGCCACTCAGCGCCAACGGCAAGATCGACCGCAAGGCGCTGCCCGCGCCCGCGGTGGGTGCCCGCTCGGCCAACAGATCGACCGCCGAGCCGCGCACCGAGGTGGAGCGCGTGCTCGCGGGCATCTTCGCCGAGGTGCTCGGCACCGACGACATCGGCGTCGAGGACAGCTTCTTCGACCTCGGCGGCAACTCGCTGATCGCCGCCCGCGCCGTGGCCAGGATCAACGCCGCCCTCGGCACCGGTCTGACCATCCGCGACCTGTTCGAGGCGGCCACCATCGCCGCACTCACCCAGTGCTTCGCCACGCACACCACCGACGTCGCCTCGCCGAAACTCGTTGCGGGTGAACGGCCGGAGCGGATTCCGCTGTCGCTGGCCCAGCAGCGGCTGTGGATCCTCAACCGGTTCGCCGAACACGCCGCGGCCTACAACATGCCGCTTGCCGTTCGGATCGAAGGCGCGCTCGACGTCGAGGCCCTGCGCGCCGGACTGGTCGACGTGATCGAACGGCACGAGAGCCTGCGCACCACGTTCCCGGAGTCGGCCGACGGGCCGTGCCAGCTGATCCACCCGGCCGCCGAGATCCCGCTCACCCTCGACCCGATCGACGCCACCGGCGCCGACGTCGCGGCGCTGGCCACCGAATTCGCCGGATACGGCTTCGATCTGCGCATCCAGGCCCCGATCCGGGTCGCGCTCTACACCACCGGACCCGACAGCTGGGTGTTCCTCCTTGTCCTGCACCACATCTGCGGTGACGGCTGGTCGATCGCGCCGCTGGCCAGGGATCTGATGACCGCGGTCTCGGCACGAGCCGACGGTGCCGCGCCGCAGTGGACACCGCTGCCCGTGCAGTACGCCGATTTCGCGCTGTGGCAGCGCGAACTGCTCGGTAACGAATCCGATCCGGCCAGCGCGCTCAGTGGCCAACTGACACACTGGCGTTCGGCGCTGGCCGGGCTGCCCGACCAGCTCGACCTGCCGCTCGACCGCCCGCGCCCGCTGCGCCGGTCCACCACCGGCAGCCGGGTCGAATTCACCATCGCCCCCGAAATCCGTCGTGCCGCAGGCGAACTGGCGGCCACCCGGGGCGTGAGCATGTTCATGGTGCTGCACGCCGCGCTGGCCACCCTGCTGTCACGGCTGTGCGCGAGCACCGACATCGCCATCGGCACGCCGATCGCGGGCCGCTCCGATCCGGCGCTGGACGAGCTGGTCGGCATGTTCGTCAACACGCTGGTGCTGCGCACCGAGGTCGACCACGCCGCCGGCTTCGACCGGATGCTCGACGTGGTGCGCGAGACCGACCTCAACGCCTTCGCCAACGCCGACGTGCCGTTCGAGCGGCTGGTCGAGGTGGTCAATCCGGAACGCTCCGCCGCCAGGCACCCGCTGTTCCAGGTGATGCTGTCCTACGACCGCGCGCCCGATCTGCGCGTCGAACTGTCCGGCGTGCGGGCCGAGGTGCTGCCGATCGTCTCCGATATCGCCAAGTTCGATCTGCAGCTGGTGGTGCACGACGACATCTCCGACGGACCGCTGACCGCCGAATTCGGCTACGCCACCGACATTTTCGACGCCTCGACGGTCGAGTCGTTCGCCCGCCGGTTCGTCGCCGTGCTCAACGCGGTGGTCGCCGCGCCGAGCATGCCGATCGGTGACCTGACCATCCTGGACCGCCGCGAACTCGCCAACCTGGTGCCGATCGCGGGCTCGCCCGCAGAGCCGTTCAACACCTTGGCCCGGCTGCTCACCGACACCGCCGAGCGGCTGCCCGACGCGGTGGCGGTGCGCTACCTCGGCATCGACACCACCTACCGCGAGCTCGACGAGACCTCGAACAAGCTGGCCCGCGCGCTGATCGAGCACGGCGCGGGCCCCGAGGTGGTCGTCGCGATCGCGCTGCCGCGCGGACTGGACGCCATCACCGCCGTGTGGGCCGTCGCGAAAACCGGTGCCGCCTACGTGCCGATCGATCCCGGCTACCCGGGCGAGCGGATCACGCACATGATCGGCGACTCCGGCGCGCTGCTCGGCCTGACCGACGCGGAATGCCTTGCGGCCATGCCGGAATGGCCCGCGCCCCGCGGCAAGCATCGCAAGACCTACGTCGACTGGCTGGTGCTCGGGTCCGACGAGCTGGCCGCCGAATCCGTGAACTACTCGACGGGTCCCATCACCGATGTGGACCGGCACCTGCCGCTGTGCACGGTGCATCCGGCATACCTCATCTACACCTCCGGCTCGACCGGCACGCCGAAGGCCGTGGTCGTCACCCACGCCGGGCTCGCGTCCCTCGCGCACGAGCAGATGCACCTGTTCGGCGTCTCGGATTCGGCACGGACACTGCACTTCTCGTCGCCGAGCTTCGACGCGTCGGTGCTCGAGCTGCTGCTCGGATTCGCGGCGGGCGCCACCATCGTCGTCGCGCCCGCGGGTCTGTACGGCGGCACCGAACTCGCCCGGTTCCTGCGCGACGAACGGGTCACCCATGCCTTCGTCACGCCCGCCGCGCTGGCGACCGTGCCGCCCGAGGGGCTCGACGAGCTCGAGGCGGTCATCGTCGGCGGTGAGGCGTGCTCGGAGGAGCTCGTCGAAACCTGGTCGGTCGAGCACCGCATGCACAACATGTACGGGCCGTCCGAGGCGACCGTCGCGGCCACCGCGACGGGGCCGATGGTGCCGGGTCGCCCGGTGCCGCTGGGCAGGCCGATCCGTGGCATGCGGTTGTTCGTGCTGGACGGACGGCTGCACCCGGTGCCGCCGGGGACTCCCGGTGAGCTGTACCTGTCCGGACCCGGGCTGGCGCGCGGCTATCACGGCCGGTTCGGCCTTACCGCGCAACGGTTTCCGGCCAATCCGCACGGCAGGCGCGGTGAGCGCATGTACCGGACCGGCGATCTGGTGGTCGTCGAATCGACTGGGGGGCGGCAGCCGGCGGAGTCGGCGGGGTGGGTGGATGCAGGGCAGCTGCGCTTCCTCGGCCGGGCCGACGATCAGATCAAGATCCGCGGCTTCCGGATCGAGTTGCGCGAGGTCGACCACGTGCTGCGCAGCTACCCCGGGGTGAGTTTCGCGCTCACCGTCGTGCACACCGACGAGCAGGGGCAGCCGCGGCTCGCGTCGTACGTCACGGCGGACGGGCCGGTGGAGGCCGCGGCGATCGTCGAGACCGCGCGGCAGCGGCTGCCCGGATACATGGTGCCCGCGTCGGTCATCGTGCTGGACGAGCTGCCGGTCACCCCGGCGGGCAAGCTGGATCGAAAGGCGTTCCCGGAACCCGTTTTCGCCGCCATCGGTTCGTCACGCGCGCCGAGCACCGAGCTGGAATTGCGGGTCGCCGGTGTGTTCGGCGACATCCTCGCCCGCCCCGTCACCGGGGCGGAGGACAGTTTCTTCGATGTCGGCGGTAACTCGCTGCTGGCCACCAGGCTCGCCGCGGCACTGCACGCGGAGTTCGGGGTCGACCTGCCGGTGCGGGTGATCTTCGAGGCGCCCACCGTGGCGGGTGTCGCCGAGCGGCTGACGGAAGCGCCCCGGACGCAGCGGTTGGCGCTGGCTGTGCAGACCACGCGTCCGGGACGCATTCCATTGTCGCTGCCGCAGCAGCGACTGTGGTTCCTCAACCGATATTCTCCCGAATCGAGCGCATATAACATCGCTTTCGTTATCCGAATCGCCGGTGATCTGGATGTGGCGGCCCTGCGCGCGGCACTCACCGACGTCGTCGAGCGGCACGAGGTGTTGCGGACGGTTTTCCCGGAGGACAACGCCGGGGCACAGCAGTCCGTGCTGCCGACCGCCCGCGCGCTGCCGACGATCGATCCGATCGACACCGACGACACGGGCGCGGCGGCGGCCTTGCGCACCCTCGCGCACACCGGCTTCGATCTGGTGCGCGACACCCCGCTGCGAACGACGTTGCTGCGCACCAGCGCCGAGCGCTACCTGCTCGGCATCGTGGTGCACCACATCGCCGCCGACGGCTGGTCGCTCGGCCCGCTGACCAGGGACCTGGCCGCCGCGTATGTGGCGAGGCACGAGGGCGCCGCGCCCGCGTGGGCGCCACTTCCGGTGCAGTACGCGGACTTCGGGCTGTGGCAGCGCGCCTGCCTCGGCGACGAGAACGACAAGGACAGCCTCGCGGGCAACCAGCTGGCGTACTGGCGGACCGCGCTGGCCGAGTTGCCCGGCGAACTCCCGCTGCCCTACGACCGGCCGCGGCCCGCGGAACCGACGCTGCGGGCGGGCACGGTGAAATTCACGGTGCCCGAGCCGGTGCAGCATGCCCTCGCCGACCTCGGCAAGGAACAGGGCGTCAGCATGTTCATGGTGCTGCGCTCGGCGCTGGCGGTGCTGCTGCGCTCGGTGACCGGCGGTCGCGACATCGTCATCGGCACCCCGGTCGCGGGTCGCACCGACACCAAGCTCGACGAGCTGGTCGGCATGTTCGTCAACACGCTGGTGCTGCGTTCCGATGTCGATCCCGACCGCACCTTCGCGGGGCTGCTGCGCGCCGATCGGGACACCGAACTGGCCGCGATGGCGCACGCCGACATACCGTTCGAGCGCATCGTGGAGGAATTGGGCGGCGACGCAAGGAGTTCCGGTCGCCATCCGCTGTTCCAGGTGGCGCTGAGCGTGCAGGACGGGCCGGTCCCGATGCTGGAGTTGCCGGGTCTGGCGTTGCGTGCCGAGGAACTCGACATCGCGCTGGCCAAGTTCGACCTGGAACTGCGGGTCGCCCACATCGGCTGCGACGCCGGTCCGGGCGAGCCCGGTCAGGCTTTCGAATTCGTCTACGCCGCTGAGCTTTTCGACGAGTCGACGATCCACACATTGGCCGACCGGTTCCTGCGGGTGCTCGCGGCGGTCACCGCTGATCCGCGAGTCCTGGTGCGCGACATCGACGCTCGCACCGAACGCGAGCGACGCCTGTTCGCGCCGGCGACCGGCGGGGCGACGATGCCGCAGTGCACGTTGTCCGCGTACTTCACCGCGACCGCGCACATGCATCCGCAGCGCACCGCCCTGCAGTCGGGCAGCACCACGCTGACCTACGCCGAGGTGGATCGCCGCTCGAACCGCTTGGCGCGGGCCCTGCTCGCGCGGGACATCGGGATCGGGGACCGGGTCGCGCTCGGGCTCACCCGATCGGTCGAATCCATCGTCACCCAGCTCGCCGTCGTCAAGTCCGGCGCCGCGTTCGTGCCGGTCGACCCGAACTACCCGGCCGATCGGATCCAGCACATGCTCACCGACGCGGGCTGCTGGGTCGGCGTCACCGTCGCCGCACACGCCGACCGGCTGCACGCGGTCGACGGCCCGGCGACCGAATGGTTGCTGCTGGACGATCCCGACTTCGGCACCGAACTCGACACCTACGACGACGCACTGGTCGACGACCTCGACCGGCTGTGCACCATCGAGGCGTCCGACCTCGCGTACCTGATCTACACCTCCGGCTCCACCGGAAAACCCAAGGGCGTCGCGGTCACCCACGCCGGACTGTCCAACTTCGCCGACGAGCTGCGCGACCGCATGCGAGTCGACCGCGAATCGCGCACACTGCACTTCTCCTCGCCGAGCTTCGACGCGGCGATGCTGGACCTGCTGCTCGCGGTGGGTTCCGGCGCGGCCATGGTGATCTGCCCGCCGGAGGTCTACGGCGGCGACGAGCTGGCGGCGCTGCTGGAGCGAGAGCGGATCACCCACACCTTCCTGACCCCGGCCGCGCTGTCCACCATCGATCACCAGCGCTGGCCGCTGCCGCACCTGCGGGCGCTGATGGTCGGCGGCGAAGCCTGTGGACCGGATCTGGTGGCCCGCTGGGCGCCGGGCCGGGCCATGTTCAACGGGTACGGGCCGACCGAGACGACCGTCGTCGCGACCATCGCGACGCTGACCGCCGACCGGCCCGTCACCATCGGCACGCTGGTTCGCGGCGCGCGGGCGCTGGTGCTGGACGAACGGCTGCGTCCGGTGCCGGTCGGCGTGCCCGGCGATCTGTACCTCGGCGGATACGGCGTGGCGCGCGGCTACTTCGACCGATTCGGGCTCACCGCACTGCGTTTCGTGGCCGATCCGTACGGGCCCGCCGGTGCGCGGCTCTACCGCACCGGTGACGTGGTGCGCTGGAACGGCGCGGGCGAGCTGTGCTACCTCGGCCGCAGCGACCATCAGGTGAAGGTGCGTGGCTTCCGCATCGAGCTCGGCGAGATCACCGCCGCGCTCGGCGAACATCCCGGAGTGCGGTTCGCGCACACCGAGGTTCGCCAGATCGCCGGCGCGGATCGGATCGTGTCGTTTGTGCAGGCCGCCGACGAGCACGCAGGTGTGGATGTGGAGGCGGTGCGCGCCCATCTGGGCGCGCAGTTGCCGACGCACATGGTGCCGACGAGTATCACTGTGCTGGAACACATTCCGCTGACACCGGTGGGCAAGTTGGATACCGCCGCGCTGCCCGAACCACAGCTCATCGCCGACGCCGCGGCGCGGGCGCCGGAGACCGAGTCGGAGCTGCTGGTCGCCAGGGTGATGGCGGACCTGGTCGGCGTCGACGAGGTGCGGGCCGACGACAGTTTCTTCGATATCGGCGGAAACTCGCTGCTGGCAACGCAACTCGTCGCCCGGCTCGCGGCGGCGACGAACATCCGCCTGGAAGTGCGCACCGTGTTCGCCGCGCCGCGGGTGGCCGCGCTTGCCGCGCTGCTCGACTCGGGGCCCGCGGGCTCGGACGCGCGTCCGCCGTTGGCGCGGCGGCACCGGCCGGAGCGGATTCCGCTGTCGGCGGCGCAGCGTCGGCTGTGGTTCCTCAACCGGTTCAACGGATCCGGCGAATCGGCCGACCAGACCGCAGGCGCCTACAACGTGCCGGTCGTGCTGCGGATGAACGGCAAGCTCGACGTCGACGCGCTGGTGATGGCGCTGCACGCGGTGCAGGCCAGGCACGAGACGCTGCGGACCGTGTTCCCCGAGACCAATGGTGAACCGGCCCAGCAGGTCTTGGATCTGGCCGCCGCCGCGCTCACACTGTTCGTCGCGACGGTCACCCCCGACGAGGTCGACGACGCCGTACGGCGCTTCGCCGCGCCGGGATTCGACCTCGCGGGCATGGTGCCGATCCGGGCCGCGCTGATCTCGGTGTCGCCCGACGGCGACACCGGCGTGCAGAATCCGGCCGAGGTGTCCGACGAACACGTCCTCGTTCTGGTGGTGCACCACATCGCCATGGACGGCTGGTCGCTCGAGCCGATGGCGCTCGACGTGGCCACCGCCTACCGGGCGGCCTGCGCGGGACAGACACCGCAGTGGACCGATCTCAGCGTGCAGTACGCGGATTACACACTGTGGCAACAGGAGACGCTCGGCGCCGAGAACGACGCCGACTCGGTGCTGAGCCGTCAGCTCGCCTACTGGCGGCGCACCCTCGACGGCAGCCCCGAGCTGCTCACCGTGCCCGCGGACCGGCGGCGGCCGCCGGTACCGTCCTACCGGGGCGGGCTGGTCGAATGCACGGTCGACGCGTGCACCCACCGGGAACTGCGCACGATCGCGACCAGCAACAACGTCAGCATGTTCATGGTGCTGCACGCCGCGCTCGCGGTACTGCTGCACCGGATGAGCGCGACCGACGACATCACCGTCGGCACGCCCATCGCCGGACGCGGCCACCCCGCGCTGGACCGGTTGATCGGCATGTTCGTCAACACCCTGGTGCTGCGTACTCGGATCGATCCGGATGCCAGGTTCACCGACCTGCTGCATACGGTCCGCGACACCGATCTCGACGCGTTCGCGCACGCCGACGTGCCGTTCGAGCGGCTCGTCGAGGTGCTGAATCCGGCCCGCTCACAAGCCCATCATCCGATGTTCCAGGTGATGCTCTCGGTGCAGAACCAGCCGGTGCGCGGCCTCGACCTGCCCGAGCTGCGGATCGAGGCGGCCGATATCGACACCGGCATCGCCAAATTCGATCTGCAGTTCACGCTGACCGAATCGCAGACACCGGAACGGGATCCGGCGGGCATCACGCTGTCGGTGAACTACGCGAGCGATCTGTTCGACGAGCAGACCGCGCTGCGGCTGGGCAAGCGACTGGTCCGGCTGCTCGCCGCCATCGCAGCCAATCCCACTACGGCCGTGGGTGATCTGGAGCTGCTCGATCCCGCCGAATGGTCCGGGCTCGCCCCGGTGCGCGGTGCGGAGGCGGACCGGCCGGTCACCTTCCCGGAGGTGTTCGCGGCGGCGGCGAACGTCGACCGCAAGGCGATCGCGTTGCGCACCGAGGAGACTCAGGTCAGCTACGACGCGCTCGACCGGTGGACGAACCGGTTGGCGCGGGTGCTGATCCGGCAGGGCGTCGGTCCGGAAACGCTGGTGGCGCTTGGTATTCCGCGATCGGTCGAATCGGTGGCGACGGTGCTCGCGGTGGCCAAGGCCGGTGCCGCGTTCGTGCCCGTCGACCCGCTGTATCCGGCCCACCGGATCGAACACATGCTCTCGGATTCCGGTGCGGCTCTGGGCATCACGCTCGGCGACTATCGCGCCGAACTGCCCGACGGCGCGGAGTGGATCGTGCTGGACGACGCGCACTTCCGCGGGCTCGTGCTCGACTCGTCGGACGCGCCGATCACCGCCGCGGAGCGCACCGCTCCGCTGCGGATGGACAACCCGGCATATGTGATCTACACGTCCGGTTCGACCGGGACACCGAAGGGCGTGGTGGTCACGCACGGCGGTCTGTCCAACTTCGCGGCCGAGACCGCGCAGCGGTTCGACGTCCGACCCGGTTGCCGCGTCCTGCATTTCGCGACACCGAGCTTCGACGCGGCAATGCTGGACCTGCTGCTGGCGCTCGGCGGCGCGGCCACCCTGGTGATCACGCCGCCCGGTGTGGTCGGTGGCGAAGACCTCGCGCGGGTGTTCATCGACGAGGCGATCACGCACGCGTTCATCACCACCTCGGCGCTCGGCACCGTCGACCCGACCGGTGTCACCGAACTGCAGCACGTGCTGGTCGGCGGCGAGGCGCTGCCGCCGGATCTGGTCACCCGATGGGCGCCGAACCGCAACCTGTACAACGTGTACGGGCCCACCGAGACAACCATCGTCACGGTGATCGGCCAGCCGCTGACACCGGGCGGTCCGATCACCATCGGCGGGCCGATCCGCGGCGTCAGCGCGACCATCCTGGACCTGCGCCTGCACCCGGCACCGGTCGGTGTCACCGGCGAATTGCATCTGTCCGGTGCCGCGTTGGCTCGCGGTTACCTCAATCGGCCGGGCCTCACGGCGCAGCGATTCGTCGCGAACCCGTACGGCAAGCCGGGGGAGCGGATGTATCGGACCGGCGACCTGGTGCGCTGGTGGTCCGGGCCGGGTTCGCTGTCGGCGGGTCGCAGCACGGGCGCGGGTCGTGAGATCGAGTACGTCGGGCGCACCGATCATCAGGTCAAGATCCGTGGCTTCCGTATCGAACTCGGCGAGATCGACGCGGCGCTGGCGCGGCACAGCGCGGTGGAATTCGCCACCACCATCGGGCATCGCACGCCGGCGGGAACCACGGCGCTGGTGTCTTATGTGAAGGCGCGCAACGGAGTGTCCGCGGCCGAGCTCACCGACCACGTGGCCGGGCTGGTGCCGAATTACATGGTGCCGCAATCGATCATGATGCTCGACCGGGTGCCGCTCAGCCCGGTCGGCAAGCTTGATCGAAAAGCGCTGCCGGAACCGGTGTTCGCGTCCGCCGAGGGCTATCGTGCGCCGACCACCCCGACCGAGGTAGCACTGTGCGCGGCCTTCGCCACGGTGCTCGGCATGGAATCGGTGGGCGCCGACGACGGGTTCTTCGAACTCGGCGGCAACTCGCTGCTGGCCACGAAAGTTGTTGCGCAGGTACGGGCCAACGGTCTCGACCTGCCGGTGCAGTTGATGTTCGGCGAGGCGACCCCGGCGGCCATCGCCGCCCGCCTCGACGGCTCGGGCGCGGGCATCGCGGCGGCGTTGGGGCCGGTGCTGCCGATCCGCCCGAACGGCACCGGGGCGCCACTGTTCTGCATCCATCCCGCGATCGGGCTGGCCTGGTGCTACTCGGGCCTGCTCGCGCATCTCGCACCGGACCGTCCGGTGTACGGGCTGCAGGCACCGCACGTCGCGGGCGAGGACGGCTTCGCCTCGATCGCCGAAGCCGCCGGACAGTATGTGGCGCATATCAAGTCGATCCAGCCGACCGGGCCCTACCACCTGCTCGGCTGGTCGCTCGGCGGGCTGATCGCGCACGAGGTGGCGGTGCGGCTGCAGGAGGCGGGCGACGAGGTCGCGCTGCTGTCGATGATGGACAGCTACCGGCTCTCCGATGCCTGGCTCGAGCACGCGATCCCGAGCGTGGCCGAGATCATCGAGGAATTCGGCAGCGACCAGCTCGACACCCCGATCGACCCGGCAATGAACCTGCGCGACGCGGCAGAGCTGCTGCGCGCGCGGCCGGGGCCGTTCGCGGCGCTCACCGTCGAGCACCTCGAACGGCTCTACGCCGGCTACACCAACGGCACCCTGCTCGCGCACAGTTTCCGGCCCCGCGTCTTCGACGGCGACCTGCTGTTCTTCACCGCCGCCGCGGACGAGATCAACCGGGCCGATCCGGAACGCCGCGCGGCCGCGTGGCAACCGTTCGTCACCGGCGCCATCCATGATCATGAACTGCCGTGCAGGCACTCGGCGATGACCGCACCCGAATCGCTCGCCGCGATCGGCCCGGTACTGCGCAGGCAGCTGGACGGTACGCCGGCACGCCAGTCGACCAACGGGTCGCATTCGGTCAACGGAGACCCGAAAAGAGCCAAGAACGGCTCGCGATCCGACAAGCCTGCCATCGGGATCAGAAAGAAGGAGAAGCAAAGGTGAGTGGGCGAGAAGTGCAGGGGTCCACCGGCAGACCGATCGCGAAGGCGGGGGAGTCGCTCATGGAGGTAAACCAGTGAGCTTGGCAGTAGAAGTCGTCGGCCTGGTGAAGAGCTACGGCAAGATCCGGGTGCTGGACAACATCGACCTGCAGATCCCGACCGGCACGGTGATGGGTCTGCTCGGGCCGAACGGGGCGGGCAAGACGACGACGGTTCGCATCGTCACCACGCTGCTGCGTCCGGACGCCGGGTCGGTTCGGGTGGCCGGGGTGGACGTGCTGCGTAATCCTGGTGCGGCGCGGCGGCGGATCGGTCTGTCCGGTCAGTACGCCGCGGTCGACGCGAACCTGTCCGGGTACGAGAACCTGCGGATGGTGGCCCGGCTGTACGGGATGTCGCAGCGGCAATCCACCGCACGGGCAGCGGAACTGTTGAGCGCGTTCGGATTGGAGCAGGCGGCCGACCGCAGGGCGGGCACCTACTCCGGTGGCATGGCGCGGCGGCTCGACCTGGCCGGGGCGCTCGTCGCCCGGCCCGCGGTGGTGGTGCTGGACGAGCCGACCACCGGGCTCGATCCGCGCGGGCGGCTCGACATGTGGCGCGTCATCGGCGATCTCGTCGACGACGGCACCACCGTTTTGCTCACCACGCAGTATCTGGAAGAAGCCGACCAGCTCGCGGACCGGATCACCGTCATCGACCGGGGCCGGGTGATCGCGCGTGGCTCCGCGGACGAGCTGAAGTTGTCCATCGGCGGTGATCGGCTCACCGTCACCCTCGCCGCCGGCCAGGACGTCACGCCCGCGCTGCGGGTGCTCGCCCAGGTCGGCGTCGGCGAGCCAAGCCACGACGACGGCACCGACGCGGTGTCGATCGTGGTCGGCGACGGCTCACGCACCATGGTCGAGGCGTTGCGTCGGCTCGATGACGCAGGCGTGTGCGTGGTGGACGCCGAGGTCCACCGCCCCAGCCTCGACGACGTATTCCTTTCGCTCACCGGCACTGCGGCCCGTGATTCGGCCGAGCGCCAGCCAGAAACCGATGACGTACAAGAGGAGATCCTGTCGTGAGAGCGCGTAACGTCACAGCCGCCCCTGCGGGCGCGACGGAGCCGAGTGGCCGCGAGGTGCGGTCGTGACTGCTGTCGTCGAAGTCCCGAAAATGCAAGCTGTTCAATTCGATTCGGGTCCGCGGTTGCGGATCTTCCGGGACAGCGCGATCGTCGCGCACCGCAATCTGCTGACCATTCTGCGGGTGCCGACCCTATTGGTTACCGCGACGATTCAGCCGCTGATGTTCGTGTTCCTGTTCGCCTACATCTTCGGCGGATCGCTGGGCGGCAGCCAGTACCGTGAATTCCTGCTGGCCGGAATCTTCACGCAGACAGTCGCTTTCAATGCCGCGTTCACCACCGTCGGCCTGGCCAGCGACCTGCAGAAGGGGATCATCGACCGGATGCGCACGCTGCCGATGTCACGGCTCGCGGTGCTGATGGGTCGCACGCTGTCCGACCTGGTGGTCAATATCCTCAGTGTCGCGGTCATGGTCGGCTGCGGTTACGTCGTCGGCTGGCGGATCAACGGCGGAATCGCCGACGCCGCACTGGCTTTCGGCGTGATCCTGCTCTTCGCCTTCGCCATGTCCTGGGTCGGCGCGCTCACCGGCCTGATGTCACCGAACGTCGAAGTGGCCCAGAGCGCAGGCCTCATCTGGCTGTTCCCCCTGTCCTTCATCTCCTCGGCCTTCATCCCCGGCTCAACCCTCCCGGGCCCCCTGCGCACCATCGCCGAATGGAACCCCATCACCGCAGTAGCCGGAGCAGGCCGCAAACTCTTCGAAAACAACGCCCCACCCACCTTCGCCCACGCCACCGGCTGGCCCGCCGACCACTGCGTCGAATACGCCATAGCCTGCTCCCTGACCATCCTCGCCCTAGCCGTCCCCCTCGCCCTCGCCCAATACCGCAAGGTAGCCAGCCACTAGCCCACCCCCACCTCGACTGCCCCCTCCCGGTCAGGCGAGCACCGTTTCGGTGACCCGGACACCGACTACACCGAGTGAGCGGCTTCCAGAAACGGTGCTCGGCCAGAACAAAGGGTGCACATCGGAGCCCCAGCAGCCCCGAAAACACCCACCCGACACACTCACTGCTTCAAAGTGCTCGAGAACAGCACCACAGCAAGATGACCACCTCCGGAACACGACACCACGCACCTGACCGATAACTGAGGCCGGGGACCCCACCTGGCGCGCCCAGCACTACTCCGGTCATCCGATGAACCAGTCGAAAACCCCTGGAACAGCACACCACCGGAGAATCTCTCAGCACACCAACCCGAACCAGTACACCCAGAACCCCCGAAAAGGTGGACCTATCCGGGCAAGTGCTGCTCAGGACTCCAGAGGTGAACAGTTCAGTGAGCTGAAGACCTATCCACGTTTTCCTGTGAAGCAGTGCTGGGCGCGTCGCCTGCCGTACCCGGCTTTAGTTAACGGTCAGGCGCGCGATGTCGCGTTCCCGAGGTGGTCATCTGGCTGTGGTTGCGTTCCAAGCGCTTTGGATGTGGGGCAGGGGTGGCGGTTCCGGCGTGGTCGTCTGGCTTGTGGTTGCGTTCCAAGCGCTTTGGGCATGGGGCAGGGGCGGTTTCAGCGTGGTTGTCTGGCTTGGGGTTGCGTCCCAAGCGCTTTGGACAGAGATGGGTGGTCGGGCTTTGGTCCGTAGGGGGTTCCACAGGGCGCGTATACCGTTCCACAGGGGCTCAGGTCTGTGAGAGGTATGGACGCGCTCTGTGGGATTGGCGGACAGGCGCGGGCTGACTTCTTCGATCTGTGCCGTCCGTTTCGGCTGTCAGCACGCAGCCTCTACCCAGTGAACGTCCGCATTCCACCGCCCCGCTCGGTCGCTGCTGGAAATCCGCACTCTCACTCGGGACCTGCACTGGCTTTAGGGCCCTATTTCGAGTGCAAGTCCCGAGTGTGGGTGCGGATTTTGGTGGCGGGTGCGGAGGCAGGCGAAAGGCCGCCTGCATCGGGGGATGTAGGCGGCCTTTCGGGCGCGTTAGACGCGGCGGCGGGTCTTGAGGAGGTCGAGGCGCTCCTTGAGCAGCTCCTCGAGCTCTTCCTTGCTGCGGCGTTCCAGGAGCATGTCCCAGTGGGTGCGCGGCGGCTTGACCTTCTTGGTCTCGACGGTGGTGCCCTCGATCAGCATGCCTTCCTGACCGTTGCGGCAAAGCCACGTCGGGGGGATCTCGGCGTCGTCGGCGAACGGGACGTCGAATTCTTCACCGTTGTCGGTGCGGTACCGGGCGATCCGACGCGGAGCCAGGTCGTGGTCGCGATCGGTCTCGTAGCTCACCGCTCCGAGCCGACTGCCCCGGAGTACGCGATCTGCCATGGTGTGCCTCTCCCTGTGTGCTCGAGTCTTGTTGCTGCGACCGTACGAGCGTTTGGTGCTCGCTGGACCTTATGTGCAACGAACGGGCCTGCGCCGATAGTTCCCGACGGGCCGCGGAACCGTTCCATTGTAGTGCCAACGGCGCGCCCACCTCGCCACGCCCGCCGTCCGGCGGTTCTCGGGGGTCGCTGAGCGGGTTCGCGCCGTCGAGCGATTAAGGTTCTGCGTCATGTCGCGCCGCTCGCTGTCCCGCTAGGGGGTGTGTTCCATCTCTGATCGTCGTCACTCTCGCCAGCTGTCCTGCCTGTGGTGTGGGCGGGAAATCGTGGAGTCCGAGGCAGGCCGTCGCCGCCGGTACTGCCGCCAGTCCTGTCGCCAACGCGCCTACGAGAACCGCAACAGTCTGAAGGGGACCGGAATCCCCGACGACTCCGTCGTCCTCAGCGCCCAGGAAGCCGCCGACCTGGCCGACCGCTGGTTCGCCGCCCGCTGCGCCGCCGAAGACGTCGCCATCGCCATCGAAGAAGGCGCCACCCCCAACGAACTCGCGATGCTGGGCAAAACCTTGCTCGAACTGACCCGAGACGCGGAACGCCTACGCTGACCACCGAGTAGCACTGGTAGACAACGCACTTGACGTAGGTTCCGTCCTCCTGACCCATGCTGCGGCATCAGTCGAGAAGACGTTTCCTACGTCAAGTGGGTTTGGGGGGAGAGCTACACCAGGGTTCGGGCGGCGGTCGGTGTTGGGTCGGTCACCAGTTGCAGGGGGGACCTGTCTCCGGCGTCGAGGTTCGCACGGGCTCGTAGGTAGATGGCACCGAGTAGTACGGCGACGCCAGTGGTGAGTCCGGCGAGGGCGGTCAGGGTGGTGGTGTCCGGGTGGATCAAGGACTGAGCGCGCATTGCCTGGGTGAATACGATGGCCAGTAGGCCGGTGTAGCCGAGGGCGAGGACGCCGATGACCGCGGTGCGGGTGCGTTCGGCGCGTAGCCAGGGGTAGCGCGGGGCCAGCCAAGACAGGATGACGACGGCGAGTAGCAGGACCTGGATGGCGTGCAGGCCGAGGAAGTGGGGGACGCGGAGGTCGCCGCCGATGGTGCTCCAGTGCGTGAGCGGCATGCCCGCAGCGGCGTCGCGAGGCGACAGGTCACGGCTTGCGGGATCGATGACGGTGTGCCCGGCGACCAGCTTGACGACGTTGCCGTCGGCGTCGCGGACCAGCTGTTTGCCGGTGAAACCCATCAGGTACCCGAGCATCATCCCGACGATGGCCAGGAACAATCCGGCATGGATCGCCCGTGCTGTCGGCCGATCCACCAGTCGCTGCCAGCACAGGATCAGCGCGATGATCAGGTTCGCCGCGAAAAGTCCCAGCACGCCTGACTGGAACACCTGCTGCCCGATCTGGTTCACCGCGTCGGTCTCGGTATTGAAATGGCTGAACGTGCCGCGTGCGGCCTGTAGTGCGATGAAGCCGACATCGATGAACCCGGTCACCGCGAACACGGTGCCCAACCACCAGGTCGCGCGACTTCCCTTGTGCGGCAACGACAATAGCCACGCCAGCGTGAGCCCGTAGAGCGCGAACGACAGCCCGAACTTCGTCGGCTTCAACCAGACCGACTCACCGAGCAGCATCCGATCGTCGACGAACATCGCTACCAGAGAGAACACGACCAACGCGGTCATCGTGAGCGTCATCCACGTCAGGGGACGATGCAGCCGGGCAGCGGCGTCGGCGAGCGCACCACTGCGGCGATGCCGCGCCGACGACCGACTATCCAGCGAAGCGGCGAAATGTGTTGTTGGCATGCACCGAAGGTAGAAATCAACACCCCTGGACCACGTCCCGCCGCAGCACTATTTGCATCTAGTACCTGGGTACTGATCCGGCGACGAACTGAGCCGACGCCTCGCCCTCGCTCATCCCGGCGGCGAAGTGTGTTGGGGGCCAGAGACCCACTGTAGGAACCGGCACCCTCGGAATACGTCCTGCCGCAACGACACCGCCACCCGAACCGGCTGCCCCGCGAACTCGTCAGCCCTGTCGCACCTAGCGCCGGGGTACTGGACCACGGACGAACTCAGCCGACGCCTCGACCTCGCCTGTCCCGGCGGACCTGCCGGAGGTATTTGGACGACAGGGCTGCCCTTTGCGCGGCATTCGGCGGCCGGGCTGTTGCACGCCGGCCGCGATGGGATCAGATGGCGGGCAGGCTGTCGTCCGGGAACGAGTGGTGCTCGTGCGCCACGATCCAGCGCCCGTTTTCCTTGCGCAGGCCGAGGGTGAGGCGCAGACGCCGTCCCGGGTCCTTGGCGAAGTCCTCGGCGGTCCCACACAGCAGCAGCGCGTGTGCGAACGCGACGTCGGCGCCGGCGGTGACGTCCAACGAGACGATCTCGAACGTCGCGCCCTGCGCCTGCCACTCGAAAAAGCCCGGCCAGGCCGCCTGGTAGGCGTCGATGCCGCGCAGGCCCTCGTTCGGCGGCGGGACGTCGAACATGACGATGTCGGGCGCGTGGTCGGCGAGGACGGCGGCCAGGTCACCGGCGTGTACGGCGGCGGCCCACCGCTCGATCAGAACCCGGATCGTCTTCTCGTCGTCCGACATCGTTCATCGTCCCTTCATGCGGCGCCGCACCAGTGCGTTCGGCATCTAGTGAGCCTGCCGAAAACAGGCATGGGGCGCAATGGAATCCACGGCATATGTGAGATATCCCGGCCGCAACGGCCGAGTTTCGCCTGCTATTCCACTGCGGCCGGGGCGAGAGTCGAGCGCTTGCGGCCGTATCCGAGGTAGACGGCGAGGCCGATCACCACCCACACCGCGAACCGCACCCAGGTCAGTCCGTCCAGCGTCGTCGCGAGCAACACGCATCCGACGAGCGCGAGCACCGGAACCACCGGCACGAACGGCGTGCGGAACGGCCGTTCCCGCTCCGGCTCGGCCCTGCGCAACACCAGCACGCCGACGCACACCACCGCGAACGCGGACAACGCACCGATATTCACCAGCTCCACCACGATGTCGATCGGCAGCAATCCGGCGATCGTGGCACACACCGCCCCGAGCAGCAGGGTCAGCCGGACGGGTGTGGACCGCTTGCCGGTCTGCGCGAAACCATAGGGCAGCAAGCGATCTCGGCACATCGCGAACCCCAGTCGCACCTGTGCGTAGACGATCAACAGCAGACCCTTGGTCAACGCGATGATCGAGGCGATCACGATGACATTGCCGATCCAGCCGATCTTCAACCCACCGAAGGCGGTCGCGATCGGCGCCCCGTTGTTCAGCGTCGCGAACGGCGCGATACCGGTGAGCACGGCGCTGACCAGGGCGTAGAGCACGGTCGCGATGAGCACCGTGCCGATGATGGCGAACGGCACGTCCCGGCGCGGATTGCGTGCCTCCTCCGCCGAGGCCGCCACGACATCGAAGCCGAGGAACGCGAAGAATGCGATGGCCGCCCCGCCGACGATGCCGCTGATGCCGAAGGGCGCGAACGGCGTCCAGTTGTTCACGTCGATATGCGGCGCACCGACGGCGACCACCAGCACCAGCACGCCGATCGTCACCCCGACCAGCGCCTTGGTGATTCGCGCGGTCAGCGACACCTCGCCGACCAGCACCGCGACGATCACCCCGATGATCAGCACGGCGGGCAGATTCACGATCCCGCCCTCGCCCGGCCCCGCCGCGATGGCCTTCGGCACGGTGATCCCGAAGATCGAATCCAGTGCCGACACCGTGGTCCCCGACCAGCCGATCGCGACCGCGGCGCCCGCGATCACGAACTCCAGCAACAGATTCCACCCCACCAGGAACGCGGGCCCCTCGCCGAGCGTCGCGTAGGTATAGGTGTAGGCGCTGCCGGACACCGGCACCATCGCCGCCAGCTCGCTGTAGCAGAGCGCGACCAGCACGCACACCGTCCCGGCCAGCAGGAACGACAGCACGATCGACGGCCCGGCCTTCTCCGCCGCGGCCACCCCGGTGATCACGAAGATGCCCGCGCCGACGATGGTGCCGACGCCCATCGCCGTGAGGTCGATGCGTCCGAGTCTGCGCGCCAGCGTGGGCGCTCCGTCGGTCGTCGCGGTGTCGGGCAGGCGGCGACGCCAGCGCTGGGCGGCGGAGGTGGTCATGACTCCCTTATGAGCTCGTCTAGACGTCCGGCCTGGGAGCCGGATCAAGAGATCATTCTCGTTGAAGTGAGTCAGTCACCGTTAACTGGGTGCAACTGGGTAGGGCGCCCTGTTCGAGTTCCCGCACCCGAAGCCGCAGGTGAACCGAGGTCGGGAACTCGAACAGGCCTATCTGGGTCAGCTGCTGGACGACGCCGCGAAGGGAGTCGCGACCGGCACGGCAGCCGGACGAGAGGGGTGGCGCCACAGTCCCTTGCGCTCCAGGATCGGCAGCACGCCCTCACCGAACCAGTACGCCTCCTCCAGGTGCGGATACCCGGACAGGATGAAGTGGCTGATGCCCAGCTTCGAGTATTCGACCAGCCGTTCGGCGACCTCGGCGTGCGAGCCGACCAGCGCGGTGCCCGCGCCACCACGGACGAGACCCACCCCTGCCCACAGGTTGGGCGCGATCTCCAGTCGATCGGTGCTGCCGCCGTGCAGCTCGGACATCCGCCGCTGCCCCTCCGACTCGCTGCGCGCGAGGCTCGCCTGCACCCGCTCGATGTCGGCGGGATCGATGCCCTGCAGCAGCCGATCGGCCTCGGCCCACGCCTCCTCGGCGGTGTCGCGGCTGATCACGTGGATGCGCAGGCCGTAGTCGAGGACGCGGCCCTGGTCGTTGGCCAGGCGCCGGATCCACTCCAGCTTCCTGCTCACCGCGAGCAGCGGCTCACCCCAGGTGAGGTAGGTGTCGGCGTAGCGGGCCGCGACCGGTCCGGCCGGTGCGGAGGAACCGCCGAAGAACACCGGCGGGATCGGGTCGGGCCGGTTGCTCAGCTGCCCGTCGCGGACGTGAATGTGCTTGCCCTCGAAGGTGATCGGCTCGGGCGAGTGCCAGAGCTCCCGCACCACGTGCAGGAATTCGCCGGTGCGGGCGTAGCGCTGTTCCTTGTCCAGGAAGTCGCCGTAGGCCTGCTGCTCGTGCGGTTCGCCGCCGGTCACCACGTTCAGCAGCAGCCTGCCCCGTGAATGCCGCTGGAAGGTGCCCGCCATCTGCGCGGCCAGCGTCGGGCTGATCAGGCCGGGGCGCAGCGCGACCAGGAACTTCAGCGTCTCGGTGGTGTCCACCATCATCGCCGTGGTGAGCCAGGCGTCCTCGCACCAGGTTCCGGTGGGGGTGAGCACGGCCTCGAAGCCGTTGTCCTCGGCGGCGGCGCCGATCTGATTAAGGTAGCGCAGCGTCGCGGGACGGTCACCGGACATGAAGGTGCCGTGCCCGCCCGCGACCAGGCCGCGCGAATCACCGTAGGTGGGCAGGAACCAATGGAAGGACAAAGTCATGGTGCGCCAACTCCTCAGGAAGCGGGGAACAGGTCATTGAAACGGGTGTCGGTGAAGCCGGTGATGTTCACCTTGCCGGGGATGATCCCGGCGTCGGCGAAGGCGTCCGCGACGCCCTGCTCGGCGGCGATGGTGCCGGGATCGAGCGGATGGTCTTGGTACGGGCCACGTTTGACGACGGTCAGGATGACGTCATAGGGGAGCCCGGTCAGCTCGGCGTAGGTCTTCGCCCACTGCTCGGGGTGTCCGTTGACCCAGGCGTGGGCGCGCCCGATGCGGGCGAGCAGATCACGCAGGGCGGCGGAGGTCGCCTTGCTTTCCAGCGACTTGGTACCGGCGACGTAGAAGGCATCGCCGGTGACATACCCGTTGCCGCTCACCAGGATTCGCGCGTTCGACTGCTGCTCGGCCTGCGCGGTGTACGGGTCCCAGATGGCCCAGGCGTCCACCCGGCCGGTGGTCAGCGCGGCGAGCGCGTCCGGCGGCTGCAGGTACTGCGGCTCGATCTGATCCCACTTGATGCCCGCCTTGCTCAGTACCGCGAGCAGGTGGTGGTGCGCCGAACTGCCCTTGGCGACCGCGATCTTCTTGCCGCGCAAGTCTTCCGGCGTGCGCAGCGGCGAATCCTTGGGCACCACGACGGCCTGGCCCTCGGTGCCGCCCCGGTAGCTGCTGACGATCTTGATCGCCGACTTGGCCGCGGCCGCGAACACCGGCGGGGCATTGCCGACGCAGCCGATATCGACGGCACCGGAGTTGATCGCCTCCAGCATCGGCGGCCCGGACTGATACTGCGACCACGTGATCTTGTACGGCGTCTTGTCCAGCTCACCCGCGGCCGTGAGCAGCGCCTGCAGCCCGGTGCCCTTCTGATCGCCGGCGTGCAACGTCACCTGGGACAGGTCGATCGAACCGTCGGGGCGGACCGCCGCATCGTCGGCCTTGTCGGACCCGCAGGCCGTGCCGACCGCCACGACCAGTGCGAGAGTCGTTGCGAGCAGCAGCCTTCTGGCTTTCATTCGGTTCCTTCCGGGGCAACGCCGAGTTCGGCGAGCAGGGTTTCGCGCAGGGAGAGCAGGTGCGGATGGTCGCCGCGGCGCGGACGCGGCAGGTCGATGCGGGATTCGTGGGCGATCCGGCCGTCGCCGAGCACCAGCACGCGGTCGGCCAGCCGCAGCGCCTCGTCGACGTCGTGGGTGACCAGCAGGACGCCGGGCTTGCGGCGCTGCCACAGGTCGATCACCAGGCGGTGGATGGTGATGCGGGTCAGCGCATCGAGGGCGCTGAAGGGCTCGTCGAGCAGCAGCAGGTCCGGTTCGCGAACCAGGGCCCTGGCCAGGCTGGCGCGTTGGGCTTCGCCGCCGGAGAGGGTGAGCGGCCAGGCGTTCGCGCGTTCGCTGAGGCCGACCTCGGCGAGCGCGGCGCGAGCGGCGGCCTTGGGGTCGCTGTGGCGCAGGCCGAGGAATACGTTGGCCAGCACGCGTTTCCATGGCACGAGGCGTGGTTCCTGGAAGGCGACGGCGATGGTGCCGTGCGTGGTGAGCTCGCCTTGTACGCCGCGGTCGAGGCCCGCGAGTGCACGCAGCAGGGTGGATTTACCCGAGCCGCTGCGACCGAGCAGAGCGACGAATTCGCCTGGGGCGATGTCGAGGTCGAGTCCGTCGAGTACGCGGCGTCCGTCGAAATCGCGGATCAGGCCGCGCACCTGGGCAACCGGTGTCTCGTCCGCAGAAGTCGTTGCGGCCGAATCATTTCCGGCCCTGTCCACAGCGGTCGGCACAGCGACGCTGTTCGACTTCGCCACCGGGTGAGCCGATGTCGTTTCCGCGCTTGCGTTTTCGATCAGTTCTTCGGTGATCACTGTCCCAGGAATCCGCGTCGCCATGCCAGCGCCTTCCTCTCGATCAATCGGACGAACGCGTCGGTCAGCAGACCGAGCACGCAGTAGACGAGCAGCCCGACGACGATGACGTCGGTACGCAAGAACTCGCGGGCGTCATTGATCAGAAACCCCAGTCCCGCATCGGCATTGACCTGCTCGGCGACGATCAACGCCAGCCAGGCGATACCGAGTGATTGGCGTAGCCCGACCAAGATCTGCGGCAGTGCGCCCGGCAGCACGATGTGCCCGATGATCGCGATCCGGCCGAGTTGCTGCACCTGCGCCAGTTCGGCCAGTTTGCCGTCGACGCCACGGATTCCGGCGAACGTGTTGAGGTACAACGGGATCGCCGCGCCGAACGCGACGAGCACCACCTTCGGCAGCTCGCCGATCCCGAACCACAGGATCAGCAGCGGAATCAGCCCGTAGAACGGCACCGTCCGCAGCATCTGCATCGGCGGATCGACCACGTACTCGCCGACCGTGCTCAGTCCGGCGACAACCGCCAGGCCGATCCCGAGTACCGCACCGATCACGAATCCGGTCGCCGCCCGCCCGAGCGACACGGTGATCGCCTCCTGCAGCGTCCCGGCGCGCAGTAGCTCTCCGGTGGTCCGCAGAATCGTTATGGGCGAGGCCAATAGGCGTTCCGGCAGCACCTCGGTGACGCTGGCCAGCTGCCACGCGACCACGATGACCAGCGGGCTGACCACCCGCAACCAGGTCTTGCGCGGCCGCCACCGTGCCGCCGACCGAACCCGAATCGGTGTCGGCTCCAAGACAATTGATGACACGCGACACCTCGGGTAGGGGACAAGATCCGCGCAGCGCTGCTGAGCGCGCCGCAGTCATCCATGCTGTGCGCGCGGCGCGGCGGAGTCACCGGTTGAAACCAGCGAGGTTTTAATTGACGCGCCGTCGCCGGCATGTTTTCAGCTACCCTCACTAGACGTAACCTCAAATAACACGTACCCTCGGCGGAAACCCTCGGTCGCTGGTGATCGAGGCGTGACCAGACGAAACGAGTTCCTCAATGACGCGGCATGTCGACGTACTGATCATCGGCGCCGGCCTCTCCGGTATCGGCATGGCCTGCCACCTCACCCGCGAGCAAACCGGGCGCAGCTACGCGATCCTGGAGCGCCGAACGGCGATCGGCGGCACCTGGGATCTGTTCCGGTACCCCGGCATCCGCTCCGACTCGGACATGTTCACCTTCGGCTACGGCTTCCGCCCGTGGACCGGCACCAAGGTGCTGGCCGATGGGCCGCACATTCGCCAGTACGTCGAGGACACCGCCATCGAGTACGGGGTCAAGGAACACATCCACTTCGGCCGCAAGGTCACCACTGCCCGCTGGTCCAGCGAGGCGGGCATCTGGACCGTCGAGGCACTCGACGAGCAGACCGGCGCCACCGAGACCTTCACCAGCAACTTCCTCGCCGGCTGCACCGGCTACTACGACTACGACAACGGCTACCGGCCGGAATTCCCCGGCGAGGCGGACTTCGGTGGGCAGATCGTGCACCCGCAGCACTGGCCCGAGGACCTCGACTACCGCGGCAAGCGGGTCGTGGTGATCGGCAGCGGCGCCACCGCCATCACCCTGATCCCGGCGATGAGTAAAGACGCCGCGCACGTCACCATGCTGCAGCGCTCGCCCACCTACATCACCGCCTTGCCCGCCGACGACCCGGTCGCCGTCGGCATGAAGGCGGCCCGGATACCGGCGAAGGTGGCCTACCGCGTGGGACGCGCCCGCAATATCGCGTTGCAGCGCGCCAGCTTTCAGCTGTCCCGCACCAATCCCGGCGCGTCACGCAAGGTGCTGCTCAGCGCTGTGCGGATGTGGCTGGGCCCGAACATCGACATGCGGCATTTCACCCCGTCCTACGACCCGTGGGACCAGCGGCTGTGCGTCGTGCCGAACGGTGACCTGTTCAAGGTGCTGCGCAGCGGCAAGGCGTCCATCGTCACCGACCGCATCGAGACCTTCACCGAGACCGGCATCCGGCTCGCCTCGGGCGAGGAACTGGCCGCCGACATCGTGATCAGCGCGACCGGCCTGCGCGTGCAGATGCTCGGCGGCGCCACCCTCGAACTGGACGGCCAGCCGGTGGTCACCCGCGACCGGGTCGTCTACAAGGGCGCGATGCTCGACAGCGTTCCCAACGCGGTGATGGTGCTCGGCTACACCAACGCCTCGTGGACGCTCAAGGCCGACCTCGCCGCCGAGTACTTCTGCCGCGTCCTCAATCACATGAAGTCGCACGGTTACACGAAAATGGTTGCTGTGGCCGAAGAAGGGGACCGTTCCGCCGACTCGGTCATGGGCGGCGCGCTGAGCTCCGGCTACATCCAGCGCGGCGATGCGGTGATGCCCCGGCAGGGCACTCGCGGGCCGTGGCAGGTCATCAACAACTACTTCCGTGATCGCAAGATGCTCCGCAAGGAACCGATCGAGGACGGCGTTCTCACCTTCACCCGCGCCGCGGCGGACACCGAGGACCGCCCGCTAGCGGCCACCCGCACCGCCTGATCAGCGCTGCTGTTCGAGCACGCGCAGGTAGTGGTCGAGGTGGGTGGCGGCGTGGAGCATGGCGCGGCCTTGGGTGGTGAGGTTTTGTTGCCAGTCGGCCAAGGCGGCGGTCAATGCGTTTGTGCTGCCTGCGGTTCGGAGCTGTTGGATCACGGTGCGGATGTGGTCCAGTGGGTAGCCGCCGCGGCGGAGTAGATCGGTGAGGTGGGCGTCGCGGATATCGGTTGCGTCGTAGTGGCGGTAGCCGGTGGCGGGGTCACGGGTCGGGGCGAGGATGCCTGCGTTTTCCCAATTGCGCAGGGTCGCAGGGGTTACTCGGAGTTGATGGGCGAGTTCGCCGATGGTTCGGGCGTCTGTGGATTGGTTTATGACTGCGTCGGACTCCGCAGTCAGATGTGCTACCGCTTTCCGCACTGAATCGAGCGTCTCCCTGTCCTGGAGTAACTGACTGTGGCCGCGGTCGATGGTCACCAGGACACCGTCGAGTCCAGCATTGTGGAGTGCGTTCATGATCTGGCCGCTGGCCGCGTGTCCGTATGCCGGAATGAGCGCGAGGTAAGTGCGCAGCGCCGCCGCATGCACCTCGGTGTAGATCCGGTAGCCGCTCGCTGTGCGTTCGGCGGGCGGGATGCACCCGTCCCGCTCGTAGTTGCGCACGGCCTGGGTCGACAGGCCGTGCTCACGGGCTAGGTCGGCTGGTCGCAAGGTGATCACCGATTTGAGACTTTACCGAAGGTCTGAGCGGTAGATCGCGGAAAAGTCTCAACCGACCTTTCAACGATACGATTGAGACACATGAGTCAGAACATTCGAGACTTCGTACCCACGCCCTGTGACCTGGTAGCACTCGGCGAGCCGACCCACCAGGAACCGGCCTTCCAGCTGGTCCGCAACGAACTCTTCGCACAACTGGTCACCCTCGGCTTCCGCTCGATCGCCCTCGAAACCGACCGCATCGCCGCACTCACCGTGAACGACTACGTCCACGAGGGCATCGGCAGCCTCGACACCGCGCTGAGCGAGGGCTTCACCCACAACTTCGGAAAGCTCGACGGCAACAGGCAATTGGTCAGCTGGATGCACGACTACAACCAGCACCGGCCACCCGAAGAACGAATCACCTTCCACGGCTTCGACACTCAAACCGAGAACACCACCGCACCCAGCCCTCGCTCCTACCTCGAATATGCCCGCGACTACCTGCAATTGGACCTCGACCTCGCGAATCTCCTTGGTGCCGACGAGCTGTGGAATCGTGAGGAGGCAATCCTCGACGCGACCAAGTCGATCGGCGCCACGCCCGAGGCCGAGCGGCTGCGATCGATTGCCAACGACATGCTCATCGCGCTGGAGGCACGCGCACCAGAACTGATCGCGACCACGTCGCTCGCCGAATGGCGGAGGGCCAGAACCTATCTCACCGCCGGAATCGGTCTGCTCCGCTACCACCGGCAGGCAGCGCGGCCCATCGAACTGGACGCACGGATATCCCTGCTGTCGTCCACCCGGGATGCGCTCATGGCACAGAACCTGCTCGATATCCGCGGCATCGAGGCCGGTCGCGGCGCGACCTTGGCCCACGCGCACAACCTCCATCTGCGCAGGCATCCAGGCACCATGCGCGTGGCGGGCATGGTCCTCGACTGGGTCGGCGTCGGCGCCATCGTCGGGGCGCTCTGGGGTGAGCAATACACCTTCATTGCAGGCAGCCTGGGGCGCAGTGCAGGTCTCGGACTGCCTGCGCCGGAACCGGATACCTACGAGGGCATGCTGCAGAGCCGAATAGGCACCTGGGGTCTGGCACCGGCGACCACGATCGCCACAGGTCGCGCGCGTACCGGGAGCACCCCCGAGAAGGGCTACTTCCCCCTCGATCACGCAACCTTCGATACCGCCGACACGATCCTGCACATCAGCAACGGCACTACCTGACTATCTTGCCCAGCCGCCATAACAGGACGACCGCGACAACACACACGGCCACGTCGAACGCCAGATCGACACCGGTCGGCCGGAACATCAGGGATTGGTCGATGACATAGCCTGCCAATGCGCCCGCATAACAGGCGAGGCGATGGCGATCGTCGAATCCGGTGCGGCTCAGCCATCTTCGAATCAGCAGCGCACCGCCCATGAGCAGCAAGAGATAGCAGAGCAACACCGCCGGAATCGGCAGCTCACCGTCCGCGACCCGGTTGATACCCAACCATGCCGAGGAACCGGCCAGTGCGACCAGTCCCACCATCGCCGCGGCGGGCGCGGGCGCGGTGACCGATTCGCCGCGCCCGCGCAGCGCCGTTGTGCTCCACCAGCCCGCCGCCAGCAGCACTGCGGCCATCACGGCCACACCGAGGGAACGCACGGGTAGCGGGAAGGCTGGTGGCTGACGGTCGATGGCCCAGGGGAGTGCCCAAATCGCGCAGATCACAAGGGAATCCACCACCACCAGTACCGCCGCAGCGGCAACTATGCCCGTCCGCCGCAACCATGGTTGGCTGCGTCGGTCACCGAACACCAACTCGGTCAACAGAATCGGCAGGGTGATCGCCCAAACCGCGTACATCGCGATGTACCCGAGCGCGGAAACCCAGGTCAGGCAGAATGGCTCACCGTAGTGGAGACCGCCGGGAACGTTCTGCAGTCCCGCCAGCGAGATCACGCCCACCAGTGCGTACTGGGCCGCCCCGAAACCGGCGCCGAACATCATCAGGGCCGGCCAACCACCGCCACGCCTGCGGACGACCTCTCGAATCAGCAGTGGCGCGGGCCCGCACACGGCTAGTCCCATCGGTAGGTCGAGCGGTTCGGTCCACAGGAAGGGGCCGAACAGCATCCCCCAAACAACGGTCGACACCACCACCAGAACGATCGCCGGCCACCGCATTTGCTCTGTCATCACGGCCTAACGTCATCGAATACGGGTCTTCGGTCCGCTCGTACGGCCCGCGTGGTCTCTCGACAGCTTCGCCCGACCCGTTACCCGCGGACCTCATTTTTTGATCATTTGCCTGCTCATGAACGCGGGTGCATGGCAAGGGGGTTTCACTATCGTGGGTGGTGTGACCCTCTTCCCCGATGGCCCTGGTCCAGGTGCGCGGTCGAGTCCTGGTCGATTCCTGTTGTGGTTGGTGGTCGGTCAACGGCGCCGGGTCGCGCTCGGGGCGACGTTGGGGAGTGCGTGGATGGTGACGCTTGCGGTGCCGCCGTATTTGTTGTCTCGCGCGATCGATGATGGTCTGGCCACCGATAACCTTGCGTCGCTTACCGGTTGGGTAGTGGCGCTGTTCGGTGTCGGGGTTGTCAACGCGGCGTTGGGCATTGCACGTCATCGAACTATGTCGAAAATACGGATGGAGGCGGCTTTCCGGACGGTGTCGGCGACCGTCGAGCATTGTGTTCGCCTGGGCGCCGGTCTTTCTCGTCGAACGACCGCGGGGGAGGTGGTGGCGATCGGCAGCGGCGACGTTCAGGTGATCGCGCAGTCGTTGACCGTTACCGGCCCCGGGTTCGGCGCTGCGGTCGCCTACATCGTTGTTGCCGTGGTGCTGTTTTCGATCTCACCGCTGCTCGCGGTGGTGGTGCTGGCGGGGGTGCCGTTGCTGGTGCTGACCGTTGGGCCGCTGCTACATCGGATCGAGCGGACCAGTGCCGGTTATCGCGAGAGGCAGGGCGCACTGACCACTCGGTTGGTGGATGTGCTGAACGGGCTTCGGGTGCTGAACGCCCTCGGCGGCAAATCAGTGTATGCCGCTCGCTATCAACGTGATTCGCATGATCTCGTAGCGCAGGGCTACCGCGTCGGAGTGGCCGCGAGTTGGGTCGACGCGCTGTCCAAGGGGCTGCCCGCGGCCTTCCTCGCGGTCGTCACGTGGCTGGGTGCCCGGATGGTGGCCGAGGGGTCGATCAGTGTCGGCGGTCTCGTCGCGGTGTACGGGTACACCGCGATGCTCGTCGTTCCGGTGGAGTTCTTCATCGAGGGTGCGGGTGATCTGACCCGCGCTCGGGTCGCTGCCGGGCGCGTGACCCGGTTGCTGTCACTGCCACCGGATCTGCCCGCCGACCAGGTGGCCGCACCTGCGGTGCCGTCGACACTGCGGGATCCTGCCTCCGGCGTCGAACTGCGGTCGGGGATGTCGACCGCGATCGTCAGCAACCGCCCGGCGGAGAGCGCGGCGATCATCGATCGACTCGGCGGGTTCACCAAATCCGACGTCACCTGGGCAGGCATCGACCTGGATGTCGTCGCCACCGACCAGCTCAGGCAGCGAATCCTGGTGGCGGACAACGACGCCTATCTCTTCACCGGCAGCGTCCGAGAGGTTGTCCGCGGCCGCCACGAGGCCGACGACGATCGACTGCACCGCGCACTGCACATCGCGGTGGCCGCGGACATCGTGGACGCCCTGCCCGACGGTCTGGCCTCGACGATCGATCCCCGCGGCGCCAATCTGTCCGGCGGACAACGCCAACGGCTCCGGCTCGCGCGCGCCGTCTACGCCGATCCGGAAGTATTGCTGGCCGTCGAACCGACCTCGGCCGTGGACGCGCACACCGAGGCCACGATCGCGAACCGGTTGCTTGCCGCGCGACGCGGCCGAACAACCGCGGTGACCACGACCTCCCCACTCCTGTTGGCCCACGCGGAAACCGTGGTCTACCTGGTCGACGGCATCGTCGCGGCGACAGGCACGCACCACGACCTGCTGGCGACCGAGCCCGGCTACCGTGCCCTGGTAACCCGTGGCGAGGAGGAAGGGCCCCGATGACAACCCTGCTCCCGGTCGCGGGTGCGGCCCAGATCCGGCAGGCCGCGGTGAACGAGATCCGCACGGACAGAAAAGCATTCGCTGCGGTGCTGGTGCTCAACGCGCTCGCGGTGGGTGTCGGGCTGGTCGGTCCCTGGCTACTCGGCAAGATCGTGGACGCGGTCGGCAAGTCACCGGCGCGGGACGCGGTCGGCACCGTCGATCGACTGGCCCTGGTTATCCTGGTCTGCACGGTCGCGCAAATCGTGCTCACCCGATGCGCTCGATACGTGGGCTACCGCTTCGGCGAGCGCACCGCGGCTCGCATTCGAGAACGTTTCCTCGATCGGGTCCTCGCGCTGCCCGCGGCAGTGGCCGAACGCACCTCCGCCGGTGACCTGATCGCTCGGGGCACCACCGACGCACCCACCATCGCCTTCGCACTGCGGACCGCCGCGCCGGATGTTTTCGTCGCTGTCATCCAGGCCACCTTCATCATCGGCGCAGTGGTGGTGCTCAATCCGGTCCTCGGGCTATCGAGTCTGAGCTGTCTACTCGTCGCCACTATCGCCGTGCGGTGGTATCTACGCCGATCCAGCGCCGCATATCGCACCGAGGCGGCCAGCGGTTCCCAGCTGGCCGAGGCCCTGGCGACCAGCGTGGCCGGAGCACGGACGATCGAGGCGCTCGGCCTGGCCGAAATGCATTCTATGACAACCGCTTCCTCGATCGACACCGCGCGCCGCGCCCGATTGGCGACCTTGCGCCTGCGCTCAGTGCTGTTCCCGGCTCTGGACGTCTCGTATGTGCTACCGCTGGTCGCCGTCCTACTGATCGGCGGTGTGCTGCACAACCGCGACGCCGTCAGCCTCGGCACCGTCGTCGCGGCGGCCGTGTACTTGCGACAACTGGTCGGGCCGCTGGACACGGTCATGTTGTGGGTCGACGGGGTGCAGAGCGCAATCGCGTCCTACGCGAGGTTAGAGGGACTCTCGTCCACGCCCACAGTGCGCCAGGCCATTTCGGCGGAACCGGCGGACAACCGGATCCGCATCATCGATGTGAGCTACGCCTACGACCACGGCCGCGACGTGCTGCACGGCGTCGAGCTCGACATCGAACCGGGGGAGCGCCTCGCCGTCGTCGGCACCTCCGGCGCGGGCAAGTCCACCCTCGCCCGGCTCCTCGCGGGGATCGACACCCCGCGTACCGGCTCGATACATGTTGGCGGCGTGCCGATCTCGGGACTCGACGCGGACCGGTTACGCCACCATGTCGCTCTGGTCACCCAAGACCAGCACGTATTTCACGACACCGTCCGCGGAAATCTACTCATCGCCAGACCGGACGCCACCGACGCGCAGATC
Source organism: Nocardia sp. NPDC046473 (assembly GCF_040645995.1). Lineage (NCBI taxonomy): Bacteria > Bacillati > Actinomycetota > Actinomycetes > Mycobacteriales > Nocardiaceae > Nocardia > Nocardia sp. NPDC046473. The sequence continues at coordinate 272,625 of NZ_JBEYZJ010000010.1, forward strand.
CGCAGCGCACTGGCCGCCGTCGGTGCCGACTGGGTCGACGATTTGCCAGACGACCTCGATACCCACCTGGACGGCACCGGTCACCGTCTCGATGCCGCACAGGCGCAACAGCTTTCGCTGGCGCGCGTGGTCCTCGCCGACCCGCACACCGTGGTCCTCGATGAGGCGACCGCGCAAATGGACCCGACGTCGGCACGAAACACCGAGCGAGCACTCGCCGTAGTGCTCGAAGGACGCACGGTCATCGCGATCGCCCACCGGCTGCAGACGGCTCACGACGCGGATCGAGTCGCCGTGATGGCAGCCGGTCGGATCATCGAACTGGGCACCCACGACGATTTGATCGCACGCGAGGGCACCTACGCCGCCCTATGGCACTCGTGGCACGGTGAAAAAAGAACTGCCACTTGATATTCAGCGGAGTCGGCTAGCCGGACTGGGGGTTCACCCGGAGCCCGTCGACGATGAGGTCGAGGATGCGCGAGGCCCGCTCGGCGCTCCCGTTGTCGGGATTGATCCGCCACAGCACGCTCAGCTGCAGCAGAACATCCTCGGGGTCGAGATCGGGCTTGAGTGAGCCTTCCGCGACGCCGGGTTCGAGGAGCAGCGCGATCGCACCGACGAAGGGCCGGTAGTACTCGTCGTCGAGTCCGCCGTTGGTCGCCGCGTGAATGACCTCGGCGACACCGTATTTGAGCTGTCCGTAGCGAGCGACCTCGTCGAACCACAGTCGCAGCGCGGTCAGCGGCGGATGCGCGGCGAGCAAGGCCGGAGCCAGGTCGATGAGTTCCTGGATGTCATGGCGGTAGAGCGCGACGATGAGCGATTCCCTATTCGGGAAGTGCCGATACAGCGTGCCGATGCCGACGCCGGCCTGCTTGGCGATCGCCGTCAGCGACGTGCCACCGGAAACAGAGAACGCGTCCCTGGCGGCGACGAGGACGCGTTCGCGGTTGGTGCGGGCATCAGCTCTGGCCTGCTTCGGCGTGTTCACCAATGTTCGCGCTCCGTATCCATCACACTGTGCTATCCATCAGACTTTTGCTAAACGGAGGGCCCTCCGTTATGGTAATGAACATAGGTGGAGGGGTCTCCGTTTCATTCTCGCACAGCGTTCCGAACACATGGAGGACGATGATGGGTGAGTTGGTTCTGGTTACCGGGGGTAGTGGCTACGTCGCGGGGTGGTGCATCGTCGAGCTGCTCGAACGGGGCTTCGACGTGCGCACCACCGTGCGTGGCAAGGACAAGGAGGAGGCCGTCCGCGCGGCCGTGTCCACCGCCGTCGACCCGGCCGGGCGGCTGAGCTTCGCCGTCGCCGACCTCACCGACGACGAGGGCTGGGAGGCCGCGGTCAAGGATGTCGACTACGTGCTGCACGTCGCCTCGCCGCTCGGCCGCAACTCCGACGACGTGGACGCGCTGATCGACGCGGCCCGCGGCGGCGCGCTACGAGTGCTGCGCGCGGCCACCGCCGCCGGGGTGAAACGAGTGGTGCTCACCTCCGCGGCGAACGCGTCGAGCCCCTCGTCCTACGCCACCGACGGCATCACCGACGAGACGTTGTGGACCGATCCCGACGATCCGACGCTGATCCCGTACCGCCGATCCAAGACCCTCGCCGAGCGCGCGGCCTGGGACTTCATGGCCGACTACGACGGACCGACCGAGCTCACCACCATCCTGCCCGGCGCGGTCTTCGGACCCATCCTCACCACGGGCGCCACCGGATCCGTCGACATCGTGGCCCGCATGGTCTCCGGCAAGCTGCCCGGCGTCCCGCGGATCGGACTGGAAATCGTGGACGTCCGCGACCTCGCCGACATCCACCTCAGGGCGATGACCGACCCTGCCGCCGCGGGCGAACGCTTCCTCGCCACCGGCGAATTCATGTGGATGCGCGATATGGCCCGCACCCTGCACGACGGCCTCGGCTCGCGCGGCAAGCAGGTCTCGACCCGTCAGCTGCCCGACTTCGCCGTCCGTCTCGCCGCCCGCCTCAGCGACGCGCCGCTCGGCGAAGTCATCCCCGCCCTCGGCCGGCGCAACCGGCACAGCACCGACAAGGCGAAGCGGCTCCTCGGCTGGCAACCGCGCCCCGCCAACCGGGCCGTACTCGACTGCGCCAACAGCCTGATCGAACACAACGCCGCCTGACCTTCACCCGTAGCCGCCCGCTACCTGACATCGCCTGCAGTGTTGACAGTTTCGGGCGGCTCGTGTGCAGCGTTGACGCGTTGATATGTGTTGCGTAGATCGACCAGGGTGATCAGATCGCTAGCCGGCGCGGCCGATCAGCCGCGGTACATCCGGTGAGATCGGGGTGTAAGTACTGCCCGCACCGCTCTCTCGATTCGACTCGGCCAGGTCCCGTTCGCCGTGCCATCGGCGTGCGGGAGACTGGCGGCATGCGCGTTGTGGTGGTCAACCGGGGTGAGGTGGCGGTTCGGGTCTTGCGAGCCGCTCGGGAGCGTGGGTGCGCGACGTTGGCGGTGTATACCGCCGACGAGCGGGACGCGCTGCATGTCCGGTTGGCGGATGATGCGGTGCAGCTGCCCGGGACGGGTGCCGCCGCCTATCTGGATGTGCATGCCGTGGTGGCGGCGGCCCGTAAGGCGGGGCCGGGCGCGCTCGTGCATCCGGGTTACGGATTCCTCAGTGAGAGTGCGGATCTCGCCTCCGCCTGTGCGGCAGCCGAGCTGGTCTTCGTGGGTCCGGGGCCTGAGGTGTTGCGCACGTTCGGTGACAAGGTCGCCGCGCGGGCGGCGGCGGAGCAGGCCGGGGTGCCGGTGCTTGCGGCGACGTCGGCGGCTGCGGGAGTCGGTGAGATGGCCGCGCTGCTCGCTGGGCATCCGGATGGGGTGATGGTCAAGGCCGCGGCTGGGGGCGGCGGGCGCGGGATGCGGGTTGTGCGGGAGCTGGAGTCGCTGGGGGAGGCGTATGAGCGGTGTCGGGCGGAGGCGCTGGCGGGGTTCGGAGATGACGCGGTGTACGCGGAAGCGCTGGTGGCCGATGCCCGGCATATCGAAGTTCAGGTGGCGGCGGACGGTGTGCGTGCCGTTGCCGTCGGCGACCGGGATTGCAGTGTGCAGCGGCGGCAGCAGAAGGTGATCGAAGTGGCGCCCGCGCCGAATCTCGCTGTGGCGCTGAGGGAAAGGCTGCATGGCGATGCGGTGCGGCTCGCCGAGTCGGTGGGCTGTCGCGGGGTGATCACCGTCGAGTTCCTCGTGCGTGGTGATGAGGCGTGGTTCCTCGAGGTGAATCCGCGACTGCAGGTCGAGCACACCGTGACCGAGGAGGTAATGGGGGTCGATCTTGTCGCGATACAACTGGATCTGGCGCAGGGGCGCACCCTCGCGGACCTCGAACTATCCACTGGTGCGCCGCGTGGCTACGCCGTGCAGGCGCGGGTGAACGCCGAAATCGTCACTGCCGGTGGCGATGTGCTGCCCAGCACCGGCGCGGTGGCACAATTCGCCGCGCCGACCGGCGTCGGTGTGCGGGTCGATACGGCCGCATATGCCGGTATGCGGCAAGGGGCGCAGTTCGATTCGCTGCTGGCCAAGGTGATCGCTCGCGGCCCGTCGTATTCCGCAGCGTTGCGCCGTTGTTCGGACGCATTGGCCGAAACCGTCGTGGTCGGCGTCGATACGAATGCGGCGCTGTTGCGGTCGGTGCTGGATCAGCTGTCCGAGGGAGCGACCGTCTCGACCGAGTGGTTCGAGCGGAATCTGCCTGAACTCGTCGCTCGGGCAATCGATTACGCGCCCGCGCCGCACCTCGAGCCGACCGTCACCGTCGTCCAGGGTTCCATCGACCTGCAAGACGATGAACAGACACTGCGCTCACCCATGGGCGGCACGGTGGTCAGCCTGGTCGAGCCCGGCACTGTCGTCGCGACTGGTGCGGAGGTCGCCGTCCTGGAAGCCATGAAGATGCAGCACGTGCTGCGCGCCGAGCAACCACTGCGCGTTCGACGGCACGTGGCTGCACCCGGTTCGACGGTGGATCCACATGAGCCCCTGCTGATCTGGACCGAGGCCGAGCACGACGGGACCGTCGCCGATATCGCGGCGATCGACCTCGACACGGTCCGCCCGGACCTCGCCGAAGTACGTGAACGGCACCGCGTCGGCCTCGACGAGGCCCGGCCCGCCGCCGTCGCCAAACGCCACCGACTCGGCAGGCGCACCGCCCGCGAGAACATCGCCGACCTCGTCGACGACGACAGTTTCGTCGAATACGGTGCTCTCGCCGTTGCCGCTCAACGACTGCGCCGCAGTCCCGAAGACCTGATCGCGAACACCCCCGCCGACGGCTTGATCGGCGGAGTCGCCACCATCAACGCCGACCGTTTCGGCACCGAACACACCCGGGTGGTCGTGATGTCCTACGACTACACCGTTTTGGCGGGCACCCAGGGTTACCGCGGTCACGCCAAATCCGACCGCATGCTGGAAATGGCCAGCACCCAACGCCTTCCGGTGGTCTTTTTCACCGAAGGCGGCGGCGGTCGCCCCGGCGACACCGACACCGGCGGCATCTCCGGCCTCGACTTCACCACCTTCCGCGCCATGGGTGCGCTGTCCGGCCGAGTCCCGCTGATCGGCATCGTGTCCGGCCGCTGCTTCGCAGGCAACGCCGCCCTGCTCGGCATGTGCGACGTCGTGATCGCCACCCCCGACGCGAACATCGGCATGGGCGGTCCCGCCATGATCGAAGGTGGCGGTCTCGGCGTCTACGCCCCCGAGGACATCGGCCCCATCGAGGTCCAGCGCCGCAACGGTGTCGTGCACATCGTCGCCGCCGACGAAGCCGAGGCCGTTCGCATCGCCAAGCGCTACCTCGCCTATTTCCAAGGGCCAGTGGACGATTGGACCGCGCCGGACCCACGCCTGGCCCGCCATGTGATCCCGGAGAACCGGCTGCACGCGTTCGATATCCGCGCCGCGATCGACGCCGTCGCCGACCTCGACTCCGTCCTGGAGTTACGCGCCGACTGGGCCGTCGGCATCGTCACCGCGCTGATCCGTGTCGAGGGGCACCCCTACGGCCTCATCGCCAACAACTGCCACCACCTCGGCGGCGCCATCGACGCCCCCGCCGCGGATAAACTCAGCGCCTTCCTGCGCCTGTGCGGAGCACATCACCTGCCGATCGTCTCCCTCTGCGACACACCAGGTTTCATGGTCGGCCCCGACGCCGAGAAAGACGCCACCGTCACCAAATTCAGCCGCCTCTTCATCGATGCGGCCGCCCTCTCCGTCCCCTGGGGCACCATCATCCTGCGCAAGGGCTACGGCCTAGGCGCCCAAGCCATGGCCGCAGGCTCCTTCGTCGCCCCCCGCTTCGTCATCGCCTGGCCCACCGGCGAAATCGGCGGCATGGGCCTGGAAGGCGCTGTCCGCCTCGGCTTCGCGAAGGAACTCGCCGCCATCGAAGACCCCACCGAACGCCAGGAAGCCTTCGACAACCTGGTCACCCTCGCCTACACCACCGGCAAAGCCCTGACCGCCGCCACCTTGCTGGAACTGGACGACGTAATCGACCCCGCCGACACCCGCCGCTGGATCCGCACCCTCCGCTGACCCCACCGCGCACGCCCCGTCAGCAGCGCCATGCCGCGCACGTTTCATCAGCGCGCGCACAGTATCGCTGGCAAATCATTGCGCAGGAAGCCAATTCGCGCGCGGCACTCAACACTGTGCGCGTCGGCAAGCACGCTGTTGCGCCGCGCACGTCTCGCCCGACCGCGCGTTCTCTGTTGTGCCGCGCACGCGTTGTCACCCCGCGCGCGATATTGCCAGCAAATCGCTGCGCAGCACGCCAACTCGTGCGCGGCATGCGAGTTTGTGCGCGGCATGCGAGTTTGTGCGCGGTATGCGAGTTTGTGCGCGGGGTGCGGGTTTGTGCGCGGGGTGCGGGTTTGTGTGCGGGGCCAATCGTGAGGTGTGCCGCGCGAGTCTTGTTCGGCCGCGTACGTTGTGTCGGCCTGCGTCTGCTTTGGTGGGCTGCGTCTGCCTTGGCCGCCCGCGGGCGATATTGCTGGCGAATTGGTGCGCGGGGGGCTAATTCGTGGGCGGGGCGCGAGACCGTGCGCGTCGTGGCGTGTGTGGTGGCGCCGAGTGTGTCTTGGTTTGCGGCGCGTGTGGTTTGTGTCGCGCACATTCTGTGAGCCTGTGTACGACATTGCTGGCGAAGGGATGTGCGGGATGAGGAGGTGTGCGCGGCGGTGCTATCCGAGGGTGGTTTCCAATGCGTCGACCAGGCTGCGAGCGCGGAGGTCGATGGCGCCTTCGACGATGTGGTTGGTGACGTAGGCGAAGGCTATGCCTCGGCTCGGGTCGGCGTAGCCGAGGGAGCCGCCGCGGCCGGGGTGGCCGAAGGAGTTCGGGCCGCCGAGGGCGAGGTCGGCGATGGGGAGCATGAAGCCGGTGGCGTAGCGGTCCGGCAGCATGATGACTCGGTCGATGCCGCTGGTCTGCTCGTGGATGGCGGCGGTGAGGGTCTCCGCGGTGAGCAGCCGTGTGCCGTCGACTTCGCTGACCAGCGACGCATACAGCCGGGCCAAGCCGCGGGCGGTGCCGATGCCGTTGCTGGCGGGCATCTCCGCGGCCTGCACGGCGGGGGAGTTGAAGTCGATGTCCGGCGGGTCGGTGATCTGGAAAGCCCGGTTCGTCAACGATTCCGGATCGCGCATCGCCGCGACCATCGGACGGATCTCCTCGGGGATCATTTCGTCCGGCACCGAATCGAGGTCGGGCTTCGGTGCGAACACCAACCGGCTGACCCGATTCTGTTCGGCGGCAGGCAAACCGATGAAGAAATCGATGCCGTAAGGTCCGGCGATCTCCTCGGCCAGGAACTGCCCGACGGTACGTCCGGTGATGCGGCGGATCACCTCACCGACCAGATAGCCGTAGGTCCGTCCGTGGTAGCCGTGATCGGTGCCCGGCGTCCAGTTCGGCGTCTGCGCGGCCAGCGCGTCGACCATCGGTGTCCAGGCCAATGCCTCGGCCAGCGGTACCGGCTTGTCGATCGCCGCGAGACCGGCCTGATGGGTCAGTAACCAGCGCACCGGAATCTCGGCTTTCCCGGCCGCCGCGAATTCCGGCCAGTACTGCGCGACCGGTGCGTCGAGGTCGAGCTGACCGCGCTGGACCAGCAGGTGGGTCGCCGCCGCGACCACACCTTTGGTCGCCGAGTAGACCAGCTGCAGTGTGTCGCGCTCCCACGGCCGCCCACTGTCGGGATCGGCCAGACCACCCCACAGATCCACCACCGGCTGCCCGTTCCGATACACGCACACGGCCGCCCCGATATCGCCCTGATCTGCGAAATTCGCGGCGAAGGCCGCCCGGACCGCCTCGAACCCGGGCGCCACCGTTCCATCAATGCTCATGTGACCCAGCATGTCACGTGTTCAACTCGCGCATTTCGCACAGTGCGGCGAGTGCTCGCAACAGCACGCGGCCTGCCCGTCGGCCCGGAACTCCGACGCGCCCTCTTCGAGGTAGCGGCTCAGCACCGGCCCGATCTCCGCGAGCGCCTCGGGCGAGGTCATCTCGCCGTGTGCGCAGGCGACGAAGTGCTCGTGCACCGCTCCGTCGACAAAGGGATACCAGGCTGCCGCACCCCTGGCCGAAACGATCCGGCCGTGTTCGTCGACGGGCGCGGAATCCGTCTCCGCGGTGAAATACAACAGGTCTCCGCTGTACCCGCGCGGCTTGAACCGGAACCCCATGCGCGAGCACACGAGATAGCTGGCATACAGCCGCTCGACGTGCGCGGCGGTCAGCGACGCGAATCGCCCCTGATGCGCCCGCAGCAGCGCGGCGGCCTGCTCGGCGGTGACCTCGTCCCGCACCCGGGCCGCATCGCCGAGCAGCGCGCTGAGCAGCTCACCGGCGGTGGGATCGGCGACCTCGAGGTCACCCTCGATGAGTCGGGTGTCCAGCATGGACAGCAGCGCCACTCGATCACCGGCCTCGTCGAGGCACCCGGCGATCTCATAGGCGATCACACCACCCAGCGACCAGCCGAGCAGATGGTAGGGCCCGCGCGGCTGTACCTTCTTGATCTCCGCGACATAGTGTTCGGCGAGCAGCTCGACCGTGTCGACCTCGGCGCCGGCCTCGACCAGGTCGGTGATCTGCAACCCGTACACCGGCCGCTCGGGCCCGAGATGAGCGAGTAGCCCTGCGTAACTCCAGGATTCGCCGCTCACCGAATGCACGCAGAACAGCGGCGCCGCCGTGCCCTGCGCCCGAATCGGCAGCATCGTCTGGAAGGCCGCGTCGATCGTGCCCGCGACGTCATGAGCCCCCGGCTCGAGCCGAGCGGCGACACCGGCCGGCGTGGGATCGAGGAACAGCGCCTGCACCGGCACGTCGAACCCGTGCCGCGCACGCACCACCGACACCACTCGTGTTGCCAGCAGCGAACTTCCGCCGAGCTCGAAGAAACTGTCGTCCGCGCCCACCGCATCCACACCGAGGACCTCGGCGAAGGCCTCACACAGTGCCGACTCCGCCGCCGATCGCGGCGCCCGATAACCCGCACCCGCTCGCAGCACCGGTTTCGGCAGCGCCGCCCGGTCCAATTTCCCGGCGGCGGTGCGCGGCAACGTGTCCAAGACGGTGATCGACTGTGGCACCATGTAATTCGGCACCCGGTTCGACAGATAACCCGCCAGCTCGCTCGCCCCGCATGCGGCAGCGGACGTCAGCTGCACGTAGGACGCCAGAATCGTTGTCCCGTTCGGCATCTCGTACCCGGCGGTGGTGGCATACGCGACCTCGGGATGACTCACCAGCGCCGAGTCGATCTCACCGAGCTCGATCCGGAACCCACGGATCTTCACCTGATGGTCGGCCCGACCGAGCAGCACGAGCTCACCGGCGGCCGTCCAACGCGCCAGATCGCCGGTGCGATACATCCGTTCACCCACGCCGCCATGCGGATTCGCGATGAATCTCCCCGCGGTCAGACCCGGCCGCCGGTGATAGCCGCGCGCCAGCCCGACCCCGGCGAGATAGAGCTCACCCGCCACGCCGGGCGGCGCCGGATGCAACCGCGCGTCGAGCACGGCGACCCCGGCGCCACGGATCGGTCGGCCGAGCACTACCGGCCCACCCGGCCGCATCGGCTCGGAAATGGTCACCGCGACAGTCGCTTCGGTCGGCCCGTAGGCGTTGAGCAGGTCCCGATCGGGCGCCCAGCGCTCGACCAGTTCCGTGCCGCACGCGTCACCGCCGACCACCAGCAGCCGCAACCGCGGCAACGGCCAGCGCATCGCGTCGATGCTCGCCAGCGCCGCGGGCGTGATGGCGGCGTGCGTGATTCGCTCCCGCGCCAGGAATTCGGCCAGCGCGTCGCCGCCGAAGATGTCGGTCGGCGCGATCACCATCGTCGCGCCCGCACACAACGCCATCAGCAGCTCCAGCACCGAGATGTCGAAGCTCGGCGACCCGATGTGCAGCGTCCGCGAATCCTGGTGCACCCGATACCGATCGCGTTGCTCGGCCGCGAAACTGGCCAGCCCACGATGGGTTACCGCGACACCCTTGGGTGTCCCGGTGGAGCCGGAGGTGTAGATGACGTAGGCGAGGTCGTCGACGCGCACCGCCCGCACCCGATCCGCATCGGTGACGGGTGCCGCGTCGAACGCGTCCAGATCCGAAGGCGCCAGCCACGGCACGGTATCGGGCAGGCTCGCCGCGCCGTCCGCCGTGGTGAGACCGACCATGGCCCCGGAGTCCGACAGCACCGACCGAATCCGATCGGCAGGATGACCGCGATCGATCGGCAGGAACGCCGCGCCCGCCTTGGCGACGCCGAGCCAGCCGATCACATTGTCCACCGATCGTGCGTATCCCAGCGCGACAACATCATTCGCGCCGATACCACGGCCGATCAACATCCGGGCGAGCCTGTTCGCCCGCGCGTCGAGTTCGCGATAGGTCAGCTGCACCGAACCGGCCTGCACCGCAACGTGGTTCGGCGACTGTTCGACAACCGCCGCGAAGTAGTCGGCCAACGTGACCGGGGCAGTCGCAGGCCGACCGCGCACAGCCGCCAACGCTGCCCGCTCCGCCGCGCTGAGAATTTCGATATCCCCGACGATGACCGCCGGGCTCGCGGCCACCGCCGACAGCACCCTGGCGAACCGGTGACCGATCAGCTCGGCCGTCGCGTCGTCGAACAAGTCCGTCGCATAGGTCAGACTCACCTCGAGCCCACCCGCGCGACGGTCGGCGGTATAGGACTCGGTCAGTGCGAACTGCAAGTCCCACTTGGCGATACCGGCATCGATCTCTCCGGCGACCACCTCGACGCCCGGCAGTTCCACGTGTACCGGCACCGAACTGTCCACCGACAGCATGATCTGGAACAGCGGATGCCGTGCCGTCGAGCGAACCGGGTTGAGCACCTCCACCAGCCGCTCGAACGGCACCTCCGCATGGGCGAACGCATCGACATCGATATCACGCTGCCGCGCAAGCAGATCCGCGAACGACTTGCTCGGATCGATCCGAGTCCGCAACACCACCGTGTTCACGAACATCCCGATCACCTCGTCCAACTCGGCCTCGCCGCGTCCGGCGATCGGCGTACCGACCGCCACATCCGGTACCCCCGAAATTCGAGCCAGCAAGACCATCAGGGCAGCATGCACCGCCATGAACAAGGTGGCATTGTGCGAACGCGCCAATTCGACAAGGGCGTGATGGGTTTCGGCATCGATGGCGAACCCGACCCGACCGCCACGGTAAGACTGCACCGCGGGTCGCGGCCGGTCGTAAGGCAGGCAGAGTTCGTCAGGCAGCTCGGCCAGCTGAGACCGCCAGTAGGCCAATTGAATCGCCGCCGTGCTGCCGGGCACCGACTCGTCGCCGATCGTATCCCGCTGCCAGAGACTGTAATCCGCGTACTGAACCGGCAAAGGCGCCCAATGCGGTGCCTCCCCGACCCGACGCGCGCGATAGGCCGTCACCAGATCGGCACACAGCGGCGTCAGTGACCAGCCGTCGGCCGCGATGTGTTGAATGACGACCGCAAGAACATAATCGTGATCGCCGGTGCGCAGCAGCTCGACCCGCAACGCGGTGTCGATCGTCAAGTCGAATCCGCGCCGAGCCAAGGCCCGCAGCTGGTCCTCGACCTCGGCGGGGGACAGGTCGATGAGCGGCATCGCGGGCGCAACACCTGCCGCAGGCAGGATCACCTGACTCGGGCCGTCCGGACCGTCGGGAAAGATCGTCCGCAGGGCCTCGTGCCGATCGATGACATCCGCCAATGCCATGCGCAGCGCCTCGATATCGAGCTCGCCTCGCATCCGCAAGGCGAACGGAATATTGTACGTACCGGATCCGGGATCGAATCGGTTGATGAACCACAGCCGTCGCTGCTGTGGTGACAGCGGAATCCGGGCCGGTCTAGGCCGAACGTGCAACGCGATCCGTGCACCAGCCCCCGTCTGCTCGGCCAGCCGCGCGGCCAGCGTTGCGACGGTCGCCTGCTCGAGCAGCAACCGAACCGGCACCTTGGTGTTCAACGCGGCGCCGAGCCGGGACGCGACCCGGGTCGCCGCCAGCGAATTCCCGCCGAGCGCAAAGAAGCTGTCGTCCAAGCCGATTCGGTCCACCCCGAGCACCTCGGCGAAAACGCGCGCCACGCCCTGCTCGATCGGCGTCCGTGGCGCGCGGTACGCCGTCACCTCCGGCACGGGCGCAGGCAATGCGCGGCGATCCAACTTACCGTTGGCGGTCAACGGAATTGCCTCGATCACCACGAAGGCCGACGGAATCATGTATTCGGGCAACCCCGATCCGACGTGGTCCCGCAGCGCCGCGATATCGGGATGCCCGACCACATACGCCACTATCCGCCGATCACCCGGTTCATCCTCACGCACGATCACGGCCGCCTGCCGCACCGCATCGTGCTCGAGCAGCGCCGCCTCGATCTCACCGAGTTCGATCCGGAAACCGCGGATCTTCACCTGGTGGTCGGCGCGACCCAGATATTCGAGCCCCCGATCGGGACGCCACCGGCCGAGATCACCGGACCGATACAACCGTGCCCCCGGACCGCCGAACCGATTCGCCACGAACCGGCTCGCCGTCAACGCGGGCCGACCGAGATAGCCGCGGGCGAGTTGATCGCCCGCCACATAGATCTCACCCGCCACACCGGGCGGTACCAGCCGCAACCTGCTGTCCAGCAACAGAATCCGCAGCCCGGGGATCGCCCGGCCGACGCCACCGGCGTTCGGTGCGGCAACGGCGGCCCGGTCCAACCCGCCGAACGTCACATGCACCGTGGTCTCGGTGATGCCGTACATATTCACCAGCCGTGGCAGTGAATCATCATGCCGTGCATACCAGTCCGTCAGCCGACGCAGTTCGAGCGCCTCGCCACCGAACACCAGATACCGCAACGCCAGCGGCGGCACACCGACGCTCTCGACCCGATCCGCCTCGGCCAGTTGATAGAACGCCGACGGCGTCTGATTAAGCACGGTGACCCGCTCGCGCCGCAGCAGGTCCAGGAACTGGGCAGGCGAACGCGAGGTGTAATAGTCGACCACCACCAGCGAACCGCCGTGCAGCAGCGCGCCCCACAACTCCCACACCGAGAAGTCGAAGGCCGCCGAATGGAACATCGTCCACACGTCGCGCTCGTCGAATCCGAAGAACTCCTCGGTTCGGGTAAACAGCTGTGCCACATTGCAATGCGGGATCTGCACGCCCTTCGGCCGCCCCGTCGAGCCGGACGTATAGATCACGTACGCGACATTGCGTGGCACCAACCGGGCACGTCGATCGGTGTCGGTGATCGCCGCGGTGCCGAACCGGGACAGCGCTTCCCAATCCACCTCGATGACGGGCAATCCGGCAGGCAGTTCGACACCGTCAGTAGCGGAAACAACGACACACACCGGACGCGCATCGCCGAGCAGGTACTGGACCCGATCCGCCGGAGAGCTCGGATCGATCGGCAGATACCCACCGCCCGCCTTGAGCACCGCGAGCAACGCGACAACAAGATCGAGCGACCTCGGCACGACAACGGCCACCAGCGATTCCGGCCCCACCCCGGCCTCGATCAGCCTGCGCCCCAGCTGATTCGCGCGAGCATCGAGCTGGCCATAGCTGAGCGACTCGTCGAGAAACTTCACCGCCGTCGCCCCGGCATGCGCCTTCGCGGCAGCTTCGAACAGCTCGACCAAGGTCACCTCGGGCGCCGCGACTCCGATCGCGGCATCTTCCGCCTCGACCAAGCTGCGTTCGGTCGCACTCATCAAGGCCAGCTCGGACACCGCGGTTTCCGGTGCCGCGGCGAGGAATTCGGCGAGATAGTCGAGAAAACGCCGATGATGATCGCGGAGCTCATCGACCGCATACCGGTCCGGATTGGCGACGAAGTCGACATGCAGACCGGCATTACGCGGCCCGTTGTAGATGTTGATCGACAGATCCTCGACGGGCCCGGTGGACACCACATGAACCGATCCCGCGGTATCGCCGAGTCGAATCTCGTTATGGAACAACATGATGTTGATACTCGGTCCGAACAGGCCACGCGAGCCACGGGTAGCGTCATGGTCGCGCCGGATGTCCTCATGGCGATAACGCTGATGCGCAAGCACGGCCGTGATCTGCCGATGGGTCTGCTCGGCAAGCTCGTCGATCCGCACGCCCTCGGCGACCGGGATGTACAGCGGCACCACATTCGAGACGAAACCCGCGGAACAGCGCAGCCCGACGGTGGTGCGTGCCGTCACCGGAAGACTCAGCACGACATCGCGATTCCCGCTGGCGGCGGCCAGATACCCGGCCAGCCCGGCAACGAACAACGCGGGCCGCGACACCCGCAGCGCCGTCCGCGCGGCGTCGAGCAGGGTGGCCGCGTCGTCGGTGAGGACGCCCTCCTCGACCAGCCGCTGCCGGTTCGCGGGCGCCGCCCGGCCACTCAGCGTGAACACCTCTGGCAGGTGCGACACCTGCTCCTGCCAGAACCGCTTGTCCTCGATGAAGTCCGCGGACGCGCGGTAGTCCCGCTCCATCCGGTAGATCGTGTGCACCGACTCGGCCATGGTCCGGCTCGCCTCGACGCCGTTGCGCAGCGCGTTGTACCGCTCCGCGATCCGCAGGAACAGCAGCATGCCGCCATACCCGTCGATGGCGATGTGGTGCATCTTCCCGTACCAGAAGTATTCGGCGACACCGGTTTGCAGCACGACGTTGCGCGCGAGCGGGGTACCGGCGACATCCATCGGCACCGTCACATCGCGTTCGATCCATTGCAGCGCCGCCGCGCGCGGGTTCTCGGCGCTCCGCAGATCCACGTGCAGAACTCCGAGCGGCACCCTCGGATCGACCAGTTGACACGGCTGGTCGCCGATCTCGACGATGCGCACCCGCAGGCTCTGCATATCGAAACCGGAGCGGTAGATGGCTTCGGCGAGCAGTTCGACATCCAGTTCGCCACGCAGCTCGACATATTGTGAAACGGTCTGCGGCAACTCCGGGGCGACCTGCTGCATATTCCAGATGCCTAGCTGAGCGTGCGATAGCGGGAACGGGTTCTCGGCGTCCGGTCGGTCGGACTCCGCGGGCGGGTCAGTCACTGCTGCTGACATCAGATCGCTCCGTTCCGTCGAGTTGTCGTCACACCGCCTGCGAGGCACCCGTGCCAGCAAGCCCACCGCCAGCGCGGCGCGGGTGGCGGTACTGCGACTCAGCACGAGGACCGGACGAAAACCGCTCGCCCGCAAACTTTCAGAGAACTTCAAGTGCGTGATTCGGAGCGACCAGTCTGTCGGATCTAAACTGTGATCTAGATCACTTGATCTTGCTTCGAGATACGGTCGGCCCGGATGTCCGAGAATGGTCAGCGGCTCCGACGTTCCTGACGAGCGGTGCCACCGCGGTGCCGACTACCCAGAGGAGTTGCCGTGAAATACATGATCCTGAGCTACGGCTCGCAGCAGGACTACGACGGCCTGGCGGGCAAGGACACCGGCAAGCCCGCCTGGACGGCCGCGGAGGTGGCGGCGATGGTCGAGTTCATGACGGACTTCAACAAGGGGCTCGAGGCGTCCGGCGAGCTGGTGGAGACCCGCGGGCTGGTCGATCCGGTGCACACCAGGCGGATCGGCAGCAAGAACGGCGCACCGTTCGTCACCGACGGACCGTATGCCGAAACGCAGGAGGTCCTCGCGGGCTACTGGATCGTCGAGTGCGAAAGCTTCGACCGCGCTACCGAAATCGCGGCCGGCCTCGGCAAGTGCCCGGGGCCCGCGCATATCGCCGACACAGCGTATGCGGATGTGCGGCCGCTCGCCGAGGCGCCGCCCGAGTTCGGCTGATATGTCGAATGATGGGGTGGCGGACCTGCTGCGCGTCGCCGCGCCGCAGGTCCTCGCCGCGCTGGTGCGCCGCTACGGCCATTTCGATTCCGCCGAGGACGCGGTGCAGGAGGCGCTGCTCGCGGCCGCGACGCAATGGCCTGGCCACGGCGTTCCCGACAATCCGCGGGCCTGGCTGATCACGGTCGCATCCCGCAGGCTGACCGATCTGCTGCGCAGCGAGCAGGCCCGAAAACAGCGCGAGGAGACGGTCGCCCGGTGGGCGCTGCCGCAGGATTGGCTGACCCCGCCCGCGGATCGGCAGCCGACGGATTCCGACGACACCCTGATCCTGCTGTTCCTGTGCTGTCACCCGGCACTCTCGCCGCAGTCACAGGTCGCACTCACTTTGCGCGCGGTTGGCGGCCTGACCACCGCCGAGATCGCCCGCGCCTTCCTGGTTCCCGAGCCGACCATGACCAAGCGCATCGGCCGAGCCAAGAAGACGATCAAGGACAGCGGCGTCCCGTTCGCGCCACCGGCCCTCGGCGATCGTGACGCGCGCCTCGCCGCGGTGCTGCACGTGCTCTACCTGATCTTCACCGAGGGTTACGCCGCCACCTCCGGCGCCAGCCTGCACCGCGTCGAATTGTCCACGGAGGCAATCCGGCTCACCCGCCTGGTGCACCGGCTGCTGCCCGAGGACGCCGAGGTGGCCGGCCTGCTCGCGCTGCTGCTGCTCACCGACGCCCGCCGCGAGGCACGGACCGGACCCGGCGGTGAACTCGTCCCGATGGAAGAGCAGGACCGCACTCGCTGGCACGCCGAGTTCATCACCGAGGGCATCGCCCTCATCACCGCGGCCCTGCCGCGCGGCGTCCCCGGCCCGTATCAACTCCAGGCCGCGATCGCCGCGCTGCACGACGAGGCGCCGAGCTACTCGGCGACCGACTGGCCGCAGATCATGCTGCTCTACGAACGCCTGCTCGCCCTCGTCGACAATCCCATGATCGCGCTCAACCACGCCGTCGCGGTCTCCATGGCCCGCGGCCCGCACGCGGGCCTGAAACTGGTCGACGACCTCGAAGCCGACGGCCGCATCGCCGAGGACCACCGCCTGCACGCCGTACGCGCCCACCTACTGGAGTCCACCGGCGACATCGCGGCGGCCCGCGCCGCGTATCTCCTTGCGGCGCAACGGGCGATGAGCCTGCCGCAACAGCGATACCTGAACGCCCGCGCGGCCCGTCTCGATCCTGGACCGACCTCGGCATGAACTTGTCGGTGCCGACCGGAATACTCGACTGCCGTCGCACCATGAACCGTCACCAGGAGGATCCCGCATGCCCAGCGAGCTCGAAGACCTGCCCTACGCGCGCCATCTCGCGGCACTGGAAGGCGACCTCGAGCCGGAAGGCGACTACGACTGCGTGCATCTGGACGGCGGTGAACTCGACGAGGTCGACGTGCAGAACGCCCGCTTCAGCGAGTCGGCGTTCACCTCCATGGCCTTCCATCGAGGCAGCATGCGACACACCAGATTCGCGGACGTCTGGCTGCGCAACGTGCGCTGGATCGGCACCGAACTCGCCGACACCGGCTGGATCGACAGCGAGGTCATCGCCGGCGCCATGTCCGGCGTCGATCTGGCGGGCTCTCGCCTGCGCCGCGTTCGCTTCGAGGGCTGCAAGTTCGACTCCGTCAACTTCCGCACCGCACAGCTACGCGACGTCACCTTCGTCGAATGCGTCTTGCGTGACTGCGATTTCGGCGACGCCACCCTCACCAACGTCACCTTCCCCGGCTCGATCCTGGAAAGCATGGTCCTCAACCGAGTAAAACTCACCAAGGTCGACCTGCGCGGCGCCCGCGCCCTCGACATCACCGACGGCCTGGATTCGCTCCGCGGTGCGACCATCGACAACGGCCAATTGATGGAACTGGCACCAGCTTTCGCCCGCCACCTCGGCGTGGTGGTCCGGAACTCGTGATCGCCGTGGAGCTTTGCATATTCTCCGGTAGCCAATTGCTAATGTTTCGGTAAGCGTCGAGTTCGATCGTCTGGCTCCGAGCAGTGAGGAGACCGACCCGTGCAAGCCTTGCGAATGCTGGCTCTGGCCGTTGTCCCGATAGTGGCGGCGCTGCTGGTCGGCGGATGCTCTGATGACGAAGTCGAACTTCCGGCCAACGGTGAGCGGGACGCGTTTTACGCCCAACAGGTCGACTGGGTCCCGTGCATACCGAGCGACTGGTTCCCGGACAGTCCGGCGGATAACCGCATGTGTGCACACATACTCGCGCCGTTGAGCTATCACGGGGGCCGGCCGGCTCCCGACGCAGGGTTGACGGTCTCGCTCGCTGTCGCGCGGCGGCCCGCCGAGGCCGAGAAACGCGGTACTCTGCTGCTGATCAGCGGTGGACCCGGCCACCCCGGCTTATCGATGCTGGACATGGCGTTCCCTGAACAGATCCGCCGACACTACGACATCGTCTCCTACGACCCGCGCGGCGTCGGTCGCTCGACACCGCAGATCCGGTGCGACCCCACCGGCGACGATCGCACGAAGAATCCGGACTCGGTGGCGGCGATCGAGGCGTGGGAGCGTGCGTTCGTCTCCTCGTGCCTGCGCGGCACGACCCCGGAAGTGTTGGCGCACATCGGTTCCGACGAGGCTACCGATGACATCGACATCCTGCGTGGCGTACTCGGTGAGCCGCAGCTGAATATCCTTGCGGAGTCCTACGGTACGCAGGTCGCGGCGATGTACATCGACCGTTACCCGAACGGCTATCGTGCCGCCGTGCTCGACGGCGTTGTCGATGTCACCGAGAACAGCACCCAGATGCGGTTAGGTCAGGAGCAGGGCTATCAGGAGACTTTCGATCGGGTGGCCGCCTTCTGCGTCGGCCGGTACCGCGCGGAAGGGCACCCGGAATGCCCGCTCGGCGACGATCCGGGCCAGGCGCAGAACGTCTTTCGCGGCATCATGCGCAACGCGCAGGACCACCCCGTCCCGGCAGGCGCGGCACCTGCGGTCGATCCGGGCGACATCCTGAAGGCGCTGACCACGAGCTACCTCTGGCCCGACGGCTGGGCACCTTACCTCGATGCGCTGGGCGCGGTCCGGCACGGAGACGGCGCCCCGATGCGCACACTGGCCGACTCGGCGACCGGTCTCGCCTCATGGACTTCGGATATGTACGACCATGCGCTCATGGCGATCACCTGCGCCGACGTCGCGGAGCCGACCGATGATCGGGCCGCACGGCAAGCCGACGAGGCGGCGATATACGACGCCGCGCCCTTCTACTACTACGGACCGCGTCCCGCCGAGTTCCCGCTGGGCACCTGCGATCTCTGGCCGTTTCCGGGGACGGCCAAGGGATTCCGGCCGCATCGCGCCGAGGCTTCGGCGCCGGTGCTGTTCGTCGGCACCAGGCACGACCCGACCACTCCACTGCGCAACGCCGAGCACATGGCGGACTACTTCGCCAGCCCGCTGCTGACGCGGGAGGGTGACGGGCACACCTTCGTCTTCGCCGACGTCAACCCATGCATAGACGGCCTCGTCGTGCGCTACCTCGGCGACCCGTTTTCGGCCCGAAACGCGGTGTGTGAGTAGCGATTAAGCTTCGGCGCGGGCGACCGTCGCGGCCACGCCGTCGAGTATGACCTCCAGGCCGAACTCGAAGTCGTCCTGGGCGGGGTCGGCGGTAGCCGGGGGCGAGGCCGATTCGAAGAGGTCGGAGTTGAAGAGTTCGGCTGCGTCGGGGAAGCGTACTGGATCGACCAGGCGGGACATGTGGCGGCCGTAGTCGCGATTCGTTTCGGTCTCGTCGAGACCGGTTGTGCGCCTGCCCTGTTCGAGTTGCTGGGCGAGTAGGTCGGCCTGGCGGACGTAGCCGCTGACGACCGTCACCACGCCGACCTTAGCGCCTGCGTCGAGGCCGGTGCCGCGCAGGGCGCGCAGGCCCGCGTCCATCCAGCCGATGGCGCCGGGGCCGCTGGGCGGCCCGGCGATCGGCAGCTGGGTCAGCCAGGGGCGTTGCCGGTGCGCGGACCAGAGGCTGACGGCCCACTCGCGTAGCGCCGGACACCAATCATTGACTGGGGCAGGGAAAGTCGGCGCGGGTCCGATGGCCGCGTCGTTCATGAGGACGAGCAGCTCCTCCTTGGATCCGATGTGGCGATAGAGCGACATCGGTGTGACGCCGAGGGTTTCGGCGATCTTCGGCAAGGTCGCGCCCGACAATCCATCCCGGTCCGCCAGTTGTACGGCGGTGCGGACGACGAGATCGACATCGAGCCCGGCCGGTCGGCCCAGCCGCGGACCGATGGGCAGCCGCCACAGGCGGACCAACTCGTTCGGCGGGGTGTCGTCGACCATCGTGCGGTTCGCCTCCTCAGTGCTTGTGCTCGAACGGCCGGAACGTTAGCATGCGTCATATAGTATAAGAGATATACTAAAGAAGAAAGAGCCTGGTAGCCGCGATACGGGCGGCAGGTCAGCGAAAGCGAGAGTCCATGGACAGCACCGTCATCAGACGCACCACCGGCACGGCGGGCCTGGTCGCCACGATCCTGATGCTCGTCGAATTACCGCTCTACTTCGTCTACGACGGCCCGCCACCGGACTGGAACATCGTCACCCGCAGCATGTTCGGGCTCATCGGCAATACGCTGCTCGTGGTGTTCATGATCGGGCTTCCATATCTGCTGCGGACGCGCGGTCCGGAGTACGCGTGGATCGGCTCGATCACCGCGGTCGCCGGAGTGATGTGGCTCACGGTCAGCGCGGTCTCGATCTGCCTCGAGGTCGGCGCGACCATCGCCGCTCCGGACCCGATCGATCCCACCATCGCCGTCACCGGGACGTATCTGCTCTACGGCTCGCTGTCGAAGCTGCTGATCGCTTTGTTCCTGACGGCCTTCGGCATCGCGATCGCGAGCACCGCCCTGCTGCCGCGCTGGACCATGTGGTCGGCGTTCGGCCTGGCCGCGATCCACCTGGCGTTCGTGCCGTCGATGTTCTTCGGGAACGACCCCGCGAACTTCTACGCGGCCAACGGCTGGGGCACGACGGCGACAACGGGCGGCCTGACCATTCTCTGGTTGCTCGCGGTGAGCAGCGCGGTGTTGCGCGCGAAGTCGGTCCGGACTACTTGAGCGGCAGCGCCTGATTCATCCCGCCGACCTCGGTGATCTTCCACTCGGAATGCTGGTCGACCGTCACCGTGTAGGTGGCGGTCACCTGACCGGCCTGCGGGCTCTGCACGTTCGAGATGGTGAGGTCCACGAACACGTTCACCGTGTACACGCCGTTGTTCCGCGCGGTCACCTTGGCGGTCACCGGCGTCGCGGTCGAGGTCCACTTCAACGGCGTGAGCAGTTCCCCCATCTTCGGCCCGACGGCATCGAACTTGCTCGCCAGCGCGGGGGCGGTGTTGGCCTTCAACTTGCCGATCCACGTATTGATGTCGGCGTAGTTGATGGTCGACGCGCCCACGGCATAGTCGGTGGCGATCTGCTCGGCGTGCCGATCGTCCGCCGCCGCGGCGCGTCCGTCGGCCAGCTCGCCGCGAGCGCGAGCGAGGAAGATCGACAGCACGATCACGGCCAGCACGAGCAGTGCGATGACCGCGCCACGAATGAGTGTGGGAATCTCGATACTCACAGTCCGGCCGCTTGCCGCCGGAGGGCGAGCGGGTTCCGTTGGCGCGGTGGGGGATTCGATCGTCTTCGTCAGCTCTGGCATAGCCGGTAACTCCGTCTGGTCTATTTGACAGTGATCTGCAGGTGCAGCGCGCCATCCGGACTGGTGGCGTTCAGTGCCTGCGAGATGAGGGCGCCGAGGTCGATCTGGTGCGCCACCCCGGTGGTCGCGGCGACCACCGGTTGAAACACCGGAAGCAGAGCCTGCAGGTCCGGCCCGAGCAGATTGATCTTCGTGGCGACCTCCTTCAGCAGCGGGATCAAGCCGATGGTCTGGTCGGTGTCGATGAGATAGTCGCCCGGCACGTCGCCCGACCGGGCGATCCGCGCGACGGCGGCGGCGACCTCGGCGACCCGCGGCCCGAATTCGGCCCACGGCCCGGCCGCCTTATCCAATTCCGGCCCGGCCCAGGACATCTCGGAGGCCCGCGACTGCAAGTCCACCAGCATCTTGCGGATCACATCGGTCCGGCTGAGCAGCGTCGCCGCCAGCAGATCGGTGGACCGCGACAGCTGCGGAATGACGGATTCGGTTCCCGCCAAACCCTGGTCGAACGTCGCGACGATGCCCGCGATCGCCTTCGGATCGAGCTGC
The DNA here is from genome assembly GCF_040645995.1 of Nocardia sp. NPDC046473. Lineage (NCBI taxonomy): Bacteria > Bacillati > Actinomycetota > Actinomycetes > Mycobacteriales > Nocardiaceae > Nocardia > Nocardia sp. NPDC046473. Next base: position 294,288 of record NZ_JBEYZJ010000010.1, read on the forward strand.
TCGAGCAATCGCGTTGCGGCGCGCGCGACCTCGGGGATCGAGACCGGCTTGGCGACGGTGGTCGCGTCGACCCGCTGACCGTCCCGCAGGTACGGCCCGCCCGGCGCGGTCGGCCGGAACTCCAGATAGGGCTCGCCGAGCCCCGAAAGCGCCTCTATCCGAGCCGAACTCGCCGTCGGAATCCGATACTCGGCATCGAACCGAAACGCCACCTCGACCGACGGCCCCTGATGCGCCACGGACGTCACCTGGCCGATCTCGATGCCGGACAACAACACCTTCGACCGCGGCAGCAGCCCGCCGGAGTCCGCGAGCAGCATGGTCGCGCTGGTGCTGTCCTTGAACCAGTCGACCCGGACCACGCCGAAAGTGAGATACGAACCGACGAGAACCAGGATGGCCCCGATCGAACCGAGCGATGCGATCGATCCCAGGCGCCTCATCGGACGACTCCGATCATCCGCAGCGCGTCGATCATTCGCGCGACCTGCTCGTCGGCGTCCACCGGGCTCGCGCCCTCGATGCCGACGTGTGTGACATTGACCTTCGGTCCCCGCTCGGCGAACGGGATGACCTTGTCCCGCAACAGCGCAACCACCCGATTGAGGTTCGACGGCGAGTTCAGATCGAGGGGACGATTCGCGAACAGCAACGGCACCAGCGCCTTTGCCGTCGCGTCACCGGCCTCCAGCGCGGGCCCGAGCCACTGCACCGCATGCCCGACCACGCCGAGCCCGCCGACCACGCCGAGCGTCAATACCAGCGACCGCGCGTCCGCGGGGATCTCCACCGCGCCACGGTCGCTCAGCAACGCGTCGAGCTGGGTCGGATTGTCCAGCACCGCATTGAGATCCTGCTCGATCGCGTCCAGCATCCGGTCCACCGAGCCCGTGTCGGCCGCGACGTCTTGTGCGTCGCGACCGAGTACGTCGAAGATCCGCGCCGTTTCCGTCGGTTGCTCCGGCAGCACCGCGTTCACCCGGTTGATGATGTCCTGGGCTTGTTGCAGTGCGCCGCCGCCGACGAACGTCGACATGCCCGCCAGCAGGTCCTCCACCTGCAACGCGGCCTTGGTCTGGCGCAGCGGGATAATGCCGCCGTCCGGGATCATGTCGGCGAAACCCGTTGCCGGAGAGGCGAGTCCGATGTAGATGTCGCCCAGAAAGGTGTTCTGCCGCAGCTGAGCCGTGGTGCTCGTCGGCAACTTCACCGAGCTCGATATCTCGACGATGGCGTCGACGCGGCCGCCGCTCGTCGCGGTCGGGTCCACCACGTGCACCGAGCGCAGGCTGCCGATCTGCGCGCCATTGGCCACCACTTTCGCCTGCGTGGGCAGGTTGAGCGCGTTGGCGAGTTCGATGCGTACCTGGTAGGTCGGGCCGGACACGGACGCGCCGGGCACCGGCACGGTGGCCGGGTCGAATGCGCAGCCCGACGCCGTCAGCAGCACGGCGGCCGCGGCGGCGGTCAACGCGAGCCTGAATCGTCTTGTCCCAGAACTACTCACCGCGCACCTACCGATCCCAGGATCATCGGCACCACGTCCACCGCGGACAGGCCATTCGCCGCAGAGCCGCATCGGCCGGGGCTCACCGCATTGATCGCCCCGCAGATGTGGTCCGCCTGCTCCTGCGGCAGCGCCACTTTCGGTGCCGCATAACTGATCCGGGGCCAGCCGGTCGCCGGATCGATCGACTGCTGGAAGGCCTGCACGATCGCCGGGATCATGTTCACAACCTGTTGCAGCGAACCGACATTCGCGGCCAGCAGCCGCAACCCCGGCACGGCGCCATCGAGCGCGCCGAGCAGCGGCCTGCCGTAATCCCGGGCGAGGCGGTTGAGCCACGGCAACAGCACCAGCAGCGAATCGACGATCTGCACGACCCGCGACCAGATGCCGTTGACGAACGCGATACCGGTATTCGCGCGCACCAGCACCGTGGCGATATCGTCCCAGTTCGTCGAGATGCTCCCGACGATAGAGGCGAACGCGTCGATCAGGTGCCCGATATTGCCGATCGCGGCATCCGGTTGCCGCAATGCCCCGGCCAGATCCTTGATCAGGGTGTTGAGGCGCGGGCCGGTGTCGGCGGTGGCTGCTCGAAGAGCGTTGACACCGTCTCGGATTCGGGTCTGATCGGCGGGATTGTCGCCGCCGCCGAGCTGAGCGGCGAGCTGGGAGAAACCTTCCAGCGTCTGACTGATGCTCTTGGGCGTGAAAGTTTTGGTGAGGCAATGGCTCCGGTCCCACTCGGCCGGCGCGGCAGGCTCACCGAAGACGGCGAGCGTGCGGTCGGCGACCAGGCTGTCCGACAGGGTGGTCGCGGTGGGCTGCCCGCGCAGCGGATGATCGGCCGCCACCTCGAAATCGACCCGGACGGCGGTGCCCTCCGGCCGGATCGCGGTGACCTTGCCGACCGGAATACCAAGGGTGGTCACCTGATTGCCGGTGTACAGGCCGACCGCGTCGGGCATCAGCGCGCAGTAACTCAGCATCTTCTTGGCCGGATCGAACGCGATGACGTACCCCGTGACCGCGACGACGGCCAGCAGCAGCGCACCGACCACGGTGACGAAGCCCGGCGCGGCAAGCAGACGTTTCATCAGCACCCCCGCCCCGGCACCGGCACACACACCTGCGGTGTCAACGCGGCCTGGTCGATAGCGATCCCGTCATGCCCCGCGGTCGCGGCGACCAGGCGATCACGGAACTCCCGCCACGCCGGAATCGCGACGTCCAGTTGCGCACCGAGTTCGGCCAGCTGCGGCAGCGTCTCGCGCAGCTTCCCGGCCAGCGGCTCGAGCACCTCTCGCGACGACGGCTCCAGCGCGGCGATCCTGGACAGCAGCTGCGCGGTGATCCGCAACGCCACCTCGATCTCAGCCCGCTTGTCCAGGCCCTCGACGAGCAGCATCCCGATCTGGCGCACGAAAACACCTACCAGGCCCTTGTTCTGGTCGATGGTGCCGAGGAATTCGTTCATCACCGTCAGCGCGCGAGACACCTCGGCGTTCTGGCGGTTCAAGATGTCCACGAACGATTGCACCGACCCGCCGATCCGACGCAACGCGTCCGGACTCTGATCCAGCGAATCCTGCAGGGCCGCCAGGTTTTTCCGCAGCGTATCGCCGTCGACGTCGCGGGTGGGCTGCGCGGCGTCCTGCAAGGTGCGGATCAGACTGTAGGGCAGTCGCGTGCGATCGATCGGAATTACCTTGTTGCCGAGCGGCTTCGAGCCCGCGGGGAACACGGCAACATAGTGGCCGCCGACCGCGGTGAGCATGCGCAGCTCCAGCGAGGTCGCGTCCCCGAGGAATACGCCCCGCTTGACGGTGAAGGTCATCCGAACCCGATCCGGCTTCAGCTCCAGCCCGGTGACGGAACCGACGGTGATCCCGGCGACGCGCACCTGATCGCCCGCCTTCACCGACTGCGCCTCGGCCAATTCGGCTGTGTAGGTGGACTTGCCGATCGGCACCACATAGATCGCCGCGGTGATCACCAGCAGTACCGCTACGAACGCGGCCCCCAGCAGCCCCAGCCGCAGTTCGCGCCGATTCTTCGTGGCCTCGTGCCGGTCGACGTGCGCATGATCAGGAATCAGCTTGTGCAGCAAGCCCTTCGGCGATGTCACCCGTTGCATATCGTGATCCTCTGCCCGGCCACCAGGATCTTCATGACCTCTGGCAGTTCGGCCGAACCCTTCGAACACGTCAGGTTCACCTCGCTCGCCGCGGCACCGGCGGGCGGCAGCACGGCACTGAGCGCCTGCAGCAAACCGGGCAGCCTGCCGAGCAGGTCGAGCGCCGCCTGCGGGTCGGGAAACAGCAGCCGCAGATCGGTCATCAGATCCGGGTTGGTGTTCTCGGTGAAGCCGAGGGTGTCCATCAGGCTGTTGAGCGGCGCGAGCGCCGACGGTGCCACCGCGGCGAAATCGAGGAGCCCGTCCAGCTTTTCACGGAACGCGGTGAACACGTCGGCGATCCCGCGCAGCAGCGTGACCAGATGCGGTGAGCGGCCGCCGATCTGGCTGGAGATAGTGCTGAGGTTGGCCACGATGGTGCTGATCACCGCCTGCCGGTCGGTGGCGAATCGGCTGAGTTTATCGAGGGATTCCAGCGCGGGCCCGATGCCGGAGCCGTTGCCGTCGATCACGGCGAGGACGTTCTCGGTGAACTGGTTGAGCGCGCCGGGGGAGAACTGGGCGATGACCGGCTGCAACCCGTTGAACAGCTGGGTGACATCGAACGACGGAATCGTATTCGCCTCGGCGATGGTCGATTCCGGCCGCAACCGGGTACCCGGCCGGTCCGGCTGCTTGATGTCGACATAGCGTTGCCCGGTGAGCGATTGGTAGCGGATGGCGAGCACGCTGGCGTCGTACACCGGCCGATCCCGCTGCACGGAGAACCGGACCATCGCCGTCGCGCCGTCGAGGTCGATCGCGGTGACCTTGCCTACCTGCACCCCGAACATGCGCACGTCGTCGCCGGTCTTCAGTCCGCTCGCATCGGTGAATCGTGCGCGAAAGTCGTCGGTGTCGCCGCCGATCGGCCGGGTGATCGCCTGCGCGACCACCATCAGCAGCACCACCATTGCGACCGCGAACACGCTGAGCCGCACCACGATCGAGCGAATAGGCAATTGCTTCACCGAACACCCCCGAGGCCGTGCTGACCGAACAGCGGTGTCGCGATGCCCGGCATGCCGCGCAGCACCACGTCCACGTTCACCGCCGGCCCGTCCGGGGTATCGGCGAACATCCGGTTCAGCCGGTCGATCAGCTCGGTGCCTTCGGCCCTGGTCCGTTGCGGGTCGGGAACGGTAGCGGCCATGGCTTCCAGCAGCGGCGTGAGCATCTGCGCGTAGCCGAGGAATTGGCCGCGCGCCGCGTCGCCGACCTGACCGATCGCCGGGAACACATCGTTGACGACCATGCCGATGAACGCGTCGAACTTCGCTCGATCGTTGACGAACACCTCGATATTCATCACGGCATCGAGCAGCCGGAAGGTGGCCGAGGTGAAGGAGCCGAGCCCGCCGAACAGCGCCGCGTACTGATCGAGCAGGTACGGCGTCGGATAGCGCTGGGTGTCGGCGACCGCGCGGCTGAGCGTGACCATGGACTGCAACAGCGGTGTGAAGGCGTGTAGGTCCCCGTTGAACCGGGTGATCAGCTCGGTCAGCTTCGGGGTGAGCACCTCGGTGGAGGTCTCGGTGAGCGAGCGCAGCAGGCTGCCCATCGTCACATCGGTCACCTTGTCGGCGTTGCGGCCCGCCAGATCGATGACCGTGCCCTCGTGCAGCGCCGCACCGCCGGTGGCTCGGCGCAGGGTGAGCGCGCTGATCCCGAACAGGTTGTCCGGCGCGTAGTCGACGGTGAAAGCGTCGGTGAGGGAGGCGGTTTCGGTGCGGTTCAGATCCAGGGTGATCAGCTGGCCCTGCCCGGCGCTGGCGATGGTGGCGATCTTGCCGACCGTCACGCCGTCCATCCGCACCTTGGTGCCCGGGATGACCCCTTCGCCGATCTGCTCGGTGTGTAACTGAATGCGCACCCGGTCGGCGTCCGCGTTGTCGAAAACGCCGCGCCAGCCGAGGATTACCACGGCGGTCGTGACGAGGGCGAGCGCACCGATGACCAGTGAGCCGCGGCGGGTCATCGAGACGCCGGGCATGCTGTAGTTCGGCATCAGCTCACCCCGGGAATTCGATGGCGGAGTTGACGCCCCACAGCAGAATCGACAGCACCATGTCCAAGGCGACGATCGCGACGAAGCTCGCCCGCACCGCCCGCCCCGACGCGATGCCGACGCCTTCGGGCCCGCCGGAGGCGAAAAAGCCGTAGTAGCAATGGATCAGGATCACCGCGACGCCGAAGACGAGAATCTTCACCACCGCGGCCAGTACGTCGTAGCCGCTGGTGAACTGGAAGAAGTAGTGGTCGTACACGCCGCCCGCCTGGCCGTGCAGCAGCACCACCACGGTCGAGCAGGCGACGTAGCTGAGCACCAGCGCAATCAGGAACGTCGGCACGATCGCCACCGCCCCGGCGATCACCCGGGTGGTGACCACGAACGGAATCGACCGGAGCCCAAGCGATTCCAGCGCGTCGATCTCCTCGGAGATCCGCATCGAGCCGATCTCCGCGGTCATCCGGCAGCCCGCCTGCGCGGCGAACCCGACCGCCGCCGCGATCGGCGCCAGCTCACGGGTGTTCGCGAACGCGGACACCACGCCGGTCACCGGTCCGAGACCGAGCAGGTCCAGGGCCGCGAAGGACTGGATGCCGACGCCCGCGCCCATCGCGATACCGAGCACCACCAGCATCGGCACCGTCCCGCCGCCGACCAGGACGGACCCACGGCCCCAGGTCATATCGGTGATGGTGCGCATCGTCTGTGCCCGATAGCGGCGCAACGTCAGCGGAATCGCCCACAGCGCCTGGCAGACGAAGCCGAGCATGAACCCGACGGTCTCGATCGGCGCGAACACCCGACCACGTTGCCGGACAACGCGATAGGCCCAGCCGAGCCCCCTCGGCGCATACGGTGTCGCGGTCATCAGGCCACCCGCAACGGTAAGAACATCGCCACCACCTGGGTGATCACCAGGTTCACCACGATGATCCCGGCGACCGAGACCACCACGGCCGCATTGACGCCGTCGGCCACCCCGCGCGGCCCGCCTTTGGCCTCCAGCCCGCGCTGACAGGCGACGATCACCACGATGAAGCCGAACAGCATCGCCTTGGCCAGCGAGATCCATACATCGGCCAGCACGGCGAACGACCCGAACGTGGCCCAGTAGCTGCCCGGCGTCACGTTCTGCGCGCCGATCGCGACCGCGTAACCGGAAACGATGCCGACGAAGATGATCAGAATGTTCAGCAGCGGCGCGACCAGCAGCATCGCCGTCACCCGCGGAATGACCAGCCGGTGCACCGGACTGATCCCCATCGTGCGCAACGCGTCGATCTCCTCGCGCACCGTACGCGCGCCGAGATCGGCGGCGATCGCGGAGGCGCCCGCGCCGCCGAGCAACAGCCCGGTCGCGATCGGCGCACCCTGCTGGATCACCCCGAGCCCACCCGCGGCACCGATCATCGAGTCGGCGCCGAGCTGGTGAATCAGATTGCCCACCTGCAGCGAGACGACCACCCCGAACGGAATGGCCATCAGCACCGCGGGTATCGCCGTCACGGTGATCAGATACCAAGCCTGGCGCAGCATCTCCGACCACTGGAACCGCAGGTTGACCACGTCGGTCACTGTGCCGCGCACCGACTCGAGGCCGAGGTCCACCGCGCGCCCGAAGGTGCGCAGGCTGGAAAGCACGGTGCCGGTGAGATTCTCGCGCACGATCTGCCCGGCCGAGGCGGAGCCGGCCTGCTCCGTGAGCGGGGGAGCGCCCTTCATCAGTCTCCTACCGGGTGTTGACAGTTATCGACAACCGCGTCGGTGAGGTCGCGTGCTCGCGCGTCGATGGTGCGGCTGGTTGCCCAACTGTGATCCGCCACACCAACGCTCGGCACACGGTAGCACCGGTTCGACTCCGGAACAACAGTGTCAATTTCGCTACCAAGGCCGGGCTGAGCACGTACTATCCGATCTTTGGTCAGCAGTATTCGACCCCCGAAGCCGGTGTGGCAGTTATAGCCGATGCGTACACTGACGCCACCGGATCACCGGTCGACCGACCTGATGATCACCGCTCGAGCACCACTGGAGGAGATCGTGTCGGCGCGACGCGAGCGCATCTTGGATGCGGCGCGGGGGGTCATCGTCCGGGAGGGGTACGTCGGGGTCAGCATGCACGCCATCGCGCGCGCGGCCGGGGTGACCCGCCCTGCGCTCTATGCCGAATTCGGCGACCGCGACGAGGTTTTCGCGGCGCTGCTGGACCGAGAGAAGGCGCGGGTAGTGGCGATGGCCGCCAGCGCGCAGCCGACCATCCCGCCGGACGCCGACCCGGCCGACATGATGGTGGACCTGGTGGTGGACGCGGTAGACGTTTTCCTGGATCTGGCGCAGTCCGCACCCGAGACCTGGCAGCTGGTCGTGATGTCCGGCGACGGCCTCCCCGCCGCCGCGCACGACCGAATCGATCACGGCAGGAACGAGATTCGACAGCAGACCGAAGCGGCGATCACGGCGGTGGCCGCGCTGCACGACCGGGTGATCGATGCGGAGCTGCTGAGCCATGCGATAACCAGTGCCGGAGAGACCGGCGTTCGCTTGGCCTTGGCTGACGGCGGTGCACGGCGGGACGCGGTGTCCCGCACCCTGCGCTGGATGATACGCAGGATGACCGAGGCCATGCTCGCCGTCGAGGCGGGATAGCCGGTGCCGGAGCCTGCAGCCAAGCCGCAGCGGCGGCGCTACGCCAAGCGCCTTGCGCCCGCCGACCGCAGGGCCCAATTGCTCGACGCCGCACTGGAAATCGTCATCGAGAACGGATTCGGGGACGTCAGCATCGCCGCGGTGGCCGAGCGCGGCGGCGTCACCCGTCCGGTGGTCTACGACTCGTTCGCCAGCCGCGACGACCTGCTGCACGAGCTCATCGAACGCGAGAGCGCACGCCTGCGCGAAGCGGTGGACCGATCGATGTTCGGCCTCGAATCCGCAGCGCCGCAGGAGGATCGAGCCGCCGCGTTGTCGGCGGCACTGGCCCGTTTCCTCGCCGAGGTACGCGCCGTGCCGGACAGCTGGCGGCTGGTCTACTTCCCGATCGACGGGATCCCGCCGATCCTGCGCGACCGCATCGAGAAGTCCCGCGGCGACCTGAGCGCACCGCTGAATCACGCTCTCGGCGCGTGGCTTTCCGGTAAACGCGGCGCCGAGGACGTTGATATCGATGTCCTGGTCCGCGTCTTCGAGACCATCATCCACACCGCGACCCAACTGGTCCTCGACGACCCCGTCCGATTCGACAGCGACCGAATCATTGCCATGCTGAACGAAATGTTGCTGCGCGCGCCCTGACCAGTTTGTCGTTTTGCCCCACCGACCGGCCCGGCATTGATAGATTTCGCCAAGCCGTCTGGCGCGGCGAATTCGATGAGGAATGCGAGTACATGTTCGACCGGAATTTTCGCCGCAGCACTTCCAGCGTTCGCGTGCTGATCGCGCTCGCCGCGGAGCGCGGAATGTCCGGTGTGGAATGCCTATCCGGCACCATGCTGTCGCCGACCGATATCGAGTGCACGGCCACCCAGGAATTACGGGTCGTGCGCAATCTCGTCGAACGCTTCGGTACCGGGCCCGGCCTCGGTGCGGAAGCGGGCAGCCGGGCCGATATCCCACTGTCCGGCCCATGGGGCCTCGCACTGCTCAGCAGCCGCACAATGCGCGACGCGGTCGACGTCATGGTGCGTTACCTCGACCACGCCGCCGTTTCCGGGCGGCTGACAGTCGTGGAAACCGCAGGTGGCGCCAGCGCGCGCTTCGATGATGCCGAATGCCCGCCGGACCTGCGCGCCTTTCTCGCCGAGCGAATCCTGGCCGGTATCAAGACAATCGGTAGCGAGCTGTTCGATAGCGGAATTCCGGCCGCCCGAGTCGAATTCCGGCATCCGACGCCGGCGGACCCGAGCCGGTATCGCGAGATATACGGCGTGGAGCCGATTTTCGGCGCCGAGACCGATGCGGTCTCGTTCGATGGTCGCTGCCTCGACCTTCCGGTGCCGAAAACCAACGAACGGGCGCGCAGTGCCTGTGCGCAGTTCTGCCGCGATCTGCTCGACCGGCATCGCACCCGCTCCGGTGTCGTAGGCGCGGTCCGCGATCTGCTCGTCCGCACGCCGGGCGATATTCCGGATCAGATCGCGGTCGCCAACGAGTTGTTCATGAGCCCGCGCACCCTGTCGCGGCGACTCAACGACGAGGACGCCTCCTTCCGCGGCCTGCTCGACGAGGTCAGGCAGCTGATGTCGGAGCAGCTGCTCGCCTATACCGATCTGACCACCGAACAGGTCGCCGCCCGCCTCGGTTACGCCGAAGCCGCCTCCTTCATCCGCGCCTTCCGCCGCTGGAAAGGCTGCCCGCCGCAGGAGTTCCGGCTGCACGGCGGCCGGTCGTCCGTTCCGGCCAGGGCTCCGGTCCCCGCGGGCGCCCACTAGGCCATTCACGCAGAGCTCCCAACTGGAACCAGTCGTACCGCACGGTGTGTTGGGAGCCGAAGACCGCCAGGATGCTGCAAGTATGCTGGCATGTCGATCAGCGCCCCTGTTGCGCCGAGTGTCCCGAAGACGATCCGGCAGACCATGGTGCTGGCCGTCTGCTGCACCGCCGTGGTGATGGCAAACGTGGACACCACCGCGGTCAACGTCGCGCTGCCGGTCATCGGGCACGGGCTCGAAGGCTCGCTGGCCGGGGCGCAGTGGGTGGTCGCCGCCTACACCTTGACCTTGGCCTGCCTGCTGACGCTGTCCGGCTCGCTGGCCGACCGGATCGGTCGCCGGACCATCTTCCAGCTCGGCCTCGCCATATTCGCCGTGAGTTCGCTGGCCTGTAGTCTCGCGCCCTCGATCGGCTGGCTCATCGCGTTCCGGGTGCTGCAGGCGGTCGGCGGATCGATGCTCACTCCGGTTGCGATGGCGATCATTTCGGCGGTGTTCACCGAGCCGGGGCAGCGGGTCCGGGCGATCGGGATCTGGAGCGGGTCCGTCGGGATCGGCATGGCGGCCGGTCCGGTGGTCGGCGGCTTCCTGGTCGACGCGATCGGATGGGAGGCGGTGTTCTGGATCAACGTGCCGATCGCGGTGATCGCGCTGGCCCTCACCTTCCTGGTCGTCCCGCAGTCGAAGTCGGATAGCCCGCACGCGCTCGACCCGTTCGGGCAGCTGCTGGTGATCGGTCTGCTCGGACTGCTGGTGTTCGCGATTATCGAAGGGCCACACCGGGGTTGGCTCGCGCCGCCGACGATCGGCTGCTTCGCCGGGTCGGCGGCCTGCCTCGTTGCGCTGCTGCGGTACGCGCCGCGGCACCCGCACCCGCTGATCGACCTGCGGGTGTTCCGGTCGGCCCCGTTCACCGGCGCGTTCGTGATCGCGATCCTCGCGTTCGCCGCGCTGGGCGGATTCCTGTTCCTGAATACGTTCTACCTCCAGGAGATCCGGCACGACTCGCCGCTGACCGCGGGGCTCGCGCTGGTGCCGATGGCGGTCGCCATGTTCGTGTTCGGGCCGATGTCGGGCCGGATCGTCGCGCGCCGCGGCGCCCGCAGCGCGCTGAGCGCGGGGGCGGTGCTGGCGACCGCCGCGGCGGCGGTGCTGACGGCGACCTTCGACGGCGGCGGAAACCTGTTGCTGCTCATCGGTTACGCGATGTTCGGCGCTGGCATCGGCCTGATCTACACGCCCATCACGGCCACGGCGGTGGCCGGTCTGCCGCCCGCGCAATCCGGGGTCGCGGCCAGCCTGGCCACCACGTCACGGCAGATCGGCCAGTCACTCGGCGTCGCGGTGATCGGATCACTGATCGCCAGCCATCCCGACGCCCTGACCTCGGCCGAAGCCTTCCGGCCGCCAGCTAATCTGGGCTGGCTGACCATCACCGGCCTGTGCGCTGCCGCGTTGATCGTGGCTCGAATCAGCACCGCCCCCAAGCTGGTTCGCACCGCCGTCTGAAACCCCGATTGTCCACTACCTGGGCAATCGGTCGGCAGCCGTAATCCGCCTCCCGTACTATCGCGATCGAATGCACCGGCCGGGGAGATGTTAGGAGGACGGTGTGGGACCTCGCATCCGCAACGGGACCCTGTGGTTGCGACGCTTCGCCGGAACGACGCCGGGGGTGATCGCCGTTGTTGCCGTCGTTTCCGTCGTGCTGTGCCTGCTCGCCGGTTTCGCCTGCGCGAATCAGATGAGCGACAAGAGCGCGCGCCGCGACATCGCGCTCGATCGCACCGAACCGCTGGCCTTCGCGGCGCAGCGGTTGTACGTGGCGCTCTCGGCCGCCGACGCCTCGGCGGCCGCCGAGTTCTTGTCCGCGGGCACCGAGGCGGCCGCGCCGCGCCAGCGATACCAGCAGTCACTGGCCGACGCCGCTGCCGCGTTGTCGGAGGCCACCGCGGGCGCGTCCGACGAGCAGACCAGGCAGATCGTGGCAGGCATCGCCGCGGACCTGCCCGCCTATACCGGCCTGGTCGAAACGGCGCGGGCGAACAATCGGCAAGGTTTTCCGGTGGGCTCGTCCTATCTGAGTGAGGCGTCGGAGGTGATGCAGAAATCCTTGCTGCCCAACGCCGAACGGCTCACCGCCGACCGATTCGCCGCGGTGCGCGCGGATCAGCGGGCCATCGCGACGACGCCGGTGCTGAGCGTCGTGCTGGTCGTCCTAATGCTGATCAGCTGCGCGGTGGGCTCATGGATCCTGGTGCGCCGCACCAACCGACTGGCCAACCTCGGGGTGGCCGGCGCGGCGGCCGCGGCGGTGCTCGCGCTGCTGTGGCTGGTCATCGCGACGGGCGTGGCATCGAACGCCCTCGACACGGGGGCGTCCGGCGCGAGTAGCCGTTTCGAGACGCTGGCGAAGGCGCGCATCGCGGCCCAGCAGGCGCGCACCCAGGAGACATTGGAACTGATCACCCGCGGCGACATCGCGGCCGGTGAAGACATGTACACCAAGCACACCACCGACCTGCGTGACCGTCTCGGCACCGTGGTCGGCTCGGATTCCGTTGCCGTGCAAGAGCTCAGCACGTGGTCGGCCGGACACCAAGCACAGGTGGCGGCGTATCAGGCGGCGAACTATCCGGCGGCGGTCGCGCAGGCGATCGGCGCCGCGCCCAGCTCGTCGGCCACCCAGTTCGCCGCGTTGGACCGCTCGTTGAACGACAACCTCGCCCAGGCCCGCCGTGATCTCCGGGACGGTCTGCGAACGGCGGGTACGGCATTGCTCCTCAGCCCGTCCGGCACGCTGGTATTGCTGATTGTCGCCGCGGCCGCCGTCGCCGCCGGGGTGTGGCCGCGGCTGAAGGAGTTCTTGTGAACACGCGCCTGATGCTTGCCGCGCTGCTCGTAGCCGTGACCGCCATGCTGACGGGCTGCGGGTCGGGCGACCTGCCGACACCGAACGCCTTGGACGCGGTGAACCCGAAACCCGCGGGCGCGGGCGAGATCACCGATCCGCCGCCGATCGAGAGCAGCTGCGACACGGAGGCCAGCCTGCGGCCCGGCCCGTTGCCGAGACCCGGTGCGATGCCGCAGGGTTCGGCGATGGCGGCGATCGTCGCCAACGGCAGGCTGAAGGTCGGCGTCGACCAGAACACCTATCTGTTCGGCTTCCGCAACCCCGGCACCGGCGAGCTCGAGGGCTTCGACATCGACATCGCACACGAGATCGCCAACGCGCTGTTCGGCGACCCGAACAAGATCGAGCTGCGCTCGGTGACCGCCGCCGAACGCCTGCCCGCGCTGCGCGACAAGAAGGTCGACATGATCGTGCGCACCTTCTCGGCGACCTGCGAGCGGCGCAAGGAGGTCGACTTCTCCTCCGTCTATTACGGTGCGGCACAACGGATCCTGGCCCCACGCGACTCCGGCATCAACACCGGCGCCGACCTGACCGGCAAGCGGGTGTGCGTGGCACGCGGCACCACGGCGGCCACGCCACTGTTCGCGATGGCCAACCGCCCCACCGTCATCGGCGTCACCAACTGGACCGATTGCCTCGTCGCGCTGCAGCAGCGACTGGTCGACGCGATCAGCGGCGACGCGCCGATTCTGTTCGGCCTGGTCGAACAGGACCCCAACCTCCAGGTGGTCGGTGAACCCATCGGCGTCGGCGGTTACGCGGTCGGCCTGCCCAAGGGCAGCGACGATCTGGTTCGCTTCGTCAACGGCGTGCTCGAGCGGATGCGCTCCGACGGCGCCTGGGAGCGGATCTACGCAGCCCGGCTGAGTGTGCTCGGCCCCTCGCCCGGCCAACCCGCGCCACGGTATGTGGGATGAGCCCGACCATCATGCAACCACTCACCCTGATCGAGATAGACCGCGAATTGGCCAGGCGCGCAAGCGAAGCCGATTCGATCGTGGCCACCCTGCTGGAGCTCGACAAGCATCCCGGACTGAACCTGGTGCGTAGCTTCCCGCCGTCCGGGGTGACCGAGGCACGTTGGCTGCCGGTCCGGGACGCGCTCGCGCTGATGTGGGAGGACTTCGGCCGGATGCGCGCGATCCTGGATTCTGCGCACGCGGTGCGCGGCAACCGCACCAGGCTCGACGACACGCAACGCGCGAAGCTGACCGAGCTGCTGCGCGGCCGACCGCACGAGGTGTCGCGCACGCCGATCCCGCTTGCCGAACGTTCGCTGACCGGTCCGAGCGAATTCGTGCTGTTCGTCGGGCTCGCCGATACGCTTGATCGCATGCGGGCGACCTTCCCGATGATCGCCGAATTCCTCGACGCGGTGGACAAGGTGAACACCCGCGTGATGTCCGGACTTGCGCCGCTGCAGGATAAACTCGACAAAGCCGGGGGCGTGACCCCGCGGCTGCGCGCGATCGGCGACGGCATCGCCGATCTGCTGAGCCGCTCGGCCACCGACCCGCTCGCGCTGACCAGCGCCGACATCGATGCTCGCCTCGCCGAACTCACCGGTGCCATGCGCCGGGAGGCGGCCGTGCTCGCCGAACTCGCCGCGGTGGTGGCCAATTGGCCCGCCGCGATCACGGGCGCCCGCAAGAAGTTGGACGCGTTGCAGGAGACCCGGGAGCGGGCCGCGCAGGCCAGGGCGAAGGTCGAGCGCACCATCGTGTCGGGTCCGCTGCCGGTGCCTGCGGACGATATCGGCCAGCTGCGCGCCCAGCTCGATGCGGTCGCGGCCAATCCCGGTGCGGCAGCGGCGCTGCTGGAGCTCGGCGGTCGCATCGATGCCGCGAGCTCGGCAGCGGCCGCAGCCGAGAATCTGGCCCAGGGCCTGCTCGATCGGCGCGGTGAACTGCGCGGCAGGCTGGCCGCCTACCAGGCCAAGGCGGCGCGTCTGGGCGTCGGCGAGGACCGTGACCTGCTCGCCTCCCATCAGATCGCCACCGGGCTGCTCGGGCGCACGCCGTGTGATCTGGCGGCGGTCACCCGCGCGGTCGCCGACTATCAGCAACTCATCGCGGAGAAATCGGGGAGGCGACCGTGAGGACATGTACCGAACCCGGCTGCACGGGCACCATCGAAGACGGTTACTGCGCGGTGTGCGGGACCGCCCCGGCCGAGGCGACCACCGTGAGTTCGACGGCGGCTCAGCCGAAGACGGCCAACGCGACGACCGAGTCGACGACGGTCGAGTCCGCGCATCGGCAGTGCACCGAACCCGGTTGCGGCGGAACGATAATCGACGGCTACTGCGAAGTTTGCGGCACCGCGCCGACCTCGGAGACGGTCGCGACGGTATCCGGCAGCACCCGCAGTACCCGGTCCGGCTCGCGCTCGGTGCGCACCGGCCGGTCGTCGTCCAAGTCGAGCAGGCGCGGGCGGCTCGGCGCGGGCATGGTCGAGGTGCCGCGCGTACCGCGGATCGATCCGGGCACCGCGATCATGACCGACCCGCAGGTGCCGGAGAACAAGCGGTTCTGCGGCAAATGCGAGAAGCCGGTGGGCCGGGGCCGCGACGGTAAGCCGGGCCGCAGCGAGGGCTTCTGTGCCAACTGCGGCACCCGATTCTCCTTCGCGCCCAAGCTGATCAAGGGCGATCTGGTCGCCGGTCAGTACGAGGTCGCGGGGTGTCTCGCGCACGGTGGGCTCGGCTGGATCTACCTGGCGATCGACCGCAATGTCAGCGACCGCTGGGTGGTGCTGAAGGGCCTGCTCAACGCGGGAGATGCGGACGCGATGCTGGCTGCGGTGGCCGAGAAGCGCTTCCTGGCCGAGGTGGAGCACCCGAGCATCGTCAAGATCCACAACTTCGTCGAGCACGCCGGGGCGGACGGGGTCGCGGTCGGCTACATCGTGATGGAGTATGTCGGCGGCACCTCGCTCAAGCAGATCCTGCGCGCGCACCGCGACGCGGGGGGCGGATTCCTGCCACCGGCCCAGGCGATCGCCTACGTGCTGGAGATGCTGCCCGCGCTCGGCTATCTGCATTCCCTCGGCCTCGCTTACTGTGATTTCAAGCCGGACAACGTGATGCAGACCGACGAGCAGCTCAAGCTCATCGACCTGGGCGCGGTGATCGCCATGGACGATCAGGACAGCCCCATCTACGGCACCATCGGCTATCAGGCGCCCGAGATCGCCGAGACCGGGCCGACCGTCGCCACCGAGGTCTATACGGTCGGGCGCACGCTGGCCGTGCTGCTGATGGATGTGCCGCAGCGGGGCGGGCATTTCGCCGAGTTGCCGGGGCCGGACACCGAACCGCTGCTGGTTACTTACGATTCGCTCTACCGCTTCCTGTTGCGGGCCACCGACGACGACCCGGACGTGCGGTTCGCCTCGATGGAGGAGATGACCGATCAGCTGACCGGGGTGCTGCGCGAGGTCCTTTCGACCGATGACGGGGTGCCGCGGCCCGGCATGTCGACCTACTTCGGGCCGCCGCGCGGTGTCTTCGGTGTCGATGCGGCGCTGGACGCGGCGAATATCATTGCCGCCCTGCCGGTTCCGCTGGTCGATCCGACCGACAGTGCGGCCGCGTTGCTTGCCACGACGAGCGGCACCACGCCGGCGGAGCTGGAGCAGGCGTTCGAGGCCGGGTTGCGCTCGGTTGTCACCGGACGCAGCGCGTCGACCGAGATTCCGTTGCGACTCATTCGGGCCGCGCTGGAGGTGGGCGACACCGCTGAGGCGGATCGGCGGCTGGCAGAGGTCGCCGAGACGCTGCCCGGCGATTGGCGGCTCGCCTGGTATCGCGGTGAGAGTCGTTTGCTTGCAGGCGATTTCGCGGCGGCGACCAGCGAATTCGATGCGGTGTATGCCGCGCTGCCCGGCGAAGGAGCACCCAAACTCGCGCTGGCGGCCGTCGCCGAGCTTTCCGGAGCCGCGACCCCTGATTCCGGCGGATTCAGTGCCGCGCAGGAAAAGCGCAGTGCGGCAAACTATTACGAGACGGTGTGGCGCACCGATCGCACGTACCTCAGTGCCGTGTTCGGGCTGGCCAGGCTGCGCGCGTCGGCCGACGATCGCGCTGGCGCGGTAGCGGTGCTCGATCAGGTCGATGCCGGTTCTTCGCTGTTCACCGAGGCCAGAATCGCGGCGGTCGAGACCACGTTGCACGGACGGTCACCGGCCGACCTCACCGAGTTGATCGTGCGCGACGCGGGCGAGCGGGTGGCTCGATTGCGACTGGATTCCAAACGCCGTGGCGCACAGGTGCGTTTGCGCGTGCTGACCGCCGCATTGGATTGGCTACGGGCGGGCGGCGTCTCGAACGCACTCGATCCGCTGCTCGGCACGAAGCTGGATCAAGACGGTGTCCGTACCGGATTGGAGCGTTGCTATCGGGACCTGGCCCGGGAAACCGACGACATGTGGGAGCGATTCGCATTGGTAGAGCAGGCGAACACAGTCCGGCCGAGGACCAGGTTATGAGTACGGGGGTTGGTTTGAATTGTCCGGGTTGCGCGGCCGAGGTACATCAGCAGGATCGCTTCTGCGAGAACTGCGGGCAGGAGTTGGGCGGCAAGCGAATCGCGTTGCCGAACAACGAACCAGGGCCACCCAGCGTCTGTGACGGGTGCGGTGGACTGAAGTACGACGGCGACGGTTACTGCGTCGACTGCGGCCAGTTACGTGGGGCGCCGGACCGATTCGACGCGGACCTCGGCGCTGTCGCGGTGGTCACCGATCGCGGAATCTCGCACGCGCGCAACGAAGATGCGGTCGCCGCGGCCGTGCTGGACGGCACCGGTGGTGCGCCGCGGACGGTAGTGATCGTGGTCGCCGACGGGGTGTCGTCCTCGGAGGACCCACAGGTGGCCTCGGGTACGGCCGCTAGGACAGGCGTCGACGCTTGCCGCACCGCGCTGCTCGACGGACTGCCCGCGGCCGAAGCAGCGATGGCGGGTCTCGCGGCGGCGGCCCAGGCGGTCCGCGATATCGCGGTGGCCGACGGCCACGCGCCGTCGTGCACCTACGTGTCGGCCGTGGTGCGCGCCGATGCGGACGGCACCGAGATCACCATCGCGAATGTCGGTGACAGCAGGGCGTATTGGCTACACGCCGACGCGCCCGACGAGCCCGGCAATCCACCGTCGCAGCGGTTGACCTCCGACGACTCCTGGGCACAGGCCCTGGTCGACGCGGGCGCGATGGACGAGCAGGCCGCGATGAACGACCCGAGGGCGCACACCCTGATCCGCTGGCTCGGCGCGGACGGCCCGGCGAAACCGTGGTCCGACAGCTGCATTCGGACAATGCGCACCACCGGACCCGGTGTGCTGCTGCTGTGCAGCGACGGTCTCTGGAACTACCTGTCCGACGCGACCGCGCTCGCCGAGGTGGCCACCGCGACCGCCCCCGCCGTCGCCGCGCGCGAACTCGTCGAGTTCGCGCTGCGCTGCGGCGGCAGCGACAACATCACCGTCGCGATCGTTCCCGTTCCACAGCCAGGAGAAGTCAAGTGAGTTCCGTTGCAGGCAATGGCATTTCGGTAGCCATCGATCAGAACGAGTATCTGGCCGACGGCGTCGGCACGGTCGACGCGGTGGTGACGGTCGAGACCGCGGCCGATCTGGTGGTGGCGGCCGCGCCGCAGGAGCGGCTGGAGATCCTCATCCTGGACTGCTCCGGCTCGATGGCCACCGGTCGCAAGTTTCCCGGGGCGCGTCAGGCCGCGCTGGCCGCGCTCGACGTGATGGCCGACGGTACCAAGTTCGCGATCATCGAGGGCACGGCGATGGCGCGGTTGGCCTTTCCGTCGAACGTGCCGTCGCTGGCGGTGAATCGGGACTCCCGTGCGGCCGCGCGGCGCGCACTCGACAAGCTGACGCCCGGCGGCGGCACGGCGATGGGCACCTGGCTCGGCCTGACCAGGCAGCTGGCCAAGAAGCATCCCGGCGCGATGGTGCACGCCATCCTGCTCACCGACGGCAAGAACGAGCACGAGGAGCCCGCGGCGCTCGCCGCGGAGATCAAGCAGTCCGAGGGCGTGTTCACCTGTGACTGCCGCGGCGTCGGAACCGATTGGCGGGTCGACGAATTGCGCACCATCGCCTCGGCGCTGCACGGGACCGTCGACATCGTGGCGGACCCGGCCAAGCTGGCCGCCGACTTCGCCGCGATGATGCAGGGCTCGATGGCGAAGGCGATTCCGGAACTGACGCTGCGGGTGTGGACGCCGGCGGGCGCGAAGGTGCGGTTCGTCAAGCAGGTCGCCCCGGCCATCGAGGACCTCACCGCGCGGCGAGTGGAGACCGCGGCGCAGGTGGGGGAGTACCCGCTCGGTGCGTGGGGTGCCGAGGACCGCGACTATCACGTGCAGGTCGAGGTGGAACCCGCCGCGCCCGGCCGGGAGAAGCTTGCCGCGCGGGTGAGTGTGGTGAGTGGCGACGAGGTGCTCGGGCAGGGACTGGTGAAGGCGGTGTGGACCACCGATAGCGAGTTGTCGGCCCGAATCAGCAGGCGGGTAGCGCATTACACCGGTCAGGCGGAACTGGCCCAGGTGGTGCAGGAGGGGTTGGCGGCGCGCAAGAGTGGCGACACCGATACCGCGACCGCCAAACTGCGGCGTGCGGTGGAGCTCGCGGCGGAGTCGGGCAACGAGAGCACGGCGAAACTGTTGCGCGGGGTAGTCGAGGTCGACGAGCGCAGCGGGACGGTGCGGCTGCGGGCCAGCGTCGCGGCGGCGGACGAGATGGCCCTGGATGCTCGCTCGACCAAGACCGCCAGGGTACGGAAGGAGGGGTAGTGGCCGTTACCTGTCCTGAGGGGCATCAGTCGAGCGCGACCGACTATTGCGATGTGTGCGGCGCGCCGATCGGGGAGGCGCCTGTTGCCGCGGAACCGGTTGCGCTGTGTCCGTCCTGTGGCGCGCCGAGCAGCGGGCGTTTCTGCGAAGTGTGCGGACATGATTCGGCGTTGCCCACGCCGAGCGTCAGGCCTGAACTGCTGCTCGCGGAAGCTTCGGTTGCGGTGTCCGCCCCCTCGGCTGCCTGGGTGGCCACCATTACCGCGGATCGTGAGTTCTACGATCGGGTCATCGCGCGCAAGGGTCCCGATGCCGACCAGGTCGGTTTTCCCGCGTTCTATCCTGAACGTCGAATCACCCTGCACGGCAACGACATTCTGATCGGCAAGCGCAGTGTCTCACAGGGGCTGACGCCGGATATCGATCTCGGTATCGCACCCGCCGACGTGGGTGTGTCCCGGGCGCATGCGATGATTCACCTCGACGGTGACGAACTCACCGTCACCGATCTCGGGTCGACCAACGGCACCAGTGTCAACGGTAGTGACGAGCTCATTCCCGCGAAGGTGCCGGTTGCGCTGCGCAGCGGCGATCGGATCCATCTCGGCGGCTGGACGACCATCGTTTTCGAACATGAACCCGCCTGAATCCCAGCCTTTTTGCGTCTGGGACAGCATCCGCCGTTCTGTAGACAACAGTGTTCATTTCCGCCTATCGTCGTGAGTTATGACCACGTTCGGCGGCAAGAGCTGCTTGATCACCGGGGCGGCCAGCGGTCTCGGCCGCAGTACCGCCCTCGCGGTCGCGGCCAAGGGCGCCTCGCTGATCCTGACCGATATCGATGCGGAGGGTCTGCAGCAGACCGCGACGCTGGCGCGGGCGGCGGGCGCGAACGTGCACCTCGCGGCGACCGCGGACGTCAGCGACCACGATCAGGTGGTCGCGTTGTCGGCCAGGGCGCATGACGAGGTGGACAGCGTCGACATCATCATGAACGTGGCCGGGATCGCGACCTGGGGGACCGTCGACCGGTTGAGCCACACACAGTGGCGGCGCACCGTCGATATCGATCTGATGGGGCCGATTCATGTCATCGAGGAATTCCTGCCGCCGATGATCGCGGCGGGCCGCGGTGGGCATCTGGTGAATGTGTCGTCCGCCGCCGGGCTGTTCGGGCTGCCATGGCACGCGCCGTACAGTGCGGGCAAATTCGGGTTGCGCGGGGTGTCGGAGGTGCTGCGGTTCGATCTGCGCCAACATCGGATCGGGGTCAGCCTGGTCTGTCCCGGCGCGATGTCGACACCGATGGCCGACCGGGTGGACATCGCGGGCATCGATCGCAACGCCGAGGTGGTGCAGCGCGCGATGGCACTGTTCCTGAAGGGCGCGGTGACGCCGGAGTCCGCGGCACGCTCGATCGTGCGCGGGGTCGAGCGCAATACCTATCTGGTCTACACCTCGAACGACATTCGCATCGGGCACTGGGCGCAGCGGTATTTCCCGCCCTCCTACAACCTCGCCATGCGTGGCCTGAATTGGGCGATGAGTCGCTATATCGATCAACCGGCCACGAAGACCACCGTGCGCTGACGCCGAGAGGACCTCACTATGGCCCAGCCGCTGACCACTGCCGCGGCGACGGTGCCGCCGAACCATCGATTCGATATCGGGCCCGCCCGATACTCGAAGTTGTTCGGCGCCACCACCGTTCCCATTCCGATGTCGGATGGTGTGATCCTCACCGCTGATATCCTGCGGCCCGGCGACGGGGCGGGGCCCGCGCGTGAGCCGCTGCCCGCGATCATCAATTTCACGCCGTACAACAAGATGATCAACCGGCAGGGCATGCGCTGGCACAACACGTTACGTGCGCTGGCCGGGCGGGTCGGCTCCTCGGATCGGCGGCGGTTCACCGCACGCGACGTGCTGCACACTCCCGCGGGCGGGATTCTCGAACCGTTCGTGATCAACCGCACCGTGGTGCGCCGCGGGTACGTCGGGCTGATGATCGATGTGCGCGGTACCGGGACCTCCACCGGGAGCTGGGATTTCTTCCAGCCGCGCGAGCAGCAGGACTATCTGGAGGCGGTCGCGTGGGTGCGCGAACAGCCTTGGTGCAATGGTGATTTCGCGGTGACCGGGGTGTCCTACGGGGCTATCTCCGCGCTGATCACCGCCGGTCTGCAACCGGAGGGCCTGCGCGCGGTGTTCGCCATCGAGGCGGGCGAGGATCCGATGCGCGAACTCGGCCTGACCGGTGGCGTGCCGACGCCGGGGATGCTGCTGTGGATCCTCGCCGTCACCGGCTTCAAATGGCTGCCGTCGGTGCCCGGTCTGCTGCGCGCCGGTATCACCAAGCAGTTCCTGCGCGATCGGATCGCCGACCCGGCAGGCTGGGTGCGGCACGCGATCGATATCGGGCTCACCGAGCAGCATCCCGACAGCTTCCTCAACCCGATGTGGGCGAGCAAGCTGGCGCGCTTCGAGGACATCAACGCGCCGACCTGGATCCACGGTGGCTGGCACGACGTCTACAACCGGTCCAACTTTCGCATGTTCGATCGAATCCCGGTGTCCGGCGGGGCAAAACAGGTTCTCGTCGATGATTCCTACCACCTGACCGTCGGTTCGGGTCTCGGTGCCGCGGACAGTCCGCAGGCGATCGACGAGCTGCAATGTGCCTGGTTCGATCGGTGGGTCAAGGATATCGACAACGGCATCGATCGCTACGGCCCCATCACCGTCCGCCGGCAGGGGGACGGACAGTGGTTGCGGCACAACGAGTTCCCGGATCCCGCCGCGACCCTGCAGCGGCTCTACCTGAACTCCGAAATCACCGGCGCCGCACCACATGCCGCTACCGACGCAGGCCTGTCCGCGGAGCCGACCGAGATCGAATCTCGACTACCGCTGCCCACCGGGCGTATCCGTATGGCGTCCAACAACACCGGGGTGATGAGCATGGGGGTAGCCCTGCTCTTCGGCAGTAGATTCGGCACCGACGACCGGCACGCCGAGGCCGGAGCGGTCACCTTCACCACCGAACCTTTTGCGGAAGACACAGTCCTGTCCGGCCCGATGAACCTGCACCTGAACGTGGAAGCCGAAGGGGCAGACGCGTTCTGGTCGGTGACCATCTGCGATGTCGAACCCGACGGAGCCTCCGTGCCGATCACTCGCGGTGCTCTGCTGTCCACCCTGCGCGCGATCGATACCGCAGGCAGCGACTACGTCGACGGTGAGCTGCTGTTCCCCCTGCACACCCTCACCGCGGACTCCGTGCTGCCGGTGATCCCCGGCGAGCCGTTCGTCATCGACATCGAAATCAACCCCACCGAAGCCGTCCTGCGCGCCGGTCACCGGCTGCGAATCGCAGTGAGCCGCACCAGCTTTCCGCGCCATCTGATCCCGCCGTGGAAGCAACGCGCGATCACCGGCCAGACCATCGTCCTCGATCCCGACCAGCCGAGCTATCTCACCTTGCGGACGGGGCGCGCCGACTAGCAGGTCGGGTTTCCGTATCGCGCGGCGCTCAGGATCAGGAAGTAGCCGGACGCCATGAACAGGATTCCGGCGCTGAGCACTGCGGTGGCGAGCAGGCCGATCCTTCGGACGTTGCGGCACAAGTAGGCGAGCGCGAGCGCGCCGAGCACGAGCATGACAATTGCGCCGGTGGTTTGGATCGTGTCGATCAGGGCGTAGTCGCGGTCGCGTTGTGCGCGGGAGCCGTGGGCTCCGACGTCGCAGAAGTCGCCGTTCGCGGGGGTGATGAGGTAGCCGGCCAGAAAGATGGTGGGGCCGAGCAGTATTGAGCCCAGAATGTAGAGCAGTGCGACGGGGATCGGCCGGATCTTGATCATGACGGCTCACGATAGTTCGCGGGCATGGGGGCGTCGTGGGTGTTGTGTGGAGATGCTGTGGGTGGCGTTCCGGGGCAACCCCTTTCGGCTGTGGCGTGGGGCACCGACCGTCGGGATTGTCCTTTTCGGGTATCTCACTATGATCTACTACAATAGGTCGTAGACGTGAGGGGAAGTCATGGGCAAGCTGCGGGGCAAAGTCGCCCTGGTCACCGGATCCAGCCGAGGCATCGGACGCGGCATCGCCTGCCGCCTCGCGCGCGAGGGGGCGCTGGTCGCGGTGCACTACTCGAGCAACGAGCAGGCGGGCAAGGAGACCGTCCGGCAGATCGAGGCGGCGGGCGGTCAGGCGTTCCTGGTGCACGCCGAACTCGCTGCGCCAGAAGCGGTCTCGGCGCTGTTCGCACAACTGGAGCCGGAACTGCTCACCCGCACCGGCACCGCGAACCTGGACATCCTGGTCAACAATGCGGCGCACGCGGGATTCACCGGCGCCATGCCCGAGGACGTCACGCCGGAAATGTTCGACCGGCACATCGCGGTGAACGCGAAGGCGCCGTACTACCTGACCCTGCGCGCGCTGACCTCGATGCCCGCCGGCGGCCGCATCATCAACATCTCCTCCGGCATGACCAGAACCTCGCTGCCCTCGCAGATCTGCTACGCGATGAGCAAAGGCGCGATGGAGCAGATCACGCTGCAACTGGCTCTGCACATCGCGCCCCGGGGGATCACCATCAACACGGTCGCACCGGGTGTCACCAACAACGGCGATCCGGTCTTCGACGACCCGGCCACCGTGGCGCAAATGTCGGAGTGGTCCGCTTTCAACCGCGTGGGGGAGGTTTCCGACATCGCCGATGTCGTGGCCTTCGTCGCGTCCGAAGACTCCCGCTGGATCACCGGCTCTTATATCGATGCCAGTGGCGGAACGCTGCTCTGACCTACCAGTTCTTCGCGCCGAGCGACGCGTGCTCCGGCCAGCCGTACAGCCCGAAATGCTGCTTGCGCCGGAACATGTCGATACCGGCGCGGGTGCTCAGGATCGTCTCGTCCGGGATGTCGTCGAAGGCGAACCAGCGCAGGTCCGAACAGCGGTCGGGCTCGAGGTTCTGTGGTTCACCCGACCAGGTGTCGGTGTGAAAGATGAACACGATCAGCGCCTGCCCCGGCGGCGACTGGATGTGCATCGACGCGACCATCTGCACGTCATCCCGCTCGACCCGCACCCCGATCTCTTCCTCGGCCTCCCGAATGACCGCGGTGAGCACATCCTCCCCGTCGTCCAGCCTGCCCCCGGGCGCATTCCACTCCCCGTCCCCGAAACTGGTGTTCCGCCGGCGCGCAAGCAACACCCGTTCGCCCCGGCTCATCAACAACTGCACACCGACCACACTGCGGAACGTCAACTGGTCTCCTGATCAGATTCGGACAAACGGCCGTTGCGGAAGGCCAGGACTTCGATATTGGCTCGATCGTAGCCACCAAATGCCGGTACGTCGTCCCGGCAGCCGGGGGAATCTTCGCCCACAAGCGGACGTTGCAGACACATCGGACGCAAGCGCACGATTAGGTCCACCGCTCTCCTTCGCGCCCCACCAATGTCTTCCGCGGACCGCGCCGGTCACCACCACCGAACGGAGCAAGCCATGCAGGAATTCCTCGTCGAAATCACCACCACCATCCCCGAAGGCACCGACCCCGCCGACGTCGACGCCCGCCGAGCCGCCGAAGCCGTCCGCGCCAAAGAACTAGCCGCCACCGGCAACCTCGCCCGCCTATGGCGCCCTGTAGGCGAACTCCGCAGCATCGGCCTCTGGCGCGGAGCCGACGAAGCCGACCTCCGCACCAACGTCCTCGACACCCTCCCCCTCCGAGCCTGGATGACCTTCACCATCACCCCGCTACAGCCCCACCCGAACGACCCGGGCCAGTAAGCCCGCGTACAGGGAATCGTCACCACGCCTTCTACCCGAAGGCGATTACTTGTGAGCAGTTCTAGTCAGATACCAGACCGTGCCCGAGGCGTCGCTGACCTGGTGCGTCGGATAATGGACGAAGTCCGGCCTCGGCTGATCGAAGCCGCGCTGACAGGCAGTCGTGCGGAGCACGGCTCGATCGGCCTCTGTCACGTAGCTGCCGGGTTCACCGACGCCATGGTCGAATTCGCGAAGGGCTTCGCGATCTGGGACTTGTTGCCAGGACACTACATACTGCACGCTGCGGGCGGGATCGTGACGGATTTACGCGGCATGCCGATTCCGTTGGGCTACGAGCTGGGCTCGATGGCCGACATCAACCACGCGATGAGTGGGCGCCGGAAGTTCATCGCCGCCGGAAACGCCGATCTCGCCGACCAGCTGCGGGCAACGCTGCGTCCGTGAGTTGCGAAGCCATGCTCAGGGATTCGGTCCTTGGCCCCGTGCGGTATCGAGCGGCTCGCGACCTATTTCTGAGGAGTGAAGGCTGCGCTGAGTTCGTTCTGGACTGTTGCTCGGTCGGGTGGGTGCTGCGCGGCCAGGCCGCGCAGGACCAGGCCCATGGTGAGGTCATAGAGGACGGTGGCGGTGGCGGGGTCGGTGAACTGGGTCAGGGTGGTGATGGTGCGTTCGGCGAAAAGTGATGCGGTGGTGCGTAGTTCGGGGCGGCGGAGCGCGGCCATGCAGAGCTCGTATTGGATGAGGACGTCGTTGCGGTGGGGGCCGAAGCAGTCCATGGCCATGTCGGTGAGTGCGGTGAGGAGTTCCTCGCGACCGGCGTCGGCCAGTCGTTCGCGGAGGTCACGCTGGTAGTCGGTTTGCTGATCGAGGCAGCGTTGCAGAGCCAGGTGAATGAGGTCATCGAGGGTGGCGAAGTAGTAGGTGGTCGAGCTCAGTGAAACGCCTGCCGCAGCGGCGACGCCGCGGTGGGTCAATCCCGCGAGACCTCGTTCGGCGATGAGGCCCAGCGCTGCGGCGATGATGCGATCGCGCATCCGCGGGTCGCGCTGACGCTGTTTGCCCGATACCTGCCCTGCGGTCATCCCGATTCCTCATTGCATCGACGCCATCGGTTTGCGGAGCGATCCACCGGTGGTGTGGCCCCGAGTCTCGAGGCGGCACGATCTACGGTACGGTCAAATACAGTACAAATGTACTCTAAGGGAGTTCACCCATGAAAATTGCCTTGCTCGGCACCGGCCTCGGTCAGGCCCACGCGTCAGTCTTGCGCGCCCATCCCGACGTCGACGATGTCATCGTCTTCGGCCGTACCCCGGCCAAACTCGCGGTGATCGCGGCCGAGACCGGCTTCGCCACCACCACCGATCTCGACTCCCTCTACGTCGACCCGACGATCGACTTGGTCGACATCTGCCTGCCCACCCCGCTGCACGCCGAGCACGCGGTGCGCGCTCTGGAAGCAGGCAAGGACGTGCTGTGCCAACTGCCCCTGGCCACTGCGATGGCCGACGCTCATCGTGTCATCGAGGCCGAACAATGCACCGGCCGCCGGGTTTTCGTGGACATGTTCCCCCGCTTCAACCCTGCCAACACCTATCTGAGCGCCGCCGTCGCCGAAGGCCGCTACGGGACGTTGAAGTCCCTGGAGATCGAGATCCGCACCAGTGAGCAATGGCCGGGCTACGACCGTGGCTTCGACACCATGGCCGTCGACATCCTGCACCAATATCTGGACATCGTCGTCGGCATTCTCGGCCGCCCGGAAACGGTCACCGCAGTGGATGTGGCCGAGAAGGGTCGAGGCTCAGCCGGTGAAGTCCTGCTGACTTACCCCGGGGCAATCGCCCGATGCGGCAGTTCTTCGATCATGCCGACCCCGCACGGCAGCCTCGAAAGCTACCGCGCCACGTTCACCGATGGCGTCCTCGAGATGACCACTCCACTCGGCAGTTGGGACTGGCAATCCGACTGCAGCACGCTCACCGAGTTCACCGAGCAAGGTGTACGCATCATCGACCCGCCCGCCACCGCGATTATCGACCACGATCTGATCGACTCCGCCACCCTGCATCCTCAGGTCAGCACCGTCACCAACCTGACCGCCGCGATGATCGACCACGTCCTCGCCTGCCTGAACGGACGAGAAACCTCCCGCGTCAGCGCCGAGAGTGTCCTCGACACCCTCCAACTCACCCTCGACATCCGCGATGGATCGCATAGAGCGTCCATATCAGTGTGATCCCGAAGAGTGGTCATTTTGCCGCAGACATGCTGTAACGTGTTCTAGTTTTAAGGCATGGCTGTACGGACGGGGAAATTCATGGGGCCGGTTCTCGATCGGGTCGAGCAGTATGCGGAGGAGATTCGGGCGGCGGGGGCCGAGGGCGACAAATTGATGCGGTTGGCCGATACCTCGGCGGCTCGGTTGCGGGAAACCGGGGCGATTCGGATGTTGCAGCCGAAGGGGTATGGGGGGCTCGAGGTGCATCCGCGGGAGTTTGCGGAGACCACGATGGGAATCGGGGGGATGGATGGGGCTGCCGGGTGGGTTACCGGGATCGTCGGTGTGCATCCCTGGGAGCTGGCGTTTTTCGACACCAAGGCACAGGACGAGGTGTGGGGGCACGATCCGGATACGTGGATCGCGTCGCCTTATGCGCCTATGGGTGTGGCGACGCCGGTGGATGGTGGGTATCTGCTCAGTGGGCGGTGGTCGTTTTCGACCGGGACCGATCATTGTCAGTGGGTGATGATCGGTGCCGCTGTTGGTGACGAGCAGGGCAAGCGGTTGAAGCCGCCACAAACGTTGCATGTGTTGTTGCCGCGTAGTGACTATGAGATCGATCAGGAGAGTTGGGATGTTGTCGGTCTGCGGGGGACCGGGAGCAAGGATCTGATCGTCAACGATGCGTTCGTGCCGGCGTATCGCACGATAGACGCGGCGAAGGTGTTCGATGGCACCGCGCCGAAGGAGGCTGGGCGTACCGAGACGCTGTACAACTTCCCGTTCTCGTGCATCTTTCCGCTCGGCATCACCTCGTCGCTGATCGGAATTGCCGAGGGCGCGTTGGCATGTCACATCGCGGCACAGAAATCGCGGGTGGCGATCACCGGCGTCCCGATCAAAGAGGATCCGTATGTGCTGTATGCGATCGGTGATGCGGCCGCCGAGATCGCGGCGTCACGGGCCGCGATCCTCGAAACGGTGGACCGGTTCTGGGACATGGTCGAGCGGGGACAAGAAATCAGCTTCGAGATGCGCGCGATCGGCCGCCGCACCCAGACCGCCGCCGCGTGGCGAGTAGTTCGCGCCGTGGACGAAATCTTCGCCCGCTCGGGCGGCGGTGCGCTGCAAATGAAGACGCCGCTGCAACGATTCTGGCGCGACGCGCACGCGGGCCTGTCCCACGCCATCCACATACCGGGCTCGATCTTCCATTCCTCGGCGCTGACCCAACTCGGCGGGGAACCACAGGGAATCCACCGCTCGATGATCTGATCGACCGCGCTGCGCCTGCTCGCACGGAACTAAACTTTCGGCATGGCAGACAGCTCCGGCACGCCCATGACAGAAGCGGAGCTGCGCCAGTTCTTCGTTCTGCTCCAACGTTTTTGCGACACCGAGCTCGACCAGGCCGAGCACCTGGTCATTCCCACCCGCTGGGGCGATGTGTATGTCGAGTTGGCTCGCGAGCTCACCCTCGAGTGCCCACGGGAGGTGTACCACCGACTGCCCGACACATGGCTGCGGGACGACGCCTAGCGGGTCAGCCGTGCCTTGCTGATCGGTTTCGCTGTAACAAGGTGTCCAGCGCCGAGATCGTGGCCAGGTTGCTCACGTGGTGGATCGCGGTGATTCCCACGGACTCGGCTCCTGCGACGGCTACCTCTGAGTCGTCTATGAACACGGCCTCGCAGGGGTCGATGTCAAGGCGCGCGCACGCTAAAAGGTAGATCCGGGGATCGGGTTTGGCCATGCCGACTTCGTGGGAGTACACGATGTCGTCGACCAGATGCTCGAAACCATAGGCGGCTCTTTCGCGTTCGCGGGCGCCGACGAAGCTGTTGCTCAACAGTCCGGTCCGGTATCGCGGACGCAATCCGCGGAGATACTCGATCAGTTCGGTGTTCGCGACTCCGAGATACTGTTCCCACATGTCGGCGATCACGGCGTCCGTGACCGACTGATCGATTGCCAGACCGACTCGGATCGCCTCGCACATCTGCGATTCGGTGACCGTGCCGAGTTCGCCCGCCTTCCAGATATCGATCAGAGCCGGATCGATCTCGTCGGCCGACAGTCCGAGTCGATGCAGCCAATCGCTGAAGAAGGTCATCTCCGAGGTGATTTCGAGAACCCCGCCGATGTCGAACAGAACCGCGCGCACCCCCATACCGCACCAGTGTAGGGACACCGTCCGCTAATTGGTCGACATCCTTGCGGCGGAAGGCCATTCGATCTCGGTCGAAGAGTGCTGGATCGACACGGAGTTGGCGCTGTGCGTGCGATACAGCACTGCCAGGGGAATCTTCGGAGGGCTCGAGGGCAGGCTCGAACTTCCTCGACGGGGCTCGGGCGGCACCAACGCCCGCAGCCTGCTCAGACGCATGTTGCGGTTGCGATCACCCCGGGACACACCGCTACCTTTGCTCATGGAACGTCCTGCTCTTGCGATGGGACACCAAGCCCGACAAGCGCATCAGGAGGACGTTCCCCACGTCCACGGAATCGAGGCAGTGAACGTCTTTCTATGCCACATGGCGCGCTGATCGAGCCGACCAGTGCGGGACTGTGAAAGATCAACGGGCCGAGGGGAACTGGTGCCAGTCGAACGCACTGGTCTGATCTGTTACCCACTGCTTTGGGCGGCCGCGCCGTCGACCTGGGCGGTTAGTGAAGACAGCTGAGAACTCAACAGTTCCAGCAGTTCTGCGAGTGCTTCGGGTTTCCCCTCTGCCCGGATCAGGCCGGAAGTCACCGCGTCGGTGACCGTCATGCGCCCACCGGCGAGGGCGGCAGCGGTGGCGGAGTCCGAGCGCAGGATCACGTCGGCGGGGGTGTCACCCTTTCCAGCGACCACATCGAAAACACCGTCCGTGGCGCGCAGCCGCGCGACGCTGTCCTCGATGTGGAACTCGTACTCGGCGTTCGGGTTTCGCAACCTACTGCCGTTCAGGCGGTCGGCGAGGAAGATCAGCGCCCATTCGGCGCGAAAACTCTCCTCGGGGGCGCGCACCGCAGTCATGAAGTGCCTGGCGCCCCATACCGCGAGCGGGACTACGGCGCGCGCCAGCTCCGAGCCGGGGGTGGTGAGTTCGTACACCACTGACGCCACGGGTGGATCGAGGAGCCGTCGCCGGATCACCCCTTCGGACTCGAGTTGCTTGACCCGGGTCGCCAGCAGGCTGGTTCCGATACCGCCCAGTGCCGCAGCCAGATCCGTGTACCGCTTCGGGCCCGACATCAGCTCGCGCACGATCAGCAACGTCCACCGTTCCCCGACCACGTCCAGCGCATGGGCCAACCCGCAGAACTGGTCATACGAACGTCGTGCCATGCCGCCACACTAGCAGCCGACAAGCTAAGCAGAAGTCAGCTTCGAATATCGGTAACTAGCTTCTAAATCTTATGTTACTGTGGCACGTGCACCGCTTCTGCACCTTGAAAGGCGGAAATACTTATGACACAAAGCGATTCGATCACTCGAACGACCTCGAGCGACGAGAAAGCCGAGTTCGTCGAGTTCTTCCGGCAAGGCTTGGCGCAGGGAAACCGTGACGCATTCATCGAGCACTTCCTCCCGAGAATTACCCCCGACAGCCGCCAACGCCAGCCGCTCGCCCGCCGCGGATCGGGGC
The DNA here is from genome assembly GCF_040645995.1 of Nocardia sp. NPDC046473. Taxonomy (NCBI): domain Bacteria; kingdom Bacillati; phylum Actinomycetota; class Actinomycetes; order Mycobacteriales; family Nocardiaceae; genus Nocardia; species Nocardia sp. NPDC046473. Next base: position 325,787 of record NZ_JBEYZJ010000010.1, read on the forward strand.
CTGCCGGATTTCAGCGTCTCTTCGATGGCGTGTTCGCCGCCGTACCGGACCTGCATGGGGTCGTCCATCGGTGGGGGGCTACCGACGACGGTGTGCTCATCGAGTTCACCCTTATCGGCACGCTCGGCGGAAAGCCGATCACGGTGGACGTGGTGGACAGGATCGTGTTGCGCGAGGGCCGCTTCGTCAGCAACGACACCTACTTCGATCCGATCCCGCTGCTGCCCAAGCTGTTGACGCGGCCCCGCCTCGCGCTGCGGTTGCTGCCACGGTTCCGTCTGTCCCGCGCCGAACTCAGCCCCGCCGGCCCGGGTCGGAGTAACGCGTTGAACTTGATGGCAGCGGGTCGGCTGGTCCTGGCGGTCGCATCACTGACCGCGCCGCAGAAATTCGCCAGGACTCTCGGAGTTCGGAGCTCACCGGAGCTGATCTACCTGACACGGATCTACGGAGCCCGGGCGTTGGTGATGGGGCTGGGTTATTTGACCGGCGGCCCGCAGGAACAGGACCGATGGAAGAGATTCGGTCTGGCCGTCGACATCTGCGACACCGTCTCAGGCGTCACGCACCTCCTCCGGCGCGACGTGCCCATGCGGACGGCACTGACCATGGTCGCGCTCACCGGATCCTATGCGGCGATCGGTGCTTCTGAAATCGTGGCGGATCGGCGATGAAGGCCCTGATCGTCGGGGCCAGCGGATACCCGCCAGATCTGGCAGCGCGAACCCCGTGCAATGACGCCACCGCCACGCCACCGAACGCATCTCGTTGCGATGACCGTCTGAACCCGCACCGAATGCAGCATGTAGATGGGTTGACTCGGGTTGTTCGAGCGCGACTATTGATATATGAGCGTGTCGTGTCGCTCGGATCGAGGTGCAGTGATGACACAGCCGACAGTTGATCGCGACGGCTTGGCAGCGGATCTGGAGCGGGCACGAACCGATTTCCACCATCTGCTGGACACCACGATCAGCGACGAGTGGAGTGCGCCGTCGAACGGGACGCGCTGGAACAACGAAGAGTTGCTGTTCCATATGCTGTTCGGCTACATGATCGTTCAGAAGCTGCTCGTACTCGTGCGAGTGTTCGGCCGCTTGCCGGCCGGTGCGAGCCACGTGAACTCGATATTCCTCAACGCGGCGACGAAGCCCTTCGACCTGATCAACTTCTACGGCTCCCGCGCGGCGACACGCGTGTACAACCGGCGCAGGATGGGTGCGAAGATGGACCGGGTCATCGCCTCACTGCAGCGCTCGCTACGCCGGGAATCCGAGGCGTCCTTCGCTCGCGGTATGGAATATCCGAGTCGTTGGGACCCATATTTCCGCGATTACATGTCTCTCGCCGACCTCTACCGATATCCGGGGCAGCACTATGACCATCACCGTAAACAGCTGACAGTCGCGAGCATTCGCGAACCGTAGAGCAGCTGACCGCGCTGTATGAACGGGCCCGTGGGGGCGAAGATCGACCGCCTGAGGCGATCTCACGCCGATTTCAGATCGGGGCGGCTGACTACTTGCCGTTCGCGCTGGTGACGTCGAATTCGACGTGAGCACCGTCGCGGTAATGACCGGGCAGGTTGCACACCAGTTCGTAGTGTCCGGGGGTCAGGCTGAGCGTCGTCCACGACACACTGTGAGGGGCGATCCCGGTACCGGCATCGGCGCCGCACGTGGTGGATGCCTCGCCGACGCTGCCGATCTCGTCGACCCGGGCATCGGAGCCGACACTGCGGGCGCCGGAGACCTGACCCGCGGCGAGCGGCAGCACCAGCACCTCATGGATCAGCCTGCCCGAATTGTGCACGCGCAGAGACACTTCACCGGCTGCGACCGTGCCGGGTTCGGTGAAAATCCGCATCGGATCGGTACCCCACCAGCGCTGGTCGTTCGATGGACGAGTGCGGCCGTCCATCATCCCGGGCATCATTCCCGCGCCCATGTCGGTGACGGTCACATCGACGACGCGGCCGGACAGCACGGGCAGGCCGCACCATTGCGGACGGGCGCGCCAAGTCCCGGTCGTCGCCAGCGCGATCGTGGTCGCGATGCCGAGCACGACAGCGAGTGCGGTGATCAGCATGGGCCGCAGCCAGTTTCGGCGCATGGTCATGACTGTGTCTCGCGTAGCAGGGCGAGCCGGTTGCGGTAGTCGTCTTCGTCGATCTCGCCGCGCGCCAACCGCTCAGCCAGCAGCACCTCGGCCCGCTCGGTTCCGCGACCACCGCCCGGTTCGGAGCGGCCACCGCTGTTCGCGGTGCGCAGGTAGTGCACAGCGGCGAACCCGGCCACGATGACCAGGCCCCAGAACAACACCATTATCGCGCCCATCAGGATCCAACCACCCCAGCCGTATCCGTCGCTCCACATCATGGCTGTTCACCTCTTCGGCATATACCGCTGATTACCTTCGTTCGACCTGACCCCGTTGCGAGAGGATGGCGAGCAAGCATCGCTCACATCTGCATCGTCATCGGTGGGCACAATCCCTGCCCCTGAAGCCACACCATGATCGTGTGGCAGATCTGCATCATCGGCGATTGCATGTTCATTGCGCTGCGCTCCTTCACATCGGACCGTCAGGGTCCGACTTCCACACTGGCCGCACCGGACCCACTTCGAGCAGGGCACTATGACCCGGGGAGCGGGCAGAAGGTCACCAACTCAGAGAAGGGGCTCCCTGGCGGTCGAGACCGGTCAGCCTTTCAACTCGACAGGTCCAAGGTCAGTCATCGCAGCAGGCGCAGTCGTGCTCGCCCGCAGGGGGTTTCGCGCCGACGCCCAGAGCGGGCGGTGCGGGGCAGCAGGTGTCGCCGTTCCAGGCGTTGAGACCTTCCTTGACCGCGATACCGGCGATGACCAGGGCGGCGATCGGGTCCGCCCACGACCAGCCGAACACGCTGTTGAGCAGCAGCCCCACCAGCAGCACCGCTGACAGGTAGGTGCACAGCAGAGTCTGCTTCGAGTCGGCGACCGCCGAGGCGGAGCCGAGTTCACGCCCAGCGCGACGCTGGGCGTAGGACAGCACAGGCATCACCGCCAGGCTCACCGCCGCGAGGGTGATGCCGATCGGGGAATGCCGGGCCTCGCCGACGCCGAGCAGGCCGCGGGTCGAGTCCACGCCGACATAGGCGGCCAGGGCGAAGAACGAGAAAGCGATGATGCGCAGCGCTACCTTCTCCCGCTTCTCCGGATCGGCCCCGGCGAACTGCCATGCCACCGCCGCCGCCGAGGAGACCTCGATGATCGAGTCCAAGCCGAAGCCGATCAACGCGGTAGAGGACACCCGAGCACCCTCGGACAGGGCGATGATCGCCTCGATGACGTTGTAGGTGATCGTCGCCGCGACAAACCAGCGGATCCGCCGTGCCAGTAGCGTCCGACGCTGCGGCGACAGCCTCCGCGACACGGCCGACGGCATTCCCAGTGATTGCGACATCAGCAGCACTCCTCGGACTCGGAGTCCGGGCAGCAGGCCGGGTCGACGGCCAACACCAGCCCGGTCAGGTCATCGAGCGCGCGCCCGATCCGGGCATCCGCCAGCTCGTAGCGTGAGCGCCGCCCCTCCGGCACCGCCACCACCAGACCGCAACCCCGCAGGCACGCAAGATGATTCGACAGGATCTGACGCGAGACCCCGATCTGCTCGGCCAGAACCGAGGGGTAGCCCGGCGCGGCGCGCAAGCTCAGCAGGATCTGGGTACGAGTCGGGTCCGACAGCGCGTGCCCGAATCGTGCCAGCGCGTCACGGTGCAGCAAAATATCCACCCTGCGACGGTACATCAGAATCTGTATTCAGAAAATTGCGCGGCCTATCTGGCCCGGTTCACAGGAAGCTCCCGTATCCACTGCGGATCAGCTGGGTTGGACGGCTGTCCGAACGTCTTTCAATGCCGCAGAGCGCGTGTCGAGTGTGTCGTTGATCCGCACACCGTCGGCCGCGGTGGCGGTCAGGGCGCCGGCATCGTTGGTGCTCCACCGGCCGGGAACTCCGGGCAGATTGTGGGCATCGGTACCGGTGATCTTGCCGGTGGCAATCACTTTCGCTTCGCCGTGCGCCCGGCGGTCTCCTGCCAGCGGCGCTGCCGCCAGAGGTAGCACGTTTATGGCACGAATTCAGTTGTGGAACGGGTCGCTGACTTCCACCAACACACGGTCGTTTCCAACCGGGCTTGACGAGGCAGTAACTCCGCCGCCGCTTATCGGCGAGTTCTGATGTCGGACTACAAAGCTGAGATCAGCTGGTATCGGCGGCATTTGACGTCGCTGACGAGGGTCTCACGCGGGGTGGGCGTCTCCACAGAGGTGGTCGAACTGGAACTACCGATTCCTGGCACAATCCAGCGTGGCGGTGGCGGGCGCGAGTCCGGCGATTTTGGCGCCGAATACCTTCAGGGCGGTGCCGCCGAGGATGTTGTTCTTGGCGTGTTCGGAGAGGTTGGGGATCGACATGATGCGCCCCGGGGTGTCGAAGTCCCAGTGCGGCCAATCCGAGGAGTACATCAGGGTGTTCTCGGCGTCGATAGCCTTGAGGGTGCTCTGTAGCAGATCGGGGTCGGGCATCTCCAAAGGTTGTGAGGTGTAATACATTTCGCGCATGTAGTCACTCGGCGCCCTGCGCAGTAGCGGGGCGTCGGAGGTGCGCAGGATGAATTCGTGGTCCAGGCGTTGCATCAGAAACGGGAGCCAGGCCAGGCCGCTTTCGATCCAGATCGTTTTCAATCCGGGGAAGCGTTCGGGTATGCCGTTGAACAGCCAGTTCGTCAGGTGGGTGATGTTGCAGGTGACGAAGGAGATGGCGTGGACGGCGGTGAAGCGGTTCATCGTCGAGGTCATCGAATCGCCCCACGACGGGCCGGCGTGGAAGCCGATAGGCATGCCGAGGCGCTCCAGTTCGGCGTAGATGGGCATGTATCGGTTGTCGTGCACCGATATGTGGCGCTGGCTGGTGACCAGGAACCCGATGACATCGGGGTGGTCGTGGTAGAGGCGGATGGTTTCCAATGCCATGTCCGGGTCCTCGAACGGCAGCCCGAGCATGGTCTTGATCCGGCGGTCTTTGCCGAGGATGTTGGTGACGAACCACTTGTTGTAGGCCATCATCAGCGACGCCCCGATCAGCGGATTGGGGTGCAAACCGATTTCGAGCATCGGTTGCGGGAACACCACCTGGCAGTCGATGCTCATCGCGTCCATGGCGCGGCGCACCAGGGTCAAATCCCGGTGCTCACCACTGGGTTCGACATATTCCGACAAGGCGGCCTGGTGCGGTACTCGGCCGGCGGTGTCCTGGAAGGTCAGGCCGGCGACGTGGTTGGACAGCGCCAAATGTCGCGCCTGGGGCCAGTTCTGGGAGATCTGCTCGCCGTAGTCACGCAGGATCGGATGATCGAGATATTCGATGATCTCCGGCCAGGAGTCGAGCTCGACGTGGTGGGAGTCGACATCGACGATGAAGCGGCTGTCCAGGCCGTAGCGCTTGGTGTCGTTGGCGGCGTTGGCCAGAATCTGGCGCGAGTCGGTGGTGACGGTGATTTCCTGGGTCGGGTGAACCGCGACCTTCGGCTCAATGGTGCTGGTCACGAGCGGACTCCTGCCCTCGACGGGATTCGGGACAGCCACAGCGCGAGGTCGAAGGTGTTGAGGTTCTGCGATTCCATCAGTGCCGAGATCAGCACGACGGCATCAGTGCTCGAGTAGCCCTCGGCGTCGAGCGCCGGGAGGTAGCCGGCCGATTGGGCCGCGGCCGCGTACAAGGTGGCGGTATCGGCGACCAGTCGCGACAGCGCCTGCGATGTCAACGTGTCGACACCGCCGCAGGCCAGCCGTTCGACGCCTTCGTGCAGCTGGTCAAGCGCGTCGATGAGATTCTCAGATGCGGACATGGATCTTGCCTCCTGTTTCGGTGACCTCGACGGCGCTGAGCCGGAAGTTCGGTTTCGTGGCGTGTTCGCCCGTCGTGATGACGAATTCCGAACCGTGCCAAGGGCATACGACGTGCATTTCCGACTCGTCGAAACGCATCCCGCGTGCACGCTTCTGGTCGTCGAGGACTTCGCGGACCTTCGGGATGATCCGCCCCTGGCACGCTGGGCCACCCTGATGCGGACAGACGTTGTGATAGGCGTAAAGGCGGCCATCGATGCGGAAGATGCCGATCGTGTCGTCGCCGATGTCGACGATCAGGCGGCCGCGTTCGGCGACATCACCGGAATCGGCAACCACCACCGGCGCGGGCACGGCAATCGCGGCCTGCATCGAGATCTCGGTATGGGTCATTCCATCCCTCTCGCAGATTTGCCATTCAGTAACTCACTCGTCCATGTTCAAACCCATGACTCATAGCTGCTAGGTATAAATGGGTGCGGGGGTGGTTAAAATAGGACAGATGGAGCTGATCGAGCGCGGCTATCGCCATCCGACTCGTCCCGGGCTCGGTGTCGAGGTGCTGGCCTATCGCGAACTCATCACCCGTCTACCTGCCTCGGGCTTCGGACAGCTGCACCGGCTCGACTTCCATCAGCTGCTGTTGGTCAACGCCGGCGCTGCCACGGCAATGGTGGATTTCGCCGAACTCCCCTGCACTCCTGGGACGCTGCTGCACACCAGGCCTGGCCAGGTTCAACGGTTGCCCACCCTCGAATGCGGCGAACGACCGGCCGAGCTCGATGCCACCCTTGTGCTGTTCGCCGCGGCTTTCCCTGCCCACTCACCGCACACGGCACCGGTTATCGGCGACCCGTTCGGGCAGACCGCGTTTCAGCTCGCGCCCGCCGACCATGCAGCCATTTCGCACGCTTTCACCGATCTGGCCACCGACTCCCGCGCACTGAGCGCTCAGACTGCCGACCTCGACGTCGAGTTGCTCCAACACCTACTCGCTGCGCTGTTGCTGCGTATTGCCCGCCTCGCCGATCCGCGCGACATCACAGCGATCGACGGCGACTGCTTTCGCCGGTTCCGCCACGAACTCGAACGGTCCTACACCGTGCTACGCCGCGCGCAGACCTACGCAGACTCCCTCGGCTACTCACTCAAAACCCTCAATCGAGCCTGCCAGCACACCGCAGGGCACACCGCCAAAGAAATCATCGATGACCGGGTCATTCTGGAAGCCAAACGCCTCCTCGCCCACACCGACCTCCCTGTCGTCACCATCGGCAGCAGACTCGGCTTCACCGAACCGACCAACTTCGGCAAATTCTTCACTCTCCGAACACAAACCACCCCCGCTGCGTTCCGCCGAACACAGCAGCACCCAGCCTCATGACACCGACGACGCCGCCGTATTCCTGCGGGCAGGCCAGCGCGACCGGGACACGAGAGGAACGCCGCCTCGCTCATTGTCCATGGTCCTGTAGCCCTGCCCCGGCACGGGCTAGGATCGCTGGCGCGGGTTGCCCCTGGATTTGCTGGACAGTCGGCGGGCTGGTGTGATCACCATGCGGGAAGACGCCTAGCGGATCTATCCGCCGTACAACTTCTTTGCGCGCTCCTGGATTTCTTCGATCGTGAGGTTCTCGGTGCGGGTGCAGATGATCCAGACGTGCCCGAAGGGGTCGACGAGGGTTCCGCTGCGGTCGCCGTAGAAGAGGTCTGTGACGGGACTGAACTGGCGGGCGCCGAGTTGGAGGGCCTCGGCGAAGTGTTTGTCGACGTCCTCGAGGTAAAGGCGGAGGCCGACTGAGGTTCCGGGTTGGGTCACGAGTGGGCTGGCTTCGGACGGTTCGATGAGGACCAGGGAGGAGTCGCCGATCTTCAGTTCCGCGTGATCGATTCGGCCGGTGGGGGACTCGCCGCGGTAGATTTCGATGGCGCCGAAAGCGTCTTGGTAGAACTGGATTGCCGAGCGCGCGTCCTCGACGGACAGGTACGCGGTCAGACTGTGCTGGCCCTGGGGAATCGGATCAACTGCCATCCGGCTATCGAACCACCTCGGCGAGCCCGAGCATGTTGTCCTCACTGTCCCGGAACCACGCGGCCCGCTCACCGCGCCCCTTGCTCGGATAGTTGCCTTCGATGTCCATGATCCCGTTCACGGCGCCGTCGTACTCCTTGAACACCACGCCGCGATCACGCAGGCCGGCGACGGTGGCCTCGATATCGTCCACGTAGAACCCCATCTGCGTGAACGAACCATCGGAATCCTCCATATCAGGTAGGCCGACAGGCTTCGGTGGCGCGGCAGTCGATTTGGCTGTCGGCGGGCACTCGGTTGCCTCGAGTGCAATCATGATCGCCATGACACCTTCGGTCTACCTCATCTCCGGCATTCAGGCGGCCGGGAAATCGACGGTGGCGCAGGCGCTGGCCGAGCGGTTGCCGCGGTCGGCGCACGTGCGAGGGGATAGCTTTCGGCGGTTTGTGGTCGGCGGGCGGGAGGAGATGAGTCAGGAGCCGTCGCAGGAGGCATTGCGGCAGCTGTGTTTGCGGCATCGGCTGGCCGCGAAGGCTGCTGATGCTTATGCGGCGGAGGGGTTTACGGCGATCGTGCAGGACACGGTGCTCGGCGAGTTGATGCAATACACGATCGATCAGATCGAGACGCGGCCGCTGTTCGTGGTGGTGCTGGCGCCGCGGCCGGAGGTTGTTGCCGCGCGGGAGGCGGGGCGGGGGAAGGCGGCCGATGGGGCGTTCAGTGTTGCGGAGCTGGATGCGGCGTTGTGGCAGAGCACGCCGCGGATCGGATTGTGGCTGGACACTTCGTATCTCACGGTTCAGCAGACCGTCGACGAGATATTGGCCCGCGCGCAGCCGCTGGCGTAGGTCCGCTATGGCGCGCTGAGCGGGGTGAGCGGTTTGGTGGCGGGACCTTCGAGGAGCGTCCCGTCGGGCGCGAAGCGGGAACCGTGCAGCGGACAGTCCCAAGAACGTTCGGCGTCGTTCCAGCGGACGATGCCGTAGAGGTGCGGGCAGACGGCGGACAGTTCGGTGGTGGTGCCGTCGACAGTGCAAGTGGCAGTAGGCCGTACACCGTGCCGTTCGACAGTGCCGCAGCCTTCCGTAGGAACCTGGTCGGAGGTGTGGGCGGCCATGCGTAACCACCCAGCCGTGAGTTGTTGGGCCACAGCGCTGTTCGAGAGAGTCGCGGACGGCAACGCCTTGAGTTCATCTGGCCGCCAACTGGCCAGCGCACCGCTCCAACTCGGTGACTTGCCGGTGATGCGGCCGGCCAGTGCCAAAGCGGCGGCAACTCCGTTGGTGAGGCCCCATTTCGCGTATCCGGTGCCGACCAGGATGTTGTCCTGCCCGGGCAGCAACGGGCCGACATAGGGGAGTTCGCCGACCGGCGTGTAATCCTGGGCAGACCAGTCCTGCATGGGTTCCGCTGTGGGGAACCAGGTTTGCGTCCAGCGCAGCAACTCGTCGACCTTCTGGCGCTCCGACCTGGTGCGTCCGACAACGTGACCGTTCCCGCCGACCAGCAGCACATCGCCGTCCGGCGTCGGCGCGTAACGCAGTGAGCGAGTGGGTTGTCCCGCACTGAGGTACATATCCCGCGGAATCGGCTCGTCCACATGGAAGGCGGCAAGATAAGAGCGCTGAGCCGTGAGCCGGGCGAAGAACCCACCGCGATCGAGAATCGGTGTACCCGTGGCCAACACAACCGTTCCCGCACCGAGATCGCCATGGTCGGTTTCAACGGTCAGGTCCCCGTTCACCCCACCGCGCACCCCGCGCACCATGGTCGACTCATAGACCGGCGCCGCATGCGATTCGACCTCCGCGGCGAGCGCGGCCAGTACCGCCATGGGATCGACCTGAGCCTGATCGTCCAGCCGCACCGCGCCATACGACGGGAACGGCACGTCCAGTTTCGCCACCATCTCGGTGGGCAACCCCGCCTCCCGCGTCGCCTCGAATTCCGCGCGCACCTTGCCGATTTCGCCCTCGGACTGCGCATAGGTGAGCGCGGCGACGTGCTGAACCCCCACCCCGTGCTCCTCGCAGAATCGCAACAACCATTGCTGCCCTTCACGATTCGCCGCGACATAGTCACGCAGCGTGCCTGCGGTATGCCGTCGACGAATCCGCTGGGCCCGAATTCCTTGGAGCAGACTGATCTTTCCGGTGGTGGCACCGGTGGTCCCCGCGCCGACCCGCCGGCCCTCGACCACCGCCACTTCGACGCCACTCTCGGCCAGCAACAGCGCGGTCACCAATCCGGTGAGACCGCCGCCGATCACGACAGTGTCGAAGCGTGATCCTGGCGTTAATCGCAGACGTGCCGGAACCTCTGCGTCGTTCAACCATAGTGACGTCATAACCACGGCATAGCCTGTGCGCCGATCGGCAAACCCGCCGGTTGCTGCCCGGAAATCGGTAGCTGAACCGCAGAAGTTTCCGAGCGGAAGAACGTTTCCTTGCCTAAGATCATCCCATGAATGTGCGCGCAAGGGAGTATGGGCTGCAATTCCCTGGAGCCACCGGAGATTTGAACGCGATTACCGACGTTCCTGGTGTCGAGGTCGGCTACACCACCCTCATCCGCGGCGAGGACGTGCGCACCGGCGTCACGGCGATCCTGCCGCGCGGCCGCGAGCGAGTGTTCACTCCCTGTGCGGCAGGCTGGTATTCGCTCAACGGCAATGGTGAGATGACCGGAACCACCTGGCTCACCGAAACGGGTTCGCTGGCACTGCCGATCCTGATCACCAACACCCACGCGGTCGGCACCTGCCATCGGGGCATCATCGACTGGCTGATCGGCGCGTTTCCCGAATTGCCCAACGACTGGTCACTTCCGGTGGTCGCCGAGACCTGGGACGGCTATCTCAACGACATCAACGGCACCCATGTCACCTCCGCCGACGCGGTGGCCGCCATCGACGCCGCGGCGGGCGGCGCGATCGCCGAGGGCAGCGTCGGCGGCGGCACCGGAATGAACTGTTACGGCTTCAAGGGCGGCAGCGGAACCGCTTCGCGCCGAGTCGATTACGGCAAGGACACCTATACGGTCGGCGCCTTCGTGCAGGCGAATTTCGGCTCTCGTAAAGAACTTACGATCCGCGGCGTCCCCGTCGGCCCACTGCTGGCCGAGGACAATCCGCTGGGCGAGTGGACCGCGCCGTCGGGCTCCGGCTCGGTCATCGTCGTCATCGCGACCGACGCGCCGTTGCTGCCCGGCCAGCTGACCGCGCTGACCCGCCGGGTGCCACTCGGCCTGGCCCGCACCGGAACCAGCGGCTCACACTTCTCCGGCGACATCTTCCTCGCCTTCTCCACCGCCAACGAGGGCGCACTCACCAGCACCTTTCCGAACGCCGAAACCCCGTACGAGCAACTGACATTCATCCCATGGGGCCAGCTCAACCCGTTCTACGACGCCGTCGTGCAGGTCGTGGAGGAAGCCGTGGTCAACGTGCTGTTCGCCGGTGAGACGATGATCGGCCGCAGCGGTCATCGCTCACCGGCGCTGCCGGTGGATCAGGTGTTGCGGTTGCTCACCGTGAGTTGACGGTGCCCGTCATCAATTCCGCCTCGGTGGCCTCGTGCACGGCGAGCCAGCGCGCGAACTCCTCGAACGATTCCCTGCGGTCCGGTCCCGCCGTCGACTGCAGGTCGTCGAGTAGTTCACGCATCCGGTTGTGTTGCAGAACAAGGAGTTCCACGACGTTCTGGTGGTGACGCGATGTCATGTCTTCGCCTCGTTCGGGACGGAATGCGTTCGGTTACTTCGGGACCAGGATGCCGGTCAGATCAGCTTTGTCGATCGGGGTGTCCGGGTTTGCCTGCGCCGCGCACATCAGCTTGATGGATGCGATGGCGGCATCGATAGTTTGCCCCTCGGGGGCCGGGGAGTCACTGTTGCGTTCCTGCTCCAGGAACTTGGTGACGGTGATCCGCTGCTTGTCGGCGTCCTGCGCGGAGAACTCGCTGCACGGCGTGCTGCCGCCCTTGTTGACGAGCTTCTTCGGCTCGTCACCGCAGCCGCCGACGAAGAACGCCGCGAGGAGCACGAACACGAAGAACTTGGTGGTCTTGATCATGATCAGCCTCCGAATCCGACAAGGGCACTGGCAAGGTCATCGGTGTCGAGCGCCCCGAGTGCCTGCTGGCGCACGTCGGGACAGTTCTGCGTGGTGATCTGGTCGACGACGCCACGGTCCTTCAGCACCGTGCCGTTGAGTCCACCGTTGCGGGCCGCCCAGTCGTGCACGGTGCCGTTGAAGGAAGCTCGGCCCACGGTCGCGCCTTCGGTGCGCCACTTGTCGATGTCCGGGCGCATCATGTCGCACAACTGTTTTGCCGCCGCGGCGGAGATCTGGGCGTCGGGGTTGGGCACCTGCGGCGCGGGCGACGGCATCGAGAAGACGATGGTGCTGTTCGTCGCGGTGGCCGGGGTCGCCGGGCCCATGTTGTTGTCCGAACACGCGGCGACCAGCGGTGCGGCGGCGAGTGCACCGGCGATCAGCAGCGCGCGCAGCACCGGCCGATGACGATATCGGGTCATCTCAATGACCTGCCTGATCGGTGAGGTTCAAGCCCTCACGATTCTTCAGGCGGCGATGTTCGGCGACGACCAGGAAAATGCCGACTCCGATGCACACCACGGTCGCGATGGCGCCGATGATGACCCAGCCCGCGAACCCGTAGCCCGCCGCGGTGAGCGTCAGAGCGAGGCCGACCAGGCCGATCGCCACCAGGATGATGCCGGGCCAGTTGCGGGCGTCCGCGATGGATTCCCCGACGTGCGCGCGTGAGGTCCGGGTGTAGTCCGGGAAGTTGTCGTCGGGGCGGCCGTGGTGTTCGGCGCCGCTGTGTCCGGTGGTTGTCTCGTCCGGTCCGGGGAGCATAGGGATCCTTTCTGGTCCTACCCACCGAAGAGGGGGCATTCGACCGCATACCCGGCCAGGCGAGGATCAATCGGTGGCGCGCAGCACCTGCTCGGTGGCGGAGACGATCGCGACGTCGGGAATGGCGTCGAGGCCGTACCGCCCGCACGGCGCGGTCTGATCGCCGAGCACGATGGTCGGCACACCGTAGGGCGCCCAGCGCCGGGCAGGCACGACCGGCGCGAACAGCGACACCACGGGCGTCGCGACCGCGGCGGCCAGCGGGGCGGCACCGGTGTTCGGTACGACCACCGCGTCGGCATCGCGCAGCACGGCGGCGAAGCAGGCCAGATCGGTGGCCCCGCCGAGATCGCGGGCGTGCCCGTCGGCGACGGTGTCGGTGAGCGCCCGCTCGGCCGCGCTGCCGGTCACCACCACGCGATGGCCCGCGTCGGCCAGCGCCGCGGCCACCTGTCTGCTGCGCGGCGCCGACATTCGGCGGGCCGGCTCGGTGGCGCCGGGGTGCAGCACGACATAGCCTGGGCCGCCGGTCAATTCGGCGACCTCGGGCAGATCGTCGCGCACCCGCAGCCGGTGACCGCCGGGCGGATAGCCCGCCGCGACGGCCAGCGACAGCGCCCGAATCTGTTCCGGCATATCGTCGTTCACGCGATGGCGGACATCGAGCAGCGATCCGGCCTCGTCGGTGGTGATCGCACTGATCCGCGGCACGCGCGCCATCCGGAGCAGCAGCGCGAGCGGCAACGGGGACTGATGCGCCGAGGTGCTGATGAGCGCCTCGTCCGGCGCCAGCATGCGCACGCATTCGATCAACGCGCGCACGCCCGCATCGGTCAGCGGCGGCGGATCGGCCTCGACCCAGGCGGCCTCGAATTGCAGCACCCGGTCCACGCCGGGTAGCAGCGCGGCCGCCGAACTGCCACGCGGACCGGCGAGAAAGGTGACCGAATCCGCTCTGCGTGCGACAGCGCGCACGGCGGGACCGGCCAGGAGCACATCACCCGCGCTGTCCAGCCGCGCCACCAGCACGTGCCCGGTCATCGGGTAGGCAACGCTCGGTGCGCGGCGGTCCGGTATCGCTTCGTTTCAGTCGTCGGCGCGTCCATACGGCACGTGTGCCCGTGTCGGGAAATCCGAAACGCACGCTCTCCATCGATGGCCGATCAGGTTGCGGCCGGCACCAATTCGTAGACTCGGCAGGCGGCGTGGATGACCGGCTGGGCGACATTGCGCACCGGGACGCCGCCCGGTGTCTTCCCGTGTTCGCTGCCCGCGTGGGCGTGGCCGTGCAGCGCGAGGTCGGCGCCGAACTCGTCGATCGCCTTGCCGAGCAGGTAGGACCCGAGGAACGGATAGAGCTCGGGCGGCTCGCCCACCAGGGTGTCGGTGACGGGGGAGTAGTGGGTGAGGGCGAGGGTGACATCGGTGGACAGCTCGGCCAGCGCCGATCCGAGCGAGGCCGCGAGATCCGCTGTGTGCCCGGCGAATTCGCGCATCAGCCGCTCGCCGAAGATGCCCGCGCACTTGCCTTCGTAGCCGCCGCCGAAGCCCTTTGTGCCTGCGATGCCGAGCGTCCGGCCGTCGATGTCGAAGGTGACCGCGGTGCCCTCCAGCACGGTGATGCCGTGGTCGCACAGCATTGCCGCGATATCGCCTTCGGCGTCGCTGTGATAATCGTGGTTGCCGAGCACCGCGACCACCGGAAGACCGAGGTCGGTGAATTCGGCCGCCACCACGCGGGCCTCGTCGAGGGTGCCGTGGTTGGTCAGGTCGCCGGCCAGCAGCAGTGCGTCGGCCCGCCCTGCCAGTTCGAGCAGCTCGGGCCGGAGCAGGCCGGCCGAGTCGGTGCCGAAATGGACATCGCCGATCGCCGCGATCCGCATGAGGCTCAACTCTCTCCGTCGTCGATGGACTGGACGCGTACGTCAGGGCGCGCTTTGCGGTGATACCCAGCGGGTAGCTGGTTAATCGTGGGGTGACCGGGTACACGTTCCCGTGCGCGACGGCCGGTAACGGAAGGACGGGTGGGAGATGACCGAGGACGACTCGTCTCGGCGATCGAGCGGGAAAGGACCGCTCGTGCCCGGCCGTAACGACACCTGGAACCGGGATGTGCGCGGCGAGACCGAAACCGAACGGCTGGACCGCAATTGGGGCACCCTCATCCAGGAACTGCGCGTGGTGCAGACCGGGGTGCAGTTCCTCATCTCGGCCCTGCTGATCGTGCCGTTCCAGGCGTCGTTCGGGACGCTGTCGCACCCGTTGCGGGTGCTCTATCTCATCACCCTCTGCGCCGCGATCGGGGCGACCGTGTTCCTGGTCGCGCCGGTGTCCTGGCATCGGATCCTGTTCCGGCGGCATCGTCTCGGCAACGTGGTCGCCGCGGCGCATCGGTGCGCGATGTCCGGTGTCGGCCTGCTCGGCATCGCGTTGACCGGGGCCATGGTGTTGGTGGTGAGCATGGTTGCCGGGACGGCCGGTGGCGTGCTCGCCGGGGTGACCATCGCGGTGCTGTTCCTGGTGGCGTGGCTGTTCGCGCCGCTGTATTGGCGTGGACGGAGCGACCCTGACGAGCGGTGACGGTCAGTGGGCCGAGACGACTTCCCCGGCGTGCGCGGGTGCGGCCCGGTGATAGGCGGTCAGCGTTTCGAGAGCGACCTGATCCCAGGCGTAGCGGCTCGCGGCGCGTTGATATCCGGCCGCGCCCCAGGTATCGCGCAGGGTCTTGTCCTCGAGCAACTGGCGGACCGCCCTGGCCACGGCGAGCGGATCCGGCGGCGCGACGAGCCTGCCGGTGACCCCGTCGACGATGGTGTCGAGCATGCCGCCGACCGCGGTGGCCACCACCGGTTTCCGGCACGCCATCGCCTCCAGCGGCACCATGCCGAACGGCTCGTACCACGGGGTGCACAGCACCACATCGGCCGAGCGGTACCAGCGCGGCAATTCGGCGCGGCGGACGTGGCCGAGCATCCGAAGCCGGTCCTGCACACCGTATTCCATCGCCAGCCTGCGCAGCCGCCTGCCTTCGCTGTCGTCCTCGACATCGTCGCCGACCGGCCCGCCCGCGATCACCAGCTCGGTATCGGGCAACTCCTGCAGCGCCTTGATCGCGACATCGAATCCCTTGCGCGGCACCAGTCTTCCGACCGAGAGCACGCGGTGCATGCGGTGTCGCTGATTGCGCTCGGCGGCCGGGCCCTCCGGCGTGAAGGCGGACAGGTCGACCCCGCTCGGCACGATCGAGATGCGGAACCGGGGCACGCCCATCCTGGTCAGCTCCATCAGCTCATCCGAGCTGGTCGCCACGACATGTGCTGCGCGCCCGGCGATCAGCCGCTCGAAGCGGATGCGCGAGCGCGGACTGGTGTCGGCCAGACCCTGATGGCGGCGCCGCACGGTGCCGAGCGCGTGGAAGGTGACCACTACCGGAATCCCGTGTGCGCGTGCGGCCAATTCCGCGGCGAGGCCGGACATCCAGAAGTGCGCGTGCACGATGTCGGGGGTATCGAGGCCCCACTGGCGTTGCAGGAAAGTGCCGAAATCGCCTAGGTGCGGCAGACTTTGGTCGCGCGGCAGCGGTTCGGCCGGACCCGCGGTCACGTGCACCACGCGGTAGCCCGCGTCGGTGACGATCTCGGCAGGCAGCTTCGGATCATCACGACGGGTGTACACGGTGACGTCGTGTCCGCGCCGCACATAGGCGGCGGCCAATTCCGCGACATGGATGTGCTGGCCGGTCGCGGTGGTTGCGCCGAGCCCGGTCAGCGGGCTGGCATGCTCGGAAACCATGGCAATCTTCACGATGTGCTCCGTTCTCACCACGGGTGGCGGGCACACTGCGGCGCTGCACGGTGCCCGCGACCAGGCATCGCGTGACATGTGTTGAAGGCGGATATGTCCCAGTTATTCCCGTGCGCACGAGAACGAAACCCCCGACGCCGCTTCGGGATACGAGCGTGGCCTCAGATCATCGACACGATGATGCCGACCGCGACCGCGGTGCAGACGACCACGAGCAGCATCGTTGCGATCATCGCGCCAACGCCGGTGCCGGGAAAATGGTGACTGGTCGACGGCTCCGGTGCGGACAGGCCGGAGGTCTGCGCGGTTTCTGGCGGCGTCGAGTCGGGCGGTACGCCGCCGCCCGGCTCCAGGTCGGGGGTGGTCAGCGGGTCGGGGTCCATGGCCGTGATCGGGTCGGGCTGCATTGACAAGTCGGGCTGCATTGACAAGGCGTACCCGATCGCGAGATCGGCAATCCGGCGGCGGTTCGGCCGGCCGCGTTACGCGCGGAGACCTGCGGGTCGTTGGTGACTTTGTGACATCGGCGGCGGACCGTGCAACACTGTAGAGAGGTTGAGACCCCAGCCGACCCCGGTTCGACGCAGGGCGCACCACACCCGCCGAAATCCGGTTGATGGGACTGTAGCGACAACCTATTCGCGCATTGCGCACAGTTGTTCGCACCTTGTTCTCAACTCATCGGCCGAATCTGTCGCGTTGGACTGGAATTCCCCCCTTATACGGGAGGTCAGTATGTCCGCTAGTTCCGCTGTGTTCGAGCACGCCGAAGGTGTGCACCGGAACGGCTCGGGGCCGCACGCCGGCCACTCCTCGGCCCAACGCGTAGACCATCGCCAGCAATGCGTGGTGGTCCGCGTCGAAGGTGAATTGGATGCGGCCGCGAGTCCGCAATTCTTTGCCACGGTGGAACGGGCGGTCCGCTCGAACTGCCACGCCGTGGTGATCGATCTGCGGGCGGTGAGATTCCTGAGTCTCCGCACCGCCAACGCGCTCGGCACGGTCAAACAACGAGCCGCGGGCGATGGCACCGATGTGCGCATCGTGGCCGGTCGGCAGGCGATCGAGCGGTCGCTCGAGGTCTCCGGCGTGCGCCCGCTGTTCAGCCACTATCCGTCGATGCAAGCGGCACTGGACGCGTAAGGAGCACCTGATTCATCCGTCTCGCCGATTCCGGCGTGGCGAGCTCCGATCTGGCTGCGTGGCGCTGGTCAACGACGGATACTAGCGCTGTGACTGAAATGGGGCCGGTCCAGCCCGAGGATTCTCTCGCGCTGGATCGGGTGATCGGATTAGGGACACCGCAGAGTGTCGGTAGCTTTCGTTTCTGGTTCGCCGATCAGCGTTGGGAATGGTCGGACGAGGTCGCCACGATGCACGGCTATGCACCGGGCTCCGTCACGCCGACTACCGATCTGCTGCTGACCCACAAGCACCCCGACGATCGCGCCCAGGTGGCGAACGCATTGGCCAAGTCCATCGACGAGGGCGAGCCGTTCTCCAGCAGGCACCGGATCGTCGACACCGTGGGCGGCATCCACCACGTCATCGTCGTCGCCGACCACCTGTTCGACCACGACGGGCAGGTCGCGGGCACCGCCGGCTACTACATCGACGTGACCGACACCCTCGAGCACCACCGGCAGGAAGCCCTGGACGACGCGCTGCCCGAGCTCTGGGCCTCCCGCGCGGTGATCGAGCAGGCCAAGGGGGCGGTGATGCTGGTCTACGGCGTGAGCTCGGAACAGGCGTTCCGGGTGCTCAGCTGGCGCTCGCAGGAGACCAACATCAAGCTGCGCACGCTGGCCTCGCGCCTCGTCGCCGACCTCGGCTCGCTGACCGGCTCGACCGTGGGATTACGCACCCAGTTCGACCACCTGTTGCTGACCGCGCACCAGCGCATCGACGCGGGCTGAACTCGCGCGCACGTTTCGGGTGTAGCGCGGCGGGTACGACGGTAGGGATGAGGAGCGCTGCGGCCTCGGAGTTCTGGCCTGTCGCGGTGTCGGGCAGCGGGCGGCCCGGAAGAACTCGGATCGACGAGTAACACCGTCTCCGGGTGTGGCTGCGAGAGCAAGGTGGTGATGGGCATGGGGGAATGGACTTCCCGATCCTCAACGGAAACAACAACAATCGGCGTCCGAATCCCCGCGCAGCTGGAACAGCTGACGATGCTGCGCGCGCTCGCCGAGACTGTCGCCCTCATCGCCGATTTCGCGCTCGATGAGGTCACCGACATTCGGCTCGCGCTGGACGAGGTCGCCACCTCGCTGATCCTGGACGCGGTGCCCGGCTCCAGCCTCGATTGCGAATTCACCTACGACAGCAGCCAGATGTTCGTCCATGTCGCCTCGGTGGCCACCTCGGAATCGGTGGTGGGGCAGGCCGGATTCGGCTGGCATATCGTGCGCACGCTGACCCATTCGATCGCCGCCGCGCAGGCCCCGTTCGACGGGGTCGTTTCCGGGTATCCGACTGTCGTCGACTTCAGTTGGATACGAGGGGCTCCGGATGGCGGGTGAATCGAGATCGCGTGGCGACAGCTACGACAATATCGAGCCACTCTTCGAGAAGATCGCCGCGCTGCCCACGGACGACCCGCGGCGCGAGCCGATGCGCGAGGAGCTGATCGGGCGCTGTCTGCCGCTGGCCGAGCACATCGCGCGTAAATTCGCCGGGCGCGGTGAGAATTTCGACGATCTGCTGCAGGTCGCCCGGCTCGGTCTGGTGCAGGCCACGGACCGATTCGACGTCACCCGCGGCTCGTCGTTTCTGGCGTTCGCGGTGCCGACCATCATGGGCGAGGTGCGCAGGCACTTCCGGGACAACACCTGGTCGGTGCGAGTACCGCGGCGCACCAAGGAGATTCAGCTCAGCATCGGCGCGACGGTGGAGGCGCTGTCGCAGCGGCTCGGCCGGATGCCGCGCGCTCGGGAGATCGCCGCGGAATTGGACGTCGACCTGGTCGAGGTCACCCAGGCGCTGATCGCGGGCAATGCCTACCAGTCCTCGTCCATCGACGCGGTGGCCGGCGACGACATGGAGAACGCGCCACTGCCGCTGCTGGAAAGCCTTGGGGCAGAGGAGCCCTCCTACCATCTGGTGGAGGACTACCTCGCCGTTCGTCCACTGATCGAAGAGCTGCCCGAGCGCGAGCGTCAGGTGCTGATCATGCGGTTCTTCGAGAACAAGACGCAGACCCAGATCGCGGACGTGCTGGGGGTCTCCCAGATGCACGTCTCGCGGATACTGTCGAGAACCCTGAATCAGCTGCGCGAGCAGGCCTTACGGGATTGAGTTCCCGAATTGCCGGAATTCACAGGGGATTGGGTGGGACTGGTTGTGCCGGTGGGAACGGCCCGCCCGGTTCCGGGACGGGCGGGAGTGGGCTCGGCCCGCCGGGGTTCGGCGGGGCCGGCGCCGGATCGGGGCCGG
Organism: Nocardia sp. NPDC046473; assembly: GCF_040645995.1. Classification (NCBI taxonomy): domain Bacteria; kingdom Bacillati; phylum Actinomycetota; class Actinomycetes; order Mycobacteriales; family Nocardiaceae; genus Nocardia; species Nocardia sp. NPDC046473. Next base: position 345,828 of record NZ_JBEYZJ010000010.1, read on the forward strand.
GAATCGGCGGAACCGGATCCGGGGGAGCGGGTGCCGGGTCGGGACCAGGCACCGGCGGGACCGGATCGGGGCTGGGATACGGCGGTGGGATCGGGCTCGGTTCGGGAGAGATCGGACTGGTCATCTGGTGTTCCTCCTCGGGGGGTAGTTACCCACAAGCGCCCGACTGAATCGGCCGCGTTCGCTATCTCGTTGCGGGTGACTCGCCTCACAGACGCACTGGCGGTCAGCACTTTTCGGCCCGCTTTTGTCTGATTCGGCGGTCGAGTGACGGCAGCCGGTTTGCGCGAAGTTCACGTCGGGTACGTGAAAGAGAGCCGGACATACGATGCCGATGGCTCAGGAGCTCGTTTATGAACGATCACCGACTAGGCACCCGGAATCCGTACGCCGGATCGGGGAGCGCGAGGTCGCCGAAATACCCGCAAGAAATGCAGTTACCAGAACGGATGGCGCGCACCCGCGCCACGAATGTGGAGCGCACGCGCGTCACCCAGAATCACGACATCATCCGGCAGTGGGCGGAGCGGCGTGGTGCCCGCCCCGCGACTATGCCGGGCATCGAGGACGACGGGCAACTCCGGGTGCTGCGCTTCGATTTTCCGGGTTACGGGGGCGCGGTGCTGCGGCCGGTGGATTGGGACGAATGGTTCGCCACCTTCGACGAGCGGCACCTGCATTTTCGCTACCAGGATCGGCGCGCGGACGGGACACCGAGCAATTTCAACCGGCTGGAACGCCCGACTCGCGAAGATCGTTAAGTCGCGCTACACGCTCGCGGCAACACGCATGAACAGCAAGTAGCTCCACTGTGTCAGGAGTCACGTAACGGTTGCGTAACGGTGTGGGTAGGTGGAGGGTGGTTGTGACGAGCCAGACTCTTGATCGAGCGTCCAGTTGACGTTTACCCAACGGTTTGTCCGGGTATTTGGAAGGTCGGCAACAAGGTGGCTCGAACAGCGGAATGTCGCGTCGGTATGGGGATGCGAAGTTCCGTACCGGCGACGTGTTCTGCGCGTCTGCGAAGGATAGGTATTTGAGCGAGCGTAGCGAGCGAACAAAGGGCACAGCCGCCTTCGCGGTCACGGCGGAACCGAGCGCCAGCGAGGTGGAGGCGTGAGCGCGAACCTGATGATCGTTGAAGACGACGATAGGGTCCGTGGTGCGCTGCGGCTCGCCATGGAGGACGAAGGCTATGACGTCGAGGAGGCGGAAGAGGCCGAGGACGCGCTCACCCATCTGCGCAGCAACGGTGTGCCCGATGTGATGATCGTCGATCTCATGCTCGGTGGCATGGATGGTTTCGACTGCATCCGCGAGATCCGCCGCGAGCACGACGTGCCGATCATTGTGGTCAGCGCCCGCGACGACACCCACGACGTGGTGGCCGCGCTGGAAGCCGGTGCCGACGACTTCGTCACGAAGCCGTTCGAGATCAAGGAGATCACCGCGCGGATGCGGGCGGTGCGCCGCCGCGCCCGGTCGGCCGTCGAGCGTGACGCACCGCAGGAGATGGTGCTCGACGCCCACCCGGACACCCCGCTGGTGCTCGCGCAGGACGGCGGTGTGGTCCGGCGCGGTGACGAGGAGATCCGCTTGACGCTCACCGAGTTCCGGCTGCTGTGTGAGCTGGCCGAGGCGCCGGGCCGGGTGCTCAGCCGCACCGTGTTGCTCGAACGCGTTTGGGACCAAGGGTTTTTCGGTGACGAGCGGATCGTCGACGTGCACATGCGCAGGCTGCGCACCAAGATCGAACGGGATCCGTCCGATCCACGCATCGTGGTAACCGTGCGCGGGCTCGGCTATCGCCTCGATGTCCAGCGCTGAGCGCTGGTTCGATCCGAAACGCTGGAGTCTGCGCGGCCGGGTGACCGCCATGTTCGCGGCGATCGCCGCGCTCATGTCGCTGGTGCTCGTCGTGTCGGTGTTCACCATCAGCCGCAGCTATCTGGAACACGCGCAGGCCGGCGGCACCGACCTGCAGTCGAATCTGAATCTGTTGCGCAATGTACTGATCGGCTGCGCCGTGGTGGTGACGCTGATCGGTGCCGCGGTCGGCTGGTGGGCGAGCAGGCGCGTGCTGAAGCCGCTGCATCAGCTGGCCGGCGCCGCGGCCGAGATCGCCTCGGGTGACCTGGATTTGCGCCTGTCCGCCACCGAGGACCAGGATCTGACGACCACGGTGGAGTCGTTCAACAGCATGGTCGACTCGCTGCAGCGCCGGATCGAGCGGGAGCATCGGCTGTTCGGCGACGTCAGTCACGAATTGCGTACGCCGCTCACCACTTTGATGGCCAGCGTCGATGTGCTCAACCGGCACAGCGCGGATCTGCCGGAACGGTCCCAGCGCGCGCTCGGCCTGGTCACCGTCGAGGTGGACCATCTGCGGCGGCTGCTCGACGACCTGCTGGCCTTGGCGCGGGTCGAGGCGGGCATGCATCGCGGCGATATGGAACCGCTGTCGGTGCGCGATCTGCTGACCCACACCCTCGCCGAGCGACGGTATGCGCCGGAGCTGCTGACCATCGCCGACGACGTGGTGGTGCGCGGCCGCAAGCTCGAGCTGGAACGCGCGGTGGGCAACCTGCTGCGCAACGCCGATCTGCACGGCGGCGGTGTCGTCGCGGTGACCGCCGACCGCCGGGGCGCCGAAGCGGTGATCGTGGTGGACGACGCGGGCCCCGGCGTGCCCGCGCTGGACCGGGTTCGTATCTTCGAACGTTTCGCGACAGCACGCAGCGGACGGCGTTCCGCGACGGGTACCGGCATCGGCCTCGCGCTGGTCTCCGAGACCGTCGCGAAGCACGGTGGCCAGGTCGAATGCACCGATCGCCCGGGCGGCGGCGCCCGGTTCGTGGTCACCCTGCCCGGACTCGAAGCAATCGAGTCGTAACACGACCGTAATGAAGTCGACCAGGTCACCTCAAAGTTGGTTCGTAAGCCTGGATAAGTACTACCGACGAGGGAGTTGTATGCCACTGCCAACGTTGAACACCGCGGAGATCGAACGATCCCGCGTCGAACAGGCCGCAGCCGCACTTGGCTCCACCCCGACCCGCACCCCGGCCGGACCCGCCGTGGTGCTGCGCGCGCCACGCGTCGGCGACGGCGCCCGGCTGTGGCAGATCGCGAAAGACTCTGCCGTGCTCGACACCAATTCGAGCTACGCCTACGTGCTGTGGTGTCGCGACTTCGCGGCCACCTCGGTCGTCGCCGAGGTGCAGGGCCGCGTGGTCGGCTACGTGATCGGCTTCATCCGGCCGCAGGCGCCGGACACCGTCTTCGTCTGGCAGGTAGCCGTCGACCGGGCCCAGAAGGGCAAGGGAATCGGCGCGCAGTTGCTGCACGCATTGCTGAACAATGTTGCCGCCCAAGGCGTTTCCACGCTGGAGACCACGATTTCGCCGGACAACGCCGCCTCGATCGCCCTGTTCAGCTCGGTGGCGCGGCGCCGCGGCGCCCGAATCAGCAAGCGCCCCTTGTTCGACGCCGGCGTCTTCCCGGACAGCCACGCGCCAGAAGACCTCTATCTCATCGCACCGACCGCTCGCACAACGCAGGAGGACCACCGATGATCACCGCCGATACGAGCATTTTCGAAAGTCTGGAATCCAATGTCCGCGGCTACTGCCGCAATTGGCCGACCGTGTTCACCAAAGCCAAGGGCAGCTGGCTACGGGACGAGGACGGCAACGATTATCTCGATTTCTTCGCAGGCGCGGGCGCGCTGAACTACGGCCACAACAACGACGTGCTCAAGCAGCCGCTGCTGGACTACATCGCGGGCGACGGCATCACGCACGGGCTCGACATGTCGACCTCGGCCAAGCGCAATCTGCTGGTCACGTTGCGCGACACCATCTTTGCCCCGCGCAACCTGGACTACAAGGTCCAGTTCCCCGGCCCGACCGGTGCCAACGCCGTCGAGGCCGCGCTCAAGCTGGCCCGCAAGATCACCGGGCGCGAGACCGTCGTCAGCTTCACCAACGCCTTCCACGGCATGACGCTCGGCGCGCTGTCGGTCACCGGCAACGCCGCCAAGCGGGCCGGCGCGGGTGTGCCGCTGGTGCATGCGGCGCACATGCCCTACGACGGCTACTTCGACGGCACCACCGCCGACTTCCAGTGGATGGAAAAGGTTTTGGACGACACGTCGTCGGGCTTCGACCGGCCCGCCGCGGTGATCGTCGAGACGGTGCAGGGTGAGGGTGGCGTGAATGTCGCTCGCGCCGAATGGCTTCGGCATCTGGCCGGGCTGTGTGAGGCCCGCGAGATCCTGCTGATCGTCGACGATGTGCAGATGGGCTGCGGCCGCACCGGCCCGTTCTTCTCGTTCGAGCTGGCCGGCATCACCCCGGACATCGTCACGCTGTCCAAGTCGATCGGCGGCTACGGCCTGCCGATGGCGTTGGTGCTGTTCAAGTCCGAACTCGACCAGTGGTCGCCCGGTGAGCACAACGGCACCTTCCGCGGCAACAACCCGGCGTTCGTCACCGCGGATGTCGCGTTGCGGCACTACTGGTCCGACGGTTCGCTGCAGGCCTCGACGCTGGCCAAGGGTGACCGGGTCGCGCAGACGCTCGGCGGGCTCGCCGAGCACATCCCCGGCCTCTCGACCCGCGGTCGCGGCCTGGTGCAGGGCATCGTGTTCGAGGATGCCTCGCAGGCCAGCAAGGTCTGCCAGGTCGCCTTCGAACGCGGCCTGCTGGTGGAGACCTCCGGTTCCACCGACGAGGTGGTGAAGTTGTTGCCGCCGTTGACGATTACCGACCAAGAACTCGACCACGGCCTCGGCATCCTCACCGGCGCCATCGACACCGTCTGCAGTGGAATGGGGGCGATCGCATGATCGTGCGTAGCACCGAAGAGATCACCGGCACCGAACGCGATGTGGCAGGGGAGGGTTGGCGCAGCAAGCGCATCATCCTCGGCGGCGACGGCGTCGGCTTCTCCTTCCACGAGACGACCATCGACGCGGGCACCACGCACGAATTCCACTATCGTTATCATGTGGAGGCGGTCTGGCTGATCGAGGGAACGGGCAGCCTCACCGATCTCGACAACAACGTCACCTACGTGCTCGAGCCGGGTTCGATGTATTTGTTGGACGAACACGAACGGCACCGCCTGGAGGCCCGCACCAAGATGCGGATGATGTGCGTGTTCAATCCGCCGGTCACCGGGCAGGAGGTCCACGACAGCAGCGGCGCTTACCCATTGGTCGCCGCGACGATCGGCGGATAGAGGTAGTAATGGTTTTGCTGCACACTGAAACTCGACCCGAGACCGGCCCGGTCGATCGTTACCCGACCCGGCTCAGTACTCCCGGAACACATCTGGATCGCAAGGATCCGACGGTGTGGGGCCGGGTCGAGACCCCGGCGCTGGCGAGCTTCGACACCGACGGTTTCGCCGGCGTCGACGACCTGCTCACGCCGACCGAGGTGGCCGACTTCAGCGCCGAGATCGGCCGTCTCGCAGGCGATCCGTCGCTGCGCGACGACGAGCGGGTGATCGTGGAGAAGTCGTCCAAGCGGGTGCGGTCGGTCTTCGAGGTACACCGGCTCAGCGCGGCCATCGCCGACCTGACCCGGGAAGCCCGGGTCGCCGGATTGGCCAGGCAGATCCTCGGTTCCGACGTTTATCTGCATCAGAGCCGGGTGAACTACATGCCCGGGTTCCGCGGCACCGGCTTCTACTGGCACTCGGATTTCGAGACCTGGCACGCCGAGGACGGCATGCCCGCGCCGCGGGCGGTCAGCCTGTCCATCGCGCTGACCGACAACTATCCGATCAACGGCAGCCTGATGGTGATGCCCGGCTCGCACCGGACGTTCGTGCCGTGTCTGGGCAGCACGCCCGCCGAGCACTATCGGGAGTCGTTGCAGGAGCAGGAAATCGGGGTGCCGACCCAGGAGGACATCACCACGCTGGCGAATACCTACGGCATCAGCCAGTTCACCGGCCGGGCCGGATCGGCGCTGCTGTTCGACTCGAACCTGATGCACGGCTCGTCGAACAACATCACCCCGTTCCCCCGCTCGAACATCTTCCTGGTGTTCAACAGCGTGGAAAACACCCTGGTGGAACCGTTCGCGGCGCCCGCGCCGCGGCCGGGCTACATCGGCAGTCGCGACTTCACGCCGCTGTCGGCCTGAGCCCACTGCACCGAACGCGCCCCTGGTCTGCCTACCGGACCGGCGGGCGCTTTCGGTTGCTCGGCGAAAGCCCGATATCGGCGGCGGCCGCTCGCCGCGCGGCGCGCGCGCATCGGCGGTACGATCCTGTCGGCCATCCGCTGTTGCCGCCCCACACGGCCCGATCGGTCCTCAATTCCGGCTCTTCCGCCAAAAGTTCTTCTGGCGTGCGCAATATTCTGGACAACGCGAGGGTGTTGTAGTTCGCCACAAGATCACTCGTCGGCCTGGAGTCGCCTGATCGCGGCGGCGGGCCGATCCGGCTACTGACCGACGCTGTGCGCGTGGTCTTCTCGATCCATTACCCGATCGGGGCTGGCCCGGCGGCGTTTTCGCGCGAATTGTGCACAGTGCTGTCGGCTGCCCGCATCACGCACAAAAATGGGCGTTTGACCAATTGAGTGGCAAATCATCGGCTACGGGCGCAGCCCTTGACCTAGTTGTTACCGGTGGGTACAACTACGTAACCATGCCGACGCATACCGCTCGGTCGGCCCATGAAGAAATGCACGCAGTTGGTAACGGACGTCATCACGATCGATGCGGAGTTCGCAGCCGCACGCAAAGCATTGTGGGACTTTTTCATGGACCCACAGACCTACACCCGGATGTTCCTCGGAATCGGAGATTGTGATCGCGCGGAAACCTCGGACACGCACCCCGTTCTCCTGATTCGGGCGCGGCACAACGGCATCGAGCTGACCGTGCCCGCACTCCGGCTCGTCGTCGGCAAGGAGCTGGAGACCTTCGAGCTACAGTGCCCTGGACTGGGCAGTTTCGCCGCGATCCGACTACGTGGCGAGCAGGAACAGACCCGGGTCACCGTCACCTACTTCGGCGCGGCGCGGATCCATCCGTGGATCGCCGAGCAGGACAACGCCGACGTGATCGACTGGACCATGGCCGGGCTGGACCGGATCGTCGACGCCATCACCGGCGCGCCGACCTCGGTGCTGATCAACGGCGAGGAGTCGGGCACGAAACAGCAGGTCGATACGCTGAAACAGATGGTTTCGACCGGTGTCGTGCGCACCTTCCGGCCCGACCGCGCGCTCAAGCAGATGGGTGGACTGGCCAAGTGGGGATTCACCCTGGCCGGTGGTTACGCGGCCGCCGCCGGGCATTCGCCGAATCGCTTGGCCGTGGTGGACGACGTGTCTGCTTACACATTCGGCCAAATGCACGATCGCACCCACAAACTCGCGTCGGCGCTGACGCTGTTGGGTATCGGCGCGCGCGACAAAGTAGGGCTACTTTCGCGCAATCGGGTGGCGATGGTCGAATGCATGGTCGCCACCGGCAAACTCGGCGTGGACACCGTGCTGATGAACACCGGGCTGTCGGCTCGGCAGATCGAGGACGTCGCCGACCGGCACGGGCTATCCGCGGTCTTCCTCGACGACGAGTACGACGCGCTGACCAAGTACGTGGGGTCCGGGGTGCCGCGCTTCGCGACGGGACGCGAGTCGGTTTTCGAGCGCAACACCGTCGACGATCTGATCGCCCTCGACGCGCCGACGTTCTCCCGGCCCGCGCATCCCGGACGGCTGATCGTGCTCACCTCCGGCACCAGCGGCACGCCCAAGAGCGCACAACGCCCGCAGCCCAAGGGATTTGGTACCGTCGCCGCACTGCTGTCGCGTATTCCGTTGCGGATGGACGAGACCATGCTCATCCCCGCGCCGCTGTTCCACACCTGGGGCTTGGCGGCGTTGCAGATCAGCACGCCGATCCGCGCGAGTGTCGTACTGCCGGAACGGTTCGACGCCGAGGACTGTCTGCGGCTGATCGAGGAGCACCGCGTCACCTCGCTGATCGTGGTGCCGGTGATGGTGAACCGAATCCTGGATCTGCCCGCGCACATTCGGGATCGCTACGACACCTCCAGCCTGCGGGTGGTGGCGAGTTGCGGTGCGCCCCTTGCCGGTCCGACGGTGCTCAAGTTCATGGACACCTTCGGCGACGTGCTCTACAACGTCTACGGCTCGACCGAGGTGTCCTGGGCCACCATCGCCGATCCGGCCGATCTGCGCGCGGCGCCGACCACGGCGGGCCGACCGCCGCTCGGCACGAAACTCGCTGTGCTGGACAAGGATCTGCGTCCGGTGCCGCGCGGTGTCACCGGCCGTATCTTCGTGCTGAACCACATGCTGTTCGACGGCTACACCGACGCCAAACCACCCACCGAGTCGGGCGGCATGCTCGACACCGGCGATCTCGGCTACCTCGACGCCGACGGGTTGTTGTTCGTGGCGGGCCGGGACGACGAGATGATCATCTCCGGTGGCGAGAACGTCTTCCCGCGCCCGGTGGAGGAGGCGTTGTCGCACCTGCCGCAGGTGAGCGAGGTCGCGGTGGTGGGTGTGCCGGACAAGGAGTACGGCCAGCGGCTGGCCGCGTTCGTGGTGACGCGGGAGGGATTCGGGCTCGATCGGGACATGGTCTGCAACTACATCCGCCATCGGCTCAGCCGGTTCTCGGTGCCGCGCGACGTGACGTTCCTGGAGGCACTGCCGCGCAACGCAACCGGAAAGATCCTGAAGCGCACGCTGATTCAGCCGAGCTGAGCCAGGGGCTCAGCTCGGCCGACCGGCTCAGTTCGACCGGCGGATCGTCTCCGGGGTCAGCTCGGCGATCGTCGGATAGCCGTCGACCGCCATCAGCAGGTCCGCCTCGGCGAGCAGCGTGCGCAACACGTGCACGATGCCGTCGGCGCCACCCAGTGCCAGGCCATAGCAGTACGGGCGGCCGATGCCGACGGCCGTCGCGCCGAGGGCCAATGCCTTGACAATGTCTGCGCCGGAACGGATTCCGGAGTCGAACAGCACCGGCAGACCGTCGGCGGCCGCGACGACGTCGGGCAGGTGCTCGATCGCGGGGATGCCGCCGTTGGCCTGCCTGCCGCCGTGATTGGAACAGTAGATGCCGTCCGCGCCGGCGTCTTTGGCGCGGCGGGCGTCGTCGGGATGGCAGATTCCCTTGAGCACCAACGGAAGATCGGTCAGCGACCGAAGCCAGGACAGGTCGTCCCAGGTGACCGGGTTACCGAACTGCGAAATCCAGGTCAGGATGGCGGTTTTCGGGTCTTCCTCGGGACTCTTGGCGAGCATCGCGCGGAATACCGGGTCACTGAAGTAGTTCGCCAGGCAATGGCCGCGCAGCTGCGGGAAGTTCGAGGTGCTCAGGTCGCGCGGGCGCCAGCCGGGAACCCACGTATCCAGTGTCACCACAATGGCTTTGAACCCGGCGGTCTCGGCGCGGCTGACCAGACTCTGCGCCAGATCGCGGTCGGTCGGCGTGTAGAGCTGGAACATGCCCGGGGTGTCGCCGAATTCGGCGGCCACGTCCTCGAGCGGGTCGACCGTCAGGGTGGACGCCACCATCGGGACGCCGGTGCGCGCCGCGGCCTTCGCGGTCGCGAGGTCGCCGTGACCGTCCTGCGCGCAGAGTCCGATCACGCCGACCGGGGCCATGAAGATCGGCGACGGCAGTCGCATGCCGAACAGATCGACCGTGAGGTCGCGCTCCTTGGTGGCGCGCAGCATGCGGGGGACGAGGCCGAGTTTCTCGAAGGCCGTGGCGTTGGTGCGCTGGGTGAGTTCGTCGCCCGCGCCGCCCGCCACGTAGGACCAGATGCCCGGTGGCAGCGCGGCCTGCGCCCTCGCCTCCAGGTCGGCGAAGGTCATCGGCAGGTTCGGCTGGACGCCGCTGAGGCCCTGGAAGTAGATCTCGTACTGGTAGTCACCGAAGTTGCCGGTCACGGCGCTCCCTTCCTCGTTTGATACATGAATGTATCCGATACATTTGTGTAGCGTGGTGAGTTGGCGTCGGTACGCAAGGCCTCGTAGAGGGTCAGCCACCGGTCCGGGTCGACCAGTCCGACTGGTTCGTCCGATGCGATTTCCGCAGCGACGCAGGCCGCTCGCACGGTGCGTGCCGGGAACTGCCGGCGCAACGAACTCGCCAATGACCCGCCGACGCCCAGGAAGCCGAGTTCGACCACTCTCGGGTAGTCGGCCAGCGCTGAACCGGACAGCAGCGGGCGAGGTCGGCGGCGCAGGTGCAGGATCGCGGTGTCGACGCTCGGCACGGGGTGAAAGCTGTGCCGTCCGATGCGCGCACCCAATTCCATTGTGACAGTGGGCCAATGGGTAACGGTGAGCTTGGTCCACCGGCCGTAGTCGCCGGAATGCTTACGCGCGAACTCGTATTGGGTGAGCAGGGTGGCCGAGGTGAGGTGCCGGGCTGCCAGGCACCAGCGCACCAGGTCGGTCGTGACGGCGAACGGTACGTTCGCCACCACTGCGAACGGCTCCTGTGGTTCGCGCACCGCTCGGAAATCCTTGTGGTACAGCCGTATTCGGTCGTCGCCGAGATACCGCCGGTGCAGGCGGTCGGCGTAATGGGCGTCTTTCTCGTAGGCGCGTATCCGGCCCGCCGAGCCGAGTAGCTGCCTGGTCAGCATGCCGTCGCCGGGCCCGATCTCGAGCACGAGATCCTCGGCCGTGACGCCCGACGAGCGCACGATCAACCGGGCGGCACCGGCGTCGGTGAGAAAGTTCTGGGACAAACGCTTACGCGTATCACGGGCACGCGGCAGCGAACGATTGTCGGACATGGGTGTCCTCCGAACGGAGTGGTCGAATCAGAGAAAGTGATTCGCCCGGACCCATGCCAAGGCACAGCAAACCCGACGGTCATCGACCGTCGGCGCAGCTCCCGATCAGAACAGTCGGGACACCGGAGCGCAGCGGTGCACTGGCAGAGCCCAGGCCTCCGCGCGCAGCCGGATGAAGTACACGCCGGCCGCGCACGCTCCGTTCATCTCCACACTGCCCATGCCCCGCAAGATATCCCACCGCCCCGACACCCCGCGACCGGTTTTTCAACCGGCCGACCGGCTACGCGGATTCGAGCAGATTCCGGCGCAGCGTGGCGATCAAGTCGTCGTCGACGCCAAGCAGTTCGGTCGTATATCCGCGCACCGAGCCGTGTTCGGCGGCCAGGGCGGCGAGGAACAACCGCATCACCTCGGCGGGCGCCCGGCCGTATCCGGGCCAGGTCAGCACCTTGTCGGGATACGCGGCATGCCAGTCCGCGACAAAACGCTCGGTGGCGAGCTCGGTCAGCGCGAAGTCCTCGATGATCTGCTCCTCCGAGACGCCGAGCAAGGTCAGCACGAGTGCGGCGAGCAGACCGGTACGGTCCTTGCCTGCCGCACAGTGGAAGACCGTGGGGCCGTCGGCTTCGGCGATTACCTCGAGGGCCCGGCGGATCTCCTCGACGCCGTCAGTGGCGACCTCCGCGAATCGCTCAGCGAGGTAGGGCCCGATCTCGATTTCCGGACCGAGCGCCGCCTGGTCGTACGGGCGATGTTCGATGCTGAGGTTGTGGTATGTGAGCGAGTCATGCTGGGGGACTCGGCCTCTCGCCTCGATCTCCCAGGGATAGCGCAGGTCGATGACGGTCGTGATGCCCAAGTCCTGGAAGCGCGCCACATCCTCGCCGCGCAGTTTGCCGAGCGAGTCGGAGCGAAACAGCCGCCCCCATCGCACTGTGCGTCCGTCCTCGGTCGGGTAGCCGCCCAGATCGCGGAAGTTGTGTAGTCGCTCGAAGTAGACGTGTCTGTTCACCACACGAACCCTATGTCCGCCGCCCACAACGGCGCTCACGGATATTTCGGCGGCAGAGTCTGCGGACCATAGGGCACACTTTGATCATGAACCTGCGTTCGGTAGGCGACCTGGTCAGGGTGACAACTGCGGGCGAGAAAGTGGACTATCTGCTGTTCTGGGGGCATCAGCCGGAGCGGAGTGGGCGGATCGGGGCCAGCTGCTTGAGTCAGTGGTGGCCTGCTTCGTTCGTGGTCGACGGGGTGGAGTTCGCGTCGGCCGAGCACTACATGATGTGGGGTAAGGCGCGGCTGTTCGGGGATGCGGAGAATGCCGAGCGGGTGCTGGCGGCGCGGACGCCGAAGGACGCGAAGCGGCTCGGGCGGGAAGTGCATGGCTTCGACGGCAAGCTGTGGAGTGAGCACCGGTACGACGTCGTGGTGCGCGGTAATGTCGCGAAGTTCGGGCAGCACGCCGAGTTGATGGAGTATCTGCTCGGTACCGGCGATCGGGTGCTGGTGGAAGCCAGTCCGGTGGACCGGATCTGGGGGATCGGGCTGGCGGCGGACAGTCCGGCGGCCGAGGATCCCGCGCAGTGGCCTGGACTGAACCTATTGGGTTTCGCGTTGATGGACGCTCGCGCGGAACTACGCGGCGGTCAGCCGACCGACTGATCGGCGTTCGTGACGCGCTCCTCGTCGGCGCACGCGCGCCAGACGCGGGCCTCGGCGTAATTGCCTTGGCGGTCCAGGAGTTCGGCGAGCCCGGCCATCGCGCGCGGCTCGCGGCGGTCGGCCGCGGTGCGCCACCAGCGTTCGGCGTCGGCCAGGTCGCCGCGGCGGAAGCGGACGACGCCGAGGTCGTAGGCGGCGCCGGGGTGGCCCGCGTCAGCGGCCTGCGCCCACAGTCCGCAGGCCTGGTCTTCCTCGCCGCGGCCGTACATGGCGACGCCGAGGTCGTAGAGGGCGGTCCGATAGCTGGTGTCTTGTGCGGGCTCTTCCTCGGCCCGTGGCCTCGCCTGCAGGGGACGGGTGGGTGCGGACTGAACGCCGGGGCCGTATTTGGCGTCGGAGCCGAGGTGCGGTGTCCGAGTGGGTTGCGATCCGTCATCTGGGGTCGTCGCGGACTGTGGATTCGGCGCGGGCCGTGTGTTCGGCGTGGGCTGTGGGCTTGGCGTGGCCATTGGATGTGGTGCGGACTGTGGATTCGGTGCGGACTGTGAGTTCGGTGCCGAGGGCGAGTTCGGCGTGGACTGGGGGGTCGGCGCTGCTTGTGGATTCGGTCCGGACTGTGGGTTCGCTGCCGACCGTGGGTTCGGTGCGGACTGGGGAGGTGATGCGGACTGTGGGTTCAGTGCCGACTGTGGGTTCGCTGCGGACGGCGGGTTCGGCGCGGACCGCGGGTTCGGCGCTGCAGGCGGATTCGGCGCGGACGGTGAGTTGGCCGCGGACTGCGGGTTCGGCACCGGCGGTGGGTTCGGCGCGGGCAGTGGGGTGGGCGCGGGCTGCGGTGCACCGGAATACGCGGCACTCGGGCCCGGCCCGCCGGGATTGGTCTGCGCCGACTGCATGGTCGGGTGGTGCACGTTGTTCGGCGCGGTCGACGGGTAGGCGCCGCTCGGATTCGTCGGCAGGTTGGGCATCGAGCGCAGCGGATGGGTGTGCTGGGCGTCCGGGGCGGGGTGCGGTTCGGCCGGTAGGTTCGCCGGGGCGGAATGCACTTCGACGACGAGGTTGGCGAAATTGGCCGGCCCCTCGCCGATGCTGCACCACAGCACGGTTCGGCCGTCCGGTGTGCCCTCGACGACGATGCCGTAATTGCCGACCCAGGACTTCTGCTCGCCGAAACCGTCGACCCAGACCGGTGTCAGCGTCACCAGGGTGCCGGGGCCGGTGCCGATGATATCGAAGCTGATACCGCCGACGAGGGCATCGGACCACACGTCGACGCCGTTCAGCCGGCGGCCGTTCAGGCCGAGATACCCGTCGACCACCGACAAACCCATGCCGAGTCCGCGCAGCCCGGCCGGGGGCGCGGCGGACAGCAGCGTCACCGTGATCGTGGTCGGCTCGGGCCCGACCTGCTCGGTGTACATCGGATAGACCTTGCTGCCACGCAAAACGATCGGTTCCGCGCTCTGATAGCGGGCGGAAAGCGGCCGGTCGTCGGGCGAATTCCGAGCGGCCCATGACGAATAGGGCTCGTTCATCGCTGCCCGCCTTTCCGCCGAATGCGTCGTGCCGTCCTTGCGCTGTTGCGGCGGGATATACCGTACCTGCCGAAGCCGGGAAAGGCGCACCAATCCGACGGCCCTCTTAACGTGTGGGCGGTGTTCTTCCCCGGTGCCCGGTGCGCGGCCCACAAATTGTTCGGCCAGTGGCGATATCGCTGTTTTGTCCGAATTGACGGGTTGGCGCGTCGGTGCCAGACAAAGCAGGTGGCTGATCAAACCGAACGGGCGACTATGCGTTCCAGCGCGGCCAGATCCTTCTCCAACATGCGGAACAGCCAATACACGCCGACGAACGCGAGCGCGCTACCCGCGCACAGCACCCGCAGCGCCACGATAACCGCCGGAATATCCGCGGGCGGAATGAACGTCGCGCCCGCGACACCGAGCAGCGGGACGGCGGCGGCGATGGCCAGGAAATAGGTGCTGCGGCGATCGAGCTGCTGCAATCGGCGCGCGTCCGGCGCACCGAGTCCGCTGTGCCGGAGGAACATCGGGTACAGCGAGCGGACCGCGTAGAAGTTGACCAGGAAGTACGGATACGCCATGGCGATGGCACCGCACACGATCTGCGTGATGAAGAAGTGCACGTACGACGCCGACGTGAGGTGGTTGCCGGAGACGTGCACCGACACCGGCACCACCACGCCCGCGATGACCCACAGCGCGAAGCAGGTCAGCACATTTCGCTTCCCGAGCTGCAGGGTGTCGCTGCGCGCGCGGGCGAGAGTGGGCGCGTCGTAAGACTTTCCGTGGCGCAGTCCTCGGGAAATCGACCATAGATTCGCGAGCAGGATGTTGGTGACGATGAAGCCGATCAGGAAGCACAGCCCGTAGGTGGTCACGGCGATCTGGTCGAACCGGTGCTGGGCTTGTGCGTCGAGCTTGCTGATGATCAGGGTCCGATTGTGGTTGTAGCTGTACCAGATCGCCAGCGCGTTCGGCACCGCGATGGCCAGCGCCATGATCGGATGCATGAGTTGCCGCGCCCGCAGCCGCCAACTGGTCGGCGGCGGGTCGACCAGGTCGCGGGCCCTGGCGTCGAGGCAGACCTCCAGCTGCTGGGCCATGTCCGCGCCGCGCGGCCAGCGGTTGTCGGGTTCCGGGTCGAGCGCGCGCTCCAGCGCCGCCGGGCAGTCGGCCGGAAGGTCCTGGTACGGCAGGGCTTTCGGACTGCCGGAGCGGCGCTCTAGCATGCCGTCCAGTGCCGTGCGGTCACCGCCGGTCACCGAGTCGTCGTCGAAAGGCTTTCGGCCGGTGAGCAATTCCCACAGCACCACCGCGATTGCGTAGAGGTCGCTGCGGGTGTCGAGATCCGCGGCCGTGCCCGGTCGATCCGGATGCACCGCGGCCAGCTGCTCGGGTGACATGTAGGCCAGCGAGCCGCCGAAGTAGGCGACCGGGCTGTCGCCCGAAACATTGCCGCTGAAGCTGATGTTGAAATCGGCGAGCTTGGGAATGCCGTCCGCGGTGAGCAAGACGTTCGCCGGTTTGATATCGCGGTGCAGCACACCGACATTGCCCGCGTAGTCCAGCGCTTCGGCCAGCCGCCGGCCGAGCCAGGCAATGGTTTCCGGCCACGAGAGGTCGGCCAGTTCCGCGCGCAGCGGTGATTCGCTCGGCCTGATCTCGCCCTTGTCGGTCAGCACCGTGTCGATGACGTCCAGCAGCAATGCGCCGTCGCTTGCTTCCGGTGGTGTCACCCGGACCCGTTCGAGCACGGTGAACAGCGTCCCGCCCGGCACGTACTGCATGTACAGCAGCCGCAACTTGCGACTCGCCAGCACCCGCTGGTCGAAGACCCGAACGATGTAGTCGTGGTCCAGTTGCGCCAACGTCTGCGGCTCGGAGCCCTTGTCGCGGGAGATCTTCACCGCGACCAGCCGCTGCATCGATCGTTGCCGGGCCAGGAACACTCGCGCGAACGCACCGCGCCCGAGTCCGGTCATCAGATCGAAGTCATCGATCTTCTGCCCGACGTCGATGTCGTCGAGGTGCACCGGCTCGGCGGCCGACATCATCGTGCTGTGATAGTCGTCGGTCGCCAGCATCTCCGAAAGTTGCTCGGCCTGTTCGGGATACGCCGCGGTGTACTCCGTGACCTGCACCGAGCTACCCGCCCGCCGCCGAACGTGGAATTCTTCGTAGATGAGATCCGGCGGCAACGGCCAGGTCCGCAACTCCGGCAGCTCCGCCACATACTCCGCGAGCCGCTTCGGCGCAGCGCCGCGTCCCCACCGATGAGCCAAATCGACCTTGATCAACTCGATCAACGACACCCGCCGAATAGCGGGGGAGTCCGGCAGAAAAGCCAGCAGCTCCGGCGGCTCGTCACCAACCCGCCACGCCTCGGCGAACCGCTCGACCACCTCGGCGACGCCACCCCCGCGCGCCCCCTCGGGCGAACGATCCGATGCGACCGTCGCCCCCGAAACCGCCGGGGCAGGGTGCGCCATCTGCGCATCGTAGCCCCGCCGCCATCCGGAAACCGGACGTTCGCCCGGGAAATATCCCGGCTGCGCCGAGGGCCGAGCAGGCGTCCCGTTCGCCGAGGCTAGGCGGGCTGGGCCTGCCAGGCGTGTGCCATCGTGCGCAGCAGGGCCGGGTAGACCAGGAGGTAGCGCAACGGCAGGATGGCGGCCAGGTAGAGCTTGCCGAACAGGCCGTTCGGCTTGACCAACACGGCCATTTGGCCGCGGTAGCCGCCGGTTTCGTCGGGAACCCAGCCGATGTGCATCACGGCGTGCACGGTCCTGTTGGCGATCTCGGCGGCCCATTCGTTGCCGGTCAGGAAGACGGAATGGAAAGGCACGGACTGGAAGTCCGGGCCGGGTGGTGCGTCGCGAAGATCCGCGGGTAGCCGGTCGCGCAGCGATTGCACGCGGGTGTTGATGCCGGTGCCCGGCTTGTCCCAGCCGAACAGCGCCCCGAGCTTCCAGCGGATTGCGAAAAGTATCCGGTAGGCAGCGGGGATGAGTTCGTCACAACAACCTGACGCACAACGGAAGCTGCCTTCCGCGCAGCGGATCTCCTACTCGGGAACCCGCAGGACAGCGCTCGGTGATTTATCCGTCGGCCTGAGCTTTGGGAAAGGCCCAACGGGCGTAAGTGTTTTCGGGCCGCACGGTAATGATGTCGCACGCTTTGACGAGCGGATCCGCGGTGCCCTCGAGGTGCTCGAGCGTCGGAGTTATCACTGCTTCGGCCTGGTTGAGCTGGACGGCGGTCTCCAGTTGCTCCAGCCGGTATTCGGTGTCCGCGTCGAAGATTATGGTTTTGGTCAGATCGTAGCCGAGTCGCTTTGCGAGGCTTCGGATCTGGGTTTCGTCCCACGTTTGCTGCGGGCCCGAGATATCGCGCCGCAGATATCCGAGTGCAGTCGGATTATCTGTCATCACCACCCCTCCTCGCAGTTGAAAGTCGACCTGTTGCGCATGTCACCACCCTGTAGCTCATCCCGAGCCTCCTAAACCTAACTCGCTCTCGCCACGGAGAGCACCGGTTTCGGGTACTGGAACCCTCGACTGGGGAACCCTCATGCGGGAAGGGTGATGTACGGGCGAGTCGGGCATCCGGCTGGCGGCTGTGATGTGTTGCGGAACAGTTGATTTCGGTGACGAGCGGTCTGGTCAAGCCTGTCCGGTGTCGAAGCGTGCGACCTGGCCGCCGTCCACGGTGAAGCGCCACTTGGTGCGCATATCGCCCCAGGTGTCGTTGTGGAAGTTGGCGATCAGCGAATGTCCGTCGTCGGCTTCGCTCTCGATTTCCATGTGGCCGTTGGCGGAAAAGATTTCCTTCTCGGCCCACTGGTCTAGGTCCTCGTCGCTGCCGTCGTCGGACATCGTGGCGTCCGGGGTGAGGGTGCCGCGGAATGCGCTGGGGTCGTTGCTGTTGACGGCGGTCACGAAGGCGCGCACGGCAGGGTCGGTCAGCTGATCCGTGGGAATCATGAACCCAGTCTCCCACTGGTAGCTGCGGCACGGTCGCCGAAACTGGTAACCGTCTGGCTACCGATCGCGACTGCGGGATTTATGTGTAACCGACGGTTACAGATAACTTCGGGAGGATTCTGGGGAGAATTTCGGTCGCGGATCAATCACGCGGGCCCGAGATGTAGTTAGCGTACCCGCTGCCTCCGATGGGCGCCACTGAACCCCGGCTTTGCGATAACCCCGTGAAACCGACCAAGCGCTTGCTACGCTCCCCGCATGATCTCCACGACGGTGTGGGGCACCGGCAATGTCGGCCGGGCGGCCATGCGAGCCGTCGAGGCACATCCGGCGCTGCAGCTCACGAGTGTGCTCGTGCACAATCCGGACAAGGTCGGGCGCGACGCGGGAGAGTTGAGCGGTCTCGACTACCAGGTCGGCGTCGCGGCCACCGACGACATCGACGCGGTGCTCGCGACGCATCCGCGCGCGATCGTCTACGCGGCCTCCGGCGATATCCGCCCTGACGACGCACTCGCCGATATCGTTCGTGCCCTGCGCGCGGGCGCGATCGTCGTCACGCCCGCGCTGTACGCGCTCTACGACCCACGCAACGCACCCGCGGAGATTCGCGATCCGGTGCTGGCCGCGATCGCGGAGGGCGGCGGTTCCCTGTTCGTCTCCGGCGTCGACCCGGGCTGGGGCAACGACGTGCTGCCGCTCTTGCTCAGCGGCCTCGGCGGCACCGTCGATGTGATCCGCTGCCAGGAGATCTTCGACTACGCCACCTACGACCAGCCTGACTCGGTCCGCTACCTCGTCGGCATGGGCCAGCCGATGGACTACCAACCACCCATGCTCGCGCCGACCGTGCCGACGATGGTGTGGGGCGGCCAGATTCGACTGATGGCGCGAGCGCTCGGCGTCGAACTCGACGAGATCCGCGAGACCCTCGAACGCAGGCAACTCGAAACCACGATCATCACCCCATCGATGGGGGAGTTCGCGGCGGGCACGCAGGGCGCGGTGCGGTTCGAGGTGCAGGGCATCGTCGAGGGCGAGCCGCGCATCATCATCGAACACGTCACCCGCATTCACGCGTCCTGCGCGCCGGACTGGCCCGCACCCGCCGATGGCGACGGGGCGCACCGGGTGATCATCGAGGGCCGCCCGCGCATCGAGGTCACCATCGAGGCGTCGGACGAGAACGGCAACCGCGCCGCGGGTGGAAACGCCACTGCCGTAGGACGTTTGGTGAGCGCCATCGATTGGCTCGCCGACGCCGAACCCGGACTCTATGACGCACTCGATATTCCACTGCGTCCGGCAGTCGGCAAACTCGGAAGGAAACACTCATGATCATCGATATCCCCGAGGGCAAGGACCCGATCGGTTACGTCTGGGGCGAAATGGTGCCCGGCATCGGCGTTGCGGCCGCCCAGTTCTCGATGTCGGTGTATTCGCACAGCACCCTCGGTCTGCGCGAATTCGAGGCCGCCCGGCTGCGCATCGCGCAAATCAACGGCTGCATCTTCTGCCAGGACTGGCGCACCGAACGCGACGGCAAAAAGGTGGAGCCGGAGTTCGCCGATGCCGTCACCGACTGGCGGCTGACCGAGGCGTTCGACGAACGCACCAGGCTCGCGGCCGAATACGCCGAGCGCTACGCCCTGGACCATCACGGCATCGATGACGAGTTCTTGACCCGCATGCTCGCCGAGTACTCGCAGGTCGAAGTCGTGGAACTCAGCATGAGCATCGGTTCCTGGCTGGCCTTCGGCCGGCTCAATCGCGTCCTCGGCCTCGACACCGCCTGTGTGCTGCCGGGGCATTCGGCCGCATAACAAACGATTATTCGATTCGCCTGGGCGGCCACAGCGTGTTGTTCGCGGCGTCGTAGAGCTGATATTCCGAACCGGATATCAATCCCTCGATCAGTCCGCGAACCGCTGTCGCCGCATTATCGACCGCGGACCCGCGATGCCTGCGTCGATCCGCGCGATCGGCCGCCGTTACCCGGACCGAACTGCCCGCGGCCTCGACATGGAGGAGCGCATGCCGGTAGGCCGCGGGCACCCGGCTGTTCCACAGCTGCAGCCCGGCCACGACGAAGCGGCGCAACTGCTCGTCAACGGGTTGTCCGTCCTGGGTCCGGACGTAGGCCAGGACCTCGGCGGGTGAGTCGACGGCCCCCATCGGCAGCACCACGAACTCGTAATTCATCTATCCAACGGTAGCGCGGTCGCCCGAAATATAGGTTGGGACAACCACTTTCCGTGCATTACTGTTTCGGCACCCAGGCGGGTTGGCCGTCGACCAGTCCGGTCTCGAATAACTCGGGCGCGTCGACCACGGCCTGGAGATGGTCGTGTGCTTCTTCGAGCGAAAGGCTGGCCGGGTAGCGGATGTATTCGAGGGCCGCGGCGATTCGGGCCTCGAATCGATGCCGAAAGTCATTCTCATCGACATAGGTCAGCGCGATGCGTCCGCGCCAGGCGATGTCGTGCCTGCCGTCCGGGCGGCGGGTGAAAACCACCTCCTGGTCGGCCACCGAATCGTGGCCGAGCAGGTAGATGTTGAAGGCGAGATATTCGAGTTGATCGAGTTCGATGAGCGGGAGCGGATCGGCCGTCAATCGTTGTGGCGTCAACGTTTTCAGATGAAATGGATTACCGGGCGTGGCGGCGAGAAATCCGGTGCCGTCGTCCTCGCCCCAGTAGGTGGACGACAACGTGCAACTCCCGTAGTTCTGCCACACCTCCGGCGACGACCAATCCTCGGCCGCCACGGCACTTTCCGGTGCTCCGCCGGCAACATACTTCGCCGACCGCAGGTGCAGGTCGAACCATAAATTGCCGTTCTCGTCGATCCGGCCGGTCCACGCGAACTCCTCGATCGCATGTCCGGACGGCCACGGGTTTCCCGGAAACATAATCCGGCCGATGGCCGGATTGTCTTCCAGGTCGATCCTTTCCATGATGACGAACCTAGCGACCGGCACCGACAAACCGCGAACCAGTTGCCAATTCTCGGACAGGTCACACCGTGGCGCGGGTCAGTGCGGCATAGCAGTCGAGGTGGGCGCGCCGCATCGTCCCAGCGATACCGGGCCGCGACCGCGCCGGGGATCACCGGCGTGATAAAGCTGAGTCGCTCAGGCGTTGACCGCCGTCTCGTCACCGGCGTCCGGCGCCTCCTCGACCGTGCGCTTCGGCCCGGTGAACCAGGTGCGAGCCGAAACCAGCCACCAGATGCCGATCGCCCCGACCACCCCGACCAACGCGATCGGCGCGTAATTGACCGTGTTCCAGGTGAACTCGTCGTTCCACGGATACCCGCGGTCGTCGGTGGGCAGGATGAACAGGAAGCTGATCAACACGATCCAGATCAGCGCGACCACCCCGATCGGCCGATACCAACGGCCGAGTTGCCAAGGGCCGGTACGGAATCGGCTCCCGTGCAGCTGCCGCAGCAGAATCGGTATCCCGTAGGCGATGTAGAGACCGATGGTCGCCACCGACGTGGCGGCCGCGTAGGCGGTCGGCGCGTTCTCGGCGGGCACCAGCATCGACGGAATCAACAGCACGAATGCGAACACCGAGATGAACAGCACCGCGTTGACCGGCACCCGCTTGGCCGAAAGTTTCGACCAGAGCGCCGATCCCGGCACCGCGCCGTCCCGCGCGAACGCGAACAGCATGCGCGAGGCCGAGGTGACCGAGGCGTACCCGCAGAACAGCTGCGCGATCGCGGCGATGATCAGCAGCAGCCCGGACCAGAACGAATTGAGCGAATTCTCCAGGATGTAGATCACCGGATAGCCGCTGTTCTTCGCCGGATCCAGCGCGTCATCGAGATTCGGGATCGCGAAGGTCACCGCCATGATGAGCAGATATCCGGCGATCGCCGACACCACGATGGTGTTGATGATGCCCTTGGCCGCCATCCGCGAGGCGTCGTGGGTTTCCTCGGACATGTGCGCGGACGCGTCGTACCCGGTGAACGTGTACTGCGCGTGCAGCAGGCCGAGCAGGAAGCTGAAGGCCACGCCACCGAACCCGACCCCGGCGTTGTCGACGGTTTTGGTGAACACGAACTCGACGCTCTGATGATGGTTCGCGCCGAACGCGAGCACCAGCACGAAGATCGCCACACCACCGACGTGCCACCACGCGGAAATATTGTTGATCACCGCGGACAGATGCGGCCCGATCGCGTTCAGCACCGCGTGCAGCACCAGGATCACCACGAAAACCAGGAAGATCGCGGTCCGGTCGGTGCCGATATCGATGCCGATCACATTCAAGACCACGGTCGTGAAGATCGCGGCCCCGTAATCGATGGCCGCGGTCACCGCGATCTGGCCGATCAGGTTGAACCATCCGGTGAACCAACCCCAGACCGGCCCGCCGAGCTGCGCGGCCCACCAGTACAGGCCGCCGGAGGTGGGGTAGGCCGACGCCAATTCCGCCATCGCCATGCCGATGAACAACACCATGATCGAGACGAGCGGCCAGCCCCAGGCCATGGTGATCGGGCCGCCATTGGCCAAACCGATTCCGTAACTGGCCAATCCGCCGGTCAGGATGGAGACGATGGTGAAACTGATGGCGAAGTTCGAGAATCCGGACCAGGATCGGGCCAATTCTTGTTTGTAGCCGAGTTCGGCGAGCCGACGTTCGTCGTCGGACGGGGACGGGTTGTCACTCATATACAGCTCCCGGGTGTAAACGCTGCCCTCACACAGCGTTTGCCAGAAGATCAGTCTGAAGTAAACCCGGGTCAACCGCACGGCAACCAGGAATACCGCAGCAAATCGCGGCGACCCCCTCCGTCCGGCTATGGCCGGTCCGCCGTAGCGTGGGCGGTATGGAGCGACTGGTGGTCATCGGTGGTGACGCGGCCGGAATGTCGGCGGCCTCGCAGGCACGCAGGCTGAAGAGCGCGAGCGAGCTGGAGATCGTGGTCTTCGAGCGGGGCCGGTTCACGTCGTTCTCCGCGTGTGGCATCCCGTACTGGGTGGGCGGTGATGTGCTCGAGCGGGACGCGCTGATCGCCCGGACGCCCGAGGAGCATCGCTCCCGCGACATCGACCTGCGCATGCGCACCGAGGTGACCGAGATCGATGTCGCGGGCGGCCGGGTGCGTGCCCGTGACCTCGAGTCCGGTGCCGAATCATGGACGGACTACGACAAACTCGTCATCGCCACGGGCGCGCGCCCGATCCGTCCGCCGTTGCCGGGCATCGACGCGCCGGGCGTGCACGGCGTGCAGACCCTCGACGACGGGCAGGCGCTGATCGAGACCCTCGAGCGCACCGAGGGCAAGCGCGCGGTGGTGGTCGGCGCCGGTTACATCGGTGTCGAGATGGCGGAGGCGCTGATTCAGCGCGGCTACGACGTGACGATGGTGCACCGCGGTCCCGAGCCGATGTCGACGATGGATCCGGACATGGGCGCGCTGGTGCGAGATGCCATGTGCGGCTTGGGTATCAAGGTGGTCGGCAATGCCGAGGTGACCGAGATCCGTATCGACGACCAGGGGCTCGTCCGTGCGGTGGTCGCCGACGGCGTCGAATATCCGGCGGACGTGGTGGTGCTCGGCATCGGCGTGCGCCCGAACACCGAACTGGCCCGCGCGGCCGGTCTGCCGCTGGGGGAGTACGGCGGGCTGCTCACCGACCTGGCCATGCGGGTGCGCGGCCACGAAAACATCTGGGCGGGTGGCGATTGCGTCGAGGTGCTGGATCTGGTGTCCGAACGGGAACGCCACATCGCCCTCGGCACGCACGCCAACAAGCACGGCCAGATCATCGGCGCCGGTGTCGGTGGTGGCTACGCGACCTTCCCCGGCGTCGTCGGCACCGCGGTCAGCAAGGTCTGCGACCTCGAGGTTGCGCGAACCGGCTTGCGAGAGAAGGACGCTCGCGCGGTGGGCCTGCAATTCGTCGCCGTCACCATCGAATCCACCAGCCGCGCAGGCTATTACCCCGATGCCGCGGCGATGACGGTGAAGATGCTCGCCGAGCGTCGCACCGGCCGCCTGCTCGGCGTGCAGATCGTGGGCCGCGAGGGCGCGGGCAAGCGCGTCGATATCGCGGCCGTCGCACTCACCGCGCGGATGACGGTCGAACAGATGACCGCCCTCGACCTCGGCTACGCGCCACCGTTCTCTCCGGTCTGGGACCCCATCCTGGTGGCCGCCCGCAAAGCCGTCACCGCGGTGCGCGAACGCGGGTAGCGCGCTCAGGCGGCGGCGCGGTGCACCGCGATCACCCGCGAGGTCTCGGCCTCGTACTCCGCGAAACCAGGCGGACGCGCGGCGAAATTCCTGCGCGACTTCAGTAGTCGGCCATCAGCTCCAGCAGGTCGGCCTTGCCGAACATCACCGCGGCCTCGCGGGCGGACGGGGTGCCACCGTCCGGGTCGGCGCCTGACTCGATGAGCAGTCGCGCGATCTCGTTCTCGCCCTTGAAAACCGCACCGGCCAATGGGGTTTGCCCCTTGTCGTTGGCTCGGTTCGGGTCCGCGTCGCGATCCAGTAGTGCTGCTACGGCGTCAGCGTGGCCGTGGTAGGCGGCCAGCATGAGTAGGGTGTCGCCCGAATCGTTGGTCAGATCGGCGGGCACTCCGGCATCGACATAGGTGGCCAGCGAGGCGGCATCCCCTTGTCGCGCGAAGTCGAAGACTTTGGTGGCGAGCTCGATGAGTTCCGGATCCAGGTCAGCGCTCATTCGCCCATTCCTACCACCATGTTGCCTGGGTTTGCGACGGCCAGGCGGTCGGCCGTGCCATCCGTTTTGCGAAGGATCACCCGGCAGGCCACCGAATGTCCCTCCCACCTGGTGTACCGGACGACATAGGTCGGTATAGTCGCCGCGGATGAGTAGTGTGACCACCCGCGTTGAGCCGGAAGCC
This sequence comes from Nocardia sp. NPDC046473, assembly GCF_040645995.1. NCBI lineage: Bacteria > Bacillati > Actinomycetota > Actinomycetes > Mycobacteriales > Nocardiaceae > Nocardia > Nocardia sp. NPDC046473. The sequence goes on from NZ_JBEYZJ010000010.1 coordinate 370,713, forward strand.
AAGAACCGTCGACTCGGCGTCGTTGGGTGGCTGGCACCGGTCCTCTGTATCGCGTTCGCCGCGTTCTGTCTGCTGCTGCCGACCTGGCCGTTCCACAAGATCACCGGTGGGTTCATCGACCTACAGGTATATCGCCTCGGTGTGGACGCGCTACGGCACGGCCACGACATGTACGGACAGTTGCCGCAGACCACCATCGGCGCGGGGCTGCCGTTCATCTATCCGCCGTTCGCCGCGCTGGCGCTGAGCCCGTTCGCGCTGCTGCCCTGGCACGCGGCCGCGTTCACCTTCTTCGTGTCCTCGGTGGCCGCGCTCGCGCTCACCATGTACCTGGTCGCCCGGCGGGTGTGGCCCGGCGAGGATCAGCGCAGGCTGGTCCTGGTGGCCACCGCGTGTGCGACGCCGCTGGCCCTGCTGCTGGAGCCGGTGCACTCGACGCTCGACTTCGGTCAGGTGAATCTGCTGCTGATGGCGTTGGTGGTGGCCGACTGCCTCGCGATCAAACCGCGCTGGCGGCGCGGCATGCTGATCGGAGTCGCCGCGGCCATCAAGCTGACTCCGGCGGCGTTCGTGCTGTATTTCCTGGTGCGCCGCGACTACAAGTCGGCGGCGACGGCCGCGGCGACCGGTGCGGCGGCGACGCTGCTCGGTTTCGCCGTGCTGCCGCATGAGTCCACGAAGTACTGGTTCGGCGGCATGGGCAATGTCTCCGGTTTGAGCGGGTCGGCGTTCCACACGAACCAGTCGATCCAGGCGGTGCTGTCCCGGTTGCAGGTGCCCAAGCCGGCGTCCACCATCCTGTGGCTGATCCTCGGCGCCGCGCTGCTGGTCCTCGTGGTCGCGGCCATGCGGCGGGCGGTCGACTTCCCGCCGCTCGCGCTGGCCATCAACGCGGTCTTCACGCTGCTGCTTTCGCCGATTTCCTGGTCACACCACTGGGTGTGGATCGCCCCGGCGCTGGCGGGCGCGATCGGCTATGCGACCCGGCTGCCGCGCCGTCAGGCCATCGGCTGGTGGATCACCATCGCCGTCATCACGGCGGTTTTCGTGTACGGCCCGCAGAACTGGCTGCCCGACGGCGAGCACCGCGAAACCCAGTGGACGCCATGGCAACACATCGTCGGCAACACCTATGTGTGGTTCAGCGTGCTGCTAGTCGCGTTGTACTTCTTCTCCGGTCGCCGGTCCACGCGAGCGTCGGAACCAGCCCCCGCACTGGTGCCGCAGCACTGATCCTGACCCCCTTGGTGTTTGCTGCCGGGATCCCCGGGTAGGGCCGTCAGTGACGGCACCTGCCGTCGCCGACAGAAATACTCGAGGCAAGGAGGGATTCATGGCCGCCCGACGTGGCTTTGCCGCCATGGACGCGGAGCAGCAGCGCAAGATCGCCAGCCTGGGTGGCAAGGCGAGTAGCGGTAGCTTCGACAACGACCCCAAGCGCGCCAGCGAGGCAGGCAAGAAGGGCGCGGCGGCACAGCCGACCGCGGCCAAGCGCCTCGGCGGCGAACGCAGCCACCTGAACCGATAAATCGAAACCGACGCTGGGCGAAGCCGCGGTCTCGCCCAGCGTCGCTGCGTGCAAGCGCGGTGCAAGAGTGCCGCAATCGGCGGGCGACACAATCGGATTCATGAACGCGACATGCGATGTGGTGGTGGCCGGGGCCGGACCAGTCGGGCTGATGTTGGCCTGCGAATTGCGGCTCGCCGGGGTGGACGTGTTGGTGGTCGAGCGGCTCGACGAGATCGATCCGACGCTCAAGGCCGCCGGGATCAATGTGCCGACGGCGCAAGCTCTTTACCGGCGGGGGTTGCTGCCGGACTTGCTCGCCGGTCAGGTGCGGGCGCGGGAGCGGATGGGATTGCCGATGGTGCACACCGCGTCGACCGCTACCGAGCCGACCGCTGCCGAGCGGCCGAAGCCGCCGTTCGCCGGGCACTTCGCGGGCCTCATGCTCGACATCGGCGTGGTCGACTTCGACGATCCCGCCTTCGCCGACATGGGTCCGGCTGCCGAGGTGTTCTTCGTGCCGCAGCAGGACATCGAGGCCATCCTCGGGCGACGCGCGGGCGAGTTGGGCGTCACCGTGTGGCGTGGCATCGAGCTCACCGACTTCATCGAGGACGGCGACGGCGTCACAATCCGGCTGGGCGACAACACCGTTCGCGCAGGCTGGCTGGTCGGTTGCGACGGCGGGCGCAGCATCGTGCGCAAGTTGTCCGGTTTCGACTTTCCCGGCCTCGACCCGGAACTGACCGGCCATCAAGCCATCGTCGAGATGACCGGGGCCGAAGGACTCACGCCCGGTTGGACATCGACCGACACCGGCATGTACGTCTACAACCCGACGATGGGCCGCATTCTCACCGTGGAGCTGGACGGACCGCCCACCGACCGCAATGCGCCGATCACCGCCACGGACCTGCAGGCGAGCCTGCGCGCCGTATCCGGTGTCCCCGTGGAGATCACCGCTGTGCACTCGGCCACCCGGTTCACCGACAACACCCGGCAGGTCACCGAATACCGCAGGGGCCGAGTACTACTGGCGGGCGATGCGGCACATGTGCATTCGCCGTTCGGCGGGCAGGGACTCAACCTCGGCGTCAGCGACGCGGTGAATCTCGGCTGGAAGCTCGCCGAAGTGGTGCACGGCCGGGCACAGCAGGACCTGCTCGACACCTACACCAGCGAACGGCATCCGATCGGCGCGTGGGTGCTGGACTGGACCCGGGCACAGGTCGCGCTGATGCGAACCGACAAGCGCAGCAGGGAACTTCGCGCGGTGATGACCGAATTGCTGGCCACCCGCGAGGCCGCGACCTACATGTTCCGGAAGATCTCCGGCGTGCTGCACCGCTACGACCTCGGCGGCGGGCATGAACGGGTCGGCGCGCCCGTGCCGGACCTCGAGCTGTCGGACGGAACGCGGCTCGGTACGCACTTCATCGACGGCGGGGCAGTGCTTTTCGATCTGGCCGATTCGGCCGAACTGCGTGCGGTGGCGGCACCGTGGTCGTCCCGGGTGCGGGTGGTCACGGCCAAGACGGTGCACCATGGTGAACTGACGGCGATGCTGGTTCGTCCCGACGGGTTCGTGGCGTGGGCCGCCGACTCGGGTGGTCGGGACGGACTGGAAGCGGCGTTGACCCGTTGGTTCGGCTCCGCGGCATAGTGTCGGAGACCGGAATCCCGTTGTCTCAGAAGGCTTCCGGTCTCCGTCCAGTACGTGTCAAGCTGGCGGGCAGTGGCCGTTCATGCCAGCTCCAACCGGGGGCCGAGGTGGATTGCGAGATACACCTGGTTGCGGAGTGCGTTGGCTTCCGCATCGGTGAGGGTGCGCGTCAGCGGCCGCAGGATCAGTCGCACAACGGCATTCGTTTGTCCCGGCACGATACCGAGTCGGTCCCTGGCCTTTTCGGAGAGTTCGGCCCAAGGCGTCCGTGCCGTGACGAGCACCGACTCGATGTCATCGACCCGATCGCGCAGCACCTTTCGCACAGTGTCGCCGAGGGTTTCGTCATCGGTGTCGTCGGCGATCACCACCGACAGGTCGCGGCGGATCGGCGGCAGCATGGAGACCGGCCGCCACGGTGACAGATCCAGCAGCTGGTCGGCGATGCGCGGGTGCTCGGATCGGAGGTAGCGGATATCGGGAATTCCCTTGCGTAGCATCAGAGCCCGGTCCAGTCCCATACCGAGTGCGGTGCCGGACCAGCGGGCAGGATCGAGCCCGGCGCCTGCGAGGACGTGCTCGGCGATGAGACCGCATTCGGCGAGTTCGAGCCAGTCGCCGCCGAGCCGCACGTCGACTTGCCGGCCGAGGGCGGTGTAGGGGTGCCGGGCCGGCGTCGTGCGCCATTCGGCGCCGGGAAGCACGGCCTCGACAAGGTGGGCGACCATGTCCCGCACGTCATCGTCGCCGGTGTCCGGGCGCGACCGCAGCCGCCAGAGATCGACCTGATGTGGTTCGCCCACGTGGATTCGATCGACGACGTCCCTGCGGTAGACCAGGCCCGGCGCCACGATGAGGTCGTCGACGTCGGTGGTCACTTCGGCGTAATGCCGCAGGGTTTCGGGGATGTCGGCGCTGGTGTGGCTGCGCAACATGGTGGTCGGGCTGACGTATCGGGTGTAGCGCGCGTCGCGGGTGACGTCGGCCGGGTCGTAGCCGAGCTTGTCGTAGTTGTCGACGACGGCGACGAGAGGCGAGTTGCGCACTACGCGCACCTTTGACGCCCAGGCACGAACTAGTGCGTCGACTGTTCGGTCGAGCATTGTCTGCATGGAGTGCGAACCCTGCGTGGGGTCGCTCAGGTCGCGCACGGTCAGCGCGCGTGCCAGGTCCAGCGGAGTGAGATAGGTAGGCATGAGTAATTCCTTTGGTAGCCGGTCGGATTCGGTGAAACCCCCGAACCGGCGACGGCCACAGGAACTACGTGATCGGACGCACGCAGCAGACCCCGCGGCCGACTGACGGCCCGGGGCGCAGAAATCGCGTGCGCGTGTTCATGAGCCAAGCGTAAGGGATCGTCGGCCTGTTCGGCCAGCAGACGTCGACCTGCGCGGCATGGCGGCTCGGCCAAACCCGAGTCCGGCTACGACAAGAAGACGATGGCGCGCGACATCCACGAATAGATCCAGCACCTCGGGTGCCGGTCGGCGTTCGTCGTCGGGCACGACATCGGCGCATCGCTGGGCTATCACCTCGCCGCCAACTTCCCCGAATCGGTACGGCGGCTCGTCACCATCGATATGGGCGTTCCCGACGCGGCCTGGCAGGCGATTCCGATGTTGCCCGGCAGTGATGAGCAGGTGGCCGCGCTCGCGCACGGGCGCGGCGGCTATCCCTGGTGGTTCGCTCTGAATCAACTGCGTGAGTTGCCGGAACTGCTACTGGCCGATCGCTTTCGGCTGGTGATCGATTGGCTGTACGGGCACATGCTGATCGATCAGTCTTCCGGCGACGAGGCGGCTCGGGCCATTTACGCGCAGGCCTACGATTCCCCGGATGCGATCCGCGCGGGCAATGGCTGGTATCAGACGATGCGCCAGGACATCGCGGACCTCGCCACCTATGAGCCGGTGACCCTGCCGATTCTGACGTTGGCGGGCGAGGAGGCGTATCCGGCTCTGCGCGAACAGATGTCGTCGGACAAGGGCACCGATATCCGGGTTGTCGAGATCAAGGGGAGTGGTCATTACATTCCCGAGGAGCAGCCGGAGCAGATGTTGCGTGAGCTGGCGGCATTCTTCGCGCCGAGCGCGGTGGTCTGCTCCTAGTTTTGCAGTGACGCAACAGATTCCAGGTCAGCGCCCTGGACCCGCCGACAAGCGCTGGGCGACATCGGGGAGGCGGCCGACCATCGAGATGGTGAACTCGGCGAGTAGATCGATGAGGCCGTCGCGGTCGACGTCCAGGCCGCCGTCGAGCCAGACCAGGACCAATTCCGCGGCGCCACCGGTAATCAATTGCGAGGTCGCCGCGACGGCGGTGTCCTGGCCGGCGGGGAGGTCGAGTACCAGGCGGGTTTGTTCGATGATGACGTCGGCGACCCGGCGCATGCCGTCGAAGCGGCTGCGCATCAGGACCTCGCTGCCGTACGCCTGGGCGAAGACGACTTGGGCCCGGCGTGGGTCGTCGGTGAGTTCGATGATGAGGGCGGCGACACCGGCGCGGATCTTGTCCGAGGGTGCGCCGTCGGTGCCCGCGACGGCCGCGCGCGCGGTGTCGAGGGCGGAGTCCTGGATCTCCAGCAGTAGCTCCGAGGCGAGCGCGTCCAGATCGGGGAACGCCTCGTAGAAGAAGCGGGGTCCGACCTTGGCCTGTTCGCAGAGGCCGCGCACGGTCAACGCGGACAGGCCCTGGGTACCGACGATATCGAGGGCGGTGTCCAGTAGCCGCCTGCGCCGATCCTCTTTGCGCTCGGCGGTCGATGTGCCGCGGTAGGTGCCGCTGAATGCTCGGGTCACCCGAGCAAGCCTTCCATAGGAGAAGTTGGGAAACAAACGTTTACGGAAACGTTTGTTTCCGCTATGGTCGAGGGGATCGCAGCGTCGCGAAGGGACGGCCGTCATGAGTCTTCTGGTTCCCCCGAAAGTCACCGATGTCCACGGGGATGTCCGTCGCTTACGTGCGCGAGTCGCGAAAAGCGCGCAAACGCTGGGTGCTCGCGTCGCCGATCAGTACCCGTCCGCGGCGCGGCCGCTGGCGGATCCGCCGCCGGGCAGCGGATTGCGGCCGGTACCCGGCGATTTCGGCGCGCCGGGCATCGGCTACACGCTGCACGCGCTGAGTGACCCGATCGAACTGGCGCGCAAGCGCTTTCAACGCTATGGCCCGGTGAACTGGATGGGCGTGCTCGGTCGCCGGACGGTCGGCGTGGGTAGTCCCGCTGCCATCGAGGCCGTGCTGATGGATCGCGACAAGGTCTTCTCCGCGCAACGCGGCTGGGAGTTCGTGATCGGCCCGTTCTTTCGCGGTGGGTTGCTGCTCCGGGATTTCGACGAGCACATGTTCCATCGTCGGATCATGCAGCAGGCCTTCACTCGACCTCGCCTGGTCGGCTACTTGGATCTGACCACCCCGCGGATCACCAGGGGTGTCGCCGGATGGCAGCCGAGCGAGCATTTCCCGGTCTTCGACGCGATCAAGCAGATCCTGCTCGCGCAGGCCACCGAGGTGTTCGCCGGTGCCGAGCTGGGGCCCGAAAGTGTGTTGCTGGCACGGGCTTTCGAGGACGCCGTGCACGGCGCGACCGCGCTCATCCGCAGCAATGTGCCCGGTGGTGCGTGGTCGCGCGGCATCCGCGGGCGACGCGTCCTCGGCGACTACTTCCGCCGCGAACTGCCAGCCAAGCGCGCGGGCGACGGCACCGACCTGTTCAGTGTGCTCTGCCACGCCGAAACCGATGAGGGACACGCCTTCTCGGACGAGGAGGTGATCGAGCACATGATCTTCGTGATGATGGCCGCGCACGACACCAGCACCATCGCCGCATCGATGCTCGCCTACGAACTCGCCCGCCACCCCGACTGGCAGGACCGCCTGCGCGCGGAATCCCGCGCACTCGGCAAGCCCGCCCTCGACTACGGCGACCTCGACCGGCTGCCCAGCCTGGACCTGGCGTTCAAAGAGGTGCTGCGCATGTATTCGCCGGTGGCCCAGCAGATTCGCGAAACCACCCGCGACACCGACATTCTCGGCTACTACCTGCCGCAGGGCACGCTCGTCATGGTCGGCGCATACCCGATGATGCGCACCGAGGACTACTGGCACAATCCCGACGTCTTCGACCCCGAGCGATTCGCCGCCGACCGCCGCGAAGACAAATCCCACCGGCACGCCTGGGCCCCTTTCGGCGGCGGCGCCCACAAATGCATCGGCCTGTACTTCGGCGGCATGACCGTCAAAGCCGTACTGCACCAGATGTTGTTGCAATACAGGTGGTCCGTGCGCCCGAACTACGAGGTCCCACTAGTCGCGGGCACCGGCCCCATGCCCGCCGACGGCCTACCCCTGCGCCTGGAACGCCTCCCCTCATGAAGATCACCGCCGACCGCACCCGCTGCGAAGGCCACGGCATGTGTGAAGCCCTGGCCCCCAACCTGTTCCGCGTCGCCGACGACGGAATCGTCGAGCCCCTCGCCGACACCATCGACGAAAGCGAACGCGACCTCCTCCAACTCACCGTAGACAGCTGCCCAGTCGAGGCCCTGCGCCTGACCTGAGCCCCGAACGCTCGGCCAACAACGCTGCGCGCGAGTTGTGCTGTCGCGCGCGGGTTGTGCTGCTGCGTACGAAATTGCTAGCAATTTCGTGCGCTGCGCGCGAGATGGTGCGCGGCGAGCGGGCACGGGGCCAGGTAGGCACGCACCCCGGGCGGGCGGCCGATACCGCAGCGCACGAGCTGCTGCTGCGCGCGAGTTGTGCTGTCGCGCGCGGGTTGTGCTGTCGCGCACGAAATTGCTAGCAATTTCGTGCGCTGCGCGCGAGATGGTGCGCGGCGAGCGGGCACGGGGCCAGGTAGCGCGCACCCTGAGTGGGCGGCCGATGCCGCAGCGCGCGAGCTGCTGTTGCGCGCGGGTTGTGCTGCTGCGCACGAAATTGCTGGCAGTTTCGTGCGCTGCGGGCGAGATGGTGCGCGGCGAGCGGGCACGGGGCCAGGTAGCACGCACCCCGAGCGGGCGGCCGATGCCCCCCGCGCGTGAGTTAGGCCGCCGCCGGTGAAATTGCTGGCAATTTCGTGCGCGGCGGGCGGGCGAGGGGGCGCGCACCCTGAGCGGGCGGCCGATGCCGCGGCGCACGAGCTGCTGCTGCGCGCGGGTTGTGCTGCTGCGCGCGAAAATGCTAGCAATTTCGCGCGCAGCGGACGGGGAGGTGCGCGGCGGGCGGGGAGGTGTGCGGCGGGCGGGGAGGTGTGCGGCGGGCGGGGAGGTGTGCGGCGGGCGGGGAGGTGTGCGGCGGGCGGGGAGGTGTGCGGCCGGTGAGTTGTGCTGCCGCGTATGAATTGTGCCGCTGCGTGTGAGGGTGCTGGCAATTTCGTGCGCGCCGAGCGAGGGGGTGCGCCGCGGTGTGTCCGTACTGTTGGTCGTTTGCGGCGATTCAGTTGCCGCTGGGGTACCGCGCGGTCGGGTTTGATTCGGGGTGGTCGGTGGGGGTGGGTGTGTTGCCGGTGGATCGCGGAAAGGTCTGGGCGGGGCGGAATCCCAGTCGGTGATATCCGGGCGAGATCAAGAGTTTGGAACCTTGGCGGCGAGGCATTCCCTGTCCGAATACGACAGGCTCGGCAAGGAGGTACAGGTGTCGTCTGGAGTGTTGATCATTGTGATCGTTCTGGTCGTCGTCGCGGCGTTGGTCGCGGCCTTATTGGTATGGCCCATGGTGTGCAGGCAGCGGTTGCGCAGCAAGTTCGGGCCGGAATACGACCGGACGGTCGAGGAACACGACGACCGCCGGGCGGCCGAACGTGAACTGGCCGAACGGGAGAAGCGGCACGCCGAACTGGAACTGCGCGCGCTGACACCGGAGCAGAAGCAGCTCTACACCGCGGAGTGGGTCGAGGTGCAGGAGCGGTTCATCGACGATCCGGCCGAGGCACTGCAGGCCGCCGACCGGTTGCTGACGACGGTGATGGGCCAACGCGGTTATCCCACCGAGAATTTCGACCAGCAGGTCGCCGACCTGTCCGTGGAGCATGCGGCGCCACTCGGCCACTATCGCGCCGCCCACGAGATCGCGACCAGGGCGACCGGCACCGAGGTGTCCACCGAGGACCGGCGCACCGCCATCGTGCACTACCGGGACCTGTTCCAGGACTTGCTCAATGGTGCGGGCGACGACAAGAAGACAGCCGACAAGAAGTCCGAGCACGACAAGAAAGCACTGTCATGAGTACCGAATACGAGCGCACCGTGCATTCCGACAAGTCCACCGAGGATGTTCCGCTGAGCGAACAGGATGCGAGTTCTACGTCTTGGCAGGGGAATCGCGACGAAGCCGAAAATGCGCGCGTCGCAAGCGAATCAGAAGCCGGACACGCTGATCATGCCGATGACTACACGACAGTGGACGACGGCGAATCCGCCCGTGCCAGCGCGGATTTGGATGTTGAACCGGAAAATGTGAGCACGACGGAATACGGCGCGGAGGACGCGACCGCGACGGAGTACGGTGCGCAGGAGCGGGCGACGACGGCGAACGCGGGCGACGGATCGGCGACCACGGCGGACTACGAAGCGCAGCCCGCGGAAACAGCGACCGCTGACTACGACTACGACGCGCAACCGACCGCGACCGCTGAGCCCGAAGCAGATCACGTGACCACCGAGCCCGAAGCGGATCAGGTCACTCCGGCAGCGACACCGGACCAATCGACCACCTCGGGCAATGGCGCTGAGCGGCAACAAACTTCGCTCGACGACGTCGGCGCACCACTGTTCGCCGACACCGACCTCGACCAACTCCGCACCCAGTGGCGTGAGGTACAGGGCACCTTCGTCGACAACCCTCGGGACGCGGTCACCCAGGCAGATCAGATCGTCACCGACGTCGTCTACAAACTGACCACCGCCATCGCGGAGCGCAAGCGGGTACTCGAGGAACGCACCTCCGGCGCCCAGGACGGGGACACTGAGGAACTGCGTCAGGCGCTGCGCGGTTATCGGGGCTTCTTCCGGCGGCTGTTGTCGATCGAGTCGTAAGCGGTTTCAGCGAAAGGCGTTGTCCATGAACTGGTTTCGATTGCCGAGCGAAAGGCGTTGTCCATGAACTGGTTTCGATTGCCGACCGACCGGATCGACCGGGCGGCCGACTGGGTGTCCAAGCAGGTGAACGCGCGGGTCCCCGCGGCCGATCCGGCCGAGCGGGATCCCGAATTCATCATCGACACAGTGGGGCCCGGCTGGTTGTTCGCGCGGCTGTATTTCCGCGCGGAGGTTCGTGGTCTCGACCGGATCCCGGCCGAGGGCCCGGTCCTGTTGGTCGGCAATCATTCCGGGGGCAACGTCTCACCGGAGGTGATGGTCGCGACGCTGGCCTTCGTGCGCCGGTTCGGTCCACACCGCCCGTTCTATCAGCTGGCGCACGACATGGTGATGGCCTATCCGGTCATCGGTATGTTGTTGCGCCGCTTCGGCACGGTCGGTGCGGACCCGGACAGCGCGCGGCGGGTGCTCCGCGACGGAGCGGTGGTGCTCGTGTATCCCGGCGGTGACTGGGAGGTGCATCGGCCGACCTGGAAGGAAGACGAGATCGACTTCGCGGGCCGGACCGGTTTTCTCCGATTGGCCTGGGACGAAAACGTTCCCATCGTGCCGATGGTGAACATGGGCGCCCAGCAGACCGCGCTGATGCTGTCGCGCGGCGACCGGCTGGCCCGGCTGCTGCGGCTGGATCAGATGTTGCGGCTGAAGGTTTTTCCCATCTCGATCGCCCTGCCATGGGGCCTCAATGTCGGCGATCTCGCCGGGCACATTCCGTTGCCGAGCAAGGTCACCGTCGAGTTCCTCGAACCGATCGATCTACGGGCCGAACTCGGGCCGGAGCTGGCTCTGGAAGCGGCTTACGAGCACGTCACCGACGTCATGCAGCAGGCGCTGAGCGGCCTCGCGGACGAGCGTGGGCTGCCGATCGTCGGCTGACCGATTCAGCTCGTGCCGGGCAGGGCCTGCGCGACGAACATGTAACTCTTCTCCTCGACCCGCCGCGCGATGCGCCACTGGCCGTCGACGCGGGCAAACGTATCCAAGTACCAAAGCCCGCACAGCATGAGACTCGACGGCCCGTCGCCGCCCGACAGCATCATCGGGTTGTGACACATGGTCCGTCCGGTGGCGGTGTCGCCGTCGACCGTGATCGAGGAATTGCTGATCAAGTGTTGGAACGCCGGGAAGTTCGGCAACATGGCGGCGAGGAATTTCTTCGTCGCCGCCACGTCGCCGGCCGACCCGCCCATCGCGGTGTAGTCGATGTGCGCGTCATCGGTGAAGATGTCGTCCAACTGGTCCCACTGGCCGGTGTCGACCGCGTGGGAATACCGGACCATCAGGTCCTGGATCTCCAGGCGGTCCGAGATCTCCTGTAGGGACAGCATGCTTGCCTCCGAAATGCGCCGGTCCGAGAATCAAAATCCGGACCTCAGTGTCGCAGCGGCAGCGGAGACGAGAAGGGGTTTATGCCTTGTGCGGCAAGATGGTCAGTACAAGTGCGAGTCCGGCCGCGATGCTGGCGAACGCGAGGACCGTGGTGGTAGCAGACTGCGTCAGAGCGGCAATGCCGATCGAAAAGGCAAGGCACGTAGCGAATGCCAGCACCGCGGTCCCCGGCTCCACGCCGGCGATCCGGGCGGGTCGGTGTTCCGTCGATGTCATACCTCTCTCAATACCCAATCGGCACCGTTACGAAACCGTGACTGTTGAATTGCCACGTCAGCGGGTCGTTCGATGCGTGGGACCTCGCTGCGCGCGATGTCCCACGCAGGTCGTCGACTACTGAAGCTTGCCGTCGTAGTCGGGGAGCTTGTAGGTGCGTTCGGCGTGCCCACCGTTGAGGTCGGTCCAGTTGTTGCCGACGTTCTGGATGATCGTGTACCCGTCGTCCTCGATCTGGGCGCGGTAGGCCGTCTTCAGCTCCTGCTTGCCGCGGGAGTCGCCGGGCGTGCGATGGTAGATGGTATGCACGGGTAATCCAGCCCGCTCCAACGCGATTCGCGTTTTGGACGGGGAGTTGGTCGACGCGTAGTTGCGGTTGGTGATGTAGAAAACCTCGACGCCACTCTGATCGGCCTGCGCGGCCAGTTTCAACGTACCGTCGACCGCTGGAATGTTGTCGCGATCGATCGCGAAATCGGTGGCGAGGGTGGTGTCGTCGATGTCGAAGACGATGGCCAGCTTGCCGCCTGCGGCGACTCGGCCGCGCAAATCGGCGGCGGCGGTGGCCAGCGCGGTGTCGACATCCCGGAGCCACTGTTCCGGATCGATGCCTTGGTAGCTCCGCATACCGTCGGTGCGCGCGGCGGCGGCGGTGCCGGCGCCAAGGACGCTCACCGCCATCAGCATGGCGACAGCGGTCAGGACGAGTCGTGCGATTCTCGACTGCACTCGGAAAACCTTTCCCTGCTTGTCGATCGTTGTCATGGACGACGGCAGACTATGGCCGCGCCCTTGCCCGCGCGCGGTGCGCAGGTGAACGAGTCGTGAATGCGCTGGCAGGGGGCTCGGCTACCGGTGCTCCCCAGATGGTGATTGCGCGCCCCGGCTGTTCGGCCGGGGCGCGCATGCTGGGCGTTTACACCCGACGTGCCCGAACGACCCAGACCGGCATGGGGATTCGCCCTTGGGCATCGGCCACCGCATTCGGGTACTGCGCCAAGAACTCGCGGCAGGGCTCGGCCGCCGCGAGCTGCTCACCTGCGGTCAGGTCGGTGACGGCCCACCCGCCGGCGGTCAGCGTGTCGCGAATATTCTGCTGCGACACGGGAAGTGGGGCGGGTAGTCCGCCAATTGTCTTGTCGGAGAAGCACAACATGCTCAACAATGCGTCCGGTTTCGTGGCCCGATGCAGGGCGGCGACATACTGCGTACGCTGCTCGTCGGTCAGACAGTGATAGAGCGCGCTGTCCAACACGGAGTCGAACCGCCCACCGAACCCATCGAGCCTGGTGGCATCGGCAACAGTGAAGTCAACGTCCACCACGCGCGCCACTGCCCGCCGCCGCGCCACCTCAACAGCGGGCGCAGCGGCATCGATCGCGGTCACCCGATAGCCCCGCTGAGCCAGGTAGATCGCGTTATCTCCAAGGCCGCAGCCAACATCCAGCACCGCGCCGAACATCCGCCCCGCCCGCTCCAGCGCGACAACAGCAGGCTGCGGCTCGCCGATATCCCAGGGCACCGCAGTGGTCGTATAGAAGTCATCGAAGTCGAGAATCATGATCCGAGCTTCACTCGACCAGATACGTCGTCACGAGTCAGCAAGCTGCTTCTGGCCGATTCCGTCATCAGATTCGATCAGATGATGGAATCCGTCGCATTGGTTCCAGCTACCCAGCGATTGCCTCCAAAGCCTCAGTGGTCTCATCGTCGAGACGAGATTCCCATTCCGTCAAGGGGTTTGCTGTCAGGTTCAGAGAGGGAGGTTGGTGTGGAGGCGGGTGGCGGCGGTGACGATTGCCGAGGATTGGATGGTTACCAGGCGGTGGATCGGGATGGGGTGGCCGGGGGCGTTGGTTTCTATGTCGGTGCACCATTTTTCGAAAATGGCGGCGAAATGAGTTCGCTCGGTGGCTATTTCGGTGGTGGGGTCGTGCCGGCCCGCCTCGTCCAGTAGGCGCAGGAGCATGCCGCCGGCGCGGAGGCGGGCTACGCCGACCCAGACGTAGTTTTCGATGAAGATTTCGCCGAGCGTCGCGATGCGGGATTCGGTGGCGGAGCGTTTGGCGGTGGCGTTTCCGCGGAGGGCTCGGACGGTGTCGGTGAGTGCGCGTTCGAAGGGGCTTCGGCCGGTCAGTCGTTCGGACAGCCGGTCGAGAACGCCGAGGACGATGTCGGCGATTTCCTCGTAAGCGGTTGCGGTAGAACACAGGACGCTCGCGAGGGAGTGATCGCTTGGGGTGTCGTCGGTGACGCGTGTATCGACCCATAACGGCAATTCACAAACCAGCAGGGCAGTTCCGTAGGCGGCCGCGTAGTCGCGGATGCCGGCGCCGGACATCATCGCCAGCGGTTCGACACCTTCGGCGGCCAGCGTTTCGGCGATGTGTTGGAACGTCGGAAGCTCGAAAACCCCTGGCGCCCAGGTTCTGGCGCCCGGGACGTCGGGTTCGCCGTCATAGATCGGCACGTCCGAGGCGGTCAGCTGGTCGGTGAGTCCGGTCCAGTAGCCGCGATCGCCGCCGGTGGTGTAGAAGAATCCGCCGCCGAAATCGGCGTTGTGCAACGACACGATCAGCGCGGGACGGGTCCGATCGATCAAACCCATCAGCGCCCGCGTTTCCGGCAGCGGCGTGCCGACATCGTTTCCGCGCCAACGAGTCGGGAAACACCACTCCGGCTGCTCGGCCGCGGGCGGACGGTAGAAACCGCGCGCGACGCCGGTTCTGGTGCGCGCCTCGGCGAACCAGCCTTCGTTGAGCCGCGTGCCGTCGGGATCGAGGCACAGCACGAAATGCCAGGTGGCGCCCAAGGTTTGCGCGTCGTCTGCGGTCAGCCTGCCGAGCAGGTGCCGGATCGTCGCCATCCCGATGGGCTCGTTCGGATGCGGATTCCCGATCACGACCACCTGCCGTGTCCCCGACCCGACCCGCACCTCGCGAATCGGATCACCCCCGCGTGACTTGCCGATTTCGGCGACCGTCAGCCTATCCGGCACCGCGTCGGCCAATTTGTCGACGAACTCGCTCAATTCATCCACCGTGGGAAACGAGTCGATCCGCTCGACGACACCGACGATCTTGCTCACATCGTCAACCACCGAAACCTTCATCCTCCGCGCCCTCTTCCATAGTGGACGCGTCGCGTAGCCTACGGGCCAGTTTTCGTTCAGCAGAACGCATTACGCCGGATCGGTATGCCTCCTAACATCCGATGATCGAACCAATCACCGGTTAGCGGGGGACACCGAAGGAAGGTGGCGCGTCGGCTTCGGCGGTGCCGAACTCCGGACCGGGTTCGGTGCCCAGGGTGAAGTCGAGGCGACCGCCGGACAGGGCGAAGGATTCGGGCAACCACGCCTTGGTGGTGTTCTCACCGTTCACCTGCAAGGTGCGAATGTAGGGGGCGGCATCGTCGACCTCGGGCGCACTGATGGTGAACTGTTCGCCGGACGAGCGCCGGATCTCCACTGTCGAGAACGCCGGAGTGTGCACGAAAAGTTCAGCGCGGCCGGGGATTACGGGATAGAGCCCGAGCGAGGCCCAGACGTACCAGGCCGACATGGTGCCGAGATCGTCGTTGCCGACCAGCCCGTTCGGTGTCGGGCCGAATAGTTCGGTGCGGGCGCGGCGGACTACGTCCTGCGTGCGGTAGGGCAGCCCCGCCCACGCGTACAGCCAGGGAGTCTGCAGCGTCGGCTCGTTGCCGAGATAGGCGAACGGCGCGTGCGGGCCCGCGTTCAACTGGGTGAAGAAGGTGTCCAGCCGCCCGGCCGCCTTGGCCCGGCCGCCCATCAGGTCGAAGAGGCCGCGGACATCCTGGAAGGTCATCCAATGGTATTGCGCGCCATTGCCTTCCACGTATCCGTCGGTGCCCGCCGGGTCGAACAGCGGCCCGAAGAAGCCCTCGGCGGAGCGGGGTTGCAGCCAGCCGGTGAGTGGGTTGTACAGGTGCTGCCAGCCGTGTGCGCTGCGCAGGAACTTGTCGCTGACCGTGCGGTTGCCGAGCCGGTCGGCCAGCTGGGAGATGCCGAAATCGGCGATGTTGTACTCGAGCGTGTCGGACACCTGGCCGGGCACCCAGCCGAGCCGCTGGTATTCGTCGTTGTTCGGCCGCTCGGTGTAACCGGCCTTCTCCCCAACGCGTTCGGCGCCCGCGACCATCGAATCGAGCGCGCCCTCGGCGTCGAAGTCGTCGGCCCCGAACGCGTACGCGGTGGCGACGACCGAGTGGTACGGGTCGCCGTTCATCACCCCGGTGATGGTGTTCTGATGCGACCAGCGATCCCACACGTCGCCGAGCACGTGCGCGTTGTCGAACATCGACTGGGCGATGTCGGAGGCCACATCGGGTGCCAGCCACGCGAGCAGCTGGGCCTCGCTGCGGTAGATATCCCAGCCGGAGAAGGTTGCGTAATAGTGGTGTGCGGGTTGTCCGGGGGCTGCGGGCCGCACCTGGTGGGTCTTGCCGTCGAAGCCGGTGTAATTGCCGTCGACATCGTCGAAGATGTACGGCTGCAGGAACACGTGGTAGAGCGCGGAATAGAAGGTGCGCAACCGATCCTGATCGCCGCCGGTCACCTGCACCTGATCGAACCTGCGCCGCCACGCATCCCGTGCGTCCACCCGGACGGTGTCGAAGTCCTTCGTGCCGATCTCGGCGGCGAGGTTGCGGCGCGCGCCGTCGAGGCTGACGTAGGACAGGCCGGTGCGCATCTGCACCGGCTGCGCCGAGTCGAATTGCAGGAAGGCGCCGGTGCCGAGGCCGTTGCTCGCGATGTCGCCGGAATTCGTGCGGCGCGTCGGTGCCGCGCCGCGGGCGGTGGTCGAGCCCGGCTTGATGACGTTGTCCTTCCAGGTGCCCGACGCCGTGATCGGACGGTCGAAACTCGCGTGGAAGTAGACGCGATATCGGGTGCGCGCGCCACAGAACCCGCCGGTCAGCGCCCAACCGGACACGGTGTTGCCGTCGATGGTGATCTCGGCGTCGTCGACCCCGTTCACCGAGCCGGTGACGTCGAGCAGCAGCGTGCCCGGCTTGTCCTGCGGGAAGGTGAAGCGGGCGACGCCCGCCCTGGTCGACGCGGTCAGCTCGGTCTGCACGCCGGAGTCGGTGGTGACGCGGTAGTAGCCCGGGTTGGCCTGCTCGTTCGCGTGATCGAAGGTCTGCAGGTATCCCGCGCCGTCGACGGCCGGTGACCGGCCGATGATCCCGGACACCGGCAGCACCGGAAAGTCTTGTGCGCCAGTGCAACCAGGGCCGGAGATGTGCGTCATCGAGAACCCGTACAGCCGGTTGTCCTCGTACTTGTAACCACCGCCCGCGGTGCGCACCGTATCCGGGCTCCACTGCATCATCCCGAACGGCGTCACCGCGCCGGGGAACGTCATCCCCGCCCCGCCGCCGTGCCCGAAATCGGGCCCACCGTCCTGCGTCCCGACGAACGGATTCACATACCTACTGGAATCGGCCACGGTCTCAGCGTGCGCCACAACGGGAATCAAGGGAAGCAACAATGGAACAACGATGCCGACAAGCCGGCGACGCGACATACCTCTCCTCGACGAGCGTCAGACAACGTTGCTCCGGTGCGTGCCCCATCCTGGCAGTACGCCGGGTGCGTCGAGCCTCCGACACGCCGCTGATCAGCGCATTTGTGGTTTCGCATCGACAGAGGTGCGTGCCGGTCGCTTGGCCCGCGTGGGCCGTCAACCGAGCTCCGGGGTTTCGAGATCGCGAGGCTGGTTCTGCACGCTGAACGTGCATTGCCGTCGCCGCGGCCGGTCGCTCGGTGACGAGGAGGGCGGTTGCGGATGCGGGGCTCTTGCTGTTTGCGGTCAGTACCGCATCCAAATCAGCCGCCGAGAGTGATCTCGTTGTCGCGCAAGGTGTCCCGCAGGTCCTCGATTCTGAGGATTTCGTGGATCCACGTGGGCGCGGTGGGCTGGCGCAGCACCGCCGCCCGCACGGCCGCGGCGGCCACGACGGCGGTCGCCAGCGACTGACCGCGACCGGCCGCCCAGAGCGACGACTCGTTCGACGAGCGCGCGAGGACCACCCACTTATCACTGCCCGGCATCCGTTTCGGTGCCAGCGACTGAAGCGCGGGAACTCTGGTGAGCATGCCGAGTCCGAGCGTGGCGAGACGCGTGTCCAAACGCAGATAACTGCGGACCGGGACACCGAATTCGCGAGTGAGCCGGTGCTGGTCGGCGAAATCGGCGCGCAGGGCCGCGGCCGGTTTGTATCCGGACTCCCTCGGCACGTCGAAACGCTGCGGCCTGGTGAAGTTGCGGATGGGAGTGCCGTCGGGATCGAGAAAGTGTTTGCCGAGCAGGCCGTAGGTCCACGCGGTCGCGGCGGCGCCGTGGTGCTCGCCGGATCCGAGTCCGATCACGATATCGACCGGGCTTCGATGGCTGGACAAAGCGTCTGCGGCGAGCAGCGTCGTCAGACCCGGTGCCAACCCCACTCCGAGCACCACCGGCCCGGTGACACTCTCCAGGCTGTGCACGTATTCACTGGTCGCGGAGATATCGAGGAACGGAATCCCGCGCCCGGCACACACCTCGGCCAGCCGGATATCCTCGGTACCCGCGCAATTGACCACGGCGGCAACACCATCCAACGCGGCCGCGAAACTGTCGACATCGGACAGATCGAGCACCACATCCGCCCGCGCCGGGTCCCGCCCAGCGGCCAGCGCCGACAGCCCGTCCGCCCGCAGCAGTCGCACCGCATGCCCGCCGACCGCCCCGTACCCTCCCAAAACCAGCACATTCATCGGGACCCCCTCCGGATATCGTTGCACCGTAAGGACGTCCACGACCCAGGTGCGCCACCCAACCCTAGTGAAGATCCCGCCAGAAATGGGGGCTGCTACTGCCGTTTTTCGTGGCGATGATCCGGGTAGCGCTGACGTATGGACCTCTCGGAACGTTTCGAATGGCAGGGTCGGCGGATCGCGTGGGGGAGCGTCGGGCACGGACCTGCCGTAGTGCTCTGCCACGGCACCCCGTTCTCATCGGTGCTGTGGTACCCCTTTGCCGAGGCTTTGAGCGGCGACTTCACCGTTTATGTATGGGACATGCCCGGATACGGCCGATCATCGAAGCGGCCTGAGGATGCGGTCGATTTCGGCAGCCAGGCCTCGGCATTCGCCGCGTTGCTCGACCACTGGCAGCTCGACCGCCCGCACGTCATCGCGCACGACTTCGGTGGCGCGGTGTCGTTGCGTACGCATCTGGTCGAGGGCGTGCCGTATCGGTCACTGATGCTCATCGACGTGGTGGCGATCCCGCCGAGCGGGTCACCGTTCTTCCGGTTCGTACAGGAGAATCCTGATCTGCTCGGACAACTTCCCGCCTACATCCACGCCGCGATCGTGCGGGCCTACGTCCAGGGCGCGAGTCATCGCGGTCTGCGCGCGGACGACCTCGAAGCGTTGGTTGCCCCGTGGACAGGGGAGGACGGGCAGCTGGCTTTCTATCACCAGATCGCCGACTACGACGAACGTTTTCTACAGGAGAACGAGCGGCGACTCGGCGAGATCGCCCTCCCGGTCCGAGTGCTGTGGGGCAGCGAGGACACGTGGATCCCCGCCGCCCTAGGACACAAACTGACCGATCTCATCCCGGGCGCGACGCTCCGGTTGGTCGCGGAATCGGGACATCTGATGCATTACGACGCCCCGATTCCGTTGACCGACGAGATCAGAAACTGGCTCGGCCGGGTTGCCTGAGGCTCAGAGCAGCCACGGATTCATCGAGCAGACCGGCGCGGGGTGGGTGGCCGGGTTGAGCGCGCGCAGCGCGAGGGAGACCGCGCGGGGCGAGTAGAGCATCGAGTTGTGGTCGGAGATGTCTTGCACGCAGCCGTCCTGCAGGAGCACGTCGTCGACCGTCGCGCCCGGGCCCGCGGTGAGGTAGGTGCGGGTGAACGGGCTGGACACCTCGTCGTAGCGGTCGGCGACGATGGTGTACTCGACGCCGGACATCGTGTCGCCGCCCTCGTTGAGCTTGGTGAGCACCGGCGATCCGATGAGTTGCTGGATGCCCGCGTGGCCGATGAGGGCCTCGGTCGGGGTCGAAAGGTCAAGTCCCATCGTGTCTTTGAAGACACCGAGCAGGCTGCCCAGGCCGCTGAGCGTGGTGCCGTGGTTGGTCGCGCCGTAGGTGATGAGCTTTTTCACCTTGTTCGCCGCCGGATCGTCGGCGTTCGCGCCGCCCTCGAACTTCAGGTACTGGCGTGCCACTACGCCGCCCTGCGAGTGCCCGATCATGTCGACCTGTCCCGTGCCGGTGGCGGCGAGCACCCGATCGACGAAGACGGCGAGTTGCTTCGCGGAATCCTCGATGTAGCCGGTGGCGCCGATCGTGGGCAGGTTGAGCCCGGCGCCCGCGACGTTGGCGCGGCCGTAGTTGAAGGTGAAGACGCAGTAGCCCGCCTTGGCGAGTTGCGGGGACATGTAGGAGTAGGCGCCGAAGGCGCTGGCCCAGGTCCCGTGCACCAGGACGACCGGTCGCGGGTGGGCGTCATCGGGCTTACACGCCCAGTTGTTCGACCCCTGCGGTGCGACGTCCGGATTGACGAGTCCATAGGCGAAGGCCGCGGCCTCGTCGGTCAGCACCGGGCCGTACCCGACGGTGTCGGCGGAGTGCGTTTCCGAGACCGGACCCGGATCCCCAACGGCCACCGCGGCATTGAGCCCTAATCCGACAATCGCGGCTGCCATGATCGCCGCGATCGTGCGCGACGAACGGAGGATGCTTCTCATTTGCTGATTCCTAGGAAGAGGTGTGCTTCGAGCACAGACGTGTGGAGCTGGAATAGAAACTGGTCGTACGACCAGTTGAGGGAAGAGTAGAGGCAATTCGCTAGGAATTAGCCGTGACCACTTTCACGCCGAGGTCATCGCTGCCGACCCCGGAGAACGCACAGCCGGTCGACGTGCGAATCACCACCCGCCGTCGACTCGGTCCTCACCCACAGTTCACACAACGTTTCACCAGTTCAGCACTGTCGAACGCAAACCATTGCCCAGAACTGCGACCCCGCCCTCTGTCCAGCCCCCTCTGCGGAAACTGAGCACCGTTTCTGTGACCCGCTCACCCGCTACACCGGGTGAGCGGTTTACCGAAAGGATGCTCGGCCAGAACAAAGGGTGCACATCGGACACTCTGCGGTCCCGAAAATGTCCGCGCGACAGACTCGCTGCTTCGAAAGCGCTCGAGAACAGCACCACAGCCAGGTGACCACCTCCGGAACGTGACATCGCGCACCTGACCGATAACTAAGGTCGGGGACCCCACCTGGCGCGCCCAGCACTACTCCGGTCATCCGATGAACCAGTCGAAAACCCCTGGAACAGCGCACCACCGGAGAATCTCTCAGCACACCACCTCGAACCAGTACACCCAGAGACCCTGTGAAGGTGGACCTATCCGGGCAAGTGCTGCTTAGGACTCCAGAGGTGGACAGTCCAGTGAGCTGAAGACCTGTCCACGTTTTCCTGTGAAGCAGTGCTGGGCGCGTCGCCTGCCGTACCCGGCTTTAGTTAACGGTCAGGCGCGCGATGTCGCGTTCCGGAGGTGGTCATCTGGCTGTGGTTGCGTTCCAAGCGCTTTGGGCATAGGGCAAGGCGGTTTCAGCGTGGTTGTCTGGCCGTGCTTGCGTCCCAGGCGCTTTGGACAAGAGCGACGTTGTCAGTGGGCGTGCCTTCGAGTGGTCGGACGGGGGGCGCCGCGCGTGAATTGTGCAGCCGCGTGCGGTATTGCTAGCAATCTCGTTCGCGGGGAGCGAAATTGGGCGCGGCGGGCAATTTTGAGCGCAGCAGGCAATCTCGAACGCGGCGGGCAATTCGTGCGCGGCGGGGGCGGCGGCGTCTCGTTGAGCTTGGCGGAGGTGGGCGCTGGGCGGCGTTTGATGTCTGCGGTCGGTGGGGATCTGCACTGGCACTCGGGATCTGCACTGGCACTCGGGCCCTATTCCAAGGCAAGTCTTGAGTGGGAGTGTAGATTCTGCCGCTAGCGCGGGGGCAAGGGTATGCCGTCGGGTAGAGAATTCAGCTGGCGCGGTGGTGAATCGGGCGTACCCCGGCGAGCGCCCGCAAGGCATCGGCGCGGGAGATGGGTTGGTCGTCGGCTAGGGCCGCGAGCTCGACGGCGAGCCAGTCGCGGATGAGTTCGCTCATGGTGATGCCGCGGGCCTGGGCTTCGGCCTTGATGGATTGGTCCATGTCGAGGGGTATGCGCAGGGATCGCACCACCATGATGTCCTCGCCGGGCGCCATCGGCGGCGGCACGTCGGCCTCGCGCACCGGTGCGTCGTCGAAGACGAGGCTGTCCATCAACTCGTCCACCCCCTGGGGGGTGGCGGGGAAGTTGTTGTCGCCCATCACTGGTTCTCCTGTTCCCACTTTTCGAACTCGGTTACCTGCTCCGGGCTCATCGGTCGGGCGGCGACGATCTGCCATTGCCAGGGTTCGGCCTGGCGCAGGCCGACGATCAACGGCCGACCCGCGGCCGTCCGGCCCCAGATCGTCAGCATCTCCATGCCCGCAGTGCCCCGGCCACGCCGTGGCCATCGTCGCTGCTTGGTCAGCACCTGCATCACCTCGTTCGGAGAGATCCCGATGAGCATGTCCAACGCCCAATCAGGCCACTCGAAACCCACACCAGCCATAATACGCGCGTATTACGCCTGGTGGCTAGAGGTGGGTCAGCGCGCGTCCAGCTCGGGGCGGCGGCGGCCGAGTAGGCCGCGCTGGTAGAAGTGGATGCGTGATCTATGTCGACGTCCCGCTGACCGAGGATATTCGCGCTGCTGTGGCGGCCGAGTGGGGATACAAGGGTGACGGTGAGCGGTTGTACGGCGGTGAGGAGTCCGCTGCGTACCGCGTCGGCGAGGTCGTGGTGCGGATCGGGGCGGTGGATCGCGACCCCGTCGAGGTCGAGTGGTGCAACGGTATTGCGGTTGCGGCTGCTCGCGGTGTGCGCGAGGCGGTGGCACCGTTGCCGCGGGCGAATGGGTCGACGGTCGAGGTGGTGGCGGGCCGTCCGATTACCGTGTGGCCGCTGATCGAGGGGCAGTGGGCCAGCGGCGAGGATCCGGTGCAGGTGACCGAGGCGGCCGGGCTGCTGGCGCGGGTGCACCGAGCCCTGGCCGACTATCGGCCGGCGGCGCGGCCCAAGCGGTCGTTCCTGGAGATCGGGCTCGACGGTGCGCCGTCCGCTGAGTTACCCGATCCCGAGTTGGATCGTTGGCTTGCCGAGTTCGGCAGGACTGCTCGTGCGCAGCCGTTACACGGTGACTATTACGAGGGCAACCTTTTGGCCCGCGATGGGCATGTCATCGCCGTGCTCGACTGGGACGAGGCGTTGATCGGACCGCCGGAACTCGAACTAGCTTCCGCCGCATTGGAATTCGCCGATGTACTGGGGAGTGATCTGGCCGTCGCGCGCCGATTCGTCGACGACTACCATGCTGCGGGCGGCACGGCGGGGCAGCTCGACGATGTTGCGCTCGCCCAGCTGATGCGCCATCGATTGCGCAGGGAGGCAGTGTATTTCGGCATCGCCGTCGGCCGCGGCGTCCAGCACGACGAGGACGATCTCGAGTACCATCGACAGCGGATGGACACGTTCCGCCTCCTCCGGCCCTGAATCGGCAGACACTATAAAACTCCAACATTCAACGGTTAAGCGGACGTCCGGGAAACCGACCGCCAATTATGTAGGGGCCGAGTAATTTCCGGGTTTTCCCCACTTCTGTTGGGGAGCTTCGGGTGGGTATAGACGTCTTACAGTGAGACCTGTCCGATCCCCGCCCGTTGTGAGGCATCCCATGTACAAGAAATCAGTCACTCTCGGCGCTGCCGTATTCGCGCTTGCTATTCCGATGGCCGGTTCGCAGGCGTCCGCGCTGCCCGATTGGAACGGCCCCATACCGCCGGACAAGATTGTCATCGACGTCGCGAGCGTCAATGGCACCGGTTGTCCGGCCGGAACCGCGGCCGTAGCCGTCTCGCCCGACAACGAGGCCTTCACGGTCACCTACAGTCAGTACACCGCCAAGGTGGGTGTCGGAGCCGGTCCGACCGATTTCCGGATGAACTGCCAGATCAACCTGAAAGTGCATGTCCCGCAGGGCTTCACCTACGGCATCGCCTCGGCGGATTACCGTGGCTTCGCATCGTTGGCGAAGGGTGCGACCTCCTTGGAAAGGGCCAGGTACTACTTCCAGGGCAATTCGCCGACCGACTATGTCGACCATACCCTCAAGGGGCCTTTCGGTGATGATTGGCAGAATACCGACTCCACCGAGGTCGGCGCGATCGTCTACCAGCCGTGCGGCGAATTCCGCAATTTCAATATCAATACCCAGCTGCGCGTCGACGCCGGCACATCGGATCCGAAGACGACCACCAGCTTCATCACGATGGATTCCACCGACGGAAGCATCACCACCACCTACCACTTCGCCTGGAAGCAGTGCCCTTAGTGAAATACGCCTGACAGCGACATTTCCCGAATCGGCACGGTGATCGGTAGGCGGTCACCACACCGACGCGAATTCGACCGCTATCCGCAGTACCTTCGGATAGCGGTCGTCGCAGTCTGTTCGAGTGGCATGGTGCACGGTCGACGCGCGAGGATGGCGGTATGCATGATCGGATGGAGCTGATCGGCGGCATCGAGAAGCCGGAGATCCGCCTCGTCGACTACCGCCCCGCTGGCCGAACCGCTTCGCCGAGGAGCGCGGCAGGATCGCCGCCGCGCTCGGCGCCGCCGCGCGCCGGATCGACCACATCGGCTCGACTTCGGTGCCGGGGCTTGCGGCCAAGCCGATCATCGATATCGACCTCAGTGTGCCCGATGTCGAGGATGAGGACGCGTTCCTCGAACCGCTGCTCGCTGCCGGTTATCGACTTCGGGTGCGTGAGCCGGGGCATCGGATGGTGCGAACCCCGGAACGTGATGTGCACCTACACATCTGCACTGTCGGCAGCGAGTGGGAACGCCGCCATCTACTGTTTCGCGATTGGCTTCGGCACGACGCGCGAGACCGCGCGGCCTACGGGCAGTTGAAACAGCGACTTGCGCAGCGCGACTGGTCCGATATGAACGCCTACGCAGATGCCAAGGGGCCGTTGATCATCGAGATCACCGCGCGGGCGGAGGCGTGGGCACAGTCCATCGGCCGGATGCCAGGGGATTGAGGGCGAACGTGGACGATGTCGAGATCGATGAAGCCCTGGTGCGATCGCTCCTGAGTGAGCAGCACCCCGACCTTTCCGGACTGGGCCTGCAGCGCGTTGCTGCCGGTTGGGACAACCAAATGTGGCGTCTCGGTGCGGAATTGGGGGTCCGGATGCCACGCACGCCCCGCGCCCCTGGGTTGTTGGCCAAGGAGCGGCGGTGGCTGCCCACGCTGGCCGAGCGCCTTCCGCTGCCGGTCCCGACGCCCCTTCGGTTCGGCGAAGCGTCGCCAAGTTTCCCGCGGCCATGGACGATTGCGCGCTGGGTTCCCGGCGAGCCGGCCGACCGCGTGGCGATCAGCCGCGTCGAGCACGCTGCTGATGCTTTGGCGGGCTTCCTCAGAGCGCTCCATCAGGAGGCGCCCGACGAGGCCCCGGCCAATCCGGGCCGCGGCGTTGCGCTCGAGACATTCGCGCACGATGCCGGTTCGAAGTTGCAAGCTTTTGTTCCGGGCGGCATCGTCGCCGACGTCCAACGTGTATGGGAGGCAGCCATTTCCGCTCCCGCGTGGGCCGGGCCGCCGGTGTGGTTGCATGGTGACCTGCATCCGGCGAACGTCGTCGTCTCGGGCGGGACGCTCGCGGGCGTTATCGACTTCGGCGAACTCTGTGCCGGCGATCCGGCAAACGATCTTGCGGCCGCGTGGCTATTGTTGCCCTCCGGCGGTGCCGCGCGGTTCTTCGACACCTACGCGATCGGGGACACGGCAATGGTCCGGCGAGCGCGAGGGTGGGCCGTATTGCACGCGGCTTCGCTCATCAGTATCGGCCAGGCGTGGGACCGGGGGCTGCCCGGTGGCCAGCCGACCTGGGGACGTGCGGGCCGGGTGGCGCTCGAGCGTGTGCTGGCGGACTGCTAGATCAGCCCACCGGCAGTTGGTTCGGGCGATGGGCGGTTGCGGGGACATCGGGGCGGGTTTGCCAGGGGTGCGGGCCGTCGAGGGGGCGGTATTCGACGCCCAGTGCGTCCAGGCGGGGGAGATGGTGGTCGCGTAGGCGGGGGAGGAACTCGGTGTAGTCGTGAGTTGGTGGGCTCCAGGCGAGTTCGGCGACCGCGCATAGGCGGGGGAAGGCGGCGTAGTCGACTCGGCGCACGGAATCGAAGTGTTCGCTCCACAATTGGGCTTGGATGCCGATGACGTGTGGGTCGTCGAGGGTGGGCTGGTAGCGGTACACGTCTTCGAGGGTGCGTAGGTAGCCGACCGGGATCGGTTCGTCGGGGTGGTCGGATTGACGGTGGTCCAAGTAGAAGTGATCCTCTGGGCACAGCACGACGTCGTGACCTGCCGTTGCCGCACGGGTGGCGGCGGCCTGATCGCGCCATGCGCCGATCACCATGGGCGGTAGGGCATCGGTGTCGAGGACCTCGTCCCACCCGAAGGCTCGGCGGCCCTGGGTGGCCAGATATGTTGCCAGGTCGGCGACCAGGCGGCCGTGCGCTGGTGTCGCGCCGGGAACCTCGTCGCCGCCGACGCCGATGACCGGTGACGGGAATATGGTCAGCACGTGGTCGAAGACTTGGCGGAGGAAGTCGAGCGTGTCCGGTGTGGGTTTGAGTAGTGAGGTGCTGACGCCCCAGGACGTCCATACCTCCCAAGGGCTTTCGGGTTCGGGGCCGAGCTCGGGGTAGGCGGCGATTGCGGCGCGGGCATGGCCGGGTACATCGATCTCCGGCACCACGGTGATAGATCGCTCGGCCGCGTACGCGACGATCTCGCGGAGGTCGTCGGTGGTGTAGAAGCCGCCGTGTGGGCGGCCGTCGCGTTCTGGGCCGTCATGGCGACCGACCATCGATCCCGTTCGCCACGAGGAGATTTCGGTCAGCTTCGGGAAGGCGGGGACCTCGATGCGCCAGCCCTGGTCGTCGGTCAGGTGCAGGTGCAGCACGTTGAGTTTGTGCGCTGACAGGAGATCGATGAACCGCAGTACCTCCGCTTTGGTGCGGAAGTTGCGTGCCACGTCGAGTAGGCAACCGCGCCAACGGAATCGCGGATGGTCTTCGATGACACCGCACGGGATGGTGAGTTCCCGTGTGCCGATCGCCGCGGCGCGGAACGCATCCGGTCCGGCGAGCTGGCGCAGCGTCTGCTGGGCGTGGGTCCGCCCGGCCTGATCCGCGGCAGTGAGCGTGATACCTGCGGGGGTGATCTCCAGCCGGTATCCCTCGGGTGGCAGGTCCGAGTCGATATGTGTGTCGACTTCCGTGGGCCATGCGCAAACTCCGGACCGTGGGGTCACCGAGACAGGTCGGGGGAGGAGTGTTTCGAAACCTGGCATGTCAGCCTTTCACCGCGCCGCCGAGGCCGGAGACGAGCTTGCGCTGCACGAGCACGAACAGCACGAGCGCCGGAATGGTCATCAAGGTCGAGGCCGCCATCACCGCGCCCCAGTCGGTGTCCTCCGGTTTGAAGAACACCAGGATCGCCTGCGGCAGCGTCTGATTCTCGGTCTTGGAGATGATGAACGTCTTCGCGAACAGGAAGTCGTTCCATGCGTGGATGAACGACAGCACGCTGACCGACACCAGCCCGGGCGCCACCAGCGGCAGCAGGATCTGCCACGCGAACCGAAGACGGCTCGCCCCATCGAGTTTCGCCGCCTCCTCCAACTCGACCGGCACCGCCGCGACGAACCCGCGCAGCAGCCAGATGGCCAGCGGCAGGCTGAACACCAGATCCACCAGCATGATCGAGCCGAGCTCGTTGAGCCCCAACGCCGGCACGGTGCCGCCGATCGAGCGCATCAGGAAGAACAGCGGAATCGTCAGCGCCTCAACGGGAACCATCTGCGCCACCAGGATCATCACCAGCAGCACGGTTCGGCCACGGAACCGGAAGCGGGTGAGCGCCACCGCGGACAGGAACGACAACAGCAGCGAAAAGACCACGACCACAACGGCGATGAGCAAGCTGTTGAGGAAGAACCGGCCGAAACCGTCCATCGAGAGCACCCGGGTGAAACTGTCCAGGCTGGGCGCCAAGGTCCACGGTTTCGGATCGGCCGACTGGATCTCGCCCGGCGGCTTGAGCGCCGAGAGCACCATCCAGTACAACGGGAAGGCGACGAATCCGGCGATCACCACGGTAACCGCTTCGGCGACAAGGCGTCCGGGCTTACGCGGCGTGCGCAGCAGGGGTTTCACTGCCATGGCGTGCTCCTGCGCTGGGACCGGACGTAGAGCCCGGTGATCGACAACAGCAACAGCGTCATCAGGACTCCGATCGCGGAGCCGAGCCCGTATTCCTGCCCGGCGAAGGCCTTTTGGTAGGCGTAGACATTGAGCACCAGGTTGCGCCCGGCGACACCGCCGCCATTGGTCATCACGTAGATCTGGGTGAATATCTTGAAATCCCAGATGATCGACTGGATCGTCGCGATCAGCAGCAGCGGCCGGAGCATCGGCAGGATCACCGAGCGGGCCGAGCGCCACGTCGATGCCCCGTCCAGTGCCGCGGCCTCCAGCACCTCCTCGGGGATCGCCTTGATGCCCGCGTACATGGTCACCATGACGAACGGGAACGAGCACCAGATCACCTCGGCGGCAACCACTCCGAACGCGCTGAGCGTGCCGAAGGTCCACGAGTGCCCGTCCATCGAACGGAGTCCGAGGCCGGACAGCGCCTCGTTGGCGATGCCGAAATCGGCGTCGAACAGGAACAGCCAGACATACGACCCGGCCATCGCGGGAGTCGCCCACGCACCGAGCGCGGCGAGGAACAGCAGCATTCGCGGTACCGCGCGAACCCGTGTCGCGAGAACCGCCAGCGCTGTGCCGACCACCAGACCGCCGATCACACAGACCGCGCCGAACACGAAGGTGTTGGCGAGCACGATCCAGAACTGGCTGTCCGACAAGAGCTCTCGGTAGTTGCCGAGGCCGATGAACTCCAACGGCGCGGCACCGGTGGCTTGCGCCTGGCCGTAGTCATAGAACGAGATCACTACGATCTGATAGATCGGATAGATCAGCACGGCGGCGAGCAGGATGCCCGCCGGAGCGAGGTAGCACCACGCGGTGACCGTGTCCCGGCTCAGGCGACGAGGTTTCGGCGAGACGCGCGGAGTTGTTCTCGACAGTTCTTGAATTGCCATGTGCGCCTACCTGAATGCCTTGTTCATCGCGGCGGCCGCCGCGTTCAACGCCGCCGAGGGATCCTTGGCTCCGGTGGCGATCTGCTGCACCGCGGTCGGCAGCAGGTTCTGGCTGTCGATCTTCGACCAGGCCGGTGTGCTCGGCACGAACCTCGTACCGGCTTTGAGCGATTGGACGAACGGGGCGAGGAACGGGTCGTTCGCGGCGAGCTTGTGCTGCACACTGGTCAGCGTCGGCAGGTTCCCCATCGCCTGGTACATCTTCTCCTGATACTTTGCGCTGCCGAGCAATTCGACGAAGTCGACGGCGAGGCCGCGATGCTGGCCGGCGCGGAAGACGCCGAGCAGATTGCCGCCGGCGAAGGCCGGTGCGACCGAGCCTGTTTCGGTGCCGGGCAGCGGGATCACCGCGTATTTGTCCTTGGACGCACCCTGATCCATGGCCTTGCGGCTGAAGTCGCCACCGATGGTCATCGCGGCCTTGCCACCCGCGAAGGCCTGCACGCTCTGGGTTCCAGTGAAGTCGGCGCACTGCGCGGGTGGGCAGATGTCGTCGTGGATCAGCTCGGCGTAGCGGGTGATCCCCGCCTTGGCCCGGTCGGAGTTGACCGTGGCGTTCCACATCGTGCCGTCGTTCTCGGCTATCTCGCCGCCGTGCGCCCAGAGGTACGGCAGCATCGCGTAGGTGTATTTGCCGCCGACCGAAATCCCGTACAGGTCAGGCTTTTTCGCGCGAATGCGGCGGGCGGTGTCGGTGAGTTCGGCCAGGGTGGCCGGCGGCCGGAGACCGAGTTCGGTGAAGACGTCGGTGCGGTAGTACAGCGCGCGGATGCCCGTGTACCAGGGCAGCCCGTAGATCTTGCCGCCGGACTTCGCGGTTTCCAGGACCGACGGATCGATGTCCTTACCCTCCGGCCAGGACGCGAGATCGGCGCCCAGGTCGGCGAACGCGCCGGTGACGGCGTAGCCGGCGAGGTCGGTATTGCCGAACTCGGCGAGATCAGGGGCGCTGGCCGGATCGTTGAAAGCGCCTGCGAACTTCTCCGCTCGTCCGGCGACCGGCACCCACTGCACGTCGACGTCGACATTCGGCCGGGTCGCCTCGAACTCCGCGATCGCCTCGTTGATCACTGCTTCCTTCGGTGCGCGCGTCGCCTCGTCGAAAAGCCAGACCCGGACGGTGCCGGTCTTCTCATCGGCACCCGATCCGGCCGGACCGGACTGCACCGGCGCGCACCCGGCGAGCAGGAACAGTGCGGCTCCGAGTGTCAGTGCGCGTCGCACGGCCCCGCCTGGCCGGAATTCACGGTGCAGCATCAAGATTTTCGGTTCCCATTCATTGCTCGTTGCATATAATGCAACGTGTATTGCGTTGCGTGCCACAATGTTTAGCATCAAGCGGGGGTCACATTCAATAGGCAAATGTGATGCGGGTCGCAGGAGGGTGTGTGA
Organism: Nocardia sp. NPDC046473; assembly: GCF_040645995.1. Classification (NCBI taxonomy): domain Bacteria; kingdom Bacillati; phylum Actinomycetota; class Actinomycetes; order Mycobacteriales; family Nocardiaceae; genus Nocardia; species Nocardia sp. NPDC046473. Next base: position 401,381 of record NZ_JBEYZJ010000010.1, read on the forward strand.
GGTCATGGGCGGACTTCTCGGGCGGATTGGACGTGCAGTCTGCCGCGGCAACGGCGGCTGGGGGCCGCGCGCCACAGCTGGTCGGGCCGCGCGACAGTTCCGGATCTGGGCGAATGATCACGGGGAACTGGTGCTGGGATATCGCGAGGGCCAACAGCACTAGTTCCCCCTCGCTGAGCCGCGGCGGGTACCCGTGGCCGACGACGAGTTGTTTCTGGAGCCGAACATCGGAAAGCCCACCCCGACATCAGCGCGACATTCGAATCCGCTTGTGTCAGAAGGGGAGTGGCGATCCGAAACCTGAGTTGATCCAGGTCCGACCGACGTCGCCGATGCACTGGTTGGCAGGTGTGCTGCCGTTCGAGGTAACGAATCGAACACGGGCGCCGATCATTCCATGTGCGCGTTTACTGCCGACCGATCCTCGGCGGGTTGGCAGCCTTACTGCTCGTGGTCCTCGCTCTGTTCCTGATGCCCACGAACGAGCCCCCGATGCCCGCGACCAATCAGCAGGTGCGGACGTTGCCCTTCATCTCGACGCCGCCCACCACTACCGTCGGCGGAAGGCCTTCTGCGCCAATCGATCAGCCCGCGCCAGGTCGCGAATAAGCGTCAGGCGGTAATCGGGTGGACGCGGTCCGCGCCGATCCGATCGATCCGGTCCCGACCCCAAGCGCCGAGCGGCTCCAGCGCGCGATTGAGCGCGGCGCCCAATTCGGTGAGCTGGTATTCGACACGCGGCGGCACCTCGCGATAGACCTCGCGCGCCACGATCCCGTCCTCCTCCAGCTCACGTAGCTGCTGGATCAGCATCTTCTCCGAGACGCCCGGCAGGCCGCGGCGGAGCTCCCCGAACCGGCGGATGCCATGCGCCTCCAGCTCCCACAGAATCAGCGCCTTCCACTTTCCGCCGACCACATCCATCGCCGCGTCGATGCCGCAGAAATATGGTCCGGATCTCTTTTCGCCCATCGCCCGACCTCGCTACCTGCTCACACACTAATTAGTAAGTACCGGACCAAATAGTAGGTACTTGTCGCTTTCGGGAGCAACGAGCAACCTTGGTTTCAGCGCGCTGACCACCCCGTTCACGAACTTTCCAAGGAGTTGACCCCGCAATGGCGGAAACAACGAACACCCCCGTGACTGTCCTCGGACTCGGCGCGATGGGCCAGGCACTGGCCGCGACCCTGTTGAAGGGTGGCCACCCCACGACAGTATGGAACCGCACGCCAGGCAAGGACGCGGACCTCGTCGTCGCCGGAGCCGTCGGTGCTTTGTCGGTCGTCGACGCCGTCCAGGCGGGCGGACCGATCATCGTCGTCCTGTTCGACCACACCTCCGTGCACGCCATCCTCGACCCGGTCGCCGGCGAACTATCCGGCAGACAGGTCATCAACCTGACCAGCACCGCCCCCGATGAGGCCCGCGAACTCGCCACCTGGGCGGCCCGGCACGGCATCGACTACCTCGACGGCGGCATCATGGCGGTTCCGTCGATGATCGGGCAGCCCGGCGCGTCCATCCTGTACAGCGGTTCGGGCGCGGTGTTCGAAGCACACCGCGCCACCCTCGAATTGCTCGCGGCAGCAGAGTATTTCGGCGACGACGCCGGACTCGCCGCAACCTACGACTTCGCGCTGCTCGCCAACATGTACGCCATGTTCAGTGGCTTCATGCACGGCGCGGCCATGATGCGCTCGGTAGGCGTCTCGGCCGGCGCCTTCGCCGAGCGTGCCACGCCGTGGGTCACCGCCATGGCGCAGATGCTCCCCGCCTACGGCCAGATCATCGATAGCGGCGACTACAGCCAACCCATCCAATCCCTCGCCTTCCACAAAGCCGCCCTCGACGCCATCAACCGCGCCACCCGCGACGCCGGGGTCACCGTCGACTTCGTCGCCCCGATCAAGAACCTTATCGACCGCCAGGTCGCCGATGGTCACGGTGCCCAGGAGTTCGCTCGAACCGTCGAGGAATTGGTCTGACCTACCACCGGCTCGCGCCGGTGCCGCACAACGGTTTCCGGCGCGAGCGAGTGCCGACCCCGCCTGGCCGGGCGCACAACCAGGCGTTCAGCCCCGGCCATGGCGGCGTTCATATGCTGCACGTTCAGCGGCCGACCGCGCCCGATTACGGGCATCGGCCAGCGTCGCATCGAGTCCGTGTGCGGTCAGGCGATGGCGCCGGTAGACGTGCATCAGTGCCGCAGTGAAGTAGATCAGCGGCAAATACAGCAGGGCCATCATCGCCGGCCCGATCCACGATGGCCCGGGAATGAGTAGGAACAGGCACAACGGCGCGATCACCGGTACGAGAATCCGCAGCAGGTACCGGCGAGCCGATCCGGGACCGGTCAAGTCGTCGATCACCCACTGCGCCATGGACGGCGGCAATGTTCCGCCGCAGATGTAGCGAATTCGTTGCGCCGGAGTCGGTTTCGTCCGATTGCTCATTCGTGTGCCCGTCCGGCAGTGCTCGGCAAATACCCCCGGGCATAGGCGATCGCCTCCGGTGTGTGCTCGAAGATTCGCTCGTCGCCACCCGTCGGCAATGCGCCGATCGCGGCCAGCCGACGGCGATGATGCTCGCGCAACCCGGACATCAGCACCGTGATATGCCGATGTTCGAGTTTGCCGATAGCGTCCGCGAGCACCAGCGCGCCGGTGGTGTCCAGTGCGGTGATGCGGGACATGCGCAGGATCACCACGTGCACGTCCGATACCTCGGCCAGCTCCAGCAGGAACCGGTGCGCTGCGGCGAAGAACAACGGCCCTTCGATGCGGTAGGCGACGATGTGGTCGTGCAGTAGTTCATGTTCTTCGTCAAGATGGTCGGAGTCATCGACCGGGAGCTCGAGCGGAATTTGCCGCAGCCGAGCCTCTTTCGCCACTGAACGTAGTGCGAGTAGTACGGCGAACCCGACGCCGACCGCCACTGCGGTCACCAGATCCAGCGCGACGGTCACGCCGAAAGTGACGGCCATGATGGCGGCATCGCCCTTCGACGCCCGCGCGATCGCGGCCAGCGAAGCCGTCTCGACCATACGTGCCGTAGTGGCCAGCAAAACGCCCGCCAATGCCGCCAAGGGGATGTCGGCAACCAGCGGCGCGGCCAGGCAGACAATGGCCGCCAGCACCACCGCGTGGGTGAGGGCCGCGAGCCGGGACCGCGCACCGGAGCGCACGTTGACCGCAGTGCGAGCGATCGCACCGGTGGCGGGTACGCCACCGAACAGGGGAGCGGCGATATTGGCCAGGCCTTGCCCGAGCAGTTCCCGGTCGGGATCGTGGCGGGTGCCGACGGCCATCGCGTCGGCGGCCGTTGCCGACAGCAGTGATTCCAGGGCAGCCAGCGCGGCCACCGCAAGCGCCGGCGCGATCAACGAGCCCAACTGCCCGAACCGCACGAATCCCAGTGTGGGAACCTGCAATCCGGAGGGAATGGCGCCAATCGGGATGAGGTCGAGATGGAACAGCCGTGCTGCCACGGTCGCCCCGGCCACGGCGATCAGCGCGAACGGCAACTTCGGCAGTAATCGGCCACCGGCCAGGACGATCGCGGCAACCACCGATGCGGTCACCAGGGGCACCGGACTGGCCGCCGAAATGTATTGGCGCACAGCGTCGAAGGCTGACTGCCACACTTTCTCCCCCTCGGCATGCGCGATGCCGAGGGCTGACGGAAACTGTTGCAGCGCAATAACAACCGCGATACCCGCAGTGAACCCCTCGATCACCGGCGCGGGCATGAAGCGCACTGCTCGCCCGACCCTGGCGACCGCGAGTGCCACCAGCACCAGGCCGGCCAGCAGCCCCACAGTCAGCACCGCACTCGCGCCATGCTGGTGAAAGATCGGGGCGAGCACCACGGTCATCGCCCCCGTCGGCCCCGAGACCTGGAAGCGAGAGCCACCGAAGACCGCGGCGACCGCGCCCGCGACGACGGCGGTGGCCAATCCGGCCGCCGCGCCCAGGCCGGAGGAGATGCCGAAACCCAACGCCAACGGTAGCGCCACCAAGGCGACCATCAAGCCCGACAGCAGGTCCGCGCCCGGGGCGCGGACCCCGTGCGCCCAGTCCGACCAACTCGGCAGCAGCGCGCGCACAATCAGCCTGCCACTGCGAGCCGGGTCTTGAGCGCGGCGAGCTGTACCCGGAGCGCCTCGGGCAAGCGGTTGCCGCCGATTGTGGCGTACCACTCGTCGATTGCGGCGGTCTCGGTCACCCATTCCGCGTTGTTCACGGCCAACGCGTCGGCAACCAACTCGCGGTATCCGCCGGACAGGCCGGACCGGTCCAGGGCGTCGATGGTCGGCACGTACCCGATCGGTGTCTCGACCGCGTCGGCGGTGCGATCCAGACGTTCCAGCGCCCACTTCAGCACGCGCACGTTGTCACCGAAGCCCGGCCACAGGAACTTGCCGTCGGCGCTGCGGCGGAACCAGTTGACCTGGAAGATCTTCGGCAACTTTGCCGGATCGGCGGCCGCGCCGAGCTTCAGCCAGTGCGCGAAATAGTCGCCGACGTGGTAGCCGAGGAACGGCAGCATCGCCATCGGGTCGCGACGCACCACCCCGACCCGCCCGGCCGCGGCGGCGGTGGTCTCCGACGACAACACCGACGCGGTGAACACTCCGTGTTCCCAACCGAACGACTCCGCCACCAACGGGATGGTCGTGGCGCGGCGACCCCCGAAGAAGATCGCGGAGATCGGCACCCCGGTGGGGTCGTTCCATTCCGGGGCGACCGACGGGCACTGCTCGATCGGCGTGCAGTATCGCGAGTTCGGGTGCGCCGCAGGGATTTCCGACTTCGGCGTCCAGTCCATACCGTGCCAATCGATCAGATGATCCGGCTTCTCCTCGGTCAGTCCCTCCCACCACACGTCGCCGTCATCGGTCAGCGCGGTGTTGGTGAAGATCGAATTGCCGAGATCGATCGCGGCGATCGCGTTCGGATTGGTCTCGGTGCCCGTGCCGGGCGCGACCCCGAAGAACCCGGCCTCCGGGTTCACCGCATACAAGCGACCGTCCGCGCCGAAGCGCAGCCAGGCGATGTCGTCACCGATCGTCTCGGCTTTCCAGCCCGGCAATGCCGGTTCGAGCATGGCCAGATTGGTTTTGCCGCAGGAGGATGGGAAGGCCGCCGCGATGTAGTGCGTCTTGCCTTGGGGGGAGGTCAATTTCAGGATCAGCATGTGCTCGGCGAGCCAGCCCTCGTCGCGACCGAGAACCGAGGCGATCCGCAGGGCGAAGCACTTCTTGCCCAGTAGCGCGTTGCCGCCATAGCCGGAGCCGTAGCTCCAGATGGTGCGGGTGTCCGGGAAGTGAGCGATGTACTTGGTCTTGTCGCACGGCCAAGCCACGTCGAGTTGTCCCTCGCCGAGCGGGGCGCCGACCGAATGCAGACATTTCACGAATTCGATGCCTTCGGAGAACTTCTTCCACACCTGGGTGCCGGACCGGGTCATGATCTGCATCGACACCGCGACGTAGGCCGAATCGGTAATCTGCACACCGTATTTCGGGTCATCGGCATCCAGCGGCCCCATGCAGTATGCGATGACGAACATGGTGCGACCGACCATTGCCCCGCGGTAGTGCTCGGTCATCACGGTGCGCATATCGACCGGATCGACCCAGTTGTTCGTCGGCCCGGCATCGTTGCGATCCTCGGAGCAGATGAAGGTACGGTCTTCCACCCGCGCGACGTCGTCGGGGTCCGACACGCACCAGAACGAGTTCGGCTTGCCGGCCAATCGCACCAACGCGCCCTTGCGCACCAACGCGGTAGTCAATCGGTCCCACTCCGCCCGGGATCCGTCGCAGAACACTATCCGATCCGGTGCCGTCAACTCGGCGACCTCGGCCACCCAGGCCAGCACGCCCTCGTGGTCCGTCGGCGCCGAGGGAGTCTGGATGGCGATGGATTGGTCGGTCACGTCAATTCTCCTTCGTGAACTACTAGATGTCTATTTTAGAAAAACTGCATATAGATGACAGTCATACACCCCTGCTGAGCGCTCGGACTCAGGCGGGCTGTTCCAGCGCTTCCACCTGCCCGGCGACGACACCGGTGAGAATGGCTCGAGCAGTAGCCAGCAACTGGGCCACCTCCGGAGAGGTCAGCTCATAGGTCACCGACAAGCCCTCGCGGCGGGCGCGCACCAGACCGGCGCGGCGCAGGATCGCGAGCTGCTGCGACAAGTTCGCCGACTCCACGCCGATCTCGCCGAGCATCTCCGACACGGCGTGCTCGCGCTCACTCAGCAGCTCCAGCACCCGTATCCGTACGGGGTGCCCGAGCGTCTTGAAGAAATCGGCCTTCATCTGGTACAGCGGCCTACTCAACCCTGGCACCTGCTACACCTCTCCGTCGGCACCCGACCGGTCCCTTGATTGCTTAGTTTAGCAAGCAGCATGAACAGCCCGACCCGGACATCCCGCGGACTGCCGTCGTCATTGCAATTTCGTGCAAGTACGGCAGCGGAGGTTGGACGTCGTACGCATCGCCATCTCCTCGTCGGGACGAATGGTCACCCTCCACAGGACTTGCGGCCCTCGCGGAGACAGCGACCGCAGCGAAGGATTCGAGAATGAGCACCGACATCTCGCACAACAACGCCCAGTCCGGCGCGCCGACCGTCTATTCCGTTCAGGCACAACGCACTTCCGCCGGGGACGCCTGCATCCAGGTGGGCGCGCATTCGATTCCGATCGACGCCGCGTGGGGCGCCACCCCGTCAGGGCTGCCGGGCCCCGCCGAATTGCTGGCCGCGGCGTTCGCGGCCTGCTTGTTGAAGAACTTGGCGCGGTCGGAAGAGCTTCTGATGTTCCGCTACCGGCGGGCGGACGTCGAAGTGACGGCTCATCGCCAGGACACCCCGCCCATGTTCACCGAGATCAGCTATTCGGTTCGGCTCGAGACCGACGAACCGCAACGGCGCATCGACTTACTCCATCGCAACCTGCGCAACTATGGCACCGTCTACAACACGCTGGCCGCGGTCTGCAACGTTCATGGCACCGTGGAGGGCGAGGTCGCCGCGCCGTGATTACCGGTCGAGCAGCTGCCGCGCGATCTCCCGGGCCCGCTCCGCTGCGGCCGGAGTCGCCTCGCGCACGGACGTCACGATGGCGCCGTCTACCAGTAGGGCAAAGGCTGAAGCCAGTTCCCGCGCATCGGATCGTCCTGCGGTGGTGAGGATTTCGGTCAGGTAGTCGATGACGTGACGCTTGTGCTGATCCGCGACCCGGTGCGCCGCGGAGGTCGGATCGGCCACCTCGACCATCGTGTTGATGAACGCGCAACCACGAAAGTCCTTGCTGGAGAATCGTTCCGCCAGTGCGTCGAAGACGGCGAGCGGCCGGTCGGCGGCCGTGTCCGCTTTCGCCTCGACGGATTCTTTCAGCCATTCCAGCCAGCGGCGATCGCGATCCTCGAGCACTGCGACGACCAGTTCGTCCTTGCCGGTGAAGTGGCGATAGAACGACGCGCGCCCTACGCCGGATTCCTGGAGTAGTCGATCGACCCCGACGGCCCGGATGCCCTCGGCGTAGAAGAGCTCCTCCGCAGTCGCGAGAAGGCGCTGTTTAGCGCGTGTTGCCATCTGGCCACCCTATCATTTCGGAACTGATCGGTGCCGTTTGGGTTGACATTTCGGCACCGATCGGTACTGTTTGATTTCGGCACCGATCGGTACCATCGCGGAAGAGTATGGAGTCATGATGTCCCGGCTACCACTTGTGTCCACCGAAACCGCCGACACCGAGCAGGCGGAACTACTCACCGAGGTACAGCGTCAGCTCGGTCGGGTCCCGAACCTCTATGCCGGAATGGCGAACAGCGCCGCGACCCTGCGCGGCTACCTCACCATGCGCGACGCACTGACCCGAGGAAAACTCACCGCCCGGGTTCGCGAACAGCTGGCGCTGCTCGTGGCCAGCGAAAACAGTTGCAACTACTGCGTTTCCGCACACACCATGCGGGCGAGCCGCATGGGTTTCACCGACGAAGCCATCGCAGCCACCCGCGACGCAAGGGCGGACGATCCGCACGCGAACGCCGTGTTGCACTTCGCGCGCGAGGTCATCCGGTCGCATGGTCGCGTCGCCGATGCCGCGATCGACTCGGCCCGCCGGCACGGCGTCAGCGACGCCGAGTTGACCGAGATCGTCGGCCACGTCGCGCTCAACACCTTGTCGAACTACTTCAACCATGTCGCCGAGCCGGAACTCGACTTCCCGCCGGTACCACCCGCGAAAGGCGGTGCGATGACCACACGATGGCGCCAGGCAAGCAAAGTCGTCCTGGTCGAAGGCTATTCGCTGCTCGCGAGAGACGGTCGGCCGGTTCGTACGATCGACGACGTCTCGGTGACGATCGAAGGGGGATTCCTCCACGTCAAGGTGCCGGGGAGCGACGAGATACAGATCGTCTCCGCACCCGCGGTTGCGCTGGTTACCTACCCGGAATCCTGAGATCCGCGCGGCGTGGGTCGCGCCGATCCGGCTGTTCGCGCTCGGCGGCCGCAGCAGGTCGGCGACGACTGTGCGGTGGCCGGGCGCGCGCCGGGGTGTCGAATCAGGTTGGCGTCGTGGCGTGTTCGGGGGCGTCGGTGAGGGTGAAGTAGTTCTCCTCTTCCTGCAAGAAGTGTAGTTGCAACAGTGCGTGGAGCCCGTACAGGCAGGCCAGCAGATCGTCGATCTGGTCTGAGCCGACGCGACCAGCAGTCCGCGCCAAACGAAGGTGGATACCGATGCGGGAGGTCAACTGCTGGATTTCGGCGTGAGTGCGGCTCATGGTGGCGGTGGCATCCGGACTGCCGAGCGGAATCGCAAGTGCGGGATACAGTTCGGATTCCTCCGCTTGCTCATGCGGTAGCACTTTGTCGATGAGGAACCGGTACGCGTCTTCGACCGCCGACAGTGCGGACTGCTCGTCATCGCGGTCCGCGAGCCGGTCTGCGGCGGCCCGCAGCATGGTGAGGGTGTCGCGTAGCGTGTCGTGTTCGCCGGCGAAGCGGCGCAGCAGGGCGGCGGTGCTGGGTGCGAGTTCGGTGCGTGATGTGGGATTGCCGCGTAACGCGCGCAACGCATTCAAGATCACCGCCACGTCGATGCCCTCTTGTAGCAGCGCGCCGCCCGCCGGCGGAAGCCAACCGACGGCGGCGACGATCATTGCCAGCAACGACAGGCTCATCCCGGCAACCGCGCTCTGCACCGCGATCCGCCGAGACCAGCGGGCGGTGTCCATCGTATCGGCGAGCCGGTCGAGGCGATCCGCGGTGAGGACGACATCGGCGGCTTCCGCGGAAGCCGCCGACCCACGCGCGCCCATCGCGACGCCGACCGTAGCCGCGGCCAGCGCAGGCGCGTCGTTGACTCCGTCGCCGACCATCACAGTCACCGCGTGTGCGCGCTCACGGCGCACGGCGTCCACCTTGTCGGCGGGACTCTGTCCCGCGTACACCTCGTCGAGGCCCAGCGCGGTGGCGACCTCGCGCGCGGGTTCGGACCGGTCTCCGGTGAGCATGACCAACCGCGTCAACCCGGCCTGCCGCAGCCGGCGAATAGTGCGAGAGGCGTCGCGCCGCAACGGATCTCGCAGCAAAATCGCCGCCGCAGCGTTGCCGTCCACGCTGACCCACGCGATGGCAGCCGAGTCCGGGCTCGCCCGGTTGACGACCGCACGAGCCCAGTCGAGGCCGGTGATCGCGTCGGGGAGCTTGCCGACGTCGACGCGATGCGCCTCGACGGTCCCGGAGATCCCACGCCCGGCCTGCTCGACCACCTCGCTCGGAGCCGTCAGCCCGAGACCGCGAGCCATCGCCTCGGCGACGATCGCTTCGGCCAGCACGTGCGGTGAAACCTGGTCGACCGATGCGGCCAGCCGCAGCATCTCGCGCGCGTCGAGTCCTGGCGCGGTGATCACGTCGATGACTTTAGGACGACCCGCAGTGAGGGTTCCCGTCTTGTCCATCACCAATGTTGTTGCCCGCCCGAGGGTTTCCAGCGCACCGCCGCCACGCACCACAACACCGAGGCGGGCGGACCGCGACAGTCCCGACACGATCGCCACGGGAGCGGCCAACAGCAATGGACACGGCGTCGCCACCACCAGGACCGCGACCGCTCGCGTCGCCGATCCGCTCCACGCGTAGGCCGCGCCGGCGACCGTCAGCGCGAGTGGCAGGAACCACGCCGCATACCGATCGGCCAGCCGCACCACCGGCGCGTTCTCGGCACCGGCTTGTTCGGCCAGCCGCACGATTCCGGCGTATGTGCTCGCCGCCGCCGTCGCACCCGCACGTATCTCGAAGGTCTCGCCGGCGTTGACCACACCGCTGCGCACCGGATCACCCGCGACCCGCTCGACCTGCAGCGGCTCCCCGGTCAGAACTGACTCATCCAGCACCGCAACGGTATTCAGGATCTCCCCGTCCACGGGTACGACTTCGCCCGCGGCGACCACGAGCAGGTCACCGACGGCGACCTGGTCGACCGGAACCACCGCCACCTCGTCGCCGATCCGGCGACGCGCTGAGCGTGGCGCATGTTCGAGCAGAGCGCGCAGATCCTGTGTGGCGCGCCGTTCGGCGGCAGCGTCGAGGGCCCGGCCACCGGCCAGCATGACCGCGATCAACGCCCCCGCAAGATACTCGCCGACCAGCAGTGTCCCCGCCAACGACAGCACCGCGATCAAATCGACCCCGGCCCGCCCTTTCAACAACGTGGCGATCATCCACCACAGCGCCGGCACAATCGCCGTCGCCGTCACCGCAATCCACAACCCATCAGCGGCATCGCGGAATCCGCACGCCCACAACAGCGCACCGATCGTCAGCCCGGCACCAGCGATCACCACCAGACAAGGCTGTAGCAGGGCACCCAGCCGCTGCTTCCATCGCCGGGCGTCCGTGCTGTCCTGGCCCATCGCGTGCTCCTTCCACCCGGGCGATTCTCGGCCCAGCCTCAGTGCAGTCGACTGAAGACAACCGCGCCAGAGACGGCGGTCCCACGAACTGAGGTCCTTGGCCCTTCTAGGCGACCGTCGCGTTGGACAGGATTGGTCTCGTGTGGCGGGGCTGCCCGGCCAGATCCCACCGAGCAGGGTGCGCGTGGATCCCGACCGCTAGTGAGGGGAGCCGGCGATCGGTCGGGTAGGGGGTTCCGTCGAGCCGGGCCGATCATGCCGATTCTGTCGCCGGTCATCGCTGTCTCGACCAGCCCAGCTATCGGGCGCAAGCCTCGTATCCGGGTTGGCGACCAAGATCCATTCGGCATGTCGCCGCGGAACCCTGGTTGATCGCCGCGGCAAGACCCGCATTCTCGTCGTTGCGGATCACCCAGCCGCCGGATTCCGTCAGCGGTTCGCCGCGTCGAAACGTTGTCGACCTCGAGCACGAACGGCTCCACTGCTGCCGGTAGTGATTCCAGGAAGGGCGGCAGACTTCAGCGCTTGGTACATCACGAGAATGAGGCCGACGGTCTCGCCAAGCGCGCGAACCAATCAGGTCAGCCGCGTAGCCCTCCGTGCCGTGCCCGCAGACCGAACCCCTTCGCAAAACACGTGGTCAACCCGCGATTTGGTCCACGCCGCGAGATCCTATAATCTTGCTGAGCACCACCGGTCCGGGTGGCGGAATGGCAGACGCGCTAGCTTGAGGTGCTAGTGCCCTTTAACGGGCGTGGGGGTTCAAGTCCCCCTCCGGACACCAGTGCTAAACCCAGGGAGGCTGGCACTGACAACAGCGAGCTGTTGTCGGTGCTGGTACCGGACCTGGATGTTCAGGGCTTCGTAGAGAAGTTGCTTATCTTCTGGAGCTCCAGCTGTCAGTACGGCTCGGATGTCTCCTGCTGATTCGATCAGCTTGTTCATCTTGGTTTCGGTCAGTCGAATCGGCTTCGGTATCGCATCGAGTTCGGCCCGCGCTGCGGCCTTGTCGGCCTGTGCTGCGTTCATCGAAGTCACGAAAGCGGCTGGATCGACGCCTGCTTCGATGGCAGCCAAGTGGCGCTGTAACTTCGTGTCCGCGTCGGTAATTCGGCGACGCAGCAGTGCGCGAACGGCATCTGTGTCGTCGGTTTCCTGGGCCTCCAGGAGGGTCGCGATGGTCTGGTTTCGATGCTCGCGATCGAAAAGGGTTGCGAGCCAACCGTTCAGTGGGTCTACGAGTATTGATTCTCGTAGGTTGACTGTTTTCGGGTGATTGGTCAGTGCCTCGCTGCCGGGCGCGAGAGTTCTTGCACGGCAACGGTAATAGACGTTTTGGCCGATTAGTTCGGCTTGCATCTTGCGGTTGCAGGCGTCGCAGCGGATGTGCCCGCGCAGCAGATACGGGCGCGGGATCAGCGTTCTGGTCCGCTCGAGTTTGGCGCGGTCTCGGTTGGTGATGCCGGCGCGGCCTCGGCGGATCAGGTGTGCCTCGGTGAATCCCTCGACGGAGATGATTTGCGGATGTGCTGGGCGTCGTGAGCGGATGATGCGGTCGGCGGTTGCTCGCACGAACCGGATCGCGTAGCCGGCTGCGACGTCATCGGGGTCGATCAGTTCTTCTCGCTTGGTCCATCGCCCGAACACCGCGTAGCCGGTGTATCGCGGGTTCTGCAGGATCGCAGCGACTGTTGGAGCCTGCCAGCCGTCGCCGGAACGGTGCCGGTTCTGCTCGGGGCGATGGGCTGAAGGGCACGGTATCTGGTCGCGATTGAGTCCTTCCGCGATCGCCTTATCGCCACGTCCACCGATGTATTCGCGGAAGATCCGCTGGACCACCGGCGCCGCGGCGACATCGATGGAGAGGATGCGCAGCTTCAGTCCGTCTGCTGCGCGGTGCGGGTTGGGGTGCGGCGGCCCGTCGACCACGACATATCCGTAGGGAGCGCGTCCGCCTTGATGGCGTCCCTCGTTGAGCACCTGGGCGTCCATGCTGGCGCGTGTGCGTTGCTGAACGTGCTGGCGTTCCGACTCGCTGAGCCCACCGAGCATGCTCATCATCATGTTGTGGGTGGCGTTCTTCGCGTTGTACTTGCCGCCCAGTTCCGGTACCCAGATATCGACGCCATGAGCTTGGATCCGTGGCGCAACCAGACTGAACTGATTGCCGAACCAGCAGCGTGTGCCTTCACCGACGACAATCGCAGTCCACCCTCGATTGGGATTCTTGAGGTCGGCGAGCAGCTTCGCCGCCTGCGTCCGGCGATGCCACGGCACCGATCGCGACTGCCCAACATCGAAGTACGAAGCGACGATTGAGCCCGGGGCAAACTTCTGCGCATTGCCGGACTGCCATCCGTACGAGGTTTCAGGGTCCTGGTTGTCCTCGGTCGAGCAACGACCGTAGAACGCGAGCCGCTGACTCCCATCGGATTCCGGGTCGGTGACTTCGATGCCAAGGAGCCCATCGAGCACTGCCCATTCGTTGGTCTCGCTCGGCATCGCTTCCTCCTTGACAGTCTGTTGGCGCGCGTATCCCATGATGCTCCCGGACATCATTCGCGATCACAGACGGCCGCCGCGACGCACAGATGTGGCATCGCGACGGGACGCAGGTTCGCACCCTAGGAGTCCGCACGGTTGGCCGGTGTAGTCCGTCGTCGACGAGATCGTCGACTACCTGACTGCGGTAATTTCTCGACGTTCTCGATCACACGAGTTGGTGGACGAGAAGGCCGTCGGGAATCCGTCGATCGCTGGCGGACACCCGGATTGGGAGCGTCCGTGGAAGTCGGATTGCCCGTTCTATCGATCTCAGACGACGCGTTCGACCCATCGAGTTCGGTATCTTCTACGGCGCCATGATCTTCGTCCACGGAGCGCAGGATGAGTCGTAGGAGTGCCTTGGCCGCCGCCGGATTCAGCGCGGGCGGCTCATCTGGACAGACCACGTCAATCTTTCGACGCCTGCCCTGATCGAAACTGTCACGGCTCGAGCAATCGCGGCGCATCATACCTAGTCCCGGCTGAGAACGGGCTGGTCTGGTCCGCACTGACTGTCGGGGACATTGTGATTCGCCTGAGCGTTCGCTGACTGGAGGCGGCGGTTTTCGTGCAGAGACATGGAGGACAGCTCCTTACCGTCCGCCTGATTCTCCCCTTACCATGAAACCTGATCTTCAGCGTTCGCGCCACAGCTGAAGGCACGCCCTGCGGTATGACCCTTTGGGCCTGAGGCGAATTTGTCGAGACCCACGGCGTCCCCACCGGATGTCCGTGACCCCGTCGCGGCAGCGATAGGTTTGATTGGAAGCGTGGTCCAACAGATCCGATCGTGTCGGGGTGAGGAAGCCTGTATCGGGGCGGCGATCTAGCGTCCGTGTCCGGCGGATTCCGCCGTACAGGACCAAGAGCGGCTCCGTGTTCCGTGCAGCCGCCAGTCTCTGCAGGCTAAGGCAGGTGGGCGCGTGGTTCGCGCTTGTGTCCATAACGTTCAACGTGAGCACGACGCGAGCCGTATATGACGTACCTCCCGCAGCCGAGAATGATCGGTGCTCCATCGATCGTGAGGCTGGTCGCCCCTCTTTGCCTACATCACCTGCGGCGCTTGGCCTTCGGCGGTGGTCGCGACGGTAGATAATCGGCGGGATAGAGTTGTGTGACCTGTTCGTCCAACTCCGGATCGGGTGAGAGACGGTCCCCGTTGTAGACGACAGCAGACAGCGCGCGGTCGTGTTGATCGAAGAGGAATCCGACACCGCGGTTCAACCCCCACTGATATTTCTTGACCCGCAAGTAACTGGTCAGATGGTTGGTGGCCTGTTCGAGACTGCGAGACCGCGGCCGTGTCATCCACACCATCACCCACGCGTTCTTCTTGGTCGATCCGATCGGAACAGTCATGCTTCGTTCACGCCCGAGCGGATCGGGTTGGTCGAGCAGCTGTTTGGCTATCCGCGACTGGTAGTCCTGGCTTTTGGTGGATCCTGACAGCAACGTCGCTCCGACACTGAGCCACCCGTAGTCGCCGCGGTCGTGCAGGCTCGCAACGAAGTGCGCGATCGGGGAATTGTTGAGTACCGGTTTGGGGGCCGCAGGGCTGTGAGGGTCGTGCCGAGAGTAGTGCCACCGGTCCAGCGGGTCGGTGCGGCTGGTGATGAAGCTGCGCCGCAACGCCCGACGGCGGCGCGTCGCGCCGGTGGTGGGTTTCATGAAGGGAAGCTCGAGTTGCGTCTGTTGGGGGTCGGGTTCGACGTAGAGACCTTTTTCGTAGAAGTACAGAAAAAGGTCGAGTTCGTCTGGGGCCATATAGACCATCGTGGTCTCGGGATCGGTCCTCCTTCGGAGGTAGAGCAGAAACTCGGCAGGTGTGTCGATGAGTTCGCTGATCAGCTGCAGGTCGTGGATCGATACGGTCCACGGGATCCGGGTGGCATCGAGCAGACCTGCGCTGAGCAGGTCTGCGGTGGCGGTACTGATACCGGCCAGATCCTCCAGGCTCAGGGCGACCATATGGATTTCCCGGATGTGGGACAAATCAAGCCATCCGTCTTTGTGTAGACGGATTCCGGTGTCGCACTCGATCCGCTCGGCCAGTCGTGAAGCTTGATCGGCCGCATCTTTGATGATCTTTATCAGGTCACGACGCAGCCTGCGAGTATCCCCTGCCCGTGAGCGCGGATTGACCGCTACGGCTTTGGCTTCGACGATCACCGCCACATCGTCGAGAAGGAACAGCAGGTCACCCTCGACCTTCTTGGTGTAGTCCGATGGCTCGCCTGCGGCTTGCCCATCGTTGTCGGGGACGAAGTATTCGAACGAGGCGTACACCTGCGCGCCGGGCAACAGAGTCTGGAAGGCATCAGCGGCGAGGTGTTCAAGTAGCCGGCCCCGATGTTGCTGGTATTCGTCCCACGCCGATGGATCCGACTTGAGGTGCTGTTCGAGATTCTCCCGTATTGCGGACTGAATGAACGAGCTGTGGACCAGCATCAATTCGCCGTCGGCGGACACCAGCAGCGGGTTGGTGCGAAGCGGATTGTCCCCGCCTGAGAAGGCGAGGACCAGCTGGTGGGGAGTACGGCCGTCGAGGTTCAGGCGAAAATGTTGAGCTACCGCCAAGATGGTCTCGACGTCTAGTCCAGTACTGGCCGCGATCGCTGTGGGATGCACAGACACCGTGTGCCCGCGGCCTTGCCAAGCGTCCAGCCAGGTCCGGCGGAAACGCTCGAGCTTGGGATCGGCGCCGTCGAGTTCGGTGGGATCGGCCCTCTCCGCGAGGATTTCCTCGGCGACCGCAGCGTTGGCTTCCAAGCGGGCATTCCATCCCTGAACTTGCAACTCGTGGCAGGTGCTGAGTACAGCAAGGGCTTCGGCGGCCGTGAATCCGATGCTGCGGCGCAACCTTTCGCGAATCTGCGGTGGATCGAACAGCGCTGAGACAGTCGCTTCGAGCATGTCGGGGTAGGACGAATTACGGATCCACACTTCGTTGCCGCGCATCGAGAGGGCGATCTTGTCCAGCGGCACCGAGGTGGCGGAGTCGATCAACGTCGCGAGATGTTCCAGGAACGCGAGATCGACGACCCGCCTGGCCTGGTCTTTCCATCGCTTGGCATCGCTGAACAGATTGCGTTGGTCGACCTCAGGATTCGGGGTCTGGTCAGGATCTGTTGTGGCGGCCAGCATGACGAGCAATTCAGCCAGCGCGACACTGTCGTCGGTGTCCGGTTGTATCAGTCCTGCGATGTTCCACGGCAGGCACGCCAGGCGGACCACCTCGCATAACTGGAAAAGTGGGTATTGCCGAAGTTCTGCTGCGAGATCGTCAACAGCCTGGGTCAGCATCCGCTCGGCGGTCTCGCGCGGGTCGCCCGAACGCGCCAGGTCAGACCACAGCTGGGCTACGTTTCTCATCCCTGCCAGCAGAGTGTGGGTATGGTGATCGAGCACACCGGTCCGTCGTGCGTTCTTACGAGCACGTTCCTGGCGCAAGGTGCGCCGCCGAGTTCTGGAAGCCATTCACAGATGAGACCATGCAACACCGACAACAACCGACCGTTTCTCTACAGAGGCGCCCTCGGGTCCGTGACCTGTTCGGCGCACCAGCGATTCCCTAGAAGATTTCCGCATCCATGATCGCGAGTACTTCAACTGCTATGGGTAATGACTCGATCCACGATCGGTCGCCCGCATATACGGCCAGTGGGCTGTGCCTGGCAGGTCGCCAGGGCGGCCCACTAACCGGGATGGCCCGCCGGCTCCGTCTCCGAGGAGCAATGAGATCCAATTGTTGGCGACTCTGTCTCGCTCCCCGCAGTTTTCGCTTAGTCGGCGTGTATTTTGCGAACTAGGGATTTCCGCCTACGTTCGCGCAGCTCGTCGGTCTCGTAGGCGTCGATTCCTGGTGGCTCGGGAAGTACTCTGTCGAGCCAGCCTTCGTCGGAACCGATAGCCGCGAAGTCTTGGCGTTCCTGGCCGCCCTGGTACCGGCGCGCGTGTACGAATCGAAGCTGCAGTACTCCGCGTTCGCCTCCGACGTGCATGAGATCGTAGGTGCATTCCCGTCCCCACGAGGCATCAACGTCACACATGCAGAACTCCCGGTGGATGCGGAGCGGCAATCCCCAAACTGGGTCGAGCAAACGCGCCAGGAAACCGTCGTGGTCGACAGCGACATCTTGTCGCGTGGTCAGCTCGAAGACCCACTCGCCCCCGGTCCGCCTGTCGGGGTTGATCCAGAACCTCGTCCGGTACGCGCTGCTCGTTGTGTGAAATAGGGCCACGCGCCTCAGAAGGCCGCTCCCTAGCCAAGCCAGTTGTCTAGAGTTCGCCGTCACCCGCGGGAACATATCCTCGAATTCCTTCTCTGCCGAGGTCAGTGCAGGTGTCAGCCAGATGGGGGTCTCTGTCGAGTCGCCTTGCGAACTGCGAAATTCCTCGATGTCGTCCACCCATCGGGTACCGGGGACGCCGCACAGAGTTAACCGGCTACTGGTGCCGACCAGTGAGACCGTCAAGTTGCGCCCGCGAACGGAGACGATGCGCAGTTGCGGAATGCCGGTCATTTCCTCGTCGCGATGGGCATGGGGGAGGAGCATCCCGGCCAGCGTTTGGCTGAAGCGATAGATCTTGCCGGGTCGCCAGACTCCTGGTTCACGGCATATGGGGTGCAGTTCAGCATGGCTATCGAGCCAGATAGCCAATCCGCCCTCCATCCCCATTATCCGGACGCGGGCGATGCCGAGAGGGTGCGCCAGCCACTCACCGTAGTCTCCGAAGATGCTGAAGATCTTGGACTCCAACAGTGCCTGCGCAGACGTAGCCGCGGAGGGGATCGGTGTGGAGTTGTCGAATATAGTGCCGGCCTTCAGTGCACCATAGGGTTCGCCGGTGTAAAGACGGCGGGTTCGAATCAAGTGAGCAACACGTCCACCAGCAGCCATCCCAGCAACCGTTCCCGGTCATCGCCGCCCGAAATGCCCGTACCGTGTGGGTTGTAGCGCCGCGGCGCAGAGTTGACCGACCGGGGAGGTGGTGAAGCTATAGCTTCTCTATCCCGAAGATGACAATCGCTACAGGGCGGCGCGGTTGCCGGGAGTGGCCGCCATCCGGCCGAGTGCAATACTGCCGATTCCGGGGCGATAAGGCAACGATCGTCTCGACGGCGTGTCGCCTTCGGCTTGAGCCCGATTCGTATCGCGCTTGTCGCCCTGTACGCGTCGAGACGATTCAGCGATCTCCCGCTTGGGTCCCAGACAACCGTAAGTGGCACCGGATGGTGAAGATGCAGTTCTTGGCGCTTTGGCGATTGACCGGCCAACTGGTCGGCAGATGCATCAGCGTCTTGGGATGCTGGAAAATGGCGGGCAGCCGTCCCCTGAGGCCGCCGGACTGGTCTCGGGGTTCAGAGGCATTGCGCTCGTCGCCTAGCGTTTCGGCGGCGCGAGCGACGGCTCCCTGCGCCGCTGGCCAGCATGTTCTGGTTTGGTTAGAAATGGCTGTGGCTCAAAGGTTTTGGAGATCGCAGTTGCGGACACGAAATCAGGTGCTATGATTAGAGGCGCCTTCGCGGAGGCAACGATGGCGTCGTTCCCCGGCCAGATGAACGACAGATGCCACTGCTGAGCCGACTGGGCTCCCGCGAATCGTCGCTGAGGCGGCATGTATGAATGTCATGTACTTCCATAGTCTTTCGTTCTTATCGCCGAGCCGGGCGGTGGTTGAGAGGACGCAGCTGTGGGTAGCCGCCTTGACGAACTAATCCAGACCCGCCGCTTGTTTACTGGCGAATGCCGGAGTGAAGTGCGAGGTCTAATACCGTATGTGCATAGCAGCGAGACATCTCAACGCTGTCGGATGATCCCGCCGGCTCACTCACACGACCAAGAGATTTTGGACACGTCTCTGCTGCTGGCCGTGAGAGAAAGCTTTCGAGGATGGGGCGATTCATATCCCGACTTCCGTGCTGTCCGGTCCGTTAGTCCTCGATCCGACGCACTGATGATCGACCTGACCGACTATGCCGCCCTGAATTTCGTCCGTGCTCTGCTGCCGCCACTTGAGCCCAGCGACAGCGGAAGCGGTGTGCCGGGTATTCGGTTCTGTCCAGGGAGGCGGCACACGGTGGTTCGCCTTCTCAGCGACAACAGCAGGCTGACCGATGCCGTAGCGGTGCTTAGGGGAATCGGCATAAAGCGATGGAACCAGATCTGGGGAACGATCGAAGGTGACCGCGACACCGAATACGCTTTCATCGACCCACTGCTGCGACACTCGCCTGAAATGAGTGCTGGCGAGCGAGAGGGGCTCGACCACCAACGATGGGTGTGTGGCCCCGTGTCGCTGGGCAGCGCGTTTCTGCGCCGCATTGGATTGATATCTGGTGCATTTGGCTTCGACACATGGACGGGAAACGGTGCGAGTCTTCTACATATTGAGGTCTTTGACGGTCCGCCGGTGCCAGCGATCATTGAAAAGCTCCGGGATCCGATTTTCGGGATGGTCGATGAACGATTCCGTCTCGGCACCCGGCCCGATCCGGACACAGATTCGGCCTTCGACCGTGTAGTAGACACTGGCGTCCCAACTTCAGAACGCTCTTGGGGGCAGCCAGCGCTTGTCTTTCGGGGACTAGGAGGGTATGCGAAGCTAACGACGTCTGCCGGGACAGACGGTTCGCCGGATACGCGAGTCGAAGCATGACCAAGCGTCAAAGTCGCCAGCCAGAGAATGAACTCGGTCTTTCGGAGTTGGTCGACAAGGTGTTGGGATGTGACGATCGCACGCGTCGGGCCAAGGCTTTGATGCTGACTTTGTCCAGTTGCGTCGTGATCGTCCTGATGAGCGTAATGGCTGCGCTGGAACTAGCCTCCGCGTCAGCCACCACTGCAGGGCTGGGTGGTAGAATCACCGCTGTCGCCGCGATTGTTTGGCGGAAGATGCGGGGAGCTCGACTACCTCAGTCGAACCAGAGGGGAATTGGACTGCGCGATCGATAACCTTGTTGTGACCGGGGCAACTTTCCGCAGTGATGAGCGAACCCGGTCCAATCTTTGGTCGGCAGCATCCGGGCAATCTGGCCGGTAGGCGCTCAATCATGGATCAATTTCTGCAAATGGTCTTGGGGTGGTATGAGGACTAGGATCACGCGCACCCCTCACCCAGCAGACTTTCCCGATTATCCCGCCGTCCAGGTCAACAATTTAGGCGGAAACTTCGAAGGGATTGGCGTCCAATAGCTTGTGCAGCATGCGGTCCCCGTTCACAAGCTGGGCGTGAACTTCCCGGCCTGCGTGCCCACGCGGCGGCCCTTCGCTACAACGCCTCCCATTGCCACGGCCGCGGAACCTGCCCGCGTAGGCACGCGATCCGGTGCTTGGCTTGTCGAGCTGCATTGCCGTTGCCCGCTGATTGGGCAACGGCGAACGCGACCCACCGCAGCTCTTGGATGTCGGCGAGGATTCGGAATCCTGGCCACTCGGTGACGTCATCGCCGCCGTACGCGGTGACGAAAGACTGATAGTCGTCGTAGGGCACGCGGCTGAAATCGGTATAGTCCACACCTAGTTGGGTGAGGTCCCATTCGCGCCGGCCGATCGACATCTTGTCGAGGTCGAGCACTGTCGGGATGCCCGAGGGTGGCACTACCAGGTTGCCTTGCCAGGCATCGCCGTGAATCACGCAGGGAGAAAGGGTGTTTGGCAAAGAATAGTACTGGGCGCGTAGTCGGGCGTAGTGCTGGAGCAGCCACGTTCGATCGTCCCGGTCGAGCATGTCTGCGGTGTCGATGCGTTCCTCGAGCCCGGTGAAGGGGTCGTAGGCGGGGAGTTCGAATTCGGTTGGGGGTGGCAACTCGTGCAGCGCTCGCAGCATTGCGCCCAGCTCGCCTGGCGTCGACGGACGGTGGTCAGGGATCAAACGCCACCATGTGACGGGGCGGTCGTCGACGACGACCGGTTGCGTCAGTGAGGTTTCGGCCTCGACCGTCGGTATCCCGGAATCGTTGAGCCACTGGGAGACTCGCAATTCACGTTTGGCGTCATCGATGCTGCCTGGTTGTCCGATCCGGGCGACGATGTTATCGGCCAACCGGTAGATCGCATGTGATCCGTCTCGAATTACTTCGGCACCACGCAGATCGACGCCGCTGACTTCGGCAGCTTTGGCCAACACCTCGTCTGCCGAGGTGTGCGAGCGTGGCGAACTCATTGATCCGAACCTGTTGGTGCGCTGCTGGCAATGGCGTACCGCAGTTCCGCGACTTCCGTCATCCGGCGCCGAGGTGCTGCTGCTGCCGCCAGCGTGCGGAGTTCGTTCTGGATGCGCTGTGAGCGAAAGGCGGTGGCTTGCTGGGTAGCTTGCAGGCCGATGACAGCGGCTTCTCTCGGATCATCCAATTGCATTGTCAGCGTGGCTAATCGAGTAAGCGAGAAGGTTCGCGACCGCGGATACTGGGTTCCTTGGAGCGCGACGGCTTCACGGATCCTTGGTGCTGCCAGGTCGATTCGCTGCCGTGCTTTCGCGACGGGCATCAATGCCTTCCCGGTGCTGCCGAGGTGTTCGGCAGTGTCGTAGTAGCACAGCCAGGGAGCATCGGTGGCGGGTGTGCGGTTGGCGAAATGCTCGTCAGACCTGGCGACTTCGGTGAGAGCCTCTTGTGTTCGTCCCGTTGCGGCAAGGAACTGGGCGCGCAGTGCGCTGAGCATCGCGCGGGCGGTGGCGGACAGTCGGTCTGACCGGACCTGGGCGAGTTCGATCAATGACAGCGCACCGTCGGTGTTGCCGATGTAGGCCATTTTTCGCGCCATATCCGCCAACGTGCTCGCGCGTAATTCCCAGGAGCCGGCGTTGTCGGCACACCACAGCGCTAGTCGGAACCTGCGCTCGGCCACCGGGTAGTCGCCGATGTCGAAGGCGGCGTAACCGGCGACGCTGCTCAGGTTCCCGATTGCTTCGAGCAGCGCACGCCGAGTGGCCGGTGCGGAATGCCCGTCGAGCAGCCGGACGAACCGGGTGACCTGTGCGCCTGCGGTGAGGCTGGCTGAGCCACCACCATGCAGATTCTCGGCCTGAGCAGCCTCCCGCGTGGCGGTCTGCACTTGGTCCACATCCGTCCAGCCCACACGGCTGACCGGCTTGTCGTCCGTTGTGCTCGATCCGAGATAGGTGGCAGGGATGACGCCCGGATCGAACGGGCTGAACAGATTCACCGCAAGCGTTCCATCAGGAGATTGGGTGTCTTCCCGTCGCTGACGGGAGGGGATGAACCCGAGTTCGCTATCGGTTGCGCTGAGAACGGCGCGGAATGCCTCGCGGTATCGCTCGTTCGGCCATCGGACCACGCCGCGCTCGTAGCGAGCGATAGTGCGGGCGTCTAGATCGCAGCGCTGCCGGTGAGTGCGCCACAGGTAGCTGTTGACCGCTTCCGCCAGTTCGGCACGGCACATCGCTCGCCGAGGCTCAACCCTTGACGGTGTCGCCTCGCGTCGCCGTTGTAGATGCACGTTCGGTGGCATGTGCCCCCTTGCCGAGTAACCGGTCAGCTCAGTTTATCCAGCGGCACTCGTATGGAGCGGACGGACGGTGTTCTGCCCCGTAACTTGCCCTCTTGCTGGACCTCGTTGACGACGAATCTAGAAGCTGACCATCACGAGCACCGACTCACCAATCTGGGGGATCCCATGAGATCGTGCGAATCACTTCGGGGCACTATCGGCAGTTCACTAGCGCCCTGCGTCAGCGCGCCGACGATCGAACCATCCTGGCGCACAAGCAGACTCGCCACCCAAGGCCGATCGATGCTTCGAGCTGGTGTCGTTGGTCTCGGTCACCAGGCGGTGGATGATCATCTGCCAGGGTTGCTCGCGTCCAGTACCGCTGAGCTTGTCGCCGTCTGTGATGAGAATCCGGGGATCGTTGTCGAACAGAAGCAGCGGTACCAGGTGTCGGGCTACACCGATTTCCGGGAGATGTTGAACGCTGAGCGGCTCGACTTCGTCATCGTTTGCGTTCCGCACGATGTCGGGCGAAGTGTGATCGAAGCCGCCGCGGAACATGGGGTTCACGTCCTGAAGGAGAAGCCGTTCGCTACGGGTTTGGTCGAGGCCGTCGAACTTGCCGACCTGTGTGAACAGTCCGGCATCCAGCTGATGGTCACGCTGCAGCGCCGCTTCAACCCGATCTACAGCAGCTTTACCCAGCTCGCAGACCAGATCGGTACACCGTTCCTGGTAGACGCTCGCTACACCGTGCACGTTGAAGACCCTTCCGATGGCTGGCGTGGCGTCACGGCCAAGGCCGGAGGTGGCTGCGTGATCGATATGGGCTACCACCTGATCGACCTGCTTCTCTGGTATTTCGGTCTACCGGACAGCATCACCGCTGACCTATCGATCAGTGCTCGGCCGGATCGTAACTATGACGCCGAAGACACTGCGCTCGTTCACTTCTCCTACGACACAGGCCTATACGGATCGCTGCTGCTATCGCGTTTCGTCGGTCCCAAAGCCGAGGAGATCCGGCTGATCGGCTCCGACGGCATCGTCCATCTGGAACGCGGGTGCATTCGCCGGCTGACCAACGGCGGTGAGGTCATCGAATCACTACGGCGCGAGCAAGCCTGGCCATCGGCCGCGGCCTGCCAGATCGACTACTTCCACCGCGTCATCGATGGCACTCGACCGAACCTCAGCAGTCCTGCCGACAACCTGGCCCACATGGCTTTCGTCGCGGCCTGCTACGAGGCCGCGCGTACCCGCACTTCCATCAACCCACAGGAGTTGCTGTGACATCTTCATTGGCTCTTCTCGGCGGCACACCGGTCATTAGTAAAGCGGCTCCGCACTTTTTGTGGCCGCCGCTGACGGAGGCCACCGCTGGCGCGGTGCTCTATCAACTATGGGATGGCTTCTCCATCTACAACCGCTCCAGCGTGATCGCCGAGCTGGAAGATGCATTACAGCGCTACTTCGGCGTACGTTATGCCGTCCTCACCAGCTCCGGCACGGCCGCCCTGTACTCGATGTACGCCGCGTGCGGGATCGGGCCGGGTGACGAGGTCATCGTGCCCGCCTACACCTTCTTCGCCACGGCAACCCCGCTGCTGCACCTCGGTGCGACACCGGTGTTGGCCGACTGCGACGCCAGGGGCAATCTCGATCCGCACGACGTACCGCGACGGATCACCGACCGAACCAAAGCCATTGTGGTCACGCACATGTGGGGCATGCCCGCTCAAATCCAGAGCCTGAAACAGCTCGCCGATACCTATAGTCTGCAACTGTTCGAGGACGCGTCTCACGCTCATGGGGCGAGCGTCGCCGGCAGGAAGGTCGGTACGTTCGGGCGTGCTGCTGCGTTCAGCATGAACGGACCCAAGCCTTTGTCCGCGGGCGAAGGTGGCTTCGTGCTGACCGATGACGACGAGGTGTATCACCGAGTCCTGCTCCACGGGCAATATAACAAGCGCTGCCGTAGCGAGATCCCTTCTGACAGCGAACTGTACCGGTATGCCGTCACCGGCATGGGCCTCAAGCATCGCATCCATCCGCTGGCCGCTGCGGTTGCGCTGGAACAACTTTCGCGTCTGGGCGAGTACCTCGATGGTCGTCAGCGTATCGCTGCATACATCGCCGACGAGCTCGACGAGTTGCCAGGCGTGACGATTCCGCGGGCCGAACTAGGCGTTCAGTCGTCCTGGTATGGGCTGACAATGCAGTACGACGCTGACTCCTTCAATGATTTGCCGGTCGAACGTTTCCATGAGGCGCTGCTGGCCGAAGGGTGTGCCGAGATCGATCGTCCAGGTTCCACGTGTCCGCTGAACCAGCTACCGCTGTTTCAGGAGCCAGGACCGCTGTTCCCGGCATTCACAGGGAAACTGGCCTACGCGGCGGGCGACTACCCGCGGGCGGAGGAGATCCACCACGCGACACTCAAACTGCCGGTCTGGCACGAGGAACAAGATCTGTGGATCGTGGACTGCTACATCGAAGCCATCCGCAAAGTCGCCGAACACCACACCGAGTTGAAGGGATAAGGATTGATGATCGAAACCACGCTGCTGGAGACTCTGACCAGCGATGCCGAACGCGACCAGGTACAACAGCTCGTCGTCGGCGCGGTCGTTGCGCACGACGGCAAAGTCTTGCTGCTGCAACGACCAGCCGACGATTTCATGGGCGGTATCTGGGAGCTGCCCAGCGGCAAGGTCGATCCAGGCGAAACGCTCGATCAAGCCCTCGTCCGTGAGGTGAAAGAGGAAACCGGACTCGACATCGCGGGAGTCCGAAAGTACCTGGGCGAGTTCGACTATCAATCCGGGAGTGGCAAGAAGAGCCGGCAGTTCAACTTCACCGTCGACGTAGTTGATCCCGAACCGGTCGAGCTCACCGAACACGACGCCTACACCTGGACCAGCTTGGCTGAAGAGCCACCAGTCACCGACGCAGTGAAAGAAGTACTGCATAGGCATCGGGCCGTCTGATTGCAAATGCGGGATGCGCCGGCGGCGGCCCGTCTCGGCAGGAGCGTCAACCCTGCTGGGCGCGCCCAGGCCGAGGCCGTCGCCGGATCCCGCACGAAAGGGATGAGAGAAATGCCTGACAGCAAGCTCACGGTTGATCGGATCAGGGAGCGGCTCGAACGCGAAAGACGCTTCGCTCGTGACGTTGGTTGCCCGACCAGCGAACTGCCCGTCGTCGACTACCTACATGCGCCGGTGTGGTCGTGCGGTGCGGATCCGGGTCCGATGACCACTGCGCAGGCGCATAAGGCGATGCAGGTGCACCTCGAATGCTCTGTGGACCGATGCCGGGTGCGCCGACGTGCCCGCAATACGTTGGTCGACAACGGTCGGATGGTTCTCGACGAACGAGCAGAGGGTGTGCCTGATGTCGAAGTCTGATTGCGCGTGTGGTCCATGGATCAAGTTGTCGCATTGCGGGGTCGGAGCATTCGATCCGGCATCGCAAGCCCTGGTTTCGGTTGCCTGCCCGTCGCGGTTCTGTTCGGGCTTGGTTCGGTTGGTCGATGGAAAGATCAGTGCTCATGATGGGTGGATTCCGGGGAGGTGTCCCTGGATCGGTACTCGGGTGGTCGACGATCGCTCTGAATTCCCACCTGAGCAGGTCACGATGGTCAGAAACCCGCACCGATGAAGCTGGTCGTGCCCGTCCTGTTGCGTCAAAGTTCTAGGTCGATGTCGGGTTGTCGCGTGATCAGATCGTCGTCGACGTCGAACTCGTTGTCTTCGTCGGTGCTCAAACCACGCTGCAACTGTTGCTCTATGGCTTGCTGCGCCTCGGAGAGAGTGGCGCGTCGCTGTTGCTCCGTGCGTAGTTCATCGATCTGCCGCTGGTAGTCGGCGACGAGCACTGAGGTGCCGGCGGAGGGAGCGAACCCACTTCGTACTGCGCTGGTGTGGACGGAATCGTCGTTGTCCTGAAGTTCGGGAGCTGGGCCGTAAAGGATTTCGTCGGTGTCCGCGAAGGCGATACGCAGTTCGAGGTCTGTAATCTGTTGTCGGAGTTGAGCGTCGGGGAGCACGATCAGCGGATTCTTCGCGACCCGATCGGCTGGCGTGACCGTGGTGTCGTGCGGCTCAGATAGAGAATCACTGGTGTGCTCGCCGTTGAGTATGTCCAGGGCTGAGTGGTCAATCTCAAGCCGGGACCACAGTGCGGCGGCAGGCATCTCATCGGGTAGTGGGCGGGTGTCGGCGGCGTTGGCGAGTCGGGTTTGGATGTCGATTCCGGCGAGGTGAGCGGTCTCGATCTTGGCGGCGATGCTCGGCCACCACGGGTCGGTGACGACCCGTGGTGCGATCTGTTGCACGACAGGTGCCCACGTGTTGGCCGGCAGGCGTGGGTCACCGAGGACATCACTGATGTGGGATTCGAGGAGCCGCTGGTGTTCTCGTTCGAGAACGGTGTGCCGTGGTGGTCCGGTGGGCCGTTGATCTCGGTCGTCTACGTGCAGCGAAGCTCGCCAGACTGCGAGTTCTTGTACGAGTTGTCGATCCGTGCCGGGGAAAGCGCGCGCCCACGGCGGAGCCGTCGCTGGTGTCCACGCCGCGGCGTCGGCGCGGATCTGGTTGGCGAGGTCGGTGACGATGCGGGCGCGGGCGGCGAGCTGGGTGGTGTCATGTTCGGCGTCCAGGCCGTCGGGGATTCCGGCGGCCCAGGGGAGTGGTCCGTGGCCGGTGGAGTGGGTGCCGGTTGGGTCCAGGCGCCAGTCCAGGACGGCGGCAACATCGTCGGCGGTGTCGAGTTCGCGTGCGTCGATCGCGGCGCGCAACTCGGTGATCGGGTCGCGTCCTGAGAGCGCGATCACCGCTAGGTGTTGGCGCAGGATGGGGTAGGCGGGGCAGTCGGTGAGGTGCGCGAGCATCGTCTCGGCGTCAGCGTCGAGGCGCTCGAGACCTTCGGGACCGAGGGCGTTTTCGGCGGCGATGCCGATCGAATCGAGGTAGATATCGAGCGCGCGGCCGATGCGCTGGTGCGGATTGAGCGCGTCACGCAGCATCGAGTGCGCCGACTTTTGTGCACCATCGCGGCCGAAGACTCGCAGCAGGACCTCGACGGCGGTGCGTGGATTCGCTGCGGGTTCGGACCAGAACGAGCCTTCTGAACCGTTTAAGGCGGTCGGGACGTAGACGTGGTTGGCGTAGATTCCGCGGGTGAGTGCGACGTAAAGCTGTTGCAGTGATTCAGTTCCGGTGAGTGCGACGTGGCAGGTTTCGGCGGTGATTCCTTGCGCGGAATCGATCGTTGTCGCGTACCCGAGGCGCACATGTTCGCTTACATAGTCGGCGGGCAGTCGCACACTGTGGCCTGGTTTTCGGCCGGGTGTGTGGTGGGTGGCGGTGAGGCTGCCGTCGTTGTGGACGGCGGTGACGGTCCAGGTGTAGCCGTTGCGGACCCAGTCGTTTGCGCCTAAACGCAGTCGCGGATTGTTGCGGCGGGTGCGGATGGTGTCACCGACCGAGGCCGCTAAGCCGTCGCAGAGCACCGATTGCGCGCCCACCGGGGCACCAATGCGAGCGAGGCGATCGGCGCGTGCGCGCGCGTTGAGTTCGGTTACCACGTCATGAGTGGAGGCCAACATGATTGTGTCGCGGCCCGCGAGATGATCCGCGGTCCACGCGATGAACGCGTCATCGTGGACCGCGCCTTCGTGCCCGCTGTGAATGCGGCCGTTGTCCAGATACCAGCCCAGTGCGGTCGGATCTCCTTCGCGCAGCTGCAGACTCGCGGTCGCTTCGGCGCTGGAGGCGAACCGGACGACGTGGGTCAGGGTCAGTGTGGCGTCGGGAGCAGCGTTCATGTCGATGTCGGCGCCGCCGGCTTCGATCGATGCGAGCTGGTGCGGGTCGCCGATACAGCGGATTGTCGCGCCGCGATCGGCCAGATATCGGAGCAGGCGAAGGCGTTTGCGGTTCCCGATTTTGGTGTGCTCGTCGACGATCACCAACGTGTCCGGGTTGATATCGAGGACCCATTGCGGCAACGTCGGTGGATACTCGCGGTCGAGATAGGGGTTGTTCGGTGCGGGTGTGTGCCGGTGCAGGACGTCGAGGACCTTGTCGACGGTCTCGACTCGCTGGTTGATCGACTCGCCGAGTACCGCCGCTGCGGCTGCGGTCGGGGCGAGGCCGAGGACTTGGCCGCCGCTGGCCGTCCACGCGTTGGCCAGTACTGACATCGCGGTGGTCTTGCCGGAACCGGCGGGTGCGTTGGTGGTGCGGACGCGCAGATTCGAGGTGGCGAAGCCTTCGATCACGCTGACTTGTCCGGCGTTGAGTGGCTGATCCGGGTGTGTGGCGTTGTAGTTGGCGACGGCGGCGGCGATGGTTTGTGCGGGGAGTTGGCGGGCGCCGGGCTGGATCGAGAGATCGATCAGCTGCTGCTCGACCGACAGGATGCGCGTCGAGGTGTAGAGCTGGCGGTCCGGTGAGGTGTAGACGCTAGTGCCGTCGCGGCGCTGCAACACGATCGGTACAGCGCGGAGTTCGGGCTCGTCGGTCAGATCCGGATCCTGTTGGGCGATGGCGTGGGTGGGGGAGATGGTCTCGGCGAGTACCGCTTCGGCGACGTGTTCCCAGACTTCGCCGGCGACGTGACCGCGGAGTTGGCGTTCGATTTCGGCGCGCAGATTGGTGGTCGTCCAGGTGGTGCGGTGTACGGATACGACGTCGATGACGTGCTCGGCGGCGCGGGTGATCCAGTGCTCGGTGATCTGCGGGCGAGACACACGGAGCGGATTCAACGTCGCATGGACCATGCGTGCCAACGCCTTTCGACCTCCGAGCAGTCGCTCGGCTTCAGCGCGCCAGGTATTTCGCTGCTCGGCAAGGGAGTGCGGGAGGTGTTTGGCGGGGCGGGTTTCGAGGGTGGCACGCTCGGCGAGATCGAACACTTCTCCTGGTGTTGGTTCGCGTCCGTGGAGAGTTTGGAACTGCGCGGTCAGCTCGCCGAGGCGGCTGGTGATCGCGGTGTCGCGACGCGACCAGGCGGTGATCAACGGTGCTGGGATGCCGACGATTTCCCGAATCGGGCGTTTGGCGGGGTCTTGGCCGGGGCGTTCGGTGAACTCGACGCCGACGGTTCGTTCGAGGTGATGTTCGAGGCGAGTGTTGTAGATCTCCGAGACCGTCACCATCGCGCGGTAGATCTGGGTTCCGTGGAGGGTGCGCCACTTGCCGTCCAGGGTGCGTACGCGGTTGGCGATCAGCACGTGGGTGTGCAGGTCCGGGTCACCTGCGCGGCTGTCGCGGTGAGAAAAGACGGCCGCGACGATCCCTTCGACGTCGACCTGCCGGACCCCGTGGCGACCCAACCGGGTGAAGACCGCATGCTGCTCGAGCCAGCGCAATGCGTCGGAGATGGCCGCGTGGTGTGCGGCCTCGATCTGCTCGGACACCGCCCGTGGTGCCACCGCCCACAGCGCCGAGACTGACTTGACCGGTGAGAAGGTGATGTCGAAACCGGCGACCGCGGTGGTGTGCGGGCGCGAGTTCTTGGCCACCCACCCCGACAGTTCACGCGCATCAACCGGTGCCCGGCCGTAGGTTTCGGTGAACATTTCCGACGCGACATCGGTGCGGATCTGCGCCCGATCCGCATCGGAAATAGCATCGACAGGAGGTAGATCGTGCGCGATATTATGTTGCTCTAACGCCTTGGCGCACCGTTTCCGGAACTCGGAAACATCGGCATAGAGCGGGAATGGATGACCCAAACGGGTCGCTTTGTCGGCGGCTCGGGTAGCGTCCTTGTGCTTGGCGCCGAGTTCCATCTGCTCGTTGTAGACGCGGTCTTCGATCGCCTCGGCGTTCGGATGGCGGCCCAGTCCGAACAGGGACTTCATCTGTTCCTCGGTGACCTCTTCACCAGGATGGATGTCCAGGCCGGCCAACCCGGAGCCGTGCCAGCGGCCCGGTGTCTCGCCTTGTGCGGAGTAGTAGTCGGCGAGGCTGGAGCGGCCTCGGGAAGTGACATCGTTCGCGGCGACATTGCGGAGATAATATTGATACCCATTGCCTGCCACGACTTTATGAATCGTCGCGGTCATACCTCCAGCAAGCACCTCGGCGTCGAATTAGTCCAGGCGTCGGACCCATCTCATTAGTATCAAATCCACCAAAACCCCTGGTAGTTATCGAATCGTTATCCTTGGTGCAAGAGGTCTGCTTGCTGGAGTGTGTTAAGTCGGGTGGGTGAGGTGAGAAGCCTTGGTGGTGACGTGTCCAGATGTAGTTGGCGCAGTCCAGTTTTAGTTGGCACCTAGGTGGCGTTGTCTGGTTTTAGTTGGCACGTGGGGTTACGGGTGGGTCCCGTCGCTCGCTGACGGGCGTGCGTTGGCGCGCCCCGAGCGCGACGCGCCGTTACGGCTAGCGAAGTTCGCCTTCAACCGCCCGGTCGGTGGCTCGGTCTCGGTATACGGCGCGCTGGGACTCGCTGGAGCTGGCCGATATGTCTGGAGCCGGCCGATATGTACGGGGAGGCCTGGGCCGCCACCGAGTGTAGGGCCGGGCCCAGCACGGGCTGACACGGGCGCGGCGGTCGCCGTGCCTACACTGCGGACATGGCTGAGGACGTAGGACCCGCCGACCCCGCCCGGTTGCGGCACGACGTCCAGGTGCTTGCCGCCGGGCCGCGCAGCCGCCGGCACGCGCCGGAGGCGATGGTTCTGGCAGAAAAGTACGTGGCGAGCGAACTGGCCAGCGCCGGCTGGCAGGTGCAGCGCGAGCCGTTCGCCGCCCGCTGGGCGGTCGGCTGCACGGACCGGCACGGGTACCGGGCCCTGCCCCTGAAGGTCCGCGTTCACCCGCGTCTGACCGGCGTGAACCTGCGCGCGGAACTGCGGGCACCGCCCCCGGGCCGACCGTGGTGATCGGTGCCCATCTGGACACGGTTTACGGCTCGCCGGGCGCCGACGACAACGCCTCGGGCGTTGCGGTCGTTCTGGAGGTGGCCCGGCTGCTCGCGGCCCGCCCCGAGCGGCCTGCGGTGACCCTGATGGTCTTCGACCATGAGGAGGTCGGCCTGGTCGGGGCCCGCGCGGCGGCCCGTAGGCCGACCCGCTCACGGCCCGTCGCGGGCATGGTCTGCCTGGAGTCCGTCGGCTACTTCGCCGACGCGCCGGGGACTCAGCGGCTGCCGAAGGGCGCGGGGCTGGCCTTCGGCCCGGCGGTCGCACAGGTACGGGAGGCCGGGCACCGCGGCGCCTTCACACTGGTGGTGCACCGGCGCTCCTCGCAGCGCGCTGCGGAACTCTGGCGTGCAGCGGCGGCGCGGGCCGCCCCCGCGCTCCCGGCCGTCCTGCTGCGCGACCCCCGCCCGGACGGACCGCTGGGCGCGGCGATCGGCCTCGCCGTCCCGGCCCTGGGCCACCTGGGCCGCAGCGACCACGCGGCCTACTGGAACCGGCGGATCCCGGCGCTGATGCTCACGGGCACAGCCAACTTCCGCAACGCGCACTACCACCGGGCGTCGGACGTGCCGGAGACGCTGGACTACGGTCGGCTGGCGACGGTGGCGACGGCCACGGCACGCCTCGGGGCGACGGGCGACGCGTTCCTGGGCTGAGCGTGGGGCCGACCGGGCCGGGGCTGTCCGCCAACTAAACCTGGACGGAACCATCCAATTCAAATTGGCGCACCGCACCTCGGTGCCCATCCCACGCGCCAACAAACCCGGAACGGACATGAAGTGCGGAAGGTTTGAGGGTGTCGATGATTGGTGTGGCTTGCAAGTGTGTGGTAGTGGGGCTAGAGGGGGATCTCGATCCGGTTTCTGCTGCGGGAGTGACAGACGGCGGACGGCAAGAGCAGCGCGTCGGATCGCACGGAGCCGGGCGATGCACCGGTCCTGCGTATCGCGGTCGGGTGCCAGCGCCGGCGAGCATGGCTTCGACTGCGGCGGGCTTGATTTCGTTGCCGGGTTCGTTCAGATCCGCCAGTGGTTGTCGGGCAATATCGCTAATGTCACGCGGATGGACGCGGTGCAGGTACAGAAGAAGCTCGTGCTCTCTCCCGATGAGGACTTCATCCTCACGGCGTGGCAGTACCAGATGATGCAGCGCGACATCGCCGCATCGAAAGGCAAGCACCTTCCGTCCAAGCGCGAGACCCGTAACTCCTTTCGCGACAACGCCGTTGCGGCCATCGTGCAACGCAACCAGGACGACTGGTCGCCCGCTGTTGCAGAAGTCGTTCGCCAGATCGCTGCGGACGGTGAGTCTCCGAATCTCGAAGCACTCGAATCCGCTGGGCCACAGATCTCTTCGGTTGTGGCGAGACGGTCACGGGCTCTACTTCTGCTGATCGACCTGTATGGGTTCGAGCCGTGGGTGGAGGGCAAGTGGGAGAAGGCTGTCCGTGCCGATGCTCTCACCGCCGCCCATCGGTCGATGGATCAACTCCATCCTGAAGACCTCCCTGCTGTGGAAACCGCATACAAGGACGCGATCAAGAAGCTTTCGAAGGCAAGCAACTGGACCAAATACGCACTCCTCGCCGGTGCCGGCCTCGGACTCGGCGTCCTGACCGGCGGTCTCGCCGCTCCAGCAATTGCTGGAGCGTACGGAACGCTTGTCCTCGGCTATTCGGGCGCGGTGGCTACTTCGGCGGGCTTGGCCGCGATCGGCGGCGGTTCCATCGCTGCTGGTGGCCTCGGCATGGCCGGTGGTGCGGCGCTCATCACCGGCTTCAGCGGTGCCGCGGGGGTCGGGGCAGCCACGCTCGCCGGAAAGGCTGCCGGGTTCACGGCAGCTCGCATCGCAGCCGACGCCATCCGACTCCACGTCGTGACCCAGCTCGTGCTGCGCGATGTCGACGGCAACGAAGAGGCAGCAAAGGCCGTCATTGTCAGTCTCCGCGAGCGCGTGACAAACCTAGGCAAGACGGTCGTGACTCTCGCTGAGCGAATCGAAATCCTTCGCGCACAATTGGAGACGAAGCAGGCCGAGTTGAACGTAGAGCGGGATCAACGCCAGCTGGCCGAAGACCGCGTTACCCGCATCCGGAGCGTCGCTGACCGGCTCAAGGAGCGGGTCACCGGACCCGAGAATGCTGAACTCCAGGCCTTGCTAGCCGAACTCGAGGAAGTCGAGGGCGAGAAGAAGACGGTTGAGACCCTTGCCCAGGGGGTCTCTGTCCTCGCTGACGATCTCGAGGAAGCAGCGTGAGCACCACTGACGGCAACTCCAGCGACAGGATCTCTCCGATGGATGAGGACTACGTCGGCAACCTGGACGCACTCACGCGCGATCTCAAAGACATCGAGATGATTGCCGCATCAGCGCTTTCGGACACGCCGATCGACCACGCGGCGACACAGTACATCGTGAGCACCTCGACTGGCCTCACCTATTCCGACCTTACGGCCCACCACCAACAGCGTCGCGAAGTCGAGGGATGGGGCGAGTCCGACATTGCCGACGTCCTCGACCCGATCGCGCTACGGCAACTCGATGAGTGGCGGGCGGCTCAAAGGTTTGTGTGGGAACGTGGCGACCTGGTCGTCGTGGGTGTCTCAGGACTCATGGGCGCACTCGGAAACCTCTACGACAGCCAGGTAGACGCTGCCGTACTCGGCGGTCTGTCCTTGTTGAAAAAGACCGATCTGCTGCGCCGGTGGGAGAAGGAGACCGCCCGACTTCCCATCGATTACACCGGCCCGAAATTCGGCGGTCCGGCACATCGTGTTCGGTCGGCCGGCCATGACATCGGCCGGTTCTTCAGCGCCCTCGATCAGATCCGTACGGGAACCTTCGAAGGAACCTGGTGGCAAGACGGACAGCGAATGTTCGAAACAGTTGCGACAACTCGCTCCGGTCTGCCGTTCGCGCAAGCGCCCGAGTGGCATCTCGCAGTCGCGCTTCTGTTGAAACACTGGGCAGCAGATTTTGTCACCAAGATGAACTTGCCACTGCCGGGTTGGACACTTCTCTGCGATATGCCGAACCCTGACTTGCGGAAGTTTGCCAACGACGCCTACGCCGGGACGAACTCCGGCGACGGGCTGAATCTTCGCTCCGGAATATTGACGCCGGGCCTAGGGATGCTCGCGACCGAGGTCATCATCCGAACGCACACGCACCTCGGCGCGTACCGTTCCACGGGCAGTCCATCGCTGGCGACTCCCGCGGCGGCCAAACGCACGGAGATGCTGCTCGCCGCGCACGCCGCAGCCGGAGCGGTCAGCTTGTCGCAGACCACTGCAGCGGCGATTGTTGGTGAAACCGCAGTCGCCGCGCGACACCTCAACATTCCTGTTCTCATGCGGGTCGGCATGCTCGCACTGAAAGTCCGCTCCGACGCCGCGGCCCGCGCGGAAGCCGGAGCACCATCGTGGGAAGAGCTGCTCGCTGATGAAGCGGCGACTTGGACCTTGCCCGAAGCAGTCGCCATCGCGGACCTCTGGGACCGCCCCGAAGCCAGTTGACTCCATGCACCTGCGCCGGTCATGTGATGCGTAGCGCCGTGCTGGATCAATGGGAATGGTCGAGGCCCGGCTTATCGAGGACAAAGTGGAGATACGTGCCGCTTGGGGAAACCGCAGTTGAAGCGGTCGCCAAGACCGTGTTGGATTGGATTCAGACGAGGATTTGATCAAGGTGCGCCGCACGATGGAGCAGTTCGTTCAAGCAGCCCACCTTCGATGAAAGCTCGGCGACTCTACGTGCAACACCGAGCGCTTTCACCGACCCGGTGGCCCTGTCGAGCGATGAGCCCCTGTTCACCGCGAGACGTAGACGGGCAGTGCATTGCGCGCGGCATCGAGCTCGTTCCCGTCTTTGAGTCAGCGCCGGAAGGTCTTCCTCTGCAATAAAGCACCACACGCTCCGGCTCAGCAACTGCAGATGTACAAGTAGTCGATGCCTAACGTTAGCCGGGCACCTCTTCCGGTCACTGTGGTCCTGTATCGATCTTCGTATCGCAGCGATGTAGTGGACATGCACTTCTCGTCGAGAGAGCGAGGTAACAGTAACGATGACTGCACGCCAGGTCCTACACGGCAAGTGGTGGCTGCCTACAGCCCCGGACCAGATCGCCTCGGGAATGCTGATACTCGGCGAGGCACCCAAACCACGCCTCGAACTGCATGAGCGGCTCATCGACTTCCACACAGAAGACGGGCCGTTTACTATCCACGGAGAGTCCGGCGGACACAAAATATCGCTACTTACCGTTTACCCCACCGAATCCAAGGTCTCTATGCGGGGCGGCAGCCAGTACGCGAGCCAGGTATTCGAGGTCAACTTCGGTGCACTCATCGGAGACTCGCACATCAACGACGACGACGAACCAAAGTTTCCTCGATCGGTGGTTGAGATCGACTATCTAACATTCATATCCCGAGACATTGACCACTCGGCTACCGAACAGAGCCCGAAGCCCGACGGCTCCACAGACTACGCGTTTACCGTCACGCTCAACGACAGGCGGTCAGGCCAGTTCGGTGGCATCGATGTGACGACAATGCCCGAGGCTTCATTTAGTCCAGCACCTGAGTTCCAGACCGCGGAAATGCGCATTCGCGCAACGTTCAAGACCTACCTACGCCTTGATAGCGCCCAGCCGATCTCGTCACAGCAGCACGTCACCGCAGCGCGACAGCTGTCCGATCTGGTAACTCTCGCCATGCATCGACCCGCAGAGATTCGGCGAATCTCGTTCGACGCCAGCGCAACCCCTGAGCCCGATTGGTACGACTGGTGGGGTGCACAGCCTGTCGCCGCGGACGAGCCTCTGGATGCTCGGACGCGACAGAACATCACATTCGATCTGGCCGATGTAAACCTAGCCACGCTATTGCCGGCCTGGCACGCCCTCAACACAAACGCGGTATATGGCATTCAATCCATCATTGGCCTCCAGCGCGAAACGAGCATATTTCACGAAACGAAACTGCTCGGTGTTTGCGGGGCGCTTGAGGCATTGCATCGAGGGCTTTACCCGGCGCATCTTACTTATCGTAAGCGATGCGAAGCACTCGCCAGAATCCCTTCAAGTCGCGCCGTCGAGCGGGTTATCCCGGACGTGACCAAGTGGGCCGACTATGTTACGAAAGCCCGTAATGCCCTCGCTCATGGCCTCGAACCGTCAGACCGCAAAGTGCCTGAAGACGTGTGGTTCGCACTTCACCAACCAACGCTCGCCGTGTTGATCCTCGTGCTGATGGCCGAACTCGGCCTGCCTGACAAAGTTCAGGTGGACGCGGTGACTTCAGGGGCCTTAGTCCGGGCGGCGCGAATCGGGACCACGCATCTCATCTGACTTTCTACAGGCCGCAACTAAAACACGCTCGGCGGCCCAAGTCTGAGCGCGCACAAAAGTTCGGCAACCTGGCCGACACGGTTGGGATCGTGGTTTCGACTGTCGACCCCTCGGCGCTCCCGGGCTTGTGATGAACTCAAGCGCAACCAGGTCGATCTCCTTGGAGGCCGAGAAGCATGGTCGCGGATTTGCAACACCTCGCGGCCCTGTTTTAGGGACCCTAACTATCCTGGGACCGGTCGTCGCGTTCCTGAGGTACAACGGATCCGATTACGGTGTGGTAGTGCTTGACACCTTCGAGGTCGGCTAATCAGATTCAGCCCGCGATTGACGCCAAGACGTCCTCGATTTCTCGGTGACCACCGTGAACGAATCTTCGCTGGCGGGATCGCAACGACTTCGTGTCTACCGGGCGCGGAGTCGACCTTAACCGCAGTCGGGAATAACCGAATGAGCTGGCATCGCCCCACATCACCACCGTGATCCTGCGGGTCGGTATCAGTCAATAGGGTCGGAAAAGTATGATGTACTGAATCCATATTTGTCCACTCGGCTCCAGGAATTGAGTTCGTTTTCTACTTTAGCCCTAAGTTCGCCGCCAACCGACGGAGCGGATTCGGAAACATTGAGGTCCAATGCGTCTGCTGCGACCAGGATGTGAATCCACGATTCGCGCAGATGAAGTATTAGATCCCCCAAGACGCTCGCTTCTGCGATGCTACTTCGTTCTCCTGCAGCTACCAGGGTTCCGGTTGGCGTCGGATGGCCACCCATCTCGCAATGACCCGCGTAGTCCTTTTGCCGGTATTCGTTGTCTCCATCCCGATAGATCCGTGACGGCTTCCAACTCTGTTCGCGAGCATCTCGGTCCGAGTTCAGCCAAGATGCCGCAAGTATTGGCTCGCGCTGAAACTTCCAGAGAACGAACTCCGTTTCGACAATTTGGCGAACTAACGCATACGCAGGATAGTGATTGTTGGCCTCAATCAGCTGAATAACACCAGCCCCGAGGGCTGCAGCCGTGACAGCGACCCGGCAAACCCCTTCATAGCTGTCACGCGCGTCCGTCTTTTCACGCGCGTTCAGATCGATTGCACGGTCATGAAGGGCAACTGCTGATTCATTGATCGCTACGACGAGCGCCGAGGCCGCTTCGATCCGACTTGCTCGCATCACAGGATCGCTCGCATATTCCTCCATCTTCGCTTCGACGCTTTCCTTGTCCGCTAGTTGAACTGCCTCTACTTGCTCGCGGAGTTGCTTCCGAAGCTGCGCAACGACAGCATTCGGATGCTCTCCGCGCAGCTGGGCGAGTGCACTAGCGGCTCCGCGCGCAATGTCTTGAGCCCCGATCCCAACGCCGATTGGATATTGTTCGACTACGGATGGCGCATCGCCGGCTACGGCTTCTTCGATCAAGTGAACTGCAGCGGCCCAACAAGCATCATCCTTCGGCATTGCAGATGCGTGTGCGCTTCGTAGCGCGTCCGAGACATCGCTCCCCAGAGCTGATTTGAGCTGCCGCACTAGGATGATCGAAACACTGACCAACGGACTGACCATCGAGACAGCGGCCTCGAAGTCGCGGCTCGCTATGGCCATGTCGAGGGATTCTCCATCTTGACGTAAGTGTCCGGTTAGTAGCCGGATACCGTAGCTGGCGGTTTGTAGCTGGGCCTTGTTCACCTAGCTATTGTCTCACTGCAGCCTCTCAGCGGAATCCGAGAGATCGCGTTCGAGTCGTACGAATGCGGGGTCCGCCGAAAGTTACCCATCGAATTCGCGCTAGCAGAGTGTGTGAACTGGTAGACGACGCCCGTCTCCGCCCTCAGCTGGGCTACCTACGCTCGTCAGCAAGAGGATGCGTACGACCCCGCCAGCCACGACCCCGATCGGCAGTGGTCCGAAACCGCAGCCGGTCACAAGTCTGTGCCGGTTCATGGTGACAAAGAGCGAGTCGCTTTGGTAGCCTGCGACAGTCGCGGCCACCGCAAGAGGCTGCAGGTCGCCTGGCAGGTTCCCGGAGACGTGCCGGATGGCGGCAAGGGTGTGGGGCACTCATCTTGCAACTCATCGACAAGTTAGCCACCTGCAAAGGTGCGTGACCCAAAGCGGTCCGGAGACGCACGAATGGATCACGCATGCCTTCGTCGCCTCGGCGCCATGCCCGTGACACTCGTCGGAAACACACCGGCGAAGATAAGACCTCTGCAAGCGCAGGGATCGGCCGCGGCGGTACCCACGGCCTCGACCAGTGCTCTGACGCTCAGTCGAAATTCAGAGCACTGCTCGCGCTGAACCTATTCAACTCGTCATCGTCGGGACCTACACCCAACGACGTATATGACGCCTCGTCCTTCCTCTTGTACAGCATGACCGTTTCGCCGCGATTCGACACGATCGTATTCATCCTTCCTGGAGTCGTCGATAATGCTCTCGGCCGGCTGATCGCCAGTCGCAACTACCTTCACCTGGGCATGCCAGGGCTCCGAGTTGAGTCCGGCACACGGGGAACCTTTCACCTGCGCCACCTCCCGACCAGTGCGAGAGTCGTGATGACGGAGCACTCCGATTTTGGACCAGTGTCATCTCAACAAGGCGCGGCGCAGTTGCACACGCGTAGCTGGCCAACTACCGATATCCCGATGTCAGACGAGGAGAACGCCGCATTACGTCGTGTTCCGACCATGAGTCCTGACATAGAGATTCTCCTCGGTGCACTCGTCAGTCGTCTCGATGTCCATTCTCCCGATGGAGCGTGGGATCTAGGGATGTGGAATTGGGACAGGCTCGACCGGCCCAGACCCCACGGGCACGCCACGCAGCAGCGCGAATATCGGTCACTCTGGGGATCGGGACCGCACTGGCATCTCCGTTGGAATCGAAACCCACATCCAGAGGACGTAATCGCCTGTTTGACCGACCAGCAAATCGGCGTGGACGGGGCACGCGCGGTGAAAATGGTTGGCGGAGTGAGAATTAAGCTACGGTCGTCGACACTGGATCTTCGATACGGAGCTCCCCCGCGATATCGACTCAGATCGACCATAAAACTGCGCGAAAGGCGGCACTAGTGTCCGCCTGGTCGAACATCGCCGATGTGGCTGCGCGCCCGGCAGCATGGAGCCTAACCGCGATCATCATGCTCAGGGCGCTTTACGCCGGCCTTGCCACCTTCATCGCCCTGTTCCATCCCGACCGCAAGCGGCGCGAAGACGCGCGGGCGGTCCTGCACTATTGGACCTTCAACCGGCGAAGGCTTGACACCACTCAGCAAGATGGCGCACGTCTAGCGGAAACAACTACGGATGGCACCAGGTGGTGACAGGGCCGACACGGTTGCACATGCAGTCGCCCCACGGTCACCGGTGTCCACTCACATCGATCTGTGGCAGTGATCCTCATTTCCGCAGGTCAATTCGTGTGTTTAGCGCATGTGTCCCCCTCCGGACACCGAAAGAGTCGAAATCCATTGCAATGTAAGGGATTTCGACTCTTCTCGTATCAGTAGGCGATTTGGACTCTACGAGAAGGGTAATCGCCGCCAAATGATTCCATCCATCGAACTGCATTCCAGCCTTCTGTCTCCGGTTGCGCACTCCGAAGACGTGGCCGCCGTCATCGGCATGGAAGGGGCGCTTTATCGCGCCGGACGCTTCGGTGAGCTGATTGGTCCGATGTGGCCATGGCCGGACTCGCGTAAACCGTGACGACTTCCGGTCGCGCCGCGCACGTCCCAGCTTAATGCAGCTAAACTTGCAGATCTAGTCTAGCCTTCGAATATGACCCAGCCACAGACCGGTCGGGCTCGTCCCGGGGGACGCACCGCGAAGACCCGCCAGAAGGTGCACGACGCTGTACGGTCACTGTTCAGTGAAGGCCGCGACGCCCTGTCCATCCGGGAGGTTTCCGAGCGGTCCGGCATTCATGAAGTCACCCTCTATCGTCGTTGGGGCACGATCGAGTCGCTCGTACTGGATGTCGCGGTCACGCAACTCATCGAGGAGTCGCCGTTTCCCGACTCGGGAGATCTGCGGCGCGATCTGCTGGACTGGGCGAATGCGGTCGCGAAACAGGTGCAGACGCGGGAGGGTTTCGCTTTCTATCGCGCCTTGGCCATGGCCCGATCCCCCCTGTTCATCGAGGGCGAAGCCGATCCCGCGGTCGATGCGGCCGCCTACCTCGGCAGACGGATGGCGCAGATCCAGCAGGCGATCGACCATCACCGAGCCGAGAAAGGCGGAAACCCGCCCACTGTGGAGCGGATCTTCGACATCGTTCTCGCGCCGATCTACCTCCGCGCGATCTTCGGGTACGCTCCCGCCGGCCTCGAGCTCGAGGCTTTGGTCGACCGCGCGTTCACCGAGGGCAGCTGACCACACCCTTCTCGCCGTGGGAATTACTTTCCCGGATCGCGTCGGGTCGACCAGCGTCGA
This sequence comes from Nocardia sp. NPDC046473, assembly GCF_040645995.1. Lineage (NCBI taxonomy): Bacteria > Bacillati > Actinomycetota > Actinomycetes > Mycobacteriales > Nocardiaceae > Nocardia > Nocardia sp. NPDC046473. The sequence goes on from NZ_JBEYZJ010000010.1 coordinate 443,038, forward strand.
CATGTCGACGGTCTGTTCGACGCCTTTGCCGCAGGATGACGAACGCGACGATGCGCTGCCGGTGGTCTCGTCCGCCGCGCCGCCCACCGCGGCCTCGGCGACATCGGGATGTTCGGCGAGGGCCGATTCGACCTCGGCGGGGGAGATGCGGTGCACGGAGACATTCATGACGTCGTCGACCCAGCCGAGCACCTACACGGCCCCGTCCTCGTCGTACTCGGCTCCGTCGCCGGCGAAGTACCAGCCCTGCTCGGCGTAGCGGGACCAGTTGGTTTCGCGGTCATCGGCAGGTAGATCGCGACCCGGTGGCGAGTCCGAGGCCGGCGAAAGTGTTGGCGGCCTTGCTGATTTCGGCGAGCAGGTCGCGGTAGGTCAGGTCGCGGGTGTCGCCCGGTTCGCCTTCGAAGTGGATGGCGACGCGGTCGCCGTGGCCGGCCAGGACGTGGCGGTCGACGCAGTTGTAGGCGATGTTGAGCTGTCCGTTGACGAACCACTTCGCGACCGGAGTGTCAGACCAGTCGAGCACGTCGGTGAAGGGTGCGTGCCACGCACCACAGTGTCCGTCCGCCGAGCCGAGTTTTGCAAGAATTCTTGCATTAGTGAGCGGCGCGGGCCATACTGCTGTTAATGCAGTAATCATTACATTAAGGATCCGAGGCGGGTCTGCGACAGCCCATCAGGCGGCGCTCGGCCGCTGGTCTGCTCCCGCCTCGTCCCGACACCATTAGTCGATCGGATCATCAACGCCTGCAGAGGTTTTCGTAGCTACCGGCGCACAGAAGAGGATTCATAATGTCCCCGACAAACACGTCACTCGCGGGCAAGGTCGCGGTGGTCACCGGCGCCAGTTCGGGCATCGGCGCGGAAATCGCGCGCGAACTCAGCCAGTGGGGCGCCTCGGTTCTCCTGGTCGGCCGCGACGAACAGCGCCTGGATGCCGTCCGTGCCGAACTCGCGGACACCGGCGCGCAAACAGACCGACTGAGCGTCGAACTCACCGCGGATGAGGCTCCGGAGCAGATCGTCGCCAAGGCACTCGCTCGCTTCGGATCGATCGACATCTTGGTTCATGCGGCCGGCGTCTTTCTGCCGACACCCTTCGTCGAGACGCCAGATTCCGAACTCGATACTCAATGGGCGGTCAATGTGCGGGCCCCGTTCCGCCTCACCCGGGCCGTCGCCGAACACCTGCCCGACGGAAGCGCGGTCATTTTCGTTTCGTCGATCTGCGGCTACGTCGGATTCCCCAACTCGACCGCCTACTGCGCCACCAAGGGCGCGGTCGAACTTCTGGTGAAGTCTCTGTCCGCGGAGTTCGCGCCGAGGGGAGTCCGGGTGAATGCGGTAGCGCCCGGCAATGTGCGGACCAGCATCAACGCCCATCTCCTCGCCGACGAGGAGTACGAGAAAACGATGCTCGACTCGACACCGGCAGGTCGCGTCGGCGAAGTCGGCGATATCGCGCCCGCCGTCGCCTTCCTGGCCTCGCCTGCGGCCGCGTACATCCACGGCTCGAGCCTGCTGATCGACGGCGGCTGGGTCGCGTCCTAGCCGTCCAGCGGAACCGATCCAGCCTTCCTCAGGAGTGAACATGTTGAACACCAACCGGATTCACGCTCTGACGGCACCTGATGAAACATCGGCGCTGCCCCCGTTCGACACCCTCATGGCGGCCAGCGGGCTCAGCGTCAGCACGCCGCCACTGAATGAACAGACCGTTCGCACGGCGCTGCGCGAGTACTTCGGGCTCATCGGCGCGCTCACCCGGATTCCGACCGAGAAGGACGACACGTTCGTCCTGGATGGAAACCAGGAGCGACTTCTGGTCAAGGTCAGTGGCGCGCAGGAAGCGCCGGATGTGGTGAACCTGCAGACCGCTGTGCTGCGCCATCTCGCCGAGGTGGCCCCGGCCTTGCCGATCCCCACGGTCCGGCCCGGAGACGACGGAAGATATGAGTACGATCTGGCGCGCGCCGACGCCCCCGCCGCGCGCGTACTGCGGGTGATGAAGTTCCTACCCGGATCCGCGCTGAGCGAAAACCGCTCGACCACAGCACAACTCGTCGCGGTCGGCCGTGCGCAAGCGGCAATGACCAGGGCGCTGGCCGGATTCGCTCATCCTCGGCAAGACCGGACTCTGGTGTGGGATCTACGGTATTTCCCCACCCTCCGGCCGCTGCTCGACGATGTCGCCGATGCCGACAACCGCAGGTTGGGCACGCGGATCTTCGACGCTTACGCCGAATTCCTGCAGGATCGGGTCCCGCGACTGCGGCACCAGGTGGTGCACGGAGACTTCAGCGCGCACAACGTACTCGTCGACAGCCGTCGTCCGGAATACGTCTCCGGGATCATCGATTTCGGCGATAGCGGTCGCACCGCCGAGATCTTCGATATTGCCATCGCGGTGTCGAATCAACTCGATGCCGCCGCCGACGACCCATGGCGCCGCGGACTCGACTTGCTGACCGGGTATCTCACCGCTCGCGCCGTCGACGGCGATGAACTCGCGTTGCTGCCGATCGCGGTCGCGGCCCGAAGCCTGCAACGCGCATTGATCGCGCAATGGCGCGCGCAGCACGACCCGGCCCGCGCCGACTACGTGCTATCCCACGCCGCGCACGACTGGATTGCGTTGCGCGCCATCGGGATCGAATGGTCGCCGGTGGTCGATCGCATCCATTCGATCAACGATTCCGCATCGAGAGAATAAGGCACGCCATGGAATTGCCAGCCGCCGTGACCCGGCCGCGGAAGCCAGAGATGGTGAACGGCTTCTCGGACGACGACCTCCAACGCCAGCCGCCGCACAACCGCGCTCGGATCGAACGCCGAAAAGGCTTGCTCGGACCCGGGTATCAACTGTTCTACACCGACCCGGTAGACGTCGTCCGCGGCCAGGGTGTCCATTTGTATGACGACGAAGGCAACCAGTACCTCGATGCCTACAACAACGTCGCTTCGATCGGACACTGTCACCCCGCCGTGACCTACGCTGTCTCGCGACAACTCGGCATCCTCAACACGAATACGCGGTACCTACAGGACCAGATCCTCGACTACTCCGAAGACCTGCTGTCGACGTTTCCCGACGAGCTGAACCGGGTGACCTACACCTGCACCGGATCCGAGGCGAACGACCTCGCGATTCGAATTGCCCAGGCGCATACCGGCAATGCGGGAATCATCGTGACCGCGAACGCGTATCACGGTGTCACCGAGGCGGTCGCATCCTTCTCCCCGTCCCTGGGCAAGACCTCCCCCCTCGGACCTCATGTTCGAGTCATCGCCGCGCCGGACAGTTCCCGCCATGGTTCTCCCGACTTCGCCGAGTTCATGCGGGGACAGATCCGCGCCGCGATCGCCGACTTGAACCGGCATGGCTTCGGACTCTGTGCGTTCATCGCCGACAGCATCTTCTCCTCCGACGGGGTGTTCGCCCACCCGACGACGGTGCTCGGCGCTCTTGCCGAGGAAGTCCATCGCGCCGGCGGGGTCTACATCGCGGACGAGGTTCAATCCGGTTTCGGTCGCACCGGCGACGCCTGGTGGGGGTTCCAGCGGCATCAGGTCGTCCCTGACCTCGTCACCATGGGAAAACCGATGGGAAACGGTATTCCGGTCGCGGCCACTGTGCTGAGAAACGATATCGGCAGAGCCTTCGGTGAGAACGTCCGCTATTTCAACACCTTCGGCGGTAGCACCGTTCCGATAGCCGCCGCTCGCGCCGTTTACGAGGTTATTCGAGACGAGCACCTGATCGACAACGCGCACCTCGTCGGTACCTACCTGCTCGATGAGTTGCGCCGGGTCACCGCGGCCCGGCCCGAGGTGTTCGAGGTGCGCGGCGCCGGGATGTTCCTCGGAATCGACCTCGTCGATCCCGAATCCGGACGACCCGACGGTGTGCTGGCGAAGGCAATCGTCGACGACATGCGCCGGAATTTCGTGCTGATCTCCGCATCGGGGCCGGCGGCCAACGTCCTGAAGATCAGGCCACCGCTCGTTTTCCACCGGACGGACGCGGACCGCTTGCTCGAAACATTGTCCAGGTCATTCCAGCGGCTCCTGCCGCAATGAAATCCGCGACGCGGGGTTCAGGTCCAGTAAGAAGGTAAGCAGATGAGTGCGCGAGTAATCGACATCAACGCCGACGCCGGTGAAAGTTTCGGACGATGGTCGCTCGGCGACGACGCCAGGTTGTTCGAGTTCGTCACGACCACCAACATCGCCTGCGGGTATCACGCCGGTGATCCCGCTACGATGCGGACCGCCGTCGTTCAGGCGCGCGATGCCGGTATCGCGGTCGGCGCCCACCCTGGCTATCCAGACCTGCTCGGATTCGGCCGTCGCGCACTTCCCGACACCGACTCCGACGTCATCGACTACATCGCGTACCAGGTCGGTGCGCTGTACAGCATCGCAGCCACCGAGGGCGTCGAGCTGACCCATGTCAAGCCGCACGGTGCGCTGATGGGCCGGATCTGCCGCTCGCCCGAACTCGCCGTCGCTATCGCGGCGCAGTTGCAGACCATCCGGCCCGGGATTCCGCTGATGTTCGCACCGACCGCAGCTTTCGCCGCGGTCCGGCACGAGGGGTTGCCCGCTATCCCGGAGAACGCCGCGGACCTGGACTTCGACGCGGACGGCATCAACATCGTCGAGCCGCGGCCGCAGTGGAAAGATCCCGAAACGGTGGCCGCGCGCGCGGTCGAGCTGGCCTTCGGTTCCGTGCGGACCACGGCCGGGACGACGATCGCCATGCCTGTCGAGTCGATCTGCGTGCACGGCGATCGGCCGAACGCGGTCGACATTGCCGCAACGGTTCGCAGCCGGTTGACCGAGGCAGGCGTTCGAGTCCGCTCGCCGTTCCTGAAGGCGCACCAGCAATGACGCCCTACCAGTTCCTGTGTGACGAGTCGCGCGTGAGTTTCGGCGGCGACGAGTTCGTCTTCGTCGAATTCGGCGAGGCGATGGATCTCGCGGAAGCATTGCGCATACAGGCGATCACCGCCGGGCTCACCCGGATCGAGCTGGCCGGAATCCTCGACATCGCACCGGCGAACGCCAGCTACATGATTCGGCTCGACCCGGACATTCTCGACCCGCGCCACCTGATCCGCATCCTCGACGGGCTGCACAGGCAGTTCGCCGACTCATATGCCGTGACCCTCGACACCGACATCGTCGAGATACCCGTGTGGTACGACGACCCGTGGACGGCCGAGACGTGTATGAAATTTCGCGACCGGCATCAATCATCGACCGAGACCGATATCCAGTACACCGCGCGGGTGAACAACTTGTCGTCGGTCGACGAACTCATCGCCGCGCATTCGTCGGCGCCGTTCATCGTCACGTTCCCGTGCTTCAAACCGGGAAATACCGAGAGTATGCAGCTGGTGCCGAGGAACAAGCAGATCCAGGCACCGAAGTATCTGCGCCCACGAACGGAGACTCCCGCGCGCGCAGTGGCACACGGAGGCGCGTTCACCGTTGTCTATCCGACCAGCGGAGTAGGCGGGTATCAGCTGTTGGGCCGGTCACCGGTGCCCGTCGTCGACCTCGACCAGACCATCCCCGGATTCGAGGATTCGAAGGTGCTCACGACGGCCTCGAGCCTGATCATGTTCCGCTCGATCGACGGCGATGAGTACCGAGATATGCGGGCCTCGTCGAAAAAGGGAACATACCGATACAACCGGCACCCGGTCACCTTCGTACTGTCGCGATTCCTCGATGATCCCGTCGGGTATGTCGAGGAGCTGACGGGAGCACTCCGATGGTGACCGTCGAGTATGCAGGCGCACATACCCTGGTCCAGGATTTGGGCCGGGACGGCTATTACGCCATGGGCCTACCCCCGTCCGGCGCGCTCGACCAATTCTCCCATCGCTGCGCCAATCTGCTTGTCGGCAACCACCCTTCGGCGGCCACGCTCGAAGTGACGATGGTCGGTCCGAAACTGCGATTCGATTCGCCTGCCTATCTCGCCGTGGCCGGCGGTGACGTACCGATCTGGATCGACGACGTGCGCCACGACAGCTGGACGACCCTGCACATCGCGGCAGGCCGGACCCTGACTGTGGGGACCCTTCGCGCCGGGTGCCGTGCGTATATCGCGGTCCGGGGCGGAATCGACACACCGCCGTTCCTCGGCAGCCGATCGACCTATGTCAGCTCGGCGATCGGCGGCCTGCGTGGTTCGCCGATCCGGGTCGGCGACGAGCTCCCGATCGGTCCTGCGGAGTCGCGTGACTGTCCGAGTCCGGGCAGTACCGTCGAGAAACGCCTACGTCCGCCGCTCGCCGACACTTATCGGATTCGCGTGGTGGCCGGTCTGTGCCACTACCGGTTCGACCAGGACAGCGTCGACAGATTCTTTTCGTCGACGTACACCGTGTCTCCGGTATCGGACCGCACCGGCTACCGATTGAGCGGTCCGGCGCTGACCTTCATCGCGCGCGAACCCCCGTTCGGCGCGGGCGACAATCCGAGCAACGTGGTGGATCTCGGATATCCCATGGGATCGATCCAAGTTCCCAACGGAGAAGAACCGATCTGCCTGCTCCGCGACACGGTGACCGGGGGAGGCTATGCCACCATCGGCACCGTCATCACTTGCGATCTCGACCTCATCGCACAGATGAAGGCCCCCGACGCCATTCGGTTCGTGCAGATTTCACTGAGCGACGCAATGGCAGCCAGAAAACTCCGAGAACAAAGATTACGGGAAGTGGAATTCGGCATCAAATTATTGACGCTTTTCTGAATCCGACGACCGGTCGGTCACTCGGAAAAGCACCAGCACTACCCATGATCACTTTGCTTCAGGAGTTTCCTATGTCACCCTTCGACCGCGCCGAGGCCTCGGCCATGCGGGCGCCTACCGGACCACAGGCCGGCCAACCGATTCCGGCCACACTGAGCGGCCGCGTGCTCTTTCTCCTCCTCATCCTGGATCTGTCCTACTTCATCAACGCGATGGACCGGCAGGTCTTCGCGATCCTGCTCCCGGACATCAAGGCGACCTACGGTCTCACCGGCGGTCAGGCCGGCGTTATCGCGACCATCTTCACCCTCGGCATGGGCCTGGCCGGCATTCCGGCCGGATATCTCGCGGACCGATTCGGCCGCAAAAGGATCATCCTCGGCAGTCTGGTCATCTTCTCGGTCAGCTGCGCTCTCCAGGCGGCGGCCATCGGTATCGCCGACATGACCCTGTGGCGCGTACTTTCCGGTGTCGGCGAAGGCATGCAGAATGCCGCGCTCTTCGCCGCGGTCGGCGCCTACTTCAGCCGCCACCGCGGGTTCGCGATCGGTTCGATCAACGCGGCATTCGGCCTGGGCGCCTTCACCGGGCCACTGCTCGGCGGTGCCCTCCTGTCCGCGACCGGCGACTGGCGGACACCATTGATCGTCTTCGGCGGAATCGGCGTGGTCATCATTGTCCTGGTTCTGCTGCTGGTACCGCAGTCCGTTACCGAGGTCGGACGCAAGCAGTCAACGAGTGCCGCGCCGACGAAAACCGTTGCCGCCGTGCGGTTCCTGAATCGCCGGGTGGTGTGTGCCGCAATCGGTGCCGCGGCCGGTGGTTTCACCATCTACGGATACCTCGGCCTGTACCCGACGTATCTCCGTGAGGCGCACGGGTTCACGGCTGCGCAGGCCGGCTGGGCGGCCAGCATGTTCGGCATCGGCGCACTGGGCGCGCTCGTCGGCGGCGCTGTCGCGGACCGCGTCGATCAGCGCCTGCTCAATGTGGCCGGTTTTCTCGGCATCATGATATTGGGCGGCGCCATCTTCGGCTTCGTCACTCCGCTCCCGGTGCAAATGGTTCTCTCATTGCTCCTCGGTATTTTCTTCACGGGCATCGTTTACACGAATACCAGTGCGCTGATGCAACGTTCGGTGGATGTCGAATATCTCGGACGGGTGAGCGGGCTGTTCGTCGCCGCGATGTACATTCCCGCCGCCGCGTCCGGATACTTCTTCGCCCATATGCGGGCCAGTTTCGGCTGGCAGACCGCCGGAATAATCCAACTGACGGTAGTTCCCGTCATCGGCTTGGCCGCTATGGCGGCAATGGGCCGGGCACCTGTTGTGTATTCACAGAAAGGTTTGTCATGACAGAACATTACGCACCGAAGAGTGAGCTGCGCGACGGCATGCGCGTCGATTGGGACGTGCGCATCACGATGGGCGACGGCATCACCCTGGCCGCGGACATCTTCCGTCCGGACGACGACGAAGCGCACCCCGTGCTGCTCGCCGCAAGCCCGTACGGCAAGGGACTGCCGTTCGCGGTGGGCTTTACCAGCCAGCTGAAGAGCCTGCTCGACGAGCATCCAGAGGTCGCCGAGCATTCCACCAACGCTTACCAGGTATGGGAATATCCAGACCCCGAACGATGGGTCCCCGCAGGCTATGCCTGCGTGCGAATCGACACCCGCGGCGCCGGTGCCAGCGAAGGCGCCATCGACTTCTTCTCGCCGCAGGAAACGCAGGACCTCTACGACTGCATCGAGTGGGCGGCCGCGCAGCCGTGGAGCACCGGGAAGATCGGCCTGCTCGGCATCTCCTACCTGGCCAGCAATCAGTGGCAGGTCGCCGAACTCGCGCCACCGCATCTGGCCGCGATCTGCCCGTGGGAGGGCGCCTCCGACTACTACCGCGAATACACCCATCACGGTGGCATCGCGTCCGAATTCCTGCCCAGCTGGATGCCGTATCAGGTCACGAGTGTGCAGCACGGCCGCGCCGACGCCGAAGTCAACCCGCACACCGGACGCCGCGTCTCCGGGCTGCCGATCCGAACGGAAGCAGAGCTCGCGGAGAACGCGATCGCCATCGGTGACGTCCTTCGGGACAACCCGACGGTCAACAGTTATTACCAGGATCGTTCCGCGGTACTGGAGAAGATCACCGTTCCGGTCTTGTCCGCGTCGAACTGGGGCGGGATGGGGCTGCATTCACGTGGAAACTTCGAGGCATTCACCCGAGTCGGCTCCGAACAGAAGTGGCTGGAAGTGCACGGGTTGGAGCACTGGACTGAGTTCTACACGAATTACGGACTCGACCTGCAGCGGCAGTTCTTCGACCATTTCCTCAAGGGCGAGGACAACGGCTGGGACACCAAGCCCCCGGTCCAGCTCAAGGTGCGTACCCCGGAGGACTTCTTCGTCCGCGCGGAGAACGAGTGGCCGCTGGCCAGGACCGAGTGGACTCGTTGCTACCTCGATATCGACTCCGGGTCGATCACCCGCACCGTCCCCTCGACGGATCAGCGCGTGACGTTCGAGGCGCGCTCGGCAGGGGCCATGTTCAAACTGCCGGTCCTCGAGGAGGAACTGGAGCTCACCGGACCGGCCGCGCTGAAGTTGTTCGTCTCGTCGACGACAGCCGATGCGGATCTGTTCGTCACCATGCACTTGTTCGATCCCGACGGGACCGAGGTCTTGTTCCCCACGGCATTCGAACCGCACGGGCCCCTCGCACAGGGATGGCTGCGCTTGTCGCAGCGGACCCTCGATGCGGACCGTTCGCTGCCGTATCGTCCGTGGCACACGCATACCGAAGCGGCGCCGGTGAATCCAGGGACCGTATACGAAGCCGATGTCGAAATCTGGCCGTTCTCGATCGTCGCGCCGGCCGGGTACCAGATCGGAGTGTCGGTGCGTGGTCAGGACTACACCCACGGCCTGCCCGGCAAACAAGAGTCTGCCTATGGTCGCGAACTGCTCGGCAGCGGTGCGTACTGGCACGAACTGCCGGGTGACCGCGACAAGCCGGTCTTCGACGGGCAGACGACACTGACCGGAGCGGCCGACCAGCGGCCGTATGTCCTGCTGCCCTGCATTCCCCGCTCGTAGTCGGACGGGGCGGAATCGGTACCGGGGGAGTGGTGAACGGTTCCCCGGCGCCGAATCCGATGGGGCACAAGCACGTATCGTGTTCGTGCCCTCCCCGGCTGGTCGGATCGCCCTCGCACTGCCGCCGGATCCTTGGCGGGACGAAAGCGGATCGTTCGTAAACCCGGTAGCAGCGGCCCGTTGGTCGCGGGTGCGGTCAGCGCAGGTTGTCCAGGGCGGTCACGATGTCGGCGACTTCAGTGCGGGTGGTGTAGTCGGGGTGGACGTCGACGAAGCGGACAATGTGGTTCTGGTCGACGATCAGAACGGTGGGGCGGGGGAGGTGGACCGAGGCTTCGGCGTTGACTCGGTCCAGGTGCAGGCCCAGGGTGCGCTGCGCGGCGAGCACTTCGTCGGTCTGCTGGAAAGCGATGCCGAGCCGGTGGGCCAGCCGGCTGCCGGGATCGGACAGCACGGTGAAATCGAGCTCCGCCTTTTCCGCGGTGGACAGCGACTGATCGGGGGATTGCGGGCTGATCGCCACCAAGCGGGCGCCGAATTCGCCGAGTCGGGGCAACAGTTCACGCTGGTAAGTGCGCAGTGTCAGGTTGCAGTAGGGGCACCAGCCGCCGCGGTAGAAGACGAGCACCGCCGGACCGGTCGCGAGGATCTGGTCGAGGTCGACCGGTGTGCCGGTGGCGTCGTCGAGGGTGAAGGACTCCAGTTTGTCTCCGGGCCGGATCGTCTCCGCTGGGATGCCTTGTTCGCGAAAGCCTTGGACGCTGCGATCGAACGCATCGATCACCTCGGCCGGAAGGCTTTGTGCCGCTGCGGCTTTGAGCTCGTCGGATTGTTGACTGATGGTAGGCATGGGCGCTTCCTTGGACGTCTTGTCGAGTACTGGCACGAACTGGACTACTCAGTCCAGCGGTAGTGTCGACTACGCACTACTGGACTGTCAAGTCCAGTTCGGGGGATACTGTGTCCATGCGAGCAGAGCCGACCACCGAAAGGGGACGCCGGACCCAGGAACGCATCGTCTCCGCCGCGCGCGAGGTGGTGGCCGAGCACGGTGCCCTCGGGGCCAGCCTGGACGAGGTGGGCGCGCGCTCGGGTGCCTCGCGCAGCCAGCTCTACCACTATTTCGACGACAAGGCCGACCTGCTGCGCGCGGTCGCCGAAGCCACCAACGATGCGGTGCTCGGCGCCCAGGACGAGCTGTTCGCCGGGCTCGGAACCTGGGCGGGATTGGTGCGGTGGGCCGATGCGCTGGTCGAGCTCCAGCAGCAGCGAGGTGGCGAAGGTGGCTGTCCGATCGCGAATCTCGTCGGTCAGCTCGGCGAACGTGACGACAGCATCCGTGCGGTACTGGCGTCCGGCTTCGACCGTTGGGAGGCCGCCATCCACGCCGGATTGGCCGCCATGGTCGATGCCGGCGAGCTACGGCCCGACGCCGATGTCGGCTGGCTTGCCGCCTCGACCCTGGCCAGCCTCCAAGGCGGCCTGATGCTCACCCAGGCTCGCCGGGACCCCCAGGCTCTCCGTCGCGCTCTCGACGGCGCTCTAGCTCTCATCGCAAGCAACAGACTGCCGCTGCGGTGACCATTCCGCCATGAATTGTGTTGATTGTCAGCAACATCCACGCGGTCGAGCATGTCCGGCTGCTGGATCGCGGTGTCGGTTTCAGGCTGACCTTGACTCGAATTACCGCGACCTAATGTAACTCGGCAGCCGCGTTATCGGCCTCTACGCTTCGGTACTGATCAGCATGTGGATCAAGGTGGCTTCACCGTTGATCGGAACTGGATCAGAGCGAATACGGAGAGTTGTGAGAATCGTAGTCACCGCCATCGAATCGCCAAATGTCCAGCAGGAGCGGCGATGTCGATGAATATCGGGTTGAAGATGTGGAATGCGTTGCGGGAGCGCACTGGTCGGCGGTCGCGGGCCGCGTTCGGTGCGGTATGCGTGGTTGCTGTCGTCACCGGGGGAGCGCTGGCCGGACCGGCCGAGGCTGAGCCGGACGAGCCGGTGACGGGCACCGTCGAGTCGCCGAACGGCCGCTGGCCGGTCAATGTGCGGTCCGGTCCGAGCTTGCGGAGTCCGAAGGTCGGCCGGATTCGGCACGGCAATCGGGTGACGATCGTGTGCACGACTCGTGGCGACCGCGTCAAGGGCGCATGGGCTGCCACCGACGTGTGGGACAAGCTCGACAGCGGTCGGTGGATCAGCGACGCCTTCGTCGATACCGGAACCGACGAACCGGCGGCGCCCGACTGTTCGGGCGGCGACCCCGAGCCGGCGAAACCAGAAGAGCCGACGAGACCCGAGGATCCGACGAGACCCGAGGATCCGACGAGACCCGAGGAGCCGACGAAACCGGGCGAGGGTGCGACGGCGTGGGAGCAGCAGATCCTCGATCTCACCAATGCCGAGCGAAGCAAGAAGGGTTGTCGGCCACTACGACTGGATGAGCGGTTGACCCGGGCCGCGCGCCTGCACAACCAGGAAATGCGAGACCGAAGGTACTTCGACCACATCAGCCCCGACCCTGCCCACCCCTACCCGGAGCACCGGGCGAAGGCGCAAGGCTATCGGGGCGAGGTTTCGGAGATCATCGCGCTGGGGGCGAGTAACCCCAGGGAGGCCATGCAGGGCTGGATGAGCAGCTCGGGTCACCGGGAGGAACTGCTCAAATGCTCCTGGACATCGGTGGGCGTCGGTGCGCTGAAAGGCACTACCGGGCGCGGAAATTCGTTGCTCGACACGGGACCGTGGTGGACTCAGATGTTCGGTGCACGCTGATCACCGCGTACCGCACCGCACTTCGAAACGCTGGTTGCCGACGAGGTCGAGCCGCGTTCGCGGTTCCGCCGAATTACCCGGGCGCATAGGTGGCGGCGGTGCGGAAGCCCGCGTTGCCCATGGTGGAATCCGGGGTGTTGGAGGATCGGGCGGCGGTGCGGTATCTGGTGCAGTAGCTGTCGTGGCAGAGGTATGAGCCGCCGCGCAGGACTCGCGAATGTCCGGTTGCGGGGCCTTGGGGATCGCGTACGTGGCCTGTTCGGGCGTCGTGGGTGTAGGTGTTGGGGGAGAAGTGGTCGGCGCACCATTCCCAGACGTTTCCGGCTGTTTGCCAGAGTCCGTACCCGTTGGGCTGGTAGGTGCGCACCGGTGCGGTGGTGCGGAATTGGTTCTCCTGCATGGTGGTTGGGAAGGTGCCCGGCCAGATGTTCGCGCGCCACCGGCCGTCGGCATCCGGGGCTTCGTCACCCCACGGATAGCGGGCCCCGGGCAGGCCGCCGCGCGCGGCGAACTCCCACTCCGCTTCGGTCGGGAGGCGGCGGCCTGCCTAATCGCAGTAGGCGATCGCGTCGTGCCAGGAGACCTGCACGACTGGGTGATCGCCGCGGTCCTCGATGCTGGAATGCCGTCCCTGTGGGTGCCGCCAGTTCGCGCCCTGCACCGTTATCCACCACGGCGTACGAGTGGTGGGGCGGATGAGGTCTGCCTCGTCGGCTGCCAGCACGAGGTGGAAGACGGCGGAGTGCCCGAACTTTTCCGCATCGGTTTCGTACCCGGTCTGTTCGACGAATGTCGCGAAGGCGGCATTGGTGACGGTGGTCGTGTCGATCGCGAACGGCGAGAGTTCTACGGCGTGCACCGGTGTTTCGCCGTCGGCGTGGAATCCGTCGCGGTGCGGGTCGCCCAGTGCGAAGGTCCCGCCGGGCAGGTGTGCCTGTTCGATCGGGTGCCGGGCGCGGTTCATCCGGCCGCCGCGAGTCGGGTTCGCTCGACCAGGAGGGCGCGTTGCCGTTCGACGTCGCGGGGATAGGTGCGATACAGAATGGTGCAGAAGGCGGCGTTGACGAGCATGAGAATGCCTGGGATCCACAGCATTACGCCACGCAGGCCGATCACATCGGTGAGTAGACCGGCGACGAGGTTGAACAATGCGTAGGCGAGGGCTTCGAACACCGACAGCAGCAGCGCGAATGCAGCGCCGCGCATTTCGGGCGGTACGACCGCCGCCACGATGGGCCGGTTCACCCCCGGATTCAGACCCTGCATGAAGCCGAGCACCGCCCAGAATCCGGCGAAGACCCCGATGCCACCCCAGTCGTGCTGGGTGCCCACCACGGCGACTACACCGAAGCCGAGTTGGGCGAACTGCAGGACGATGACGCGTCCGATCCTGGGCAGCCTGCTCTGCAGGAAGTCGGTGGCCAGGCTGCCGCCGAAGGTACCGAGGAGATAGCCGATGCCGAAGGGGAGGGTGACGATGGACGCGACCGCGGTGGTGAAGCCGTAAGTGTGTACGAGGAAGACGATGCCGAAGCTCATGATCAGCAGGTGACCGGAGATGAGCCGCTGGATCAGCATGAGGACGAAGGTGGGGATCCGGAGCATCTGCCGCACCTTGGTCCAGGTGATCCGGCTGTCTTCGGCCTGCTGCGGGGCGATGTCGCTGGCGCCGACGGCGGGATCGGTGAAGAACACGGCCAGCAGCACGGCGGTGAGCACGGTGACAGCACCCCAGGCGAAGAATCCGTAGCGCCAGCCGTCGGGCACGCGGGACAACTGCCCGATCAGTGGCCCGAGCACCGAGCCGAGGAGTGAGATCGCGCCCCAGGTGTAACCATTGGCGCGGCCGCGCGCAGCATCGTCGAACAGGTCGGCGGTGATTTCGCTGGCGATCGGCAGTGCCGCGGCGATGAATACGGCCGACACTCCGTACAGGACAATGAGCTGGGTGTAGCTCTGCGCGAGACCGGTTGCGGCGGTGGCGATTCCGGCGAGGCCGGAGGCCACGGCGAAGGCGACCTTGCGGTTGGTCCTGCGTGCCACCCACGCCCACAGCGGCCCGCAGACGATGCTGATGAACTTTCCGATGGAGGTCAGGTAGCCGACCGCGGCCGCAGGCGCCGCGACCGCCGCGACGATGACCGGGGCGAGGGTGCTGAGCACACTCGATTCGTTGTTGTCGGCCCACAGCGGAGCGACGACGAGGGCGAGTCTGCGCCAGCGGCCGGGGACGATCACCGGGGCGCCGGTGGTTGTCGGGGACGCCGGTATGACGGTGTCTGTCAACGGAATACCTCACTGAGAGTGGTGGGGGACCGGTCAGCTTTCGGCCAGTGCCCGATCGAGCTGGTGCAGGGTTCGCCTGGTCAGCACCGGGGTGAAATCGGTGAGGTCGAGAAGGGTGACCGATCCGGTCTGCTCGGCGATGCGGGCGATCGCGGGCCCAAGCGCCGCCTCGACGATCGCGCGGGTGCCTGCGGTGGCGAGCAGATCGGTGATCGGTGTGTTCACCCCCGGCCGTCCGGTGCGGAAGTCCGCCGGAATCGGCAGTGGGGCAACGGCTTCCTGGTAGGCGCGCAGTTGAGTCCGGGCCAGTAGGTGCCGGGAATCGGCGGGCCCCTCGAGGGGAAGTCCGAGGCGGGTGAACTGGGATTCCGGCGCGTCGTTCGCGTGCATGAGTTCCAGCAGGAGGTTGATCATCCGCAGTTCGAGGTCGTCATCGATCATCGGGTTCTTTTGGCGGGGATCGCTTTCCAGATCGAACAGGGCCGTGCCGAAGTCGAACGGGTCACCGACGGCGAACCCGGGTAGCCGCAGCACCGGGACGTTCTTGGTGAACGGGAGCGGGTCGACCAGCTGCGCGTTCTCCAATTCGCCTGGGGTGAAACGGGATGCCATGTGGGTGGGCATCAAGGTGTGCTCGAAAAGCGGTGCGTTGCCCGATGCGGCCGGGGCGCGCAGGTACACGTAACGCCCGTCGGTGACATTGACGTGCCCGCCGAAGATCCCGAACAACGCCCCCGCTCGATGCCTGCCCGGCGCCGGGTCGCGCAGCAGCGAAAGTAGGGACCGGCCTTGCATATCCGCAGTTGGCTGGATACCGAAGAAGTCCAGCAGAGTGGGGCCGAAGTCGATGGTCTGAACCAGTTCCTGGCAAGTGCCTGCTTTCGTCCGGGCCACCGGATCCCAGACGAACAGTGGTGTGTGGATGTTCTCGTCGTACCAGGGCTGCACGTTCTTGCCCCACCAGCCGTGCTCGCCGAGCAGGAAACCGTGGTCGGTGCACACGATCAGCAGCGTGTCGTCCCACAGGCCCAGCTCGTCGAAGACGTCGAGGACGCGACCCAGCGACGCGTCGCACATCGTCAGCAGCGCGGCGTACTCGGCGCGCATACGGTCCACGGTTTCCGGATCTTCGGCCACCCGCTTGTAGTCGGGCCACGCCGGGGACGGGCCTGTCGCGTCCAATGCGGGATAGTGGCGCTGGAATTCGCGGTGCGAGAAGTACGGTTCGTGCGGGTCGAAGCACTCGATCTGCAGGAACCACGCGTCCTCGGCGTGATTGGTGCGGATGAACTCGAGGCCGGCGTGCACCGTTCGGATCTGTGGGTGATCGGCCGGTTCGGTGAGGTACTGCCGGTTGACGAGATCCTGGCGCCACAGCTGGTTTCGGACCCGGCGCGGGCTCTGCGGTTGCGGCGGATCGGCGACCTGTCCCTTCCACGCGTCGCCCTCCTGCCCGCGGAAGAACTCGAAGGTGCGGAATCGGCTGTGGTACGTCGCTCCGCCGTCCTCCCAGTAGTGCGGATGGTCGGTGACCAGGTGCGAGTAGACTCCCGCCGCGGACAGCAGCTCCGGCACCGAGTCGTCGAAAGGTTCCAAGGGACCCCAGGAACGGTGCAGAAAGTTGTGGCGGCCGGTGTGCATCTCGCGGCGGGCGGGCATGCACGGCATCGAGCCGCCGTAGCAGTTGTCGAACCGCACCGTGTGCGCGGCGAGGCGGGTGAAGTTCGGGGCGTGTACCCAATCGGCGCCGTAGGGCGGCAGGAACCGGCGGTTGAGACTGTCGAACAGCATCAGGACCGTGCGCATCAGTTGCCCGCCTCGGATCGTGCGGTGGCCGCCACTGTTTCTCTCGCGGAGGCGGTTTCGGGCGTCCAGGAGAAGGTGTCGTTCAATGAATTCAGGTACGACGACCGCGGTGTCAGCCAGACGAGGCTGTTCCGGAACGCGACCTTCAGCGGATTGCGCCATTGCGCGACCCGCCCGGCCGCAGCCGAGGCTCGCGCCAGTTGCTGGGTTCGTTCGCGCCGTGCCTGGTCGTAGTCGGCTGTCAGGGATTGCACGGTGGACGCTGTGGTGGCGAGCGCGTTCAGTGTCGCGGCGTCCTCGAGCGCCTGTGCCGCGCCTTGCCCGAGGTCAGGGGTGATCGCGTGCGCGGCGTCACCGAGCAGGATGACCCGGCCGGAGGCGTAGGTGGGCAGCGGTGTTTCCAAGGACTGAATGTCGTGTCGCAGTAGCGAATTCAGTGGAGTGGCGGCGATCAGGCGGGGGATCGGGTCGTGCCAGTCGCGGAAGAGTCGCGCGACCGTCTCGATGTTCGCGTGGGCGTGGGAGTTCGGCGGGGCCGACAGTGTGGCGTACCAGTAGATCGAGCCTCCGGTAAGCGGCATGATGCCGAATCGCTGACCGCGCCCCCAGCTCTCGACCAACGAGCGGCCCACTTCGATGTCGGCGGCGGCCTCGGCCGGTACCACGCCGCGCCAGGTGAGGTACCCGGCGTAGACCGGTCCTGGATGGTCTGGAAACAGTTGTGCCCGTGTGGTACTGGCGATGCCGTCCGCAGCGACGACGAGTTCCGCGCTGAGCGTTGCGGTTTCGCCGGTGGGACGCTGGAACGTCACGGTGGAACGTCACGGTGCCCGTGTCGGGATCCACCTCGGTGACCTGGTGGCCGGTCCGCAGGTTGGTATGCCGCAGTGCCCCGATCGGCACGGCGTGTGCGTCGGCCCGGTGCAGCATGTACCCGGGGACACCGAACCGACGGACGACTTCGGTGACATCGCCGCGCAACAGCCACCTGCCCGATGCGGTCCGAATCCCTGTGGCGCCCTGCGCGGCATCCAGCGAACGCAGCTCCTCCGCCAGTCCCAGCCAGTTCAGCGCTCGCACTGCGTTGGGTGCCAGCATCAACCCGGCGCCGACTGGGCGAAACTGCTCCGCCCGTTCCAGTACCGTCACCCGCCGGCCGGCGCGCTCGAGGCCGAGTGCCGCGCTCAACCCGCCGATTCCGCCGCCGATCACGATCGCCGTGTTCATGCCTGCCTGCTCCCGGCTGCGTGCGACGAGTCACTCATGTTGCTGGACAACAGTTTCGAAGTCCCAGGCTGCGGTGTGGACAGTCGTTGTGCGCGGTAGGCGAGGGCGATCATGACCGCGGGGAGAAGCAGGTCGCAGACCAGGACCCCACCAGTGTTGCCAGGAGCGTGATCGCCGTGCGCGAACCACTGGTAGACGTGCCCGATCAGCGCGCCCCACAAGAACATTCCCGCACCCAGGCCGATGGTGATCCGCTCACGAGCCGAGGCCGAGACGGCACGAAAACCCATCACCGCGAGCCCGAGGTTGGCAAAGGCGATCTCGAACTGGAACGGAGTCGAGTCGAACCCGATCGCGGTCGCCATCACCTTCGGCACCGTGAAGAACGCGAACGTCATCCACAAACTGCCGAAGCCGAGCGCGACTACAGCCCACCACCGCTGCCATGTCTCCAATGCGGCCGCGCGAGAAGGACTGTGCCGGGTAGCAACAAGTGCGCCGACGACCGCGATCAGCGGCCAGATCAGAGGGACTGAGGTCTGTGCGAGGTAAGACGTGTTGCTCATGCCTTCAGTCTTGCACAGTTAATATTAACTATGCAAGACTCTGGCCCGGCCCGGGTATTGGACGACGGGCTTGCCCGGAAGGCGTTCTCCGTCATCGACATCCGGTCCGTGCTTGCCAGTGCGGGGCGTCCGCGAAATCGGCTCTCGCGCGATGGTCGGGGAGGCTTTCGTATGGTTCACCTCTTCGCCGTGAACGGCACTCGAACGTTCGGCGCGGGACTCGCTGTCCGTCACTGCTCCGCTTCGGGCCTGGCCCTGGTGGACGCTGCTGAGCTCTCGGGCTCGCTTCGTGGCGATTGACGTCACCCGCGACATTCTGGTTGACTTACGGTCAAATCAATTTGTCTTAGTCGACACGGACGGAGTCGGCATCGCAGAGTCCACCGGACAGCCTCGATGTTCGAATGTGAGGGACCAGTTGTCAGCACGGCGGAACCCGGGTACTCGTCCGACGAGGCCTACGGAACTTCGGTTATCGGTACTGGGACCGGTAACGGCGTGGTTGGACAACCATCGCCTGGATATCGCCGCGCCGCAGATGCTGGCCGTGCTGGCGATACTCGCGACCGAACACGGGTGCACACTGACGGCGCCGGAGCTGATCGGGCGAATATGGTCCGACAACCCGCCGACATCGGCAATCAGTGTGCTGCGCAACCATATATCCGCCCTGCGCAGAGAGTTCGATGCGTACGGCGGCGCGGGTGCCGGGTTCGAGTGGCTCGATTCGACTCAGGGCGGGTATCGACTGTGCCTGCCGGTGCGGTTCGATGTCGTGCAGGTCGAGGCACTCATCGCCGCCGCAGAAGCCGACCGTCGATCGGGAGCGGCGGATCGAGCGGAAACCAAACTGGGGACAGCGCGGAGTCTGTGGCGGGGAGACCCCTTGGTCGGTCTGCCCGGACCGTGGGCCGACCAGGAGCGGAATCGCCTGGCCAGGCTGCGTTCGGAGCTAGGTGAGGCGACGATCTGCGTCGCACTGGATCGCGGCCGGTATTCGGTGGCAATCATGGAAGCACAGACGCTCGTCGCGGCCGAACCACACCGCGAGCGTTGGCACGAACTGCTCATGGTCGCCCTCTCCCGCGGCGGGCGGCGGGTCGAAGCGCTCAACACGTATCGCAACGCACACCGCGTGCTCGCCGACGAATTCGGCCTCAGCCCCGGCCCGGAGATGGTCAGGCTGCATCAGCAGCTGCTGGCGGCCGAGCCGCCGCGATACGCCGCGACGAAACTGCCTCCCGACCTGGCCGATTTCGTCGGACGCGCGAATCTAGTGCACGAGCTCACCGAAATGCTCGGCGCCGACACCGAGCATCGGCGGGCGATCGCGATCACCGGCATGGGCGGCATCGGAAAAACCGCATTCGCCATGCATCTCGCTCATCAGGTGCGCACCCACTATCCGGACGGGTCGTTGTATCTCGATCTCGGTGGTACGGAAGAGCGCCCGCCATCAGCCGATATGTTGCTGACGGTCGCGTTGCGAAAGATCGGTGTCGGGCCCGGCGAGCTGCCGTCGGACGCGACCGGGCGAATGGTGTTGTGGCGCAACACCGTAACAGATAAGCGCATACTGCTGATTCTGGACAATGCGCGCGACGTCGACCAGCTCACCCCGCTGCTACCGGGCGTCGGCGCGGCGGCGGTGCTGGTCACCAGCCGGTCGAGCCTGGCGGAACTGTTCGGTGCGCGACTGGTCCCACTCGGCGTCCTCACCACCGACGAAGCACGGACGCTGCTGCAGCGGCTGGTGACCACCCGACGGTTATCGGATGAACCCGGCGCGGCCCGCGAGATCCTGCGCGCGTGCGGAAACGTGCCTGTCGCCTTGCATATCGTCGGTGCACGACTCGCGACCCGGCCCCACTGGCGACTCACCACGGTCGCCGAGCGCCTGGCCGACGAGCACCAGCGACTGACTGAACTCACCCTCGGCAACACCAGCGTGGAATCGGTGTTCCGGGGAAGCTATCGGCTGCTCGTGCCCGAGCTCGCGCGCGCCTTCGTCCTCCTCGCGTTCGCCGAAGCACTCGAGTTGTCGGTCGCGGCCGTTGCGGCGCTACTCGACCGGGAGCGGGCCGAGGCCGAGCAGTTCTGCGAGGCCCTCGTCGATCACGGCATGTTGCAGACACCGAAGCTCGGCCACTATCGGCAGCACGACCTGATGCGGCTGTTCGCCCGCAAGGTGGCCGATCCCGCACAGCGCCGTGAATTGCCGCAGGCCCTGCGCCGACTGCGCGAGTTCTACACTGCCCCGCCGGCCGGACCGCTGTTCACCGGCGAACGTGACGGCACCGCGGCGCCGGGCACCACTCTCCTCATGACAGAAAGGCGACATGGGTGAGGTTGTTCTGCCACCGGCCGCGACCGCGCATCGGGTCGCGGTCCTGAGTTTCGATGGCCGCGACGTGCGCATCGCCGAAGCCAGCGGTTTCGGCTCCGAATCGGCACGCGGGGTCGGCGGCCTGCGACGGCGCAGGTGGTGGCCTGATGTTGAACATCTGTGGCCGATTACCGGGCAGCGCGTTCGTGGCGCTGTGCTCGAGAATTCGATCATGACTGACGCACTGACCACGATCGGTATCGCGGGTGAGGTCGAACCCGGCGATAAGAATGTGTTCCGGATGGCCTTCGAGCCGCGGCCGATGACGCGGCGTCGGTCGAGATGAGGAGTTCGAGGCGGGTCCATTCGAGTCCGGTGCGGGCCCGGGTCGACGCCGTCATCGTCGGTGCCGGATTCTCCGGGCTGTACATGCTGCACAAGCTGCGCGAAACCGGCCTGAACGCGGTGGTCCTGGAAGCCGGCGACGGAGTCGGGGGCACCTGGTACTGGAACCGCTACCCCGGCGCACGGGTCGACGTCGAGGGCTTCGACTATTCCTACTCTTTCAGTGCGGACCTGCAGCAGGAGTGGGAATGGAGCGAACGCTACCCGGCGCAGCCCGAGCTGCTGCGCTACCTCAACCACGTCGCAGACCGCTTCGGCCTACGCCGCGACATTCGGCTGAACACCCGCGTTATCAGCGCGCACTACGACGAGGCGGCGATGTTGTGGACGGTGTGCACCGAGCGGGGCGAGGAGTACCGGGCCACCTGGTGTGTGATGGCCACCGGCTGTCTGTCGTCGTCTCAGTTGCCCGCCATCGACGGCATCGATGACTTCGCCGGCGAGTGGTTCCACACCGCGCACTGGCCGGTCGGTGGAGTGGACTTCACCGGCAAGCGGGTCGCCGTGATCGGCACGGGCTCCTCCGGTATCCAGTCCATCCCGGTCATCGCCGAGCAGGCCGCCCGGCTCTCCGTCTTCCAGCGCACCGCCGCCTTCTCGATTCCCGCCCGCAACCGCAACCTCGAGCCCGGTGAGCTCGACGAGCTCAAGGCGCATTACCCCGAGCTGCGCGACCGGGCCCGCCACGGCATCGTCGGCATGTCCAGGATCGCCGAGGGCAGCATCAGCGCGCTGGACGCGACCGCTGACCAGCGGCAGCGGGTGTTCGACGAGATCTGGGCGGCGGGCACCCTTTCCGGCCTGACCACCAGCTACCGCGACGTGATGACCGACCGGACGGTCAACGACCAGGTCGCCGACTTCGTCCGTGGCAAGATCCGCGAGATCGTCGACGACCCGGATACCGCCGAGCGACTGTGCCCGCGCGGCTACCCGTTCGGGGCCAAACGCCCCTGTCTGGACACCGGCTACTACGCCACCTACAACCGCGACAACGTCCGCCTGGTCGACGTGAGCGAGAATCCGATCGAGCGGCTCAGCGAGCGCGGCGTGGTCGTCGGCGGCACCGAGCACGAGGTCGACGCGATCGTCTTCGCCACCGGGTTCGACGCGATGACCGGCAGCCTGGCCGCCATCGACATCCGCGGCCGGAGCGGACGCACCCTGCGCGACAAGTGGTCGGCGGGGCCGATCACCTACCTGGGCCTGCAGAGCGCCGGTTTCCCCAACCTGTTCTTGGTCGCCGGACCCGGCAGCCCGTCGGTCCTGACCAACATGGTGATGTCGATCGAGCAGCACGTGGAGTGGATCGCCGACTGCATCGGTTATGCCCGCGAGCGTGGCGTGGTCGCGGTCGAGGCGAGCGAGCGGGCCGAGCAGGACTGGGTGCACCACGTCAACGACGTGAGCAATGCACTGCTCTACTCCCAGGCCAGTACCTGGTACCTGGGTGCCAATGTGCCGGGCAAACCGCGCGTGTTCATGCCCTACGCCGGGGGCCTCGGCGCGTACCGCAAGCGGTGCGACGCCGTTGCCGCGGCGGGCTACGACGGGTTCGTCCTCAGCACCAGGTGACCGGCGGCTCCGCAAGACGAAGGCGAGATTCTCATGAAAGCAGTTCAGTACCGCAGCGTCGGCGCGGCGCCCGAAGTCGTCGAGATCCCCGATCCCGAGCCGGGTCCCGGCCAGGTCGTGGTGCAGGTCACCGCGGCCGGCCTGTGTCACTCCGACCTCACCCTGATGAACCTGACCGCGGAGCGCGTGATGTTCCCGCTTCCGCTGACCCTCGGCCACGAGGGCGTTGGCACGGTGGCGGCGCTCGGCGAGGGCACGACCGGGGTGCGGATCGGCGACAGCGTCGCCGTCTACGGGCCGTGGGGCTGCGGTCTCTGCGCCGCGTGCGCGGCGGGCCGGGAGAACTACTGCCCGCACACCCGACGGCTGGGCATCCGTTCTCCAGGGCTGGGCGCTGCGGGAGCTCTCGCGCAGTACCTGCTCGTCGACGACGTGCGCCACCTGGTCCCCTGCGACGGGCTCGACCCGGTGGCTGCCGTGTCGCTCACCGACGCCGGCCTGACGCCGTACCACGCCGTCAAGTGGGCATCGCCGGCGCTGGTACCGGGCTCGACCGCGATGGTGATCGGGGTCGGCGGCCTGGGGCATGTGGCGATCCAGCTGCTGCGCGCGCTCACCCCGGCGCGGGTCGTCGCACTCGACGTGAGCGAGGACAAGCTGGCCCTGGCCGGGGCGGTCGGCGCGCACGAGGCGCTGGTGTCGGACGAGTCCGCGCCCGCAGCGATCCGCGCGCTCACCGGTGGCCTCGGCGCCGAGGCCGTGTTCGACTTCGTCGGGGTGGAAGCGACCGGCCGCATCGCGGTCGCATCCGCCGCCGCGCAGGCACGGGTGCTCAATGTCGGACTCGGCGGAGGCGCGATGCGGATGGGTTTCATGCTGGTCCCACCCGGCATGAGTGCCTACGCCCCGTATTGGGGCACCCGTGGTGAGCTCATCGAGGTGATCGCCCTCGCCCGAGCGGGTGCGCTGTCGGTTCGCA
Source organism: Nocardia sp. NPDC046473 (assembly GCF_040645995.1). NCBI lineage: Bacteria > Bacillati > Actinomycetota > Actinomycetes > Mycobacteriales > Nocardiaceae > Nocardia > Nocardia sp. NPDC046473. Next base: position 466,864 of record NZ_JBEYZJ010000010.1, read on the forward strand.
CCGAGACCTACACCCTCGACGGGGCCCCGCTCGCGTACGAACGGCTGCGCGCCGGAAAGGTCACCGGCCGCGCGGTGGTCCTGCCCAACTGCTGACCGGTCGCCGCAACACCGAAAAACATTCAACCGCAACGCTATCCAAAGTGAGTGACACCATGAGAATTGGTATCGGACTGCCGAACCAAGTTCGCGACGTGCGCCCGCGGGTTATTCCGGCTTGGGCGCAACGGGCCGAGCAGGCGGGCTTCCGCAGCCTGGGCACGGTCGGCCGCAACGCCTACCCGGGAGTTGCCGACACCGTCGCTCTCAGCGCGGCCGCCGCCGTGACCAGCCGGGTCGAGCTGATCAGTAACGTATTGGTCGCTCCCACCTGGCCTTCGACCTTGCTGGCCAAGGAACTCGCCGGCATCGATGGTGTGTCCGGCGGCCGACTGACCGCCGGACTGGGTGTCGGCGGCGCGCGCGAGGACGATTTCATTGCCGACGGGTACGGCCCCCGCGGTCGAGGCGCACGGCTCGATCGGGACCTCGAGACGTTCCGCTCGGTCTGGCACGGCGAACCGGTCGGCGGTGGCCCGAACCCGGCGGTGCCGGCGGGCACCCGTCAGGTGCCTTTGTTGTTCGGCGGCTCCGCACCGGCCGCGCTGAACCGGATGGCGCGCTGGGGCGAGGGATACATCGGCTTTTCGCTACCGGTGTCGTCGGTGCGTCCGAGCTTCGACGCGGCCCGCGACGCCTGGCAGCGGGCCGGCCGCGAGGGCGAACCGCGACTGGTTGCGCTCGTGTACTTCGCCCTCGGAGACGGTGACGCGGGCAAGCGGAACATCTATGACTACTACATCGCCAAGGGCGAGGAAACCGCCGCCTTGGTCACCGGCACGGTATGCGACTCACCGGCCAAGCTCGAGCAGGCGCTGTCGTCGTTCGCTGATATCGGAGCCACCGACATCATCTTCAATACCGGCACCGACGACCTCGACGACATCGAACGCCTCGCCGAGGTGGTCCTGTGAGCCGGAACGATGCCGACTCCCGCTAGGCGCAACGACTGGCCACCGTCGAACAACTTCACCCCGCGTTCCTCGCCGGACACGACTGTCGCAACGAACCGATCTCACCGCAGAAGGCAAGGAGTGGACATCAGATGACTCGAGATGCAGTGGGCCGCGGTCGAAGTCGGAGTTCGTGGGCGGTGGTCGCCGGCTCTGCGGGGAGAGTCGGGCGGGAGATCGCGTTGCGGTTGGCCGAGGACGGGTATTCGGTGGTGGTGTGTGGTCGTGACGGTGCCGGTGTGCGGGAGACTCGTCAATTGATCGAATGGGCAGGGGGTCGTGCGGCGGAGGTGGTCGCCGATCTCGGTGATTGCACCGCGGTACATCGTCTGATCGACGACATAACCCGGTTGCTGGCGGGGTCGCCGGTAGAGGTGCTGGTCAACAATGCCGGTGAGGCAGACTACGGCTCGGTCGAGGACGAGTTCGACATGGCGTTCGACCTGAACGTGAAGACGCCTTTCCTGTTGACGGAGGCGTTCGCGCCTGCCATGGCCGCCCGTGGCCGCGGCGCGATCGTCGATGTGGGCGGCCTCGACACCGCGATGAGACCAGGGGACCGGACGGCGATGCGCGCCGCGACGGCGGCGTTGAACGCATTGACCAGGCTATGGACAGCGGAGTACGGGCCGAAGGGGGTTCGGGTCAATGCCGTGGACCCGCACTGTGGCAATCAACCCGGCGCCGTGGCGGAGGCCATACGATTTCTCGTTTCGCCGCGAGCCGCGTCGGTTCAAGGCGCCGTACTGACCATGGGCGAGCAGACAGGCATGGTGGAAAGCCACAAGTATTCGTCGGCACCGGTGTGAAAGGCCCTGCCCCGGGGCCGGGTTGCCGAGATCCTCGGATCGGATGCGCTGCTGCGGAATCGGGTGTTGTGGCACATGCGCTACAAGGGACCAGGAAGTGACCGGTGCCGAGGCGTCAGTTCGTGCGGTGGACTCGGATGAGTGGTAGGAAAATCTGATCGACGATCGAGTGGATGCGTTCGATGCGCAGGGGTTCGAGGTCCATGAGCAGGTCGTGGCGTACGAGGTCGAAGGGCAGGGCCAGTATCGCGGGCGCAATGTTGTCGAGGTCGAGTTCGCCCCGCGCTGCGGCCTGGCGGTAGATGGTTCGCGCCTGTGGCGGTGCTTGTTCACCCATGGCTTGTTCGCGGATCTGCGCGGGCGATTGGCCGGTGTTGGCGAGCAGCCCGGAGAAGGCGGCGCCGGCGGCGATAGCGAAGAATCCGGCGAGGGAGTCGCTGAGCGCCGTGAGGTAGTGGATCAGGTCGGCGCGGAGATCGCCGGTGTCGGGCACGGCGACCGGATGGGTGTCTCGGTAGCGGTCGAAAATGGCAAGCACGAGTTCATCCTTGTTCGCCCAGCGCCGGTAGAGGACGGGCTCGCTGGTCTGGGCGCGCCTGGCGACCGATCCCATGGTCAGGCGCGCATAGCCGATCTCGGCCAGCTCATCCCACCCGGCGTCGAGGATCGCCGCCTCGAGCGCCGCTCCGTGCCGCCGGTTCACCGACGGCACGGGATTCGTTTCCGATGTGGCCACCGTCCCACCTTAGAAAGGTTTGTCTTTCTCAGCAACGAGAGCTAGCCTTCAAGAAAGGTTTTACTTTCTTGGGAGATGTCATGAATGAACCGCAGCGTGCCGCTTCCGCCGGAGCGGATTCCACCACGGTGTTGATCGTCGGCGCCGGGCCGACGGGGTTGACACTGGCTGTCGAGTTGGCACGCAGCGGCGTCGCGTTCCGGCTGATCGACGCGGAGCCCGGTCCGCATCCGGGTTCGCGCGGCAAGGGCGTGCAACCGCGCACCCTCGAGATCTTCGAAGACCTCGGCATCGCCGAGCGGGTGATCGCCAACGGCCGGATGGCCATGCCGATGGACTCCATCGATCCCCAAGGCCGGGTGGCACACGGTGGTGTGATCCCGGAGTCGCTGGCGAACCGGCCGGACATCCCGTACGCGGCGAGCCTGATCACGCCGCAGTGGCGAGTCGAGGAGGCACTGCGGCTCTTGCTCGAAAAGCTCGGGGGCGCAGTCGAATTCGACACCACGCTGGTCGACTACACGCAGGCCGGCGACGGTATCACCGCCGAGGTCGTCACCGGTGACACGGCAACGACCGTCGCCGCGCGCTGGATCGTCGGCTCCGACGGCGGGCACAGCGTCGTCCGCAAACAGGCCGGGGTCGCCTTCGTCGGCGAGACGCGCGAGGACGTCCGCGTTGTGCTGGCGGATCTTCCGGTCTCCGGCCTGAATCGTGATTCATGGCAGAGCTGGATTCACGCGACCGGCTTCCTGAGCCTGTGCCCGCTACCCTCGACGGATCTGTTCCAGTACGTCGCCAGCCTCGCCCCGGGCGCGGAGCCCCGGCTGCACCTCGCCGACCTTCAGGCGACCCTCGAGCAACGAACGGGTCGCACCGACATCCGCCTGCATGACCCCGAGTGGAGCTCGGTGTGGCGCGCCAACATCCGGCTGGTCGACCACTACCGCGTCGGGAACGCGTTCCTCGCCGGCGATGCGGCGCATATCCACTCGCCTGCCGGAGGGCAGGGCATGAACACCGGAATCCAGGACGCACACAATCTCGCCTGGAAATTCGCCGCCGTGGTGAACGACGGCGCCCCGCGCACCTTGCTCGATTCGTACGAGGCCGAGCGTCGCCCCGTGGCCGCGCACGTCCTCGCGCTCTCGAACGCCCGCCTGGCCGAAACCGTTCGGACCAAGGCAATCCCGATCAAGCGGGACGCGAGCACGATCGAACTCGACGTGGGATACCGCGGATCCACCCTGGCGAGCGACGACCGCGACGAGCAGGCGAGCCTGCGCGCCGGCGACCGCGCACCCGACGCGACCGACTTGGCCGCGACCGACGGAATCCATCGCCTGTTCGATCTGATCGGTCGGCGGCGGTTCACCCTCCTCAATTTCGGCCCACGGTCGGCCACGACATTTTCCGGACCCCAGCCGCGGATACTCCACCTCGTCGAAGAGCCGGGCAGCGACGACGAGATCGCCGACACCGCAGGCCATCTCGCGACCGCCTACCAGCCCACCGACACAACGCTCGTCCTGATCCGCCCCGACGGCTATATCGGGCTGATCTCCGATGCCGGTGACCTCGGCGCCGTCACGAAGTATCTCGCCGCGTTCCACTGATTCCGCCGTCGGCAGCCCGCTGCGAACCTGCTCGTCCGGGTCTCGACGCCGGCGGGTGCGAATGAACAGCTCTCATCAGCGGAGTACGCAGTCGTCGGTCCGGCATACCGACGCGAGGCCACGAAGCTCAGTCAGCGGCGCGAGCGCATGTCCACTCGGTTCGGCGCCGGCCGCACAACGACTTCCGAGCGAGCAGAGTTGATCTTCGCCGGTCGTATCGCCGCCGCACTCAGTCGCTGCTGACCAGTTACTGACTGCGCGCGCGAAGACTGTGGGGCGTCCAGTCCGTATCTCGCTATGCCGCGTTGGAGAACCGCGGCCACGAAACTATCCCGCAGCAGCGCGAAGAAGTGGGCGTCAGATGAATCGAGACATAGTGGGCGGCGGTCGGCGGCGCGGTCCGTGGGCGGTGGTCGCCGGTTCGGCCGGGGGAGCCGGACGAGAGATCGCAGTGCGGTTGGCCGAGGACGGGTATTCGGTGGTGGTCTGTGGGCGTGACAGCGCAGATGTGCGGGAGACTCGTCAGTTGATCGAGTGGGCCGGAGGCCGCGCGGTGGAGGTGGTCGTCGATCTCGCTGATTCCGCCGCGGTGCATCGCCTGGTCACCGAAATACGCCGATTGCTGGCCGGTGCACCGGCGGAGGTGCTGGTCACCAACGCCGGTGCGGCGGATTTCGACTCGGCCGCAGACGGGTTGGACATGGCGTTCGATCTGTATGTGAAGATGCCGTTCCTGCTGACGGGGGCGTTCGCGCCCGCGATGGCGGAGCGCGGCCGTGGCGCGATCGTCACTGTGTTCGACGGCGCGACCGGGGCGAGGGATGCGAATGCGGTGCGGGCCGCGATGGCGGCGTTGATGTCGTTGAACGGACTGTGGACCGCGGAGTACGGCCCCAGGGGAGTGCGGATCAATTCCGTGCAGCTACCCGGTGGCGGTGAACCCGTTGCGACCGCGGAGGCCGTGCGGTTTCTGGTATCACCGCAGGCCGCCTCGGTCTGCGGGTCGATATTGCCCCTGGGTGCGGGAGCGGCTGCGGTGGATATTCATGGGCGCCCGTTGGCACCCGGGTAAGCCGAGTCGCCGGAGCGGGAGTCAGGGCGGCCGACGACCACCGACCGGCGATCACGAGATCGGCACCGAACCGCGCTCCCGGAAACGTTGTCCGAATCCTTCGGCATACAGCGATGGTGCTGTGGACGAGGAGGATTGCTCGATCACTCCGTCGTCGGCGATGTAGAAGATGGCGCGGCCGATGGCGATCTCGCCGGGTTCGGTGGGGACGAAGACCATCCAGCCCACGTCGAGGCGTTCGGCGACGAGTTGGTCGAGGGGGTAGCCGGTGGTGTCGACACCGAGGCCGCGAATGTGCTCGCTTACCAGGGCGATTGCCAGATCCTGCGGCAGCGGCTCGGGGGCGGTGGCCGTGAGACCGGCCAGCGATAGCTGATACATGGCAGCGTCGATATCATCGGCGGGATTGTCGAATACCGCGGTAAACGTATCCCGGGTGACCACACCGGTTTCCGCGGCAGCGACCAGGGTGGCGGCGGCTTGGCGCTGCTGTTCGGTCGGCTCGCCGCCGGCCACGGTGCACACGATGTCGACGACCGTCTGTTCCGACCACACACCGGGCACGGCCGCAGCGAACCGGTCGGCGGTCGGCGATTCGCCGCGATGCCAGCTGCCGCGTTCCCACCAGTAGCAGAACGACAGCAGTCCTTGGGCCGCACGGGGATTGAGCACCTGATTGGCTACCCAGTCGGGGGCTCCGGCGTAGAGGTCCGGTAGTTCGCCGCCGTCGTTGTAGGCGGCGTCGAGGTCGGGATCGTTCCACAAGCCGCCCGAGAGCACCGCGCGGCCGCCGGGCAGGATGAACAGCGTGCAGCCGCTGCGCGCCGCGCCTTCGAAGATGCCGAGCGCGGGCCGGATTCGCGGCCCCAGCCCGGATCCGATGGCGACGAAGGCCGCCGCGATCGTGGCCCAACGCGCCCACAGCTCCGGCAGCGGGGGGAAGTCCGCATGTGAAATCGTCGAGATGATGCCGGCATCGCGGTCGTCGCGGGCCTGCTCGGCGGCGTCGCGGGGCGAACGCCACTGCCGCTCGTCGTGAAATACGTATGCGGCCAGCCACACCGGGACCTGTTGGCGCGGAAAGGCTTCCAGGTCGGCGCGATAGGCCTCCGGTGGCAAGAGGTGATCGTCAGGGAACGGCTCGTCGCCGTAGTCGTAGTCGACCTCGACCTCACCGGTGCTCTCCAGGTCGAGGAGCAGCCGCCACCAGGGACCGTCGCCGAACTGCGCGGAGATCTCGCGGTGCAACCGGACGAGTTCGCTGACCTCGTCCGGCGGTTCGGCCTGCGAGATCTGATCGTCGTCGTCGTAGTACAGGATGTAGGCCACGCCGCCGGCGACGGTGAGCGCGAAGACCGCTTCCAGATGCCGCCAGCCCTCGGGGCCGGTGGCGCCGAGTTCGCGGGCGATGCTGTGGGCGAGTTCGGTTGCCTGCTCTTCGGTCGTCGGCTGTTCGGTGGTCGCCGATTCCGGCACCCGCGGTCCGGTCGCCGACTCGTCAACGGTTGTCTCGGTCTCGGTCTCGGTGTCGCCCAGGGCCGCATTCGTCTCGGCCGGCACCGGGGTGCTGTTCGGCGCAGCGGGCGTGCTCAAAGTGAAGCCGACATCGGGAGTGGCGTCGTGCGTCTCGCTCATCAGAACCAGTCCTCCGGATGGCTTCCAGCCCGTACATTGACTGTGAACAAATTCATTTGACTTAAAGTCAACCAGAGCGCTGCGGTGGACGTCAATCGCTGTGATACTTGCCCTCGCAACGGGAGTTCCATTGTTGACAGACGGGAGATTTCGCCATGGTGGACAGCCGCAGAACCCAGAGTCTTCGGCCCGAGGTCGAGATCGCGAACATCATGGACACGGTCGGCACGCACATTCGATCGATCGCGGATATGCAACGCAAGCGCAGTGAGCTCGTGGCTTCCGCGGATGCGCGGGACGGGCGGGTCACGGTCGCCTGCAATGCCGATGGCGTGCCGATCGACGTCATCTTCGCCGACGACGTCGACGAGCTCGATTACGACGAGATCGCGGCGGCGGTGCTCGAGGCCGCACAGGACGCCGCCGCCAAGGTCGCAGAGCAGGCCGAGGAACTGCTTGCTCCGGTGCGTGAAGTGCGCTCCCGGCTGCCGAGTTTGTCCTCGATGGTCGAGGGGATGCCCGACCTGCGCACGAAAGTGCCTGAGCTGCAACGGGCCTCGCTCGACTCACGGGCCGTGCGGTTTCGAACGGACCTCGACGGCGAGTGAATTGACGTCGCACTCGCCATCTGCTTGACTCCCAATCAAGTGACTTTATTGGCAGTAAATCGCGTCGGGAGGCTGGTTTGCGGCAGTCTCGGCGCTTGCGGGGCTATCGAGGATCGGGCGTCGGCCGGACTCACCGGGCGGTGTGCCGGTGAGTATCGAGATGCCCGCCGGTCTGCAGTGGCTGACCATATTCGCCGGTTCCAACTGGCCGAAGGGCGACGAGGACGCCATGTTCTCGCTCGACGGCTCCTACCACACTGCGGCCGAGGAACTAGAAGCCGAGATCGCACAGTTGCGCGCGGCGTGCGACAAGGCGCTGGCGAACTATTCCGGTCCGGCTTCAGATCAGATGAAGCGCCAGTTCGACCTGTTCTTCACCGGCGATACGGCGGTGGCGAACCAGGTGAAGTCGCTGCGCAAGCTCGGGACCGCGGCCCACGAGATGGGTGTCTCGATCGAGCACGCCAAACTGCAGATCATCATCACGCTGGCATTGCTGGCCGCCGAGATCGCCTACCTGCTGACGACGTGGTTCGGGGCCGCGATGGTTCCCGTGGCCGAGGCGGAGGCCCAGATCGCCATCGCCGGATTCGGGCGGGCGATGCTGGCTCGACTGTCCCAGCATGCCGCGTGGATGGCGAAGCTGCCGATGTGGAAACTGGCCGGTATCAGCGGCCTGGTGCAGGGCGGCCTGGGCTTGCTGACCGAGGTCGCGGTGGAGGGCATTCAGAAGGACAAGGGGCATATCAGCAGCTTCGACCTGAAGCAGATTTTCGTCGCGGGTGCGACGGGCGCCGCGGGTGGCGCGGTGGGCGCTCCGGTCGGCAGCATCATCGGCAAGCGCTTCGGCAATTGGGTCGGGCAGGAATCGATGACGACGTTGAAGGCGACCGGCATCGCCTTCGTCTCGGGCGTCGGCGGTGGGCTGGCGGGTGTGGGTGCAGGCTTCGTGGCCGGTGGCGCGCTGACCGGGGAGTGGGATTTCGATCCGGTCATGCTCGCCGGCGGGGCGGCAGGCGGCGCGCTCGGCGCGATGCACGGCGCTGTCGGTCACCTGAACGCCGCGGCGCTGAACAAGACGCACGGCGCTGCCGGAGAACAGAAGCCGATCTCCCTCTACTCCAACGATGCGAAGTTTTCCGACGGCAGCTCCATCACTTCGGGATCGGACCGGAGCGACGGGGCCGGTGGGGGAGGCTCCGAGGCCACGAACAGCCGAGGCGCGGCGGATCGGCCGGGGTCCACTGGTGTCGGCAGCATTTCGGCGAAGAGCCTGCTGCCGGGGCGCTCGGGCTCCGTCGACGGCCGCTACGGGGACGGATCCGCGTCCACTATCTCGGCGTCATCGACACCGAATGGCACGTCGAGGCCGAACGGCACGTCGACACTGAACGGCACGTCGACGCCGAACGGCAATGGCGCGCAACAGTCGTCCAGTGCGCCGCCGCCGGTCACCCGAGGGGTCGAGGTCAAGCCGGAACCGGCGATCAGTTCGCCGGGGCCACAGGGTTCGCAGGCCACGGTCAACCACTCCGACGGGGTATCGCGGAATGGGGGTTCGGTTGGGCCGGATACACATTCGTCGGGCGGGTCGGTGTCCCGGCATCCGGGCGAGTTCACCCCGGCCGAATCGCACACCCGGCCTGCCGGTGAGTTCGACTCGCGCGGACCGGTGTCCAACGGCTCCGAGTCGCACGGGTCGACCCAGCACGAGCCGCCGCCCAGTCAGGCGGAGTCGCGGCCGTCGTCCAAGGCTTCATCGATCGATAGCGGGTCGGACTCACAGAGCCGGGGCCGGAGCACCGATGGGGTGTCGGGGAACGGCAGCCGGGTCGGCTCCGAAATCTCCACTCGGCCAAGCACACCGGAGGTGGAGCCGGTACGGGGCCGGTCGGGGGCGCCGATCACCTCGGCATCCGACGGCGGATCGCAGGCGCGGATCACCGCGGCGCACAACGAGTCCGGCCCGGTCGGGCAGCGGCCGGTCGTCGCTAGGGAAGACCAGTCACCGGTCTCGTCGCGGGCGGTGTCTCCAGAGCGCGCCGTCGGCCCCGCGGCTGGGCCGCCGCGGCCGGAAAGCCCGGCCGGGCACAGCGGGTCCGGCTCGGAAGCCGGGTCGATCCACACGAACCGCAGCTCGGGCGACGATGCCCGCGCGCATTCGGAAACCGTTGTGCCGGAACGCAAACACGGTACCGACGAGCCCGACGACCGCTCGATTCGACGGCCTCGGGTGCACCTGTCCGAAACAAAAGACGGCCCGGCTCTTTCCGAGCAGCCCCATCGACGCGCAGCCGAGCTGCCGACGGATTCCCTCGCCGAGGCCAACGAGCGGCCGCGCGCCACGGAGGCAGGCGACGATCTCAGCCCGCCCGTTCGCCAGGCGGCCGAGGAGCCGATGGACCGGCGTGAAGTGGACGCGCGACGTGGCCTGCGGGAGTCCGACGATATCCGCAACAACCCGGAGGTGATCGCGGCTCGGGACAAGGTGAAGGTGGCGGAGGCGGAGTTCGAGGACAGCCGCCGACTGGTCGATCACGGGGAGACGCCGAAGGAGGGCGCGCCCGCCGCCACGTTCCGGGAGATGCGCGAGGAGGCCGAGTCGCGGCTGGAGGCGGCGCGCACTGAGCACGACGCGGCGCTGGATCGGGCCGTCGACGAGCGGTACCACGAATTGGAGGGCAAGGCCCGCGACGACATCGTGGTGGACGATGCGCACAATGCCGCTGTCTATACCCGCACCGAAGAACGTTTGACGCGAGAGATCGAGAGTTTTCGCGAGACGCAGCAGCGGTGGGAGAAGAGCCAGGATGCTCTCAACGTGGCGGCGGCCAACCACGAGGCGCGGGCGAACAAGGAGCTGGTCGGCAGCATCCAGAAGGCGCACGGCCGGGTCATGGAAACAAACCAGGGTCTGGTGCAGGCCAGGCGGGAGTACAACGCCGAGGTTCGCGGGTCCGAGCCGCGCGCGGACCACCTCGAGGGGCTGCGCCGCGATATCGACGCTCGTGCGCACCAGCTGCGCACGGAACTGGTCGAGCGTGAGGCCTTGCTGCAGGCCGCCGCGAAGCACACTGCCGAATTGAACGCGGCAAGGGCCGAGCGGTTCGCTATCGACCCGAACGAGAAGCCAAGCGCGGCAAGCCGATTGATTCGCTGGTTGCAGTCCGATTCGACCGGGAACGGCGCGACCGGGCGGGTCGTGGGTGATCCGCGGCGCTTCGAGGCTGATGTCGCGCAACGAGTGCGATCGCTGCGGGAAGAGTTCGGTGAGCGGGACTCGACCGCGCGGGCTGGTGCGTCGTTGGCGGAGCTGAAACATCAGCTCGACATCGACACCGCCGCCTACCGCGCGGCGCGTGACCAGCTTGCCACGGTCGGGAAGGAGGTGATCCGCGAACGCAAGGAGATACTGGACAACGCCGGCGCGGCAGACAGGGCGGCGTTCGACGCGGGATTCGCCAAACGTCGTCCGGCGTTGGACGCGATCGCGCAGAAGCGGGTGGCGGCGACGGCGGATTTGCTGGCAGCGGTGTCGAGCTATGAGCACGAGGTGTTGTCGCCGAACCGGCCGGATGATCCGGTGGCGGTACCGCCATCCGGAGAACGGTTACGGGAGGTGATCGCGGACGGTGAGCCGCACGAGCGACTTGCCCATATGCGGACGTTCGTACGGATGGCACATCCGGAAGGCTGGATTCCCCGGAAGAATCAGATGGAGGGGTTTCTGCTTCAGGTCGCCAATATGGGCACCGGCACGGGCAAGGAGTTGTTGATGGCGATGCGGCTGGTCACCGACGCGATCGAACACAAGACGGCGTACGCGACCACCAGCACCGACAACCTGGCGTCGGGGATGGTCGATCTGGTCAAGGCGTTCACCAACTCCCCACTCGGGGATCTTGGGGTATCGGTCTCGCGGATGACCGAGGACGGGCCGATGCCCACCGGTGGGGTGATCATCGGGACGAAGGCAGACTTCGAGTTCGCGGCATTGCGCAAAACGCAGGGAGTGCTCGATCAGATCACCGCGGCGGGGGCGCCGCCGAAAGAGGTGAACGAGCTGCGGGATTGGCTCAACAATGAGCGGCCCAAACTCGACGAGATGAAGCACAAGCTGGACTCGGTCCTGGAGAAGTACAAGATCAACGAGAAGTTCGAGCCGTTCCCGAAGGGGAAATACACCGGCGACGAGTTCGATGTGCTGTTCGACGGGCAGGAGGCCGTGCTGACACCCGGCGGCGCGGAAGACGAGAACCCCGCGGTGGTGCAACATCTGGAAAAGGTGCTGTACCAGGTGCTGGCGTCGGCGAAACTCCACGACCTGACAGCCGCGGACTTCGGCAAGCCGGACGGCACCAGGGGAATGTGGCGGGCGACGTTGACCGAGACCGCGCTCGAGAAGCTGAACCGGGTGGGCGGTGATCCGGTGCACCTAGGGGATGCCGAGCTGTATCAGAATGCCGCACTGGCGGTTTGGGGCAGGCGGCGCAACACCGATTGGATCAAATCGTTCGACCCGAACAACCCGAAGGATCCGGGTCGGACCGGGCTGCTGGCCTCCGATACGAACGACAAGCTGATGGTGGATCGGACCAAGGGCACCGGCGAGGTCCGGGAGAACCGGCTGCAGGGGGTCGGCCAGTTCCTCGATATCCTCGCCGGCGTGCCGGTACGCGCCAACCATCCCGAAGGCACGCTGTATCTGGGATTCGGCCAGCTCGTCGGCAGCAGCTACCTGCATTCACCCTCCGGGGTCTCCGCCACCTTGAAGCACGTGGAAAACGCGCTCTACGACCAGCACGGGGTCGGGCCGGTCCCGCAAGTCGAGAGCTTCTACCGGGACAGGACCGAGTCCAGGGACCGGAACTTCGACACCAGGGAACTGAAACTCGAGGCAGAGGGCGAGCGGTTCGTCACGAATCTGATTGCGCCGGACGGCAAGATCGAGCTGATCACCGATAACAATGGCACCGTCACCGGCGCGAAGCAGCGCGGTCGCCCGGTCTGGATGGTGCAGACCGACAACCGCGACATCGCCGGCGACGACGTGCGTATCGTGCGCGGCGACGACGGCCGCGTCGTCGAGGAGATCGCGTTGCACACCTGGAAAGACAAGGAACTGAAGGAATACGGGGTTGTCGACTGGATCGACAAGATCACCGAGGAGCTAGTGCACGCCGAGGCGAAAGCCGCCGGGTTACCGGTAGCGGAGAAGATCAAACTCGACTACACCGTGCGCGACGCGAGATGGTATGAGAAGCACGGCAACGGGGTCGAGGCAGAACAGCTCGCGAACCAGCAGACCAAGGAATGGGGCGCACCGGGCAGCGCGCACATCGGGAACAAGGACGACGCACGCGGCAAGAGTCCGATACCCACGCCGGAGTCGGTCGAGCTGGATGGGACGCTCGTGCTGTCCAGCGGCGGACCGGGACTAGGCGAGATCAACTACGTCCAGATTCGGGGTCGGGCTTCGCGCGGCGGCTCCGGGCCCGACCGGAAAAACGGAGGCTTCCCGGGTACCTTCGAGCGCTTCATCTCACCGGGGGACTACGACGGTCCGGTGGCCGACCACGGTGTGCGCGAGCAAGTCATCCGTTACCAGAACTCGGCCAAGGAACATCGAGAAGCGTTCGCAGCACACGAGACTCACAACACCCCCGAGACGCAGGCTCGGATGGACAGTACCGAGCATGCCCTGCAACAAGCCGAACAGAACCTGCGCGAGAATGTGGCACCCGCACTGCAGAAGTCGGTCGACGAACACATGCTGTTGCCTAAGCATGGCGCGGCTTACCACGCCAATGCCCCACCGCTGGCTGGTCTTTCGGCGCTCGACGGTCTCGGACTGGCCCCGCCGGGGATGGACTTCACCACGCCGCCGCCCGCGGTGCAGCTGCCGGAACAGCAGACCGTTACACCGGAGCCGGATCGTAACGATGGCTCCGTCGATACTCCGGGCGATGCTGGTATGCACCACGACACCGATACTGACGATGGCGCGAATACCCACGGCGACAACAACACTCACTACGACAGCAGCACCAACAACAGCGATACGCACAGCGACACCAGCAGTCATTACGACAGCGACTTCACCACCGACGTGCACAGCGACACTCACGACGACGCTCCCGGTGATGCTCGGAAGGTGCCGCCAACCGAGGTGGCGCCGCGCCTGGTGCAGGAGTTCGCCGACACCCGCAATGATGGCAACTCCGCAGTAACCGCTCGACGTTCGCCGCCGCATACGTCGCCGTTCGACGGTTCAGCAGATTCTTTGTCGCGCAACGGATCCGGTACGTTTGGGCGATCCGGGCTGTCCGGACAATCGGTGTCCGAGCCGCCGGTTGGCAAAACTGATCTCGGTCCGCACCTGGACAAGTTCTTCGACGCAGCCGACGCCTATTCGGCCGCACGCCCGAAAGGCCTGGCGCACCAGAACTTCGGTAACGGTCGCGACGGGGCCCAGAACCTGACCGAGATATTCGACGACGACGGGCCACGTATCGGCCTCGGCCCCGAGCCGACGGATGTCACGGGGCCACCACCCGCACAATCGTCGCTCTCGAACGGACAGCCGGCGATACCGCCAACGACGCCTGGGCGCGTTTGGGCGGTGGCGCGCGCCGCCGCGCAATTCGACGATATCTTCGACCAGCCCCTGCAGCTGAATCAGTTGTACACCGAGCTGCGCACGATGTGGCCCGACCTGTCGTTCGACGACCTGCAGGAATTGCGGTCACACACTTACCGGAACAATGGGCTGCGACCCCCCACGGTGTCACGGGAGAATCTGGACAACTTTCTGCAGATCCTTTGGGACGGCCGCGAGTTCGTCGTGAACGAGAACAAGATCTACGAGGCATATTTGACCCTCGGGGCAGGAGACCCACCCGCGGACGCGGGCGCCTTCAAAAACGACATGGTGCAGATCCTGGCCCAACGCCCACCCGGACGGGCACAACGCGGCGACATGGAGGAAGTGGGTGTGCTCACGCCGCACAACGCAGGCAACTGGACGCCCGAAGACATCCCGGTCGTGCATTTCGCCCGAAACAGCTCCCGCAACGTACACAGCCACGATATCAAATTCAAGATCTATGTGAATGCGACCGGTCGCGCGCGCTCCACCGTGACCGGCCACCTCGTCCACTATGTCCTCGACAACCCCCGTGATTTCCCCGGGGTCTATGAAGTGAAAGCATTCGGCCCGCAGGAACTGCGGGTGGACGGCATCGTGGTCTACGTCGGCGACCAGGCCGCGGCAGACCGGGTGATCGGATGGTTGCGGGAGTATCAGAACCACTTCCCCGACCAGTTCCACTGGGGTGCGCCGACCGGGTCTGAGCAGGTACTCTCCGGTGTTGGCCTCGGTGCCGAACCTCGCAACGACAGCTTCGGCAGGACGCGGGCCAAAGCGCTGTTCACGGCGCTCGACCTGCACCGCAACGCGACATTCGACGACTTCGCTGCCGAAGTCCGAAATCAGTACCGCGCCCGGGGCATCGACCCCGAGCGCGTGCACCTGAACCTGGCACCAGCGACCGATGGCAGCACCGCACACCAGGGCTCCACCAGCATCGGTGTCGGCGAGCATGCAGGTGGCACCACCGCGCTCGTGTCGTATCAGGAGCCGATCACCATCAATCAATGTATCCCGCGTAATCTCACCGGTTTCACTGACCTCACCGGCAGCACTTACACCACAATCCCCGCATTCACCGGCCCCAGTGGGCACTCCTTCCAGGCCGCCAAGGTCTTCATCGGCACCCCCGTCCACAAGGTCGGTAACTATGCCCGTGTCACCGACCTGCTCCGCGTCCATAAGCCGGCCGCCGCTGTCATCATCGACATCTACAAGACGCCGATCGGCAAGTACAACATCGGCGGTCACCTGTTCTACGCCGCCGTCGACGAAGACGGGGTTTTCACCGTCACAGACCACGAGCGCGGGAAGACTTACCGCGCCCTGCCGGAACCTCCGCACGAACTGGACACCGTCTATATCTCCCTCGTCACTCTCGACGGCGGCCACCCTATCCAGTTCACCCTCGACACCGGCTCGTCGAGTAGCGAATCACCCTCCCGCGCCACCAGCCCGGACCACGAGGAAGTACTCCTCGCCCTCGGCCCCGACCAACGATCGCGGGGATCGGGCGCAGCGGAAATCACCAACGCCCTCCCAGTCACCGACGGCAGCTACCTGACACCTCAACCGTGGGAAGACCAGACGCTGCCGGACGACCCGTCACATTACCTCGGACTCGACGACTATCTGGACACAGAACCGGTCACCTTCATCGAGTACGGGATGGAAGAGTTCGTCGAGACGTACTCCGCTGTCGATTGGCCTCTCCACATAGGAGTCCGCTTCCAGGAACCCGGTAACAATCATCGAGGTTTCGCTGCTCGATTCACGGGCCCTTACGTGGAAATGACCAACGACAACGACAAGACCCACACGCTGAGAACCGCGGTGTTCTGGAGTCAATTGAGGAATATGTCTCGGAACAATTGGACGGTCTCGACACTTGAATCGGCCCACCGCGAGGATTTCGCATCATACGTCGAGACAACCGACAAGATCCTCGACGCGGTCGCACGCCACGATCTACCCACCGGCACCACCCTCACCTGGCGGTCCGATCAAGAAAGAATCACCACAGCGGAAGTACTCGCCGACGGCGTTTTCGGGCTCCGTGGTGGCAGTGATGACGGCATCTTCGATCCCGTCGTCACCATCGCCGCGGAAACTCTCTCCCACCATCTTGAACGCATCGGCGCGGTCAAAATCACCCCACCCCAGCACGCCCCACCACATCCAGTTCCCCTCGTCGTGGCATCGCCCGCCCACACTCCCGCCAGCAAAGACACCGACACCGTAGCCGGCCCTTCCACCGGCCGACCTGGCCCATCGGCAACCGGCGTCGCCTTTCCACATGCAGTGAATAGAACACTCTTCGCTCTCGGTAAAGTATATTCGGATAACAATCTCCGACAGATGGCAGATGAAAGTTTCAAGGTGGTTGTCGAAAACCTCAAGAGGCAAGGAATGGACGTCAGTGAAAAAGAGTTAGCTTATGCATCAAGGCACATATTTAAACGGTATCCCCACATTGGAGATGAGGACTGTATTCTCGACTCCAATCGAAAATTGTCCCATCTAGCCACGGCGTTCCACCTGGCCGCAACGAGCGGCCTAATCCCCAACAAGCATCCAGAACCTCGACCCGACCCCTCCGAAATCCGGGCTGAAGCGGTCCGCTACCTTGTCGAACAGGACCGAGCCGGACATGGCGGAAGAGTGACAGATCGAAAGATGTACCAAGCGATCAGGGCCGATCGTTCAGAAGTTGGTCTAGATATCAGTGGTCGTATAAGAGACATACTCTTTGGAGCGATCATGGACCTCGATATTCCACGGGAGCATTGGGTTTACAAGAATGACAGGCTGGATCGAAAAGCCACAATCATAACTCATGTTCGGCAGAGCGAGGCCTCCCGCGATCTGCTCTGGCCTGGTTCTTCCGGGGAGGGTTCGTATGGTTTGAGTGCTGACTCTGACGGCAGCGCCGCACACGCCCGCCCCACCCAGATCGGCGCCAGCGAACACGAGAACGACTGCGGCCCAGCCCTGCTCACCCATCTCGATACTCATGCCCCCGACTCGGCTCGCATCGACCACGACAGCCTTCCCCGCGGCCCTGCCGGTGTCACCCACCATGACATCGAACACCACACCCTCACCCCACACACACCACGCCGCATCGGACTCAACGACAACAACCGCGAGCGCAGCGCTGACGGTGCGTCGGAGCAGCCGGTGATGATGCCCGATATTCCGTCGATCGTCGTCACGCCACCTGCGGAGGACGCTGCCAACGGTGTCACCCCGTTGCACGGGGCGGGTGTTCTATCGGGAGAGGAGCTTTATTTCGGGGAGTTCCTGACCGAGGTGCTGGGTGGTGCCCGTTTCGGCGGGTCCGAGGCCTCGATCTTCGACGGTCCGGAAGACTATGTGCTGCCCGGCCTGTTCGACGAGCCCCGGCATGTATTCGAGCCGGCGGAGGGCGAAACCTATTTCGGAGCGCTGCGCGAGACGATCGAAGCCGGAGAGGTCACGTTCCTGGGCGGTCTGAGTCCGGCGCTGCAGAATTTCGGTTCCCGGCGCGAAGGCCTCCAGAACTTGGTGCACATGCTGCCGGTTCCCCATGACCAGATGGAGATGCTGCAGGATCACGTCATCAGAATGGTCGAGGAGCACTTCGGCCCGGACCCGGCATTCGCGGCAACCGTCATGCCGGCGCTGGAGACGGCTGTCAAGAAATTCTCTCAACTGCTGAGCGAGTCGGGAGAGCCGTTGAGTGCGCCGCACCTGGGCAATCGTTATCCGGCGTTCCTACGTCTTTCGCCTCGCGTCGTGCGCCGGTCGGACGATCAGATGGCGCCGGTCGGTGATGGTCCTCCGGTGGGTAATCAGAGATATGATTCCGGTTCGACCGAACACGGTAATAAGCACAGCACTGCCAACCTGCGCTCCGGCGCGTATTCCTACGCTCATGGTTGGCCGGTCCGTCTCGGTGTGCTCCGGCGGGTGGGGCTGACCGGGCAGCTGGCCGCCGAGTACCACCGGTTGTCCACCAACATGACCGTCGATACGACGCTGCAGGTCACTGCGAAGCTGCGCAGTCTGGGGCCGTCCGAGCTCTACGACCTGCTCGGGGAGTGGCAGATCCGCCTCGGTCACGGGTGGCACGACGTGTTCCGGGTGCGGACAGACGACTGGGCGACGGTCCTCACCGCGCCCCTGCAAGCCCAATTCCCGCTGTACATGACCAGGAGTGGAGAGCTGCCTGCGATAAATCCGGCCGATGCCGCCACGATTCCCGCGCCGATCGAACGGCTGCAGCGCGAATTCCCGCTACACGGTGTCCTCGGCATTCCACACATCGATCAGCTCCGCGCCGATACGTTCGCCTCGTTCGGGTCCTATTTCAGCGATCTGGACACCGATTCCCGTGAAGTACTGTTGAAGTTCTTCGAAGAGGAACAATTCTGTGACAATTTCCCGAAGATGTGGGGTGATTCGGCCCCGCATACCGACGCCCAGGACCCTGGTTTCGGGTTTTCCTCACCGATCCTACGGACAAACTCCGGTGAACCGGGGTATCTGCATATCGTCGTCGAGGCGAACGGTGGTACGGAGATCGCCGGCCCGACCGCGAAGCAGAGCCGACTCGAATCCTATTTGGTGCGGCAGGTGGGTCTGCACGGTAGTTCGACGATCACCGAGATGCTCGGTGCCTCCCTGGCGTGGACGCTCGAATTCGGCGCTGACGCGATCGCCGAGGACACCGGCCACGCGCCTCCGAGCGGTCGAATCACCTTCCGAGGCGGGGCATCCCGCGAGTTCAGTCACGGCCTGAGCCACCAGAACGACGCCCAGAAGCAGCATTCGCTGCGTCTTGCGGGAAATGATTTCCACAACGTGATGACCATGTTCACCTTCCACGTCACACTGGTTCGTCCGTTCGGTCCTCCGGTGGCGCCCGCTATCGGAACTCCGTTGCACGGGGGGAACGACTATTCGGTCCGAATGCTGGTGCCGTCACTGCAAGACCTCGGTCACGCTCCCACCAAGACTTTGTACCCGACATCGAATGTCGTGCATTTGCGGCAGTACGGCATGAACACGACACCGCTGGGCGTCGACGGCGCTGCGGGGTTGATCGCGCAGGCCAGGCAGCGTCTCGCCGACCGCGGCTTCATCCCGTCCGCTAACAACACCGCGGGCCCGCTGAGTTGGCTCACCCACAATGCCACCGTCGAACAGCAGCTCGATAATCGTCGCAAGTTCGACGACATGTTCGGCCCGACAGGCCTGAAATCAGCTCAGCCGGGGGCGATCGAAGGCGGGGTCATCGAATGGTTCACGCTGAAGACTCCGACCGGGGTCCGGCGCTTCGGGATCGAGTTCGTCACCGAACGGCACTATCCCTCGGATGACCCGTACGATGGCGCCTCCCACGACTGGACCTACGACGAGGCCCAGACATATAACGTCACCGGTTCCGCGATGTCGGGCGGCGAGGAATTCTCGGCGGCGTCGCCGTGGGAGAATTACCATGGCGGCTTCAACGTCGCGGTGAACACTCCGATCGTGGGCGTCACCGGCGTTTATGACCATTCCCGCAAGAACAAGCGGATCCGGGGTTCCGGCTCGGGTTTCGGCGAGCAGAAATTCACGCTCAGCTCGCCTGGTCTCGAAGTCGTCACCCTGTCCGCTGTCCACAAGGTGCGGTTCATCGAGAGAGCCGTCCCCGACGAGACGATCACCGCGATCGGTAACGTCCGCGTGGCCATCCCCTCCGACGACATGCTGACCGAACGGCCTGCCGCCGCGCCGCGCCCGCCGGCCACGATCCGCGAGCTCGCCGCAGCCGACACTCGGCGGCTCGCGATGCCAACCGGCGGCCGCACCCTTGAAGACGGGGTCCTGCGAGTTCCCGACGGCGCCGTTGTGCAGCATTTCATCGTCAGTAAGGAACTCCGGAAGGCCGCCACCGGCGCCATCAGCGATCTCCGCAACTACTACCTGAACTACGTGCGGACGGCCTCCGCTGCCGCCCTCAGCGATCTCCGCGACCACTTCCAGCAGGCCGAAGGGCCTGACCAGACGATGCCGGGCGCCTACCTTGCCGATCCGATGGATGAGCAACCACCGCCGGAGCCGTTTGTGGGAGCGGAGATCGAGGTTCTCAGCTCTGCGCCGGAGGACGTCCTGGAGCAGCAGCCTCGGCCTGCACAACCCCAGGAACACGAGCCGCAGCCGGAGCCGGGCGATACCCCCACGCAGCAGGAGCAGCACGATATTGCCCGGGACACCCGGACCGAACCTTCGATGCCGGGCGCGTTTCCGGCCGATCACCTCGAGATCGAAGCGGAACCTGCTCCACAGGTGAACTGGCCGGCGGTGGGACAGGCTCTGCTCGGCAAGGCGGAGTGGGTGGTGGATCGAGTCACCGGTGTCGGACAGTGGGTCTGGCGACACGCCCTCGGCGAGCCCGCCACGGATCCCTGGTCGAAGGTCGCCGAGGCCACCCATGCCGCCTTCTCGACGGAGCAGATGATGGCCAATGCGCTGCCGATCTTGCAGGACAGCCTCACCGGCGAGGGCCTCTTTTCTGACGGTGTCCTGGCCGGAACCAGTTACCGGTGGAGAGTGCGGGCTATTCTGACCGAACCCAGGTATCTGGGGCGGCGTAAGAAGAACCTGGAGTCCTGGGCCAAGCGCGAGAGTAAATTCCAGCGCTCGCAAGCCCGCCAACGTGGCCACCGCTTCGGCGTCACCCCGTCCGGCCGGCCGGACGGATCCGCCGACGGCAGTGTCGTGCCGGCCGGCAGCTATCAGTACGGCTGGACCGACGAAGACCACATCACGGCCTCTGACAGCATGTACTCCAGCCGGGTCCGCAACTCCAACGAACTTGTGCACCTGTGGGGTGGCGACCTGACGGTGGTCCTCGAGTTCGAGTCGGGTACGCGCAATCCCCTCGTCAATATGCTTCCGGGCGGGCCTCGCACCGTTACTCGCGTCTTCGATGTACCCGACGGGGTGGAGTTCTTCCTCGACAACCACGACTTGCAGGACATCCCCGAACTGGCCGCGATTGTTCATGCGAGCAGCGACTACCGAATCCCCCCTGCCCCGGAACCCGACCGAACCCTGCCCCTCAGCTTCCTCGAGACCGGCGGCCATCTCGGTTACGGCGCCGTCGTCAAGGCCACCATCAGACCCGATGATGACACCGCCAGCAGCCGCGATGTCCTCAAAAACCTTGTGATGGAACATGTTACGCAACTAGCCGCGGGCGCCGGCCAGATCAATTCGAGCAACTACCTCCCATTCCTCGAGTCCGTGATGAACATGCTCGGCACCACCTTCGGCCTGCGCACCCTCGTCTACGACGGGCCCGACAGCCGCATCACCTTCGGCTTCATCAGCCGCGATTGGCCTTATTCGGCCCTCCCATCCTTGGTGACGTTCACGCTCAGCGCTCGCCTCGATCCTGATGTCGACCTCGGCGCCGTGCTCGGCAGAGAGGTCACCCACCCCTCCGCCCTGGACACCATGCTCGGCACCACCGGCGCCGACAGCAGCGCCCTGCCCATCGCGGGTGCCACCGGAATCGGCAAGAAGCGGGTCAAGAGCCACCAGGCAACTTTCAATCCCAGCCTGAACAACGAGGTGAAGACCTCATTCAGCTTCACCGGCGAGCAACAAGCCATCCAGAGCAACGAGCGAACCTCGGACACCGGTGTCGCGTCGTGGACGCAGAGTAGCGGGCGCCTTAGGCAATTCCCCGTCCGGTATCAGCTCGAGGTCGAGGTCAGCCGGCGTCTGCTGACTGCGAACCTGAAGAAGACCCTGCTGTCCACGGGTGCCGATATCGAAGCATTCTTCGGGCGGGAGAACGGGATTTTCGCGCTGAACGAGGCCGAACTCCCGCCGCCGGCCAATACCGTCCGCGGCTCCGTGGGGCTCGACACGCTGCTCTGGTTCCACACCTCCGAAACCGGAAACGGTGCACTCACGCCCCGCATCCCGCCCAGCATCTATGGTTCCGATCCCACCGTGCCCCGCCAGGCCGCCCCACCGGGCACCATCGCCCTCGATATGGAGATCCCGGCCGAGCTGCGTGCCCTGGTCTCCACCGCGCCCTGGGTGCCGACCAACGAGATTTCGCTCAATTACTTCTCGGGCGCACGGCAAATCGCCGATGCACTCCGGCAAGTCGACCCGTCCCTGCGCCGCACGGATCCCACTCGCAGCACCGGCCAGCAAACCTATTCCTCGGTAGGCGTATTCAACCTGCTGAAACAGTTGGCCGCCACGAATCAGCTCACCCGGCTCGGACCCGCGGCCACCGCGGCTTTTCTCGGCACCTCGGGCCGGAGCGATCAGGTGCCGCGCCCCCAGCCGCACGCCGAGGGCGAGTCGGTCACCGGCACCTTCGTGAAGTTCACTATTTATGCGCCGCAGATCGACTCGACCAGCCGAGATATCGCCGTCCACCACAAGAGAACCAGGAAGACCGGCGAAAAGAGCACGGCCGGACACGGATTCGGCTTCCGCCCGACCATCGGCCTCACCAACGCCTTCACGGCGGACTCCACCAACCAGGGCAACCCGTCCAATGTGCCGATCGGCGGCTACCTCGAGATTGTGGAACAGGTCAGCGATACGGTCCGACAGGACGACGATCTGCTCCGCCAGGGCACGACCGCCGAGACGGCCACCGGCGAAGGACGGGACAGCAACTTGTTCGTCGGCGTCGGAGTCGCCGAAATCGTCGGCAGGAGAGGCAGACTCTGGGTTCCCGGCATTGTCCGCGGGTACACCACCGCCCTGCTGGAGGCGCACGCTCTGGGCGAGCAGATCGGCCCGCCGCGGCCGCCCGCGCTGCCCGCGCCGGCGGTGCTGGCCGGGACACGGCGGCCGTCCACCTATGGAATGGGTCGGATGGGCTCCGTTGTGGCACTCCCGCATTCGAGACCATCGGTCAGCGCGGACGGTTCGAGCGCGAAACCTGCTGCGGCAGTGCCGGTTCAAGCCTTGCCGCCCTCGGGCGACACCACGATTCCGGCGCAAGGGGTCGGCGCACTCGACAATCAGCCCGATGCCGAGGCGCAACAACAACATTCGGAGCCCGTACCTGAATCCGAACCGACAGGCACTACCGATTCGCCGGACCTCGGTACCGATCCGGCCGGAACCGAAACTGTCGTCCCCGCCCCGGAATCCGAACATCAGCTGACACAGATCACCGAGGTCGACACCCACTCCGGAACCCAACATGATGGTGCGCTGGACAACTCGGCGGAACCGGGCGCTGTCGACCAGGTCGACGAGTCCGAAAACCTCGCGCGGGTGGAGGAATGGCAACGAGGCATGCTCGATGTACTGTCGGCGGGGGAGCGGCTTGGCGAGACATCGCGCGACGACGCGGTCCACGAGCCCGATCTTGACCAACCTCGTGCCCCGCCCACCGATGTCGTCCGATCTTCCTCTCCCACAGGCACTGTCGAGTCGAGCGGCACCGTTCAGCACGCACCGCTGCCTGAACACGAATCGACCGACACCGAGCATCGCGAACCGCCCGCGTCGCCACGGACACCGATCGAGGACGCGGACCTCGTCCGGCGTCAGCGCGAGGTCGAGCAGCTCACCGACCTCGTCGGCCCGCTCGATCGCCGGGAGACCCGCGGCCCTGCCTCGTTGTCGGACCGATTCTCGTCACCACCACGCTCCGACGACGGGTCGGTGTACAGCGATCCGGACCGGACCCACGACACACCACTGCTCGGCACCGACCAGACCGCCCCGGCGATCCCGTTCCGGCTGGCGGACACGCGGTCCCAACTGCGGCTCGACGACGACTCGGAGGACGGCAGCGACGACCAGGAACCACTGCAGCACATCAAAACAACCCCGGATGATTCCGCAGCGCCCAGAGACGAGCGGACTTCCGGAACCGATGAGCTGAACCGGCGCGACCCCGTACCCGCCGCATCCGACGACCAGATCGGCAGCACGCCGCACACCGGCGACGACCTCGCACCACTTCCCCAACCTCGCGACGGCACAACATCCACGACCGAGCACCGGGACCTCAGCACTTCAGGCATCGACAGCAGCGCGCCTGTCCGTACCAGCGATACTCCGCACGAGCAACCCGCACGGCGACAGCGCACGCGGGAACGCCTGCGGGGCTTCATATCTCGCATCAGCCACGCCACCGACAACGCGACGACAACACCCGCGCCACCGCACACTTCGTCAACCACACCCACTCCACGGCGCGGTATCCGTGCTGCCCTCCAGCGGATCATGCCCGAAACAGTCGGCAGCACAACACTTCCCGCAGCACGCCGGACCGCAGTCCCTGCCCACGGCGACGGCACCACCACCCACACACCTGTCACCACGCACAGCCTCGAGCCCAGCGACGAATGCCTCCCCGACACACTCGCCGACATCCAGCACGACACCAACAGCACCGCGATCCGCCCGCACTACCGGTCGAAGGGGCTGTTCGGCCGCTTCGGCCGAGGACTGCCCGGCCGCTCACGCCGAGAAGCCGAGAAGGCCGCCGGCGCCAAACTTCGCGGCTACGCCGACGAACACCAAATCGCCAAGGAGCTGCAAATCCTTGGTCCCGGAGCACAGGCCCTGGTCGTCAGCGAGCACGCTACCCGCACCGCGAACCGCATCGGCGCGCACGCGTATCGGATGGTCAACGACCGCGGCGTCATCTTCATCCGAGACGCCACCAACCCGGCCCACAGATATCCCGGGGACACTCGAGCGAAGGGTTTCCATGCCGTCCTCTACACCCCAACCGGCAAACCAACCCGCCCACTTCGCCTGCTCAACGGCACGATCTCCGACTTCCCCCGCGACATCCGCATCGGCGCACCTGACGACAGCGGTTTCACACAGCAGCGAGGATTCTCGTCCGCGCACCAGAATCCGCCCGGTGCGTCCGCTCGATCGGCGGTTCTCGGCAACGTGCGGATCGGCGCGAACAACCGGAACGACGCCTTCGCCGATCGACCCGACAGCATCATGAACTCCGCCCCGGGTGAGCACACCGGCAGCAGCGGTCCGGCTCCGCGCGCATCCGGCTCGGGATCGCTCACCACCCACGTCCGGAGCGGCCTCCCTTACACCGCCGTATCCAGCCCGAGATACACCGATGTGCCGGAACCCGCCGACGCCGCGACCTCCGTCGACGACCGTCTGCGGACACAACTCGAAGGCGAGAGCCCAGCCGAGCCGGTTCGTGGCATGGACCGCCGTCCCACTCAGCCGTTCGAACCCGAGGGCGAGGACACCTACTTCGGTGCCGCCCTGCTGAAGGATCTCGAACACCATCTCGAGGGTCCGACCGATCCGCTACGAACCCATGTCGACGATACCGAGGACGAACCCCCCGTCCTCACCCCGGAGGTCAAAAGACAGGCCAGGGCCGCCATCGGCGCCCCGGTCACAGTGCGTCGCAGCACATTTGCCGACGGTAGCGACGCCTTCGTCCTCATCGACCACCGAGGCACGGTCACCCGCCTGCCGGCGGCGGGCTCGCGACGAGCGACACTGTTCAACGATCCCGGCGCGCGGCCGTACTTCCGGGTCGAGGAACCCGACGGCACACACACCGACGTCGACCTCGCACTGACGAAGGGCTTCGACTTCGCGCGCGATGAACCCGTCCCCGGCGCCACACAGAGTTGGGTGCGCCCTACCGGCACGTTGCGCTGGACGCGACAAGACGACGCCGTCCGGGTGCTCGGACGCGACGAGAACAACGCCGTCGAATATCTGGCCGTGCGCGACGGGGAGACCGTGGTGGTGAAACCCGAGAACTCCTCGCAGCACCTGATCAAGAAGCCACGGGTCCCGGGGTGGTATCGCGTCAACGGCCTGCGCACCGTGATCGCGATTCCCAGACTTGTTGACCGCAAGGACTCCCCGATGTATGGGCCGCGGGGGCTACGAGCACAGGACGCACGCCAGGGTCAGGCCGCCGATTGCGCGTTCCTTGCCTCCCTGAGACACATCGCCGAACGCAATCCGTCGGCAATCGTCGATATGGTCCATATCCACAAGGAGGACAAGAACTTCGTCAGCGTCCGGTTCTACACCATGGGCAAACGCCGCTGGGTAACCGTCGATACCAGACTGTATGTCCCCGAGGGCAGCGACCTCGCCTGCTTCGCCGCTCATCGCCCCGGCGAACCATTGTGGGCCGCGCTGATCGAAAAGGCACATACACGCGCATTCGGCGGTGACGACGGATACCACAGTTACGCCAGCGGCGGTTACGGCAGCGAGATCGCCGAACGGTTGGGTAAGGGCTTCTATCGCGACGAGAAAGGCTGGCGACAGCAGCCGGTCAGCAGCGTTACCGACGGCGGTTTCCTCAGCCCGATGCGACTCGACATCGATGAACTGCACGAACTGTTCGGCGGCGACCTCGAATTCTCTCGAGAGGTCGCCGACACCTACGATCGCTGGGAGCAGGGACGCCGGCCCATCCTCCAGACCGAGCGGAACCGCATCAATGCCGTTCACAAGAACGACGCGGCCGCCGCGAACGCCGCATGGGCACAATTCCACCTCACCGTGCAGTTCAACATACACCGCAGTTTCCTCGAGGACCTCGATAAACGGTTCCCCGGCCGCTGGAAGAACGAGAAGGCAGCGTTCACCGACTACTTCGTCGAAATGTATGGCGGCGAGGCCGCAGACCGAACCCTCACCGATCACCACTACACGATCACCGCTCCGGCATTCGTCGACCGAATCCGTTACGCGCTCGGAAAACCGGGCACCACCGTGACACTCGGCACGCACCCATTCGGGCAGGGCTCCGAAAACCGGACCATGGTGCCGGGCCTGATCGGCGGCCACGAATACGACCTTCTGGGAATCTATGTCGACAAGAATGGCAGGCCGTGGGTTCTGGCGGACAATCCATGGGACGATAACGGTCGATATCCACTTCCGATTGAGGGTGTCGAATACCGCCTCGACCCCAAGGGATTGGACTACACGACCGATACGAGCGGACCTGAGTACAGCGTCAAACCGGATTACACCCGATACCGCATCGATCCCGACCGGACCGAGCACGGGATCAAATCCGACGGCACTCGATACCGCATCGATCCCGACGGCACCGAATACGGCCTCACCCCCGTCGCACCGGACAAACTGGCAGATTTCGCACCTCAGATCCGCAAGGACATCCAATACCGGATCGATCCCGACGGCACCGAGTACGGCATCAACCCGGACATGACCCGATACGTCATCAACCCGGACAACTCACGAGCCGCCGTACTGGCCGACGGCAGCCACTACCGTGTTTCGGCCGACCAGACCCAATACCTGACCACCGCGGACGGCACCGCCCTGATCCTGCGTCCCGGCGACCCGGACTGGTCTCGCGACCCCGGCCGCATCGACCCACCCGACATCACCATCCCGCGCCGCGGCGGCATCGTCGCCATCGATCTCCAGCACATCCCGAAATTCGCCACCCTCGCGGTGAGCGGCCCGGGCGCGCACGGACTCTACGGCCCGGACGACGTCGTCCGAACGAAGACCGGGCCGACCGCGACCCCGCGCGGAACCCACGGCCCGTACGGCCCCGAACGTCGATCGCTCAGCGGTCCTGCGGCGGCGGCCCGGTCGGTCGCCGACATCATCAGTCCGTACGCGCGCGCCCTGAGCGCCGTGCTGGGTGGGCCCGGTCCGGTCGACTTCGCCCAGGTGCTGACCATCCTGCGGCACACCAACGCCGCACAGGATGCGCGCCCACTGGAAGCGGCGTTCGGTGGGACCCTGCGGGACATCGTCCGAGAAGCCTTGGCGCAGAAGCGTTTTCCCGAAACGCAAGCGTTGCGGATGGCGCGCCTGCTTGGCTGGGAACCGGCGGAGGAATTGCCTGCCGACGTACCGGCTCCACCCTCCGTCGCCGTTCTACCGGGTGCGACGCCGGAGCAATTGCCGCAGGTGGAGCAGTACGCGCGGGCGGTGTGGAACGAGACCCGGGCCGAGGCTGCGCTCGCGCTGACGGCGCGGCTGGATCGGGACCTGCCGACGCTGTGGGCCGTGCGGGACGCCTACCGGCAGCAACCAGGGCGGCGTGAGCTGATCGCGGACCTGCGCCGCGCGTTTCCCGGCGAGCGCGAATACATCGACCACGTCTTTGCCGAACCGTCGGCGAAGCTCGCGGCGGGGGAGCCGGATGCGGTACCGACCCCGGTCCAGGAGGACACGGCGCTGGACTGGATCCGGGCCCTCGGCGACATGCCATTCGAGAATCGGACGGGCTCCCAAGCTCATCTCGACGCCGGGTCCGCCGAGCGAGCGCACCTGATGGCGTTGGCACTGGTTCGGTGGGGCGCTCACCCGCGCCGGATCACCGTCAGCGGCGAGGGCATGCGGATAACCCGCACCCTGCCGGACGGCTCGCGTCATGAGGTGCCCGTGCAACGGTATGTCGCCAACCTCGTCTACACCGTCCAAGGAGGTACCCCCGGCTGGCAGGTATTCGATCCGGCGCTGGGCCGAACCCCGTTGCGCGAGCAGGAGGTTCGCATCGCCTTGAACGCGTCGAGGGCTCCGCCGCGCGGGCAGTCCGGCACGCCGACGACGGTGACCATCGAGACCTCCGAGATCCTGACCCCGGACGCACTCGAGGAATTCGACCGCGAACTCCGCCGTCCCGAACCGCGAGCGTCCGACGCCAGCACGGCACAACAACATTCACAGCGCGCCAGCCGCGACACTGCGGTCACGAATCCGGTCGGCGCACGGGGCTTCAGCGCGCTGCCGTCGACCGGTGCCGTCGGCCGGCCCGACGGCGTTCTCGACGAGGAGTATTGGGTAATTCACGGTATCGCCAAAGGCTACACGAATGGGGAAATTCAGGAACTCCTCGGCCACAATGGGTTCCCTCATCTGTCTGCTGCGGGAGTCTCCTCCCGTGTCAAGTCTCTCTACGCTTCGGCAGGAATCACAAGCCAGGCCCGAGACGGGGAGATGCGGCTACGCGAGGCGTTTATCGAGAGCTACCGGGAGTCGATCAACCAAGAAACACTCGATGGGCTCCCATTGCGGTTGAGCAAGCTGGATACAGACGTTTTCGAATATGTTTTCCGTAACCCGGGTCGCCGTGTAAGCAATGTTGACTTCTACCAAGAGGTTGGCACCGCTCTCGCGGTATCGAGTAAAACAGTGCGGCGTTCCATGATGTCGATATTGGCGCGGGTCGGGATTTCCAGTGACAAGTGGATACGCGACGAGCGTCGGCGGAAGAACTTGGGGCAGACCTTCATAGCGCTCGCAAGCAGTCTCGAGGGGCGGATCGATCCCGAGGCTCTCGCCGAGTTCCGGAGCTCCGGTGGCGCCCGGCAGTGGAGGGCGTCGCCTCTGCCGTCCCGCATGCGCGTGGTGGACGAAGGGCCAGGCGACGGCAGTAGCGTTCACCCGGGAGGTATTCCGGGCTCGGGGCCGGTCGGTCCGGTGATTTCCGGTTCGGGTCCGCGTGACGGTAGTCCGGTCAGAATGTCGCGGGGGGACTGTGGACCGCTGGCTCTCGAATTTGCCGCTCGTCTGAATCCGGGTGCTCGGATTCGGTTGTCGGGGGCGTCCGGTGGGTTGTCCGGTATGACCGGT
Source organism: Nocardia sp. NPDC046473 (assembly GCF_040645995.1). Classification (NCBI taxonomy): domain Bacteria; kingdom Bacillati; phylum Actinomycetota; class Actinomycetes; order Mycobacteriales; family Nocardiaceae; genus Nocardia; species Nocardia sp. NPDC046473. Next base: position 496,646 of record NZ_JBEYZJ010000010.1, read on the forward strand.
CCGCAGTTCGAGTTCGATGCCAGGGCGCGACTGCAACACGTCGATACCCTCGGTCCGGTCATCGGGCTGCTTCGTACGTTCGGTCATCGCTCGTTGAGTCTCGTGGTCGGCAAGCACGCCAGCGTCGATGCCCGGGGTTTCGGCGCCCATTCCGGCGTGATGTACAGCTGGGACGGGATGCTACGGATTTACGATCCTGAAACCGGCGTCGATCATCCTTTGGAACACCATTCATTCCCGGAGGTTCGAGCATGGCTCGTGATCATCTATGGCCCAGATGGGAGCCCGCAGACCATCGCGGGTTATCCCTATGACGGCGCCGCCGTTCTCGGCGATGCTCTCATCGGCGCACCACCGACCGATTATCAGGTGGATTTCGAAACGTTGGAGTTGTCACCGGAGTTCTTCTGGTCGGGTAATGGTGCCGGGTTTTATGATCTGCCGATTGCCTCTTTCATCGATCTGTTCGATGCCGGTGGGATGCTGCGATTGACCGCGGTCGAGGGCGGGTTCACGGTGCAGTACCACCAAGTGGGTGGCCCCGGTGGTGTGCTGCCCGGTCCTGTTCTCGACAGTGCCAGTACATTGGAATTGATACGCGGGCGATACAATACTCATGCGGTCACCCGCACGGTGCTTCACCGGCCGCATCGCGATCTGTTCGACGGCGTACGTGTATTCGACAGCGATAATGCCGGAGCCGCCTACGGTCGCCGCCGACTGCGCATATGGCGCGACCTGCCGCGCGAGCAAAAGGTCGCGCTGCGCGCATATCAGGAGCGGCAGCTGGTGAACAGCAGATTGCGGCTCTACCAGAACGACGATCGGGGTTTCGACAGATTCTGCAACGGGTTCCGGCGGGACGCTGATATTGCGAATCGAATAATTCGAGTGCATGGGACTATTCCGGACCTCACGGCAGTGCAGAATCGCTGCTATGATCTGAATGCTGCGGCTCGTCGCAGCAGAAGCGAAGCGCTGGAGCTGGAAGCGCTGGATGAGATTCTGGCACATCCCTACCCGCACATGTACAGGGATCAATTGCTTGCCGCTCCGGAGATTCTTCGTTCGATGGACGATTATTGTCAACGGTATTTCGGTGTCCCGTTCAGCTCGAATATCATCCGTCGGCAGATCGAGCTGCTCGATCGGGCAACCGACCGAGAGCTGCCACTGACTGAGCCGATCCGCGTTGTTCGCTCCCTCCAGGACATCAACTTCCTGGTCGACTGGCACGGCAACACCATGAGCGGACAGTCCGATCTGTCCGTGCTGCTCAACGTCACCCAGCAGGAACCGGGTTTCATGTCCACCTCGGTGAGCGCCAGGACCGTAGATCTCCACCACGCCACCAACTATCGTCTGGAGCTTGTGCTGTATCCGGGGACGCGCGGGGTCTACATCGGCCAAGACGGCGGCGAAGAGTTCGCACACCAGAATGAACTGCTTCTGGCGCGCGACACCCGCTATGTCATCACCGGATACGGCTACGACCGGTCCGACCCCAATGTCGTTGTCCTGTACGGCTACGTCGTACGCGCCGCAGTGCATACCGGACCCCATACGAGTCGGTGATCGGAGTACCGATGACAAGCACGCTTTGACGGCTGCGTCACATTCTGATTTACTCCAAGGCAAATCAGTTGATTATTAGTAAATCCCAACCTGGGGGCCGAGGTAGCAGCAATGATCGGTATCCATGATGAGGATGTCCGAGGGCGCAGAGCGTGGGCGGTGGTCGCCGGTTCGGCGGGTGCGGTCGGGCGCGAGGCCGCGTTGCGGCTGGCCGAGGACGGCTATTCGGTGGTGGTGTGCGGTCGCGATGGCGCCGGTGCGGAGGAGACGCGCAAGCTGATCGAGTGGGCCGGCGGGCGGGCGGTGGAGGTGGTGGCCGATCTCGGTGACTCCGCGGCCGTGCGCCGGTTGATCACCGAAACCGTCGCACTACTCGAGGGTGCTCCGGTCGAGGTACTGGTCAACAACGCCGGTGAGGCGGGCTGCGGGCCGGTCGAGGATGTGTTCGATACGGTCTTCGCGCTGAATGTGAAGGTGCCGCTGCTGTTGACCGGTGCGTTTGCCCCGGGCATGGCCGAGCACGGCCGGGGCGCGATCGTCAACGTGGGTAGTTCAGGCCCGGTGACCGGGGCCGCGGGGCGGAGCGTGGTGCAGGCGGCGACCTCGGCGTTGGTCATGTTGACCAGGTTGTGGACAGCCGAGTACGGACCGAGGGGCGTACGGGTCAATTCCGTGGATCCCGGCGGCGCGCTCGCCGCGCAACTCAGTGGGCCCGTCGCGGTGGCCGAGGCCATCCGATTCCTGGCCTCACCGCGAGCGGCCTCCATCCAGGGCGCTGTATTGACCATGAATGAAGGCGAACTCGCGGCCGCGTGTTGCCGATGGTCTTCCTCGCCCGCGTAAGGTGCTGCGGTCATTCATGTTTCGGTTCGAGCAGGGTGGTGATCATCGCGGTGGCGTGCCAGTGTTCGAAATCCTGGTGGCGCCAGCCGCGTTCGTCGACCAGGCGCTGATAGTTCGTGTGCTGCAGTTGTAACCACAGCACATCGGTTGCGGCTTCGGCTTGGATGCTTTGCCGCAACGAGCCCGTCGCCTCGATGGCGGCGACGACGCAGCCGGCCGTCTCCAGCAGGTTCCGCTGCGTGGATTGCAACAGGTCCGCCAGATCGGGATCTGTGCCCGCGGCCTGCTCGAGCACGACCTGCAGTGGGCGCACACGCCGCATGACGGCCGCCGTGTTGGCCGCGAACTGTTCGAGGAGGAGTCGAGGGTCGGCGATCGTGAGGATCTCCGCGATCGTGGACCCGGCCTCCGTCGCGCCGCTGTCGTCGGCAACGAACTGATGGGCGAGGGCGAACAGTTGGGCCTTGTTGCCTGCGGCGAAGACGGTGGGGCGGGAGACACTGGCGCAGGTTGCGATCTGATCGATGGTGGCGCCTGCGTATCCGCGCTCCGCGAACACCTCCGCCGCGGCCCGCACCACGATGTCGCGAGTGCGGCGCGCGGCCTCCTCGCGCACGGGGGAACGGTAGACACGCTGCGCTCGATTGACGTCTGCCATATGCTCTGGTTTACTCTCAGTCATGTCATTTGATTAGCGATCAACCCAAGTTGTGAGGCCGGTTGCCTCGGCCCCTGCCGGTCGGGTCGGCGCCTGGGTGCGGTGCCCTCGGCGGGCGTAGCTGATGTCGGCCTCGTGCGATGTCCTCTCCTGCCGGCCCCGGCGGATGCCTGCCGGAATTGTTCCCATTGACGATCAGCATATCAGCAGGAAAGCGAACCTCTCATAACGTCCCGGTAATGATGTCCGGAGCCCGTCGCTTACGGCCTGATCTCTATTCTGTGAATAGGAAGAGTAATGGATCGACGCATCGAATTGAATCCTGGCGGACTGCGGGATGCGGCCGCGGGGTTCGAGGAGGTTGCCGACCGGGTCGGGAAGATCAGGGAAAGTCTCATGAATTCCACTGGTCACCTGGGCGAACCCTGGGGGCACGACAAAGCCGGGGACAAGTTCGCCGACGGGGCCGAGGGTTACAAAGCCAATAGAGACAATAACTTCGGTTCCCTGTCCAAGCTCGTCGATGTGTTGGCGCAGAATGCGAAGAATCTGCGAGACGGCGCGACGGTTTTCGAGGAGAACGAGAGGGCGCAGTCGCGGTGATGTACGAAATGCGACTCGACCGACGATGCGGAGACCTCCGGTGGTGAATGAGCGGCTGCAGGCCGACGCGGCGATGATGATGGAAGCGCTGTCCGAACAAATGCTGGGTATCGCGAAGATCCAGCGTGATCGGGCGCGGCTCACCGCGACGGTCACCGCATGCGACAAGCGAATCAGTGTGACCGTCAATGCCGACGGCATCCTCATCGAGACCCGGTTCGCCGACGATGTGAGCGACCTGTCCTACGACGAGATCGCCGCGGCTATCACCGAGGCCGTCCAGGCAGCGGCCGCGCAGGTCGGCGAGCGGGGCCGTCGGTTGATGGCGCCGCTGCGGGCCCGCAAGGACCGATTGCCGCCCCTGCCGGAACTCATCGAGGACATGCCGGATTTCCGGTCCGTGATTCCGGTGCCGCCGCCGGTGTCGATCGCGCCCCCGAACTCGCCGGAGCGCCGATACGACGACGAGGACGCGGGTTTCGGCGATGCCGAGCCCTACGGACGCCGGTCGATGGTCAGAGACCACGACGAGTGAGGTCGCTGCGGGATGAGTCTGTATCTGCCGCCGGAACTGAGCTGGCTGGGATGGATCGCGGGCGGTGCGTGGCCCGAGGGTGACGAGGACAAGGTCTGGGCGGTTTCGGATGCTTACAAGCACGCCGGTGCGGCGCTGCGGAAACTGACTCCGGAAATCGCGGACGTGAAACGCGCCTCGGTCTCCGCATATCCCGAGGGCGCCGGCGGGGACAAGATCGGCACGATGTTCGATCAGCTGCTGACCGGTGGCCAGTCGATGGATTCGCTGGCGCATTTCATGGACCAGATGTTCGACGCGACCGAGGATTTCGGCACTTCGGTTCAGGCCGCGAAACTGATGACCATTGTTTCGCTGGCGGCGCTGGCCATCGAAATCGCCTGGGCGTGGGCATTCCCGCCGACCGCGCCGGCCCAGCAGGCGGCCGAGGAAGCGGCCACCCAAATCGTGGTGCGCCGCCTGGAATTGCAGATCCAGGAACGAATCGTGGCCAAGGTGCTGTCGGTTTTCGGGGAGAAGTTCGCCAACCTCAGCAAGGGGTGGGTGATGAAGATCCTGGAGGGAGCGCTCATCTCCGGTGGGCTGGACGCGGTGGTCCAGGTCAGCCAGATGGGACCCGGAGGGCATCGGAAGAATTTCAACTGGAAGGAATTCGGTACCTCGGTGGCCGCGGGCGGCCTCGGCGCACCGTTCGGCGGGGCGGCCGGCAACTGGATCAACAAGTACACGACGAAATTCCTCGGCGACAAGCTGGCGAATCCGTGGGTCCGGCTCGGCAACGGCGCGATCGTCGGTATGGGTTCCAGCCCGGTGTTCGGCCTCTTCGGTGGGATCGGCGCAGGCGTTGTCAGCGGTGACTGGTCCGAGACCCTCGGCAACCCGCACGCCTGGGTCGGCGGTCTGGCACAAGGTGGGCTCGTGGGCGGGGCCAAGGGCTACTTCGGCCACAACACGTTCGGTAACAAGAGCTTCGAGGTCGAGTGGAAGCTGTCCGGGGATGCGTCGGTGCGCAATCCGGGGCGGGACGGGTTCTCCTTCGATCCGGGCGGGGCCGAATCCCACGGTTCCCGGAACGGATTCGACGGCAAAGGATTCGGTGGCGAGCATGCCACAAGTCAGGATCGGCCGGTCGGATCGAACGGATCGAACGGATCGAACGGATCGAACGGTTCGCGGGGCGGTGATCGGGGCGTCTTCGATGGTTCCCATTCGTCCGGTGACAGGTCCGGATCGTCCGAGGGCGGGCAGAGTCCGCGGGCCACGCACCCGGCCTCGTCTACTGGGGGCCGTACTTCGGAAGGGCCGGTGACGCAGGGTAACTCGCGGTTCGGCCACGACAGCGCGGGCGGCTCGCATTCGGATAGCTCGAATACCAGACCGCAGGTGTCTCCAGCCACGGAGCACGGCCGCACCAGTAATGGGGCGGACGTCTCGTCCAATTCCGGTCGGTACGAACCGGTCTCGAACGGTGGCTCACACCCGTCGAACGGCAGCTCGGGTTCGTCGAATGGTTCGACAGGTGGCTCACACTCGTCGAACGGCAGCTCGGGGTCGTCGAATGGTTCGACGGGTGGCCGAACCGAGTCCTCGGCGGCCGCGAGTCATTCCGGCAACAACGGAAGTTCGTCCGGCGCGAACCCATCGTCCTCGCCGAAAGCGCCGTCCTCGAACCTGTCCGAGAACGGACGCGGCTCGTCGGTGACCGGTGGGGGGAGCGATCGGCCTGCGGGCGGTCCGCCCGGCACACGCCCGTTCCCCGGGAGCGACGGTTCAGTCTCGCAACCGCCCAAGAGCGGCCTCGAGTCGCCGTCGCGTCAGGTACCCGACTCGAATATCGTTGCGGGACAATCGCAGCGTCCATCGACGCCAGTGTCGGCCACGGGGTCTGCTGGTTCGCAGCTGCCGCCGGGTCGTTCGGGTTCGGTGTCGTCGCTGAGTTCGAGCGAATCGCCGCCGCCGAGTCGTTCAGGGTCGGTGTCGTCGTTGGGTTCGAATGACTCGCAGCCACTGCCGAGTCGCCCGGTGTCGCCGTTGGGTTCGAACGACTCGCAGCCGCCGCCGAGTCGTTCGGGGCCGGGGTCGTCGTCGAGTTCGAGCGAACTGGAGTCGCCGCAGCGTCGCCCGGTGCGGCTGGACCCCGATGGGCCGCCGCAGGTTTCGCGGCCCTCCGGGTCGGGTTCTGGTTCCGGGGACCAGCCGCCGCCACGGCACACGCCGGTACCGGATTCGGGTGGTAGCTCGCCGGCGCGGCAGCGGCCACCGGAGTCCGATGCGGTACCGCCACGGGGATCGGTTGCGCCGGACCGGCCTTCGGGTCCGGACGGGAAGCGTGGGCACGACGGCGCCGAACCCGGCGTCCAGACGTTCGGGGGTGATCAGGAGCATCCCAACTGGTCGCGCAGTGAATTCGGCGATGTGGTGGTCACCTCGCCCGACGGCACCCAGCACCGGGTGGACGAGCACGGGAACATTTTCTTCGGGCGCCCCGAGGATTCGGCATGGGTCAAGGTCGGTCCGGATCGCTCGGTCGAATTCGTGCCCAAGAGTGGCAATGAACCTGGTGCAGCACCGAATTCGCGGGCCGACGCGCCGAGTAGACCGGGCAGGGATGGCGAGTTCGGCTTCGGCCGTAATGACGGCACCGAGCACGCGGTGCTCGACGATGGATCGGTACGGACGAAGTCCCCGGACGGGTCGACGACGATCGTCAAGGGCAGCGGCGCAGCGGAACTCCGTTCGCCGTGGAACGACCGCACGGTATTCGAGCCGGATGGAACGGCCACCCACACCCGGTTCGAGGACTCGGCCACGATCACCACACACGACGACACCGAGCACATCGTTACGATCGGGCGTGAACGGGATGCGGACGGCAACCTGGTCGTCACCTCTCCGGACGGCACCAGACACGTCGTCGGCGACGACCGGACCATCCTGGTGGGGCGTCCCGATGATCCGCAGTTGATGAAGATCGATGCCGATCACGCGATCGTGTTCGTCGGACCGGACGGCAGCGGCCCGGCGGCGACCCCCGGCAAGGGCACCGGGGTGCAGTCGCCGACGTTCACCCGGCCCGACGGCGTCTCCCACGCGGTATTGGGCGACGGTTCAGTGCGGACGAAGTCGCGGGACGATTGGACCCTAACCGTAAGACCGGACGGGGCAACGGAATTCACCTCACCTACCCGCGACACGACCGTGCACAAGGCCGACGGCACCGTAATCGAGTCCGGGCCGGGTAAACCCACCGTGATCACCGGGCCCGACCAGACCAGGCAGACCGTCGAGCCCAACCGCGCGGTCACCGTCGAGCATCCCGACGGCACCAAGCACGTGGTGTTCGATGCCGCGGATCCGCGGGGTGGCGGGCGGACCGAGCACCCCGACCATACGGTGATCCACCATGACCTGAGCGACGGTCCGCGCAAACCCGGTGTCGTCCAGATGGATCGGCCGGACGGGATCGGCTTCGAGTCCTCGCCCAAAGGCATCAAGGTGTTCGACGAGGACGGCACCACCTACGAGCGGGGCTCGGGCCAGTCGGTACGGGTGACCACGCCCAACGGGCACACCGAATCGCGGCCGATCAACGAGCCGATCGCGTTGTCCAACGGTGCGCAACTGGAGACGACGCCGAAGGGGTTCCGGGTCGTGCACGGCGACGAGTCGGTGTCGGAGATCGGTCCGCACGGTGCGCGTTTCACCGACGGCGATGGGGTGGTGCGTGGGACCCGCACGGACGGAACGGCTTTCGTCGAGAACCTCGAGGGCGAGCCGGTGCGAGAGGTTCGCGGTGACGGAGCCGTTCGGGTTACCGCGGAGGACGAGACGGCCTGGGGCAGCAGGGGAGACGGCACCACGTGGAAGGTCGACGAGGACAACAAGGTACACATCTCCGCGCCGGATGGGACGGTAGCGCCGCCGGTCGACCCGAGAAGTCGCTACGTCGCCGGCGACCAGCTGACCGCCAAGATCAAGCCGCATCTGCCGAAGCGAGACGATGGACCCCTTGGTGGATATCAGGCGCCGATCGCGCCGATTGCTGACGACTGGATTCCGCCAGGGTATGACGTCCAGAATGCGTCGAAACGAATTGTGCCGGAGGGGTATTGGGATCCCAGGTACGGCTCGGGGTCTCCGCATGCGGATTACTGGCCGCCGCCGGATCATCATGATTTCTACGACGAGGGACCACCGAATCCCGGTCCGGACGACGATGATCGGAGTTCCGGCGGCTGGCACGCCGGCGGTCCTGGTCACGGTGGCAACTCCAACAGTTCCGGCGCTGGCGGCCGCCCTGGCGATTCCGGTGAGGGGGACAACTCCGGCGGTCCGGGCCGTGACCAACGGTTCGGCGATCGCGGCCTCGGTAGCAACCTCAATGGATCGGGTGGCTCCGGTGAGAGCGGCGGCCATGCCGGCGGGCACGACTCCCCGGGCAATGATCGGCAGCAGCCGCCGCCCGCACACCGGCCGCCACCACCTCGACCGGATCCAGCGATGCTGGCGCGGATGCTCCAGAATCTGCATGCCGCGGAGAATCTGGCACCTCCGCCGGACGCGGATGATTCGTTCCGGTCACCGGGTGAGGGCGGTGGGGGCGAGCGACACGAGGGCGAGCCGTCGCCGGACTTCTGGAACCTGGGCGGCGGCCTGCTGACACCGCTCGGCGGACCGGGATCGGTTGGGGCGAACCCGCCGGGCGGCCCGAACGACACCGGAGGATCGGACCCGGACGCCCGGCGCGGGGATCGATTGGGACGGGCGGGGCGGAACAGCCTCGATCAACCCACCGCTCTCAATACTCGAGATCTGCTGAAACCGCCGAGATCTCCGCTTGCGCCGAGTGACCTTGGTTCGCCGGATCGGCCGGGGGCAGCGGAGGACTCGGCTGCTTCAGGCGCATCGCGGGACTTGGACGGCCATCGGCCGCCAGTCCGGCCTGGGGTCTCGAATACCGCTGGTGACGAGAACGATTCGAGCTCGCTCACGGATCCGTCGGGCGCCAAGAACCACTCGGGTGCGCCGGGTTCCGAGCGCACGCCGGACGGTACTGGTGTCGGGAGCGATTCGGGCGTGCACGGTTCCGCAGACGCGTCGGACGGTACTGGTGTCGGGGGCGATTCGGATGCGCCGGGCTCCGAGCACGCCCCCGACGGGACCGGCGCTGGGAGCGATTCAGGTGTCGCGGGTTCCGGCGACCAGCGGAGCGCACCGGGATCCGGAAGCCATCCGGCGGACCCGCTGCATGCGGGAACCCCTGGGCAGCAAGAGAATTCCGGACCAAATGCGCACGCGTCTCCGTCCACGCCGGGAAGAGCACCCACTATGCCGGACGGGCACGCGCCCGCCGCGCCGCCCACTGCCCCCGCAGCCGCGCCGCCGGGAGCAGCGCAACCGGGAGCAGCGCCCGGCAATACTGCCGGGCCGCCGAAAAAACAGCCGCCTCGGAATCGCAAGAGGGACGACAAGCCGCGAAAGAAGCCCCGATCGGTGCTGATGCCCCCGCCGGACGAGGAGTCCGAGCAGCGCGCCGGAACGAGCGACTCGACCGATGTCGGATTCCTTCTGGGGGCTTCGATATCCGCAACCGAACCGGTCGTTGAGAAGCGGCCCACCACGAAGACCATGAGGAGTAACGCAGATGGCTGACGATCCCCCGAAGATCGACGACACGACCAAGGCGACGTACGACGACTGGGAAAAGAACCGCGACAACGCGAACAACGGCAGGTTGGGGATCAACGGGCTGAAGTTCGATATCAAGGCGACGGTCGAATGCGTATCGCGGTGCCACGACATGATCGAAAACCTGACGTGGTACCAGGACTTCATCAAAGAAAATCATATGAACGACATGGAAGTATGGTCCAATGAGAACGGCGGCATGGCGCTGACTCGCCGGTTCAATACCAAGGGCAATGACATCATCGCGACTATGGATACGATGAAGCGGATCCTCGAGGACATGGGCGATACGTTCCGTAGCGCCGGCGGCGGCTATCTCCGGACCGATAAGAAGAATTCCGACGATCTCGCCAAGCTCAACCAGGTCGGCGATCTGCAGGCCGCGCTGACGAACAAGACGCCGCCGAAGGGCGATCCGGCGAAGATTACGACGATGTCGTCACTCTCCGACAAGCCCAACCCGTTGAAGCCCGCGGCCGGGGCGGGCAACGAAAAGGGGATTGACGTCGAGAATGCCGACCTGTGGACGTACGACAAATACTATTATTTCGGTGAATCCCTGAAAAAACATGATCAGCTGGCATACGATGTCGGCACCCGGTACACGTGGATGAGCGGAAACCTCTCGCGTGATCTCGCGGACCTGAACGCGGCACTGAAGCGGGTGAACTCCGAGATGTGGACCGGTGAAGGCGCGGACCAGGCCGTCAAGGCTATCGGGCGATTCACCGACAATTCGGACTCCTTCGCCAAAGCGCTGCAGAACCTGGGTAGCGATCTCCTCTACTGCGCCCAGTGGTTGAACTACATGCGTCAGGACATACCGTCGCTTCCTTGGGACAACGACCGGTCCGAATATTGCTACAAGATGAAGAAACTAGGCGATTGGCGTGAGCGGTACAAGAGCGCGTATATGCCCGGTATCGAGAACGCAGTCAAGGCCATGCCCATGGTGGCCGTCACCGGTGCCGCGCCGACCCCGCCGCCGGGTGGCAACAACAACGGTGGGAACAACAACGGCGGGAACAACAACGGCGGGAACAACAACGGCGGGAACAACAACAGCGGGAACAACAACAGCGGGAACAACAACAGCGGGAACAACAACAGCGGCAGCAACAACGGGGGGAACGACGGCAGCAACAACGGGGGGAACAACAACGTCGACAAGAACAGTCCTGAATACAAGGTCGGATATCAGGACGGCTTAAACCAGCGCAAGAAGGACGCTGGTGGCGGCAACAACGCTGGCGGTAACAACGGCGGTGGCAGTAACAGCGGTAATGGCAACATCGACAAGAACAGCCCCAATTACAAGGGAGGATTTCAGGACGGCTACAACCAGGGTAAGTCCGGGGCCTCCGGCGACGGCTCGAACAATGGCGGTTCCCAGGGGGGCGACGGTTCGAAGGGTACCGGCGGCTCGAATCCGCCCAACTCCCCCAAAGTCAATTCCCCGGGTGGCGGAGACCAGGGCGGTGGGGACAACAGCGGTGGCGGCAACAATGGCGGCGACGGCTCCAACAACTCCAACTATCCGCAGACCAATCCGGCGAGCTATCAGCCGCTCAAACCCACGCCGCTGCCCGGCAACAAACCGGGGCAGCAGACGCCGCCGAAATCGCCCCAGGATTTGATCAACAAGCTGATGCACGGCGAGAATCCGTTCAAGGATCTGAGTCCGGACGCACTGCAGAAGATCGGTAAGGATCTGCTCGGTGGCCTGAACCCAGATCTGTTGAAGAACATGAGCCCGGAGGCGTTGCAGAAGCTGGGCTCGGATCTGTTGCAGCACATGAGTCCCGAGGATCTGAAGAAGTTCGGTAACGACCTCCTCGGCGGTCTCGGCCCGGATGGACTGAAGGGGCTGGATCCGGACACGCTGAGCAAGCTGGATCCGGAGATGCTGCGCAAGCTGAGCCCGGAGACGTTGAGCAATCTGGGGCAAACGCTGGCCCAGACTCCGGGCGGCACCGACCTTGTGAAGACGTTGGTCGACGGTTTCAAGGGGGTGACCTCGGCGCTCACCGATGTGGTGAAGACCGGCACCCAGGTACTCGCCGGTCTGGCGCCCAATGGCATGGTCGGTATTCCGGGACTGGGGGATCTGCAGAGTCTCGATATCCCCGGTTTCGACAGCAGTGCGATTCCGAAAGATATCGCGGCTGCCCTCGGTGGCCCTGGCCCTGGGCATGCCGGAATTCCTGGGGATGGCGGTGGTGCACCGCATACGCCGCTCAGCGCCCATGCCAACGTGGGGTCGAAGTTGTTCCCGCGGGCGTCGGCGCCGGGCGGGTTCGACAATGCACAGATTCAGGCCATGCAGGCGGGAGGTACCGGTCCCGCCGGTTCGGGAATGCCGATGGGCCCTGGGCCCGGCCCCGGAGCACAGGGTGGTGCCGGCAATGAGTACAAGCGCCCCAAGTATCTGGATGCGGCAGTCTATCTGGATGGTCTGCTCGGTGAGGGCCTCGAGCAGTCGAAACCGGTGATCGAGCCGTGACGCACCAGTGGAAATTCACGGTGCTCGAATTTGTCGTGCTATGTGAGCGGCATCGTCAAGGCCTGCTGCCCAAACCGTTTTGGCTCGAGAGCGACGAGGTGGTCTTCGCAGACGAGTTGGAGCGCCGCAAACGTGCGGCGTGGGAGGATCTGTGCCGGCGGCTGGACGGCTGGTTCGACGGCGCGATCGAGGTGCTGCGCGCCCCCGAGCTGTATGTGGAGGTGTCGAGTTGGGACGAACGAAATATGCGCAACTCGGCGCGGGCGCTGCGCGTATATGCCGCTCGCGCAGGCGCTATCGCGTTCGTCTTCGAGCAGGCGCCCGGGCCGCTCACCTACGACACCGTCGCGTTCACGGTGACCGAGTGTGATCCACGCAGGCTGGCCGTCGCCGTGGAGGAGTTGCTGCCACGGGTCGAGGCCGGTCGTCTGCCGGGTATTCCGATCGTCACGGACTCCGCCGAGGATGTCGCACCGAGTTGGGGCGGCAGCTATATCCGTGACGATCGGGAAGACAAGTTGGTCTATCGGACACAGCAGTTCTTTCAGCGTCCAGCCGATTGCACGGGCTCGATCGTGGTTGCGCAGGGGCGGTCGAAGTACGGGCCGCGCGGGATTCGGAAGACGACGATGATGTGGCGTGATGTGATTGATGACGGCCGGTATGTGATGTCGCTGGACGAGCCGCCGTTCGCGGTGGGCACGAATCGCCGGATGCTGGTCGAGCGGATTCAGCAGGATATCGACATTTTGATGCAGCGTCTGGAAACCCATTGGGAACCAGGGCGTCCCGAAGACCGGTATTGAATTCAGAGCAGAACTAGGAGACCGTCATGGTGGGAAACAACAGGGTCCGCGTAGATACCACTCGATTGCGGCAGGCCGCGGGCGGGATGGACGAGCTCGGTGACAAGGCGAAGGACATCGTCACCACGCTGAAGAACGCGATCCAGGCGCAGGGCAATCCGTGGGGCCATGACGACTATGGCGACAAGTTCGTCAAGGGCGACAAGGGTTATGCGAAGTCCGAAGAGAACCTGCTCGCCGGCGGCGACAACATGGTCGATTCGGCGGGCAGGTTCAGCAAGGGCATGAGTGACGCCGCGGCCAAAATGGACGACATGGACGCCCGGTGATAACCGTGCGGACCCAACGGTTCACGGTCGTACGTGCATCGCCCACGCGAGCCGGGTGAGCCAGGCTCGCCATTCGAGGTCTCCGGCGTTGGCTCGCAGCAGGATTCGCTCGACGACGACCTCGCTGAGGAGATCGACGAGCTCTTCGCGGTTCTTGACCCACCGGTAGAGCGCGCTGTGGCCGACGCCGACCATCTGCGACTGCTGCGTGCGCTGGTCTCTGCCGCGCGGCTGGCCTGATCGACACCGAGGACGGTGTGCTGTCCTGATCGTGCACGGTGGTTGGTTGATTGGATTCGATCAATTTTCGAATGTGATTCTGCAGCTTCTTGACGCACGCGGAAATCTTTGTTTGACTCCAGGGGCGTCGAGCCGTATTCGACGCCCGAGGTGCGCCCAGCCGGTAATTGGTGAACAACCTGAGCCCGGCCCCAGTCGCCAGGACGGATTCTGATTCCGTCCGAGGCGGGGTCGCCACCCGCAGTAGTCAATGGGAATCAAGATGAGCATCAATCGTGTTCGGGTGGCTGCCACAACTGCCTTGGCTATCGCTTGCGTATCGATCGTCCTCCTCGCTTCGGCCGGGCCGGCATCCGCTGCGCCGCCCGTGCTGCTTCCGACGCCGCATGCGGAATTCGATTACCAAATCGGCGCGCCGTACACCCCGCCTGCCGGAGTCGGCGTGATTTCGCGTGACTACACCAAGGACGCGGTGCCCGGCGTTTACAACATCTGCTATGTGAACGCATTCCAAACCCAAGAAGGCGCCCAGGGGCAGTGGGATCCAGATCTCCTGCTGCGCAACGAGGACGGTGAGGTTGTCGAGGATGAGGGATGGCCGGGTGAGGCGATCCTGGATTTGCGCGAGGACGGCAAGCGTAAGCGCATCGCCGCGAAGGTCAACGGCTGGATCGACATCTGCGCCGCGAAGGGTTTCCAGGGTGTCGAACCCGATAATTACGACAGCTATGAACGGTCGCAAGGCCTGTTCTCCGCGAACGAGGCGCAGCTGTTCATTCAGCTGCTGTCGGCGCACGCACACGATAAGGGTCTGGCGATCGCACAGAAGAACACCTCCGATCTCCTCGGCGCCGCCCGAAGGAACGGCCTCGACTTCGCCGTCGCCGAAGAATGTGGGCAGCACGGTGAATGCGACAAATATGCGGCGGCTTTCAATGATCATGTGGTCGTCATCGAATATACTGCCCAAGGTCTAGCGAATGCGTGCGCGGATTTCAAGGACCGGCTGAGTATTGTGCGGCGCGACAAGAAGGTGACCGCGCCCAATAGTGGCGAATATGTCCGCGAAACCTGCCGTAAGTGAATTCGGTGACCACGCTGACTCGTCGCACTGCACTTCGCGGCGGCGCCGCGGTGGCGCTGGGCATGGTTTCGGTGGCGTGTAGTGGCGGATCCAAAGGCGGTGTCGGGCCGGACGGTCGGGTGACAATCCAGCTCTGGCACGGGCAGAACGAACGAAACCGTGTGGTGGTCGAAGAACTGGTCGCCGATTTCGAACGGGCATATCCGAACATCCGGATCGACCTGGGCGGCGGCGGCGTGGTCGCCGACGAAATGCTGCAAAAGGTGCTGGCGGCCTTGGCTTCCGGATCCTTCCCGGACATCGCCTACATCTTCAGGCTTGGGTGCTGGAATTCACTCATGCGGGCGAGGACCTGTACGACCGCCTCGACGCATTGATCGCGAATGATCCAGAACTGCGTCGCCGCGTGCGCGTCGACATGTACCGGCGGCTGGGTTACTACCCGACCGAGACCAGCGAGCACTCGGCTGAATATGTGCCCTGGTACCTGCACCATGACAGTGAAGTGCAGCGGCTGCGGATACCTGTCGGTGAGTACCTCGGCATCGTGGCCGAGAACGTCGCGGTATACGAACTCACCCGGCGTTTGCTGGCCGAAGGAAAACCGCTGGAGGTGCAGAACACGATGGAATACGCACCTCAGATCATCCACAGTATCGTCAGCGACACACCTCGAACCGTGTACGGCAATGTCCCGAACAGCGGCCTGATCACCAACCTGCCCGACGGCATCGTCGAAGTTCCCTGCGTCGTCGACGGGTCAGGCGTTCACCCCCAACCGATAGGCGCACTTCCGCCGCAATTGGCTGCCTTGAACCGGGCCTACCTGAGCGTGACGGGACTGGTCGTTTCCGCCGCGGTTGACAACGAACCTCGCCACATCCGGCACGCGGCGATGATGGATCCAGCCACCGCGGCGACGTTGACGGTGGAGCAGATCTGGGCCCTGTGCGATGACATGGTCCAGGCTCACTCCCGTCTGCTGCAACCCTCGTTGCGCGGCACATTGGTGCCCTGAACTCTGACGATTCCGCAGTTGTAGGAGCAAATTGTTGCCGCTTCGTGGACATAGGCGTCGCTGTGTACGTGGTGCAGCCGCGACCTGCCGAACCCCACTAGCTGCGGTCGAAGAGATCACCGGGTTGCAATCTCGACAATCGCCATGATCGACTGATGCCGCATCTCGGTCGAACTGCGCGCGATTATCACCGCGTACCGCGACTGCTTCGGCGATTGACCACGGGGGAGCTTATCGACCATGATCACCCCTGAATTCCGCCGTCGGTGCGTTGCGGCGCTCGCCGCTTCGGCCGCCGTGACCTCGCTGCTCACCACCGCTTGTTCGGGCGGCGAACCTGAGGATGCACCACCCTCGTCGACCTCGGTCGGGGTGTCCGACGGGGCGTCGGCGACGCCCGGCGAGGGGGCGCCCACGGTGGCGGCGCCTCCCGTGCGGGCGGGCTTCGACTACCAGCTCAACACCCCGTACCCGCCGCCGGCCGGGGTGTCCGTCGTTGTCCGTGACCACACCGCGCCACCCGCCTCGGGAAGCTACAACATCTGCTACATCAACGTCTTCCAAGCCCAGCCTGGCGCGGAGCACGAATGGGACGCCGATCTGCTGCTGCGCGACCGGACGGGAGCGGTGGTCATGGACAAGGAATGGGGGGAGGCGATGCTGGACGTCCACACCGACGCCAAGCGTCGGCGGATTGCGCAAAAGGTCACCACCTGGATCGACGACTGCGCGGCCAAGGGCTACAAGGCCATCGATCCGGACAACTACGACAGCTACACCCGCGTGCCCGAGGGCCTGCTGACCGCGGATGACGCGAAGGCGTTCCTCGCTCTGCTCGCCGCCCGCGCGCATGAGAGGGGCTTGGCCATCGGCCAGAAGAACGCCCCGCAGCTGGCTGCTGCGCGCACAGAGGTCGGCGTCGACTTTGCTGTCGTCGAGGAATGCGGCCAGTACAACGAATGTGGAGACTATGCCGCCGCCTTCGGCAGCCACATGATCGTGATCGAGTACACCGCCCAGGGGATGGAAAGGGCCTGCCAGGGCTGGGCCGACAAAGTAAGTATCGTCCGTCGGGATCGGAACCTCGTGCCCCGCGGCGATCAGGGCTATTTCCGCGAAACCTGCGGCACACCGTGATTAGTTATCGGCCACAGATGTTCAAGCCACGCGTTCTGTCGCAAGCCGTTTGCCCCGCGCTGCGCCGAACTGGCTGCGGTACTCACCCGGGGTCAGTTCGACGAGTCTGGTGAAGTGGTAGCGCAACGCTGATTCGGAGCCGAACCCGCTGGCTTCGGCGATGCGTTGCACGGTCCAGGTGGTGCGTTGCAGCAGCTCTTGGGCACGCCGTAGGCGGGCTCGTTGTAGCCATTCGATCGGGGGGATACCCAGCGCGTCGCGGCAGTGCCGGGCGAAGGTGCGCACGCTCATCCCGGCGTGCTGGGCGAGCTTGGTCACGGTGAGTGCCTCGGCGAGATGGTCTTCGGCCCAATACAACGTGTCGACCAGGGATCGGGTCTGTTCGGGAACGTCCAAGCCCGCGCGTTGGGCTTGGTCACCGTCGCGTCGGATCGGCGCGACCAGGAACCGGGCGACCTCGGTCGCGAGGGCCGAGCCGTGATCGCGCTCGATCAGATGCAGGAGCAGGTCGATTGCCGCTGTGCCACCACCGGAGGTGAAGAGCGCGCCGTCGGCGACGAACAAACGCTCGGGATGGACCTGAATCCTCGGATAGTCAGCGGCGAGCCGGTCGGCCCAGTGCCAATGGGTGGTCGCTTGACGACCATCGAGCAGACCGGTCGCTGCCACGAGAAAACTGCCCAGACAGAGCCCGACGATCCGAGCACCGTTGGCTCGCGCGCGCAGCATCGCCGCGGCGACTTCCGGCGGCGGGTCGTCAATCCGCTGGGCAGCGGGCACAACGACGGTGTGCGCGGACTCGGCCCACGCCGGTGACCGGTCCGGGAGCAGCGCGTAGCTGCCGGCGCCGCCGGTCCGGGTGCGGGTCGGCCTGTCCGGTCCGGTCACGGCGATCTCGTAGAGTTCGGTGCCCGCGAGATCGTTCGCCGTGGCGAAGACCTGCACCGCCAACGCCGACTCGAATATCCCGACACCATCGAAACTCAGGACCGCGACGCGGTGCGCAGCCCTCGGTGGCAGCACAACCTGTTCCCGCATGAGTTCTCACCTTTGGATCGTATGAAGTGGAGCTTCGACGGCTTCGCCGCCGAGTGCATGCCCTCGAGCCGGTCGAACGCCCAGCCGAGCTCGCCGCGCAGTCGCAGGCGGGACTGGCATCGGGTGGGTGCCGGTGTCAGGACAGTTTCGCCGTGGGGGCGAAGGCGGGCAGTTTGTCGAGGCTGCTCTGCACGGCTTCGGTGCCGTAGGCGAACATCTGCTGCTCGTACTCCTGGACCGCGCCGAGTAGGTCCTGGCGGCCTTCGTTGGCTTCGATCAGGCACTGGTGCAGCAGGTCGGCATCG
>NZ_JBEYZJ010000011.1:0-382211 GCF_040645995.1 Nocardia sp. NPDC046473
GCCCGGTCCCATTCCGAACCCGGAAGCTAAGCCTGCCAGCGCCGATGGTACTGCACTCGACAGGGTGTGGGAGAGTAGGACACCGCCGGAACATCCTTCGCGATAGGGGACCCAGATTCTGGGTCCCCTATCGTCGTTTCAGCACTTCATCGTGCTGAAACGACGTTGCCGTGTCAGGCCCCCACCAAGACACGTGATTGAATTTGTGGGGCCCCGACCACTCTTGCGGACCTCAGAAAGGGATCACCGTGTCGGAACAGAACGACGACCGGAAGTCCTCCCCGCGCGGCGAGGGATCCGATCGCCCAGCTCAGGGCAGCGGTGGCAACGACTCCGCCAAGAACCGCCCCGACCGCGAAAGCGGCCAGCGCGGCGGCTTCAAACGCAATAACGACTCCAGCTCCGGCGGTTCGGACCGCCGCGGCGACGCCGGCGGCAGTGGATTCGGCCAGCGCGGCAATTCCAGCGACCGTCCCAGCTCCGGCGAGCGCGGCGGCTTCAACCGCAGCGGAGATTCGAGCTCGCGCGGTAACGCAGGCGACCGCGGCGGCTTCAACAACCGTGGCGATTCCGGCAGCTCCAACCGCGGTGGCGACTCGGACAACCGCAGCGGTGGCGAGCGCGGTGGTTTCAACCGCAGCAGCGATTCGGGCGGCCGCGGCGGCTTCAACCGCAGTGGCAGCTCCAACGAGCGCGGCAGCTCTAACCGTGACAGTTCCTCCGGCGAGCGCAGTGGTTTCAAACGTAGCGGCGATTCCAGCCGTGGAAGTTCCAGCGATCGTGGCGGTTTCAACCGCGGCAATGACTCGGGTGATCGTGGCGGTTTCAACCGCAGCGGTGGCTCCAGTGACCGTGGTGGGTTCAATCGCGGCGGCGATTCGGGCAGTCGCGGTGGCTTCAACCGCAGTGGCAGCTCCAACGAGCGCGGCAGCTCTAACCGCGACAGCACTTCGGGGGACCGCGGTGGCTTCAAGCGCGGCGGCGATTCGACCGGTCGCGGCGATTCCAGCCGTGGA
Organism: Nocardia sp. NPDC046473; assembly: GCF_040645995.1. NCBI lineage: Bacteria > Bacillati > Actinomycetota > Actinomycetes > Mycobacteriales > Nocardiaceae > Nocardia > Nocardia sp. NPDC046473. Next base: position 1,017 of record NZ_JBEYZJ010000011.1, read on the forward strand.
AGTTCCAGTGACCGTGGCGGTTTCAATCGCGGCAGTGGTTCGGGCGACCGTAGCGGCTCCAGCCGTGACGGTGGTTTCAACCGCAGTGGTGGCTCAGGTGATCGTGGCGGCTTTAATCGCAGTAGTGACTCGGGTGATCGGGGCGGTTTTAATCGCAGTGGTGGCTCCGGTGACCGTGGCGGCTTCAATCGTGGTGGCGATTCCGGTGGCCGTTCCGACTCCGGTGATCGTGGTGGTTTCAAGCGTGGCGGCGATTCTGGTCGTGGCGGGTTTGATCGCGGCGGCGATTCGCGGGGGAACGGGCCGGATGATCGGCGTCGTGGGGGCGAAGGTGCTCGCAGTGGTGTGGGTGGTGATCGGTCGCAGGATCGGCGTCCGCCGCGTCCCGAGGAGCCGGATCTTCCCGATGACGTGCAGCCGGCCGACTTGGAGCCCGCTGTCCGTCGCGACCTGCTGAGCCTGGACAAGTCGAACGCGGAAGCTGTGGCACGTCATCTGGTGATGGCCGCGAAGCTGATCGACGACGATCCACGCCTGGCCCTCGCACACGCCCGTGCCGCTCGGCAACGTGCGGGCCGCATCGCCGTGGTCCGCGAAACCGCGGGCGTCACCGCTTACCACGCGGGCGAATGGGCCGAAGCGCTCTCCGAGCTGCGTACCGCCCGCCGCATGTCCGGCGGCTCCGGTCTGCTCGCGGTCATGGCCGACTGCGAACGCGGCCTCGGTCGCCCGGAACGCGCCATCGAACTCGGCCGCAGCGACGAGGCCCGTGCCCTCACCGGCGACGAGGCCACCGAATTGCGCATCGTGGTCGCCGGCGCTCGCATGGACCTCGGCGAATACGACCAGGCCGTCGTCACGCTGCAGACGTCCGAACTGGACCCGTCGCGCACCGGCTCTGCGGCCGCGCGCCTGTTCTATGCCTACGCCGACGCTCTCGTCGCCGCAGGCCGCACCGACGAGGGCCTGACCTGGTTCCTCAACGCGGCCTCCGCCGACCTCGACGGCGAAACCGACGCAGAAGAACGCGCCGAGGAACTCACCGGCGGCACTCACCCCGCCGACGACCTCGAGCTGTAGCCCGTGACCAGGGCCTGTCCGGTGGATCTTGCCGGACAGGCCCTGGTCACGAGGATGGCTCAGTGCTCGAGCGTGAAGGTGAAGTCGCCGGATAGCTTGCCGCTCAGCCGGATTGCGGAAACGAGATCGCCCCCGGCGAGCAATCTCTCCACCTCGGCCTGCGAAAGGCCGAAGCCTTCGGCGATCAGTCGCACCGGCCGGACCGGGATCCGCGCCGCAAAGTCGACCGAGACGTCGACCGCCTCGTCCGCCGACTGATCCGATTCGCCAGCGTCGAGGCGCCAGGAGTTATCCCAGTCGAGGGCGATGTGATTGCGGCGCTGCACGATCGGATCCTGGAGCAGTTCAGCTGTCAGGCCAGAATCGTTGTCATGCAGCCGATTCAGCAGCTCAGGTCGTACGGCGCGCACGTTCGTCCGTTCCAGCACCGTGAGCGTCGTGGTCTCCCCACACGCGGTACCGAGCGCGAGGAGCCAGGCGTCGATGAGCTTGGGGTTAGCATTGACCCGAAATTTGCCGCTTGCCCGGAAGCGTTCCGCCGCGCACGCGTGGCAGCGGCGGCGAACGAGCGGCAGGCAGGTGGGCACGACCACCCGGGTTTTGAGCATAGAAGTACACCGGTTTCAGTGAGAGGTGGGCAGTACAGAGCGGCGCGGCGCACATGCGCGACGCTTCAGTGCCGGGGAGGTCTCACAGGGTGTACAGCGGAATGTCCTTGGCCGGCGCCGCGTCTCGATACGTTGAACTATGAACCCCGACCGAAGGCGCCCTTGGGTCGGACTGAGGAGATGAAGGGCACCTTCGGTCGGTGAGCAGCGTCAGCATCTATCTCGACCGAGGGCGCCCTGTGGTTGGTTGGACGCGATGAAGGGCGCCTTCGGTCGATATCGCGCTGAGCATTCTGGACGCGGCACTAGCGGGCTTGGTTCGGCAGCACGGTAATCTCGCACGCCGGCTCTTGTTCCACCGGTTTTCGAGCCCGCCGGCGAAGCGTGCTGACCAGTCTGCTGGATTGCCGGGCCACTCACCGGGATTCGTTGTGCCCGTTGATCTCTTCGGCGGAATGCCCAACTATGGTTGGTCGGACCGCGTAGTGTTCGTGGCGCGAAATCGCTACGGGTGTGCTGACTTCGGGTCGGTGACGCGGTATGGGTCGGGGATACATTACGAGACTGTCTGATTTCAAGGAGATGCACGATGAGTAGTGTTCGGGCCACTGTTTTCGTCGGCTTGGCCGCCGCGGCGTTGACCGCGATGGGCGCCGTTTCGGCCAACGCGGAGCCGTCCAACTACGGCGAGCAGGCCAAGAAGGCCTGCGCCGACGCGGGCTTCGAATACACCGAGAGCATCAACCTGCCCGGCGGCGTCTCCGCCAAGGCGACCTGCCACAAGCCCGGTGAAGACGTCGTCCAGTTCGTCCCGATGCCGAAGGACACGGACTGCTCCGTCCCCGGCATCATGTCGCCGAAGGCAGGCAAGGCCGACGGCGCAGGCAACTGCGTCACCGGCTAATACACGAGACATGTCCAGCGGGACATGAGGGCGGCGAATCGTGAGAGGAGCCGCCCTCATGTCCCGTTTGTCGTCAGGCACCCCCGGTGCTGTGGCGGAGCGCCAGATGTTGCGTGCTGCGGCGGATGTGAGCCCGTGGGGGAGTCGGTGCCATGCGTTTCCTGTCGGACTGCTGGCGTAGTGTTCGGATGTCCCGGACCGGCCGAAGGCCACCGCCTCGGTGTGGTGGCGGGCGTCCGGCGGATACCGAGTTCGGCGCTGTACAGGGCAACGAAATGGAAGACATGAGGAACATGCGGGGTGCCGGAGTTGGAGACTTTGGATAAGTCGGCGCGTAGGGAGCGGCTACGAGATCGGTACGAAGCCTTGTTGCTGGATCTGGATGGCACCCTGTATCGCGGTGACGCGGTGATCGAGGGTGCGCCGGAGGCGTTGGCCGACGATGGGGCCGTGCAGCGGCTCATGTACGTCACCAATAACGCCAGCAGGGCACCGCAGACCGTTGCCGCGCACCTGGCGGAGCTTGGTTTCCGCGCGACCACTGATGAAGTGGTGACGAGCGCGCAGGCTGCCGCGCGGCTGTTGGCCGAACGGCTGGAGCCGGGTGCGACCGTGTTGATCATCGGCTCCGATGATCTGGCCGCCGAGGTGACCGCGGTGGGCTTGCACCCGATCCGTCGTTTCGACGACACCCCGCCTGCCGCTGTCGTACAAGGACATTCACCGCAAACCTGCTGGGCCGACCTCGCCGAAGCGGCTTACGCCCTGCGCGCGGACGCACTGTGGGTTGCAGCCAATACCGACAAAACCCTGCCGAACGAGCGTGGCCTCGCGCCGGGCAACGGGTCGATGGTCGCGGCCCTGCGCACCGCCTCCGATCGGGAACCGATCGTCGCGGGAAAGCCCTATGCGCCCCTGCTCGAAGACGCCCTCGTGCGTGCCGGAACCCGCAGTGCCCTGGTCGTCGGCGACCGGCTCGACACCGACATCGAAGGGGCGAACACCGTCGGCCTCGAATCACTGCTGGTCCTGACCGGCGTCAGCACCCTCGACGAGCTGAAAGACGCCGCCGCCGAGTCCATCCCCACCTACGTCGCCGAGTCACTGGACGCGCTGAACTATCCGCCGATACCCGCCGAAACGGACGTCGACCCGAGTGACCTCGCCGCGGACCTGGCCGACCGGTTGCGGCGCAACCCGGGACGAGCCGTGACGGTGCGCGCGTCTGGTGCGGAAATCCGATAGCGTTGACGCCACGATGACTACTCCCATGCCTCGCCCCACCGGCCCCGGTATGCCCGGCGCGAACGGCCCCCGCCCGGGGGCTCCGTTGCCCGGCCAGCATCTGCCTGGCGGACCAGGGCGTCCGGAGCCGGCCGACCCGGAGCGCATCCGCAGCGAGATCGACGGCCTGCTCACCGAACTCGCGACGCGCACCAGCTGGCCCGGCTCACCCACCGCGGCCGAGGGCGCCGAAACCGGCACGGATATCACCCGCCGCGCCCGCATCCTGGAGCAGGCGCACGACGTGCTCGTGCAGGCGCTGGCCACGGTGGACAAGATCTGAGGTGGCCAGACGCGCGCGCGTGGACGCCGAACTGGTTCGCCGCGGATTGGCGAGATCGCGGGAACACGCGGTCGAGCTGATCGGGGCCGGTCGCGTCCTGATAGCTGGAACGGTCGCCGTGAAGCCGGCGACCGCCGTCGAGGCGGGCACACCGCTGCTGGTTCGTGAGCAGCCCGACGAGGTGTCCTGGGCATCTCGCGGCGCACACAAGCTGCTGGGCGCACTGGAGGCCTTCGAGCCCGCCGGACTCGCCATCGCGGGCAAGCGGTGCCTCGACGCGGGCGCGTCGACCGGCGGTTTCACCGATGTGCTGCTGTCGCGCGAGGCCCGCGAGGTGATCGCGGTGGATGTCGGCTACGGCCAGCTGATCTGGCGGCTGCAGAACGACGATCGGGTGCGGGTGGTCGATCGCACCAACGTGCGCAACATCACCACCGAAACCATCGGCGGCACAGTCGAACTGGTCGTCGGTGACCTGTCCTTCATCTCCCTCGGCCTGGTGCTGCCCGCGCTGGCCGCGTGCACCGCGCCGGGCGGTGATCTGCTGCCGATGGTGAAACCCCAGTTCGAGGTCGGCAAGGACCGCGTCGGCACCGGTGGCGTGGTGCGGGACCCGGCGCTGCGCGCCGAGGCGGTCCGCGATGTCGCGACCGCGGCCGCGGCGCTCGGCCTGCGCACGGAGGCCGTTGTGGCGAGCCCGTTGCCGGGCCCGTCGGGCAATGTCGAATACTTCGTATGGCTGCGCAAGGACGGGCAGCCGGAAGACGACGGTGAGCGAGTCGCTGCTCTCGTCGAGCGTGCGGTTGAGGAGGGTCCACAGTGAACGCGACCAGGTCCGGTGGCCGGGAGATCCTGCTGGTGGCGCATCCGGGCCGGGCGGAGATCATCGAGACCGCCCATCGGGTGGCGAAGATCTTCGCGGATGCGGGCATCTGCCTGCGGGTGCTGGCCGACGAGGCCGTCGATACCCGGTTCGAGGCCGAGCCGGGCGGCTATCCGGTGCGGGTGGTCGAGCACGGTCCGCAGGCCGCGGTCGGCTGCGAGATGGTGCTGGTGCTCGGTGGTGACGGCACCTTCCTGCGCGCCGCCGAACTGGCCCGCCCGGCCGGGGTGCCGGTGCTGGGAATCAACCTGGGCCGCATCGGGTTTCTGACCGAGGCCGAGGCGGAGAACCTGGATGACGCACTGGCACACGTGGTTCGCGGCGACTACCGCATCGAACAGCGGATGACCATCGACTTCACCGTCCGGGTGGACGACGTGGTGGTGCAGACCGGCTGGGCGCTCAACGAGGGCAGCATCGAAAACGCCTCGCGCACAGGCGTGCTGGAGCTGGTGCTGGAGGTGGACGGACGGCCGGTGTCGTCGTTCGGCTGCGACGGCATCCTGATCTCCACCCCCACCGGTTCCACCGCGTACGCGTTTTCCGCTGGCGGCCCGGTGGTGTGGCCGGAACTCGAAGCGCTGCTGGTGGTTCCGAGCAACGCGCACGCGTTGTTCGCGCGGCCGCTGGTGACCAGCCCGGCCTCGCGGATCGCAGTGGAATGCGTGGCGACCGGACACGATGCGATAGTTTTCCTGGATGGCAGGCGCAGCATCGAGCTGCCGCGCGGCGGCCGGTTGGAGGCCGTGCGCGGCGCCCAACCGGTGCAGTGGGTGCGGCTGGATTCCGCGCCGTTCGCGGACCGGATGGTGCGCAAGTTCCAATTGCCCGTGACAGGCTGGCGTGGCCGACGGCGAACGGAGAGCAGCCCGGGGACGGCAGCCGGCGGGGTGGGTGAGGACCAGTGCTGACAGAGATCAGGATTGATGGCCTTGGCGTTATATCTACGGCCACTGCGCAATTCCATGAGGGTCTCACTGTTCTTACCGGCGAGACCGGTGCGGGCAAGACCATGGTGGTCACCAGCCTGCACCTGCTGAGCGGTGCCAGGGCCGATGCGGGCCGGGTTCGGCTCGGTGCCGAGCGGGCGGTGGTGGAGGGCCGATTCACCGTCGATGACGTGAACGACGCCGCTCGCGGGGAAGTGGCGCAGGTGCTGGAATCGGCTGCGGCCGTACCGGATGACGACGGCAGCATCATCGCGATCCGCACGGTCGGCAGCGACGGTCGTTCCCGTGCGCATCTGGGTGGGCGCGGCGTACCGGCTTCGGTGCTCGCCGATTTCACCGCGCCGCTGCTCACGGTGCACGGCCAGAACGATCAGTTGCGGTTGCAGCGCCCCGATCAGCAGTTGTCCGCGCTGGACCAGTTCGCCGTCGAGACCGTCGGGCCACTGCTGCGCAAATACGGTGTGCATCGCCGCTCCTGGCTGGATGCCCGCACCGAACTGCTCGAACGGACCGCGCGCAGTAGGGAATTGGCGCAGGAGGCGGACCGGCTGCAGCATTCGCTGTCCGAAATCGACGCCATCGCACCGGAACCCGGCGAGGATGTGCGCATCGTCGACGAGGTGCGCAGGCTCAGCGATCTCGATTCGCTGCGCGAGGGCGCGACGACCGCGCACGACGCGCTCGCCGGACCCGTCGATTCGCCCGAAGAGGGTTCGGGCGCACTGGAATTGCTCGGTGCCGCGCTCGCCCGGATCGACTCGGCCGACGATCCCGCGCTGACCGCGCTCGGTCCCCGGCTCGGCGAGGCCATCGCGGTGGTGGTGGATCTGACCACTGAACTCAGCGGCTACCTGTCGGATCTGCCGTCCGATCCCGGCGCCCTCGACTCGCTGCTTACCCGCCAGGCCGAGCTCAAGTCGCTGACGCGCAAGTACGCGCCCGACATCGACGGCGTGATCGCCTGGGCCGACGACGCCCGCATCAAGCTCGGCTCGCTCGATGTCTCCGAGGAAACCCTGGCCGCGTTGGCCGCCGAGGTCGATATCGCGGCCGAGCGGGTCCGGGAGGCGGCGCGCAAGCTGAGTGCCGCGCGCAAGAAGGCCGCGGGCAAGCTCGGGTCGGCGGTGAGCGCCGAGTTGGGCGGTCTGGCGATGGGGAAGGCAAGGCTCGAGGTCGAGGTGCGCCCGATGCCCGCGGGACCGCAGGACTCCGCACCGCTGACCATCGACGGGAAAGACGTGCACGCCGGGTCTTCCGGCATCGACGAGGTGGAGTTCCGGTTGTCCGCGCACTCGGGTGCGCAGTCACTTCCGTTGAGCAAGAGCGCATCCGGCGGTGAGCTTTCCCGGGTGATGCTCGCCCTCGAGGTCGTGCTGGCCAGCTCCGATCACGGCGCGACCATGGTGTTCGACGAGGTCGACGCGGGCGTCGGCGGCCGCGCGGCGGTCGAGATCGGCCGCAGGCTGGCTCGTCTCGCCCGCACCCACCAGGTCATCGTGGTTACCCACCTGCCCCAGGTCGCCGCCTTCGCCGACACCCACCTGGTGGTCGACAAGTCCGACGACGGCAAGGGCAAGGTCAACAGCGGCGTGCACGCCCTGACCAAGGACGAGCGCGTCATCGAATTGGCCCGCATGCTGGCCGGTTTGGACGACACCGAAACCGGACGAGCCCACGCCGAGGAACTCCTGGACCTCGCCCGCGCCGAAAAGTCCGGCACCACCGTCTAGCCCGTCCCGCAGCAGCAGGCCCTTTGCCATCGGACACCCGCCAGCCGCACGGCTTCTGACATACGCGCGCGTGTCAGGGCGGCGAGTCCGCGTGCGGAATATCAGAAGCTGTGCGGCGGTTCGTTGTTGATATCCAGCCCGCACAGCTGCGGCCGCCTGCGATCAACTCCTGCCGCACCACGCGCCACCGAGCTCACGGTCTACCGCCTGACTCACAGGCCGTCCACACGTCTCACAGGGGCTGAACTCTTTGTGAGACGTGTGCATCCTCTGTGGGTCTAACGCACGGCCTTCTGGGCGGCCTTGATGAACTGGGTGATCAAGTTCTTCAGGCCGAACTCGAGGACCTTGGCGGGCACGGGGAGGCTGGGCTCGGACTCCATGGTGTAGGAGACGAGCGTGCCGTTATCGGCGTCGGTGAAGGTGACCACACCGACGTGCCGCTTCACCGGGGCACCCTTGACGATCTTGTATTCCATCCGCTCACCGGGCACCAGCTTGGTGATCTCCTCGGTGACGCCGACCGGGCCGACGCCGAGCAGATGCTGCGCGCCGACTCCTTCGCGCTCGGTGAGCCCGGGCTTGGTCAGCTTGACCTGGATCGGAAGGTACGGGCTGATGCTCTCGCGGTCGGCGAAGAGCCGATACACCACATCGCGCGGGGCGGCGATGACGGCGTCGACAGTCGTGCTGGCCATGGGGTCTCCTCTTCGAGTTACCTGTGACGGGCAGCATATAGGTATCACCTTGGAGAGCGATGAGCCGATGTAACCGGTGTCACAGACAGTTGCCCCGACGCATCGTCGTCAACTTCGCGCCAGGCCGACTTCGGGCGCGCGGCGGAGGACCAGGCGCGTCGCCGACTACCTCGCGGGCATGCCGCCGTTGACCGCGTGCGGAGGACGGTACGAGTCAGTCGCGCTCTTGGCCGAGGCTGATGCCGCGGGTGGCGAGCCAGGGGAGCGGGTCGATGCGGTTGGTGCCGTTGAGCCAGACCTCGAAGTGGCAGTGCGGGCCGGTGGCCTCGCCGCGGTTGCCGACGGTGGCGATCTGGTCGCCTGCCATGACGCGCTGGCCGACGTTGACCAGCGAGGTGTTGATGTGGCCGTACACGGTGATGGTGCCGTCGTCGCCGAGTAGTCGCACCCACATGCCGAAGCCCTCGGCCGGTCCCGAGCTGATGACGGTGCCGTCCTCCACCGCGACGATCGGGGTGCCGATGGGTGCGGCGACGTCCACGCCGGGGTGCAGTGCGCCCCAGCGCATTCCGTAGCCGGAGGTGAAGGTGCCGGAGGTGAACTTCATGAACAGCGGGCGCAGTTTCGCGGCGGCCTCCGCGGATATTTCGTCGGCGACCTTGCTGCCGTTGCTGAGGATGTCGCTGAATTGGTCCAGGTCGGCGGGTCCCTCGTCGAGCAGCCCCGGTTCGGCGGCGGGCGGTTCGACGGTCTGCGCCTGTGGTTGGCCCAGCGCCATCGGGGCCACGGCTTCCACGGGCGGCTTGTCATTGCTGGTCGACAAGTTCTGGCCGGCGGCGACGAGCGCACCGGCGGCAACCGCGACGATGGCGGCGCGGCCCTTCAGTGCGGCGGGCGGTGCCGGCATCCGGTGCTTGCCGCCGCGGCGCTTGGGCCGAACCGGCAGGTCGGCGACCGGGGTTGGCTGCGGATCTGCCACCGGTCGCGGGCCGGCCGATCGCGCCCAGTCGTCACTCGACTGCGCCCACTGCTCCTCGGCCTGCCACGAATTGTCGGGCAGCGGTGGTTGATCGGCGGACGGCCACGAATCGCGAGGGCGCGTCCGCTGATCGGTGGACGGCCAGGAATTGCCCGGCCGAGTCCGTCGATTCGTGGACGGCCACGAATTGCCTTGCCGTGTCCGTTGATCCGCTGACGGCCGCCGATCGCTCGACCGTGCCCGCTGATCATCGACCGACGGCCACTGGTCCGCGGGCCGTGTCCACTGATCATCCGGCGCCCACTGATCCTCGGCTGCCCACTGCTCGTCTGGCGACCACGAGTCATCCAGCGGCGGCCACGAATCCGCCCGAGCCGATGAGTAGCTATAACTTTGCTGATCGCCGTCTGAATCGCGCCGATCGGCCACAAATCGCCGATCGGCATCGAGAGTCCGGTGCCTGCTCATCGAATCGACCGCATTTGTCGGCAATGTCCAGAACCTGGCGAAATCGGAGAAATGTCTGGTCTTCGGCGCAAAAGCCCGGTCTCCCTGGCTATTTCGAGGCACATCACGCGGTCGTCCTTTGTCACGTCTCGTCGAGCTGTCGTCGGGGCTGGTCGACGGTAACGAAACGGTAGCGGTCCTGCTCGCCGGGCGCGCGAGATAGCGGCCATTATGTGACGCCCGCCACGTTTGACACGCCGTACCGAGTTCTTCCGCGTGTCGTGTGTCGTGTCACTGTTGTCACAGTGATGTATGTGGTAGGCCGACGGCGCGCCTCCACCAACGGTTGAGGGTTTGCGGGCAGCATCGGGGCCATGAAGATGCTGGCGTTGTTGTCGAGGAACACCGAAACGCTGCCCGGCCTCTCCGGGATAGCCCGGGTGGATCGCAACACCCGGCGCCTGCTGAAACGGGTCGGACCAGGCGATGTCGTGGTGCTCGACGAGATGGACCTGGATCGGCTCACCGCCGATCGGCTGGTCGAGGCGGGGGTGGTCGCGGTGATCAACACCTCGCCGTCGATCTCCGGCCGCTATCCCAACCTGGGCCCGGAAGTGCTGGTGGCGAACAACATCCTGCTGCTGGACACGGTGAGCTCGGACGCGTTCAGCAAGATCAAGGACGGCGTCAAGGTCCGCATCGACGAGGGCGTCGTCTATGCCGACAAGGTGATCAAGAAGGAGCCCGAGGTCCTGGTCGAGGGCATCGAGCTCACCGATTCCGACATCGCCGAGCGGATGATCGAGGCCCGCAACGGCCTGGCCGACCATCTCGAGGCGTTCGCGGGCAACACCATCGAGTTCATCCGCACCGAGAGCGCGCTGCTGATCGACGGCATCGGCGTGCCGGAGCTGGAACTGTCGATGAAGCACCGGCACGTGGTCGTGGTGGCCGACGGCCCCGATCATGCCGAGGACCTCAAGCGGCTCAAGCCGTTCATCAAGGAGTACGTGCCGATCATGGTCGGCGTCGGCCGCGGCGCGGACACCCTGATGAAGCAGGGCTACCGCCCCGACCTCATCGTCGGCGACCCGGACGAGATCACCTCCGCCACCTTGAAATGCGGCGCCGAGGTGATCCTGCCCGCCGACACCGACGGCCACGCCAAGGGCCTGGAACGCATCCAGGATCTCGGCATCGGCGCGACCACCTTCCCGTCCTCCGGCGCACCCGCCGACCTGGCGCTGCTGCTGGCACACCATCACGGCGCGTCGCTGATCGTCACCGCGGGCGCAGCCGCCACCCTCGACGACTTCTTCGACCGCAGCCGCCGGGAGAGCAACCCGGCGACCTTCCTCACCCGCCTCAAGCTCGGCACCAAGCTGATGGACGCCAAGGCCGTCGCCACGCTGTACCGAAACCGGGTCTCCGGCATCGGCATCGCGCTGGTGGTGCTGGCCGCCCTGATCGCGGTGATCGTGGTGCTGCTCGCCTCCAACACCGGCACCGACGCCATGGCCTGGGCCACCGACACCTGGGACCGGTTCGCGCTGTGGGCGCAGGGCCTGGTCGGCGCGGGCGACAAATGACCAAGGGAGAACGATGATCTCGTTACGCCAGCACGCCGTGTCGATCGTGGCGATCTTCCTGGCCCTCGCCATCGGCGTGGTGCTCGGCTCGCAGACGCTGGCGGCGGATCTGCTGTCGGGGCTACGCGCGGACAAAACGGATCTGCGCCAACAGGTCGACACGGTGTCGGACCAGAACCGGCGACTCACCGATCAGCTCAACTCGGCCGACCGCTTCATCGCAGGTTCCGCCGGCCGCATCCTCGGCGGCACCCTGGCCGATCGCACCGTCGCGGTGTTCACCACCCCCGACGCCGATCCCGCCGACATCGAGGGCGTGACCAAGTCCCTGGAAACCTCCGGCGCCACCATCACCGGCCGCATCTCGCTCACCGACGCGTTCGTCGACGCCACCGAGGGGGACCGGATGCGCACCACGGTCACCAACGTCATCCCGGCCGGCGCCCAATTGCGCACCGGCGCAGTCGATCAGGGCAGCATGGCCGGCGACCTGCTCGGCCTGGTCGTGCTGCTCGATCCGGCCAACGGGCAAACCCGCGGCACCCCACAGGAACTCGGCCTGGTGCTGGAAACGCTGCGCGGCGGCGGCTTCCTCGCCTACGGCGACACCCCGGTGCGCCCGGCCCAGTCCGCAGTCGTCATCACCGGCAACGGGGCAAAGTCCGGCGAGAACAGTCAGGGCGCCAACATCGCACGCTTCGCGGGCGCCCTGCGCGGACGCGGCGCAGGCGTCGTCCTCGCCGGACGCTCCGGCGCAGCCGAGAACCCGGGACCACTCGCCATCGTCCGCTCCGACGGCCCCCTCGCCACGTCTGTCAGCACCGTCGACAACCTCGACCGCGAAATCGGCCGCGTCACCACAGTCCTCGCCCTGAGCGAGCAACTGAACGGTGGCACCGGCCGATACGGCACCGGCGAGAAGGCGACCTCCCTCACACTCGCTTCCGCACCGCGATAGACGCTTGTGCACGAAAGTAGTGCCGCTCAAATCCCACCCGACCACAACGCGCGAGTTCTGCGAGCGCCGGTCGCGGCCCGTCTCGCGTCCGAGCGGTCGAAGCGCATGCGCCGCAGGCGCGAGTCTCGACCGCTCGGACGCGAGACACTCGGGGCCGCGACCCCGCCGCGGCCACGCGGCATATACACAGCAAACGTGCGTGGCGTTAGAACTGGACGCCTGATCCGTGTTACCGTGAAGACCCGTGGGTCATACACGGAATCAGGCGCGAACGGCCACGAAGCACATCTTCGTCAGCGGTGGAGTCGCCTCCTCATTGGGTAAAGGTCTTACCGCCTCCAGCCTCGGTCAGCTGTTGACGGCGCGTGGACTGCGCGTCACGATGCAGAAACTCGACCCGTATTTGAACGTCGATCCCGGCACCATGAACCCCTTCCAGCATGGAGAGGTTTTCGTGACGGAGGACGGGGCCGAAACCGATCTGGATGTCGGTCACTACGAGCGGTTCCTCGACAGGGACCTGACCCGGGACGCGAATGTCACGACCGGGCAAATCTATTCGACAGTCATCGCCAAGGAACGCCGCGGCGAATACCTCGGCGACACGGTGCAGGTGATCCCGCACATCACCGACGAGATCAAGAGCCGGGTGCTCGCCATGAGCGCGCCGGACGCCGACGATCAGACCCCCGACGTGGTCATCACCGAGATCGGCGGCACCGTCGGCGATATCGAGTCGCAGCCGTTCCTCGAGGCGGCTCGCCAGATCCGCCACGATGTCGGCCGGGACAACGTCTTCTTCCTGCACGTCTCGCTGGTGCCCTACCTCGCCCCCTCGGGTGAGCTCAAGACCAAGCCGACCCAGCATTCGGTGGCGGCCTTGCGCAATATCGGCATCCAGCCCGACGCGCTGATCTTGCGCTGCGACCGCGAGGTGCCGCAGGCGCTGAAGAGCAAGATCGCGCTGATGTGTGACGTCGACGTCGACGCCTGCATCTCCACCCCGGACGCGCCGTCGATCTACGACATCCCGCGCGTGCTGCATCGCGAAGGCCTCGACGCCTACGTGGTGCGCAAGCTCGGGCTGCCGTTCCGTGATGTGGACTGGACCGTGTGGGGCGACCTGCTCGACCGGGTGCATTCGCCGCGCGAGACGGTCGAGGTCGCGCTCGTCGGCAAGTACGTCGACCTGCCCGACGCCTACCTGTCGGTGACCGAGGCGCTGCGCGCGGGCGGGTTCGCCTCGCGGGCCAAGGTGCTCATCCGCTGGGTGCCCTCGGACGAATGCGAGACCCCGGCCGGTGCCCAGGCCGCGTTGCGTGACGTGGACGCGGTGCTGATCCCCGGCGGCTTCGGTATCCGCGGCATCGAGGGCAAGGTCGGTGCCATCCGCTACGCCCGCGCTCGCGGTATTCCGCTGCTCGGGCTGTGCCTCGGACTGCAGTGTGTGGTCATCGAAGCGGCGCGTTCGGTCGGTCTGACCGAGGCCAACTCGGCCGAATTCGAGCCGGACACACCGCATCCCGTCATCTCCACGATGGCCGATCAGGAGCAGGCCGTCGCCGGTGAGGCCGATCTCGGTGGCACCATGCGGCTGGGTGCCTACCCGGCCACCCTGGCGAAGGGTTCCGTCGTCGCGCAGGCGTATGGCAGCGAGCACGTTTCCGAGCGGCACCGGCACCGCTACGAGGTGAACAACGCCTACCGTGATCGGATCGCCAAGAGCGGTCTGCGGTTCAGCGGCACCTCGCCGGACGGGCACCTGGTGGAGTTCGTCGAACTGCCCGCCGACGTGCACCCGTTCTTCGTCGCCACCCAGGCGCACCCGGAGCTCAAGAGCCGTCCGACCCGCCCGCATCCGCTGTTCGCGGCGCTCGTCGCGGCGGCGCTGAAATACAAGCTCGCCGAGCGTCTTCCGGTCGACATCCCGGACGAGGAATTCGCGAGCGCGGCGGATCAGGCCTAAGGCGATGACGCAGGACGGTGGCAGCGCCGAACCGGGCAGCCACGATTTCGAGACCGTGTCCAGCAAGATCGTCTACAGCGGCGCCATCCTGGCGTTGCGGCTCGACCAGGTGCGGATGCCCGGCGGCAAGGTCGCCGAGCGCGAGGTGATCGAGCATCACGGTGCCGTCGCGGTCGCCGCGATCGATGACGACGACAATGTGGTGCTGATCAACCAGTACCGGCATCCGATCGGCAGGCGGCTGCTCGAGCTGCCCGCCGGCCTGCTCGACCTGCCCGGCGAGGACCCGCTCGTCGCCGCGCAGCGCGAGCTCGCCGAGGAGACCGGGCTGGCCGCCCGCGAATGGCACGTGCTGGTGGATGTGGCGCTCTCGCCGGGGTTCACCGACGAGGCGTTGCGGGTGTACTACGCGCGCGGGCTGTATGAAACCGATCAGCCGGAGCCGGAACACGAGGAAGCCGACCTGGAGATCGTCCGGATGCCGGTCGATCAGGCGGTCCGCGCGGCATTGGCCGGGGAGATCGTCAACGCGACCGCCGTGGCCGGTGTCCTCGCGCTGGCCGCTGCCCGGGCAGGCAATATCGAGCTACGTCCGGCGGACGCGCCGTGGCCCGGACAGCCGACGGCGTTTCTGCGCCGCAAGGCCGCCGCGAAGTCCGCGGACTGAAGGGCCCGCGGGTGCTTGCGCGGGAATTGGACGCCTACCTCGATCATCTCGCGGTCGAGCGCGGCGCCGCGCGCAACACCCTCGGCGCCTACCGGCGTGATCTCGGCCGGTATCTCGATTTCCTGACCGGGCGCGGGATCGCCGCGCTCGATCAGGTCGCCGAGGCCGATGTCGCGGAGTTCACCATGGCGTTGCGGGCGGGCGGCACCGAATTCCCGCCGCTGGCCGCGAGTTCGGTCGCCCGTGCGTTGATCGCGGTGCGCGGGCTGCACCGGTTTGCCGCGGCCGAAGGGATGACCACCACCGATGTGGCGCATGCGGTGAAACCGCCTGCACCGGGTCGTAGGCTGCCCAAGGCGTTGCCGTATGACCAGGTACTGAAGCTGCTCGAGGCAGCGGGTGGTGGTTCGGCTAGCGATCCCGATGCCGCGCCGGGCACCGACGGCGGCCCGCGCGGGTTGCGCGATCGTGCGCTGTTGGAACTGCTCTACTCCACTGGCGCACGGATTTCCGAGATGGTCGGTCTCGACGTCGACGACATCGACACCGACGAACGCGCGGTCGTGCTGCACGGCAAGGGCGGCAAACAGCGCATGGTGCCGATCGGTAGGCCCGCGTTGGCCTCGGTCGACGCGTATCTGGTGCGGGGGAGGCCGAAACTCGCGGCGAGCGGAAAAGGCAACGCGGGTGCCCTTTTTCTGAACGCCCGCGGTGGACGGCTGTCGAGGCAAAGTGCCTGGCAGGTGTTGCAGACAGCCGCCGAACGCGCAGGCATCGGCGCCACCGTCTCGCCGCACACGTTGCGACACTCCTTCGCCACCCACCTGCTCGACGGCGGCGCGGATGTCCGCGTGGTCCAAGAACTCCTCGGCCACGCCTCGGTAACCACCACCCAGATCTACACCCTGGTCACCGTCAACACCCTCCGCGAGGTCTGGGCCACCGCCCACCCCCGCGCCCGCTGACCCCTCACTCATCGAGTCGAGTCATATGGTCGCTATCCAAGATCTTTTGACGACCATATGACTCGACTCGATGAGGACTTGTGTTGCGCGCGGCCGGGATTCGGCTGCTGACCACGGAGATCTGCTACGTCCTCGACGGTGCCATGGAATTTCTCGTCGACGGCGAATTGAGCTCGGTGCGTACGGGCGGCCTGGTCGTCGTCCCGCCCGGCACGGTGCACGCGTTCGGCGCGGCCACGGACGGCGCCGCCGAGGCTGACACCAGGTATCGTCCGTTTCGAGTACTTTCGGCAGCTCGGTCGAATTGCTCGCGGGGAGGCGGAATGGGACAGCGTGGATGAGTTGCACGACCGCTTCGACGTGCATTTCGACGGTGACCCGGAGTGGCGCTGAGCGATACGCGGTAGCGTCTTGCTGTTCGCGGCCCGGCGTGGTGCCGCGAACACGCCGCGCGCGTCGCGGCACTTGGCCGCTCGTACGCGGTAGCGTCTATCGAGAGTCGGACCGTACGAAAGCGAGGGTCGGGCCTGATCGGCCTCGCTACGCTCGGCGAGGCAACGGGCAGGAACGTATAAGGAGCAGCGGATCGTGACATCAGCCGGAGCGGCAGAGCCGCCGATGGGTGCTGGGGCGGAGCCGCGCACGGGGCAGCGCACCGGTCCGTACTCGGAGGCCGCGGCCGAAACCCTGTGGGGCACCGGGGCCGAACCGGTCCCGGAGGACGCGGCACTCGGACCCACCGGGCGCCCATTGCGCCTCGTGCCGGACCCGCCACCGCTCGACCGGCACGGCGACGCCCTCATCATCGCCATGTGCAACCAGAAGGGCGGCGTCGGCAAGACGACCTCCACCATCAATCTCGGCGCCTCGTTGGCCGAATACGGGCGCAAGGTGCTGCTGGTCGACCTGGACCCGCAGGGCGCGCTGTCCGCGGGATTGGGTGTGGCCCACCATGATCTCGACCTCACCGTGCACGATCTGCTCGTCGGTTCCAAGGGTTCGATCGATGACGTGCTGATGCCGACCCGCGTCGAGAACATGGATCTGCTGCCCAGCAATATCGATCTGTCAGCGGCGGAAATCCAGCTCGTCAACGAGGTCGGTCGCGAGCATTCCCTCGGCCGGGCACTGCATCCCATTCGCGACAAGTACGACTACATCATCATCGACTGCCAGCCCTCGCTCGGTTTACTCACCGTCAACGCGTTGGCTTGTTCGGACGGTGTGATCATTCCGATGGAATGCGAGTACTTCTCGCTGCGCGGGCTCGCGCTGCTCAACGACACCGTGGAGAAGGTGCGCGATCGGCTGAACCCGCGGCTGAGCCTGTACGGGATAGTGGTCACCATGTTCGACGCCCGACTATTACACTCCCGTCAGGTGATGGCACGAGTCGTCGAGGTGTTCGGCGACCTGGTCTACGACGCCGCGATCTCGCGCACCGTCCGCTTCCCGGACGCCAGCGTGGCAGGCGAACCGATCACCACGTGGGCACCGAAATCCGGTGGAGCCGAGGCATATCGGGCGATGGCGCGGGAAGTCATCCACCGGTCGGGCCGGTGATCGGCGGCACCGACGCCGCGCCACCCGCTACCAACCACTCGACCGGCCAAGTGGTCGCGCACGGCGACGACCACCCGTCGGGCGACCTCTTGGAGCGAGCCTCGGCGCGCGCCGACGACCCGGACGAACCACCTGCCTCGCCGGACCTGGACGCACCCCACCACACCCCTGTGCTCGATGATGTCGACATGCCCGACGAGCCATCCACCGCAGACTCCGACTCGGAGCCGACTGCTGCGGACGATGTCGCCGAGCGTGCGGCGGACTCCGACGATCCCGTCGTGCGAGACGATGCCGTCGGAGCGACGGACGGAGTTGCCGCAGCCGATTCCAGCTGCGCGGATGATGTTGCGTTAGTCGATGATGCGGTCGTGCCCGGCGACGATGCGCCCACGCTCGGTGGCTCCGCGGTCGTGCCCAGCGGCGTTGGGGCCGCGCCCACCGACAAGGCGGCCGTGTCCGGCGATGCTGCATCCACGCCCGGCGATGCTGCGCCCGCGGATGTCGTCGCTACCTCCGGCGATGCTGCGCCCGAGGAGAAGAAGTCCGGATTTCATCTGCGGCTGAGCAACTTTCAAGGGCCGTTCGATCTGCTGTTGACGCTGATCAGTTCGCGCAAGCTCGATGTCACCGAGGTGGCGTTGCATCAGGTCACCGACGAGTTCATCGCCTACACCAAGGCGTTGACGGCGGCACTGTCCGACGATGCCACGCATAAACTGCGGGCCGACAAGATCCTCGATCAGACCACCGAATTCCTCGTCGTCGCGGCCACATTGCTCGACCTCAAGGCGGCGCGGCTACTGCCGTCGGGGGAGATGACCGACGCCGAGGACCTCGAACTGCTCGAGGCGCGCGACCTGCTCTTCGCGCGGCTGCTGCAATACCGGGCGTTCAAACAGGTGGCCGAACTGTTCGGCGAGCTGGAGGCCGTTGCGCTGCGGCGATACCCGCGCGCGGTCGGCCTGGAGGACTGCTTCGCCGACCTGCTGCCCGAGGTTACGCTGGGAGTAGACGCACACGAGTTCGCCGCGATCGCCGCAGCCGCCTTCCGTCCCCGCCCGGTGCCGAGGGTCGGCCTCGACCACCTGCACGCGCACTCCATCTCGGTTGCCGAGCAGGCCGCACTCGTACTCGAACGCCTCAAACTGCGCGGCAAAGGCGGCTGGACCACCTTCGGTGAACTGGTCGACGACTGCACCGTCCCGATCGAGATCGTCGCCCGCTTTCTGGCCCTGCTAGAGCTGTACCGAGGCAAAACGATCGAGTTCGACCAGCCCGACCCACTCGGCCACCTGTCGGTCAGCTGGATCGGCGACGACGTCCCGGACGCCGAGCAGGCGGACCTGAATATCGAGGAGGACTACGGGTGAACGACTCCGTGGACGCCGACGTCTCGGATACCCGGGACGCCGACGCCGACGCGACGGAAACCGTCCGCGAGAACAGCGACGGGCACTCAGCCGATGCGACACCCTCGAGCGACGCGACGCGCACCGCGACGAGTGAAGCAGCGGTAACCAGGAACAAGTCCGCGACATCTGGCGCTGACACCAAGGTTCCGGTAGCGGGCGACCAGTCTCAGGACGATGCTGACGCCGCGGTTCTGGTTGCTGATTCCGCGACGACGGATGTTGACAACGCGACTTCAGTTGCCGATGACGCAACTACAGATGCTCACGCCGCGACTCCGGTGGCCGATGACGCGATACCGTCGGACGGCTCGGCGCGCGCCTCCTCGAGTGAAGCCGCTGTAGCCGCGAAGGAGTCCGCCACCTCTGGCGCTGACACCGTTGCTCCGGCAGTGGATGACCAGGCTCAGGGCGATGCTGATGCCGCAGTTCCCGTTGCCGATGATGCGACGTCCGATGCCGACGACGCGACGTCGAACTCCGTGGATGCGACTCCAGACGCCGAGGACACGAATCCGGACGCTGACGACTCGAACCCAGCCACCCACGACGCGACACCAGTCGCCAATGACGCAGTCGCCGATAACACAGTGGCGGAGTTCACCCCCGAGCATCTCGAGGACGCTGAATTTCGTTCGGCGTTGGAGGCGATGTTGCTCGTTGTCGACGCTCCGGCCCCGGTAGAGCAGCTGGCGGCGGCCTTGGACGACACCACCGAGCGGGTGGATGAGGTGTTGCGGGAGATGCGGGCGGAACTGTCCGCGCGGGGCAGTGGGATCGATCTGCGTTTCGTTGGGGACGGTTGGCGCTTCTATACTCGCAGCGAGTACGCGCCATATGTTGAAAGGGTGCTGCTCGATGGCGCCCGCACCAAATTGACGCGGGCGGCGTTGGAAACTCTGGCGGTGGTGGCATACCGTCAGCCGGTGACCCGGACCAGGGTCAGCGCGGTGCGCGGCGTGAACGTCGATGGGGTGATGCGCACGCTGCTGGCCAGGGGCCTGCTCGCCGAGGCAGGCGTCGACCCGGAAACCAACGGGACGATGTATTGCACGACCGAGTTGTTCCTGGAGCGGATCGGACTCGCGTCGCTGACCGATTTGCCGCCGCTGGCGCCCCTGCTCCCGGGCGTCGACCTGATCGATGAGATCAACGAGAGCCTGGATACGGACCCCCGTTACACCAGGCTGAAAAAACCCGCCGAGGCCGACTTGGACCTTGGCAGCGAGGACTGACAGGACAAAATGAATACTTCCGCTCGCCGAGATGGCACACCGGATCGCAGGAAACGCAATGACGAGCAGCGTCCCGTAAGAGGCGCAGGCGCTGCTCGACGGGGGACCGAACGCGGCGCAGCGCGCGGCGAGGGCGGCTACCGCGGCGCAGCGCCGTCGAGCACCTCGCGCGGAAACGCGCAGGGCGGCAACGCATATCGCGGCGGTGCTACGCAGGGCAGCAGCTACCGCGACCGCTCGGAAGGCGGCAACGCACGCGGCCGTGGCTCGGCCCAGGGCTCCTATCGTGACCGCTCTGAAGGCGGCAATTCTTACCGCGGCCGTAGCGAAGGCTCCTCGCAGGGCGGCTACCGCGGCACGCGAGACGGCAACGCCCAGGGTGGCGGCTACCGCGGCGGCTCTACGCAAGGCTCGTACCGCGACCGCTCCGAGGGCGGCAGTTCTTATCGCGGCACCCGAGACGGCAACGCGCAAGGCGGCGGATATCGCGGCAGTTCCTCGCAGGGGGGCACTTCCTACCGCGGCAGCTCTTCGCAGGGTGGCAGCTCCTACCGTGATCGCTCCGATAGTGGCAGCGGCTACCGCGGCCGCTCAGAAGGCGGCTCGTCGCAGGGCGGCTACCGCGGCCGTTCCGAGGGTGGCAACGCGTATCGCGGCCGTTCCGATGGTGGTTCGTCGCAGGGTGGCTCCTACCGCGACCGCTCGGACAGCGGCTCCGCGCAAGGCAATACCTACCGCGATCGCAGCGAGGCTGGCTCCGGCGGCAACGCCTACCGTGGCCGTTCCGAGGGTGGCTCCGACACATACCGCGATCGCAGCGAGGCCGGTTCCGGCGGCAACGCCTACCGTGGCCGCGCCGAAGGCAACTCCGGTCAGAACGGCAACGCACAATCCGGCAACTCCTACCGTGGCAACGCAGCAGGCAGTTCCACCGGCCGCGGCCCCGCACAGGGCGGCATCCCGCAGCGCCGTGCCGCGCAGTCCGCGCCGACCGGTAAGAAGAAGAACCCCAAGCCGCAGAAGCAGACTCAGTCCGCCCCGCTGCTCAACAACGCCAAGCCCGCCAAGCGCCAGCACGTAGAACCGGCGGCTTCCGAGGGCCACGAGAAAATGCCGTGGGGCGAGGGCGAACGCTTGCAGAAGGTCCTCGCCAAGGCGGGTGTCGCTTCGCGTCGCGCCGCCGAGGAGATGATCGCTCAGGGCCGCGTCGAGGTCGACGGTGCCATCGTGGTCGAACAGGGCCTGCGCATTGATCCCGAGGTCGCGGTGGTCCGGGTCGACGGCACTCGCGTGATGGTGCGCTCCGAACTGGTGCACATCGTGCTGAACAAGCCGAAGGGCTGGCAGTCCACCATGTCCGACGATCTCGGTCGCCCCTGCGTCGGTGACATCGTCGCAGAGCGCATCGCGGCCGGCCAGCGGCTGTTCCACGTCGGCCGTCTGGACGCCGACACCGAGGGTCTGCTGCTGCTCACCAACGACGGCGACCTCGCGCATCGGCTCATGCATCCGTCCTACGAGGTCTCCAAGACCTACCTGGCCACGGTCAACGGCGAGGTGCACAAGGGCATCGGCAAGAAGCTCAAGGACGGCATCGAGCTCGAGGACGGCCCGGCGAAGGTCGACAGCTTCCAGGTGCTCGAGATCAACGAGGGACGTTCTCTCGTGAAACTGGTGTTGCACGAAGGGCGTAAGCACATCGTGCGCCGCCTGCTCGACGCGGTCGGCCATCCGGTGAGCCGGCTGGTGCGCACCAATATCGGTCCGGTCGCGCTCGGCGACCAACGGCCCGGCACGCTGCGTGTGCTCGGTCGCGGTGAAATCGGCAAACTCTACGAGGCGGTGTCGTTGTGATGGGTGTGGAGATTCCGGTCGAGGCGCCCCGGCAGATGTCGGGGACCAGTCCGCTCGTCGTCGCGATGGACGGCCCGTCCGGCACCGGTAAATCCAGCGTCTCGCGCCGCCTCGCCACCCGGCTCGGCGCCCGCTACCTGGACACCGGCGCGATGTACCGGGTCGCGACGCTGCGTGTGCTGCGCGCAGGCATCGAGCTCACCGACGCCGCCGCCATCGGTGCGGCCGTCAAGGAGCTGCCGCTGTCGATCGGCACCGATCCGAGCCGCGAGGTGATCCAGCTCGACGGTGAGGACGTGTCCTCGGAGATCCGCGGCGACGCCGTCACCAAGGCCGTCTCGGCGGTCTCCGCGGTGTCCGAGGTGCGCGATCTGCTTGTCGCGCTGCAACGCGAAATCGCCACCGCCGCACAGCGAATCGTGGTCGAGGGTCGCGATATCGGCACCGTCGTGCTGACCGACGCGGACGCCAAGATCTACCTCACCGCCTCGGCCGAGGCTCGCGCGCACCGGCGCAACCAGCAGAACATCGCCGAAGGCCGCGGCGACGACTACGAGGCCGTGCTCGCCGACGTGCAGCGGCGCGACAACCTCGATTCCACCCGCAAGGTGTCCCCACTGCGTCCGGCCGACGACGCCGTGCTGGTCGACACCAGCGACCTGAACATGGATGAGGTCATCGACGAGCTGTATCGCGTTGTCGCGCAGCAGATTTCGGCGACCAGGACGGGAGGTCCGCAGTGACTGAAGACGTAATGGCCGGCGACGGCATCTGGAGTGACGAAACCGACTGGGAGCTCACCGATCTCGACGGCGAGTTCGAGGGCGAAGAAGTATTGGCGATGCCGACGGTGGCCGTGGTCGGTCGCCCGAATGTCGGCAAGTCGACCCTGGTGAACCGCATCCTCGGCCGCCGCGAGGCCGTCGTCGAGGACATCCCCGGCGTCACCCGCGACCGAATCTCCTACGAGGCCAACTGGTCTGGGCGCCGCTTCCTGGTGCAGGACACCGGCGGCTGGGAGCCCGACGCCAAGGGCCTGCAGCAGTCGGTGGCCCGCCAGGCCGAGGTGGCCATGCAGACCGCCGACGCGATCCTGCTCGTGGTCGACGCCGTGGTCGGCGCCACCGCCACCGACGAGGCCGCGGTGAAGAAGCTGCGTCGCTCCGAGATCCCGGTCATCCTGGTCGCTAACAAGGTCGACGATCAGAAGGTCGAATCCGAGGCCGCCGCACTGTGGTCGCTCGGTCTCGGCGAGCCGAGGATGGTCAGCGCCGCGCACGGTCGCGGCACCGGCGATCTGCTCGACGACGTGCTCGCCGTGCTGCCGGAAACCCCGCGCGAAGGCACCGGCGGCGCGGGCCCGCGCCGGGTCGCGCTGGTCGGCAAGCCCAACGTCGGCAAGTCCAGCCTGCTGAACAAGCTGGCCGACGACGAGCGCTCGGTCGTGCACGATGTCGCGGGCACCACCGTCGACCCGGTCGACTCGCTGGTGGACCTGGGCGGCAAGATCTGGAAGTTCGTCGACACCGCCGGACTGCGCCGCAAGGTCTCGCACGCCAACGGCACCGAGTTCTACGCCTCGCTGCGCACCAAGGCGGCCCTGGAGGCCTCGGAGGTCGCGATCATGCTGGTCGACGCCTCCGAGCCGATCACCGAACAGGACCTACGGGTGATCAGCATGGTCGCCGACTCCGGTCGCGCGCTCGTGCTCGCGTTCAACAAGTGGGACCTGGTCGACGAGGACCGCCGCCTGCAGCTCGACCGCGAGGTCGACCGCGACCTGGTCCGCGTGCCCTGGGCCCAGCGGGTCAACATCTCCGCACACACCGGCCGCTCGGTGCAAAAACTGGTGCCCGCCATGGAAACCGCGCTCGAGTCCTGGGACAAGCGCATCTCCACCGGCCGCCTGAACACCTGGCTCAAGGAAGTGGTCGCGGCCACCCCGCCGCCGATGCGCGGCGGCCGTCTGCCTCGCATCCTGTTCGCCACCCAGGCGACCACCCGCCCGCCGACGTTCGTCCTGTTCACCACCGGCTTCCTCGAGGCAGGCTACCGCCGCTTCCTGGAACGCCGCCTGCGCGAAGAGTTCAACTTCGACGGCTCCCCGGTCCGCATTTCGGTCCGCGTCCGCGAAAAGCGCGAACGCACCTCCAAGAAGCGCTGACCCAGCACCTCACCCGACAGAGCCCCGAGACGCCCGGCGTCCCGGGGCTCTTTCATGATCATGGGGAACCAGTGCTGGTATCCGCCGAGAAGGCTCTGACACCAGTTCCCCATGATCTTGAACGTGGTCGCTGCCGACCGGATCCGTACCCTTGCTCGGCGGCTGTGGCATGTCCGGTTCGTCGTGGTCGGGATTTCCCGTGTCGGGCGCGGTGTGAGATGTGCGACGCGCTGACCGTGCCGACGCGCGGGTGGGGAGGGTGAGCTGGCATTATCCGGATATGGTCATTCCCAGCGTGCTGCCGGAACGTCCGACCGCCGGAACCCCGTTCGAGACGGGGTGGCCGGTACGTCTCGCCGATACCGACGGCGATCAACGCCTTCGGCTCGACGCCATCGCCCGTTATCTGCAGGACATCGGGTTCGAACATCTCGATGCCGTCGAGGACGGCGACACGCACCGTGGCTGGGTGGTGCGGCGGACGGTGATGGATGTGCTCAAGCCGATCCAGTTCGGTGAGCGGGTCATTCTGCGCCGCTGGTGTTCCGGTCTGTCCACTCGCTGGTGCAACATGCGGGTGCAGATCAGCGGCAGTGCCGGCGGTCTGGTCGAGACCGAAGCCTTCCTGATCCACTTCGGCACCGAAACCGGTGTGCCCGCCCGGATGAGCGACCGCTTCATGGAGCCGATGCTGGCCGCCACCACCGAACACCGGCTGCGCTGGAAGGCCGCCCTCACCGATCCGGCGCCGTCGGCCGACGCGTCCGACGTGCAGGTACGCCCCTTCCCGCTGCGCATCACCGATATCGACATGCTCGACCACGTCAACAACTCGGTCTATCTCAGCGGCGTCGAAGAGGTTCTGGCCGATCACGACGACCTCAAGTCGGGCCCGCATCGCGCGATCATCGAGTACGTGAAGCCGCTGAGGTCCGGCGATCACGTCGACCTGGCCGCCCAGCGCGCGGGTTCGGCGCTCGACATCTGGTTCACCGTCGCCGGTGAAACGCACGCGGTCACCCGAGTCCTGCCGATCTGACCGGACCGGCCCTCTCGCGGCGAGAGCCGGGGGAGGGCCCATCGCAGGTCTAACCCGCCAATTCCGCAACGGTGGCGCGAGCTCCCTTGGCGTGCAACGAATCCAACGCCGCGACATAGGCGCTCACGAACCGCGGCTCGTCGATCAGGTCACCGAAAACCGAACGCTCACTGAGGAACGCGGTCCGATCTTCCCGCTGCCGACGGGCCAGCGGGACCAACCGATCGCGCAACCGGTCGACGATCTCGATCGGCTCACCCTGCTCGTCGACGCCCTCCGCATACCGTGCCCAGCTCGCGACAATCGCAGCCGCGCAAGTGATTTCGCCGCCCTCTGCAAGCCGCTGCCGAATGACCGGCAGCACCCATTTCGGTATCCGATCGGAGGACTCCGCGCACAACCGCGCCACGGTGTCGCCGATCGCCGGATTGGAGAACCGTTCGAGTAACGTGTGCTTGTACTGTCCGAGATCGACCCCGGGCACCGGCCGCAACGTCGGCGTCGCCTCGATATCCATGTACCGCAACAGAAACCGGCGGAACGCCGGATCTTGCGCCGCGTCGTGCACCAGTCGATAGCCGCTGAGGTACCCGAAATACGCCAGCGCCTGATGACTGGCGTTGAGCAGCCGGAGCTTCATCAGCTCATAGGGCGCGACGTCCTCGACCAGCTGCACACCGACCGTGCCGTAATCCGGTCGGCCGAGCGTGAACGAATCCTCCAGTACCCATTGTGCGAACGGCTCCGTTACCACCGGCCACTGGTCGGTTACCCCGTACCGCCGCTCGACCTGGGCGGTCGCCTCGGGCGGCGTCACCGGCGTGATCCGGTCCACCATCGAGTTCGGAAACCGCACCTCCCGCGCCACCCAGTCGCCGAGCTCGGGATCGCGCAGCCCGGCGAACGCGCTGAACGTCGTGCGCGCGACATGCCCGTTCCCCTCGATGTTGTCGCACGACATCACCGTGAACGGTGCGACACCGCTCGCCCTTCGGCGCACAAGCCCCTCAGTGATCAGCCCGAAGATGGTGCTGGGCACCGCATTCGGCGCGAGGTCGGCGCGAATCTCCGGATCGTCGGCATCGAACGCACCGGTGGTCGCGGAGAAGTGGTACCCGCCCTCGGTGACGGTGAGCGAGACGATGCGGGTGGCCGGGTCGGCGAGCTTCGCCAGCACCGCCTCGGGATCGTCCGGCGCATAAAGGTATTCGACGATCGAGCCGATCACGCGCGTGTTCCAGCTGCCGTCCGGCGCCAGCACCGACAGCGTGTACAGCCCGTCCTGCGCCGCGAGCACGTCGCGCATCCGCCGGTCGGCGGGCAGCACGCCCACCCCGCAGATGCCCCACTCGCGGGCGCCGCCGCCGGCCAGCAGCCGGTCGATATACATCGCCTGATGCGCGCGATGAAACCCGCCGACACCGAAATGCACTATGCCGGTGGTGATTCCCGTCCGGTCATAGGTCGGTACGGCAATGCCGGAGTCGAGGTTCCGCAGAGTCGCGGAACGCAGCGGCACGCTGGTGTCCCTAGTCATAGTTACCCCGCCAGTGTTGTGTACGTCACACTTCGGATGGTACCCTGCGTGAGCAGTAGTTCACACGCTGAGCATATGCTCAGGCTCATTGAGGAGGCCGTGTGGCCACCGTCCCTTCCCGCCCGGGTACGCCCGATGACGTCCGGCTCGCACTCCGAGCCGCGCAGCTGTATCACCTAGAGGGCGCCACCCAAGCCGAAATCGCCGCCAAACTCGGTGTTTCGCGTCCAACAGCGGGCAGGCTCATCGCCAGGGCTCGCGCACAAGGCCTGGTGCGCATCGAGATCAGCGTCCCCGACGAGCTGCGCGATTCGGTGCACACCGACGTCGAGAGCGATCTCGAGCGCGCGTTCGGACTCACCGAGGCCGTCGTGCTCCGTGATGTCCCCGACGGCTCACCCTCCGGCCTGCTGCCACTGGCCCGCGCCGCGGTGGGCGTGCTGGCCCGCCGGCTGCAACCGCAGGCCACCCTCGGATTCACTTGGGGCCCAGAGACAATCGCCGTCGCCCGAGAACTGCGCACCAAGTCCGCTCGCTGCGCCACGGTAGTTCAGCTGGACGGATCGATGACCTCGGTCGACTACCAAACCGGCGTCGACTACACCCTCGGCCGCTGCGCCACCGTGCTGCAGGCCACTCCGGTCCGCCTGAACGCCCCGCTCTACGCCGATGCCGCGACCGTCACTGCGCTGGAACAGGATTCGCTGCTCGGCCACCCGATGGCGCTCGGCCGCAACGCCGACGTGATGATGTTCGGCGTCGGCACCGTCTCCACCGCGACCACCCTGTTCGAGGGCAGCTACCTCGACACCGCCATCCTCGGCGAGCTGCGCAGCCTCGGCGCGGTCGGCGAGATCGGCGGCCGGTTCTTCCGCGCCGACGGCCACGACGTCGCGGGATCGCTTGCCGCCCGGACGGTTTCGGTCTCCCTCGACGCCGTGCGCGCGTGCAAGACGTCACTGCTGATCGCCGGCGGGCAGGTCAAACACGAGGCCACCCTGGGCGTGCTGCGCGGCGGGCTGGCCAAGATCCTCGTCACCGACATCGAATCCGCGCGGTGGCTGCTGGAACAGAAGGAGGGCCTGGCCGATGAGTTGGCATAGCCCAATCGGAAGACGCGCACTGGCACTTGTCGTTTCGGCCGCCCTGGCCACGGCGGGCTGCGCGGGCGCCGGATCGTTCACCTCCGGTGGCGGCGACACCGTCACCATCGCCATGGTGTCGAACTCGCAGATGCAGGACGCGATCGCGCTGTCCGGCGAGTTCGAGCGCGAAAACCCGGGCACCAAACTGAAATTCGTGTCGCTGTCGGAGAACGAGGCGCGGGCCAAGATCACCGCGTCGGTGGCCACCCACGGCGGCGAGTTCGACGTCGTGATGATCAGCAACTACGAGACCCCGCAGTGGGCCGCCAACGGCTGGCTGACCGACCTGTCCAGCTACGCCCGCGACACCCCCGGCTACGACGAGCAGGATTTCATTCCGTCCCTGCAGAAGTCGCTGTCGTACCAGGGCGATATGTACTCGGTGCCGTTCTACGGCGAGTCCTCGTTCCTGATGTACCGCAAGGACCTACTCGAGCAGGCCGGAATCACCATGCCCGCCGAGCCGACCTGGGACCAGGTCGCCGACGCCGCCGCGAAACTCGACGACCCGGCCAACGGCCGCTCCGGCATCTGCCTGCGCGGCAAGCCCGGCTGGGGCGAGACGCTCGCCCCGCTCAACACCGTGATCAACACCTTCGGCGGCCGCTGGTTCGACGAGAACTGGCACGCCCAGCTGAACAGCCCCGAAGTTGTTCGCGCCGTGGAGTTCTACATCGACCTGGTGCGCAAGCACGGCGAGCCCGGCGCGGCCACCAGCGGCTTCGGTGAGTGCGCCACCCAACTCTCGCAGGGCAACACCGCGATGTGGTACGACGCCACCTCGGCGGTCGGCGTGCTGGAAGATCCGGCGTCGAGCAAGGTGGTCGGCAAGATCGGCTACGCGCTCGCGCCGAAGCAGCAGAAGCCGAACTCCGGGTGGCTCTACACCTGGTCGCTCGGCATTCCGAAGACGAGTGAAAAGCCCGACGCCGCCTGGAAATTCGTCTCCTGGATGACCAGCAAGCCCTACATCAAGATGGTCGGCGAGAAGCTCGGCTGGTCGCACGTCCCACCGGGCAGCCGCCTGTCGACCTATCAGATTCCGGAGTACAAGGAAGCGTCGAAGGCCTACGGCCCGCTCACCCTGTCGGCGATGGAAGGCGTCGATCCGGCACACCCGGGCGTTAAACCGGTGCCCTACACCGGCATTCAATTCATCACCATCCCGGAATTCCAGGATCTGGGCACCCGGGTGAGTCAGCAGATCAGCGCCGCGATCGCCGGCCGGATCAGCGTCCGCGACGCCCTCGACCAAGCTCAGCAGTACGCCGAGGTGGTCGGACGGTCGTATCGAGAGAGCCAGTAACCATGTCCGAAACCACCACCGCCCCAGCGGCTGCCGACTCGGCCCCGGCCGCCCCGCCGCCCCCGCTCGTCTCCCGGCGCGACCGCATCTCCCGCGCCGAGGGCTGGCGCCGCCGCGGCCCGCTGCTGCCCGCGCTGATCTTCATGCTCGTCGTCACCCAGGTGCCGTTCGTCTTCACGCTGTACTACTCGACCCAGTCGTGGAACCTCGTGCGGCCCGGCTCCCGGCACTTCAACGGCCTGCAGAACTACGCGGATGTGTTCCGGGACAGTCAGTTCCGTGAGGTCGCGGTCAACACGGTGATCATGATCGTCGGCACCGTCATCATCTCGGTGATCCTCGGCCTGCTGTTCGCGCTGCTGCTCGACCGGGCGTTCTTCGGCCGCGGCGTGGTGCGCACCCTGCTGATCACCCCGTTCCTGGTGACTCCCGTTGCGGCGGCGCTCATTTGGAAGACCACCATGCTCGACCCGGTCTTCGGCCTGATCAACTTCGTGCTGAAGCCCTTCGGCGTCGGCCAGGTCGACTGGGTGAGCAAATACCCACTGCCCGCCGTGATGGCGGATCTGGTGTGGCAGTGGACGCCGTTCATGATGCTGCTGATCCTGGCCGGACTGCAGTCCATGCCCCGCGACATCGTCGAGGCCGCCCGGGTCGACGGCGCGAACTCCTTCGCCGTCTTCCGCGAGCTCACGCTGCCGCACCTGCGCCGGTTCATCGAACTCGGCGCGGTACTCGGCGCCATCTACCTGGTCAACACCTTCGACGCGGTGTACATGATGACCTCGGGCGGCCCCGGCATCGCCAGCTCCAACCTGCCGTTCTACATCTACCAGCGCGCCTTCCTCGGCTTCGACATCGGTCAGGCGGCCGCGATGGGCGTCGTCACCGTCGTCGCCACCACCGTGGTCGCCACCCTGGCGTTGCGCCTGCTGTTCAAGTCCTTCACCGGAAAAGAGGAAGCGGCATGAGCACGCGTGCCCTCGACAACAAGCCCGTCGGCGACGAGAAACCCGCTATCACGGTGCGCAGGCGCCGCAGCCGCGCCGGGATGTTCTGGAGCGCGCTGGCCTGGGTGGTCGGCATCGGCTTCTTCTTCCCGGTGCTGTGGATGGTGCTGACCGCCTTCAAACAGGAGGGCGACGCCTACACCGACCCGCCGAAACTGTTCTTCACCCCGACCCTCGACCAGTTCTCGGCGGTGCTGGACAGCGGCATCGGCACCACGCTGCTGAACTCCACCTTCGCCACCGCGATGTCGACCATCCTGGTACTCATCCTCGGCTTGCCCGCCGCGTTCGCGCTGTCGCTGCGGCCGGTGCGCCGCACCCAGGACGCGCTGTTCTTCTTCATCGGCACCAAGATGCTGCCGGTCGTCGCGGCGATCGTGCCGCTGTATGTGATCGTCGGCGATATCGGTCTGCTGGACAACATCTGGGCGCTGGTCATCCTCTACACCTCGATGAACGTGCCGATCGCGGTCTGGATGATGCGCTCGTTCTTCCTCGAGGTGCCCAGCGAACTGCTGGAAGCCGCGAGCATGGACGGCGCGAGCACCTGGACCGGCGTGCGCGAGGTGATCCTGCCGCTGGTCTCGCCCGGCATCGCCGCGACCGCGCTCATCTGCATCATCTTCTCCTGGAACGAATTCTTCTTCGCGGTGAACCTGACCGCCGTTCAGGCCCAGACGATTCCGGTGTTCCTGGTCGGCTTCATCACGGGGGAGGGCCTGTACTGGGCTCGCCTGTCCGCCGCAGCGGTACTCACCGCGCTGCCCGTCGTCCTGGCCGGTTGGATCGCGCAGAACAAGCTGGTGCGCGGTCTCTCGTTCGGCGCCATCAAGTAAGGAAAACCCATGGCCACCATCCGTTATGACTCGGCTTCCTGCGTCTATCCCGGCGCGGAAACCCTCGCGGTCGACTCGCTCGACCTGGACATCGCCGACGGCGAATTCATCGTGCTGGTCGGCCCGTCCGGCTCCGGCAAGTCCACCGCCCTGCGCATGCTCGCGGGCCTGGAGGAGATCGACGCCGGCGCGATCCGCATCGACGGCACCGACATGACCGGCGTTCCGTCCAAGGACCGCGACATCGCCATGGTCTTCCAGAACTACGCGCTCTACCCGAACAAGACCGTCGGGGAGAACATGGGTTTCGCGCTCAAGATGCTCAAAGTGCCGCTGGAAGAACGCAAGCGCCGCGTCGCCGAGGCCGCCGCATTACTCGGCCTCACCCCGTATCTGGACCGCAAACCGGCGAAACTGTCCGGCGGCCAACGGCAACGGGTCGCGATGGGCCGTGCCATCGTGCGTGAGCCGCGGGTGTTCTGCATGGACGAACCGCTGAGCAACCTCGACGCCAAACTGCGCGTGCAGACGCGCACCCAAATCGCCGCGCTGCAACGACGGCTGGGCACCACCACCGTCTACGTCACGCACGACCAGGTCGAGGCGATGACCATGGGCGACCGCGTCGCCGTGCTGCGCGACGGCAGGCTGCAACAGTTCAGCACCCCCGCCGAGCTCTACGACCGGCCCGCCACCGCGTTCGTCGCGGGCTTCATCGGCTCGCCGTCGATGAACCTGTGCACCGTCCCGATCGTCCCAGGCGGCGTCGAAATCGCGGGCAGCACACTGGAATTGCCGCGTGACCGGATGAGCAGGCTGGCCGCGGACGGCCTGGACGAGGTCACCGTCGGCATCCGCCCCGAACAGCTCGAACTGCGCCGCGACGGCAGCGGTTTCGCGGTCACCGTCGAGTTGATCGAGGAGCTCGGCAGCGAATCCTATGTCTATGCGCGCCCTTCCGGCGGCCAGGTCACCGGCCTCGACGGCGAGTCGTTCATGTTCGTGGCCCGCTCGGGGGTCCGATCGCCCGCGAAGCTCGCCGAGTCGGTCAACCTGACGGTGACCGACGCCGCCGCAGTACACCTGTTCCATCCGGAGACCGGAGTGCGGATCGCCGAATAGTCTTAAGCGAGACCGAACAGTGCCTTCAGTAGAACAATGCGTTATCACTTCGTGTGCGGACAAAAGCACGGTCGGCTACTAACGTTCCCTAGCGGAGCGGTCGCACCCCGCCGCTGCATGGACTATCCGCACCGGAGGCTTGCGTGACCGTCGACTCCCCAGCGATCGGTAAAACCGCCCTGCACAATGTTCGCGTGTTCGATGGCCACGGCCTGACCGCACCGACAACAGTGGTGATCGATGGGGCGGTGATCGGCACCGACGCCGACGGCGCCGAGAGCGTGGACGGCCACGGCGCGATCCTGTTACCCGGCCTGATCGATGCCCACGTCCATCTGGCCGGGACGGAGTCCCTAGACCAGCTCGTCGTGCACGGCGTGACCACGGCATTGGACATGACCACCTTCCCGCCCGAGCGGCTCGCGGCACTGCGTAATCAGCCGGGTAGCACCGACATTCGCAGCGCGGGCACGCCGATCATCGGCGCGGGCGGCATGCATGCCCGGCTTCCCGGCCTGGCCGGGCACGCGGTCATCGACGGTCCGGAGCAGGCCGAGGCGATGGTCGCCGAGCGCGCGGCGGCCGGGTCGGACTACATCAAGCTCGTGCTGGAGGCGCCCGGTGACGGCGGTCCCGACGAGGCCGCCGCCAAAGCCGTTGTCGCGGCGGCGCATGCCAAGGATCTTCGCGTCGTCGCGCACGCGACATCATTGGGCGCCTACACCCTCGCGTTGGACGCGGGAGTCGACATCATCACCCACATTCCGTCGGACGGCCAGCTGCCGTCCGAGGACGTGCGCCGGATGGCGGCGGAACGTCGCGTCGCCGCCCCGACCCTCGTCATGATGCAGGGCATCGCAACGGCTTTGGGCCGCCTCGGTTTCGCCGACAGCCTCGCCAGCGTCGCGTCGCTGCACGCCGCCGGTGTGCCCATCCTCGCGGGCAGCGACGCCAATGCCGACGAGGGCGTGCCGTTCCAGCCGCCGCATGGCGACTCGCTGCACCGCGAACTGGAGCTACTCGTCACCGCGGGCCTGACTCCGGCGGAAGCCCTGCTCGCCGCGACCACCTTGCCCGCGCAATACTTCGGCCTGCCCGACCGCGGCACGATCGCCCCCGGCATGCGCGCGGACCTCGTCCTCATCGACGGCGACCCGCTGGCCGACATCCACGCCACCCGCCTGCTCGAACGCGTCTGGTGCGGCGGCATCTCGCACAACTGATCGAAGGCGAGTCGTCGGGGTGTCGCCACACTGCCCAGGCGACACCCCGACGACCTTCAGAGCGACATCACGCCCTGCGACCTGAGCAGCCTGGTGAGATTGGCACTCACCAGCCCTGCCGCCCGCAACACTGCCTCCGCCATCGCGGGCAGCCGATTCAGCTCAGCGACCGTGCCCGCCAACGCGGCGACGACCTCACCGGCGGGCCCGCGCACCGGCGCCGCGACACAGGCCAGCCCGAAACGGCTCATGTCGGTGTCATAGGCCAGTCCACGTTCCCGCGCCAGCGTGATCTGCCGACTCCACTCACGAGGCGAGAACTCCTCGGGCGGTGTGTGATTCGGATGGCCGATGGCCAGCACCTGCTCGGCGGCCGTACCAGACGGCAGCAGCACCCCCGCGCGCAGCGGAAAGACCTCATCGATCTCCCGCCCGATGCCCCCGATCAACATCGTGTGCCCCCGATCGGTCACCGACAGGCTGAACCCGCCCCGATCCGTCGCCGCCGTCAACTGCCCGAGTGGCCGAGCCGAGGCGGCCCGCAGCATCCGCGCCGGTTGCCACGTCTGCCCGAGCCGAAATACCCGTGGCCCGATCTGATATCGACCGCCACGGCGTTGCACCGCTCCTTCCACCACCAACTGGCTGAGTAACCGATAGGCCGTGGCCTTCGGCAATCCCGCCGTCGTCGCCAGCTGGGTCAAGCCCAGTTCGTCGCCGTGCGCGAGGGCCTCCAACAGGGCGAATGCCCCCTCGAGCACGCCGCGGCCCCCCATGGCCGCCTTTTCCATCGTCGTTTCGTTCACTCTCTGTCCTCCCGTGCAGAACTGCAACGAACCGAGCACGCCGTGCTTATCGCTCTCGGTCCAACAAATGGAACGCCCGGTTCGCTCATCAGACCGACAACTTCCGTGGGCGGACCGACCGGCTTCAGCATTGGTCCGTCGCGCCGAACGGGCGCCGGGCGGTGTTCCTCTACCAGGAAGAGTCTCCGGTTTGCGCCCTTCACCCACGTTTCATCGACGTCTCACGGCGTCGAGCCGGTGAAATCGGCGGCGGCGACCACTCAGGGGAATTTCGGGCAGACGGAATCGAGGGAGATCACATGGTAGACAGTCTTTTCGCGGACGTGTCCTATTTTCAAGCGCCGGTCGACGATTCCTATCCACACGGCATCTTGAGCTTCCGCTCCAACGACGGCACGTTCCGCGATCCGAACTTCGCCGCGAACTATGAATGGGCTTGCCGGGCAGTCGATTCCGGCCGTCTGGCATGTTTCATCGTCTATTTCTACTGGCGGCCGAACTGGCTCGAGACCGTCGAGACTCACCGCGAGATGGTAGCCCAGCTCGGCGGTCCACACCCGCGCATGATCGCGATGATCGACGTCGAATCGGGCGGCAATCCCGGCGGCGATCAATCCGAGGGCATCAACGCCGCGTACTGGAATCTGGCCGACTGGCTCGGCGACCCGCGGCGGGTGATCGGCTACGCCAACCAGGGCGACTTCTTCGGCATGTGGTCCGACCGCCCCGACGGGTTGCGCGTGATCGGCGCCGGCTACGGCCGCAATCCGAACCTGCCGGGCCAGATCGCCCACCAATACACCGACGGCCAGGGTTTCGGCGGCGGCCTGCCCGAGGGCTGCCCGCCATTCGGCGATTGCGACATGAACGCCGCCAACGACATGTCGCCCCAGGATTTCGCCGCGGCCTGCGGCGTCGGAATAGAGGAGGAATTCATGTCCGCATTGAACGAAGTCGAGCAGCGCGAGCTGCTGGAAAAGACCCGGGCGATCTGGATCCAGCTGCTCGGCCCCGACGGGTCCGGCTGGCCCCAACTCGGCCAGAACGCGAAGGGCCAGAACCGCACCCCCGTCGACGCGCTCGCGGCCGTCGAGGACGCGCTCGAAAGCCCACGGAAATAGTCCTCGCACGCCCGTATCGATAAGGACGCGACCACCATGACCCAGCCCGTTCAGCACCACCGCACCGAGCCCGACCATCGACCCGAGACAAGCTTGCAGTCCGCGGCCGCCGCCGCGGGCGGTCGCGAGTCCAGCGCGGCACCGCAGCGTGACCTGCCCTCGCTGTCGTTGCCCACGGCAGGCGGTGCGGTCCGCGGGATGGGGGAGAAGTTCGCGACCAACCCGGTCACCGGTACCGCGGCGGTGACGCTGCCGATACCGCTCACCCCGGGTCGGGCCGAGATGACGCCACAGCTGAATCTCGGTTACGACTCCGGGGTGGGCAACGGGCCGTTCGGGCTCGGCTGGTCGATGGATGTGCCGTCGATCTCGCGTAAGACCGACAAGGGGTTGCCGCGCTATTCGGACGAGGTCGATGTTTTCCAATTGGCGGGCGCGGAAGATCTTGTGCCCGCGGCATTTCCGGCGCGTCGCAGCGAAGGCGCCTTCGAGGTGATCGCCTATCGGCCGCGCGCCGAGGGGCTGTACGCACGGGTCGAGCGGTGGTGTGACCGGAATTCGGGGGATACGCACTGGCGGATGACGTCGAAGTCGAATGTCACCAGTGTGTTCGGCCGCGACGCCGCGGCTCGCATCGCCGACCCGGCCGACCCGAGCCGGGTGTTCCGGTGGTTGCTCGAGGAGACCGCCGATGATCGCGGGAATCTGGTGCGCTACGAGTACAAGCCGGAGGACCGGGCTGGTGTCGACCTGGCCGCGCCGTGCGAGCGCAACCGCAGCACCGGGGCGAACCGCTACCTCAAGCGTGTCCGGTACGGCAATTCGACACCGGGACAGGCGGATTTCTGTTTCGAGGTGGTGCTCGATTACGGCGAGCACGCGGTGGCAGCGCCGACGCCGGACGAGGTGACGCCGTGGCATGTGCGCCGGGATCCATTCTCTACCAGGCGTTCCGGCTTCGAGATACGCACCTATCGGTTGTGTGCGCGAATCCTGATGTTCCACCACATCGCCGAGCTCGCCGCTGACCCGGTGCTGGTGTCCTCGACGAACCTGGACTACCTGCCCGATGCGGTCGCTACGAAGCTGACCAGCGCGACGCAGGCGGGCTATCTGCGGGTCGGCGCATCGTACGACCGTAAAGACTTGCCGTCGTTGAGCTTCGAGTACACCGAACGCGCCGTCGGGCACGAGATCCAGGCCATGACGACCGAGGACGGCGCGGCGCCGCCGCGCCTGGACGGCGGTTACCGCTGGATTGATCTGGACGGCGAGGGCCTCTCGGGAATCCTGGCCGAGGAAGACGGCACCTGGTACTACCGCGCCAACCGGGGCGGCGGAGCCGTCGCCGCACCGCGCGCCGTCGACCCGCTGCCGGTCGGCGCGAGCCTGTCCGGTGGGCGGCAGCTGCTGGATCTGGCCGGCGACGGAACCCAGGCGTTGACCGACTTCGGCGGCGTGACACCGGGTTTCCATCGGCGCACCGCCGAGGGTGGCTGGACCGATTTCGCCACCTTCGGCTCGTTGCCGATCGTGCAGTGGGCCGACCCGAATCTGCGGTTCGTCGATCTGAGCGGCGACGGCCTGGCCGATCTATTGCGCACCGACAGCGCCGGTTTCGACTGGCATCCGGGGGCGGGACTCGATGGTTTCGGCGCCGCGCGCCGAACGTCGAACGCGGGCACCGAGGAACACGGGCCCCGCCTGGTTTTCGCGGACCCTGAGCAGAGTGTGTATCTGGCGGATATGACCGGCGACGGGCTCACCGATCTGGTCCGGATCCGCAACGGCGAGATCGCGTATTGGCCCAATCTCGGCTACGGCCGCTTCGGTCCCAAGGTGCCGATGGCCGGTGCCCCGGTGTTCGATCACCCGGATCGGTTCGACCAGCGCCGGATTCGACTGGCCGACATCGATGGGAGTGCGCCGACCGATCTGATATATCTCGGACCGGATCGAATCTCGTTGTGGTTCAACGAGTCCGGGAACTCCTGGAGCGCCGCCGAGACGATCACCGGCTTCGCGGCGCCGGATCTGGCCGGTACCACCACGGTCGTCGATCTCTTGGGCAAGGGCACGGCATGTCTGATGGTGGCCGAGCCACGGCCGGACTACGAACCGCAGGTCCGCTATCTCGATCTGATGGCAGCGGGTAAACCGCATTTGATGTCGGCCGTCGACAACAACCGTGGCCTGCGCACCACCATCGCCTACGAGTCGTCCACCACCTATTACCTGGCCGATCAGGCGTCGAATCATCGATGGGCGACCCGGTTGCCGTTTCCGGTGCAGGTGGTGTCCGCCGTTCAGACTCGCGATGCGGTTGCTGATACCACGCTGGTGACGACCTACCGCTACCGGCACGGTTACTACGACGGCATCGAGCGCGAATTCCGTGGTTTCGGCTACGTCGAGCAGCGTGACGCCCTGTCCTTCGCCGGGCAGGGCGACCGGCTCTATCAGCCACCTGTGGTCGTCAAACGCTGGCAGCACACCGGCTGGCACCGCGACGGGGAGCGGATCTCGAAGCAGTTCGTCACCGAGTATCACTCCTACGACAAGGATTTGGACCTTGCCGACACCGTGTTACCCGCGGGGGCGACCGTCGATGAGGAGCGCGAGGCGGCCCGGGCATTGCGCGGTCACGTGCTGCGAGAAGAGGTCTACGCCGAGGACGGTCACGGTGATCTCGGCGAGCCATATTCGGTGACCGAGTCGAGCTATCGGCCACGGCTGCTGCAGCCGCGTGGATCGGCGCAGTACTGCGTGATCGCCGTTGATCCGGGCGAGACATTGACGGTGCACACCGAACGGCAATCCGAGGACCCGCGAATCGGGCACACGGTAACCCTCGACGTGGACGAGTGGGGGAATGTGTTGCGCGCCGCCCAGATCGCCTATCCGCGCCGCCGCCCCGACGTCACCGAGCAGGGACTGCTGCACATGACGGTCAGCGAACACGACGTGCGCAACGACGTTACCGCCGCCGACCGCTGGCGAGTCGGTATCACGATCGAGGATCGCGAATACGAGGTCGGTGGGCTCTCGCCACGCGGCCGCATCTTCACCGAGACCGAACTGCGAGACGGCTCGATCGACGCCGCGCGCCACGAAATCCCTTATCAGGAAGAACTTTCCGGCTCGGGCCCGGAGCGCAGGCTGATCGCCCGTGCCCAGCAGACCTACGCCGCCGGTGACGCGTCCGCCGAACTGCCATTGGGCAGCTTCGCCGTGCCCCTGTTGCCGTGGTGTTCCTACCGCCAGGTGTTCGCCGCCGGTCAGGTGGCGAAGCTTTACGGCACCCGGGTCACCGACGACATGCTGCGCGAGGCCGGATACGCACTGCGAGAGGGTGTTTGGTGGCTGCCCTCCGGTAGGCAGACCTTCGATCCGACGCGTTTCTACCTGCCGAGTTCCTATACCGACCCCTTCGGTGCGAGCTGGCGTATTGCCTACGAACCTCACCTGTTGCGGCAGACCGGGGTCACCGATCCGGTCGATAATGTGGTCACCACATCGATCAATTACCGCGTGTTACAGCCGTGGCTGCTCACCGATCCGAACGGCAATCGCACCGCCGTCCGTTTCGACCCGCTCGGCCTGGTGATCGCCACCGCGGTACTCGGCAAGCAAGGCGGGAACGAGGGTGATGTCCTCGACCTGGCGACGCCGGAACCTGCCGACGCCGATCGACCCACCTCCTGGTTGACCTACGACCTGACGGCGCGACCGGTCCGATTCCGCACCTTCGCGCGAGAGCAACACCGCGCGCCGGACGGCCGGGTACAGGAGTCGCGGACCTATCTCGACGGCAGCGGCCGCATCATGCTGATGAAGGCGCAGGCCGAGCCCGGCGACGACGGCGCACCCCGCTGGGTGGGCACCGGCCGGACGATCTACGACAACAAGGGCAACCCGATCAAGAAGTACGAACCGTACTTCGCACCGGACGCGGAGTTCGACACCGAACCGGACCTGGTGCGGCACGGGGTGACCCCGATCCTCACCTACGACCCGCTCGGCCGACTCGTCCGCACCGACTTCCCGGACGGCACCCTCGCCAGGGTCACCTTCGACGCTTGGGCACAGCAAGAGTGGGACCGCAACGACACGGTGCTCGAAAGTCGTTGGTACACAGACCGAATCAACTTGCCCACCGATGATCCACGCTACCTGGCCGCGAAAGCCACCGAGCCGCACGCGGGTACACACGGCACAACCAAGCTCGACACCCTTGGCCGGGCGCACATCGTCGTCGTCGACAACGGCACCGAGAAGTTCGTGACGACCGTCATCCACGACATCCAGGGCAACGAACTGATCACCATCGACCCGCGCGAAATCCGGGTGTTGGAGCAGCAATTCGACATGCTCGGGCGGCCGGCACACACCCTGAGCCGGGACGCGGGCGAGCGATGGACGCTGGTCGATGTCAGCGGCCAACCCGTGCGTTCATGGGACGGTCGCGGGACGTTCCAGCGCTTCCGCTACGACGAATTGCGCCGCGTCACCCACTCCTACGCCACCACCGCAGGCACCGGGGAACGCCTGCGATCGCGCGGGTATTACGGCGACGCTCTCGGCAATGGTGCTGCCGACAACGTGCGCGGCCGGCTATATCTCGTCTTCGACGGCGCCGGTGCGGTCCGCACCGCCCAGGTCGACTTCAAGGGCAACCAGCTGGCCGGTGAGCGCCGACTGGCCGCGGACCCGCTCAGCGAACCGGATTGGTCGGTGCTGGCCGACATCGCCGACCCGGAGCAGGCCCTGCGCACCGCGACGCGACTGCTCGAACAAACGGTGTACCGCACCACCACGGACTACGACGCGCTCAACCGCCCGACCCTGATCGGCACGCCGGACGGGAGCAAGACCAAGCCGACCTACAACGAGGCGAATCTATTGGAGCGCCTCGAAACTCAGCTCCGTGGCGACACCGCGTGGAGCGAGTTCGTCACCGGCATCGACTACAACGCGCGCGGCCAACGGCTGCGCGTCACCACGGGCTGCGGCACCGAGACTCGGTACGACTACGAGCCGGACACCTTCCGGCTCGCCGCCGTCGACAGCCGCACCGGGAACGGTCCAGCTCTGCAAGCCTTGCGGTATACCTACGACCCCACCGGAAACGTCAGCGTTGCAGCCGATCCCGCGCAATCGACCGTCTTCTTCGCGAACACTGCTGTCGGTGCCACCCGGACGTTCGGCTACGACCCGAGCTACCGGCTGACTACGGCAACCGGTCGCGAACACGTCGGCCAAACCAGTCAACCCGGCTCCGGTGAACCGCCGACCGCGCCGATCCCACACGCCAACGACAGCACCGCGATGCGCTCGTACACCGAGACATACACCTACGACAAGAGCGGCAACATCAGCGCGGTGACCCACACCGCCGCCAACGGTGGCTGGACCCGGCGACATTCGACCGCGACCGACAGTAATCGCCTGCTGGCCAACAGTATTCCCGGTGACCTCGACGACCGGTTCACCGCGAGCTACACCTACGACGCCAACGGAAACGTCACCTCGATGCCGCATCTGCCGATCATGGACTGGGACACCGACAATCGCCTGGTCCATGCCGACCTCGGCGGCGGGGGAGACGCCTACTACCAGTACGACTCCACCGGACAACGCGTGCGCGCAACCATCCGCAACAACGGCACCACCGACACTCGAATCTATCTGGGCAACAGCGAGATCTATCACCGCGTCACCGCAGGCACCACCCGAACCCGCCGCGAGACCTTGCATATTCTCGATGGCACCCGCCGGGTCGCGCTGGTCGAAACGACCACCATCGACGATCGTGTCCCGGTCCCGAATCCCCGTCCGGTGCAGCGCTACCAGCTGACCGACCATCTCGGCTCCGCCACAGTCGAACTGAGTGACACTGCCGCGATCCTCTCCTATGAGGAATTCCACCCGTTCGGCACCACCTCCTACCAATCTGCCTCCGGCGCAGCGCAGGTAAGCCTCAAACGCTACCGCTTCACCGGCAAGGAAAAGGACACCGAAACCGGCTTCTATTACCACGGCGCGCGATACTGCTCGTCCTGGCTCGGGCGGTGGATATGCCCTGACCCCGCGGGTTTCGTCGACGGCAGCAACATTTACGCCTACGTGAAGAACAATCCGATCCGATTGACCGATCCGTCGGGCACCGAAACGAAGAAGCAGACCTCCAGCGACAACGACGCCAACAACCCGCGGAACTACAGCTCCTTCGAGGACTTTCGCAGCAACGCCTACGGTCCATGGACCGAGCAAGGCCTGCGCGATACCTGGGATGCGGCACAGCAAGGCGAGTCCTCCTCAGTGGCGGCTCCGGGTGATGACAGTGCGGACCTGT
The DNA here is from genome assembly GCF_040645995.1 of Nocardia sp. NPDC046473. Taxonomy (NCBI): domain Bacteria; kingdom Bacillati; phylum Actinomycetota; class Actinomycetes; order Mycobacteriales; family Nocardiaceae; genus Nocardia; species Nocardia sp. NPDC046473. The sequence continues at coordinate 42,736 of NZ_JBEYZJ010000011.1, forward strand.
CTGTTCCATTGACGGATCGGGCAGTTTTCGTGGCCGACCGCGTCGGTGGTGCATTGGCCGCGGCGAAGGACACTGCGGGAAAGACGCTCGAGGGGCCGTATCATCTGTGGTCCGGCCAGGCAGGCAAGACGGAGGCCGCCGCCGCGATCGCCGCCGAGAAGACCGGCTGGATCATGGGCCAGACACCGGAGCATGCGGCCGCGTCGGCCCGATTCGCCGAGGCGCTCGGCAATCGGGCTGCCCAGCTGTTCCCAGGACGGACTTTCACCGAGAAAGAACTGTATTCCCTTGCTGGAAAGGGGCCGGGCAAGATCGAATTGCCGGATTCGATGGTCCAGGGAATTTGGGACAACCCATCGGCCGAGATCGCGGTTCGTGCGACAGCGAGCAAATCGCCGGTGGTTCCGCACAACTCGCTTCCTGGTTCGGTACAGGAGCGGATCGAAATCCCGGTGGCCAGCTCGTTCGGCATTCTCTTCGGTGGTATAGGCGCATTCTCCGGCTTCCTCGGCTACCAGGCAGGTTTGCAGCAGGAATCTCGCATTGTCGGCACCGCGCAATCATCTGCCGGTGTGCTGGAGATGGCGGGTGGCCTGATCCAGGCATACGGCGCGGCGACCTTCAACGCGAAGCTCGTGATTCTCGGATCCGAAGCCGGATTGATCGGCGGAGGCGCCGGCGCCTTCATCGGCGGAGCGGCGTATGTCGGTGACAAATTGGCACATCTCAACCACAACAGCGGCGTGATCTTGAACGACGCGATCAAGGCGGCCGATCCACGGAATGGCAATCAGCCCTATGTGCGACAGCCGAGTTTGACGCTGGAGCAGTTCTTCGCCAACTGGCTCCGTTGAGCCGCACAGCACCGACGACCGAATACGGCCGTCCGACCCGGACATGACAAATTCTCTCAGCAGTGGAATGGGGCAGCGATGACATCCAATGAGCTTGTGGTACAACGCGATTCGGTAACCGGAACGATCAGCGACCCGGACGGCCGCCCGGTCGCGGGTGCGACGGTCACCGTGACAGAGCGCCGCCTGCGCTCGGAAGCGCCACTCGGCGAAAGCGTGACCGGCGCAGACGGTCGATATCGCATCGACTATGCGCCCGCGGGCGGGGCGGTCGGCGTGATCGTCCGGGCGGCTCACAATGGAGGTCCCAGCGTGGAATCCAGCCGCGAGCCCGCGGGCACCGGCGAGACCATTGTCGATCTGCATCTGCCGGTCGACAGCAGGGCGGAGTATGCGGCGGTTCGCTCCGCCGTCACCCCGTTGCTCGACGGAGCGACGATCAGCGGCCTCGGCACCGCCGACACGGACTCGTTAGCCGCTGCCACGGGCACCGATGCGGACCAGATCGAAGATCTCGCGACCGCCGCGCGGCATGCCGAAGCGACAGGTCTGTCCGCCGAGCTGTTCTATGGCGCGCTGCGCCAAGGGCTTCCGCGAGATCTGGCCGCGTTCACGGCACGTCCGGCCGCTCAGATCGAAGCCGCGGTCACCGCCGCGGTCACCGCGAAAGTCATCGAATCATCCGACGGTGCCGCCGATTTCGCGGCCGGCGCGCGGGCCGAACAGGTACGGGCAGCGGTCGATCCGGCGGCCAGCGTTCCGCTGTCGCCGGTCGGTGAGCTGTTTGCCGCGGCCGTGCCCGATCCCGTTGCCCGCCAGCGGATGTACGCCGCGTACCTCGATGGTGCCGCCGATGCGGACGCTTCAGCGGTCGAGTCCGCGGAGGACCCGGTTGCCGCGCCGCACACCGCACGGTTGCGTCTTGCGTTCGAACTTCGCGGGCTGATCGGTGACAACCCGCCATTGCTGCGGGAACTGCTGACCAGATTCGACAGCGGCGAATTCGCTCATCCCCGCGACCTGGTGCGCCTCGATGGCAGTTGGTCCGAGCTGATCGAGCAGACCAGCGGTGTGCCGCAGTGGGTTCAGGCATCGCTGACGCAATCCGGTACGGAGATCGACCAGGTGAGGCGGTACGCGGAGATCCTGCGCACGCGACTCATCGAGACCTATCCGACGGCGCATATCGCCTTCGAATTATCGGCCAGCCCGGAGCACGCCGAGACAGCGGCGAGCAAGTTCCTCGCCGAGAACCCGGAATTCGAGATCCTCGGCACACCGGTCAACTCGGCCACTGTCCCGGACGAACAAGCGCGCGTTGAACTCGGCGAGATCCAGCGCACATTCAAGGTCGCTCGCCGCTTCGACGCCATGCAGTCGTTGCGCAACAACGGTTTCGGCTCGTCGTTCGCCGTTGCCCGGCTCGGCCGCGACACCTTCGCGAGCAAGGTGGCCGATGGTATCGACGAAGCCGACGCACACGCCATCCACGCCAGGGCGACCGAGGTGCACGCGGCCGCGGTCAACCTGATCGCCGACTATCGCACGGCCGCCCACTTCGACGTGCCATGGCTGCCGAGCTTCGCCCCCGCCGACCCCGGCGCGCCCCACCCGATTCCGAACTGGGAAGAGCTGTTCGGTTCCGCGGACTACGGCACCTTCGACGACGCACACTCGGTGTACGGCGAGGCCGCGTACCTGGTCGACCTGCTGTACTTCCTGCGCAGGCTGGGCGGTGGTGACGACCGGCACGAGGGCACGGTCGCCGACGTGCTCTACGCGCGTCGCGGCGACCTGGTCGACGTGGACCTGAGCATCGACAACACCACGCTCGAGCTGCCCTATGTCGACCTGATCAACGAGTTGCTCGAGTCGGCCGTCGCACCGACCACGGCGATTCCACCGAAGCAGCGGCAGAGCAGTGGCGACGCCGCGACACTGCGAATCCAGCCGCAGCACGTGAACAACGGCGCCTACGACAAGCTGCGTACGGCGGTCTACCCCTGGGATCTGCCCTACGATCTGTGGCGCGATCAGACCGGCTCCTACCTGGCCAACCTCGGGGTCACCCGGATATCGCTGCTGGAAACCGTCGGGGCGGCGGCGGATTCGCCGACGCTGCGGGCCGACGAGCGACTCGGGCTCAATACCGTTGCCGCACAGATCATCGCGGGGGAGCCGCTCACACCGGCACGCACGCTCGCCGACTTCTACGGCAATCCGCCTGGGCCGGACCTCGTTACGGCGCTGGCCAACGTGCGGACCTTGCTCGATGTCGGCTCGTTGCGCTACACCGAGCTGACCGAGCTGCTCGATACCCGGTTCGTCAATCCCGTTGCCGCGCTGTCGATCAAAGCGGACGCGGATTCGCGGTACGACACCACGAAGATGACCCTCGTCGGCCTCGACTACGCGGCGCTGGATCGGCTGCATCGATTCGTCCGGTTGCAGCGCGCGCTCGGCTGGTCGGCCAGCACACTGGACCGCGCGATCTTCGGCAGCAACAGCCGCGGCGACCTGGATCGGGAGACCCTGCGGACCATCGGTGCCGTGCGTAAAATCGCCGCACGGCTGGATCTTTCAGTCGACCAGGTGCTGACGTTCTACCAAACGGTCGAAACGCACGTCTACCGCACCGATGCCGAGCCGCCGCTGTACGACCGGATGTTCCTCGACCCGTCGGTGGTGACCAGCGCGCCGGGCGGGCGGAATCCGTTCGCGTTGCGTGCCGATCGGGCCGAATTGTCGGTGCTCGGCAGCATCACCGACCCAGCGGTGACCGCGGCGCTGCTCGCGGTGCTGCAGTTGACCGACGAGGAGCTGACCGCGCTGACCACCGGTCCGCGCGCGGTGATCCCCAACCGGGTGGTGAATCTGGCCAATCTGTCGGCGCTGGTGCGTACGGTCACCCTGGCCACCGCGCTGTCGCTGTCGATCCCGGATCTGTTGCGGCTCATCGAACTTTACGGCGGCGGCGGTCCGTTCCCGATCTTGGCAGGGGTGTTCGCCGGCGAGACGGTCGAGCACGAGGTACCGGCAGGCGCGCCGATCCTGCCGACGGTCGGACAGCCATTGCCCGCATTCGCGCCCGGTGTGGAAGGTGAGGTCTCCGGCGGTGCCCCGGTTGGCCCGCCCGCCCTCGTCGATATCGCCCCACGTGCCCCGATCTACGCGCAAACCGTTGTCACCGAACACTTCCTGGACGCGGCGGCGGCCATTCAGGATGCGGGCTTCACCGTCCCCGAGGTAGACGCGGTGCTCACCGCCACGTTGCCGCCGCAGGGCGGGGTGATCCCCGACGACGACACATCGGCGAGCATCCTCACCGTGCTGCGCGCGGCCTTGCAGGGGGTTTATCAGGAGACCGCGCAAACTCTCGACGAACGCGGCGATCTGACCAAGAAGCAGCTGGCCCTGCTCGGCTGGGAGCCCGCATTGGCGCAGGACGCCGTCGCCACCCTGCTCGGAATCGTCACCTACACCACGCAATTGGACGCGCTGCCCGACGACGTGGTGTTCCCGCAGAAGTCGCCGATCCGCTACAACGGCGACGATCACCAGCTGGTCTTCGCCGGTCCGATGACCGAAGCCCAGCGTCTCGAACTGCGCGCGGTCCTGCCCGCGAACGCGGCGTATCTCGCGGCGGTGGACGAACTGTACGACGCGCCACAGCGATTCGTCCGGACCAGGATGAAGGCGCTGCGGATTCCGGTCTACGCCGCATCGCTGCCGCAGTTGCCGGTCGGCTACCAAATGCCGAAAGCTTTGGCAGGCAAGGTTTTCTACGACATCAACGACCACACGCTGAAGCTGCGCGGGTACCTGTCGCAGGCCGAAGCCGAGGCGTTGACGGCCGCACCCGGCGGCGCCGGTCTCACCGCGGCGGTGACTACCCTGCTTGCGGCGCAGGAAGTTCCACTTCCCGTCGGTGACAGCAATGCCTTCCTGACCGCCGGGGACGCCCTCGCCTTCTTCAAGGACGACATCCTGGGCCCGGCAGGCCGATTCCGGGTGGTGCTGAGCAAACTCAATCCGCTGCTGCGGCGCACGCTCAGCGAGATCACCATCAAACAGCAGATCGGGCAGGCGACCGGATTGGATGCCGCCACCGCCGACCAGCTGCTCGGGGTATGGCTGCGCTCGACTCCGGGGTCGACGGTGCTGGAGGACTTCCTGGTATCAGGCTATGTCAGTAGCGATCCCGCCGTCGCGGTGACCACAACCGCCTTCGCCCAGCAATTCAGCTCGCTCGCCCGAATCCACCGCGTGGCATTGGTATTGGCGAAGCTGGGGATCACCGCGCTCGAGCTGCCGCTGCTGTTCGGCTATGCGGATCGGGTCGGCTGGATCGATCTCAACGACCTGCCACCGACGCGGATCACCGGACCAGCCCCACTTTTCGGCAAGTTCGTGCGGCTGCTCGACCTGATCCGGCTGCGCAACGCAACGCCGGGCCGCTACCAGACGCTGGCTCTCGCATGGCAGGCCGCCGAAGGCCCGAAGGCAACGCCCGCTGACGTCACCACCGTGCTTGCCACCCGAACCGGTTGGAACGCGGCGGATCTTGCCGGACTGGCCGAACTGCTCGGGCTGTCCACGGCGGCGCGTTTCCTCGATGTCGGCGCGATGGCCGTGCTCAATGCCGCCGTCCGCATGTTGCGCCGCCTCGGTGTGACCGCCGAGCGGCTCGGCTCCTGGCTGCACGCCGAGCTGACACCCGACGCCGCCCAGGCCGCCTGGCAGGCCGCGAAAGCGCAACACACATTGCAGGATTGGCCGGTCGTCGCTGCCCCGATGCAAGACGGGATTCGCGGACATCAGCGTGGCGCGCTGGTCTCCTATTTGGTCGCCAATCCGCTGCTGACCGGAAACGGCACGCCGCTGTGGCACGACGCGTACGGCCTGCACGACTACTACCTGCTCGACGTCGAAATGGGTGCCGCCCAAATGACAACGCGGATCGCCCAGGCCATCTACAGCGTCCAGCTGTTCGTACAACGCATCCAGCTCGACCTCGAGCCGAATGTCACGATCGCCTCGCCCGGCGACCTCCAGGTCTGGGAATGGATGAAGCAGTACCGGTTGTGGGAGGCGAACCAGAAGGTCTTCCTGTACCCGGAGAACTACTTCGAACCCGACCTGCGGCTGGACAAGACGCCGTTCTTCACACAACTGGAGAACGAGTTGATGCAGAAGGAATCCGATTCCGCCGCAGGAGAAGCCGCGATAGGCGGCTATCTGAAACAGCTCGGCGACGTGGCGCGGTTGCACCCGTGCGGCACGTACTACGACAAGGCCACGAACACGCTGTACGTCTTCGCGCGGACCGAGTCGAGCCCTCGGGACTACTACTTCCGCTCCTGCCGGTTGCTCGATCGATCGGGTACCAGGGCGTGGACGCCGTGGCGCAAGGTCGAGCTCGACATCGACAGCGACAGTGTGCTGCCGGTCGTCTGGAACAAGCGGCTCTATCTGTTCTGGACGACCTCCACCTACGAGGGTGCGCCGGTGGAGTTCGAGATGCCCGCGCCGAAGGACAAAATGCGGGATTCCCTGCGGGTGATGAAGGTCCAGCTCAACTGGAGCAGCTTCGTCAACGGTGCGTGGCATGCCAAGAAGACCGCGAAAACCCAATTGAGCGTGACGCACAGCGCTACCTCGTTCGTCGACGAGCTGGCCAGGTACCAGACATACGTGATTCCGGACGACGCGGCAGGGGATTTGGTTTTCGCCCTGGTCTATCGCGAACAGCGGGGCGTCGAGCCGACGCCGGTGCGCATGCGGGGTTGGTTCCGAGTCGATGCCCGCGAGACGGTCATTGCCTTCGGCATGACAACCGTAGAGCTCAGCGACTACCCGATCCTGCTGCCGATCGCGGACCGGAAGGGGCTCGCTACCGATAACAACGAGTTCTACAATTTCTCCCCCGGCTTCGTGACCATCAATACCCTCGATCCGCGAAACGACCTGATGTTCATGCTCTGGCGGAAAACCCCGCCGGGCCGGGCATATCGCTTGCTGCACCCGCACCAGGAATGGATCAACGACCTCAACGAGATGTGGAAGAACGTCCTGTTCTACATCGACAACAAACGCATATATCTGCTGCAGGCGCACGTCGAGTTCATCTTCGACTTCCACTACACTGTCAACCCGCTGTATCATCCGCACACCAAATCGTTTGCCGCTCAGTATGATACGGCGGGAACGGCCGGACTTTTCCAGCGTGACCTGCAGACGAGGCCTGAGCTGTACAGCGGGCCGTTCGACTTCACCGCGGAATACGACCCCGATTTCTCCTACGTATCCGGCGATATGCCCGTCGAGTCGGTCGAATTCAACCGGGCGGACCCGTACGCGCAGTACAACTGGGAACTGTTCTTCCAGGCGCCGTTGATGATCGCCGAGCGGCTGTCGGTGGACCGGAAGTTCGAGGAGGCGCAAAAGTGGTTCCACACCATCTTCGACCCCCTGGACACCAGCAACGAGCCGGTGCCGCAACGCTTCTGGCGCACGAAGCCGTTCTTCCAGACGGCGGGTGATCCGTCGAAGCCGGACAGCAGCTATTACCAGCAGCGCATCGAGCAGGTGCTGTTGCGGGTGGCGCAGGGCAATGGGAACGAATACACCCCGATCGCGCTCTGGATGCAGAATCCGTTCCAGCCCGATGTCGTCGCACAGCTGCGCACCACCGCCTATCAGAAGGCGGTCGTGATGAAATACCTCGACAATCTGATCGCCTGGGGCGATCAGCTGTTCCGGCAGGACACCGGCGAGTCGATCAACCAGGCGGCGCAGCTGTACATCCTGGCCGCGGAATTGCTCGGCCGCAGGCCGGAAGAGATCACCGACCCCACCCCGCCGCCGATCAAGAGCTTCCGTGAACTGGCGGCGGGCGATCGGCCGTTGAGCCCGGTCGTCGCGGCGGAAAGCCTGATCGCGCCAAGCGATTCGGCCGAGGCCCCGGTGACGCCGTCCATCACAATCGGTTCGGGCATGGCCTGGTACAACTATTTCCACATCCCGCGCAACGAAAAGCTGCTCGGGTACTGGGATCTCGTCGACGATCGGTTGTCGAAGATCCGCTCCGGCCGCAATATCGACGGCGTAGCTCGTAAGCTGCCTGCGTTCGGCGCGGTGATCGATCCGAATGTGCTGGTTCGGGCGGTCGCGGCGGGCCTCGACCTGTCGTCGGTGCTCGACGACATCAACGCGCCGCTGCCGCACTACCGTTTCGCGCCCATGCTGGCCAAGGCCGAAGAGCTGGCGGGCGAGGTCAAGGCGTTCGGTGCGGCGTTGCTCGCGGCACTGGAGAAACGTGACGTCGAGGCGTTGGCCCGGCTGCGCGCCGGGCACGAGACCGCGATCCTCGACGCGGCAAGGAACGTGCGGGTGCAGCAGGTCACCGAGGCGAACCAGTCGCTGGCCGCGCTGGAGAAATCCAAGCAGCTCGCCGAGCACAAGAAGAAGTACTACAGCGAGCGCGAATTCATGAACGACGGCGAGAAGACGCATCGCTCGCTCACCACCGCGTCCATGGTGGTGCAGGGCGTGAGCGGCGTGTTCCAGGCCTCGGCGTCTGTCGCCGCGCTGTTCCCGGATGCCAAGGTCGGCCCGCCGCCGACCACGGGTGTGACCTTCGGTGGCAGCCAGATCAGCAATTCGCTCAGCCATGCCGCGGGCGCGATCGGCACTGCCGCCGCCGTGCTGAGCGCGGGCGCCGGCCTGGCCGCGACCATGGGCGGCTATGGCCGTCGCGGTGACGACTGGGCCTTCCAGGCGGGGCAGGCCGACATCGAAATCGCCCAGTACGACAAGCAAGTCGCGGCGGCGACGCTGCGCAAGGAGATGACCGAGACCGAGCTGGCCAACCATGACAAGCAGCGGGATCAAGCGCGCGAAGTCGACCAGTTCTTGCATGGCAAGTACACCAACCGGGAACTCTACGACTGGATGGTCGGCCAGCTGTCCACCAGTTTCTTCCAGACCTATCAGCTGGCTTACGACGTCGCCAAGCGGGCCGAACGGTCCTACCGGCACGAATTGGGCACCGAGGACTCGAATTTCGTCAAATTCGGGTACTGGGACAGCTTGCACAAGGGCCTGTTGTCGGGGGAGCGGCTGGTCGCCGATCTCAATCGGATGGACGTCGCGTTCCTGGACGCCAACGCCCGCGAGCTCGAGCTGTCCAAGCGGATCTCGTTGGCACAGTTGGATTCCCGCGCATTGCTCGCGCTCAAGGAAACCGGTCGCTGCTATATCACGCTGCCCGAGGCGCTGTTCGATCTGGACGCGCCGGGGCACTACTTCCGCCGGATCAAGAGTCTCAGTGTCACGGTGCCGTGCGTGGTCGGTCCGTACACCACGGTCAATCTCACCGCGACGCTGACCCGGAGCAGCGTGCGGGTGGATCCGCGGTTGCCGGAGGGCAAGTACGCGCGCAAACGGCCGGGGCCCGATACTCGGTTCCGCGATCTCGCCGGTCCGGTGCAGTCGATCGTCACCAGCACCGGACAGGACGATTCCGGTTTGTTCGAGACGAATCTGCGCGACGAGCGGTTCCTGCCGTTCGAGGGTGCGGGCGCGATCAGCGAGTGGCAGTTGTCGCTGCCGAGCGAGTTCCGTCAGTTCGACTATGAGTCCATCACCGATGTGGTGCTGCACCTGCGCTATACCGCCCGCGACGGCGGTACCGCATTGGGGCAGCAGGTCAGTGACGAGCTGCGCAAAGCGGTCAACGACTGGGTGCACGCCGGGGGTGGCACCGGTCTGTTCCGGGTGTTCAGCGCCCGGCGCGAATTCGCCGACCAGTGGCAGAAATTCCTGGCCACCCCCGCCGCGGGGACCGCGAAGGCGACCTTCACGCTGTCGAAAACCCAGTTCCCGCAGATGTTGCGCGACGAGCGTTTCAGCGTGACGAAACCCGAACTGGTGCTGGTGCTTTCCCAGGATCTCGGGCCGGACGGCAGCACCCGGCTCGTCGATTACTACCGGGAAGGCGACCCGTTGATCGCTACCTTGGCCGTCGGCACCGGCCGCCCTGCGGTGAAACTCCAGCCGGACCCGTCGCTGGGCGGCCTGCCGAAGGCCGGATTCCCCAGTATCACTGCCGAAGTCAAGGACTCGGGCCAGGACTGGATCGTCACCGTCCCGCTCACCGGTCTCGATCCGCACCTGCTCACCACCGACGGACGGCTCGATCCCGATGCCGTGCTCGACCTGCTCCTGGTTTGCCCGTTCACCGTGAAAGGAAAGAACTCATGACACTTCCAGTGGATCGACTGCGGCCGCGACCGTCGCCGTGGCACCGACCCGGCACTGTCGAAAATGCCGCTGCCGCAGCAGCTCCGGGCACCTGGACGACCTCGGCGGGCCCCTTGCCGGTGCCCGGATTCTGGGCCGAGCCGAACGAAACGGCGGTCACTCTGTTGTCCGACGGTGCGATACTGCTGGCCGGTGGCGAGGACGGGCGCCGTAATCCGCTGTCCCTCTCGGCGAGATTCGATCCCGCCGCAGGCACCTGGACCGCGACGGCGAAGCAGCTCAATGTGGCCCGCAGACTACACACCAGCACCCGGCTCGCCGATGGCAAAGTGCTTGTCACGGGCGGCATTACGGGGCCGGTCACGGTGCCTGCCCGTGGCACGAACGCGACCGAGATATTCGATCCCGCCAATGGCGGTACCTGGACCGCGGTCGCCTCGATGAACGAGCCGAGGTTCTCGCACTCGGCCACCCTGCTCACCGACGGGACGGTGTTGGTCGCGGGCGGCTGCTCGGCGCGTTCGGCCGACACCAACCGGGCGGTGCGGTCCGCCGAAATCTACAACCCGGGAACGAACACGTGGACGACGGTCAAGCCGATGACCGATATCAGATTCGGGCACACGGCAATCGCGTTGCCCGGCGGCAAGGTGCTCGTTGTCGGCGGCGTCATCACCATCGGCCGCGGCCAGTACGCCGCGCTGGGCTACTGCGAAATCTTCACTGCCGGAACCACTCCGGACAAGGGCACCTGGGCGCCGACCGCGAGCTTGCACACGCCACGCAAGGGGCATCAGGCAACCGCGTTGAATGACGGCTCGGTACTCGTGACGGGTGGTGACGTGGTGTCCCACTCCGACAGTTCGATCATCGATCCGTACAGCTTGAAGACCTGCGAGCGGTTCCGGCTCGACGCGAACGGTGTCGGAACCTGGACGGCCGACGCCGACCTGCCGTGGGGGCTGAGCCAGCATCGTGCGGTGTCGCTGCCCAAATCGGGCAAGGTGCTGGTGATCGGCGGCACCGACAGCAGCGTCTTCGACGCGGGCTACAGCGACACCGTTCTCTATACGCCGGGTGCGGCCGGGGCCGCAGGTACCTGGACGGTCGCCGCGAACATGGCGGTCGGGCGCTGGGCCATGGCGGCGGTCGGGCTCCCGGAGGACCGGGTGCTCGTCGCGGGTGGCATCGTGCGGTCGGGCGCGGCGGCACCGGTCATCGGTGAGAACGTGCTCACCGCGACCGCGGAGGTGTACACGCCATGACCTCGATCAGCACAACGGAATTCGAGGCATCGACCGAGGCCGGTGCCTGGCACGCCGCGAAAGATGTTCCCCTCGCGGTGAATTGGCAGGGCATGGGCGACAACCCCGTGCAGCTCGCGGATGGTCATGTGCTGATCGCGGGCGGGCAGGACACGAACTTCGGGTCCGCCTCGGCCTGTGCCCTGTTCAACCCGGGCCTTGGCACGTGGACGACCACCGGCGCGCTGGCGGAGGGCCGCAGCGGGCACACGTTGACCAGGCTGCCGGACGGTTCGGTGTTGGCGGCCGGTGGACTTCCGACGCCACAGACCTCGAACGCGGGCTTGGCGACAGCCGAGCGGTTCGATCCGGTCGCCGGAAAGTGGGTTGCCGCGGGCTCGATGAGCGTTGGCCGCACCGCGCATTCGGCAACCCTGCTCGCCGACGGGCGGGTCTTGCTGGCAGGCGGATACGCCGATCGATCGGGTAGTAGCGGCACCACGGCGACCGCGGAAATCTACGACCCGACCGCCAAGACATGGACACCGATCGAGTCGATGAACGACGCTCGATCGGTGCATCAGTCGGTGCTGCTGCACGATGGCCGCGTGCTTGTCATCGGGGGCACCGCAGACGTCGGCTCGGGCACCTACACCGACCTGGCCTTCTGCGAGATCTTCGATCCGGCAACGGGGAAGTGGACGCCGACCGGCAGCACGGCCCGGCCGAGGTTCGACGCCACCGCGACGGTGCTGCGCGACGGCACCGTGCTTGTCACCGGCGGCGGCTGGCCCGGCTGGGTGGCGGGCTGGGTGTTCAACACGGGCAGCGATTGGACGACCGAACGCTACAGCCCGATCACCGGAACATGGACCAGGGACGCCGACTTGCCCTGTGCCCGTTTGTATCATCGCGCCGCCCTGCTGCGCGATGGCCGGGTGCTGGTGATCGGCGGCGCCAATGCGAGCAATGTGTCCACTGGTCTGCGCAACGCCGCGCTGTACGACCCGACCACCAAGACGTGGCAGCAGGCAGCCGGACTCGCCACGGGCCGTTGGGCATTCGGCGCGCTTGCGCTTGACGACGGCCGGGTGCTGGTCGTCGGTGGGGTCGACCACCTCGACGGGTCGTCCACCAACTGGCGGCTCACCGCGAGCACCGAGATCTACACGCCTTCGGAGGGAGAACAGTGACCTCACTCGACAGTCCGCCGGTCGCGACCGCTAGCTGGTCCAATGCGTCGGATCTACCCGACGCCAGCCGAGCCTTTGAAAATGACTGTGCCATGGTTGGTGTGGACGGTGGCGGGGCTTTGCTCGCCGGCGGCGCCGATGCGGCGTTCGCCGGGGTGGCCGCCACCGCACTGTTCGACGCGACCACCTCGACCTGGTCCGCGACGGCGCCGATGACGCTCGGGCGCAGGCTGCACACCGTGACTCGATTGCCGGACGGGACGGTCCTCGTTGCCGGCGGTATCTCCGGTCCATATCAGCAGCCGTTCAACACCGTCGCTGCGGCGGAACGCTTCGATCCGAGGACCAAGAAGTGGACGCCGACCCGAACCGGCATGAGCACTCCGCGCAGCATGCACAGCGCCACACTACTGGCGGATGGCCGAGTGTTGGTGGCGGGCGGCGCGAAACCGCGAATGAGTACCGACCTAGGGTCCACGAACTCGGCTGAGCTGTACAACCCGGCCACCGACACCTGGGAGCCGACCGAGCCGATGGTCGACGAGCGGTCTTCGCATCAGGCGGTCCTGCTCGCGGACGGCCGGGTGCTGGTGATCGGTGGCGCCGCGATCGTCGCGAGGCACGAGGCCGCGCCGACCGCCTTCTGTGAGATCTTCGACCCGGTGACCGGAAAGTGGAGCACGACAGGGTCTTTGGCGACACCTCGGCTTTCGCACCAAGCGGTGCTATTGCCCGACGGCAGTGTGCTCGTGCTCGGCGGCGCGGCCCACGGCTGGGTATCGGGTCCGGTATACGACTCGCATTCGCTGAACACCACCGAGCGGTGGTATCCGGTGACCGATCGCTGGGCGCCCGCCGCCAGGATGCCGATCGGCCGGGACCGTTTTCACGCGATCACCCTGAAGTCCGGAAAGGTGCTGGTGTTCGGTGGTGGTGACGAGCAGTATCTGTTCGCCGGGTTCCTCGCCACCTCGCTGTATGACCCGTACGCCGACACATGGAGTGCGGTAGGGCCGATGTCCTACGGCCGCACGGATTTCGCCGCAACGCTGCTGTCCGACGGCCGGGTGCTCGCCGCGGGCGGCAGCAACGCGGACGATCTTCCGGCACTGACGGAGATCTACACCCCGTAGTCCGTCACGCCTTGTGCGGCAGGATGGCCAGCGCGAGCGCGAGTCCGGCGATGATGCTGACACACGCCGCCACGGTCGCGGCGACGGACTCCGTCATTGCGGCCACACCGATGGTCAATGCCAGGCAGGTGGCGATGGCCAGCACGGCGGTCACCGGTTCGACACCGGCGATTCTGGTCGGTCGATGATTGATCACTGTCATACCCCTGTTCGAACCGAGCGGTGTGCGGCCGTACTCGCGGCCGCACACCGCACGCGCGGGCTACTTGCCCAACGCGCTCTTCGCCTTGTCCACGGCGTCGCCGATGGCGTCCTTCACGTTCTCCACCGCGCCCTTGACGGCGGCCTCGACCTGGTCCGCCTTGCCTTCGGCGCGCAGATCGTCGTCGCCGGTCGCGTTGCCCGCGGCTTCCTTGGCCTTGCCGCCGAACTCGTCGACCTTGTTGCCGATCTTGTCGCTCAGAGACATCGAAACCTCCGCTGTGTCGTGGCACATCCGGGTTGGATGCACACGTCGTATTGACACGGCCATTTCACAAACCGCACGCAGCAACCAATGAGACAACGATCACGTCATACTGGCCGTGACGGTTTCCATTCCCCGGTGTCTACGTGATGAGCGGTGGAGGAGGTGCTGTGACCACGACAGAAACGGTTGCCGAGACCGCGCCCGATGATGCGACCCTGGTGAGCAGGGCGCGCGACGGCGATATGCGGGCCTATGAGCAGTTAGTACTGCGCTATCAGGCCCAGATGTTCCGCCTCGCGGTCAAGATGCTCGCCGACCGCTCCGACGCCGAAGATGTCGTCCAGGAGGTGTTCCTCGGGGCCTGGCGCCGACTACCGCAGCTCAACGAGGACGCGGCCTTCGTCGGCTGGCTCTATCGCATGACGACCAATCGGTGCCTGAACGTGATCCGGGCCCGCAAACCAACCGTGGAGGTAGACCCGGAGACCACCGAATCGCCACGCTCGGACACCCAGCCCGAGCACGCGGTGCAGGTGAGCACGCAATTGGCAGCGCTGAACGACGCGCTGCAGCTGCTCACGCCCGAACAGCGCGCCTGTTGGCTATTGCGCGAGGTGCACGGGCTGACCTACGAGGAGATCGGCGACATCGTCGAAGTGAATACCACGGCGGTGCGTGGCCGGATTGCCCGCGCGCGAGCCCACTTGTCCGAGGTGATGAAACCATGGCGGTGAACGGAACGACAGAACAGGATTACCGGCTGCCCTGCGGCCGCGAGATCGAACAGGTCTGGGATCGGCTCGACGCGGTCGAGGCCGGTCTCGGTGATGAACACGAGACCAGCTGCCCGCACTGCCGGGCGGCGCGCGACAGCCTGCTCGCCCTGCGCGCGGCGACCAAGGAGCTGATCGACGAACCGGATCCGGCGCCGCCCGATCTGACCGGACGCATCATGTCCGCGGTGCGCGCCGAGGCGCGGCGCGGCCGGACCCTGGTCTTGCCGACACCCGCGCCGGGCACGGTCGAGGTGAGCGAACAAGCCGTCGCCACCGTGCTGCGCTATGCCGCCGATTCGGTGCCCGGCGTGCGCGCCAGGCAGTGCCGGGTGCGCAGGGTCGGCATGGGGATGGACGGGGAAACCCTGGTGGCGGTGGAGCTGTCGGTCGCCATCCGGTTCGGGCACACCACCGTCGGCGCGGCGCTGCCGCTCGTGCGCGAACGGGTCAGCGCTGCACTCGCCGCCCAGGCCGGCCTCGTGCTGGAGACCCTGGACCTGGTGGTCGCGGACATCTATGAGGACGACGAAACGGGGGGCGGGCGGCGATGACGACCGATGCTTTTTCCGAGGTCCGGATCGAGGCGCCGGTCGTCGCCGCGGTGGCCGCGCAGGCGGCGTGCGCGACGCCGGGCGTGATCCGGCTGGAACCCGGTGTGCGCGGGCTGGTCTCGTCGCTGGTCCGGGTGGGCAAGCAGCGCCTGACCAGTGCCGACCCCGCGTCGTCGGAGGGCGTGCGGGTGCGCCGGACCGCCTCGGGCGCGCTGAGTGTGCAAGTGGACGTGGTGATTTCGGCCGAACGCGCGGCGGCGGTGATCGGTCACGCGGTGCAGCAGGAGGTTTCGCGGGTGGTGTTCGAACAGACCGGGCAGACGGTCGATGAGGTGTCGGTGACGATTCTCGATATCGAGCCGGAGCGCCGGTGAGGGAGCGTCAGCGAGCGAACCGATATCACAGCTGCCTAGAAGGCACGGCGGAGTCGAGTGCCGGCGAGGCGCAGCCGTGAGTTCTCCCAGCGACATCATCGCCGTGGTCCTGGGCGCGCTGGACACGATCGACGGCATTCGTCCCGCGACACCGCTCGGAGCGGAAAGCCCGGCCTGGTGGCCATGGGACGCACGAGGTTTCGCGGTGGATGTCAGACCAGGCCGAGTCGAGGTGCGGGTCGCCGCGGCCGAACTGCCGTTGGCGCCGCTGCTGGAGAAGGCCACAGCCGCCCTGCGCGCCGCATTGGCCGGGACCGACTGGTCCGATGCGCGCCTGCGCCTGGTGGTTACCGAGCTCGACGCCGGAGCCTTCGGCAGCGAGGGGGTTACCTAGGTCACACCGTCGAGCCCGTGACGTCCGGGTCGGATCACGTGTCGATCCTAATGAAGCCGATGTCCGCTGTACCGCAAGGGAAATCAGGAGGAGCAATGAGCACGACAACCACTGACAAGAACACGGACACCAAGGCGCCCGCCGACACCAAGGCCCCGGCGAGCCGGGTTTCCTCCGCCGCGGCCGCTCAGCAGGACAGCAAGCTGGCCAGCGACCAGGGCACCACCTCCATCGCCGACATCGTCGTGCAGAAGGTGGCCGGGCTCGCGGCCCGCGAGGTGCGTGGCGTGCACGATCTAGGCGGCGGCGCGGCGCGTGCGTTCGGCGCCATTCGCGATCGCATCCCCGGCGCGTCCGCCAGTATCGGCCAAGGGGTTTCGGTCGAGGTGGGGGAGACCCAGGCCGCCGTCGATCTGGAACTGGTCGTCGAATACGGCGTCGCCATCGCGGAATTGGCGCGCGCGGTGCGCCGCAACGTGATCAACGCGATCGAGCAGATGACCGGCCTGGACGTGGTCGAGGTCAATATCAACGTCAACGACGTGTACATCCCCGGCGACGACGACGAGCCCGCGCCGAGCAGTCGGGTGCAGTAGATGAGTGCCACAGCGATCTGCCTCGCGGTCGGTCTCGCGCTCGGCTTCGCCGGCGCGTTCGGCGGATTCGGCGCCTTCACCGTCGTGCTGCTGTTCGCCGTGCTCGGCCTGGTGGTCGGCCGCTGGCTCGACGGCGAGCTGGACCTGGTCGGGTTGCTGCAATCGGCACAGCGCAAGGGCAGGCGATGACCGCCGTCGTCGCGGACGAGTATCCGGGCGTCACCACGGTGGCGCCGCGCGCGGTGCAGCGGATCGTCGCGCAGGCCGCGCGCGAGGTGGCCGGCGTCGGCGCCGACGTGCGGGTCGACGCGCGGGTCTTCGCGAACCGGACCGCCCTCGATGTGCGGTTGCCGATTCAGTATCCGTCGCCGATCGGCCGGGTGACCGAGGCGTGTCGCGCACATCTGGCCCGGCGCACCAGCGAGCTGACCGGACTCGCGGTGTCCGGCATCGACATCGTGGTGACCGAGCTGACCACTGAAACCGTTGCCGGAAGGAGAGTTCGGTGAAGCGCAGGCCGCGCCGGGTGATTCCGGCGATCATGGTCGCCGTGCTGCTGCTCGCCGCGTGCGTGGCGGTGGCGGTGTCGCTGATCCAGCGGCTGATCGGCGCGCACGAGTATCTGTCCTACGACACCGTCGCGGCCGACCTGCACGGCATGACCTGGCACGACATGCCGGTGCTCGCGGTGGGTGTCGCGGCGGTGGTGTTCGGATTCGTGCTGCTTGCGCTGGCGCTGTGGCCGGGCCGGGCCGCCGTGTTGCCGCTCGACACCGACGACGGGATGTCCGCGGGGGTGACCCGCGGTGGGTTGCGCACCGCGCTGCGCAGCACCGCGGCTTCGGTGGACGGCGTCAGCTCCGCACGAATCCGATTGCGGCGCAAAGGAGTCAAGGTGTCCGCGCGCACCGATCGCGCGGGTGCGGACGGTCTGCCCGAGGAGATCTGCGAGACGCTCACCCGCCGGGTCCAGGAGATCGGCCCGCAGCCGGTGCGACGCGTCCGGGCCAAGCTGCACGGCCCGAAGACAGGAGAGGTGTGATGGCTGGTCGAACCAACCGTCCGGCCGCGTTGAACCGGACCATGCTCGGGCTCACCGGCGTGCTGTTGCTCGCCGCGGGCGTGCTCGCCGTCGCCGCGCATTACGGGCGGCTGCGCTGGGTGGAATCCGACGACACCCTCGTGCCGGGCACCGCGGCGCCGCCGACCTGGGTGCTGTGGGCCGCGGTAGCCGTCGCCGTGCTGATCGGCCTGCTGTGCCTGCGCTGGTTGCTGGCACAGGTATTCCGGATGCCCAAGTCGGTCACCTGGCGCACCGGCGGCACCGAGTGGGCCGGGACCACCGTGCTGGCGTCGGCCACCGCCGCGGCCCCGGTGGCCACCGACATCGAAAGCTACGAGGGCGTGCGCACCGCCTCGGCCTGGTTGTCCGGCGGCCGCGACGCGCCCGAACTGCACCTGGTGGTCACCGCCGAACCGACCGCCGACATCACCCAGCTGCGCCGCCGGATTCTGGGCCACGCGGTCACCCGGCTACGCGAAGCGTTGGAGGTCGAGGTCATTCCGGTGACGCTGGAGCTGGACTTCGCCGAAGACCGGCGACCGGCGCGGGTGCGCTGAGAATTGTCGGAACGCGGCAGGCCGAGGCGGGCGCGGCGAGCCGAGGCGGCCTACGGTAGTTTGGCGAGTTGGATCAGCCCCGCGCCGTGCTCGAGCGGGCGGGGGGTCGACGCGTCGGAGGTAGCGAAGTGGCGATGCCAGGCAACCGGTTTGGTGTAGCGGACTCAGGTCGGTCGAGTCGAGGCCGAATGGCGCTCGGCGTCGGTGTCCAGGCGGGTACTCGATGAGCGCGGACGGAAAGGCGAAGAGCTTGGAAACGGACGTGCGATCGGTCGATTCCGCCCGAATCCTTTCGCTCACCGGAGAAATCGACATGGCCTCCGCGCCACAGTTCCAGGCCGCGGTCGATGATGCGTTGCGGGACAAGCCGGCCACGCTGGTCGTCGACCTGTCCCAGGTGGAATTCTTCGGCTCCGCCGGACTGAGTGTGCTGCTCGTGGCGGCGGAGTCGCTGGCGTCCGGCCGGTTGCGCGTGGTGGCCTCGCCGCCGGTGCGCAGGCCGATCGAGGTGACCGGGCTGGACAAGCTGCTCAGCGTGCACAACACCGTCGACGAAGCGCTCGCCGTCGAGGAGCCGCGCCGCCCGGTCTAGTGCCGGCCTGCGCTCGTCGGATATCAGCGCTGCCGAGGCAGCCGGACGACCTGGACGAAGAAATCGTCGATGTGCTTGATGGCCGTGACGAATTGGTCCAGGTCGACCGGCTTCGTCACATAGGCGTTGGCGTGCAATTTGTAGCTGCGCAGAATGTCTTCCTCGGCCGCCGACGTGGTGAGCACGACCACCGGAATGTGCGCCAGGTCAGGGTCGGCCTTGATCCGTTCGAGCACCTGGCGCCCATCGTATCTGGGCAGATTCAGGTCGAGCAGGATGAGATCCGGCCGCGGCGCGCCCGCGTGTTCGCCCTGCTGATACAGGAAGTCGAGAGCCTCCTGACCGTCGTGCGCGACGTGCAGGGTGTTGCCTATCTTGTTGTCCTCGAATGCTTCCCGAGTCATCAACTCGTCGCCGGGGTCGTCTTCTACCAGGAGGATGTCGATGGGCTGGCCGGGAATGGTCAAGAGGTACTCCTGTATTCATCTGGGGGACAGTCTTATCGAAGGACGGGGTCAGCTGGTTTCGAGAGTTTGCCGCGGCCTACTGGTTTCGCCGAGTGCGCTGGTATCCACCGGCAGCACAGGCGAGTTCAGCGTGAAGCAGAAACGCGTGCCGCCGGTGTATTCGGTATCGAGCCAGATTCTCCCGCCGTGGTGTTCGACGATCTTCTTGCACAGTGCGAGCCCGATGCCGGTGCCGGTGTATTCCTCACGGCTGTGCAACCGCTGGAAAATCACGAATACCTTCTCCGCGAACTCCGGCGCGATGCCGATCCCGTTGTCCGAGACCGAGAACAGCCAGCCGCCGGTGTCGCCATCTGCGACACAAGCGATCTGGACAACCGGCGACCGATCGGGTGCGCGGAACTTGATCGCGTTGCCGACCAGGTTCTGCCACAGCATGGTCAGCAGCGTCGGATCGCCGGTGATCGCCGGTAGCTCGTCCGGGCGTTCCAGCCGCAGATCGGTGTCCTCGGCGGCCACCGAGAGGTTGGCCACCGCCTTGTCCAGGGTTTGGTCGAGCTCGATCGGCACATTGCCGTCGATGACGCGCCCCACCCGGGAGAAGGTGAGCAGATCGTTGATCAGCACCTGCATCCGCTTGGCGCCGTCCACCGCGTAGTCGATGTATTGGATTGCGCGCTCGTCGAGTTGGGGAGCGTAGCGTTTTTCCAGCAGCTGACAGAACGCGGCGACCTTGCGCAACGGTTCCTGCAGATCGTGCGAGGCCACGTAGGCGAACTGCTCGAGTTCGGCGTTGGAGCGGCGCAGTTCCGCGGTCTGGGTGTCCAACTCCGCCGTCTGTGCCGCCAGCACCGACTCCTGGACCCGGGACGACTCCAGTTCGGCGACGACCCTGCGGCGCATGCCTTCCACCGCCACCGCGACGGTGGCGAGGTCGGCGGGTCCGTGTGCGGTGATGTGGTGGTCGAAATCGCCGTCGGCGACTCGCCGGGAGGCCGCCTCCAGATAGTCCAGCGGGCGCGCCACCAGCTTGCGCACCAGGACGGTCAGCGCGACCGCGGCCAACAGGAACGCGACGACCAGGCCCGTCAGCACCGCATCCCGCACGGCGCGAGTGTTTTTCAGCTCGGCCCGATCCTGGTCGACCTCGGTGGTGAGATCGGCGTTCTGGGCCGCGAACAGGGCACGCAGGCTGTCGAAGCTCGCCTTGCCGCGCGTTGCCGCGGCCTCGTCGACGGCGGCGGGGCCGCGCGCGGTCACCGCGGCGATCAGCGGCTCGGCGTATCCGGTGCGCCACTCAGCGGCCGCCCGCTCCACCGCGTCGAGGTCGGCGATCAGCTGCGGGCGGTCCGCGAGTAGCTCGCGAATCTTGGCTGCGGCCTGCGCTTCGTCCTGTACCCCTTCGGAATAAGGTGCGAGGAACTGGGAATCGGCGCCGATGGCATAGCCGCGAATGCCGGTCTCCTGATTGAGCAGCGCGCCCTGCAGTCGATAGGTCTCGGCGGTGGCGGGTTGCAACCCGTCGACCATCCGGTCGGCGACCCGGTTGGTCTTGGCGAGCTGGTGCGCACCGACCGCCGTGCCGATGACGACCAAGATCACCATCAGGGCCAGCACGAGCATGAACCAGCCCTGGACGGTCAGTCGACCGGCCACGGACCGCTTGCTGGGAGATGTCGTCATCGATTGTCCTGGTTCAGGTCTCGGTGATTCCACTGCAGGTACAAGACCGCCACGTCGTCCTCGAGCCCGCCGTGCGCCTCGGCGAGTTCCTCGGCGCGCCGGATCAATTCGTCGACGAACACCGCGGGTTCGGCGGCGGTCACCGTGCGCGCCAGCTCCAGCAGGCCCTCCTCGCCGAGGCGATCCTGGCTCGCGTCGGTGTGTCCCTCGAACAGTCCGTCGGTGAACAGCATCAGGCCGGAACCGACCGGCAACGTGATCTCGTGCGCGGCCCATTCGGCCCGGCCCGGCAGGAAACCGAGTGCGGGACCGCCGGGCACCTCGACCCAGTCGATCTCGGCCCCGGTGCGCAACAGCATGCCGGGATGCCCGGCCCTGGTGACCACCACGCGATGATCGCGCGGACGCAGGATCAGGCTGGTCAGCGTGGCGAAGGTCTGCCTGCCGGTGCGCTCGGCCAGCAGCACCTCCTCCAGCAGCTGCAACTGCCGGATGCCGAAGATGTCGCTGAGCACCAGCGTGCGCCAGGCCAGCCGCAGCGCCACCCCGGTCGCGGCCTCGTCGGGGCCGTGGCCGGCGACATCGCCGATCAGCGCGTGCACGGTGCCGTCGGCCTGCTGTACGACGTCGTAGAAGTCGCCGCCGAGCAGGGCGTTGGCCCGGCCGGGACGGTAGCGCGCCACGATGTCGACCGAGCGTTCGCCGCGCAGCAGCGGGGTCGGCAACAGCCCACGTTCGAGTCGCGCGTTCTCCTGCGCGCGCATCTGGCTGGTCCGCAGCGCCGCCGACGCACGCTCGGCCTGTTTACGCTGGATGGCGTAACGCACTGCACGGCCGAACAACTCGGGCTCGACCCGGCCTTTGACGAGGTAGTCCTGGGCGCCCGCCGCCACCGCGGCCAGGCCGATCTGCTCCTGGTCCAGGCCGGTGAGCACCACGACCGCGACCTGGTCGGTGTACTCGCGCACCGTGGCCAGCGCCTCGAGTCCGTGCGCATCGGGTAGATGCAGGTCCAACAGCACACAGTCGGGTAATTGCTGCGCGAGTAGCGCGCGCGCCTCGGCCGCGGACCGCACCCACCGCATCGGCAGGCCCGGCGCGCCGTCGGCGATCAGCTCCTCGACCAGCAAGGCGTCGGCTTGATCGTCCTCGACCAGTAACACCGACAACTCCGGCCAACTCCAGACGGCGGCACGGTCTGGTCGGCGCTCGGGAATCGGTGCTGCTGCGCGGGCCTTGCCGTCGCCGTCGCCGAGGAGGCCGATCTGCCCACTCTGCCCGGAAAGCATCGACTCCGGTCTCCTTCCATCCGCGTTGACCTACTCGGTCGTCGTCGAATACGACTCACGCGGAGTACCCACATTCGTTCGGCACACCCTCCGGGCCTTGTACCTCGCGACGTGCCAACATTACCGTCCCGCCAGGCACAGCCGAGCCCGACTACCTGTGGCGGGTGTCGCGCGGCTCGATTCCCTCCTGGACTCGCTGTGGCCGACCGCCGTCGATTATTCAGGCCGCCAAGTGGTGAAATCGAATTCGAGGTATTGCTCGGCGGCGGAAGGAATATGGGTGAGCGTGAGATCGGCCAGGTTGCCCTGGTCGGTTTGCACGCACAGGTGGCTGCCAGTGAGCAGGTGGTAGGTGTTGGCCAAGGTCTGGGTCCAGGCGGCAGGCCGGATCGCGCTGCAGCGGTCCAGGCCGGAGCCCGCGTCGTCGCGCGGGATGGCGAAGCGGGGCTTGCCGTTGGTCATGGCGTTGAGGGAGTCGGCGGTCTTGGATGGGCTCATGTCTACGCCGAGCTGGTTCTGATCGTGGATCTGCCCGGTGTCCAGGTCGATACCGTCGACGTTGGCGATCTTCTGGTGGCCGTGAGTGAGCGATGGTGGTTCGACGGTTGCCGGTCGCGCGGACGGGACCGGAACGGGTGCGCTACTCGGTGCCGCCGTCGGCGAATTCGAGCCGGCGCACTGGGCGATGCCGACGAACACCGCGAGCACCGTTCCGACGCCGCTCACCACTGCCCAGAACAGCATCGACCGCCAGAAAGGTGTGGCATCGGGCGTGGTGCCACCATCGGGTGCGGGTGCGGGTGCGGGTGCGGGTGCGGGTGCGGGTGCGGGTGCGGGTGATGGGTCGCTGGGTGCCGGGCCGGTTTCTGACATCTGCTGATTCCCCCCTGTCGCCGAATGTTGTTCGGAACCTGCGACAAGGGCATACCGCAGCCCGCGCCGCAGAAGCTCGTCCCGCATGCGCGAGACACGAAAGACCTTACATAGCAAATGGCTATCCGGGCGCGGGTTTCTCTGGAACCGCCTACCCGCGGTGATAATGGATTGACGGGCCTATGTATTGTTCGCGTTAGCAACTAGTTGCGCGGTTTTGGTAGGTCTGCTGGTGAAAATGGGGAGGGGCCACGCCCGTTGGCGGCCCACAGCACACCGGTAAGCTCGCCGAACTGTCGCACCGCTGAGAGTTCTACCAGCAGTAGTTAGTGCAGATCGCTTGTGTCACATGGCTTGGCGAGCGCCGAGCCGAGCCGATCGACGGCCGCGCAGTGCATTGGGGGCGACCGGTGATCGGATGCGCGTGTTCGAAGAAAACCGCTGACAACGCAGCCGACCAGAATCAGGGCCTACATGACGAATTCCACCACCCAGGCAACGCCGCCGGGCCTGGAAGCGGGCGAGGGCACCGCACTGTCGCACCGGCAGATCTTGACCATCCTGTCCGGCCTGCTGCTCGGCATGTTCCTGGCCGCCCTCGACCAGAACATCGTCAGCGTGGCGATCGTGAAGATCTCCAACAGCCTGCACGGCTTCGACGAACAGGCGTGGGCGACAACGGCTTATCTGATCACCGCGACGATCACCACGCCGCTGTACGGCAAGCTGGCCGACATCTACGGGCGTAAGCCGTTCTACCTCACCGCGATCGGGCTGTTCATCGTCGGCTCGGTGGCCTGCACCTTCGCCACCTCGATGTACGAGCTCGCCGGGTTCCGCGCGTTCCAGGGCCTCGGGGCCGGCGGCCTGATGTCGTTGGCGTTCACCATCGTCGGCGATATCGTGCCCGCCCGCGAACGGGTGCGCTACCAGGGCTATTTCATGATGGTCTTCGGTTTCGCCACCGTGCTCGGCCCAGTGCTCGGCGGCTTCTTCTCCGACCTGGACACCCTCGGCGGCATCGCGGGCTGGCGCTGGGTGTTCCTGGTGAACGTGCCCGTCGGCGTGCTGGCCTGGCTCGTGGTCGCCAGGGTGCTCAATGTGCCGCACCAGCGCCAGAATCACCGGATCGACTGGCTCGGCGCGGTGACGCTGACGATCTGCACTGTGCCGCTGCTCGTCGTCGCCGAGCAGGGCAGGCACTGGGGATGGGAATCGCATCGGTCGCTGCTCTGCTACGGGGTCGGCGCGGTCGGGCTGCTGCTGTTCCTGCTCGTCGAGTTCCTGATGAAGGACGCGGCGTTGATTCCGTTGCGGCTGTTCAAGAGTTCGACGTTCAGCGTCACCATTCTCGGCGGCTTCATCGTCGGCATCGCCATGTTCGGCGCGATCACCATGGTTCCGCAGTACTTCCAAGTGGTGCGCGGCTTTACGCCGACCCATGCCGGTCTGCTGATGGTGCCGCTGGTGCTCGGCATCACGGTCGGGTCGCAGCTCGGCGGGCGGATCACCAAGTGGACCGGTCGCTACAAGATCCTGCCGGTGGCAGGCACTTTCATCACCGCGTTCGGTTCGGCGCTGTTCGCGCAGGTGCACTACGACAGCGTGCTGTGGCAGCCGCTGACGTACTGCGCGGTGATCGGGCTCGGGCTCGGCTTCTGTATGCAGACGTTGGTCATCGCGGCGCAGAACGCCGGGCCGCGGTCGGATATGGGCGTGTCCACCGCGGCGGCGACCTTCTTCCGGCAGATGGGCGGCACGCTCGGTGTCGCGGTGTTCCTGACGATTCTGTTCAACCTGTTGCCCAACAAGATCATCGACGCGTTCGGCGGGGCATTGCCGCCCGGGTTCGATGCCGAACAGCTCAGCACTATGCAGAGCAACACCAGCGGTATCGAGGCGCTGCCGGACGAGCTGAAGGCGCCGATCCTGATCGGCTTCACCGAGTCCATGCACGGTGTGTTCTACGTCGCCGCGGCGGTCGCGCTGCTGGCCTGCTTCGTGCTGATGTTCATGAAAGAGATTCCGCTGCAGGGGGATCCGAAGCCCATCGTGATTTCGCCCGCCGTGCAGCCGAGTTGGGACGAGGATCAGATCTGGGAGGGCGCCGCGCAGGCACTCACCGAGCCCGAACCCGTGCTGGCCGGGGCCGTCGCCAGGCACGCGGCCGCCGAGCACAACGGCGCACGCCAGTTCGCCATGGCCGCAGCACGTTCCACGGTGACCGTGCTCGACTCGGTGGAAGGCTTCGAGGGATACGGCGACGGCGCGATCGGCGGACGTATCCACCGGGAAAACGGTCACCCGGTGCCCGACGCCGCGCTCACCCTGATCGACCAACGCGGCCACCAGGTTTCGCGGGCGACCGGCGACGCCGACGGCAGCTACGTCATCGGCGTACCGGAGAGCGGCAACTACGTCCTCATCATCTCGGCGACCGATCACCAACCCGCCGCGGTAACAGTCTCGGTCGGGCAGCGCGCACAGCGCCTCGACCTCACCCTCCTCGGATCCGGTGAACTGTCCGGCGTCGTCCGCTCGGCCGCCCGCGGCACCCCCCTCTTCGGCGCCACCGTCACCCTCACCGACCTGCGCGGCGAAGTAGTCGGCGCGGCCACCACCACCGCCGACGGCCGCTACACCTGCCACGGAATCGTCTCCGGCACCTACACTTTGGTCGCCGTAGCCGAACACATGCGCCCCAGCGCAACCACCCTCACCGTCCCCGAATCCGGCCTGCTTCGCCACGACATCGAACTCGGCCCCATGGCCGTACTCGTCGGCTCGGCCGTCGCCGAAGACGGCCGCCCGGTCCCCGACGCCCAAATCAGCGTCCTCAACACCACCGGCGACCTCACCGCCACCGCCCGCACCGACGACACCGGCCGCTACCTCGTCACCGATCTCCCCCAAGGTCAATACACCGTAGTAGCCCGCGGCTACCCGCCATCAACCAGCCGAATAACCGTCACGGGCGGCGAGGTAAACCACGACGTGAAACTCAGCTACCAACTGGACGATTCACCGAGCCACCCCTAACCCGCGACTGGCTGTCGCGGGTTCCGTCTACAGTGCCTCCAACACGGGGCCGACAACGCGACGCATGGGCTTGTCGGTTAGGAGTTTGTGTCGATGAACGCCTGTATGCGCTCGATGAGCACGGCGCTGTCGCGAACCCAGTGGTAGTGCGGGTTTCGGTTCATGGTGTCCAGCAGCAGGTTCCAGTGGGTCACCGATGCGTTGGCGAGCTTGTCGCCGGGCCTGGACTCCTCGGGCGGTGGCCATGCTGTCGCCTTCGATGGCAACGGCCAGGACCGGCATCCGCACCTGGGACAACCCTGATTCGAAATCCACTGTCGAGGAAGGGACCCGGTAGCGGCCGGTCCGAACCTGGGTGGCGAAGTCGCGCATGAGTTGGGTCGAGTCGTCACCGAGCACTCCGATGCGCCGGCCCGGAAAATAGCCGACCAGTCGGCCGATCCCTACGGCCAGGTGTGCGCCACCGAGAATGGCCAGGTTTCGCGGAAACGGCCAGGTTCGGTAGCGGCAGGAGGGCGCTCCCATGAGGATGGCCCCGCCGCTGCAACAACCCCGGCACCACCAGGGTCATCGTGATATGCGCGGTCGCCTCGGGATCAATGTCCGCCCGAATCCAACCCTCCGCGACACCGCGCCGAAGTTCCTGTGCCACAATGGTACTGACGAGCAACTCGAGACCGAGCAGCCGATCACTGAGCTCCTTGTCGATGGCACTCGCCTCGACCAGTACCAGCCGAATGAAGTCCGGGCTCCTGCTCCAGCATCGCGTACAACCGCACGATGGCCGCTCGCACTCCGGCGAGCAACTCCTCGGCCGACGTCGGACGGCTCAGCAGCGACTGCGGCTCCAACGCGGGCAGGGCGATGTGCTTGGTTTCGCTGGATGCTGCCCCGGGGAGAGTGCTCCGAGCTGGCCGCCGAGGCTGTGCCCGAACAGATACCGTGGCGCTGACGGAAATTGGCCTCGACGGCATGGAACAGCGCGGGATAGTCGCGGGTCACGATCTCGTGGTACCCGTAGCGCGTCCCGCGCCCCATGCGCACCGAACTCGTGCCCTGCCCCCGCAGTTCGCCGAGCACCACCTGAAACCCTGCCCGCGCCAGCGCCTCCGCGAAGGAAACGCAGGTAGCTCCCCAGGTCCCCATGGCAGGCATACAGATAAGCACCGCGCCGACGGATCGGCGAATTGGCGATAGATCCGAACCTCGGTCGTCGCACCCCTCTCGGCACGCACGGTCTGAGTAGCAATCTCCGCAGCTGGAATCAACGGCCCCCTCCCAGTTCCTGATCACCCTCAGCACCCGATGGAACCGTTATCAATGCCGACTACCCGGACCAGGTAGGACTCCGCCGCAAGCCCACCACCGACGGCCTACTCCCGGTCCTCGAGGAACACTCCAACGAGTCCCGCGGCCTCGCCCCCCCCGCACCACCAAATCCGCACTCTCTCTCGGGATCTGCACCGACTCTAGGGCCCTATTCCGAGTGCAGATCCCGAGAGAGAGTGCAGATCCGAGGCGATACGTCCTGCAACCCGCAACGGATGGTGTTGATCGACGCCGTCTGGCCCGTAGGCGCCGAACCCGCAGACCGTCCACACCTGTTACGAAGTGTCGAGCCTTTGTGAGAGGTATGCAGGCCCTGTGGAACCCCCTCTCCACCACCAGGTTTCACCACATCGGAGCCCTTTGGGCCGCAACCACGACCAGATCACCCCGCGAAACCCATCCGTACACCCATTGTGTCAGCCTCACCCCCGCTGTACTGAGTGAGGGGCTCAAACAGTGGGTGCCGGAGGTGTCTACACCACCTCGGAAGCCGAGATTCGCTGATTATCGAGCTCTCGAAACGCCACCACAGCCAGATGACCACCTCGGGAACGCGACATCGCGCACCTGACCGATAACTAAAGCCGGGTACGGCAGGCGACGCGCCCAGCACTACCAGTTCATGCCCTTGGATAGGTCCACTCATCGGATAGGTACACCTAAGGACTTCCCAACCTGACCTATCGAGCAAAGCGGAAGACTCACCCAGGCGTTCCATCTGGGGACACAGGGCCTCGCGTCGAGCCGATCGATGCGCCACCATTGTCATGGGGTGGAAGGAGTCGGGGATGTTGATGCCCGCCATCGGTTTCCGTCGCTGGCATGCCCGGTTGGCTGCCATTGTGGTGTTAGTGCTGGTCGCTGCGGTGCAAGTGGGGGTGGTCGCTGGGCCAGGGGCGCGGGCGGCGGGGTTGACGCCGATGCAGTTGGCGGGGCAGCGGGTGATCTATTCGTATTCGGGGTTGGTCCCGCCGCCGGTGCTGTTGGATGCCATTCGCACTGGTCAGGCTGCCGGGGTGATCTTCTTCGGGGAGAACATTTCCAGTACGGCTCAGATCGCGGGGGTGATCGGGCAGTTGCGGCAGGCGCAGGCGGAAAGTCCGATCAAGGTGCCGTTGTTGTTGATGACGGATCAGGAGGGTGGACTGGTGCGGCGGTTGCCCGGGGATCCGGTGTTGTCGGCGAAACAGGTTGGGCAGTCTGCTGATCCGGTGGCCGCTGCCATCGATGCGGGCCTCGGTGCGGGGCGCACTTTGCGTGGGGTGGGGATGAACGTCAACCTCGCCCCGGTGTTGGACGTTTACGACACTCCCGGCAATTTCATCGATCGCTACCAACGCTCGTTCAGCAACAACCCCGCTGTGGTGGCAGCACTCGGGCTGGCGTTCACTGCCGCGCAACAGGCCACCGGCGTCGCCGCCACCGCCAAGCATTTCCCCGGCCTCGGCTCCGCACCCAGCGGTCAGAACACCGACACCGACCCGGTCACGCTCCCCTCGAGTGAGTCCACCCTGCACTCGGTCGACGAGTTTCCTTACCCGCCAGCAATATTCGGCAGGGTAAAGCTTGTCATGCTGTCCTGGGCGATCTACCCGGCCCTCGACCCCGACCACCCCGCCGGACTGTCACCCAAGATCGTCAACCAGGAACTACGCGCCCGCAACGGTTTCACCGGCGTCACCATCACCGACGCCATCGAGGCAGGAGCGCTGAACCCGTACGGAACCACCGGCCAGCGCGCCACTTCCGCCGCAGCCGCAGGCATGGACCTCATCCTCTGCTCCGCTCGCGACACCAGCCAAGGTGAAAGCGCCACCACCGCCCTGGCCAATGCCTACACCAACGGACAACTCGACCCCGCAGCCTTCACCGCCGCGGTAGACCGAGTCACCGCCCTACGTGCCGGCCTCCCGTGAACAATTCACGCTGAACCAGATCGACGCCCCAACCGATCCGAGATGCTCTCCTCGAGCTCACCCATCGTCCGGGTGAACACGCTCTCCAGATCCACCTCGTATCGGTGCGCCAGAATCAACACGGACCAAAGACAGTCCGCGAGTTCATGTTCCAACGCCGCCCGGCCGCCGGGCATCGCTCGAGCCCCCTCGGCCGCCATGACCAATTTCGCGAGATCGCCTACGTCCCCGACGAACCCGAGCATGAAGTCCGCCCGAGTCCATGTCCGTCCACGTTCCGCGAGATTCAGCGCGTCGTAGAGATCGTGAATCGTGATTGCTCGGGCTTGAAGTTCCTGAATATCCACGCCCCGTGTCTACCTCGTCCACGGTCGGTCAGGTCTTCTTGCCTCGCGTGGAGGCGATCGACAACGCCACAGCGAACAACCACAAGAGGATGTCCGCGGTGTAGGCCAGGATAAGAGGGACGTTGAAATCGACGAGGTCGCCGTGTGGAGTGGCCAGGACATGGTCGGCGAACCGGAGACTGCGATGCCCGTCATAGGCAAGGTAGATCTTCGCGATCTGCGCCGTGACGGACAGAACGGCGAGCGCGGCGATACAGATGGACAGCGCCCGTCCAACCCGTGAGCGCCGTGCGAGTAACACCGACGCCCAAGCCACTGCTATCGCCACTGTAGCGATCAGGAGATCGGCAATGGAGTGCGGTGCCAGCGATTCCCAGATCGGCAGCGGCGAAAGCCGAAGCGACACATCTGCTGCGAATGCGAGAGCACACAGCCCCGTTCGCAACCTGTTCAATCTGGCGGCCGCGATGGTACCCACAGCCGACACGGTAGCGATGATCTCCGTACGAGCGAGAGCCGATCGATGCACCGTGCAGGCAGAACCTAGAGGTTGGCAGAGCGGCTCATCGGTCAGGTACGGAGCAGGGCGGTCAGGGAATCGGGGGTCCAGGTGAGGCTGGCACCGGGGCGGGTAGCCAGGTAGGTGGCAGTGGTTTCGATTGTCCAGCCGTGGGATTCGATCAGACCGGTGGCCAGGTGGCGCAGGTAGGTGGGGGAGGGGGAGTTGCCGGGGAGATCGGTGTGGTGCCAGGGCGCGGTGCAGGTGAGGATCGGGTGGGATTCGAGTGTGCCTGCGTAGGAGAGGGTTTCGTAGCGGCCAGGGCCTAGTGCGGAGCGGCCGTTGGCGATTGCCTCGGTGAGGTCGAGATCAGTGCCGGGGAGCCGGTACATCTCTTGGGCGATGATGTCGGAGAACTGAGAGACAGTGAGTAGGTAAGCGCGGGCGGCAGTCTGACCGGGGCCGTCGGGATCGTAGAACGCCCGCCCGCCGGTCCACACCAACGATTCGGTGGCGAAATACAGCAGCCCCGGCAGCATGATGGGGACCGAACGGGCAGGCTCAGCCGATTCACGGCAGCCCGGCACCGCCCGCGCCCCACCCTCCGGCGTACCTCCGGCGAGATAGCACTGCAGCCGACTCAGATGCATATTCGACCCGTACGCCGCATACCAGACCAGGCCAGCGGCACCGACATCACCGTTCTCGGTCACCCCACCATCCTGCCGCTCGCCGCGAGCCAGCCCGCATGCTGCGCACGGTTTCGCCGTCCGCGCACAATTCAGCCGGCGATTTCGTGCGCGGCTGCCTGGGACGTGCGCGCAAGCAGGAACGCCGGGTGACTGGGCCTAAGTCAGCCGCGAGCTAGCACCTCGTGCTGTGCATGGTTTTGCTGGCCGCGCACGATTTCGCCGGTTGGCTGAACGAGACGGCTGGGCTTACGCCGACGTGACGCCGCCGGGCACGAGACTGAATCCGTCAACCGGCTGGCCCCGCGCTAGAATTCGCCAACCGCGCACGCAATTGCCAGCAATTGCGAACGCGACGGGACGAGGCGAACGCGACGGGAGGAGGCGTGCGCGGGGGGAGGAGGCGTGCGCGGGGGGACGAGGCGTGCGCGGGGGCCATTGCCCATGCTGTGGTCGTGGCTCGACTAGCTGTCAGGGGGATAGCTCGCATCAGTGTGGATGGTGTGCCAGCGGAGATGTCAGGCTCGCTGGAAGACCGCGCGCCACCGTGTAAAGCCCGGTCGTCCTGCGGGCGATACCTGCTCCACCCGGATCGGCTGGAGATCATCGATCGCGAACGCGTCGATTTCGGATCGGGTGAGCGGCCAGGGCGGCCCGTCCACTTCCGCACCTTCCTCGCGAATATTCGCGATGACCACGAGCTCCCCGCCGGGTGCCACCATCCGTGCGACGTTCGCAGTCGCTACCGCACGCAACGAGACGGGCAGTGACTGCACGGTGATCGACTCGACGACCACGTCGAACGCACCCGTCCACTCGGCGGGCGGCTCGAGCAGATCGGCTACGACGTAGTTCACCGGGGAGTGCGGGAAACGTTCACGGGCGGTCCGTATCGCGGTTTCGGCGACATCGAACGCGGTCGTCTCGAAGCCCAGCTTGCCGAGGTGCTCGGCATCGCGCCCCAACCCGCAGCCGACCATGATCGCCCGCATGCCATCATTGGCCCGCTCGTGCCGCTCGAGCCAGTCGACCAGCAGTGCGTTCGGCTCATCGGCGTCCCACGGCACCACGGCCGTGCCATCGGCGGCCGCCACGTACAGCCGCTCGAACCAACCTGTTGGATCACCTTGCGTCAGCGAGTCGGTTGCCAGCCGGGTCGCGTCCGCATCACGAGAATCGGTCACCCGCCGAGTCTGTCAGGCGTCCTCGGAGACCGCGCGGCGACCACCGGGCATGATCACCGGGTGACCTCTTTGCGGCAGCCGATCGCGGTCTTCGACGCGGGCCTCGGCAGTTATTCGGCGGTGGAACTGTTGCATCAGCGCCTGCCCGACCGTGACATCGTCTACCTCGCCGACCGGGCCAGCTTTCCGTACGGCGCGAAGGATCGGACCGAACTGTTGGCGGTGGTCGACCGCGCGGTGCGGTTCCTCGCGGATTTCGAGCCGAGCGCAATCCTGTTGGCTTCCAACGCCCCTTCGGTGACCATCCTCGACGATCTGCACAGCCCGGTCCCGATATTCGGAGTGCGGCCACCGGTGCGGGAAGCGCTGGCGGTCGCCGGCGAGGTGGCGGTGCTCGGCGTGCGCTCGCTGGTGGAAAGCGTTGAGCTGGTCGACTTTCTGCGCGCGGCAGCGGGCTCGGCGATCACCCGGGTACACACCGTTAATGCCTCACCACTGGTGGAACTGGTGGAGAGCGGCGATTTCCTGTTCCGCCGCGACCACACCGCGACGGTGATCAGCGAGTTCCTGACCACCCTGCTCGCGGCGCATCCCGGCATCGACGCGGTAACGCTCTCCAGCACCCATTTACCTTGGCTCCGTGACTATTTCGAGCGCGCGCGCCCGGAACTGCGACTGTTCGACCCCATCGAGGGCGTGGTCGACCGAATCCGCCCGCTGTCCGTACCGGGCAGCGGCACCGTGCTCGGCCTCGTCACCGAGAACGACCGCTACCCGGCGAGTGAGTTCCGGGAGATGCTCACCCGCCTCGAGATCGACCTCGAACTGGAGTCCGTCGAAATTCCTTGAGCACTCACCAGGCCGAAATCAACTACAGTTAATGAAGTGCAACTAGGCAAGGATCCGGAGGTGTGCACAGATGGACCTGATCGACGCAGGGCAATCAGCCCGGCATCCCGTCGCAGCCACCTTCGACCTGCTCGGTGACCGCCTGACGCTGACCATCCTGCGCCACGCCTTCGTCAACCACACCCGCCGCTTCAACCAGTGGATCGAACGCACCGGCGCCCCGCCCGCCGTACTCACCGCCCGACTCGCGGCCCTGGTCGACGCAGGCGTTTTCGTCCGCACCCCGCAGGCGGCGTCGCCGGACCGCTTCGACTATCTGCTCACGGATCTGGGCCTGGCCACCTGGGAGATCCTCGTCTCCGTCTGGAGCTGGCAGCGCGAGTGGACCGCCGAGGGCGCGCTGCACCCCGACCTGGTGCACGGTGCATGCGGACACCGCGGCCCACCGGTGCTGATGTGCCGAGGCTGCGGCCGCACGGTGACCCCACGCGACACCGACGTCGACCTGGGCGACGATGCGTTGGGGCGCTTCACTTCCAGCGGCAGACGCCGCGCCCGCGCTCCCGTCTCCGCGCGATCCGACATGCAATTCGACGAGGTCATGGCGGCGATCGGCGACCGCTGGAGCGCCACGGTAACCGGCCTCGCGCTGGCAGGCATGCGCCGATTCAGCGCGTTCCGCACCGCGATGAACATGTCGCCCACCACCTTGACCGAGCGACTGTCCAGCCTGTGCGACGCCGAAATCCTGCGCCGATCCGGCGAAGGCGCCGGCCGCGAATACCGCCTGACCCCGCGCGGCCGCGCACTGTTCGCGATCTACGCGTTCCTGCTCTCCTGGTCCGCACTCGCACATCCCGGTGCACCCGAACCAGGCCTGCGCATCCGCCATCGTGAATGCGGCGCGGACCTGGTGCCCGCCCTGCGTTGCCGCGGCTGCGACGCCAGACTCGATCGCACAGACGTCCGCTTCGAACCGGTCGCACAGGCCGCCCTCGACCGCCTCGCCTGAGCCGCCCGACCAGCGCCTCTTGACACCCTTCACTGAGACGCGTATCACTTCAATAACTGTAGTGAAGAGGTAGGCAACTCATGACGCTCAACGAAGAACTCATCGCACCGGCCGCGCAAGCGTTGACCAATCCGTACCTGGAAGGCATGTACGCGCCTACCGCCGACGAGATCACCGCGACCGACCTCGCCGTCCTGCACGGCGAACTCCCCGCCGACCTCGACGGCGTCTACGTCCGCAACGGCCCCAACCCGCAGTTCGCGCCGATCGGCCGCTACCACTGGTTCGACGGCGACGGCATGTTGCACGCGGTGCATTTCGAGAACGGCAAGGCCACCTACCGCAACCGCTACATCCGCACCACCGAGTTCGAGGCCGAGCGCGCCGCCGGAACCGCGTTGTGGCGCGGCGTGATCGAGCCGTGGGACGACAACCCGCCGGGTGACCGCCGGGAACGTAACTCCGCCAACACCGACGTCGTCTTCCATCACGGCAACCTGCTGTCGCTGTGGTACCGCGCGGGCAAACCCTATGCGCTGGACCCGATCAGCCTGGAGACCCGCGGCGTCGACACCTTCGGCGGCACGCTGCCCGGCGAAATCTCCGCGCACGCCAAGGTCGACGAGCGCACCGAGGAATTCATCTTCTTCGACTACGGCATCCACGCGCCGTACCTGCGCTACGGCATCGCCGACCCGTCCGGCACGGTCACCCACTACACCGGCCTCGAGCTGCCCGGCCCGCGGTTGCCGCACGACATGGCGATCACCGAGAACTACTCGATCCTGATGGATCTGCCGTTGTACAACGACCCGAGGGCCGCCGCGGCGGGCCGGTTCAAGTTGTTCTTCGATCGCACGCTGCCGAGCCGTTTCGCGGTGCTGCCCCGGCGCGGTGACGGCACCCAGGTGCGCTGGTTCGAGGCCGCGCCCGGCTACATCTATCACACGGTCAACTCGTGGGAGGACGGCGACGAGATCGTCATGGTGGTCTGCCGGGTCGCCAAGCCGAGCCCGGTATCGGACCGCACGAACCCCCTCGCCCAGCTGCTGGCCTACCTGCGCCCCGAGGCGAAACTGCACAGGTACCGCTTCAACTTGCGCACCGGCGCCACCATCGAGGAGCCGATGGACGACGTCAACACCGAATTTCCGGCCATCGATCAAGGCCGCACCGGCCAGCGCGGCCGCTGGTCCTATCAGATGCGGCTATCGGTAGACAGCACAATGCTTTTCGACGCGGTGATCAAGTACGACCTGCGCACCGGCGCCAAGCAAACCCAGCCGTTCGGCGACGGCTTCTTCGGCAGCGAGCTCACCGTGGTCCCGCGTCCGGACGGGCGCGACGAGGACGACGCCTGGCTGACGATGTTCGCGTTCAACAGCCACACCCAGCTGTCCGAGGTCTGGATCTACGACGCCGCCGACCTGGCCGCCGGACCGGTCTGCCGCCTCGGCCTGCCGACCCGCGTGCCGCTCGGATTCCACGCCACGTGGGTGAGTGGCGCGCGGATGCGCGCGGCCGCGTCGCCGGCCGAGTGAGCGCCGCCGACCGCCAACTGAGCGTGAGCCTGCCCTATTGGCAGGACCGTGATCCGTTGGACGCCCTTGTCGTCGCCGAAGCGGCCGAGAAGCTGGGCTATCACCGGCTGTGGCTAGGCGAGATGGCGACCTTCGACGCCTTCGCCCTGGCCACCGCGATCGGGCTGGCGCCCGGCCGAATTCCGCTGTGCCTCGGACCGTTTGCCGTCGATGTGCGCAGTCCGGCCACCATCGCGATGGGCGTCGCTAGTGTCGCGGCACTCACCGGCCGGACGGTCGACGTCGCCATCGGCAGTTCGAGCACAGTCGTGGTGAACGGCTGGCATGGACGTGAAAGACGCCACACAGCAACACATCTAGAAGAATCGGCGCGCATCTTGCGTGGGCTGCTCGCAGGCGACAAGGTCGATTTCGCGGGGGAGGTGGAACGCACCAAGGGCTACCGGCTCCGTCTCACGCCGCCGCGCTCAGCGATCACCGTGGCCGCCTTCGGTGCTCGGGCCTTGGCTGCCGCCGCCCGCACCGCCGACCGCGTGGTGCTCAATCTGGTAACCCCGGAACAGGTTTCGCGATGCGCCGAGTTGGTCCGCGAGGCCGCGGCAGCAGCAGGCGTAGCGAGCCCCGCGATCTCGGTATGGGTCACCGCCGCCGCGGATCCGACAGTCGACCTCCTCGCCACGGTCCGCCGCGGTGTCGTCGGCTACCTGCGTGCTCCGGGCTATGACGCCATGTTCGAGGAGGCAGGCTTCGGCGAGATCGTGCGACTCGCGCACAGTGGCGCGCATCCGCGCGACATCTTGGCGGGTGTCCCCGACGAGTTGCCCGCAGCCGTAGGCATGTTCGGTGACGACACCGCCCTGCTCCGCCGACTCGACGCGTACCGCAGCGCGGGCGTCGACGAAATCGTCGTCGTGCCCGCCACTTCGGCCGAGGACCCGGCGGGCCACCACACGCTCGAGACCCTTGCGAGGATCGACCATGCCTGACGCCTACATCTACGACGCGATTCGGCTACCCCGCGCCCGAGTCCGCAAAGCAGGCGGCACGCTCGCCGAAATTCCGCCCTACGAGCTGTTCGGGCAGTTGCTCACCGCACTCGAAAGCCGCTCGCTCCGTCTGGATTCCGTCGACGACATCCTGGTCGGCATCAACACGACAGTGGAGGAGCAGGGCGGTAACCTCGCCCGCGCTGCGGCGCTGTGGGCGGGTTGGCCGGACCGAGTGCCCGGTGGTGTGGTCTCACGCTTGTGCTGCTCCGGCCTCGACGCGGTCGAGAGCGCCGCAGCCCGGGTCGCCGCAGGCTATGCCGACGTAATCGTCGCAGGCGGCGTCGAATCGATGTCCCGGGTGCCGATGCTGTCGGATCGACCCGCCATCGCCACGGACACCGACCTCGGCGAACGCACCGGGTTCGTGACGATCGGCGTATCCGCCGACCTCACCGCCGCCACCTACGGCATCACCCGCGCCGAACTCGATGCCTACGCCGTGCAGTCACACCAGAGGGCAACCGCCGCACCGAGTTCCGACTCCGTGGTGCCGGTCCGTAAGGGCGGCACCGTATTGCTCGACGCAGACGAGGGCGCCCGCGCCGACGCGAACATCGACACCTTCGCCGCACTACCCGCCCTGTTCGGCGACGATCCCGCATGGGAGCGGGTGGCCCGCCGCCTACCAGGATCACCACACCCGGCGGACGGCCTACACACGATCGCGACCGCGCCACAACTCGCCGACGGCGCCTCCGCCCTGGTAGTCGGAAGTCTCCGCGCGACACAGGCACTCGGCCACCCACCGATCGCCAGGATCATCGGCACCGCACAGACCGCCGTGCGCTCGCCACTACTGACCGCCCCGGCCGCCGCCGCACGACTCGCGCTCAGCCGCGCGGGCCTCACCGCCGCCGACCTGGAGGTGGTGGAAGCCAACGAATCCTTCGCTGTCACACCAATTCTGCTCACCAGGGAACTCGGCCTCGACCCAGCGCTGGTCAATCCGACCGGTGGCGCACTCGCGGTCGGTCATCCGCTCGGGGCGACCGGCGGCAACCTCATCGTCCAAGCGCTCGACGCACTCACGCGCACGGGCGGCGAACACGCGCTGGTCACCATTCCCGCGGCCCTCGGGCTTGGCGCCGCGGTCGTGCTGCGGCGTCTGAATTGAAGGAACATCATGGTCGAGTCGCCGATCACCGCAGCTGATGCCGTAACCACTGCGTCGGTACCCACCTGCCACCCCGAGGACACGGTGCGTGAGTATCTCGATCGTGGCTGGTGGCAACCGGATACGCTGCCGGAACTCCTGCAACGCCGAATCGACACGGCACCGGATGCGCCCGCCGTCACCGATCCCGCCAACCTCGCCGCATTGACCGGAGCACAGCCGCGAACGTTGTCCTGGCTCGAACTCGACGAGCACACCATCGATCTCGCAGCCGTGCTGTACCGCAACGGAATCCGCCAGGGCGATACCGTCGCCGTCCTGCTGCCGAACTCGATCGCATTGACCGCCACCTACTTCGCGCTGTGGCGACTCGGCGCGGTCGCGACACCCATGCCCGCCTCCTACCGCCGTCATGAACTGACCGGCATCATCGCTGCGGCCGACGCGACGGCCATCATCACCACGGGCGAGCTGTCGGGACGCGAACTCGCCGGCGAGGCACTGGAAGTGGCGGGCGACTCGCGCACCGTCTTCGCCTTCGGCCCCGGCGTGCCGGACGCCGCGATCGCACTGGACGAGCCGGTGGATACGGCAGACCGGGAGCGGCTGCGCTGCTACGTTCGCGGACTGACGATTTCGGTGAACGACCGGGTCACCATCTGCTGGACCAGCGGAACCGAGGCCGCGCCCAAGGGAATTCCACGATGCCACGGCGACTGGCTCGCCATGGCCTGGGGCGTGCAGGACGGACTGCACCTCACCCCGGAGTCGGTGCTGCTCAACCCCTTTCCCATGGTCAACATGGCGGGCTTCGCCGCGTCGTTCCTGCCGTGGCTGATCACCGGCGGGCACCTGGTGCAGCACCAACCCCTGGATCTGCCGGTGTTCCTCGGCCAGATCGCGCACCATCGGGTGACCCACACCAGCATGCCGCCCGCGCTACTGACGATGCTGCTGCACAACGAAACACTCCGCGCCTCGGCCGACCTGTCCTCGCTGCAACGAGTCGGTTCCGGCGGAGCGCCGTTGCCACCCAGCGTCGTTCGCGGCTGGCAGGAAGACCTCGGCATCGAGGTGCTCAAC
Organism: Nocardia sp. NPDC046473; assembly: GCF_040645995.1. Classification (NCBI taxonomy): domain Bacteria; kingdom Bacillati; phylum Actinomycetota; class Actinomycetes; order Mycobacteriales; family Nocardiaceae; genus Nocardia; species Nocardia sp. NPDC046473. The sequence goes on from NZ_JBEYZJ010000011.1 coordinate 81,759, forward strand.
TTCTTCGGCTCCAACGAAGGCGTGTCCCTGCTCGGTGCGCCCATCGACTTCCCCGATCCGATCATGCGAGCGCAATACCTGCCGCGTTACGGCGCGCCTGGCGTCCGCTGGGCCACCCGGCTCGCCGAAAGTACGCGGGTCAAGCTCGTCGATGTCAGCACCGGCGCGACGGTCACCGAAGTCGGTGGCATCGGCGAACTCCGGCTCGCGGGCCCGGCCGTGTTCGGCGGATATCTGCCCGGTACCGCAACGACCGAACCGTTCGACGACGACGGGTTCCTGTGCAGCGGAGACGTATTCGAGCTGTGCGGCGTGGACGGCCGCTATCTGCGTTTCGTCGACCGGATCAAGGAGATCATCATCCGCGGCGGCATGAACATCGCCCCGGCCGAGATCGAGGGCTTGCTTGCCGACGCTCCCGGCGTCGCCGACGTGGCGGTGGTCGGTTATCCGGATCCGGTGCTCGGTGAAAAGTGTTGTGCCTTCATCGTTCCCGAGCCCGGCGCGGCCGTCACGCTGGACGTTCTCGTCGATCATCTGCGGGCCCGCGAGGTGGCGTCGTTCAAATTGCCGGAACGTCTGGAGATCGTCGAAACACTGCCCCGCAACCCGGTCGGCAAGCTGCTGCGCCGCGAGTTGCGCTCGACGCTCATCGATGACCCGGCCTGATCGCCGCCTATCCACGACATACAGGAGTTTCCATGTCCACCAGCACCATTCATCTACTCGGCGGGAGCCAATCCGATTTCGCGGTCAACTGGCACCGCGCCGGAAAGGGATTCGACGCACTCATCGGGGAGGTCGTCGGTGCGACGCTCACATCGACGGCCCTCGCGCCGGCCGAGGTCGACGTGATCCACGTCGGAAATGCGTTCGGCCAGTTGTTCACCGGCCAGGGCCAACTCGGCGGCATGCCCGCCACGGTCATCCCGGAGCTGTGGGGCATCCCGGCCAGTAGGCACGAAGCCGCCTGTGCTTCCGGCAGTATGGCGCTGCTCGCCGCGATGGCCGACCTGGAATCGGGTCGCTACGACTGCGCGCTGGTGATCGGCGCAGAGCTGGAAAAGACTGTCCCCGGTGACGAAGCCGCAGGGTATCTCGGTGCCGCGGCCTGGGTCGGCCACGAGGCGCAGGACACGAAGTTCGTGTGGCCCACCATGTTCGCCGAACTCGCCGACGAATACGATCGGCGCTACGGACTCGACGACGCCCACCTGCGCGCGATCAGCGAACTCAACATCACCAACGCCCGCACCAACCCGCTTGCACAGACCAGGAATTGGACCTTCACCCCGGACAGCTTCGGCACCGGCGACACCGCGAACCCGCCGGTGGCCGGCCGGCTGCGCCGTCAGGATTGCAGTCAGATGACCGATGGCGCCGTCGCCGTGATCCTGGTGTCGGATCGATTCTTGGCGCGGCGCACCGACTTACGGCCCGACGAGCGCGCGGTGGTCAGCGGCTGGGGACATCGCACCGCAGGTTTGTCGTTGGCGCAGAAGCTAAGTGTCTCGGCCGACGATCAATACGTGTTTCCCCATGTGCGACAGACGATGCTCGACGCGTTGCACCGGGCCGGATTGCCCGATATCGACGCGCTCGACGGCATCGAGGTACACGACTGTTTCTCAATGTCCGAGTACATGGCGATCGACCATCTGGGCATCACCGGTCCCGGCGAGAGCTGGAAAGCCGTGGAGGGCGGCGATATAGCGCGTGACGGCCGATTGCCGGTCAACCCCGGCGGCGGATTGATCGGTGGTGGTCATCCTGTTGGTGCGACTGGTGTACGAATGGTACTCGATGCCTACAAACAGGTCACCGGGAATGCAGGAGCGTACCAAGTGCCGGATGCGCACCGGTTCGCCACCCTCAACATCGGCGGGAGCGCCACGACCGCAGCGAGTTTCATCGTGCAGAGTCAGACGAAACGGTCATAGTGAAGTCGAGCCGTTCCTGATCTTGCCGTATTCGCCCACGGTGCAAGGACACTCGGCGTGCGGTGACCGACGCCGCACAGCGTCCCGCGAGCATCCTCGGCTATCGATCGTCCGCAACTTTGCGGTTGCGAATCGTCGTGCCTGTTCTATGATCATCCAGGAAACGCGGTCGCGGCACGCCGCATTCTCCCGGCAAATCGACGGTTTTCGCTGGCAACGGTGCGTCGACGGCGAATGCGATGTAGCCTTCCCACGCGTGATCACTTGTCTGCCATCGAATCTCCTCTTGGAGCCGAAATGACCATCCAGCATCCCATTGAGGACGAGGTCACACAGCTGGCGCGGCGGGTCGAGAAGGCCCGTGGCCGGCTGGCATACCAATTCGATCCCGCGTTGACCGAAGCGCTCTCCGAGGATGAGCTACTGGCCGAACGCGAGCTCGCCGAGAAGATTCGCGGGCAAGACCGGGGTCAGCGCTGGAAAGAGGCTCAAGCCGCCGCGGGAGCGGCCGACCGCGCCAGGCAGACCACCGAAGCGATCGAGAAGGCCGACATGCGAGATCTCCTGGTGGCCCGCAAGGCAATTGCAGCCCAGCGCCGCGAGTCGAGCCCGCATGCCAAACTGGCCTCCCTATATCGGCACCGCGCCTGGTCACTGCGCGCGCTGGCCGGTGTCGTCGCCGCAGGCATGCTGTGGTCCGCGGTCAACGTCCAGCACAACATCGCGCCCGGCGGCCCCGGTGACCCGCTGTACTGGTTCAGCTACCTGCTGGAAGGCATGATCAGCGTCTGCCTGATCATCATCATGATCGGCACCAACAAGGTGGCCGAGTGGGGTGTCGTCGACAACCGCAAGCAGGTCGTCGCCGCCGAGGTCGCGCTGCTCGGGCTGACCGTCACTCTCAACACGTACCCGTATCTGCGCGCGGAGCACTGGTACGACGCCGCCGTGCACGCCGTCGCGCCGGTGATGATCGGCGTCTCGCTGCTCATCCACGACGCCGCCAGCGCCCGCTACGGCCTCGCCATCCACCGCGCCACCGATCAGGTCCGGGATCTGCCCGACCCGGCCGAGCAGATCCGGCGCACTCTGCCCACACTCGCCAGCTACCGGATGCGACGCTCTGCGGACGTGATGGCGGCCAGCTCGTTCGCCGAACTGACCGTCGAGGCCGAGCCGGATCCGCTCGCGGAATTGAACGCGGCACCGGCCAGCATCGTCGATCCCGAGATCGAAGACACCGTCGTGCTCGCCGACGAAGACGACAAGGCGCCGGAGCCGCCCGCGCCGACCCGGTCCGCCTTCCGCTCGGCAGCCCCCGCACCGTCGGCGAAGGTCGTGGCCGCAGCGACCCTCGGCAGCGACCTCTCCGACATCACGGCGGAGACGCCGCCGGTGACGAAGTCCGAAAACGGCACCGCCCCCGGTACTTCCAAGCCGGTCCAGGCCGACGAGCCGGTCGTGCCGAGCAAGCCGGTGAACGGCGAGAAGCACAACGGGATCGCCGGCAAGCCGATCACCCCGGTGAACGGCGCCGGCGCGCCGACCAAGCCCGCCACTCCGGTAGCCACCAAGCCCACCCCTGTGGCGGCCACCAAGCCGGTCACCGCGGCGGCCCCGAAGCCGGCCACGCCGACCAAGATCGCCGCGCAGCAGCCTGCCCCGGCCAAGCCGAGCAAGCCTGCCGCACCGGCCCCGGACAAGGCCGCCGTGGCCGCGGCGGACCGCCCGTCCGCCACCGCCGCGGCGTCCGCCACCACCGCCGCCATCAAGCGGCAGCCGGCCGCGGCCGACGAAAAGGCGGCTACCGCAGCCGATCCCAAGGCCGCCAAAGATGCTCCGGCCACCCCGGAGATCCACGACACCGGCCAGTTCCGCATCGCCGAGATCCTCGAACAGGAACTCGCCGAACTGCAGGCCGCCCGCCGCCGCGCCCGGACGAGCCGGAAGACATCCACTCCGGCAGCAGGCCGCGACCGCTAGCCGGACCGCACAACTCCATAAAGTCTTCAGCCGCTTCGTGTTTGCCCGGAAGATCGGGCCGGGAGCGGCTTCAGACTGTCTGGCGTAGCGCGTCCAGCAGCCAGTAGTGGACGGCCCCCACCGTTGTCTCCGTGCCGGTGATATCGGCGGTGAGCCGCCAGAAACGATGTAGCAGGGGATCGGTGTCGGTCGTGCCGGTGGTCAGCAGCTCGCGTCGGAATCGCGGGGTGTCCCGTTCGTGCCTGGCGGCCGCGTGGGCTTGTACGTACTGGTCCAGTTCTGGTCCAGGACGGGGTATTTCGTGGGCGGCGACGAGCGGTGCCGCGCCCTCGAACGCGTCGGCGACCGAGGTCACGAACTGCAGCCGGTCGCTGATCCGGTCTCCATCCGATCGCCAGATCTGATGTGTCATCGCCGTTTTGACGTGCGGGTCGGTGGTGAGGGTGGTGAGCTCGGCATAGGCGACCACCTGCGCGGGTGCGGGTTCGCTCGGCAGCGGGGGCACGTTCATATCGATGAACGAATCGAACTCCTCGCGCGGCAGCGGCACCAGGATGGGCCGCCAGAACGCGACGATGCTCTCGATCACCGCGCCCCGGTCGTGCACCGCGGCAAGCAGTTCCAGCCGCCCGGCCCGTTCCTCGGGCGGTGCGTTCTCGATGGCTACCAGCGCCGCCCGCCGCCACCGCAGCGCCTCGAGCTCGGCATCGAGCGCGGCGCGTTCGACGGCGGCGGCTTCGCTGATCGTCTCGCTACCGTCCAGCACCCGCTCGATCGCGGCCAGTGGCAAACCCATGGCACGCAGTCGGCGCACCAGCAGCAGCCGGTCGGCCGCGGCGGCGTCGAACACCCGATGACCGCCGCCGGTCCGGTGATACTCCAGAATCCCGCTGTCGCAGTAGAACCGGATCGTCCGAACGGGCACGCCGGTCCGGCGCGCCAACTCGCCGATGCTCACCACGCCGTGCGGTGTGTCCTCGGTCACAGTAGCTTGCACCTCCACTCGGGTGGAGTTCTTACGGTAGTGGAACGTCGAGTGAGAGGGTCGAGCTATGAACCACATCGAATCCATGACGACCGAGCAGATCTGGCACGCGGTGGCCGCCGAGCGCCAGCGGATGGCCGACCTGCTCGCCGATCGCTCCGAGTCCGACTGGGACCACGAATCCCTCTGCGCCGACTGGCGAGTGCGCGATGTCGTCGCGCACGTGGTGCTGTGCACGCGTGCGAACCTCGGCTGGATCCTGGTCAACCTGCTGCGCGCCCGCGGCAGCGTGCACGGGGCGTTGCGCGACACCGCCATTCGGCACGCCGACAGCGTCAGCACCCGGCAGTTGCACGCGGAGTTGCGCGCCAGCGTGCCGTCGCGGTTCTTCCCGATCGGCACGATCCCCACCGATCGATTGCTGGACATGCTCGTGCATGTCCAGGACATCGCGATACCGCTCGGCCTCACCCGCGAGATGCCTTCCGTGCCAGCACGATCCGCGCTGGATCGAGTGTGGGCGACCGGCGACCGGTTCGGCATCGACGACCGGTTGGCGGGCTATCGCCTCGTAGCGACCGACATCGACTGGTCGGCCGGCGACGGCCTGCTCGTCGAGGGCACCGCGGGTGCGTTGCTCCTGCTCGCGACGGGCCGCACTGCGGCGTCGTCGCTGCTGACCGGTCCCGGCGCGATCACGCTCGCCGCCACCCTGATCGCGAATCAGGCCTGAACAATGGGGCCGCCATCAACAGCGGCGGCCCCCACAAGCGCGTGGGCAATCAGGCGGGCTTGGCGGCGGTCAAGTACTTGATGCTGTTGAACATCTCGGCGTACGGCTCGAGGACGGCGGTGAGCGGCCGGTCATAACGCTCGGCCAGTTCCTCGGGCGGCACGATGGTCGTGGTCCAGCCTTGATCAGTCAGCCACTCGGCCGGATCCGCGCGATCGTCGGTATACAACAGGCTGGTGAAGTCGACCGTCCCGAAGGGAGTGTCGCGCAGTTGCTCGGCCTGTAGGTCGGCGAGCTGGGCGAGGTCGACATCGGCGTCGAAGGCGTCGCAGGCCAGCGTGCTGCCGGACGCCGACAGCTGAGCTATCCGAGCGAACAGTGCGTCCTGCGCGGCGCCTGGCAGATACGGGAGCAAGCCCTCCGCCGACCACACCGTGGGCACGGTGGGATCGAAGCCCTCCTCGATCAGCGCGGCGGGCCAGTTGTCCCGCAGGTCGACGGCCACCTCCCGGCGGTCGGCCTTGGGCGTGGCGCCCGCGCTGTCGAGGACCTGCCGCTTGAATTCCAGCACCTTGGGCTGGTCGATCTCGTAGACGACCATGCCCTGCGGCCAGTCCAGGCGATAGGCGCGGGCGTCCAGCCCTGCGGCCAGAATCACCGCCTGCCGCACCCCGGCCTCGGCCGCGGTGCGAAAGAGGTCGTCGAAGAACTTGCTGCGCAGTCCCATGAATTCGGTGCCGAGCGGGCTCCGCGCCCATAGCTCTCGATCGTTGAGCAGTTGATTCATGTCGGGATCGTCGGCGGCCGCGACGAACAACGCGGCGAATTCGTCGTGGACGAGGGCGTCGGGCTGTTTCGACTCGACCGCCCGCATGGCCGCGACGAATAGCGCGGTCATCCCGACGCTGCTGACGATGTCCCAGGTATCACCTTCGGTACGCATGGTGCTCTCCTCGAAGTCTTTGAATGACCTGTCCGGCAAGCAGTTCCGGTAGAGATGCACGCGATCCGCTTGCCGACGTGGCAATTGCGCTGCTGTCGGAAGGGTAGAGCGGTGACCGAATTGATCCTACGACTTGGCGGCGAACCCTGCAGAACGCCCGGTCAGGGCGCGATCAGGGGCGTGGCTCGGTGGCAAGGGCCTGTTCGGCCGCCGCACGCAGCTCGGCAAGGCGCGCCCGCTCCTCGGGGGTGTAGTCGCGCGCCTGGTCATCGAGCACGCAGACGGTGCCGTACACACTGCCGTCCGGATTGTGCACCGCCAACCCGAGGTAGTTGACCAACCCGAACTCCACCTCGTCCGCGTTGCCCGCAAAGACCGGATCCGCGCGCGAGTCGCGTATGAACAGCTCGGTGTCGTTGTCGACCACCCGCTCGCAGTACAGCTCCTGCGCATCCGCGAAAGCCGCACCCTTCTTGCCCTCGGCACCCACCGTGTAGTGCACCTCGGCGGCGCCGGCCGTCGCCTCGACCGCCATATGGGTCGGCGTCGACCGCATGACCAGGACCGACCGCACGCCGAGCTCGGCCGCCGTCTGTTCGAGCAACGATTCGATCGGCCGGAACCGCGCACTGCTATCGGGCATGGGGACCTCTCCTGGCAAGACGGGACAAGTCGTCTCACTCTCCTCGGCGGACGGTCCGGTCGCGACGATTGCGCTCACCCTGCGACAAACCAGGGTCAGGCGACGATCTGGGTGTACGCGGCGCGGATGTGGGATTCGGCGTCGGTGAGATAGTCCGCGAGCATCTTCTCCGCCGCGGCGGACTGCCCGCCGATCATCGCCTCGTAGATCTCGTGGTTACGGGCCAGATAGGGCTCGTGAAAGGTGAGCGGGTCGGCCATCACGTGGAAAACCAGTCGCAGCTCGTTCCACACGCTCGCCATCATCTGATCCAGCCGCCTGCTGCGATTCAGTGCGGCGATCGCCTTGTGGAAATCGATGTCGGCCGTGCCGACGCCGGTCCAATCCTGTTCCGCCGCACAGGCATCCGCGCGCGCCAGGGCGGCGGCAAGGTCTGTCGGTTCCTGCCCCGCACGGTCGAACCCGTGCACCGCCGCACCCTCGATCACCCGGCGGCACTGGTAGAGCTCCGCGACATCGTCCGAAGTGGGGATGCGCACGAACGCGCCACGGTTGAGCTCGTGGGTAACCAGGCGTTCCTCGATCAGCGAGCGGAACGCCTCCCGCAGGGTATTGCGCGAAACCCCCAGCGCCGCACAAATATCGGGCTCGGACAACCGCTGGCCCGGTCGCAGTGACCCATCCAGGATGCTGGCACGCACGATGTCGGCGGTCTGAGAACTGCGACTGGACCGGGCGAGCAGACCCTTGTGTTCGGAAAGCGCCGTGTACACGGGATCGGGCCGATCTACCGGTATTGCCATCAAACCTCCGCGGACCAGTGGCTTTGCTGTTCGAGCATAACTCAGGGATCGAACTGCCAGCCGACGATCCAACTTTAGGATTGCAGAATCGTTCAACGATCCGTACGCTGCTGTGACGTACGTCGCTCTCCGGAGCTCTAGCATTGCGAGGCAGCCATGAGCCTTTCCACAGACCTCCCGGTGGATCCGGCCGAGAAATCTCCACCCTTCGACTGGTTCCGCACCCTCAGCGCCAAAGGCAAGAAGGCCTTCCTCGGCGCGTTCGGCGGATATGGCTTGGATGCCTACGATTTCCAGGTTCTGCCGTTGGCGCTCGGCGCCATTTCGTCGTACTTCGTGATCAGCTCGGGCAAGGCCGGTCTGCTCACCACCGTGACGCTGCTGGTGTCCGCGCTCGGCGGCGCGCTGGCGGGAGTGCTCGCCGACAAGATCGGGCGGGTACGCACCCTTCAGCTCACCGTCGCCACCTACACGCTGTTCACGGTGCTGTGCGGCTTCGCGCCCAACTTCGAGACGCTGCTGGTGTTCCGGGCCTTCCAGGGGCTCGGCTTCGGCGGTGAATGGGCGGCGGGCGCGATCCTGGTCGCCGAATACGCGCAGACCAAGTACCGCGGCCGGACCGTCGCCTATGTGCAGAGCGCGTGGGCGGTCGGCTGGGGCTTGGCGGTATTGGTCTACACCTTGGTCTTCCAGTTCGTCAGCGAAGACCTGGCCTGGCGGGTGTTGTTCTGGACCGGTGCGCTGCCCGCGTTGCTGATCATCTGGGTGCGCCGCAATCTGACCGACTCCGAAACCGTCACGCAGCGGCGCGAATCGGCGGGCAAGCGGGCCGGATCGTTCGCGTCGATCTTCCGGCGGGACCTGGTTCGGACAACGCTGTTCGCCTCGGTGCTGGCCACCGGTGTGCAGGGCGGCTACTACACCCTCGCCACCTGGCTGCCGACCTATCTGAAGAAGAGTCGACACCTGAATGTCGTTGGTACCGGCGGTTATCTGTTCATGCTGATCGGCGGCGCGTTCCTCGGGTACGTCACCGGCGGCATCCTCGCCGATCGGATCGGACGCAAACGCACCATCCAACTCTTCGCCGTGCTGTCGGTCGCCTTCATGGTCGCCTACATCCAGGTGCCGGAGGGCGCGAATACGCTGGTGCTGATCCTCGGCTTCCCGCTCGGATTCTGCACCGCCGCCATCTTCTCCAGCTTCGGATCATTCCTGTCCGAGCTGTATCCGACCGCGTCTCGCGGCACCGGGCAGGGCTTCACCTACAACTTCGGTCGCGGCGTCGGCGCGATATTCCCCACGGTGGTCGGGTTTTTGGCCTCCACCACGCTGGGACTGGCCGGGGCCATGATGTTCGGCGCGTTCGGTTATGTGCTCGCCGTGCTCGCGTTGTTCGGCCTGCCGGAGACCCGCGGCCGCGAATTAGCCTGAAGGAGTGTCGATGTCCGCGATCAGCGCACCGCTGCGGATACTGCCCGCTGGGGACCGGTCGGTGCTCGTCGCGCCCGACGAGCACGCCGATCTGGTCGCGTTCATCGACCTGCTGCGGCGCGAATTGCCCGCGGGCGTGCACGATGTGCTGCCCGCCGCGCAGACGATCCTGGTTACCATGACCGATACCGCGGACGCCCGTGCCGTCGAAGAGCAACTGCGGCAACTGTTTCGGAATACGCAGGGTGCTGGTTCGGTCGAGTCGGAACCTGACGCCCTGCGCACCATCCCGGTCCGTTACGACGGGCCGGATCTGGAAAGTGTTGCGGCGCAGTTGGGTATCTCGGTCCGTGACGTGATCGCCGCGCACACCCGAGCGGTGTGGCGGTGCTCGTTCATCGGATTCGCGCCGGGCTTCGGCTATCTGGAGTCCACCGATTCCGGGCTGGCCGTACCGCGCCGGACGGAATCACGGACCTCGGTGCCCGCCGGCTCGGTAGCCTTGGCCGACGGGTACAGCGCCGTTTATCCGCGGCGTTCGCCCGGCGGCTGGCAGCTCATCGGCACCACCGACGTCCGGATGTGGGACCTGGACCGAGCCGAACCATCCTTGCTGCGCCCGGGCACCAGGGTTCGGTTCACCGAGGAGGCGAGGGGATGAGTTCGACGCGTCGTGCGGTACTGCGGATTCTCGACCCGGGTCCGTTGAGCACCATCCAGGACCTCGGCAGGCCCGGCTGGTTCTCGGTCGGCGTCGGCGTCTCCGGTGCGGCCGATCGCGGTTCGCTGAAGCTGGCGAATCGACTGGTCGGCAATCCCGAGGATGCCGCGGGCATCGAAACCTTGCTCGGCGGACTGGAACTCGTGGCCGAGGCGCCGGTACTACTCGCGGTGGCCGGTGCCGACGCGCCGATCACCGTGGACGGCGTCGCCGAGGCCAACGCGTCGGTCATCGCGTTGGGCACCGGCCAGCGGCTGAAGCTCGGCCTGGCCGCCGCTGGGCTGCGTACATACGTCGGCGTGCGCGGCGGCATCGCCGTCGATGAGGTGCTCGGCTCCCGCAGCCGGGACACCCTCGCGGGGCTCGGCCCGGAGCCGCTGACCGAGGGAACGGAGCTCGGCGTGGGCTCGGCGGACGGGTACCCGTGGCCGAATGTCGCTGTGGCGCCGGTCCCTTCGGTGCGATCGGGTGTCGTCACCGTCCGGGTGTTGCTCGGGCCGCGGGAGGACTGGTTCACCGATCCGCGCTCGCTGTTCACCGGCGCCTGGGCGATGACCGATCGGGCCGATCGGGTCGGCGTGCGGTTGGCCCGCGTCGGCGACGAGCCGCCGCTGAGCCGGATCAACGACAAGGAGCTGCCGACCGAGGGCATGCCACTCGGCGCGATCCAAGTGCAACCGAGTGGCGAACCGGTCGTGTTCCTCGCCGATCACCCGATCACCGGCGGCTACCCGGTGATCGGCACCGTCGTCACCGCCGACGTCGACCTGCTCGCGCAGCTGCGACCGGGTCAACACCTGCGCTTTCGCCCGGTTCACCCCTGATCGCACCGGCCAGAGCCGGTTCGGGCAGCAACCTGCGGCTCCGCAGGCCTGGCGAGGCTTATGCAGTTTGCACAGCGGTAACTGGCAAACCTTGGCTGGTTGCGTAGTGACACACCTGCGAACCGTCGTGTGGACTGAGACCTCTTTCGGTCCGTCGGGCGCTCGATGGTGTCCCGGTTGGCGGCCGCTGTTATCGGCGGCTTCTGGCTTCGATGTCATCTTCGCGTGAGAGGTGCCCCGCTAGTGATCCGTGTTTGTCGTGCCATATTCGCAGTAGGTTTCACGCTCGCTGTTTCATGCGCGGTCGCCGCGCCGGCCACCGCCGGACCGGATGCGCCGAACACCGGCCCGGGAGGAACTTGGCCGGTACGGCCTGACGAGAACCAGCTGCCGCCGCTGCCCCGCGAAACCGATATCTACTCGGTCATTCCGGTGCCGATGCCCAAAGACGATCGGTGGTTCGACGACCCGGCCGATCTCGGCCGCTACGCCAACGGTGACGTGATCCGCAAGCGCGTGGTGACCAGCTATCTGCTTGGGCTGCCGTGGCCGCCGGTGCACACCGAACAGGTCTTGTACCGCAGCACCGACAGTCTCGACCGGCCGATCGTCACCGCGACCACCGTGATGATCCCGGGTATCCCGTGGCTAGGTCCGAGTCCGCGCCCGGTCATCTCGTATCAGGAGGCGATCGACGGCCTGGATCCGGCGTGCAACCCCTCGCACACCGTGCGCGCGGGCACGATGAAGGAAACTCAGCTGCTGCTGCAGTTCCTCGGCGAGGGCATGGCGGTGTCGGTCCCCGATTTCAACGGCAAGACCGACACCACCCTGGCGCCGAGCGAGGGCCGGATGGTGCTCGACGGTGTCCGCGCGACCCGGCGCGCCGATCTGGGCTTGGCCGATTCGCCCATCGGGCTGTGGGGATACTCCGGCGGCGGCAGCGCGACCGGGTGGGCGGCCGAGCTGCACCGCAGCTACGCCCCCGAACTACCGATCAAGGGCAGCGCCCAGGGCGGCGTGCCCGGCGACAAACACGCGATGACCATGTTCGCCATGGACGCGGGTCCCGGTATCGCCGGACAGGCCGATTTCGTCGGCTGGATCTGGCTGATCGGATTGTCCAGGGAATACCCGGATTTGATCCCGCTCGACAAGTTCCTCACCGCGGACGGCATGACCATGGTCGGCGACATCGAACACCGATGCCTCTACACCGCCGCCGCCACGGGCGCCTGGCGACCACTGAAGAACTACCTGAAGGATAAGCAGGCGTTCCTGGACCCCGACATCCAAACCGCCTTGCACCGAGACAGTCTCGGCTACGGCGGCACCCCCGACATGCCGGTTGCCATGTGGCACTCCACCACCGACCCGATCATCCCCATCGCCGCCATCGAGCCCGTTGTCCAACGGTACTGCGCCGCAGGAGCAAACCTCCGCTTCTTCAGAGTGCCTGCAACAGAGCATATTTCGGCCGAACTGGTCGGCTATGAACCATCGGTGCTATGGCTGACCGCCGTCCTGGCCGGTGCCGACCCCGGGCCGACCACCTGCTGAACTCACGTCGCTGGGGCGTAGCACCGCGCCGGGAGTGCGGCCGGACGGTAGGAAGCCGGAGGTGATGAACTCTCTGATGTAGGCGTCGAGGGCGGCCTCGGTGATCGGTGGGCAGGTGATGCCGGTGTCGGACAGTGCGGTTCGGGTGTGGGTGTCGCTCCAGTCGAGGTTGGCGAGGCCGAGGTAGTTGGTGCTCAGGAGGGCGGCGCGGACGAGGGAGTCGTCGCCGATGGTGTTGCGGCGGTGGGATTCTTCGGCGAGGGCGGCACGGACGGTGTCCAGTGGGGCGATGGTTACCGGGAGGCCGTGGTAGCGCAGGCAGGTGAAGATGTCGGCTACCGTCACCGGGGTCTTGTTGATCAGGTGGTACACCGATTCCGACTGCGGTCGGGTGGTGAGTTCGACGATGGCGCGGGCCACGTAGGTCACCGGGATGAGGGAGATGGTCGCGTCGCCGACGTCCGGCGCCAGGCCGAGGATGGCGGCGGCGCGGATCATGTTCCAGAACGAGTCATCGGCGCTGTTGCGGCCGACTTTCGGGTCGCCGCAGATGGTTCCGGGGCGGTAGATGCCGATCGGGATGCCGCGTTCGCCCGCCTGCCGGACCAGTTCCTCGGCGGCCCACTTGGACGCGACATAGCCGTTGTCGGGCAGTTGGTCGGCTTCGAGCCGGACGTTCTCTTCGATGACGCCCGGTGCCACCGTCGTGGGGACGGTGGTACCGAGGGTGGAGACGAAGTGCACCGGCTTGAGCCGCCGGGTGGTCGCGAGCCGGAGAACCTCCCGGGTGCCTTCGACGTTGGCGGTGCGCAGCCGTGCATACGGGTCGATGTGGTTGACCCGGGCGCCGTTGTGCAGGATGACGTCGATGCTGTCGGCGAGGTGGTGGTAGTCGGTCTCGGCGAGTCCTAGTCGAGGCGCGGCGAGATCGCCTGGGACAGCGACGATCCGAGCCGCGGTAGCGTCGTTCCACAGTTGATAGCGGTGCAGGGCTTGCCGAATCCGGTCGGCGCCTTGCTCGGTGGTGTCGGCCCGGACCAGGCACCTGATCTGTGCGTCGGTGCGCTCCAACAGCTCCCGCAGCAGGTGAGCGCCGAGGAAGCCGGTCGCGCCGGTCAGCAGCACCTCCTTTCGTGGTCCGCAGTACACGGGCAGGCAACCGTGACCATCGATGTCGCGGTCGAGTACGGCGTCCTCCGCCGGGGATACCGCCGGGGTCTGCGCTGCGGTGCCGGTGAGATGTGCGGCGAGGCCCCGCACGGTGGGCGTGGTGAGCAGCGCCGACATCGGCACGTCGAGGTCCAGCCGTGCCGAAAGCCGTTGATGCAGCGTGAAAGCCATCAGCGAGGAGCCGCCGAGCTCGAAGAAGTCGTCGGTCACCCCGATCGGGGACACGTCGAGAACCTCGGCGAACACGTCCGCGATGGCTATCTCGAGCACTGTCGACGGGGCGACGCCGTTCCGCGAGGCGAACACCGGCTGGGGGAGTGCCGCCCGGTCGAGTTTGCCGCTGGTATTGACCGGCAGCGCGTCGAGGAACAACACCGCAGACGGCACCATGTAGGCAGGCAGCATGCGAGATATCGACTGCCGCAGCGTATTCGGGTCTACCTCGGCGTCGGGAGCCGCGACGACGTAACCGACGAGACGGTCACCGGTGTCGGACGGTTTCACCGCGACCGCCGCCTGCCCGACCGCGGGATCGGCGAGCAGTGCGGTTTCGATGTCACCGAGTTCGATGCGATGCCCGCGCACCTTCACCTGGAAGTCGCTGCGCCCGAGGTACTCCAGGGTCCCGCGCGCGTTCCAGCGCACCAGATCCCCGGTTCGATACATCCGCGCACCGCGCTCGGCCGGGTTCGCGACGAAGCGTCCGGCGGTCAGCCCGAGCGCGCCGTGATAGCCGCGCGCGAGTTGGATTCCGGCCAAATACAGTTCGCCGACCGCGCCGACCGGCACCGGCCGCAGCCGGGCGTCGAGCACGAAGGCCCGCGAATTCCATTCCGGCACACCGATCGGCACCGCGGGCGCCGGATCGGCCGGGTCGAAGCGGTGCTCGGTGATGCTGACCGCGGCCTCCGTCGGGCCGTACAGGTTGTGCACCTCGGCGGAGCTGATCGCGGCGAATGCCCGGGCTGTCTCGGGCGCGAGCGCCTCGCCGATGACGAAAACGGCGCGCAGCGAGGCCACTTCGGCGGCGGTGGCATGACCGGCGAACGTAGTCAGCATGGTGGGCACGAAATCGGTGAGCGTGACCCGGTGCGTGGCGATCAGCCCGCACAGCGCCGCTGGATCGCGATGCTCGTCCGGTCCGGCGAGCACCATCCGGGCACCCGCACGCAGCGGCAGGAAGTATCCCCACAGCGACACATCGAAGGTTGCCGGTGTCTTCTGCAGATAGGTGTCGGCGGGCTCGACGTCGTACCGCTGCTGCATCCAGTCGAGCTGGTTGACGATCGCTTCGTGGCTGACCACAACACCTTTCGGGCGCCCGGTCGAACCCGAGGTATAGATGACGTAAGCAGGATGGTCGCCACGCAGCGGCACGCGCCGCTCGTCCGCGCGCACGGGTGCGGGGTCCAGCTGTGTCAGATCGAGGGTGTCGACAGCATGCGCGGCGGTAACCGTGAATGCGTCTCCGGTAGTGGTCAACACGCACCGTGGCGCTGCGGAATCCAGCACGTAGCCGATCCGTTCGGCCGGATGCTCGGGATCGATGGGAACCCACGCGCCACCCGACTCGGCAACCGCACACAGCGCGACAACCTGATCGATAGACCGACGCATCGCCACCGCGACAACGGTCTCCGGACCGACGCCCTGCCCGATCAGCCACCGCGCCAACCGGTTACACCTGTCCTGCAACTGCGCGTAGGTCAGGCGCTCTGATCCGAAGATCAGGGCCGTGGCATCCGGAGTGGCCGCGGCATTGCGCTGCAGTGCCGCACCGAGGGTTTCGGACGCGACCGCGTGATCGCCACCGGTCGACCAGGATTCGATCCGCCGCCGTTCCTGCGGGGGCACCATGTCGATGTCACCGACCGCGCCGACCGGATCGGCGGCAACCTGATGCAACACCCGGATATAGGCGTCGAGGAACCGCAGCACCGTCGGCTCATCGAAAAGGTCGGTGGCGTAGCTGAACCGGATGATGATCTGGCCGGGCGTGCCGTCGGCGCCGTGCTCGTCCACCACCGCGATATGCAGATCCGTCTTCGCCGTTCGCGTGTCGATATCGAGCCCGGAGAACGTCAGGCCGGGCAGCTCGAGGCTGGCCTTGCCGAAGTTCTGGAACGCGAAACCGACCTGATACAGCGGATGCCGTCCCGGCGACCGCACCGGGTTGACCGCGTCGACGACGTGCTCGAACGGCACCTCGGAATGGGCGAAGTTCACCAGATCCCGGTCCCTGGTCCGATCGAGCAGCGCGGTGAAACTCTCACCGAGGTCGATCCGGGTCCGTGACACCGTCGTGTTGACGAACATGCCGACGAGGTCATCGAGGGCGGCCTCGGCGCGGTTGGTCATCGGCACACCGATGGCGACGTCGGTGCTGCCGGACAACCGAGAAAGCAGGACGGCCAGGGCCGTTCGCATCACCATGAACAGCGTCGCCTTGTGCTCGCGGGCGACGCCGAGCAATTCGCGGTGCAGTGTGGCGGACACCGGCCGCTGGGTCGCCGCGCCCCGCAACGACGCGGTGCTCGGTCGCGGTCGATCGGTCGGCAGGTCGAGCTCGTCCGGCAGCCCGGCCAATTCTGTGGTCCAGTAGGAAAGCTGCTGGGACAGTATGGAATCCGGGTCGTCGCGGGAGCCGAGCAAAGCCTGCTGCCACAGGGCGTAGTCGGCGTACTGGATATCCAGTGGCCGCCACATCGGGGCGGTGCCCGCGGATCGCGCGGTGTAGGCGACGGCGATATCGCGAGCCAGCGGCGCCAGCGAGGATCCGTCGGCGCAGATATGGTGCACCGCGCACACCAGCACGTATTCGCCGGGCGTCCGCAGCAGCCGAACCCGCAGCGGCACTTCGGTCGACACGTCGAACCCACGCCACAGGATGGCGCGAATGCGTTCGGCCACCGCGTCGGGGGTCGCCGTCAGCATCTCCTCGACGGCGAAATCGGCAACGACACTGGCTGTTTCGAGCGCCTGCTGGCGCGGACCGGTGGCGTCGGCGGGATACATCGTGCGCAGAATCTCGTGACGGGCAACGGTGTCGGCGAAGGCCGCGCGCAGCACCTCGACATCGAGGTCACCGGACATGTTCAAGGCGAAGCCGATATTGTCCACCGACGACGTCGGGTCGAACTGATTGCGCAGCCAGAACCGAAGTTGCGCGGGCGACAACGGCACCCGCTCCGGCCGCGACCGGGCCAGTAGCGCCGGTCGGCCCTTGTCGAACCGCTGTGCCTGAATCGCCTTCGCCAACGCCGCGACGGTCGGATGGTCGAACAGCAGCCGGGTCGGAATCTGCGCCTGCCACGTCTCGCTCAGCCGGGCGGCGACCTGGGTGGCGAGCAGCGAATTACCGCCCGAGGCAAAGAAATCGGAGTCAGCGCCCAGCTGTTGCTGACCCAAGACCCGAGCGAACACCTCGGCGATCAACTCCTCGCCGGGGCCGGACAGCGACCGGCAGGCGAGTTGATCGACTGCGCGAAGGCGTAAGGCCGCCCGATCCGCCTTTCCGGTGGGTGTCAGCGGAATCCGATCGACGATGGTGATCGAGGTGGGCAGCATGTACTGCGGCAGTTGCCGCGCCATCGCGTTCGCCAGTTCATCGGTGTCGAGTAGGTAGCCCGGCTCGGCCTGGACGTAGGCGGCGAGCGCCGTCTCTCCCGCCGGGGTCTTGCGGTCGACGGTGACCGCTACCCGGACCCCCAATTGCCGCGCCAGCACCGATTCGATCTCGCCGAGCTCGATCCGGAAGCCACGGACCTTGACCTGATCGTCGGTGCGGCCCAAGTATTCGAGGTCGCCCTCGGTGCCGCGGCGGACGATGTCGCCCGTGCGATACATCCGAGTGCCGGGCGCACCGTGCGGGTCGGCCAGGAAACGCTGCGCCGTCAGGCCGGCGCGCGCGTGGTAGCCGCGGGCCAGGCCGGGACCGGAGACATACAGCTCACCGGCGGTGCCGAGGCCGACCGGACGCAGCCGCTTGTCGAGCACGCGGCAGTTCATACCGGACAGCGCCGACCCGATGGTCACCGGAAGATCCGGCGACAGCGGCGCACTGATCGCCACCATGATGGTGGTCTCCGTCGGTCCGTAACCGTTGAAGAATCGGCGACCGGGCACCGCCCAGCGGCGAACCAGGGGAGCGGGACAGGTTTCGCCGCCGACGACCACCACCCGCAGCAGGTCGAGCCCGGTCGGCTCGAGCGAAGCCAGCGCCGACGGCGTCATGAAGGCATGGCTGATCTCGTGTCGCGCAATCACACTCGCCAACTCGGCCCCGCCGTAGACCGTCGGCGGCGCGATCACCATGGTGGCGGCCGAGCCGACGGCGAGCAGCAGCTCGAGCACCGAGGCGTCGAAGCTCGGTGACGCGAAGTGCAGTGTGCGCGCTGACGGAGTGAGTGTGTATCTGGCGATCTGCTCAGCACAGAACGCGGCGAGACCGGCGTGGGTTACCGCGACACCCTTCGGACGACCGGTCGAGCCGGAGGTGTAGATCAGGTAGGCCGTATTCGAAATACGAAGCAGCGCAGGACGATCCAGATAGGAGATGGGGTTGGCCGACTCCGTTGCAGTGAGCGCGACGAACTCGGGATCATCGATTGCCAGCCAGCGCACGCCTGCGGGCAGCGCGGTCGCGTATTCGCTGGTGGTCAGCCCGATTTCGGCGGCGCAATCGGAGACCTGGAACTGGATGCGCCTGCGCGGCAGGCCCGGATCGATCGGCACGAACGCGGCACCCGTCTTCACGACGGCCCACACCGCGAGTACGGAGTCGATCGAGCGCGGCAATGCCACCACGATCATGGTCTCCGGACCGGCCCCCATCGCCAGCAAGGTTCGAGCCAATTGTGATGAGCGCGCATCGAGTTGGCGGTAGGTGATCGAGCTGTCGCCGCAGACCGCGGCAACCCCGTCGGGGTTGCGCTCCACCGCCGCGGCGAGCAGCGCGGCGAGCGTTGGCGAGTGCGACGCCGACGTTCGGCGGGAACGCGCACGACGAGCGGACGAGGGGGTCCGCTGAATACCACTGGTCAAGCTCTGGTCCCGCCATCCGAAGTGACAAAGGGGCCTGATGGTATAACGCCGCCGTTGGGTTCACCACCGTTGAGAAGACACCTATACACGCACGTGCTCAGCCCGGTCGCTCGGCGCGGAGCCAGACTTTACGGCATTGGGTGCCAAGAGGTTTCGAATTCGGAGGATTATAGTCCTACGTTTATCGATGCGTCTCCGACGCTCGACCGCACCCATCGGCGGCTCGGTTCCAGGCAGCGCTGTTGCGCATCGGCGAACAGCCGCACACTGTCCAGTCCGGGCCAGTCGGCGGGCAGCATCTCCTCGGGGAGACCGGGATCAAGATAGGGGATGATGCGCCACTCGTCGAGCAGCGGCACGAAACGATCGAAGGCCTGCCGACCGGTGCGGCTTTCGAGGGCGAGGATGTCGCGGTGGTGTTCGAGGAACGCACGGTGCCGATCGGCGAGTGCAGCCAGATCCCACCATTGCGCCGCCGCGGCGCGCAGCGTATCGGGGACCTGGAGTTCCGTTGCGCGAAACGATGTCACGTACTCGTCGAGCGCCAGTGCCGAGACGATCGCGGACGCCTCCGCCGCCAGGTATTCCGGGCAGATCCACAAGCCAGCGGAAACGGTGCCGCAGCCGATCGAGGACAACCGACGGCGCAGCTGATGTCGTGCGGCGCGCTGGGACTCGGGAATACCGAACGAAATCAGATGCCAGGCCTCGCCGTCGCCCATCTGCCGGAAGCCGAAGATGCGCGGATCACCGCGCGAGTACATCGCCTCCGCGGCGTCGGTGATGCGATATCCGCTACGCCCACCACGGGATTCGGCAGCAAGCACCCCCTTGCTCTTCAGCCGCGTGACCGCCGTCCTGGTGCTCTGCTCCGGCACCCCCAGCCCGGCCAGCAATCCGCTGAAGTCGGCGATGGCGATCCAACCACCCAGGTCGCGGACGTAGGCGCCGAGCACGGTCCGGGCGAGCGAGGTCGCGCTGCCCGGCCGCGAATCGATATCGTCGAGGACGGCCCCCGCGAGGTCAGCGCGGGGTGAGTTCATCGCGGATCGCCGCCACCCCGGCGAGCACCTCGGCGTAGGTGGTACTGAGTGGGCTCAGGCCGATCCGGATGCCTTGCGGCGGACGGAAATCGGGGATGACGCCGCGTTGCCAGAGTCGCGCGGTGATCTCCTTGAACTGGGGGTGGTCGATCGTCACATGGCCACCACGGCGGGCCGGGTCGATGGGCGACGATACCGCAACGTCGAGCGGTAGCAGCCAGGTTCGCACGAGTTCGAGCGCGAACTCGGTGAGCGCGACCGACTTCGCGCGCACGGCCGCCATGCCGACCTCCTCGATCAGATCGAGGGTGTCCTGGACTGGCAGCATGCCGATGATCGCGGGCGTTCCGCTGATGACCCGCCGGATCCCTTGCGCCGGAAGATATCCCTGTGCCATCTCGAACGGGCTCTCGCGCCCCATCCAGCCCCAGATCGGCTGGGTGAACTCGGCGAGGTGCTCGGCGCGCACGTAGCCGAACGCGGGCGCGCCGGGACCGCCGTTCAGGTACTTGTAGGTGCAACCGACCGCGAAATCGACTGCCCAGGAATCGAGTTCGATCTGCACCGCGCCCGCGGAATGGCACAGGTCGAGCAGCAGCAACGCACCGGCTTCGTGGGTGACGGCGGAGATGGCGGGCGCGTCGAGCAGGTACCCGGACCGGTAGGCGACATGGCTGAGCACCACCAGGGCGGTGCGTCCGGAGACCGCCTCGGCCACCTCCTGCGCGGTGACGCCACCGGTGAACTCCGGCTCGATCCACCGCAGCGTCAGCCCGAGCTCGGTGGCGATCGCCTCCAGCAGGTAGCGGTCGGTGGGGAAGTTGTCCCGGTCCAGCACGATCTCGGTGCGCCCCGGCCGCAGCGCGAGGGCGCCGCGGGCGATCTTGTACAGCAGCACGGTGGTCGAGTCGCCGATCGTGGTCTGGCCGGCCGCGGCGCCGAGTATCGACGCACCGATCCGCTCGCCGATCGTCAGCGGCAGGTCGAACCACTGCTCGTCCCAGCCGCGGATCAGTCGGCCGCCCCACGCGTCGGTGATGAAGGCGGCGAGACGCTCGGCCGTCGCCCGGGTGGGGCGGCCGAGTGAGTTGCCGTCGAGGTAGGCGACGATCTCGGGGTCCTCGCTGCCGAGGAAGCGACTCGGGTAGTCGCGCAACGGGTCGGATTCGTCGAGAGCCTTTGCGCGCGTGGCGAAGTCGAGCGGTGCGGCGGTCATGTGATCAGCGTCCGATCTCGGTGCGTACAGCGAACAGTTCAGGGAAGAAGGTGAGGTCGAGCGCGCGCTGCAGGAAGCCGACCCCGCTGGATCCACCGGTCCCGCGCTTCATGCCGATGGTGCGCAGCACGGTGCGCAGGTGCCGGAACCGCCACAGCTGGAAGTTCTCCTCCAGGTCGACCAGCTCTTCGAACGTCTCGTAGATCGACCAATGCTCTTCCGGCGCTTCGTAAATGGACTTCACCAGGGGAAGCAGGTCGGGGTCGAGGACATAGGCCTTCGTCACGTCCCGATCGAGCGTCGAGCGCGGCACGTCCAGGCCGATCCGTGCGGCGTGCTGCCAGAACGCGTCATACAGGCTCGGTTCGTGCAGCAGCGTGTGCAACTCCTTGTGTGCGAAGGGATCCGCTTCGAAGACCCGCAGCATCGAGGCGTTCTTGTTGCCGAGCACGAATTCCACGGCGCGGTACTGATACGACTGGAAACCCGACGAGTTGCCGAGCACCTCGCGGAACTGGGCGTACTCGGTAGGCGTCAGGGTCGCGAGCACCGACCACTGCTCAGTGAGTGTCTTCTGGATATGTTTCACGCGCGCAATGCATTTGAGCGCGACGCCGATGTCGTCGGCCTCGAACGCCGCCCGCGCCGCCCGGGTTTCGTGCAGCACCAGTTTGAGCCAGAGCTCGGTGGTCTGGTGCTGGATGATGAACAGCAGCTCGTCGTGATGCTGTGGCCTGCTCACCGGATGCTGCGCGCTGAGCAGCGTGTCCAGGTCGAGATAGCCGCCATAGCTCAGACGTGAGCTGAAGTCGGTGACGATGTCGTGTTCGAGTGCGCGGGTGTTGTGCTCGACGGTCATGCGGAGTCCCCCTCAGTAGGGTGCGGCCTTCACCCCACCGTATGACACTATCGTGACGCACGCCAGGTGTGTGTCATGGTTGGGCAACTGTCGCATCGGGGCTCGTCGGCGTCTGGTGACCGGGATTCGCCTGTCCATGATCGACGTTGTCGGTGTACCTCCTTGATTGAGAAAAGTGCGACGTCATGGAGGGGACATGCCATCTGAATTGCCACCGGCCACCCGAGGCGACCGCGCATTCGATGCGTTGACGGTCGCGGTCGTCACTGCCATGAGTGCGGGATTGAAGGATGAGGCTGCGGCACGCAGACTTTCGGTCTCGCTGCGGACCTACCGCAGATACGTCGCGGAGGTGATGACACGCCTCGGGGTCGCGACGCGTTTCCAGCTCGGCGTCCGCGCGGCCGAGCTGGGCATTCTCGCAGGCACGACATCATCGCCTCGGGTCGGCGAGGCCATGCTGACCAGGGTGTGACGGCTCAGCGGGTGGTGAGGGCGAAAATGGGAATGGTTCGGTCGGTCTTGCCGCGGTAATTCGCGTAGCCGGCGTACATGGCGTCCAACTCGGCCCAGGCGGCGTCGCGTTCGGTGGCCGGGAGCTCGGTGGCGGTGACCGGGATGGTCTTCTTGCCGATCTCGACTTCCGCGTCGGGATTCGCGCGCAGGTTCAGCACCCACGCGGGGTGCTTTTCGGCACCGCGATGCGACCCGGCGATCAGGTAGCGGTCGCCGTCCTGCCGATACAGCAGCGGCGAGGTGCGCCGCTGGCCCGACTTGCGACCGACGGTGTTGAGCAACAGGATCGGTGCCTGCCCCATCTTGCCGCCGAGTTTCCCGCCGCTGACCCGATAGAGAGATGCGTTGAGGCCCGCGAAGATTCGTTCGGCTTGGTTCTGAATCGACATGGCACCAGCTTATGTCGATCTTCGCGGTGTGGCGTTCGGGCGAATCGTGACAGGAAGCTGCCGACATCGGCCTGCCCGTGCCGGTTTCGTTGTGTAGAACTGGAACAAGTTCTAGTTTGACGGTCATGGCTTTCAACGTCGCAGACCTTCTCGAGCACGCGGTGGACGCGGTGCCCGACCGCATCGCCGTCATCTGCGAGGACCGTCGGGTCACCTATCGCGAGCTGGACGAACGCGCGAACCAACTCGCGCATCACCTCGCCTCGCGTGGCATCGGCAAGGGTGATCATGTCGGGGTGTACTCGCGGAACTCCATCCAGGCGCTGGAGGCGATGTTCGCGGCCTACAAGCTACGCGCGGCGGTGGTCTGCGTGAACTACCGCTACGTCGCCGACGAGGTGCGCTACATCGCCGACAACGCGGATCTGAAGGCGCTGATCCACGAACGCGCCTACGCCGACGTGGTTGCCGAGGTGCTGCCGCACACTCCGTTGCTCACCGACGTCATCGTCATCGAGGACGGCACCGACCGGGACTTCCGCCGTTACGGCGGTACCGAATACGAGGCGGCGCTGGCGAACGAGGCGACGGTGCGCGACTTCCCGGAACGCAGCTCCGACGACCTCTACCTGCTGTACACCGGCGGCACCACCGGCTTCCCGAAGGGTGTGATGTGGCGGCACGAGGATGTGTGGCGCACCCTCGGCGGCGGCATCAACCACGTCACCGGCGAGTACGTCGCCGACGAGTGGGAACTGGCCGACGGCGCGAAGTCCGGACCCACCGGCATCGTCATGGCGCCGCTGCCGCCGCTGATCCACGGCGCGGCACAGTGGGCGTCGTTCATCGCGCTGAACTCCGGCGGCACAGTGGTTTTCGTGCCGCAGTTCGACGCGCACGAGGTGTGGCGGGCCGTCGAGCGGCACAAGGTCAATGTGCTCGCCGTGGCCGGCGACGCGATGGCCCGGCCGTTGTTCGACGCCTACCGCGAGCGCCCGTACGACGTGTCGGCGCTGTGGGCGTTGAGCAGCAACGCGGCGCTGTTCTCGCATTCGCTCAAGCAGCAGTACCTCGAGCTGTTCCCGAACCTGTTCATCACCGACGTGATCGGCTCCTCGGAGAGCGGAGGTACCGGACTCGGGGTGGTCACCAAGGACTCCGACCACACGCAGGGGCCCCGGGTGAAGTTCAACGCCCAGGCCGCGCTGATCGATGAGGACGGCGCACTGATCGAGCCGAAGCCGGGCGTGGTCGGCCGGATCGCGCGCCGGGGGCACGTGCCGATCGGCTACTACAAGGACCCGGCGAAGACCGAGACGATCTTCGTCGAGATCGATGGCACCCGATACGTCGTGCCCGGCGACTACGCCCGTTACGAGGAGGACGGCACCGTCACCCTGCTCGGACGCGGCTCGGAATGCATCAATACCGGTGGGGAGAAGGTCTATCCGGAGGAGGTCGAGGGTGCGCTGAAGTCGTCACCCGAGGTGTTCGACGCGCTGGTGGTCGGCGTCGCGGACGAGCGTTTCGGTGCGTCCGTGGCGGCAGTCGTCGCACCGCGCAAGGGAATTCGGCTCGATCTGGCAGAGTTGGACGCGCACGTGCGCACGAAGATCGCGGGTTACAAAGTGCCGCGTCGCTATTGGATCGTCGACGAGGTGATGCGGCAACCGAGCGGCAAAGCCAACTATCCGGCGGCCAAGAAGCACGTCGCCGAGCATCCCGAGCAGGTGCGCTCGCCGCGCTGATCGACGGGTGCCGGCGCGACCGGGCGCCGCTGAAAGCTATCGTTTTCGGCATCCGGTCGGTGTCGGCCGGTAATCATCGTTAATTCATCGCCGGCCCGCCGAATATGTTACTCAACCGCAGTAATAGACGCGTGCCGTTCCAGGTATTCGGCGATTGTTTTTGTAGTGTGTGATGAATGACCGTGCAACTGGCTCGGGGGCAGGTAAATGTGCTCGAAGCCGAGCACATCGTTGTTTCGGTCCGGCACAGCGCGGCCGTCGATCTGTCCGCACTGTTGCTCACCACCGACGGCATGGTGCGTGCGGACGCGGATCTGGTCTTCTACAACCAGCCGCTCGGGCAAGGTGTTCGACTGCTGCCGGGCGAGGAAGGTCGGCCCAGCGCGTTGGCGATCGACCTGCGCGCGATTCCCGCCGACATCGAACATGTCCGAGTCGTCGTCGCGCTCGATGACCAGCAGGACAACCTGAGCGAATACCCGGCCCCTGAGCTGCGGATCGATGACGCCGCGGGGAACCGACTGTGCGAGTACGTCGTTGCTGACCTCGGACCCGAATCGACGGTCGTCGCCATGGACTTCGATCGGTCGGGCCCCGACTGGCTGCTCCGTCCCCTCGGACACGGCTACCACAGCGGTTTCGCAACCCTGGTTACCGCACACGGCGTCGCGGTGGGGCGCACCCCGAAACCGCCGGTGCGTCAGCCCGCCCCGCATGACGCAGGCATGCTCGGCGCAAACAAGGAAATGGCGCTGCGTAAACCGGGCGGCGCCGAATTGTCGCATGTGAAAATGGCATTGGGCTGGGACCCGGTTCGTGAACCGGGGCGATTCGGACTACGCGAAGTCGATATCGACCTCGACGCATCGGCATTGGTCTTTTCCGGCTGCGAACTCATGGATGCTGCTTTTTATGGGCAATTGTCCTCCAAGGATGGCTCGATCCGTCATCAAGGCGACAATCTCACCGGCTCGGGCAACGGCGACAACGAGATGATCGACGTCGATCTCACCCTGCTGTCACCCGAGGCCTCGACCGTCGTCTTCGTCGTGACCTCCTACGCGGGACACACCTTCGAACGAGTGCGAAACGCCTTCTGGCGCCTGGTCGACGGCACCACCAACGTCGAACTGACCGG
The DNA here is from genome assembly GCF_040645995.1 of Nocardia sp. NPDC046473. Taxonomy (NCBI): domain Bacteria; kingdom Bacillati; phylum Actinomycetota; class Actinomycetes; order Mycobacteriales; family Nocardiaceae; genus Nocardia; species Nocardia sp. NPDC046473. Next base: position 107,450 of record NZ_JBEYZJ010000011.1, read on the forward strand.
CGGCAATCTCCGCGTGGGCGGCAGGCACACCGGCATGGTGGTCGCGAAGGTGCAGCGCGAGGCCGACATCTGGAAGTTCCACCCCGTCGGCGCCCCGATCCAAGCGGGCCACCCCGTAGAGGCCGCCGAACAGATCACCCCCTACCTCTGAGTCGCAGTTCGGTGCGCTGCAGCAACGGCGTTCGGTCGAACGGACCGATACTGCCTGCGCGGTCGGTAGCGTCGGGGTCGGACCCGGTCGGTGCGTTGATCGGGGCGGAATTGCCGAGGAGGATGGAAGGCGTGGCCGGCGGTGCGGATATTCGGGTGAACCCGTGGGCAGCGCTGCGCCCGGACGAGGATGCCGAGCAGGTGGGCACGGATGTGTCGGCCGCGCATGAATCGTTTGTCGAGCGGGGTGCGGCGCCGGCGTCGGTGCGGCGGGTGGTCGAGGCGTCCTGGGTGCGCAGTCGCGGCAACGGCATCGATCCCGATCGGCAGATCGGGCGGACGTCGCTGACCGGAATCGAATTGGAGCGGCATCGGCGCGCGCATCCGATGGCGTCGGTTCGCCCGGTCGTGCAGACCCTGCTCGTCGAAGATGCCAGGGACACCGGGCTGTTGATCGCGATGAGCGACGCGCACGGCCGATTGCTGTGGGTGGAGGGCGATTCGGCGGCCAAGGACCGGGCGGCGGGCATGAACTTCGTCGACGGCGCGGACTGGAGCGAAGCCGCGGTCGGCACCAATGCCCCCGGAACGGCACTGGCACTTGATCATTGCGTGCAGATCTTCGGCGCCGAGCATTACAGCAGACTGGTTCATCCGTGGAGCTGTGCGGCGGGGCCGGTGCATGATCCGGCGACCGGCCGGATCATCGGCGCGATCGATATCACCGGCGGTCCTCGGGTTGCTGTGCCGGAAGTGCTTTCGCTGATCAGGGCGACGGTCGCCGTCGCGGAGTCCGAACTTCGGGCGCATCCGGTGTCCGTGCGTACGGCACCGCGGGTGGAGCTGCTGGGATCACAACCCGCGCTCCTGTTCGGCAACGAGCGAATCGCCTTGTCGCGCAGGCACTCGGAGATCTTGCTGCTGCTGATGGAACATCCGGAAGGACTCGCGACCGAGCACATCGCGGTACTGCTGGACGAACGAGACCTCGACGCCGTCACCGTGCGCGCCGAAATCTCGCGCCTGCGCAGGATTCTCGGCGGCACCGCATTGGGTTCGCGACCCTATCGGCTACTGACGGAACTCGATTCGGATGTCGGCGAGTTGCGGCGCAGCCTGCGCCGCGGCGACATCGGCGCGGCAGTGGCGCGTTACCGCGGCCAATTGCTGCCTGCCTCACGGGCACCCGGCGTCGGCCGGGTCCGCGAATCGCTGCGGGCACGGATGCGCGCGGCCGTCCTCACCTCCAGGGACCCGGCGATCCTCGGCTGGTGGATCTCGTCGGTCGATGGACGCGAGGACCGCGGCGCGTGGTCGGCCTATCTGGCCTCGCTCGACCGGGATTCGTCGCTGTATGCCCAAGTGGCGGCACAGATCGGCATGCTGGATCAGGAACTCGGCGACCGGTCGAACCATTCCCAACGTTGATGCAACGTTGACGTCCTAGTGTCGTAGGTCACAGTGAGTACCGCCGTGAACGCTAGGAGATTCGATGACCGTATACGCACGTCCTGGTTCGCCGGAGTCCCCGACGAGCTTCCAGCCACGCTACGACAACTGGATCGGCGGCCAGTGGGTTGCGCCGGTCAAGGGCCAGTACTTCGAGAACCCGACCCCGATCACCGGTGAAACATTCTGCGAGATAGCGCGTTCCACCGCAGAGGACATCGAGCTCGCGCTCGACGCCGCGCACGCCGCGGCACCGGCCTGGGGCAAGACCTCGCCCGCCGAGCGCGCGGTGATCCTGAACAAGATCGCTGATCGGATCGAGGAGAACCTCGAGGCGATCGCCGTCGCCGAGGTGTGGGACAACGGCAAGCCGATCCGGGAGGCGCTGGCCGCCGACATTCCGCTCGCCGTCGACCACTTCCGCTACTTCGCCGCAGCCATTCGCGCACAAGAGGGTTCGCTGTCGGAGATCGACAGCGACACCGTGGCCTACCACTTCCATGAGCCGCTCGGCGTGGTCGGGCAGATCATTCCGTGGAACTTCCCGATTCTGATGGCGACCTGGAAGCTGGCGCCCGCGCTGGCTGCGGGCAACGCGGTGATACTGAAGCCCGCCGAGCAGACACCCGCCTCGATCCTGTTCCTGTGGAGCATCATCGGCGATCTGCTGCCGCCCGGCGTGGTCAACATCGTCAACGGTTTCGGTGTCGAGGCGGGCAAGCCGCTCGCGTCGAGCAACCGGATCGCGAAGATCGCGTTCACCGGTGAGACCACCACCGGTCGGCTGATCATGCAGTACGCGTCGCAGAACCTGATCCCGGTGACCCTCGAATTGGGTGGCAAGAGCCCGAACATCTTCTTCTCCGATGTAATGAGCGCCGACGACGACTTCCTGGACAAGGCCCTGGAAGGCTTCACCATGTTCGCGCTCAACCAGGGCGAGGTGTGCACCTGCCCGTCGCGCTCGCTGATCCAGGCCGACATCTTCGACCGCTTCCTCGACCTGGCCGCCTTGCGGACCAAGGCGGTGCGCCAAGGTGATCCGCTCGATTCGGAGACGATGATCGGCGCGCAGGCGTCCAACGATCAGCTGGAAAAGGTGTTGTCCTACATCGAGATCGGCAAGGGCGAGGGCGCCCAGCTGGTGACCGGTGGCGAGCGCGCGATGCTCGGCGGCGACCTGAACGGCGGCTACTACGTGCAGCCGACCATCTTCACCGGCCGCAACGCGATGCGGATCTTCCAGGAGGAGATCTTCGGGCCGGTGGTCTCGGTGACCTCGTTCACCGATTACGACGACGCCATCTCGATCGCCAACGACACCCTGTACGGCCTCGGCGCGGGCGTGTGGTCGCGCGATGGCGGCACGGCGTATCGCGCGGGCCGCGACATCCAAGCCGGGCGGGTGTGGACCAACACCTACCACCAGTACCCGGCGCACGCGGCGTTCGGCGGGTACAAGCAGTCCGGTATCGGCAGGGAGAACCACAAGATGATGCTGGATCACTATCAGCAGACGAAGAACCTGCTGGTGAGCTACGCGCCGAAGGCCATGGGATTCTTCTGATGCCGGGCAACATGGCGCAGCGGGAACGGGCGTCACGGTGAGTGTCGCCCCGCCCCGTTTGGTCGCGACCGTGGGGGCGGCGGCGCTGTTGCGCCGCCTCCGCGACGTGCACGGTGCGCTGATGATGCACCAGTCCGGCGGATGCTGCGACGGGTCGTCGCCGATGTGTTATCCGTTGGGAGAGTTCATCGTCGGCGATCGTGACATCCTGCTCGGCATCCTCGATCTGCGTCTCGCGGTGGGGGAGGCGCCGGCGAGTCTGCCGTCCGCCGACCTCGACGCCGTGCCGGTGTGGATCTCCGGATCGCAGTTCCAGGCCTGGAAACACACGCAACTCGTCCTTGATGTTGTCCCCGGCCGAGGCGGTGGTTTCAGTCTGGAAGCGCCCGAGGGATGGCGATTCCTCAGCCGGGCAAGAGCTTTCACCGCTGACGAGAACGAGGCGCTAGAACTCGCGCCACCGGTGGTCGGGGCTGACTACGCCGAGGGCGTTCGTCCGCCGGTGCCGGATTCCGCTCAGGTGGTGGCGGAGGCGGTGGACGCGTGCCCGGTGCCCGCGCCACCGACCGTGCGCTGAGTTCGATCAGGAGAAGACGCCGCTGTAGGCGTTGAGGGCGGGCTGGCCGCCGAGGTGCGCGTACAGAACGGTGGAATCCTTTGGGATTTCACCGTTTTGCACGAGGTCGAGCAGACCGGCCATGGACTTGCCCTCGTAGACGGGGTCGATGATCATGCCTTCGAGGCTGCCGGTGAGCCGGATGGCGTCGATGGTGGATTGGACGGGGATGCCGTAGCGGTCACCGGCCCAGCCGTCGAGGACAGTGATCTCGTCGTCGCGCAGGTCGCGCCCGAGGCCGATGAGTTCGGCTGTGCCGCGGGCGATTTTCGCTATCTGCGCGTGGGTTTCGGCGATCTTTGCCGAGGCGTCGATGCCGAGCACCCGGCGCGGGCGATCCTGCCCGGCGAAGCCCGCGATCATGCCCGCCTGGGTGCTGCCGGTGACGCTGCAGACCACGATGGTGTCGAAGAAGACGCCCAGCTCGCGCTCTTGTCGCTGCACCTCGTAAGCCCAGTTGGCGAAGCCGAGGCCGCCGAGCGGGTGGTCGGAGGCGCCGGCCGGGATCGGGTACGGGGTGCCGCCCGCGGCGTGGACATCGTCGAGGGCCTGATGCCAGCTGTCCTTGAAGCCGATGCCGAAACCGGCCTGGACCAGTCGCACGTCGGCGCCCATGATGCGGGACAGCAGGATGTTGCCGACCTTGTCGTTGCCTGGATCCGGCCAGTCGACCCAGCTCTCTTGGACGAGAACGGCTTTCAAGCCCGCCTTGGCGGCGACCGCGGCCACCTGCCGAGTGTGGTTGGACTGCACGCCGCCGATGCTGACCAGGGTGTCCGCGCCCTTGCTCAGCGCGTCGTGTACCAGATACTCCAGCTTTCGAGTCTTGTTGCCGCCGAAGGCCAGACCGCTGTTGCAGTCTTCGCGCTTGGCCCAGATGCGAGCGCCGCCGAGGTGGTCGCTGAGCCGGTCCAGTGGGTGGATCGGGCTCGGCCCGAACAGCAGGGGATAACGCTCGAAGGTGTCGAGTGGCATGGTGATTCCTTGGGGTAGCGGCGTTATTACGTTCCGGGAGTGAGGTTTTCGAGCAGCGGCAGCAGCGTCTGCCAGTTCGCCCTTGTGCCTGCCACCGCGCCTTCGACGTCGCGGGCTTCGCACAGCGCGATGATGCGGTCGTGCTGAGCCACCGAGCTGCGGCCACTCAGCGAGGAGAACCGCAAGCGTTCCACGCGGCGCAGCACCGGGGTGAACTGTTCGAGGACGCTGCGGAGGGCGTCGTTGGCGCTGGCGGTGACCGGGACGCCGTGGAAGTCGTCGTCGGCGGTGATCGCGGCGTCGACATCGTTGCGGCGCAAGGCTTCCGCGAATCGGGTGTTCGCCTCGCGCATGGCCGCCAATTCGCCGGCGGACAGGTTGGGGAGGGCCTGGCGGACGGCGAGCTCGTGCATGGCGGTGGTGACCGATTGAGCGGCGCGGACCGCGCGGACGTCCAGCGGGCTGACGATGGTGTAGCGGCCGGGTTTGGTCTGCACCAAACCCGCCTGCTCCAGTCGCATCAGCGCCTCGCGCACCGGTGTGCGGCTGACGCCGAGCCATTTCACCAGGTCACTGTCGTTGAGGCGTTCGCCGGGCGCGAGGGTGCCGTCGACGATGGCGTCCCGAATCGCGCGATAGGCGTTCTCCCGAAGCAGTGATCGGGCGACGAGACCTTCGTTGTGCGGGACCGGCATGCAATATATTGCATGCCACCGCAGGGTGGTTGTCAAGGTTTCCTCCCCGCATCGCTCAGCAAACCTCAGGCGTCACACAGCGGGGCCGCAAGGTTGATGAGTCCTCAGCGTGCTGCTGGTGACAATCGATTTAAGCCACGGTGAGTACCGAGCGCAGAATTCCCGTGATGGTTTTTAGGTGGGTCTTAACTGAAAGGTCTTGGACGGCACCACCTGCGGTCTCGTCCTATGCTTCGCGCATCCGAAATGTAGCTTCGAGTCGCATCCAAGGGCAGACATGCGAATAATGGGCAAACGCTTGGTGTCACCTGATCCCAAGCGTCACCTATGGATTTTAGGTTTCATCGCACCGGCGACCGCGCTGCTGCCCTCTCAGTTGGTATTGCGCACGGGTTCTCCGCTCTTCTGGTGGAGCGGTCCGATCATCGTGTTCGTCGTTATCCCGGTGTTGGATTGGATGGTGGGGGAGGACGGCAATAATCTGCGCGACGAGGATTATGAGGTGCTGTCGCACGACCGGTATTACCGGTGGTGCACGTTCCTGTTCCTGCCGGTCCAGCTGATCGGCCTGGTTGTCGCGTGCGCCATGTGGTCCGGTCACGAGTTGAGTGTGGTGGACAAACTGGGCCTGGCGGTGACGGTAGGCTTCGTGAGCTTTATCGGTATCAACGCCGCCCACGAGTTGGGGCATCGGGTCGAGAAACTGGAGCGGTGGCTGTCGAAAATCGCCTTGGCACAGTCGGGTTACGGTCACTTCACCGTCGAACACAATCGCGGACATCACGTATGGGTGGCCACGCCCGGCGATCATTCGAGTGCGCGGTTCGGTGAGTCGCTCTGGGAATTCCTGCCACGCTATCTGGTCACCGCTTTCCGTGCCGCGATCGAGCTGGAAGGGGTGCGGTTACGCCGAAAAGGCCAGGGGTGGTGGAGTATTCACAACCAAATCCTGCAGGGATGGTCGATTACCGTAGTCTTGTTCGGCGGACTGCTCGCCGTATTCGGCTGGCGCATTTTGCCGTACTTGTTGATACAGGCAGCGCTCGGCATGGGGTTGCTCAAGACGATCGGCTACATCGAGCACTACGGACTGCTACGTGAGCGCAAACCCAACGGTTCGTGGGCTCGCTTCTCGCCCAAGGACAGCTGGGACTGCGACTGGCTGGTCACCAACCTCTTCATCTTCAATGTGCAGCGGCACAGCGATCACCACATCAATACCGGACGTCGGTATCAGACGCTGCGCAATTCCGACGAGGCGCCACGGCTGCCGGCCGGATACATCGCCATGGTCGTGTGCGCGGCGATTCCGCCACTGTGGCGGCGCGTGATGGACCCGCGGGTGCTCGCGCACTACGACGGCGATATCACCAAGGCCAATATCCAGCCCAGTAAACGAGCCAAGATCCTGGCGGCCCATGGACGCAGCGAACTGAACCACTTGAGTGGGGTTGGCGGCCGACAGCTCGAGCGGCCGGCGGGGACGGCCGCGCCGGCCGTAGACGGCCTCGTGCCGTCGTAAGGCGCACCCGTAGTGGCCGACTGTGACCGGTAACAGCTCTGCGACGGCTTGTTGCCTCGAAGTAACTAGTGCGTCCAGTGGGCTGTGTCGCTTACTGTCATCAGCATCTATGACGATAGGTGACCGTTTGCCGACATAAGGCGGTAACTCGATGGCCGTTATCCAACCCATGGTTCGAGCATGGTGGAACGACCGGGTGGATTACCGCTGGTTGCTTCAGACGCTCGAATCCCATTCGGCGCTGCGCCCGCTGAAGTTCATGGTCGGCTGCGGGGGCATCGGGATGGTCGTGATCACGGTGCTGGCCGTGGTGTCACAGGTGGGGCAGACCGGGCCGGTGGGACAGTTGCAGGCGGCTGCCGCGGCCGTACTCGCCGGGGTGTGGGCGTTGCGTTGGTGGACGTTACCGTGGCCGGGGGAGCTGGAGTCGCTCGCCTGGGTCGCGGCGATCGATGTCGCGATCGCCGCCAACAACGTGCTGGTCCGGGACCGGCTCTTCGGTCTGCAGGGCGTCGTTCTGCTGGTGACGACCGGGGGATATGTGACGATCTTCCACGGTCCGCGGGTCTTGGCCGTGCACATCGGCTGGTCACTGCTGGCGAACGTGGTGTTGGCGAGCATGATGGTCATCGGCTTTCCGCATGCCGGGCGTGGGACCGGAGATTTCGCCCTCGGCGCCGGGGTGGTGGTGTGCAATTTCGTGGTGATCGCGGTTGTGCTTCCCATCGTCCAGTTCTGTCACTGGCTACTGCGGCTGGATGCGCTGTCGGATCCGCTGACCACGCTGCTGAATCGGCGCGGCCTCGACTCGTACCTCGCGCGATTCGTCGGATCCTGCGGTCGTGGTGACGTGTATGTCGTGGCGCTCGATCTGGATCGGTTCAAATCCGTCAATGACACCTTCGGTCACCCTTTCGGCGACGAGGTGCTGGTGCGTACGGCCGAATGCCTGCGGTCCGCCGCGCTGCCCGGTGCTGTCGTCGCGCGTACGGGCGGTGAGGAATTCGCGATCGTGGGCTTCCTGGGTGACGAGGTCGTCGGTGCCGTGGCCGAGCGGGCGCGGCGCGCGGTCGAGACGATGTCCGATCTGCCGATCGCGATCACCGTCAGCGTCGGGGCCGCGGTGTGTGAATCTGTGGGGACCGGTGAGCGGGACACCATGCCGAGTCAGTTGTTCCGCCGCGCGGATTCGGCCATGTATCAGGCAAAACAATTGGGCGGCAACACTGTCGTGATCGCCGAGCCCGACAACGTGGTCGTTGAGCCTGCCAGGGCGGCGCAGGCTCGGTCCGCGATTCGGACATGATCGACCGGCACTCGCGCACGTACTGAATCCGATGTTGCTCACCTGAATTAATCCTTGCTCGCGTAAGCAAGACGAGCTACAGTTTTGCTCATGCAAGCAAATAGTGGCTCGGATAAGCAATCGGGCCGTACGTTCACCGAGGCGGCGCGGCGTGCGCAGATCGTGGCGGCCGCGATCGACGTCATCGCCGAGCACGGCTTGCCGAACACCTCGTTCGCGAAGATCGCGCAGCAGGCGGGGCTGAGCAGCACCGGCATGATCTCGTACCACTTTCGCGGCAAGAACGACCTGATTCGCGAGGTCGCCGACGAAATCGTGCGGGTGAACACCGAATTCGTGGTGTCCAAGCTCGAGCGCGAGGCCGGTTACCTGGCCGCGCTGCGCGCGTACTTCGCCGCCAACCTTGCCCTGCTCGACGAGTACCCCACCCATCAGCGGGCGCTCGCCAGCATCGTCGCCAATGCCCGGCCGGGCGACCCGCAGACGTTGGGTCTGATCGAGACGGTCGATGAAATCGCCCGCAGCCAGGAGGCGTGGCTCCGAGAAGGGCAGCGGGCCGGGGAATTTCGGTCCTTCGATCCCGCGATCATGGCGCTCGCCATTCGGTCCGCTCGCGACGCGGCCGTCGCCCGCGCCGGGGACGATGCCGACTTCGACGCCGCCGGTTGCGCCCGTGAACTGGCCGACCTCTTCGAACGCGCCACCCGTAAGCAATCGTGATCAACACCGGAGCCGAGATGAATGCACCACAGGTACTCACCGCCGAACCCACACCGGAACAGAAACGTGCCGCCGTCCGCCGGCACCTGCTGCGCCAGCTGATCGTCGAGTTGGTGCTCCCACTCGGCGGCTACTACGCCCTACGCGCGGCCGGGGTGAACCCATGGCTGGCGCTGATCGCGCCCGCGCTGCTCATCGCGGGAATTGTTGCCTACCATGCGATTCGCGAACGCCGCATCGAAGCGTTCGCGCTGTTCACCCTCTCGATGATCGTGGTCGGCACGCTGATGACCCTGGTGACCGGCGATCCCCGCACGCTGCTGGTGCGCGACAGCTGGATCTTCGGGGTGGTCGGCCTGTGGATGCTCGGCAGCCTGCTGACCCAACGTCCGTTCATGCGCACCGCGTCCCGCGCCATCGTCACGGCGAAGATCGGCGAGGAAGGCTACCGCCAGTGGGATGCCCGCTGGGACAACGACTCCCGATTCCGCAGCAACCTGCGGGTATTGACCGCGGTGTGGGGCGCCGCCTTCACGCTGGACGCCCTGGTGCGGGTGCTGCTCGCCTACACCCTGCCGATCGACGCGATACCGCTGGTGAGCACCCTGCAATGGTTGGTGGTGCTCGGCGCAGTCCTTGTGTTCCACAACATCTACGTCACCAAACACGGTCTGAAGGCCTGAGTTCAGACCTGATGGACGGGCTCGACCGACTGCTGGACGCGCCTGCCGCCGCTGGTCGAGTTGCTCCGGCAAACCGCTGAGGGCCGCGGGTAGGCAGGCATTCTCCGGGACTTCCCCCACTGCGGCATCACTCCAGCGGGGTACGGGAGGTCCCCTCAGGAGGTGATGAACTCATGGGATCACTTCCCTACCATGGCGGTCGTGCCTATCACCCGCGCTGCTCGCGTCCTGCTCGTTGCCGGGCTGTGGCTGCTGCTGGCTTCGGTGGGGATGGCGCCCGCGTCGGCGGATTCCGCTGCTGCGGGCGCGGATGTTTCGGTCGCGCAGACGCTCGGCGATCGGGAATTGACGATCGTGCTGCGTCGGGTGACCAGTGTGCCTGGGCCGTTGCGCGTCGACGTGGTCACGCACGCGGGCGCCGCCGCGGGGAAGCTCACGCTCGCGGTGACGCCGACGGGAGCCGGTTCGGACCTGCCTGCGCCGGGCGTGCCGACCGCCGAGGCCGTTGTCGAACTCGGTGGCACGTCAGGGATGTACTCGGCCACCCTCGATATGGACCGGCCAGGTCCTTGGGAACTGTCGATCGGCGACGGAGCGCGGGTGGCGCGGATTCCGTTCGTGGTGCCCGCGCAGGTCACCTCGCCGCCGGAGCGGCTGGTCTACCTGGGTTTCCTGGTGGCCGGTGTGCTGCTGCCGGTTTCGGTGTTGATCGCGATGCGGGCTCGGCACAGTGCGTGGGCGTTGATTCCGGCCGGTGGGATGGTGGCGGGGGTTGCCGTGTCGGTGACCGCGGCACTGCTGTCGGCATCGTTGCCGCTGCCGCCGCAACCCGGTAGTCAATTGGACCCGACGGTGGACAACGTCACCGATCCGTATTCGTTGAACCAGCCGTTGATTTCGGACTATTCCCGGCCTCCTGTTCTGCTCACCGTCGAAGGGACGGTAACTTCCGGGCGGCCAGGCGATTTCGATCTCGTGCTGCTCGACGCGGCTACCGGGGCGGCGGTGGATGATCTGCTCGTGCACGACAGTGCGCTGGTGCACCTGCTGGTGGTCGGCCCGAGTGGTGGACTGTCGCACCTGCATCCGATCCGGACCGGGCCCGGCCGGTATCAGGTTCATCTGACCGCTCCCGAGCCTGGTCGTTATGCGCTGTCGGCCGAGTTGGCTCGCCGTGGTGGTGGTGTCCAGATGGTGCGTGCCGCAACCGGGTTCACCGCCATGCCGAATGATGCGAACGCCGCGCCTCGGATATCCAGTGCCCCATTGCATCTCGGTGGCGGCGACAAATCCGCTGCGCTGGTTCTCGATGGCAACGCCATCACCGTCAAGACAACCGACGCGGTGGTGGGGACGCCGACGACCATCACCGCCGAGGTCGGTGACACCTCCGATCTGCAACCGTGGCTCGGCATGGTCGGGCACCTGATCATGGCGGGGCCGGTGCCGGACGGCACCGTGGATATCGCTGCGGCTGTGCAGAACTCGGCTGTTTGGGGTCACGCGCATTCGATGGGACCGTCGTCGATGCCGGACATGCCGGGGATGAGTGGCGCGCACGACATGTCGGGAATGGGCGGGATGCACGGGATGGGCGCGGCCGGCTCGGGACGCGGGGTCATGCTCATGCCACCCGTGAACGGTGAGAGTCCGCCCGACGAAACCGTGGCTGCGTTCGGGCCCGACGTACCGTTCACCTTCACATTCCCTGTCGCGGGCCGGTACCGGCTCTGGATCCAGGTCGAACGCAATTACACGCTGCTCACAGTTCCTGTGGTGCTCGATGTCGCGGGGGTCCAGCGATGAGCGCGTTCACCGGTCGACGTTCGTTTCGTGTTGTCGCCGCGGTAGGTGTCGTGGTCGTAATCGCCGTCATCGGATGGCTGGTGCGGCCTAGTCCGCCTGCTCCGGTAGTGCTGAAAACCGGTACGCCGCAACACCTTGTCACCGTCACCATCGACAGTCTCCGGCTCGGCGACACCGCCGTCGATGTGACCGTCACCGACCGCGCGGGCGCTCCGATAGACCATGCGGCAGTACAGGTTCAAGCTATCCAGCCGCTGATGGGCCATGCCGGAGCGCCGATCTCGGCCGCTGCCAACGGGTCCGGTCGCTTTCATGCTCCGGCGGTCTCACTGATGATGACCGGCCCCTGGGAACTACGGCTGTCCATCGACGCACACAACGGCGTCGACCAAATCACCCTGCCACTGTGGGTCGGCGGCTGAGCCCGGGTCGCACGCACGAACCGCAGGAGCACTACAGAGGAGGGACCGCTCGTCATGAATATCTCAGCACCGCCCGACACGATCGAAAGCGCGCCGAACACCGCCGAAGGCGCGTCCGACAACAGCACCGCCGCCCGGGTCGGGGCCTGGGGTGTGCTGCTCGGCACCGCCGTCACGTTGATCGGTCTCAGCTGGGATATCCAGTGGCACAACGACGTCGGCCCCGACACCTTCTTCACGCTGCCGCACCTGTTCCTGTATTCCGGCAGCGCGCTGTCCGGCTTCGCCAGTCTCGCCATGGTGCTCATCGCCACCTTCGCCCAGCGCGCCGGACGGCCCGTGCCCGCGATGGGTGGCACACCGATCCGCGTGTTCGGCAGCAACCTCACCGCCCCGCTCGGCTATATGGTCGCCGGGGCAGGTGCCGCGTTGTTCCTGCTCTACGGCCTGCTCGATATGCAGTGGCATTCGATCTACGGCTTCGACGCGGTGCTGAACACCCCGTCGCATGTGGCGCTGTTCCTGTCCATCACGCTCACCATGATCGGCAGCATCATGGTTTTCGCGTCGCACCGCGACCATCGCTGGGGCCAGGTCGGCATCGTCTTGGCCATCCCGATCATGATCACCTTCGCGCCGATCCTCGCCGAGGCGTTGAACAACCTGGAACTGCCGATCAATTCGATGATTCTGGGGACCGCGTTCTTCGGGCCGATGCTGCTGGTGCTCGGTGCCGCCGTGCTGGCCCGCCCCGGTGCGGCCATCGCCATCGCGCTTGCCCTCGGCATCATCCAGGCGATCCTGTGGTGGTTCTCGCCGTGGGCCGCGGAGACCTACGCCTCGGCGATCGGGCTGCCGCTGCGGGACGGACTCGGCTCGCGCCCGCCGTCGCTGCCCGCCATGATGCCGATGTTCCTGCTCCTCGCCGCCGTCGCCGTGGAGGGTCTGTTCTGGCTGGCCCGTACCCGTGGCTACGACGCCAACAAGATCGTGCTGGCGGCCGGTCTGGTCACCGGTCTCGTTGTCGGCGTGACCTTTCCGCTGCAGCTGCTGTTCATCCACGCCTTCTCGCACCTCGCCTTCAGCGACGTCGCGATGTCGACCCTGGTCGCGATACCGCTCGGCCTGCTCGCCGGCTTCCTCGGCGGCCGCTTCACCCGCATGCTGCCCATGCCCGCAACGGAGACCGCCCGATGACCACCCTGCGCAAACTCGCCCTCACCGTGCTGGCGACCCTCACCCTGTCGCTGGTCGCGATCGCCCCCGCTTCGGCCTACGCCCCCGTCGACATCGTGCACACCGAACGGGTCCAGGTGGGCCCCTACGCGATGACCGTCGGCTTCTCCACCTGGCCCATCCGCGCGATGAAGTCGCTGGACTTCACCTTCCTGCCCGAAGGCGGCATCGCCGACAAAACCGGAACCTTTCGCATCGCAGGCCCGGCCTACCGCACCTGGAAACGCAACGCGCCACTCGTCCGCCACCCCCGTAAACGCGACTCCTGGGGACTCGACATCCTGGCCATCAACGATCCCGGCGATTACAGCTTCCTCTTCGCCCTCGACGGCCCGCTCGGTCATGGTGAAGGCACCCTCGACGGCATCCACGTCCTCGACCAACCCGGCCCACCACTGCCCCTGAGCTGGACAATCGCCTCCCTGCCCCTCCTCGGCCTGATTGCCTTCCTCGCAGTCGCCTGGCGCCGAACCCGCCCCGCCCGCCAACCATTGCCACTGTGACCGGCAACTCTGCGGCTACTCTTCGTACATGATCCTGTTCCTCCTGCCAGACCACGACTACGACCCCACCGAATCGGCGGTGCCGTGGGCCGCACTGCGGGACGCCGGGATCCCCGTCCGCTTCGCCACCCCGGAGGGGCGAGTAGCCCTCGCCGACGACCGCCTGGTCGAACAGGGCTTCTCCCTCCTTTCCCCACTCCTGATGACCCGCGCCGATGCGCTACGCGACTACGACCGAATGCGCGAAGACCCCGACTTCCAGTCGCCGCTGGCGTATTCGGACGTCGTCGACGAGGAGGTCTCGGGCGTCTTCGTACCAGGCGGCCACGCTCCCGGCATGAAGTCGATGCTCGAATCAACCACCGCCCAAAACATTTTCGGCCACGCACTGCTGGCCGGAAAGCCAGTTGCCGCCGTCTGTCATGGAGTTCTGCTTGCTGCCAGGGCAACGGATCCGGAGACCGGCCGCTCGGTGCTGTACGACCGCCGAACCACCGCCGTCACAGCCACTTTGGAACTCTCGGCCTGGAACCTGACCCGCCTACGCCTGGGCGCCTACTACCGAACCTATCCCCAAACCGTTGAAGCGGAAGTAACTGCCGCCCTACGCGATCCGCGCCAATTCGCCCGCGGCCCCCTGATCCCACGCCGCGACACCGCAACCCGCCGAAACCGCGGCTTCACCGTCCACGACCGCAACTACATCTCGGCAAGATGGCCCGGCGACTGCCACCGCTTGGCCGCCGAATATCGAGATCTGGTGCTGGACAACCGAAGCGCTCGCTGAGCGGTCAAATTCGACCGCCTGCAAGAGAGCGTGCGAGGTCCGCCCGATGCGATGATCAGGCGGGTTGCAGGACGAAGAACAGGAAGCATGGGGCGGTGGTGAGGGCTTGGTATTCCTCGGGGAACAGGTCGCGGGCGGCGGGGTCGGGCGGTGGCTCGCTGATGGTGGAGATGCGGAAGCCTGCTGCGGTGAAGGCGTCGGTCATCGCGTGTAGCGGGCGGGCCCAGAAGCTGATCGGGACGGTCTGGTCGCCCAAGGTCCAGTGGAAGTCCCATTGATAGGTCGCTGAGTAGTTGGGGCTTTGCCCAGCCAGGCGTTGCATGCCGTAGGCCACGAAAGGGTGGTCGACCGAGACAAGGAGTCGACCGCCGGGTGTCAGGACGCGGCGCAGCTCGGTGAGCGTCGGCCCCCAGTCCCGCAGGTAGTGCAGCACCAGGGACGCGACGACATCATCGAACTCACCATCGGCGAAGGGGAGTGGGTCGGCGAGATCGGCGCACCGCAGTTCCACCTCGGTACCGAGGCGCTGCCGGGCCAGCTCCAGCATTGCGGCGCTCGCGTCGATGCCGGTGACGATCGCCCCGCGATCGCGCAGCGCCGCGAACAGCGGGCCCGAGCCGCAGCCGGCGTCGAGGATCCGTCGGCCGGCCACGGCTCCGGCGAGCTCGAGCATCGCGGGCCGTTCGTAGTAGGCGTTGTAGAGGTTGTTCTCGTTCTCGGCCGTGTACACCTCGGCGAAGCTGTCATAGTCGTTCGCCCGCAAGGGAAGTGCGCGATGCTCTGGGACCGGATTCATGTAGCCCATGCTGGCATGCCGAGCTCGCCCACGTCCCGGTGATGCCTGGTGTCAGGAGGCGGTGAACGCGGGAAGGCGCAGTGCGTTGTGCGCCGGGTGGGCGGTATCGGCGCGCAGGGTGGAGAGTTCGCGCAGGGCGGCGTTGCGTTGCGCCAGGGCCTCGGCCGTGCGGGGGAACATGGCGGCGTCACCTTCGCTGACCAGCGCCTGGTTCTGCTCGACAAATGATCGGGTGGCCTGCTCGTAGGCGGTGAATGCACTCGTGTGGTCGGCGTTGGTGGCGAGTTCGCCGGCCAGCATGTATGCGCCGACCAGGGCGAGGCTGGAGCCTTGACCGGTCAGGAACGACGGGGCGTAGGCGGCATCGCCGACCAGCGCGACGCGACCGGCCGACCAACGGGGGAGGCGGATCTGGCTGACGACGTCGAAGAAGAGGTCGTCCGCGGTGCGCATCGCGCTGACCATGCGGGGAATCTCCCAGCCGTCATCGGCGAAGACGGACGCGATCAGGTCGCGTTGCGCGGCCGGGTCGCGGAACGCGTAGAACGGGGGATCGGCGCGGGCGAAAGTGAGGAAGCCGTGGATGTTTTCGCTGTCGCCCACGGCGTAGAGGGGCGCGCCGCGGCCCGGAACGTTCCAGATGACGCCCTCGTGGGACAGGCCGAGATCGTTGTGCATGGTGAATCCGGCGAAGCAGTAGCCGAGGTAGTGGTGGAACTGTTCCTCGGGACCGAAGATAAGGGCTCGAACACCGGAGTGCAGGCCGTCGGCGCCGATGACGAGGTCGAACGTGCGGCGGGTGCCGCTGCGGAAGGTGATGTCGACACCATCGGCGTGGTCGTCGAGAGTGGCGATGGAATCGTTGAAGAGGAATTCGACGTCATCGCGGACGGCGGCGTACAGGGCTTTGGTGAGATCGCCGCGGGGCACCTCCAGGTCGAGGCCTTCGACGCCGCCGGCGAGGGCCTCCGGGTTGACCGAGGCGATCGGGCTGCCGTCGGGGTTGACGAAGGTGAGTCGGCGGGTGCCGATGTGGGCGGCCCGCAGTTCCGGCAGCAGACCCATCCGCTCGACCACGTCCAGTGCCGTGCCGCGAATATCGATGGGGTAGCCGCCGCCGCGGAGGGTGTCCGCCTTTTCGACGATGGTGACGTCGAAGCCATAGTGGTGCAGCCAGTAGGCCAGCGCGGGTCCCGCGATGCTGGCGCCGGAGATCAAGACAGTGCTCATAACCACTCCTCGGTAGCTGTCGGTCAATATAGCTAACTTAGGTATGCTTTTCGGAGCCGCACGATCGCTACCGTTATCGGGACACCTAGGCCAACTATATACCTAACTTAGGTAAGTAAGAGGTGAGATGAGCGACAGGAACGACGACCGGCTCGACCCGGCGGCAGTGCTGCCGCACCTGATGCAACTGAGTGCGGTGCTCAACCGCAGCCAGTTGACGGAACGGGCCATGGACCAGGTCGGCATTCCGTTGGACCGGCCCGCGCTGACGGTGCTCGTCACGCTGCGCATGGCCGGGCAACCCCTGCGGGTCGGCGAGATCGCCACCCGGATGCAGGTCGTCGGTCCGCACGTCACCCGGCACCTGCACGAACTCGAGCGGCGTGGACTGGTGCACCGGGTCACCGACCCGAATGACCAGCGCGCCAGGCTGATCGAGCTGACGTCGGAGGGAGGCGAGGCGGCCGGTCGGTACCTGGGGGCCGTTCTCGGCTGGTTCACCGACGCGGTGGCGGACTGGTCCGATGAGGATCGGCGGGTCTTCGGCACGTTGCTCACCCGGTTCGTCAGGGACGTGACCGCCCGTCTGGCCGACCCCGATGACCACTCCACCTGAACCTGCCGAGTCATTATCGGATGCGACTGCGCCACAGTGTGTCTCGCCTCGGCGGGCGACGCCATACGCGGCGAGTGCAACCAATGTCGCTACGCCGGCAATTGGACAGGTGGTTGGTTAGTCGACGTGGCGGACGCAGGAGGCTACGGCTTCGCCGGATTGGTCGTCGGAGCGGCCGGTGGCTACTCGGTCGAGGGTGACGGTTACTGTTCCGGCGCGGTCGATTTCGATGCGTTTGTTGCCGTTCTGCTCGTCTATCAGGACGGTGGCCAGGTGGCGGCGGCCCGGGGGGAGTACTCGGACGGTGATGTGGCCGTCGCGGACGTTGTCGAGTTCGCGGGTGGCTACGTGGCGGACTCGGGTGCAGAGCAGGGCAGCGGTGGTTTCCAGGCCGCCGTCGTCGAGGAGCATTACTTCGACGCCGCGTTGGCGGGCGGCGCGGGCGGCGGCCAGGAGTTCGGGGGTGGACAGTTGGGGGGCGCGGAGTTCGTCGCGGAGTTCGGCTTCGAGTAGCCGGCATTCCTCGCGCTCTTCGGGTTGGAAGGGGACGGCGGCGGCGATGCGTTCGAGCATGGGGCGGGCGCGGCGGTCGAGGCGGTTGAGTTGGCGTTTGCGTTCGGCGTTCTGGGCGTCGATTCTGGCCTGTTTCACCGCGCGGGCGGTGGACTCGATTTCGAGGTGGTGCAGTGAGCGCAGGGTCGGGCGCATGATGGCGGCGAAGACGGCGGCGATGGCGACGTTGACCATCGGCACGACGGCCTGCACATAGGCGGTCGGTTCGCCACCGGCGGCGAGCACGACGGCGACCCAGGTGGCCGCGGTTCCCGTCCAGGCCAACATGTTTCGGCCGCGCAGCACGAGCATCGCCAGCGCGCTACCCGCGGTGTAGGCGGTCCACACGCTGGTGTGCGCGTGCAACTCGGCGGTGACTTGTTCGTGGGCGATCAAGGTGGCGATGGGACCGGCGGCAGCCACGAAAACCGCGGCGCGCTGGTGGATCGGTTTCCCCGTGTCGAGCACGACCACCACGGTGGCGACGACGATGAGCACAGCGGCAGCGGCCAGCGACACCGAAAGCGGCAGCTCGGCCCGGCGCACCGAGCGGATCACCACGGCGGCGTCGGTGGCGAGCACCACGGCGATGATCGTCACCATGGTGGCGCGGTGTTCGCTGAGCAGTCGGCTCAGGTCGCCGTCGTCAGGCGTCATCGGGTGCGTTCCATTCCAACGTGATTCGGGTGCCCGCACCGGGGCGAGAATCGATGGTGGCGCGCCCGCCCGCCTCGCGCATCCGCTGCACGATGCTCACCGTGACGCCGAGTCGATTGGCCGCGACCAGCGCCGGATCGAAGCCTGCCCCGTCGTCGGCGATGACGACGGTGATGCCGCACGCGCGCGCCATGATCGACAACTGCCGTGCGACCGAACGCCCCGGCACATCGGCGTGCCGCACGCTGTTACGAACGGCTTCGGCCGCGGCCTCGGCGAGCGCGGTCACTGCGGCGGCATCAATGCGCAGATCGGCCGAGCTGTAGTCGTGGCGAACCTGCACGCGCAGTTCGGCTTCGGTGGCGTCGACCACTTCGCGCGCGATCGTCTCGATCGCCTCGAGATCGGTGCACATGTCGTTGACCCGCCCGATGGCCGCGAACTGGCCGAGCGCTTGATTCGCTTGCCGCGCAAGCATGGTGGGGCAGCCGCCGCGCGAGGTGTCGAGCAGGGTGGCGAGCACCTTGTCGTGGATCACGCCCGCGAAGCGTGCCCGCTCGCTGGCCCGCGCCTCATCCGCCGCCGCGCGCGAAGCCGACTGGTGTGCCCTAGCCCGTTCCTTGTCGAGCAGGCGGGCCGCGCGCCGCGCCGTTTCGGTGATGTAGACGAAGGTCACCGTGATGCCGAGGATGCGCATCGAGGTGAGCGCGAACTCGGTCCAGCCGAGGTCGCCGGTGGCCTCGCCGGTAGACGATGCGGCGAGCACGCTGACGCCGACGACATAGATCGCGGTGGCCGGCGTCCGCCAGGCCAGCGTTGCCGCGACCCCGCCGAGCGGCACCAGCCGATAGATCCATTCCACATCGTCGGCGATCTGCCCGGGCCGCACCGCGAACCCGGACAGTCCGACAGCCACCGCGAAAACCGTTGCGTGCGTTGCCGCGATGACCCGCACGGTGGGCAGCGCGACCTGCAGGGCGGTGGCGGCCAGCAGCAGTGCGGTGCCGAACACGCCGAACATGGCGAGCGCGGTCCACCAGCCGGGAAAGTGCCGCGACTGCTCGGCGATCTCGGCGGCGTCGCCCGCGCCGAAGATCCACACGCCGACACCGAGCGCGAACAGCAGAATGCGATCGATCTGCTCGGCGGCGGCTCGGCTGATCGAAGTCTGCTGGCTACATCGACCCGACAACGCGGCCACGGTGCGGCCGAACAGTGACGGCGACATCGAGGTCATCGCGGTTCGCCGACCTCGATCCTGGACCGGCTCGACGCTCGCCTCGGTGCGTACACGGCCCTGGCCTCGCGCTTCGGGCGCAGGTTGATCGTCAACTTCATCGCGGAGTCCCGGTCGATCCGCAGCGTGCCGCCGGCGAGCAGCAGCGCGGTGAAGATCTGCCCCTCCAGCAGGGCGAGGGCGGAACCGATGCAGACATGCTCGCCCGCGCCGAACGGCAAGTAGGACAGCCGCTCCCACGACCGGTCCGCCTCCTGCGCGAAACGATCGGGGTCGAATTTCTCCGGATCAGGGAACTGCCGAGCCGACCGGTGCATCACATACGGGGCGACGAACACGATCGTGCCCTCGGCGATGGCGTAATCGCCGATCCGCGTCGCGCACGCGGCCTCACGCAGGAACGCGGGCGATGGCGGATACAACCGCATCGATTCCTTGAACACCTGCAGGCAGTAGGGCAGTTGCCCCAGATCCTCGGCCGTCGGCGTCGCGTCGCCGAGCACTCGGTCGACCTCGGCGGCGGCGCGTTCGGCGATGCCGGGATGGCGTGACAGCGCGTACGCGGTCCAGAACATCGCGTCGGCGCTGGTCTCGTGCGCCGCCGCCCACAGGTTGATCACCTCGTCGACCAGCCGGTCCTGGCTCATCGGCGCACCGTCGCGGTCGCGCTGGGCGAGCATGGCCGACACGATGTCGTCGTGCCGCTCGGGATTCCGGCGCCGCTCATCGATCGCGCCGGCGGCCCAGTCGCGGACCAGCGCGAGATCCTGAATGAAGTCGCGGTTGCGTTTCGTCGGAATGTTCAACGGCGCGACGATCGGTCGCGACATCGCCCGCATCTCCCAGTCGAAGATCCGGGTCGCCGCCTCGACCACCTCCCGATGCCCGTCGAGAGGTTCGTCGATCAGCAGTCCGGCGACGACGTCGTGCATCATCTCCTGCACCCCGGCGAGCAGGTCGACCTCGCCCGCCGCCTGCCATTTCCGCAGGTGTGCGTGCATCCGGGTCGCCATCACGTCGACGTATTTCGGCACCCGCCGCGCGGTGAACAGCGGCGCGACCATCGCACGCTGGGTGCGATGCACCTCGCCCTCGGAGATGATCAATCCCTCGCGCAGCGCGGGCCACAGCGTGCCCGTCACCGCCCGCGCGCGCCGGAACTCCGCGGCGCGTGACACGAGTATCTCGTTGATCTCCGCAGGCCCGGTCACCAGCACGGCCGGAAACAATCCGATCCGAAACCCGGCGACCGGTCCCTGCTCGTCGGCCAGCCGTTCCATCACGGCCAGCGGGTCACGGAACCAGCGCAGCGTGGTACCCAACCCGAGCACGCCACGACGTCCGTGGTCCAGTAACTCGAATTCCCCCGCCCGATCATCGTTCACTGACGATTCCTCCCATGGTTCGTCATCGAAGTCAGAGCGATTCGTCAGCCCCGCCGCCCGATGATCCGGACGTCTGACGAGCAGTCTGTCTGTGCCGGATCGTATTGGGGTGACGGCTCCCAGTCATGCCCGCAGAACTGGGGTTAGGGCCCGGTTTTCGCGATGTTTTCGCAGGTCGGTGCCGTTCGTGAGATGCGTTCCACAGCAGCGGGTTCGGGCGGCGCGACACCCGCGAGTTAAGTGATAGGATGATTGATCTTAGTTTAGCTAAACAGTTGCTGGTCTGCGTGTGTTGCCTCACCTGATGAAGGAAAAACAACTCCATGGCTGTCATGCTGCAAACAGGAGAACAGCGCGGCACCGGTGCGATCGGCAAGCCGCGCGCCTCGCGTGAATTCGCGGTACTCGGTGCCGCGATCGTGTTCGCCTGCGTCTCCGTCGGTGCCTGGCTGGAATTCGTCCGGCCGAACTGGGACATGTACTGGCATCAGGTCGACCTGCAGGTTTACATGTGGGGCGGCTCGATGGCCGCGCTACATCCCGAGCTGCTGTACGACGGACGCGGCCCGCTGGGGCTGCCCTTCCTCTATCCGGTCTTCGCCGCGTGGATCTGCGCGGAATTGGCCCAGTTCCCGATCAACTATGTCGGGACCGGCATTGTCGTCATGACGTTGGTGTCGCTCGGAATTAGCGTATGGAGTGCCGGGGTGCTGCAGCGGCGGCGGCGCGGGCTCATCCTGGTCGCGCTGACCATCGCCGTCAGTGCCGCCGGACTCTGGCTCGAGCCGGTCCAGCAGACCTTGCAGTTCGGGCAGCTCAGCGTGATTCTGATGGCGATGGTGCTAGCCGACCTCGCCCTCCCCAAGAATCGTTGGTACCGCGGCATTCTCATCGGCATCGCGACCGGTTTGAAGCTGACGCCCGCCGTTTTCGTCGTCTATCTGCTCATCACCCGGCAATTCAAAGCCGCTGTCACTGCGGGCGCAGCTTTCGCCGCGACGGTCGCGATCGGCTTCTGGTATCGGCCGACGCAGGCGCTGGAATTCTGGACCACGACGATGACCTCGCAGAACCGAATCGGCTTCGCCTATGTGCAGAACCAATCGATCAACGGGCTGTTCGGTCGCCTGCAATGGTCGACCTGGGAGAACAGCAGTTCCTCGCTGGTGTGCGCCGGCCTGCTCGGTCTCGCCGGAATAGCGGCGGCCCGGATCGCCTATCTGCGCGGCGACGAATTGCTCGGCGCGCTGCTCGCGGCCACCGTGATGCTGCTCGCCTCGCCGATCTCCTGGACGCACTACTGGGTATGGATTGTTCCGGCGCTGATGTGGGTGTTCCGCGCGCTGCGCGATCGTCCGCTCGGTGTCCGGATCGCGGTACCCGCGGTCAGCTATTTGTTCGTATTCGCGTGGCCGATGCGCATCGATCGGGTCGGCTGGTGGGACCCCGATCTACCCCTGCTACCGCAAGGACTGGTCTGGGCGGTGCCACAGACCAACGGCCGCGAATACCGTTGGACCCTCTGGCAATTCCTGCTCGGCGACTCGTACACCCTGCTCGCCGTCGGTGCGCTGGTCGCCGCGAGTGCCTGGCTGCTGCTGCGCCGACCCGGGAACCTGCCTGGTGAATCGGGCATCGAGCCGGATTCCGTCACCGTGGTCAGCTCGATGACCTCGAAGGAGCTCGCGGAATCCCGGGCCGCACATACGCGGGGCACCGGGACGGTCGAAGTTGCTGCGGAACAGCAGGATTCGGTTCCACTGTAGGCGCGGGTCAGCGTCGAAACCTGAGAAGCATTCAGGCTCCGAGCTTTTCGCCGCCGTGTGACGCGGTGGACAGGCCGAATTCGCGCCTGGCGACGTCGTTGGTGACGAGGCGGGCCGCAGCGATGAACGGGTCGCGCAGCGAGGAGAGATAGAGGGTGTCGGCGTGCCTGCGAACGCCGGAAACCATGGACAGGACGCCGATCGTGTCGATGTGCCGGAAGGCGACCGTGCCCGCCGCGAATATCTCCCATCCACATGGTCGGCTACCCGGTCTGGCTGCCGATGGCGTTGCCGAGCAGCGCGGCGAAATCGCCGCCCAGCGCGCCGATCAAGGCGTCCATCGCACCAAGGTCCGTCAGCATGGTGTTTTGTGTTTCGGTACTGCAGCCACCCGGCGCCGGTATGCCATCGAGGCGATCACGCAACCACAGCAGCGCGCTGGCCGCACCCGTCACGGTGAGGGAGAGGTGCTCGCTGACGAGGTCGCGGTGGTAGTTCACCGACGCATGTGGATCGCGGCAGTAGGTGTCGACCAGGCTGTCGACCCGCCAGGGAGCGGTGATCTGGTCGTTGACCGACTCGTACAGGAACATCGGCGCGGTCGGCACCGCCTTGCCGAGGCTGGTGTCGTCGAACACCTTGTTCAGCACCGGATCCTGGAATGGGTCGTGATCGAACAGGCCCAGATAGTTCATGCCGGGTACGACCACCGAGGTCAGATTGGTGCACAGCGGCTTCTTGATCGCGATGATGGCTTGCCCCAGCGGATTGACGTGGCTCGCCAAGGCCTGTGCCAGGTCCGGATACTCCCGGCTCACGCCGATTATCGCGGCGAAGACCAGGCCCGCGAACAGGGTCCCGTTGTTGACCTTGGCCAGTTCTCTTGTGTCACTGGGAATTCCGCCGGAGGCCACGCCCTTGATGCGCAACTCGGGTGCGTAGCTCGGTTGCAGTTCGGCGGCCCAGCTGGTCGCGATGGCGCCGCCGGAGTAGCCCCACATACCGACGGGAGTGTCCTTGCCGGACAGCTCGGCGGGTTCGAAGTTCTCGACCGCCCGGATGCCGTCCAGCGTGGTGTGCCCGGCCAGCGGGCCCGCCGCGTAGGCGGAGTTGGGTCCCTCGTGGTCGGGGACCGAGACGGTCCAGCCCTGCTGCACGCCGGTCATCGCCAGCAGCAACTCGAGCTGGGTGACCAGCGTCAAATTCGGCGGCAGCGAACCAGCCTGCCAGGCGTAGGACGGTGCGCAGTAGTGGGCGAGGCTGTTCTCGGCGACCTGATACGACAGCAGCTTGCGGCCACCGGCCGGCGCGGGTCCGCGCGGCTTCAGCACGGTCGTGACGCCCGAGATCGCATTGCCGTGCGCGTCGTTGGTGCGGTACAGCAACTGCCAGGCATCGACGTTCAACGGCAGAATGCTGAAGTTCGCCAGGTTGGCGCGCCGGGCCCGCAGAATCTGACCGGGTTCGGCTGCGGCCACCGCGGCAGGTGACGGGTTATAGAAGTCATCGAATTCCGGTGGTAGTGGCCAGAACGCGGGCGGCTCCGGATTCGACTCCGGGCCGGCCAGCGCGGCGGGGGAGCCGAGTATCGACAGGGCAATCGCGGCGACGACGCCGAGCACCACCGACCTGGACCTATTCACGCGTTGGCGAGCAACCACGACGTTGCCTCCCTGGTCGATCGAATCTTAAAAGCTTGATTACCGAATATTGAGCTGACTGTACTATGGTGTATCGCATACCTCAATAGCCAGTTTGCGGCGTCATTGCTGGAAGTGGCTCAGCGGTACTGAATCAGGCTCCCACTCCGGTGTGATGACGGTTGCGATACCGCTGCATAACGTCTCGCCTTATGCGCTCACATCGAATGCTCGCGGTCTCGCTCGGTCTCCTTGCTGCCGTCACGACGGCTTGTTCAGGTACCGCCGAATCGGACGTTCCAATGACGTCTGCCGCGAGGACGATTTCGTTCGGCGACTTCGTCTCGAAGGCGGAGCTGACCTTCCCGCCCGGTGACCGACCCGCGCCGCTCGTCGTGCTCGTCGGTGGGTCGGGTCCGGAGAATCTCGACGCCGACGACGCGAGCGACGGGGCGACTTCGCGCGGCCATCTGTTCGCCGACGTCGCCCGCTCGCTCGCGGATCAAGGATTCGCCGCGCTGCGCTACAACAAGCATTACGTCAACGGACTCGGCGACATCGATCCACGGTTCGGCGCCGAACTCACGATGCCGCAGCTGGTCGATGACGTGCACAGTGCCGTGAATGCGGTGGCGAACGACCCGAGGATCGATCCCCGACGGGTGTATCTCTATGGCTGGAGCGAAGGTACGACCGTTGTCGCCGCGGCCGCGAACGGAATGCCGAACCTGCGCGGGATCATCCTGCAGGGAGTGGTCGGTATCCCTTGGCGGGAGGGTTTGATCGCACAGTGGGAACGTGTTGTGCGGCCTTATCTTCGGAACTTCGCGGTCGACGGGTCGGTAGGCGCCGCGGAACTGAGTCGAGCACGGCACGGCGACGGCGGCGTGGTGGCGCACGAACTCGTCGGCGTGCTCGGCGACGACGTCAGTTCGGCGCGCACCACCATCAACCCGACTTTCGACCCCGACGGCAACGGCAGGATCGATCTTGACAACGAACTACCTACTGCCGCAGTGAAGTTCGTTGACGAGCAATTGGCGGGTGGCCTCTTCCGTCTCTACGGTGCACCCTCCGCGCTACCCGATGTCACCGCGCAGGCCGCCGTGCTCCGCGACCTTCCCATCCTCACCTTGCACGGCGAGAACGACAGCAACGTGTCAGTAGACGCCGCCCGCCGACTCGATCGGGCATTGGCGGCCAACGGAAGTCGTGATCACACCCTGCGCACGTATCCCGGATCCGGCCATTCCCTCAGTGCGGCAGCCGATCTGCAGCACGACCCGATCGGCCCGATTCGGCCGGAACCGCTCGTCGACCTCGGGCGCTGGCTACGCGACCACGAATCACGCTGACCTGGTTCGGATTCAACCGCGGTGGCCCAGCGTGAGGTCGAGGAATTCGAAGAATTGCTGCCTGATCATCCGAGGATCGACGGCACCGACGAATTCGTGATCGGTGGACTGATAGCCGAAGAACTGGGTGCGTACTCCGACATTGCGCAAAGCAGTGCTCAACTGAACGCTCTGCTCGAACGGTACCAGGTGATCAAGAACGCCGTGCTGCAACAGAAATGGCGGGTCGTCGCTGCTGACGTAGTTGATGGGGCTGGCCGCGCGGGCCCGCTCCGGGCACCGCGACGGTGCGCAACCCAGATATTGGTGCTCGGGTGAGCCTTCGTCGTGCGGCAGACCGCCGGGCAGGGCCTGACTGTTCATTGTCGTGAAATCGGCCGGTCCGAACCAATCCGCTACTGCCTGAACGCGGCTGGAATACTCGGGGTTGCCGCCGTCGCCTTCGAGTTCGGGGACATCGCCGGTGGTGCCCAATATGTTGGCCATATAGCCGCCCGCTGAATCTCCCCATGCGGCGAATCGGGTGGCATCGAAGCCGTAGGTGTCAGCGTGCGCGCGGAGCCAGCGCACCGCGGCTTTGACATCGAAAACCGGAGCGGGCCATTGGCTTTGCGGGCTAAGGCGATAGTCGACGCTGGCCATGGCATAGCCGCGCTGGTTGAGCGCGTGGGCGATGTCTGCGACCGATCCCCAAGGCAGTGGGAAGCCCGAATTGGCCCGATTGCCGGAAATGAATCCGCCGCCATGGAAATAGATCACCAGCGGCGCGGGACCACCGGGGTGCGCACTCGGTAGATAGAGATCGAGTAACTGGGGAGTTCCCGCCGCTTCGGTATAGGGAATGGCCGGTAGATATCCGGTCGGTGGCGCTGCGTGCACCGTCGCGACCGTGACGCCGAGCGAGCTGGCCGCAGCCAGCAACAGAATTGCCGCGAATCGGGGGAGGAACCTGCGGTGGATCATCATGTCGAACTCTTCTGTCGAAGGCAGGCTGAATTCGCGCCCGGTACTCGGACGGCCGCGATCAATGGTGGCAGGAATGAACAACGGAGGGTTTGCCCAACCGGGATTAGCGGTAGCGCCTCGCGAGAGCTATTGGGTGACACGGATGATGGCGTACGCCTCGTGCGTCGTCAAGCCCGGCGAAACAATCGGCTGGTATCGACGATCCCCAGCTGCGGTGGCTCCCCCTTTGATTCACGGTAAGTCTTGCAATGCGGTGCGAATCACATCCAGGAACCACGCCTGCGCGGCGCTACGCCCCGGCGGCCTGCGCGTATACGCGGCGATCTCGGCAGGCTCGATGGGCCACGGCAGCGCGAAGGTCCGGACCCGATGCATCCCGGCCATGGCGCGAGCGATCCGGTTCGGCACGATGGCGACGAGTTCGGTGTCCTGCACGACATACGGCAGCGTGGCGAAGCGAGTGACGCGGACCGCGATGTGTCCTTCCAGCCCGTGTACGCGCAGGGCGTCCCGTGGTGCGGGATGACCGGTGGTGCCCTCGACGACGATATGCCGTTCACCTCGGAGTTCGGCGTCGGTCGCGGCGGCACCGTGCAGCCGCGGATGGTCGGTCGAGACCATCCCGGCATAGCCCTCGGTGAACAGCGGCACCCGGCTGAGCCGCACCGAATCCAGCACCGGGCTGGCCACGATCGCGTCGACTCTGCCGCGGGTGAGTTGATCTTCGGCGGTGTCGATGTCGAACGCGTGCACCTGCAACGTCGCTTCGGGCGCGCGGGCCGCGAGTTCGGTGTGCACCAGCGGCAGTGAGTTCACCTCGCCGAGGTCGGTGAGGCCGATGGAGAAGCTGATCGGCCCGGACGGGTCGAATTGTGTTGCGGCGCCGATGGTCACATCGAGCTGCTCGATGGCGGTGCGCAGCGGCGGATAGAGCCGCTCGGCCTCCGAGCTGGGCACCAGGCCGCCCGGACCGCGCACGAACAGCTCGTCGCCGAGCCGCCTGCGCAGCTTGCCCAACCCGTAGCTGACGGTGGGCTGGGTGACGCCGAGTACGTCGGCCGCGGCCGTCACGCTCCGCGTCTCGTAGAGCAGGACGAAGGTCCGGATGAGGTTGAGATCGAATTCCGCGCCCATAGATCTCCTCTATATAGATTCGAAAAAACATCTATTGGATTTCTGATGTTGCCGATCGTAGCGTGATGGCAATCACGATCGCTCTGGCAGAAACGAACTCCCCATGCAGAAGTTGTTGTCCTGGTCCGCCGCGCTGTGCTGGCTGACCGTCCTGCTGGAGGGCTACGACCTCGTCGTTCTCGGCGCCGTCATCCCCACCCTCATCGACCAGCACCACATCGGATTCACCGCCGCCAGCGCAACGTTCGCCGCGACTATCTCGCTGGTCGGCGTCGCCATCGGCGCGACGGCGTCGGGACCCATTGCCGATCGCTATGGCCGCCGCCGGATGCTGCTCTGCTCGATCGCCCTCTTCTCACTGTTCACCGCCGCCGTGCCACTGGCCGGATCGGTGACCGTCTTCGCCGCGTTCCGCCTGATCGCCGGGCTCGGGCTCGGCGCGTGCCTGCCGACCGCGCTGACCCTGATGGCCGAGTTCATGCCGCCGGCGCGCCGGGCCTTCGCGAGCACGATCACGATGACCGGCTATCACACCGGTGCGGTTCTCACCGCGTTGGTCGCACTGCGCGTCATCCCGCATTGGCAGCCGCTCTTCTACGCAGGTGGGGTGGCCGGGCTACTGCTGCTGCCGGTGATCTGGGCGAAGCTGCCCGAGTCCGAGGCCTATCTCGCCGCCAAGGACGCACCGACCCGAGTGCGGCCGACCGTGTTGCTGCAGCCGGTGTATCTGCGTGCGACGCTTGGGGTTTGGGTCGGCTCGTTCATGGGCCTGCTGCTCGTCTACGGCCTGAACACCTGGCTGCCGAAGCTGATGCGCGACGCCGGATACAACATGTCCACCTCGCTGACAGTGCTGCTGATGTTGAACATCGGGGCCGTCATCGGCCTGCTCACGGCGGGAACGCTCGCCGATCGGCGCGGCATCAAGCCGACCGTGCTGGTGTGGTTCGGCGCGGCGGCGGTCTTCCTCGCGCTGCTCAGCGTCAAGATTTCGAGCGCCGTGCTGCTCAACGCGCTGGTGCTGGTCACGGGCATCTTCGTCTTCTCCGCTCAGGTGCTCATCTACGCCTACGTGACCCAGGCGTACCCCGCCGAAATCCGCGCCACCGCAATGGGGTTCGCCGCAGGCGTCGGACGGCTCGGTGCGATCTTCGGTCCGACGATCACCGGCTGGCTCATCGTCGTCGGGTCCGCGAACCCGTGGGGCTTTTATCTTTTCGCCGCGGTCGCGGGCATCGGGTTGCTCGCCATGGCCGCGGTGCCGCGCACCACCGTCGACGGACTCGCTCCGGTCGAGTCCACCCTGTCGGCCGACCGAGGAGCGAACGCGGCATGAAGACCACCCGTACCCAGGTAGCGATCGTCGGCGCCGGCCCGGCCGGTCTGCTGCTCTCGCATCTGTTGCACCGTGCGGGCATTCAATCCATCGTCATCGACCATCGCGGGTACGAGCAGATCGCGGGCACCATCCGGGCCGGCATCCTCGAGGCGGGATCGGTTCGGCTACTGGTGGATTCGGGCGTGTCCGATCGCGTGCTCACCGATGGGCAGCGGCACGACGGTGTCGTGTTGCGCTACGACGGGGAGAACCATCGGATCGACTTCCAGGAACTGGTCGGCGAATCGGTGTGGCTGTACCCGCAGACCGAGGTGTTCATGGACCTGTCCGTGCGGCGCACGGTCGACGGGGGAGACGTGCGCTACGGCATCACCGATACCGTCGTGGACGTCTCCGGTCCTCGCCCGACGATGACGTTCGCCGAACCCGACGGCGACAAGGTGCGCGTCGAGGCCGACCTGCTCGTCGGCGCGGACGGCTCCCGATCGATCTGCCGCCACGCGTTCCCCGACGGCACCCGCGAGGAATGGTTCCGCGAATATCCGTTCGCCTGGTTCGGCTTCCTGACCGAGGCGCCGCCCTCGCACGACGAATTGATATACACCCGTTCGGATTACGGCTTCGCGCTGATCAGCCAGCGCACGCCGACGATGCAGCGGATGTACTTCCAGTGCGACCCCGACGAGCGCCCGGAAGAATGGGACGACGACCGCATCTGGACCGAGATGCGAAGACGGGTGAACGGCAACGGCTTCGAACTCCAGGAGGGGCCGATCAGCGCGAAAACGGTGCTGCCGTTCCGCTCCTTCGTCACCGCGCCGATGCGGCACGACAAACTGCTGCTCGCGGGCGACGCCGCGCATACTGTCCCGCCGACCGGTGCGAAGGGCCTGAACCTCGCGCTCGCCGACGTGGCGGTGCTGGCGGAGGTGATCGCCGACTTCTACCGCATCGGTGACGCGGACGTACTCGACCGGTACACCGAGCGAGCCCTGGACCGGGTCTGGCGGGCCCAGCACTTCTCCTACTGGGCGACCACCATGCTGCACGCGGTCGGCGACGCGTCGCCCTTCGATGCGCAAAGACAGCGCGGTGAATTGTCGATGGTAACCGGATCACGGTATGGCGCAGCGTATTTCGCTGAGGCGTACACCGGTTGGCAGCAGAAATAGACGCTACGAAGGTAAGGAGTGATGGTGGCCAGGATTTCGTCCTTGGCGGACGCGGTGGCAGAGCTCGTACACGACGGTGACATCGTCGCGCTGGAGGGTTTCACGCACCTGATCCCGGTCGCGGCCGGACAGGAGATCATCCGGCAGCGCAGGCGCGAGCTGACCCTGGTCCGGATGACCCCGGACATCGTGTACGACCAGCTGATCGGCGCCGGGTGCGCGGCCAAGCTGGTGTTCTCCTGGGGCGGCAACCCGGGTGTCGGTTCGCTGCACCGGTTTCGGGACGCGGTCGAGCACGCCTGGCCGAGGGCGCTGGAGATCGAAGAACACAGTCACGCGGGCATGGCCAACCGGTATGTCGCGGGTGCCTCCGGGCTGCCGTTCGCGGTGCTGCGGGGCTATGTCGGCACGGATCTGCCGACGGTCACCGAGACCATCAAGCCGATCACCTGCCCGTTCACCGGGGAGCAGCTGACCGCGGTGCCCGCGATCAATCCGGACGTCACGGTGATTCACGCGCAGCGCGCGGACCGGGCCGGGAATGTGCAGCTGTGGGGTCTGCTCGGCGTGCAGAAGGAGGCCGTGCTCGCCGCGCGGCGCAGCCTGGTCACCGTCGAGGAGATCGTCGACGAGCTCACGCCCGTGCCCGGCGCGATCGTATTGCCCGCCTGGGCGGTGACCGCGGTCGCCGAGGTGCCCGGTGGCGCGAATCCTTCGTACGCCCATGGGTATTCCGAACGGGACAACGCCTATTACGCGGCCTGGGACCCGATCAGTCGTGATCGAGCGCGATTCACCGAGTGGCTCCAGGAGCACGTGTACGCCGATATTGCCGGGAGTGTGGCATGAGCCGGTCGACTTCTGACGAGACGATGACCGTCGCGGCGGCGCGGGCGTTGAGCGGCGGTAAGCGGTGCTTCGTGGGCATCGGGTTGCCTTCTACGGCAGCGAATTTGGCGCGGACTACGCACGCGCCGGAGCTGGTGCTCATCTACGAGTCCGGCACGCTGGGGTCCAAGCCGGGCCGGCTGCCCGCCTCGATCGGTGACGGCATTCTCGCGGAGACCGCCGATGCGGTGATCAGTGTGCCGGAGGTGTTCAACTATTGGCTGCAGCCGGGGCGGATCGATATCGGGTTCCTCGGCGCCGCACAGCTGGACAAGTTCGGGAACATCAACACCACTGTCATCGGTGACTATCGCAGTCCCAAGGTGCGGTTGCCCGGGGCGGGTGGTGCGCCGGAGATCGCGGCGTCCTGTGGTGAGGTGTTCGTCGTCGTCCGGCAATCTCGCCAATCCTTTGTCGAGCGAGTCGATTTCGTCACCTCGTTCGGGCACGGGCGTGGTGGTGGCGAGCGCGCGCGGCTCGGGTTGCGCGGGGCGGGGCCGACTCAGGTCATCACTGACCTGGGCATCATGCGGCCCGACGACAACGGCGAGCTGGTGCTGACTGCGGTACATCCGGGCGTGACAGTCGAGCAGGTGCGCGCGGCGACCGGCTGGGAGCTGAAAGTCGCCGCTGACCTGGCGGTCACTGACCCGCCGACCAGCGCCGAACTCGCGGCCCTGCACACGTTGCAGGCGGCGTCATGAGCGGCGCGTTTCTCTACGACGGAGTGCGAACGCCCTTCGGCCGCTACGGCGGAGCGCTCGCCGGCGTCCGGCCCGACGACCTCGGCGCGCACGTGCTGCGTGCGCTGGCCGAACGCACCGGGCTGGACCCGGCGACGGTCGATGACGTGCTGTTCGGCGCCGCCAACCAGGCGGGCGAGGACAACCGCAATGTCGCGCGGATGGCCGCGCTGCTCGCGGGCTGGCCGACGTCGGTGCCCGGCGCTACCGTGAACCGGTTGTGCGGGTCGAGTCTGGATGCGGTGCTGCACGCCTCGCGCTCCATCGAGACCGGCGACGCCGCGACCGTGGTGGCGGGCGGAGTCGAATCGATGAGCCGTGCCCCCTGGGTGATGCCCAAGCCGCCCAAGGGATTTCCCGCGGGCGATGCGACCCTGCATTCGACCACGCTCGGCTGGCGGATGGTCAACCCGGCGATGCCCGATCAGTGGACGGTGACGCTGGGCGAGAGCACCGAGCTGCTCGCCGACCGCTTCGGCATCGATCGCACGGCGCAGGACGAGTTCGCCACGCGCAGTCACCAACTTGCCGCAAAGGCTTGGGACAACGGGTTTTACGACGACCATGTCGTTGTCGTCCCGGATACCGACCTCGCTCGCGACGAACCGATGCGCCCGGACACCACCGTGGAAAAGCTGACGCGACTGCGACCGTCGTTCCGCCCGACGGGGACCGTCACCGCGGGCAATGCCTCGCCGTTGAGCGACGGGGCGTGTGCGCTGCTACTCGGCGACGAGACGCTCGCCGAGCGGATCGGCCGAGCGCCGCTTGCCCGGATCGCCGGACGCGGTGCGGCAGGCGTCGACCCCGATGAGTTCGGCATCGGTCCGGTACACGCCGCGCGAAATGCGTTGCGCCGAGCCGGAATCGGCTGGGGCGATATCGGCGTGGTCGAGCTGAACGAGGCGTTCGCCGCGCAATCGCTGGCCTGCCTGGCCGGGTGGCCCGACCTGGACCCGGAGCTCGTCAATGTCAATGGCGGCGCACTCGCGCTCGGCCATCCGCTCGGTGCGTCCGGCGGCCGGATCGTCAACCAGCTGGCCCGCGAAATGCGGCGCCGCGGCAGTCGATGGGGACTTGCCGCATTGTGCATCGGTGTGGGTCAAGGCCTCGCCGTCGTCCTGGAGGCAACATCATGAAGACTCGGCCGCACCCGGCAGGCTTTCGTCACGACCCCGACGACATTCACCCGCCGCTGGACTATCCCGACTACACCTCCACCGTGCTGCGTCATCCGCGGGAATCGCTGATCCTGCTGCCGCAGCGGCTGACCGAGCTCACCGGTCCGGTGTTCGGTTCGGATCGGTTGGGGCCCAAGGACAATGACCTGACCGCGCAGCATGCGGGCGAGCCGATCGGTCAGCGCATCATCGTGCACGGCCGGCTGCTCGACGGCGACGGCAAGCCGATCCCGCGCTCGCTGGTCGAGATCTGGCAGGCCAACGCGGGCGGTCGCTATCGGCACGACCGCGATCGCTGGAACTCCGCGCTGGATCCCAACTTCGACGGTGCCGGGCGCACCTACACCGACGATGCCGGGCGCTACGAGTTCACCACCATCAAGCCCGGTGCTTACCCATGGCGCAACCACCACAACGCGTGGCGGCCTGCGCACATTCACTTCTCGTTGTTCGGGCAGGCGTTCGCGCAGCGGCTGGTGACGCAGATGTACTTCCCGGACGATCCGCTGTTCTTCCAGGATCCGGTCTACAACTCGGTACCCGAGCACGCCCGCGAATTACTGGTCAGCCGTTTCGATTACGACCGCACCGAGCCCGCGCACGCGTTGGCTTTCGAGTTCGACATCGTGCTGCGCGGGCGCGACGCCACACCGTTCGAACACGAGGAAGACGATGATGATTAGCTTGCGCAGCACCCCGTCCCAGACCGTCGGCCCGTTCCTGCACATCGGGCTGATCGAGGACGACAGTGTGTTCGCGGTGCCGTTGGGGACGCCGGGCGCGGTGTGGATCACCGGCCGGGTGTTCGACGGTGCGGGCACGGCCATCGATGACGCCATGGTCGAGACCTGGCAGGCCGACCTCGCCGGACTGGTGGGCGATGACGAGATCCTCAGCGAACGAATGGGTTTCGCGCGCAGCGACACCCGCCTCGGGCAGTTCGCGGTGTACACCGTCGTCCCCGGCCCGGTGTGTGACGGCGCCGGCGGGCGGCAGGCCCCGCACCTCGATATGTCGGTGTTCTCCCGCGGACTGCTGCATCGGGTGGTCACCCGGGTCTACTTTCCGGAGCATGCCGACCGGCACTCGGCCGACCCGGTGTTGGCGACGGTGCCGCCGGAGCGCCGCGACACGTTGATCGCGGTGCGCGAAGGTGACGGATACCTCTTCGACGTGCACCTGCAGGGCGACGGCGAGACGGTGTTCTTCGATGTCTGACGGACTGTTCGACGGCGTGCTCGCGGCGGGACCCGTCGCCGAGCTGGTCGGCGATCGGGCCTGGGTGCAGTCGATGCTCGACTTCGAGGCGGCGCTCGCACAGGCCTGCGCCGCGGCCGGAGTGATTCCGGAAGCGGCGGCGCAGGAAATCGAAAGAGGCTGCTGTGCTGAGGATTACGACATTGCCGCGCTGAGCGCCGATGCGGTGCGGATCGGCAATCCGGCGGGCCCGCTGGTGCGCGAACTGACCGGGCGGGTCGCACCGGAGGCCGCCGGATATGTGCATCTGGGCGCGACGAGCCAGGACGTCATCGATACCGCCGCGATGCTCGTGACCGCATGGGCGCTGGCCGCACTACGCGTCGACGTGCACGCCTGCGCGGTGCGGCTCGCGCAGTTGGCCGAGGAGCACGCGGGCACGGTGATGGCCGGTCGGAGCCTGCTCCAGCAGGCACCGCCGGTGACCTTCGGGCTTACCGCCGCCGGGTGGCTCGGGGGCCTCGTCGCGGCGCTGGACCGCATCGACGTGATTCGTGCGGAGCGGCTCGCCGTGCAGTTCGGCGGTGCGGTCGGAACCTTGGCGTCGTTGCGCGGCAACGGTATTCCGGTCATGCGTGAGCTCGCCCGCCGCCTCGAACTCGCCGAACCGGTGCTGCCGTGGCACACCGAGCGCAGCCGGATCGGCGAAATCGCCGGGGTGCTCGGACAGACCTGCGGCGCGGTCGCGAAGATCGCCCGCGACATCACCCTGCTCGCGCAGACCGAGATCGCCGAGGTGTCCGAGCAGGGCCCACCTGGCAGTGGTGGCTCATCGACCATGCCGCACAAGCGAAACCCCGTCGCCGCGGTCCTCGCCGCCGGGTCGGCGGCCCAGGCTCCCGGGCTGGTCGCCACCCTGCTGGCCGCCGCAGTGCACGAACATCAACGGGCCGCCGGATCGTGGCATGCCGAGTGGCGGCCACTGGTCGAATTGTTGCGCAGCACGGGGTCCGCGGTGCACTGGCTTCGGGTGTGCCTGGATCGCCTCCATGTCGATCCAGAGCGCATGCGCGCCAACCTCGACAGCACCGGCGGACAACTATTGGCCGAGCAGGTCGCCATCGAGCTGATGTCGGTGTCGCACGGCGCGGTGGGCAGGCAAGAAGCAGGCGACCTGGTCGCAGCCTGCTGCCGCCAGGCCGGAGCGGACGACCTCGCTGATGTGCTTGCGGCTGATGTCGTGATCGGAAAGTTCTTGGACCGCAATCGAATCAGCGAACTGCTGGAGCCGTCCGGCTATCTAGGATCGGCGGACGAGTTCATCCGCCGTGCACTGGGCGATTGGCAGTCGCGACTATGAGCGAGGGGCAGCTGTGAC
Source organism: Nocardia sp. NPDC046473 (assembly GCF_040645995.1). Lineage (NCBI taxonomy): Bacteria > Bacillati > Actinomycetota > Actinomycetes > Mycobacteriales > Nocardiaceae > Nocardia > Nocardia sp. NPDC046473. The sequence continues at coordinate 143,119 of NZ_JBEYZJ010000011.1, forward strand.
CGCAGTTGAAGTCGACTATGTCATCGACGGTCCACCAGAGGGCCTTCCCGTCGTACTCAGCGGCTCACTGGGCAGCGACCTGCGCATGTGGGAGCCGCAGGTCGCCGTGCTGGCCGCAGCGGGCTACCGGGTCGTGCGCTACGACCACCGTGGCCACGGACGTTCCCCGGTGCCGCCCGGCCCCTACTCATTGGCCGATCTCGGCTCGGATGCGCTCGCGCTGCTCGACCGCCTGGATATCCGCCGATCCCATTTCGTCGGCCTGTCCCTCGGTGGCATGGTCGGCATGTGGGTCGCCGAGCACGCGCCACACCGCCTGCACACCCTGACGCTCGCTTGCACCTCGGCCGAACTGGGCCCGCCCAGCGGCTGGGCCGATCGAGCCGCGCTCGTTCGAGCTGAGGGAACTCAGGCTGTTGCGGTCGCAGTCGTGCAGCGCTGGTTCACTCCGCAGTGGCGCGCCGCGCACCCCGAGCGGACCCGCGACTACGAGGACATGGTCGCCGCCACCCCCGCCGAGGGATATGCCTCATGCTGCGTGGCGATCGAGACGATGGACATCGCCGCCCGCCTATCGACAGTCAGCGCACCGACACTGATCATCTCGGGCGTGGACGACCCGGCGACCCCGCCACCCCACGGGCAGCGGATAGCCGACGCGATCCCACGGACGCGCTTCGAAACAATCAGTCCAGCAGCACATCTCGCCAACGCCGAACTGCCCGACACTGTCAACGACCTGATCCTCGGCCACCTGAAGGAGAATCCGTGAACGAGCGCGCGCAACAGGGTGCCCAGGTGCGCCGCGAGGTCCTCGGCGACGCCCACGTCGACCGCGCCGAGGCCAACACCACCGACTTCACCCGCCCGTTCCAGGAGTACATCACCGAGTCGGTCTGGGGCGGCATCTGGACCCGCCCCGGCCTGGACCGCCGCACCCGAAGCTGCATCACCCTCGCGATCCTCACCGCCCTCGGCCGCCACGAGGAAATAGCGATGCACGTCCGCGCCGCCCTCGGCAACGGCGTCACCCGCGCCGAAATCGCCGAGATCCTCCTGCACACCGGCGCCTACGCCGGCGTCCCCGCCGCCAACGCCGCCTTCGCCATCGGCCAGAAGGTCCTCGACGAACTCGAGGACCCGGACCGGTAGCCACGGATCGCGCGGGCTACGGCAGGGCGATGTACTTGGTTTCGAGGTATTCCTCGATGCCTTCGGTGCCTGCTTCGCGGCCGAGGCCGGATTCCTTGACACCGCCGAAGGGGGCGGCGACGTCGGAGATGATGCCTCGGTTGATGCCGACCATGCCGGATTCGAGGGACTCGGCCACGCGTAAGGCGCGGTCTAGATCCTTGGTGTAAAGGTAAGCGGCCAAGCCGAATTCGGTGTTGTTGGCGGCGATGATCCCCTCCGTCTCGCCGTCGAAGCCGGTGATGGCGGCTACCGGGCCGAATACCTCCTCGCGCAGGATGCGGGCGTCGGCGGGGACTTCCGCCAAGACGGTCGGCTCGTAGAAATAGCCTTCGCCCGCGATGCTCGCGCCGCCTGTCATGACGCTTGCGCCCTTATCTGTTGCGTCCCTGACCAATTCGGTGACTGTGCGGCGTTGCTTCTCGCTGATCAGCGGGCCGACCTGAACTCCGTCGAGGTAGCCTGGGCCGATCGTCAGCGCGCGCATGCGGTCGGTCAGTTTGGTGGTGAACTCCGCGCGGACGGCATTGTCGACGTGGAACCGGTTCGCCGCGGTGCAGGCCTCACCGGTGTTGCGCATCTTGGCGGCCATCGCGCCGTCGACTGCGGCATCGATGTCGGCGTCGGCGAATACAACGAACGGGGCGTTGCCGCCGAGCTCCATCGAGGCGCGCAGCACGCGGGTAGCCGATTGTGCGAGAAGGATTTTGCCGACGGCGGTGGAACCGGTGAAGGTGATTTTGCGGAGCCGGTCGTCGGTGAACATCGGGTTGGTGAGCGGTGCGGCGTCGGCGGTCGGCAGGATCGACAGCACACCGGGCGGCAATCCGGCGTCGGCGAAGACCTGGCCGAGCAGCAGCATGGTCAGCGGCGTCTCGGCGGCGGGCTTGACCACCATGGTGCAGCCTGCCGCGAGGGCGGGGGCGATCTTGCGGGTGCCCATCGCGAGCGGAAAGTTCCATGGCGTGATGGCCAGCGTCGGGCCGACCGGCTGTTTCGTGACGATGATGCGGCCGCTGCCCGACGGTGCGTGCGTATAGCGGCCGTGCACGCGGACCGCCTCCTCGGCGAACCAGCGCAGGAACTCCGCGCCGTAGCTGACTTCGCCGTAGCTCTCGGCCAGCGGCTTGCCCATTTCCAGCGTCATCAACAGTGCGAAGTCGTCGCGTCGCGCGATCACCAGTTCCCAAGCGCGGCGCAGGATTTCGGCGCGATCACGGGATGGTGTGGTGGCCCAGGCGGCCTGCGCCCCGGCCGCGGCGTCGAGCGCGTTGGCGCCGTCGGCAGCCGACGCGTCGGCAACCTCGATCAGGATCTCGCCCGTTGCCGGGTTGTCCACCGGGAAAGTGCGGGCCGCCGGTACCTGCTTGCCGCCGATCCACAGATCGGTGGGCAGGGTGGTGAGTAGTTCGGCGACCTCACGCATTGTCGGCTCCGATCCCGGCGACCGCGGCCAATGCCTTGTCGAGTCGCTCGGCGAGCTCGTCGATGAGCTCCAGCGTGCTGTTCAGCGGCGGCGCAACCAGCACCGAATTGGTCGCCTTGCCGATACCGGCCGTGCACAGCACGAGCCCATTTATTTTGGCGGCGGCGATGATTCGCTTGTTGGTGTCCGCAGGCTGGTCGGCGTTGATGTGCAACGCTCGCATCAGCCCGATACCCGATTGATCGGACAGCAGCGTCGGATAGCGACCGCACAGGGTCGTCAGTGTCTCCGCGAGCAGCCCACCTGTCTGGGCGGCATTGCTCAACAACCCCTCGTCCTCGATGACACTCAGCACCGCATTCGCGGCGGCGCAGGCGAGCGGATTCGCGGACATGGTGTGCCCCAGTGCAATCGGCCCGAGCGGCTCCGCGATGGCGGCGGTGATCGTGTCGGCGACAAAGGTGACCGCGAGGCTGGTGTAGCCGCCGGTGACGCCCTTTCCCGACGTCAGGATGTCGGGCGCGATGCTGGAATGGTCACAGGCCCACCACTTTCCGGTGCGCCCGAAGCCGGACATCACTTCGTCGGCGATCAGCACGATCCCGTTGTTCCTGGTCTCTCGCCGCAGCCACTGCATCGTGGCGATGTCGATCGGTGCGGCACCCGAGGAGGCGCCGCCGAGCGGTTCGATGACGATCGCGGCCACCTTGGACGGACCGACGCCGAGCAGCGCCTGCGCCCACTCTTCGTGGGTGGCCCGTCGCCGACCGGGCTTGGGCCGCACCAGAACTCGGTTCCCGCTCGGCTGCCCCAGCAGTGGTTCCACCGAAGGATCGCGCTTGTTGGGGCTGCCGGTGATGGACAGTGCCCCCGCTGTCATCCCGTGGTAGCTGGGCTCTTCGGACAGCACCACGGTGCGCTGCGGCTTGCCACGCCGGTGCTGGTAGGCGAAAGCCAGCCGCAGCGCGCATTCGTTGGCTTCGGACCCGGAGTTGCTGTATTCGACCGTTGCGGTCGTTGCGGGTGCGATCGCCAGCAGCCGTTCGGTGAGGCGCAGCGCCGGGTCGTTCCGGAATTGCGTGCGGTGTACGAACGTCAGCTGCCCGAGCTGAGCTTCGATGGCCTGCAGGACTTTCGGGTGCCCATGTCCGACGTTCACATTGAGCACGCCGGAAGACCCGTCGAGATAGTCGTTTCCGTCGGCGTCGTAGATGTAGGGGCCCTGGGCCCAGGCGGCGACGGGGAGGACGGTGCGGCTTGGCGCCGTGGTCGGAGCGGGAATCATGCTGGCTGACGGTCCTTTCGAATGAGCACGAGCAGCGCGGCCGCGACCAGGGCGGCCGCGATGCCGAGGAAGCCGGTCAATCCGGCGAAGGCGGCGCCGCCGACGGCGAGCGTGCCGAGCAGCGTGGTGCCGATCGCGATGCCCGCGTTCATCATCGAGTTGTTCCAGGCGACGACGGACGCACGCTGGGTCGGATCGGCCGATGACAGGTAGGCTTGCTGGCTGGAGTAGAACGCCCCGCCGAAGACGCACCACAGCGTCAGCGCCACCAGCGCCAGGATCATATTGTCTGTACTCAAAGCCACTGCGGCACAAGGCGCGAACGCCGCCGCCGCGATGACCGACACCCACACGCCGCTCACCTTGCGCCGGTGCAGGTGATCCAGGATGGTCCCGGTGCTCAGCGAGCCGATCAGCGATCCGGCTCCGACGAGCAACCCGACGAGACCGAGGGCGTTGAGGCTGAACCCGAACCGCTGCGCGAAGATCACTCCGACGAAGGTGTAAGCGCCGAGACGACCCGCCTGCAGTAACAGTGTCGCGATGAGTCCCAGGCTGATTCGCGGTTGTGCCCACGGCGCCAGCAGCGCCTTGAAGCCGCGCGAGGTCCCGGTGGCCGGGATGTGATCGAGCCGCAGGTACAGCACCGCCGACGTCGCGATCATCAGTAGACCGACGGCGAGGAACGGCCACCGCCAACTGGTCAGCGAGGCAAGGCCCGCGCCGAGCGGCACCCCGAGCACCTGTCCGAGCGAGTAGACACTCGCGCCGAGCGAGATCACCCGGCCGCGCTTGTGCTGCGGCGTGCGTTCGGCGAGATAGGCCCAGATCGCGGGCGCCGCGATCGCCGCGCCGAGACCGGTGATGCCGCGGCCCGCGATCAGCATCGCCAGCGAGCTCGACGCCGCGCACGCCAGGTTTCCGAGCATGAAGACGAGCGAGCCCAACAGGATCGACCACCTGCGCGGGTACCGGTCGGCGAGGATGCCGAACGGCGGCCCGGCGATGGCGTAGACGAGCACGTAGGCGGTGACGATGGTGGCCGAGGCGGCCACCGACGCGTGCAACGACTGGGCGATACCCGGCAGCATCGGTGCCACCAGATACATTTCGGCGCCCATGAGGAAGAACGCGGCGTAGAGAAGTATGTGCTGAGCCCACGGCGTTGGGGACTCAGCCTCCGCCACCGGCTGCAGGCTCCGGGGTGGCTTGGGCCGCGTCTCGATACTCATACCGAAACCTTCTCCAGCGCTGCGTGCGTGGCGATCGGGAGTGTCGGACGACGCGGCAGGTTCAGTCGCGACCAGACGGTATCGATGATCTCGGCGAATCGGTGCACGGCCGCGGGACTGTGGACCGGCGAAGGGTTGATCCGAAGCCGTTCGGTGCCCCGCGCGACGGACGGGAAATTGATCGGCTGGGCGTATTGGCGGTATTCCTCGAGGAGGATGTCGGCCAGTTCTTTGCATTTGTACGGATCACCTACGAGAACGGGAACGATATGACTTTCGGTGGATACCAACGGGATTTCGGCATCGGTGAGCAGGTCCTGGAGTAGTCGCGCCCGGTGGTGCAGCAGGATGCGCTCGTTGTCCGATTCCCGCAGGTGCCGCACGCTGGCCAGCGCGGCGGCCGCGAGGGCGGGCGGCATGGCGAGGGTGAAGATGAAGGCGGGCGCGAAGCTGCGCACCGCATCGAGGATCGGCGCGGGCCCGGTCAGGTAGCCGCCGAGCGTGCCGTAGCCCTTGGCGAAGGTGCCCATCAGTAGATCGACCTGATCCGCGCACCCCATGTGGGCGGCCATGCCGGACCCTTCCGGACCATACATGCCGACGGAGTGCGCCTCGTCTACGTAGACCAGCGCGCCATGTTTCTTTGCCACGGCGCACAATTCGGGCATCGGTGCGACATCGCCGTCCATCGAGTAGATCGATTCGAAGGCAACGATTTTCGGGCGATCGGGATCGGTGGCCGAGAGCAACTCGTCGAGATGGGCCGGATCGTTGTGCCGGAAGATCTGCCGCTCGGCGCGCGAGGCCCGCATGCCGAGGATCATCGACGCGTGGTTCTGTTCATCGGAGAAGAAGATGGCGCCGGGCAATTCCTTGCCGAGCACGCCGAGCACGGCGTCGTTGACCGCGTAGCCGGTGATGAACGTCAGACCGGCTTCCTTCCGATGTAGCTGTGCCACTTCGCGTTCGAGCAGGATGTGGGTGTGGTTGTTGCCGGAGATGTTGCGCGAGCCGCCTGCCGCGACACCCGAGCGATTCACCGACCGGTGCATGGCCTCGACCACGGCGGGGAACTGGCCCATGCCGAGGTGATCGTTGCTGCACCACACCGTGATCTCGCGCAGCCCGTCCCGGTGATGGTGTACGGCGTGTGGGAATCGCCCCGCCAGGCGCTCGATTTCGACGAATGTTCGGTACTGGCCCGAAGCCCGGATGTCGTCGATTCGTCTCTCGAAGAAGGCCGTGTAGTCGAATGCCATGGGAGTCTCCGTTTTCTCGAAGTGTGTGATCTGTTCGGTCAGTTGAGTTTCTGGTCGGCAAGATGGTCGGTGAGCGCCCGGTTGGTGTCCCACCCGGTGATGGGTGGATAGGCGTCGGAATCGGTGACGATGTCGAGCACGGTGGTAACCGGATCGACGATCGCCTTCGAAAGTGCCTCGCGCAGTTCCACATCGGTGTGGATGGTGTGACCCTGTGCCCCGCACGCGGTCGCGATCTGCGCGTGGTCGACATGACCGAGTTCGACGGCGGAGGTGGGCCGACCGAACTGGACGATTTCGGCGTGCTTCTGGTAGCCGAGGATGGAGTTGTTCAGCACGAGCACAACGACATCCAGGTTCTCCCGGACTGCGGTCTCGATCTCGGCCCAGCAGTGCGCGAAGCCGCCGTCACCGACCAGGCAGATGACCGGCGCGGCGGGTCGCGCCGCCTTCGCACCGATCGCCAGCGGCAGTCCCCAGCCGAGCCCGGCCATGCCGCGCGGCAGGATGAATCGCTGCCGGTGGGTGGTGGCGCGGATATAGTTGGCCACCCAGATCGAGGAGTAGCTGGCATCCGCGACGACGATCGCGTCATCGGGCAGCAGGGTGCTGATCTCGTCGGCGACCCGCTCGGGGCGCAGCGGCTGCCGCGTCGAGGTGCGCACCGCGGCCGTTGTCGTCTCGAATTCGGCACGGGAGCGGGCGATTCGGTCGGTGACCGCGGGCCGGTCGGCGCTGCGCTTGCTCAGGTCGAGTTCGCGCAGCGCGGCCGAGAGATCATCGATACCGGTCCGGACGTCGCCGACCAGTCGCAATGACGGGTAGTTGCGGCCGATTTCGGTGGGATCGATGTCGAGGTGGATGAAGGTGGCGTCGCGGGGGAACAGGCTCCAGCCGTCGGTGCCGTTCTCGTTGGTGCGGGAACCGGCGAGCAGGACCGTGTCCACCCCGGCGATCCACTCCCGCATGCCATGCGAAACCCCGTGTGGGCCCATGTAATTGCCGACGACGCCGACGCTCAGGTCGGCGGTGTCGGGCACCACGCCCTTGCCCATCGGCGTGGTCGCGACTGGCAACGATGCCAGATCGCTCAACCTGGCCAAGGCGGCGCCCGCGTCGGAGGAGACCGCGCCGCCACCGGCGACGACGAGCGGCCGCTCGGCACCGGCCAGCAGTTCCGCCGCGGTACGGACGGTGTCTTCGGACGGGCGGATCCGATCGAGCGGGAACACAGTCGGACCGAGGTGTTCGGGTGGGGGCGGCGCGGCCAGTTCGAGGACGTCCTTCGGCAGCATCAACACCGCGGGCCCCGGCCGTCCACTGGTCGCCGCCCGGAATGCCGCGTCGAGATAGTCGTGCACGCGATCGGGATCGTCGAGGCGGTCGAACCATTTGGTGCAGCCGGAAAACAAACTCTGGTGATCGATCTCCTGAAACGCATTTTTGTTGCGAATCGGGCTCGGTACGTCCTGAATGAGCGCGACCACCGGAATCGAGACCTTCGCCGCCTCGGTCAGCGGCGGCACGAGCAGCGTTGCCGCCGGCCCGTTCTGTGCCACCACCACCGAACAGCGTCCGGAAACCCGGGCAAAGCCGTCGGCCATGGTGCCGCCCGCGTTTTCGGTGCGATAAACGATCTGGCGGATGCCGAGATCCTCGGCCGCCAAAACCAGCAGCGACGGCAGGCTCTGGCCGAAGAATTCGGATATCTGCCTGGCACGAAGATTCTCGGCTATGGCGGCGGCGACTGTCGGCATCGGAACACCTTCTCGCGGTAGCGGACGTGGACTGGATCGGTAGCTACAGTCTCGGCCTGCGCAGAACGCCAGGTCCAATACGTATTTACTTCCCGTTGATAAGGAACTCTTATCTGGCTAGGCTGACCGCGTGGACGACCTACGTCGCGTTCGTTACTTCCTAGCAGTAGCCGAGCACCGGCACTTCGGTCGCGCGGCCGAAGCGCTGCACATCACTCAACCCGCGCTATCTCAGCAGGTCAAGGCGCTGGAGAAGGAGCTGGGCGTCGAGCTGCTGGCCCGTACCGGCCGCGGTTTCGTCATGACACCGGCCGGACTCGCGCTACAGGCGGGTGCCCAGCAACTGCTGTCGGCCGCCGCTGACCTGGCACGCACCGTCCGCGCTCGGGCGTCGGGCACGGCCGGGGAACTGAAGGTGGCTTTCACTCGATCGGGCTCCGACAGCGATATTTCCCAGCGCATCAGGTCCTTCCGGAAGGAATTTCCGGACATCGATGTGTCGACCATCACCGGGTGGACGTCGTGGAATCTGGACCTGCTCGAATCGGGCGAGGTCGACGTCGCATTCGTGCGCGGAAATATCGCCCACCCGCGGGTGCAAACGCACCTGATCGGGCTGCAGGAAGCCGCGGTGGTGGTCTCCAAAGGGCATCCGCTGGCCGAAAAGGCCAGCGTGGAAATCGGCGACATTGTCGACGAGCCGATCGTGCTCTGGTCACGCCACACCGGACCGGACTTCTACGACGAACTGGTCAGCCATATCTGGGGCGACGGCGCGCCGAACCTGGTCGCCGAGGAATCCGACGCCGAACAGGTCCTCGACCTGGTATCGAGCGGCACCGGAATCAGCGTGCTCGACCGCAAGCGGGCGACCCGAATCGCGCACGAGAACATCGTCGTCATTCCGTTCGGCGCCAACGCGCCGCAAATCGCCATCCAGATCGCCTGGATGCGCGGCTCGGAGGCCCCGGCCCTGGCGCACTTCCTCGAATGGTGGCGGCGCTGTAGTTAGCTCGCGTGCTTGCTGCGCCGGACGACGGTGACGCCGCGCACGGTGGTGAGGATCGCGACCACCATGATCGTCAACAGCTGCATGATGTTCCAGGCCACGGGGTCGGCTTTGGGTTCGGCTTCCGCCAGACGCATTGGCAGGGGATGACTTTCGACGATCGGCAGGTTCGGTGCCGGTGGCGCGGGCTCGGGTTCGGGCGGTGGCGGGGCTTCGATCGGGGGAGTAGCAATGGCCGGTATCACCGGGGCCGGTGGGCCGAGCAGCAGTGGCGCACCGGGAAAGGGCGGCAGGTCGCGCGGCCACAGTAGACATGCCAGCCCGCTGCCCGTGGCGGCGCTGCCGACGACGACGCTGCCGAGTGCCGATCCACTGGAGCCGAGGATGCCGTGCGAACTGCCGGTCACCAGGCCGAGCAGAATCAACGCGCCGCCGACCGCGACGCTGCCGGTGCATGCCGTTCGAGTGTCGTCGGAGTCGAGATCGGGCAATTCGGCAGAACCGCCGGGCAAGGGCGGCGCGGCGATGGGCTCGTCGGCCGGGGCAGGGTCGCTGGCTTGCCCAGTGCCAGCGGCAGTTCCGAGACCTAGGCCGGTGCCTGCGCTGCCGCTACTGAGATAGCCGTGCCCCGCCGGTGTGCTCGGTCCGAGACCGAGTTCCGTTCCAGCGAAAGCACTTCCGGCATCAGTAGAACCCGAAGATGCACTGCCACTGACGATTTCGCCGATCGACGGCAACGGATCCGCGGCCGCGACAGCATGGTGACCGGCCAGCAACGCCGCGGCCAGCGGCAGCGCCGATGCGAGGGCAAGTCCTCTGGTGTGTGCCATGAGCGCACATCCCATCCGTAATCGGTGTTCAGCCAAAGAATTCCGCTAGGTGATGTGCTGGAAACGGGACAGCGCCGAGGTGAAGGCATCCTTCGGCACGATGTTCCCGCCGGAGAACGGCCGATCGAGGCCGTAGATCGCGACGATCGCCGCGCCGACCACGATGCCGAGCAGCGCGGTCATCAGGATGCTGCGCTTGGTGACCTCGACGCCGGAGAGCACGGCGGTGCACAGCAGCAGCACCGTGGTGAACCACAAAGCGGTGTACAGGAATCCGGGCATGCCGAGATCGGCGTCCATCGAGCGATCGTGGCGCGCCTGCGCTACCGCCTCCAGGGCGGCGATGGCGCTGGCGCGCAGGTCGGTGACGTTGGAGTCCTGCGACTGGATGGCGAACACGGTGTCCCGCAACGTATCCAAGGTCTCCTGGGTGGACTGGCTCATCCGGCCTTCGTTGTCCATCTCCGGCCACTCCACCTTCACGACCTGCTCGGTGTAGTCGTGCACCAGTTTTTGCACCTGCTGATGTTCGGGATCGGGCATCTCGTGCGCGGCCCAGTAGACATCGGTCAGCGCCTTGGCCTCGGCGATCGTGTGATTGTGCGCGTTGTCGTACTGCTGCCAGCAGATCACCACGACGAAGGCGGCCACGGCCATGAAGAGCGTGTTGATCAGGTCGATGACCAGGGTGCCCGCCGCCTCGTCGTCGGTCTCGCGCCAGGAGGCGGGCCGCAGCCGGTCCCCGATCACGAAGACGATGACGGCCACGACCGCGACCGCGACGGGCACGAGCAATTGCTGAACGAGCTCACTATCCATGACGCGGCCTTTCCTAGGTGTTCCTCGAGACGACTACATCGGCGACATGGCGCAGGGCCTGACCGACCGCGGCAGGGAAGGGGGCGTTGTCGAGGGCGCGGTTGGCCTGCGCCCATCGGGTGCGAATCATCGCCTCGACGCGGGGACGCGCAGTGGCGGTGAGGATTTCGCGGCAGGTCTCGGCCTGCCTGCCGTCCAATTCTGGATTGCCGAGCAAGGTGAGCAGCTGTGCGGCTTGCGCCGGCGGCGCGTGTTCGAGGGCCAGCGCGACCAGGGCGGTGTGCTTGCCATCGCGCAGGTCCTCCAGATCGGACTTGCCGGTGCTCGCCGGGTTGCCGTAGACGCCGAGCAGATCGTCCTGCAACTGGAACGCCTCGCCGATCGGCCTGGCGTAGGCGGTGAGCGCCTCGCGCACCCCGGGTTGCGCGCCGGCCAGGACGGCGCCGAGCTGCAGCGGACGTTCGCAGGTGTAGGACACCGTCTTGTACCTGATGATCTGCATCGCCTGGTCCAGGTTCGGTGCCGGACGTGCGGTGGTGACCAGGTCCAAGTACTGGCCGTACATGACGTCGGTGCGCATGCCGTCGAGCACCGTGAGCGCCTCGGTCAACTGAGTGGCGGTCAGCTGTGCGGTGTGCAGCAATTCGGCTGACCAGACCATCGTCAGGTCGCCGAGCACGAGGGCGGCATGCGCGCCGAACTCGCCGGGGTCGCGGCGATCCTGATGCCGGGCCGCCAGCGCGCGGTGCACGGTGGGGTGATCGCGGCGGGTGTCGCTGTTGTCGATGATGTCGTCGTGGATCAGCACGGCGGCGTGGAACAGTTCGAGCGAGGCGGCGGCGCGCACTATCGGCTGCGGCACGGGCATCCGGCCGCCCGCGGCATGCCAGCCGAGGACGCACAGCAGCGGACGAATCCGCTTGCCGCCCGCGAAAAGAAAGTCCCGCACGATAGAGGTGAGCTCGTCGGGCAGCGCGGGTTCGGTAGCGGTGGCCTTGTCCCGCAGGAACTGGTCGAGCTCGCCGTCCACCCGCGTCCGGATCGCGGCCAGATCCACCGGTGCGGGTGTCGCGGGCTCGGCATGCGCGGTGGTCATGAGATCCCCTCCGCCGGTGCGTCTTCGAGGTGGCTGGTGAGCGCGACGGCTTCGGCCACCAGCGTTTCGACGATCAGGTGCTCGGGTACGGTGCGAATCACCTTGCCCCGGACGAAGATCTGCCCTTTGCCGTTGCCCGAGGAGACACCGAGGTCGGCCTCGCGGGCCTCGCCGGGACCGTTGACGACGCAGCCCATCACCGCGACCCGCAGCGGATGCGGGAAGCCCTCGAACGCCGCCTCCACCTGACCCGCCAGCCGATGAATATCGACCTGGAGCCGGCCGCAGCCAGGGCAGGAGACGATTTCGAGCTTGCGCGGTCGCAGGCCGAGCGATTGCAGAATGTGACAGCCCGCCTTGACCTGATCGACCGGCGGTGCCGAGATGGACACCCGAATCGTGTCGCCGATCCCCTCGCCGAGCAGGATGGCGAAGGCGACCGCCGATTTGACGGTGCCCTGGAACATCGGTCCCGCCTCGGTGACGCCGAGGTGCAGCGGATAGTCGCAGCGCTGGGCGAGCAGCCGATTGGCGGCGATCATGGTGCGCGGGTCGTGATGCTTGACCGCGATCTTGAGGTCGGTGAAGCCGTGTTCCTCGAACAGCGCGGCCTCCCAGAGCGCCGATTCGACGAGAGCTTCCGCGGTGGCCGAACCATGCTTGGCGAGCACGCGCGGATCGAGCGAACCCGCATTGACCCCGACCCGAATCGGAATGCCTGCTGCCGCCGCAGCTTTCGCGATTTCACCGACCCGATCATCGAATTGCTTGATATTGCCGGGGTTCACCCGCACCGCCGCGCAGCCCGCGTCGATCGCGGCGAACACGTAGCGCGGCTGGAAGTGGATGTCGGCGATCACCGGCAGCGGGGACCGGGCCACGATGGTCGGCAACGCGGCCACGTCCTCGGTGGTCGGCACCGCGACTCGGACGATGTCGCAGCCCGCCGCGGTCACCGCGGCTATCTGCTGCAACGTGCCGTCGATATCGGCGGTCCGGGTAGTTGTCATGGTCTGGACGGAGATCGGCGCACCGCCGCCGACCGGGACACCACCGATGTTCAGCCGCTTGGTGCGGTGGCGCGGAAGTGTGGTCGGCAGGCCGAGATCACTGATGCTCATGGGAGATGCCTCACGTCGGGTGGTGGGGCGAAGGCGATGTTCTCGATGGCCGTGACGTGTTCGCGGACGGTGAGCGGGCCCCAGGCGCGCAGCGCGTCGATGACCGCGTCGACGAGGGCCGCGGGCGCGGAGGCGCCTGCGGACAGGCCGATGGTGTTCGCGGATTCGATCCAGGCGGGCGAGATGGCCGACGCATCTTCGATGAGATAAGCCGGGATGCCATGGCGCTCAGCGACTTCCACCAGCCGCTGGGAGTTGGACGAGTTCTCCGAGCCGATGACGAGCACGACATCGCTGTGCTGCGCCACCGCCTCCACGGCCTGCTGCCGGTTGGTACTGGCGTAGCAGATGTCGGCGCTGCTCGGCCCGTGTAACTGCGGAAAGCGTTGGCGCAGCGCCTGAATGGTCTCCTCGGCCTCGTCGACCGACAGGGTGGTCTGGGTCAGGAAGGCGACCTTGCCTTCGTCGGGGACCTGGAGCGCGGCGGCCTCGGCCGGACGGTCGATCACCACCGTCACCTCAGGCGCCTCGCCCGCAGTGCCCTCCACCTCCTCGTGCCCGGCGTGGCCGACCAGCACGATGGTGTTGCCGCGGGCCGCGAAGCGCCGGGCCTCGGCATGCACTTTGGTGACCAGCGGGCAGGTGGCGTCGATCACGGTGAGCCCGCGTGCCTTGGCCTGTTCGTGCACGGCGGGGGAGACGCCGTGCGCGGAGAAGACGACCGTGGCACCCGTCGGCACCTCGTCGAGCTCCTCGACGAATATCGCGCCGCGCCCGGCCAGGTCGGAGACCACGTGAGTGTTGTGCACGATCTGCTTGCGCACGTAGACCGGCTCGTGTCGATCCGGCGCGGCCAGCAACCGTTCCACGGTGTCGATGGCCCGCTCGACGCCGGCACAGAAGGACCGTGGGGCGGCAAGCAATACCGTCCTCCCGCGAGCGGTGGTCATGGCGACACCGGCTGCGGGGCAGGCGCATTCGCCTTCAGTGAGCGGCAGAGTCCGTCGATGCGGACGGCTCCGGTGCCGAGTCCGCTCGGTCGCTCGAAGGACGGCGCCGGGCCCGCCTCGATCGGCGGTTCGGTGACCAGTTCGTCGGGCACGGATCGATAGCGATCCGCTAGCTGTGCCTCCTTGTAGCGCCCACACGATATGTGCCAGTTGACGATTCCGGCCATCCAGTCCTGCAGTTCGACCGCGCGCCGGTCGAGTGAATCGCGCACGTCCTGACCGAGGTCGTATTCCTCGTAGAGGGCGGGCAATTCGCTGCCGACGATGCGTTCGAACTGCTGCATCCGCGCGGTCAGCAGGTCGTTGACGATGGCGACGCCGTCCGCGGAACTGCAGTCGAAGAAGTTCTGCATGACCCGGACCGCGTTGTGGAAGTCGCCTTCGTACTGCGTCTCTTTCTGATACGAGAAAAGGTCGTTCACCATCGTGGCGTAGTCGCTCGCGGTGTGTTCCAGGTCCATGATCGTCTGGGTACGATAGACATCCGGCGGCACCAGCTGACCGTGCGAGAACCGCGACAGCGCCATGGTGAGATCCGAACCGAAAGTGCGGCGACGCATTTCGACATAGTCGACCGGATCGGGAATGCGATTGGCGATGTCGTTGGCCACCTCCCATTCGCAGCTCTCCAGGAAAGCCACTACGGCGCGGCGGAATTCACCCTTCTGCTCGCCGTCGAGGATGGCGGTGGTCCGGTGCCAGAGATCGGCGAGGGCGCGCTCCATCGCGTTGGTGGCGGGCGGAACCACCTCGGACTCCAGCGGCATGAACGCCGAGAATCGTTTGCCCTGCGCCTTTGCTGCGATCATGTCTTTGCGCAGGCTGAACACCTGGGGGTAGTAGTCGTCGACGTAGGTACCCCAGGCCAGCCAATCGGACGACAGATCCAATTCGGCGAGAGTGGCATCGGGATCCAAACCCGCTGAGCACAGCGCGAAGTCGAATTCGGCGAGATCCACCGGACGCCACAGCGCCCGGCCACCCAGTTCCGGTACCGGGCCGTGGAAGCCCATCTCCTTGCCCCAGGCGAGCAGATTCGCCCGCGCGGCGTCGACGAACGGACTCACCTGGAGTTTGTACGGCAGATACAGCTCCGGCAGCGCGGTTGGCCCGACCTCCTCGAAGCGGGGCCGCAGGAAACTCTTCATCCGGCTCGGTCCGAGCGCCGCGTTGGGGGCGAACAGATAGACCGCGGAACTGCCGAGACCGACAGGTTTGAACAAGCGCGGCAACGGATCACTCGCGGTGGCGCCGCCCTTGTTCATATATCTGCTGGAGCGCATGTGCCATTCGTGCCCGCCGGATTGCCAGTCCTGCAAGCCTTTTGCGTAGGCGACCACCGCGGCCTGGTCCTGCGGGTCGACCGCGTATTCGGCGAACAGCATCGGCAGCTCGGTCAGCGCGGTGTGCTCGAACTGCTGTAGGCGTGAGGTCAGCAGGTCGTTGACGACGTCGGCGGCGTGCTGGGTGTCGTAGCCGAAAAACTCTTCGACCACCAGGATTCCGTTGGCGTTCTCGCCTTCCTGGCGCACCTCGCGTTCGTAGGAGAAGATGTCGTTGCGCAGGTGCACGCCGTCGGAGAAGGTGTCGCGCAACACTTCCAGCGGCCGAGTGGCGGCGAGTGCGGCCGGTACCGCCGCGCCGACAGCGTGCTCGACCAGGTTGGCCGACCACGGTGCGCCGCCGACCTTGCGCCGCATCTCGATGTATTCGATCGGATTCGCGATCCGGCCCTCGGTGATATTGGCCAGCTCCCACCGCGATTCCTCCAGCAGCGCAGTGGTTGTCGCGACGAAGCGCTGCCGCCAGTCCATCGGCATCGACGGCACCGTCCGGACCCACAGGTCGGCGAGTCCACGCTCCACCGGGTTCGTCGGCTCCGGCATCGGGCCGCCGGCCAGCGGCATGAAATCGCGCAGTCGCTCCAGATACTTTCGCGCACCCTCGGTGTCCCTGGTTCGCTTGAACAATTCGAGGAAGTGATCGTCGAAATAGAACACCCACACATACCAGTCGGTAATGAGAGACAGTTCCTGGCTGTCGCATTCGGGATGGGTGTAGGCACACAGCAGGCCGTAATCGTGCTTTTCGAGGTCGGCCTCATCCCAAATATGGTGTCCCTGTTGAGGTTCGAAGAAACCCATCCCGTCGGCCCAGATCCTGGTGTGCGCGCGGGCGCTGTCCACGTGGGGATTGAGCCTGGCCGGGTACGGCATGTAGAAATCGGGAAGTTCGAAGGGCTGCATGTCATCTCCTTACGGTCGACACTCGCGGCTCAGTGGTTCCGGCGCGCGACCAGGCCGGCCAGCACCATCAGGTCCGCGGCCGCGGCGGGATCGGCCAGCGCCGCGATGGCCGCCCGCACTCGGCGGTCGGCGAGCTGCTGGGTGCATTCGCGCCCGCCCGCCGACTCGACCAGGGCGGTGGCCCGAGCAATATCCATCGAGTCCGGATCGCGGCCGTACATCGTCGCCAGCTCTGCGGCCGCCGCGGTGCCCGAACCAAGAGCCGTAACCACCGGCAGCGACATCGTGTGCCGGGCAAGGTCATTCGTCGGTTTGCCGGTGACCTTCGGGTCACCCCAGATCCCGATCAGGTCGTCGACGAACTGGAACGCCATGCCCAGTTCCCGCCCGAACGTGTCCATCGCCGACACGGTGGACAGATCCGCCTGCGCGCACAGGGCCCCGAGCGCGCAGGCGCAACCCATCAGCGCGCCGGTCTTGCCCATCGCCATCCGCGCGTACTCCTCGACATCGACCTGCGCGCCCGACCGGAACTGACAGTCCTTCTGCTGCCCCTGGCACATCTCGATGACCGCCGATTCGAGCCGGGCGACCGCCGCGGTGGCCGTCCGACCCGGTAGCCCGGTCACCAGCACCCGGGCCGCCAGCGCATGCAGCGCGTCGCCGAGCAGCATCGCGTCGGGCACGCCCCAGATCGTCCACACGGCCGGCCTGCCGCGCCGGACCTGATCGACGTCCATGATGTCGTCGTGCAGCAGCGTGAAGTTGTGCACCAGCTCCACGGCGGCCGCCGCGGCGAGCGCGACCCGCGGGATGGCACCGCAGGCTGCGGCCGCGCAGACGGTCAACGCGGGCCGCAACGCCTTTCCACCCGGTTGTGGTGTCGCGGTTCCCTCGGCATCCCACCAGCCGAGGTGGTAGCCGCCCATCAGGCACAGCGGTTCGGGTAACGACGAAACGGCCTCGCGCAGCACCGGATCGCACATCTTGCGAACGCTGGACAGGATCTCTGTGGCCCGGCGGCTCGTCGCCGCCGAGGTGCTCTCGACCATCAGCACATATACCTTCCCTTGCGGTGTCGTGGCCGCCGGAGTGCGGTCGCCCATGACCTGGGAACGCCGCGGCTGCTCGGTATTTCGTGGCCGCCGCGGCGTCGAAGACATCGAGGTCGCTGATCGTCTCCGTCAGTCGGTCTGGCGTGCGACGAGGACGTTGTCGAGGATGCCGAGCGCGTCGGGGACGAGGATCGCCGCCGAGTAATAACAGCTCACCAGGTAGGAGATGATCGACTGGTCATCGATGCCCTTGAAGCGGACGTTGAGACTCGGCTCGTATTCGTCGGGCAGCCCGACGGTGTGCAGGCCGATCACGCCCTGATCCTTTTCGCCGAGGCGCATGGCGAGAATGGAAGTGGTCTGGGTGCCGCTGACCGGGATCTTGCCACAGGGGAAGATCGGTACCCCGCGCCAGGCGGGCACCCGGTGGCCGTCCACGTCGACGGGGTCCGGGTACAGGCCGCGCTTGCTGCACTCGCGACCGAAGGCGGCGATCGCTTTCGGGTGCGCGATAAAGAGATTGGTGCTGCGGCGCATGCTGAGCAGTTCGTCCATGTCGTCCGGGGTGGGCGGGCCGGACTCGGTGTAGATGCGCTGCTTCAGATCGCAGTTGTTAAGCAGTCCGAAGTCGGGGCTGTTGACCAGGTCGTACTCGCGGCGTTCGTAGAGCGCCTCGATCGTCAGCCGCAACTGCTGCTGGGTCTGGTTCATCGGGTCGTTGAACAGATCGGCGACGCGGGTGTGCACTCGAAGTACGCTCTGCGCCAGGCTGAGTTCGTATTCGCGTGGGCTGGCGTCGTAGTCGACGAAGGTGCCGTCCAAGAGAGGTTCGCCCTCGTGGCCGGAGTGGATCTGGATCGCCGCCTCGCCCTGTTTGTTCTGTGGCTGTGCGGCGGCGGCCGCTACCTGTGAGAGTTGTTCTCGAAGTGTTGGTGCGTTGTCGAGTACTTCCTCGAACGCTTCTCGCGGCATGACGAGCATGGTGGTCTTGGTGACCGCCTTGACGGTGACCGGCCAAATGGCGGAATCGTCGGTGATGCATTCGTCGCCGAAGAAGTTGCCGCCCGCGAGCATGCCGAGCTTCGTTTGCTCGCCGTATTCACCGGAACCGATCTTGGCCAATTTACCGTGCACGATGAGCATGATCTGGTTCATCGGGTTGCCGAATTCCGCGACGACCGTTCCCGGTTCGAGGTCGCGCTGTTCGAAACGTTGCGCGAGGGCCTGCAGTACTTCCTCGTCGTCGACGTCGTGCAGTGCGCGCAGCTCGCGCAGTTCCTGGGGGATGACCTTGGCCTGCGAGCCGTCGATGACGAACTCGATCTCGCCGTTGCCCAGGGTGTGGGTGAGGCGGCGGTTCACCCGGTAGATACCGCCGTTGACCTGTGTCCACGGCAGCATGCGGGTCAACCAGCGGGAGCTGATGCCCTGCATCTGTGGTTCGGATTTGGTGGTGGTTGCCAACTGGTGCGCGGCTGCGGTACTGAGGCTCTTGCGGCCGTTACCGTTGCCGTTGCCATTACCGTAACCATTGGTCTCGGTAGAAACCGGCATTTCGATTGTCATATTTGATCCTCACCTCGAAATGGTCACCCGTGGACGGTTTGTCATGGAATGTCCGAATAGGCGATCGTTCAGATTCGATGGTTGTGCACAGCAGGTCGACAGGCGGCGAGAAGCCCGCGGAAACAGATCGCTGGAGCGAATGTTGGTATGTGGCAGTGCGTTTCGGACGATGTCGATCTTAAGCCGCGAAACCTGTTGGGCGTACCCAAACTTCGAATATTAGTCGTTATTATTCGGATGGTTACGACACGTGTTCGATTGGGACACCGGCGGATAACGCCTTCGTGTGAATCGCGAAAGTCGAGACAGATCGCGAATGGGTAGCTATCTTCCGGCCGCAGCGCGGAACCCGAACTGGAGCCGCCGGCGATCAGGTCGCCGCCGAAAACGAAGCGCGGTGTTTCTGGGCGGCGAATGCCGCTGGGCCGGTATCTGTCGGGGCGGCGGATTAGCCTCGGGGGTATGTGTCGAAACATCACTGCCCTGCGGGGGCTAGAGCCCGCGGCGACGCCGGAGGAGATCCAGGCCGCCGCGCTGCAGTACGTGCGTAAGGTCGGCGGGCTGTCCAGCATCTCGGCCGCGACCCAGCCCGCGGTCGATGCCGCCGTCGCCGATATCGCCGCGATCACGACCCGGCTGCTGGACCAGCTGCCGGATCGTAAGGTGCCGCCGAAGTCGGTGCCGCCGCTGCGCCGACCCGAGGTTCAGGCGCGGATCCAGGCCAGGGCGCACACGCACGACTAACCGCGCTACCTCGGCATCGGACGCTGTGCGCGGTGCGGTCGGCTCGCGGGTGCCTGCTATCTTGAACGTCGTTCAAGCTGGTAGTTGGAGGAAGTCGTCGTGGACGGTGTCGAGAACTCTCGTGGCTCGAGGGTCGCCTTTTCCGCGCGGGACATCGCGCAGGTCGCGGTGTTCGCCGCGCTGATCGCGGCGATGGGACTGCCGGGCGCCATCACGGTCGGATTCAGCGGTGTGCCGATCACGGTGCAGACGCTCGGCGTCATCCTGGCCGGCGCGGTGCTCGGTGCGCGCAAGGGAACCGCCGCGGTGCTGGTGTTCCTAGCGTTGACGTTGATCGGCCTGCCGCTGCTGTCGGGCGGCCGCACCGGACTGACGGCGATGGCCGGGCCGAGTGCCGGATACCTGGTCGGGTGGGTGCCCGCGGCGCTGGTCATCGGTCTGTTGACCGCGCGGATCCTGCCGAAGTATCCGCTGGTGCTCGGCCTGCTGATCAATGCGCTCGGCGGGCTCGTGGTCATCTATCTCTTCGGCACACTCGGGCTGTTGCTGCGCACCGATCTGGATGTCCGGCATGCGATCAGCACCAACTTCGCGTTCATTCCCGGCGACTTGGCGAAGGTCGTGGTCGCGACGGTGGTCGCCAAGGGTGTGCATCGCGCGTATCCCGGTTTGATTCGTGCGTAGTCCGGAGCTCGGCGGCTCGGGGGATCAGCCCGCCGTCGAATTCGATGGGCGCGCTTACACTTACGATCAGCTCGATCGTGCGATCGAGGAGTGGATCGAACGGGATGACGCGCCCGTTTACGACGCGTCGGCGCTGTCTGTGCCGGACGCGTTGATCTGCGTCTGTGCAGCGGCGCGGCGGGGTGTGCCGGTGATCGTCGAGAATCCCGCGGCACGGCCCGATCGTCCGAACATTCCTTCCTCGGCATTCCTTTTGGTGACGACATCGGGTTCCACCGGCCGTCCACGACCGCTTGCTCGTACCGCGGCATCCTGGTTCGACAGCTTCCCGGCGTTCACCGCTATTACCGGCGTCGAGGCCACGGACCGGGTGCTGATCACTGGTCCCTTGCATGCGACTATGCATCTGTTCGGTGCGCTGCACGCACTGTGGCGGGGCGCGTGCGTGACCGACGATCCGACGCGAGCCACGGTCGTGCACGCGGTACCTGCCGTGCTTCGTGACGTTGTCGACAAGGCGCCGAAGCTGCGGACAGCGATCGTCGCGGGCATCGCCCTGGACGACGGTGCTCGCAACGCGGCGGACGATATCGAGATCGTCGAGTACTACGGGTCCGCGGAGGTTTCGCTCGTCGCGGCACGTCGGGTGCCCGAGCCGCTTCGCCTGCTGGACGAGGTCGATGCCGAAATCCGCGACGGGCTGCTCTACGTCCGGACCCCGTACCGCGTGCTCGGAACTCCTGAATGGTTCGGCGTCGGCGACCTCGCCGAACTCGGGGCGAACCGCGAGCTCACGGTCCGAGGCAGGGGAGAGTCGGCCATCAATGTCGGCGGCACCACGGTCCTCGCCGAGGACGTCGAGCGCGTCCTCGGGACCCTGGCAGGTGTCACCGCTGTCGCGGTGATCGGCTCGCCGCATGCGGTGCTCGGTGAGATCGTCACGGCCGCAGTACAACTCGACGGTGTCGAGATTGATGTGGTTCGTGCGCAGGCGCGCGGACTGCTGATGAAGGAGGCCATGCCGCGTCGCTGGGTGCCGCTGCCGACGCTGCCACGGACCGCCAGCGGGAAGGTGGCCCGAGGTCAGCTGAAAGACTTGCTGGCATGAACTCGGTCCCCGTGCTGGTAGCGCCGCGTCGAACGCCGATCGGCAATGCCGGGCACGGGTTCGCCGCGCTGACGACCACCGACCTGGCCGCGCCCGTGTTGCGCGAGGTGCTGTCGGCACTGCGTGGGGCGGGCGTTGCCGCCGAGGTGGACGATGTGGTGCTCGGTAACTGCCTGGGGCCGGGTGGGGATCCGGCGCGGATCGCGGCGTTGGCGGCCGGGTTCGGGGCGGAGGTTCCCGGTGTCACGGTCGATCGGCAGTGCGGGTCGGGTCTCGACGCGGTGATGCAGGCGGCGTTGCGGGTGCGCAGTGGGGCCGATGAGCTCATTCTGGCGGGTGGTGTGGAGTCGGCGAGTACCGCGCCGTGGCGGTTCTGGCCGCCGGTCGCCGGGGCCGAGCCGGTGCGGTATACGCGCGCTCCCTTTGCGCCGCACGGCTTTCCGGATCCAGACATGGGGGTGGCGGCCGACGATCTGGCGCGGGTTCATGGCATCAGCCGGGAGCGGCAGGACGCGTACGCGGCGCGTTCGCACACCCTTGCCGCGACGGCCGACTTCGCTGCGGAGATCGTGCCGATCGGGGACGTGCGCCGGGACGAACGTATTCGGGCGGGAATGACCGAGGCGCGGCTCGCACGGCTGCGGCCGAGTTTCGGAGTCGACGGGACGGCGACTGCGGGTAACTCGTGTGGCATCTCCGACGGGGCGGCGGTGGTGGCGGTGACGAGCGAGTCACTGGCCGCGGGCCTTCCCGCGCTGCGGATAGTTGGGTCGGCGGTGGCCGGATCCGATCCTGCCCACCCGGGTCTCGGGCCGGTTCCTGCGATACGGAAGCTGTTGCGGCGCACCGGAGTCGACGTGGCGGAGCTGGGGATCGTCGAGATCACCGAGGCCTTCGCTTCGGTCGTGCTTGCGGTGTCGGACGAGCTGGGTTTGGACGAATCGAAGATCTGTCCGCAGGGTGGGGCGATCGCGATGGGGCATCCGTGGGGTGCGTCGGGGGCTATCTTGTTGGTGCGGTTGGCAAGTCAGATGCTGCGCGAGGGTGGGCCCGCGCTCGGGCTCGCGGCGTGTGCCATCGGTGGTGGGCAAGGTATAGCCATGCTGGTGGAGCGTGTGTCGTGAGTGAGATCGTCTTCTCCTCGGTGAGTCACCGCTTTGGTGAGCGAAAAGTATTGCGCGGCATCGATCTTCGGATTACCGAGCGACGGGTCGGCATCATCGGCGCCAACGGTTCCGGGAAGTCGACCCTGGCGCGCATGATCAACGGGTTGCTGGCCCCGACCTCGGGCACCGTCACGGTGGATGGCATCGACGCGGCGCGCAAGGGCGGGCAGGTGCGGCGCAAAGTCGGGTTCGTTTTCACCGACCCCGATACCCAGATCGTGATGCCGACTGTCGCCGAGGATCTCGCTTTCTCTTTGCGCCGAACAGGTTTGAGCAAGCAGGAGGTCGCGGCGCGGGTCGAGGAGATGCTGGTTCGGTTCCGCCTGCACGAGCACGGTGACCACCCCTCGCACCTGCTGTCCGGTGGACAGAAACAACTGCTCGCCATCGGCGCGGTCCTCATCCGCAGACCCGAGGTGATCATCGCCGACGAGCCGACCACCCTCCTGGACCTGCGCAATGCCCGCGTAGTCGCCGACGCGCTGGACGCGATGGATCAGCAGGTGATCGTCGTGACGCATCAGCTGGCGTTGCTGGACAGTTTCGAGCGGGTCATCGTGATCGACGAAGGTCTCGTCGCCTTCGACGGAACGCCCGCCGCCGCCGTCCCCGCCTACCGGGAGCTGGTCGAATGATCGGGCTGTACCGGCCCGGTGACTCACTGCTGCACCGAATGCCCGCCGGGGCCAAGCTGTTGCTGCTGATCGTATCGATCGTGGCGGCAACGGTATTCGTACGCAGCCCGATGGAGGTCGGCATTGTCGCTGCGGTGGTAGCGGGATTGTTCGCCCTCGCCCGCATCCCGTTCAGGGTCGCTGTGGCGCAACTGCGTCCGATGGTATGGATGCTGCTGATCATCGCCGTGTTCCAGGTCCTGATCACCTCGCCCGCGCGGGCCGTTGTCGTCTGCGGCGTGCTGCTGATCTCGGTGGCGCTCGCCGCGTTGGTCACCCTCACGACTCGCGTGACCGACCTACTCGACACGGTGACGCGCGCGCTCGTGCCGCTGCGCAGACTCGGCGTCGACCCCGATCGCATCGGTCTGCTGCTGGCGCTTGCCATTCGATGTGTTCCGCTGCTGGCCGGAATCGTGCACGATGTCGCAGAGGCGCGACGAGCCCGCGGCCTGCAATGGTCGATGACGGCCCTGGCGACGCCGGTCTTGGTGCGCGCCTTGCGCACAGCCGACGCGATGGGTGACGCCCTCGCCGCGAGAGGAGTCGACGATGACTGAGCTGCTGGCCGAGCGGATCGCCCGCCGCGCCGCCGAGCTCCCGGACGCGACCGCCGTCATCTCCACTCGCGACCGCGTCGACTACCGCGAATTCTGGTCCCGCGTCACCCGCACTGCGGCTGGCCTCAACGGCATGAATCGCGTTGCCGTACTGCCGACTTCGGACATCGATTCCTTGGTAACCGTCACCGCGGCCATGCACACCGGCGTCAGCATCGTGCTACTGCATCGCCACCTCATGCCCGAACAACTGACCCGCGTCCTCGGCCTCGCGAAACCGGCCGCCGTCGTCGCGTCACCCCAACAACATCGCCGACTGCGAAAAATGGGATATGACGGACCGATCCAGACCGCCACCACCCTGGAATCCGATGGCGCAGCCGCCCAGGCGCTACCCAGCACCGAACTGCTGGTCGGCATAACCTCCGGTACCACCGGCGAACCAAAACTGTTCGTACGCAACCAGCAATCCTGGTCCACCACCCTCGACCGCTCCGACACCGCCTTCGACATCGGCCCGCACGACCTCGTCTCGACCCCCGGCGTCCTCGACCACACCCACTTCCTCTACGGCGCACTGCACACGCTCACGCGAGGCGCGACAGTCGACCTGCGCCCGGTGGTCGAATCACTCGAAGCCGGTGCGACACACCTGTATTCAGTACCAACCATCGCCTGGGACGTGGTCCGTTCCGGAGCAGGCCCGTTCCCCGATGTCCGCGAGGTGCTTTCCTCGGCCGCCCGCTGGCCACGCACGGGAAGGCAAGCGCTGCAAGAGCTTCTGCCGAACGCCTCGCTCGTCCACTTCTATGGCGCTTCCGAATTGAGCTTTGTCTCCGTCGACCGAGGGCTCGGCGCCACCGACGAGGATGCAGCGGGTGAACTGTTCGACGGCGTCGACGTGGATATCCGGGACGGCCTGGTCTTCGTCCGCAGCGACATGCTCTTCGACGGTTACCTCACCGAGCACGGCGTAACCGACGGCTCCGTCGACGGATGGATGTCGGTGGGGGACCGGGGCGCGGTAATCGGCACCCAGCTGCGCCTTTTCGGACGCGACAGCGAAATGCTCATCCGAGCCGGACTGAACGTAGAGCCCGCTGCCATCGAAGCCGCTCTCACGGCGATCCCCGGCATCGCGGAGGCCGCCTGCATCGGCATCCCCGACGAGCGGATGGGCGAAGCGCCTGCGGCTGCGATCGTGGTGGACGACAACGCCCCGAGCCCCGGCGAAATCTGGCGCCGGCTACGCGCGACCCTGCCGAGCCCGAGCATCCCGGTACAGCTGCACACTCTCGCCAGCCTCCCGCGCACCCCGCGCGGAAAGCTCGACCGCCAAGCCCTCGCCGCCGCCTTCAAAGCAATTACCGAGATCGACGGGTGAACGAGACGATTCCCCATGCTCGCGACGCGTGGCGTAGCGACACCTGCTGTGTTGCTGATGCTGTCGCGAGCGGGCAGTCCGAATGTGCTGAGCGCGATTGTGATTGCTGCGACGGGGCACGGACAGAGTCGGTCACCGAAACCGGACAAGCCGCCGTGCTGTCGCGCGGTCAGTGAGCAGACCGAGGAGCCGGCGGTACACCAGGCCCTGAACCCTTCCCGGCTTCTGGCGCCGATGTCGTGACGTGATATCGACGGCCCCTGACCCGATCGGGTCGATAACGTACGGCAGGATCGCTCACAACGGTCCGGTCATTCGGACTTCCCACCATCATGATGCCGCTGGAAAGCATCGGGTGCTCCTTTATTCTCCTAGATGAACGATCGCGCCGAATTGCTGCTCATAATTACTCATGCTGTCATTCAAGCTCTGCATCAGACGGAAGATCATCGAAGGCGGAAACTTCACCCGCGACACCACTTGAACTGGTTGCCGCAATACAGACCGACCGCTGTCGTCGACGCCCGGATCGGTGGGCAGGTGGACGATGAAATCGATAGTGAAATCCGTGCGGTTGTACCAGCACGTAAAACCGTTCGCGTATACCCCTGCGCTCAAAGCTTCGGGCACGACTACCTCGACATGCACCGGTGGGGTCTCATCGCTCATTCCCATACCTCTCGCCGACCGCCCCAAAGAGGCCACCGCGTCGTGGCCCTTCGGTTCAGCCGCGGTCAGTGATCAGCGCGACTGGAACTGGCGTGTCTGCGCCCGAAGCTGATGCAGCCGCAGATCCCAGTTGCCTGCTCGGTCCTGCGTGCGGGTGGCCTGGTCGTCGGCCTGCTGGGCCAGCTGGCTTGCCTGGTCGGCCTGGTCCTGGGCCGATTGCGCCCGCTGCGTCGACTGGTTGGCTTCGCTTTGCGCCTGCTGAGCTTGGCTCTGCGCCCGATCGGCTTCGTTCTGTGCCTGCTGGGCCTGGTTCTGCGCCTGCAGTGCCTGTTGCCGAGCCTGTTGTGCCTGCTGGTTTGCCTGGTTGGCCTCGCTCTGCGCCAGCTGCGCCTGATGCTGGACCTGACGCGACTGCTGCTGTGACTGCCGAGCGAGATTCTGCGCCTGCTGCGCATACTGCCGGGCGCTCTGTGCTTCTTGCCGCGCCTCGTCGAGCTGCATACGCAGCCTATCGATATCCTCGAGGTTCAGACCCTGCTCGTGTGTCTGATCGGAATTTTCTTGTGCTGCCATGACAAACTCCCTACATCGGTGGGGTGTGTGGCGGAAAACGAACTCCGCCTCATGAATCGTCGCCCTTCCGTGAACTGAACGCAATACGCTGGGAACATGGTCGAAACATTCAATAAAGGTGTTGGCGCTGCAAAAAGATGTCTTATCGCGCCATTTGTCGTCGGCACACTACCGGCAGACCGCAGCCGTGCCTGTACACGCGGTTAACGGTCGTCCCATGATCCGGGTAGCGAACATACGGACAGTCGCGACGGCGACAGACGGTCATACCGAATCGAACGCTCCCGGCCGGAAATTTTACGGCAGCCTGCCTGTCTGTGGTGAGCTCGGTTGCGAGGCAGCCGATTTCGTACCGGGTCTGGTCACAGTCGCGCGCCCCGGTACGGGCGTTCCTGATATGCGAGGATTCGAATGTCGGGCGGCACGATAGGCCGCCGCGCTCGGCCACTCACGCACCGAGGATGATGGGCAATCGTGCCCACTGATCCGAATGCCACCGATATCAAGCCCCGCAGCCGCGACGTCACCGACGGCCTCGAGAAAACCGCGGCTCGCGGCATGCTGCGCGCGGTCGGTATGGGGGACGACGACTGGGAGAAGCCGCAGATCGGGGTGGCGTCCTCGTGGAACGAGATCACGCCCTGCAACCTTTCGCTCGACCGGCTCGCCAGGGCCTCGAAGGACGGGGTTTTCGCCGGGGGCGGTTTCCCGATGCAGTTCGGCACCATCTCGGTGTCCGACGGCATCTCGATGGGCCACGAGGGGATGCACTTCTCGCTGGTGTCGCGCGAGGTGATCGCCGATAGCGTCGAGACGGTGATGCAGGCCGAGCGGCTCGACGGTTCGGTGCTGCTCGCGGGCTGTGACAAGTCGCTGCCCGGCATGCTGATGGCGGCCGCGCGGCTGAACCTGGCGAGCGTGTTCCTGTACGCCGGTTCGATCCTGCCGGGCATCGCGAAGATGTCCGATGGCAGCGAGCGCGAGGTGACGATCATCGACGCGTTCGAGGCGGTCGGCGCGTGCTCGCGCGGGCTGATGAGCCGCGAAGACGTGGACGCCATCGAGCGGGCCATCTGTCCCGGCGAAGGCGCCTGCGGTGGCATGTACACGGCCAACACCATGGCCAGCGCGGCCGAGGCGATGGGCATGTCGCTGCCGGGCAGCGCGGCACCGCCCGCGACCGATCGCCGCCGCGACGGCTACGCCAGGCACAGCGGCGAAGCGGTGGTGGAACTGTTGCGGCGCGGGATCACGACCTCCGACATCCTGACCAAGGAAGCCTTCGAGAACGCCATCGCTGTAGTGATGGCGTTCGGCGGCTCCACCAACGCCGTGCTGCACCTGCTCGCCATCGCGCACGAGGCGAACGTCGACCTGAAGCTGGCCGATTTCGCGCGGATCGGCCGTAAGGTGCCGCACCTCGCCGATGTGAAACCCTTTGGTCAGCACGTGATGACGGACATCGACCGGGTCGGCGGCGTGCCGGTGATGATGAAGGCTCTGCTCGATGCCGGTCTGCTGCACGGGGATTGCCTGACCGTGACGGGCCGCACGGTCGCGGAGAACCTGGCCACGATCGCGCCGCCGGACCCCGACGGCAAGGTGGTGCGGGCGATGACCTCGCCGATCCACCCGACCGGCGGCATCACCATCCTGGACGGCACCCTCGCGCCCGGCGGCGCGGTGGTCAAGTCGGCGGGCTTCGACTCCGACGTATTCACCGGCACGGCAAGGGTTTTCGACCGCGAGCGAGCGGCAATGGATGCGCTGGAAGACGGCACCATCGCGGCGGGAGACGTGGTGGTCATCCGCTACGAAGGGCCTAAGGGCGGACCCGGCATGCGCGAGATGCTCGCGATCACCGCCGCAATCAAGGGGGCCGGACTGGGCAAGGACGTCCTGCTGCTCACCGACGGACGATTCTCCGGCGGCACCACCGGACTGTGCGTCGGACACGTCGCACCGGAAGCGGTCGACGGCGGACCGATCGCGTTCGTGCGCGACGGCGACCAGATCCGCCTCGATGTCGGCAAGGGCACCCTCGACCTGCTGATCGATGCCGCAGAGCTCGCGCGTCGCGCCGAGGGCTGGGAACCGTTGCCGCCCCGCTACACCCGCGGTGTGCTCGCCAAGTACTCGAAGCTGGTCGGGTCGGCGTCCTACGGTGCCGTCTGCGGCTGAGGTCGGCGCGAATGACCTTGTCAGGGGTCCCGATTTCCAGCAGAGTCGGTGAGATGGATGAGACCACAACAGATTCGACTCCTGTGCGTACCGCGCGCGACATCGCCGACGCCTATGTCGACGCGCTCACCGAGCTCGATCCGCTGATCGCGGTCATGCTCGGGCGCAACCCCGACGACGACCGACTCCCTGACCTGTCCCCGGCCGGACTCGAAGCACATGCCGCGGCTGCCCGGTTCGCACTGGCCGAGCTCGACGACGCCGAGCCCGCTGATGGCTTCCCGGACGCGGCCGACCGCCGCTGCGCCACGCTGCTGCGCGAGCGTCTCACCGCCGAACTGGCGGTGCACGACGCGGGCGAACATTTCCGCGCGCTTCGCAATATCAACTCCCCGGTGCACGGCGTCCGTGACCTGTTCACGCTGCTATCCACCGACACCGAGGCGCAGTGGCAGGCCATCGGCCGCCGACTGAACCGGGTGCCGGTCGCGCTGGAGCAGTACCGGTCCACGCTGGCCGTGGGCATCGACCGTGGTCTGCTGGCCGGACCTTTGCAAGTGAGTGCCGTAGTGCAGCAGCTCGACGAGTGGGTCGCGGGCGACAACCCGGGCGGCTGGTTCGGCGATTTCGTCGCCGACGGTCCGGAATCGCTGCGCCCCGAACTGGATTCGGCCGCCGTCAGCGCCACGGCCAGCGTGGCGGAACTACGCGACTGGCTGCGAGATGTCTACGGCCCGAAGGCAATCGACGCCCCTGATACGGTGGGGCGGGAGCGCTACCAGCGGTTCGCCCGCTATTGGAGCGGCGCCGACCTCGACCTCGACGAGGCGTACAGCTGGGCGTGGGAGCAGTTGCGCGAGGTAGACGCCCAGATGCGCGCCGAAGCGGACAAGGTGCGGCCGGGCGCGACACCGATCGAGGCCATGCGGTGGCTGGAACAAGACGGTCCGGCGCTCGACGACCCGGACAGCGCCCGCCGCTACCTGCAGGACCTGATGGATCGAGCCATCAAAGATCTGCAGGGCACCCATTTCGATCTCGCCGAGCCGTTGCTGAAGGTCGAGTCGATGATCGCACCGCCGGGTAGTGCGGCCGCGCCCTACTACACCGAGCCGTCGCTGGACTTCACCCGCCCGGGCCGCACTTGGCTGCCCCTCCTCGACCCGAATCGAATCCCGGTGTGGAGCTTGGTTTCCACCTGGTATCACGAGGGCGTCCCCGGCCATCACCTCCAGATCGCCCAGTGGATCCACCTCGCCGACCAACTATCCGTCTATCAGGTCACCCTCGGCGGCGTGAGCGCCAACCTGGAGGGCTGGGCCCTGTACGCCGAGCGGCTGATGGACGAACTCGGCTACCTCACCGACCCCGGCCACCGCCTCGGCTACCTCAACGCCCAAATACTGCGGGTACTCCGGGTGATCCTCGACATCGGCCTGCACGTCGGCCTCGACTATCCGCCCGACTCCCCATACCGGCCCGGCGAGCCGATGCTGCCGGAGAACGCCAGGGAATTCTTCGCCAGCTACTGCGGACTGCCGCCGGAACACCTGGACAGCGAGCTCATCCGCTACCTCGGCTGGCCGGGCCAGGCGATCGGCTACAAGCTGGGTGAGCGTGCGTGGCTGCGTGGCCGGGCGGCCGCGGCCACCGCGCACGGCGAAGCCTTCGACCTGAAGGCCTGGCACATGGCCGCCCTGTCGCAAGGCTCACTCGGCCTCGACGATCTTGTCGCCGAACTCTCCGCGCTCTGAGAGTCGGCTCGGTTCGGCGTATTGCTTTGCCGTGCGGAGCAATACGTCGAGCTCGGTGACGAGATAGCCGGCGATGACGTCGATGTCGGGGACCAGTTCGCGGCAACCGAGCAGGCCGAAGTGCAGGCGGCCGCCGGAGCTGCTGACGGTGATGTTCAAGCCTTGGCCGTCCATGACGACCGAAAGGGGGTAATTGGCAACCATTTTCGCGCCGCCGAGGTAGACGTCGACGTTCGGGCCCGGCACATTGGAGATCACCAGGTTGAACGGTGGGATCCGGTGTGGCAGGCCCATCGCGAAGGCGACGCGGGCCGCGCGGGCCACCAGCGCGGGCGGCGCGAAGTCGGTGACGTTCTCGATGAGGCCCGGCGGGATCGCCGCCTGCTGTGCCTTGGCGATCTTGGTGGCCCGGTGCACCGCGGTGAGGCGCGCTACAGGATCGTCGAGGTGGGTCGGCAGGGAGGCCAGCATCGCCGAGACCTTGTTGCCCAGTGTGGATCTGCTGCCCTCGTCGCGCACCGAGACCGGGATCATCGAGACGAGCGGCACGGCGGGCAACGCGTCGTGATCGATCAGCCACTGCCGCAACGCGCCTGCGGACATGGCCATCACGACGTCGTTGACCGACATGCCGAAGACGTTCTTGACCGCCTTCGCCTCGTCGAGATCGACACTGCGGAAGGCGAACCGGCGGTGCGGGGTGATCTCGCGATTGAACGGTGTCTTCGGCGCGAGCCCGACCGCGCTGGCGATCACCTCGCCGTCGTCGTGTTCGCGGCCGAGTATCGCTCCGACATAGGGCGTCAGGTAGCTGCCGACGAGTGGCAGCGAACGGCCGAGGTCGCCCGCGATTCGCGCGGCCTGTAATGGCCTGCTCGCCATGGACACTGCCGCGCGGGTGAGCATCGTGCGCCTGCTCGGCTTGGGCTCCGCGGGGAAAGTCGATGGGAGAGTTAACAGTCGGCCCTCCGGCGTGAGGTCGAGCAGGATTGTCATCAGTTCCGCGCCGGAGACACCGTCGATCGCCGCGTGATGCATCTTCGTGTAGACCGCGAGCCGCCCGCCGGCGAGCCCGGAGATCAGGTACGCCTCCCACAGCGGTCTGCGCCGATCGAGTGGCCGCGCGTGCAGCCTGCTGACCTGTTCGGTCAGCTGCGCGTCCGAACCCGGTGTGGGCAGCGAGATCTCGCGGACGTGATATTCGATGTCGAAGTTCTCGTCATCGATCCAATAGGGCTGGTCGAGTCCGAGCGGGACATAGGTCAATCGCTGATGCAGCAGCGGGATCAGTGGAACCCGCTCGCCGACCAGAGTTGTCAGTGCCGCAAGGTCGAGCATTCGGGGTGATTCGCTCGGGTCGAGCACGCACAAGCCGCCGACATGTCCGGTGGAGTTGTGGGTTTCGAGCGACAAGAACGCGGCGTCGAGGCCGGAGAGCTGCTTCATCGTTGATCCTCTGTTGCTCCTGAGGATCTGAGCATCGCAGCTTCGGTTCGTCCAGTCTGGCGAAACGAACTCGTCAGCGGGCAATCCGTTCGTCGAGCGGGATGCTTTCGGCCGCTGGCACCGCCGATTTCTGCGGGCGGGTCGGGGCGAACCAGGTCAGATAGAACAGGATCGCCAGGGCGGCGAGCAGGCCGAGGAGGCCGATTCCGGACACGAAGGGATGGTCGGCCATCGTCGGGGCGAGGTAGCGGACGGACAGGAGGGTGGTCGCGAAGGTGACGACGCCCAGGGCGACCACGCGGATACGGTAGTGATCCCAGCCCCGATCCGGGTCGCGCAGTGCGGATTCCACGGTCAAGCACAGCGCGGCGCCCGCGACCAGGTCGACGCCGTAGTGTGCGCCGAGGCCGAGGGTTGCGATGAGGGTGCAGACGAGCCAGAACGCGCCGCCGATGCGCAGCCACAGCGGTCCGCGGCGGGAGTGGATGAACAGCGACAGCGCCCAGGCCGTGTGCAGCGACGGCATGCAGTTGCGCGGGGTGATGCCGTCGAAGGGCATCGGTTCGACGGAGAACGGCAGCGGCGGAACGATACTCGGCCAGACGTCGGCGAGTTCCAAGCCGTGTCCCTGCGGTCCGAAGGCGAGGATCGGGCCGACCACCGGGAAGACCACATAGAACAGCGGCCCGATCAGGCCGAGGGTCAGGAAGGTGCGAACCAGGTGGTGCCGAGGCCATACGCCGGTGGTTACGTTGCGCAACTGCCAGACCGCGACGACGATCGCCGCCACCGGGAGCTCGAAATACACCCAGCGCACCAGGCCGAGCGGCACCGGCCCGGCCACGTCGAGCAGATGCCCGATGAACCAGGACGGATTGCCCAGCGCGTGGTCGGCGAGTTCCGCGTACGGATCGAGGACCGTCGGGCAGGCCCACGCGGTGACGTCGAGCCAGATCTCGCCGATCTTCGTCGCGAGAATCAGCAGCGCACCGAATGCGATGGCGCGCAGCGCGGTTCGGCGTCGCTGGCCGGACCAACGCCAGGCGGCGATGATCGCGAGCGCGGTGAGCACGATGGTCGGACCGTTGCCGACGGTGAACAGCCTGCCCTCGACCGCCCGAATGATCACGAAGATCAGATCGATGGCGATCGCCGCGGCCAGCGCGGTCACCCGGACGCGAGTGGTGACACCGACCAGCGCGAGCAGGAAGCCCGCCCACGAGGTGGTCGCCGACTTCGGCCTGCCGACGTAGTCGCGGAACAGGCTCGTGAGCGGGCCGAGCGCATGGATGTGCGCGGCCATGATTTCACCGGCCACCAGCACGAGCACCGCGGCGGCGATGCCGCACCAGACCAGCGACAGTCGAACGCGACGTTCCTGGAGCCGCGCAGCACCCGTTCGCGCTGCGGGTGGAGGCTGGCTACCCGGTGCGTCGTGAATAAGCATTCGGACATCGTAAACACGATGTGAACGCGACCATGCGACGTGGTGAACACGGGCCGCTCACGCGAAGGGCGAGCCTACCGCGTCATAGCACCAGGACCAGCGCCGAGACGATGCCGAGGGTCGCCGTCGCGGTCGCGCCGACCGAGTTGATGATCACTACCCCGGCGGTGACGAGCGCGCAGAGTAGCGACTCGAGCCATGCTGTGCCGCGCTCCGAACGCGGCCTCTGGGCGCGATGCGTCGTTCTCGCAGTCATGGCCCCGAGCTACCCGGCGATTTCGCGCTCAAACGGGGACAACCGCAGGGCGCGCCGTGGCTCGCCCTGCGGTTGCCGGAATGGTCAGGCTTTGTCTTGGGCTGAGGAGCGGGCAGGATTCGCCTGCTTCGCGGCCTTGGGATCGAGCTCATCCTTCTTGGCCTGCACGCCCGCCTCGATGCGATCGCCGAGACTCTTGTCGACATTGCGCCAGTACTCGAACGCCCGGCCCAGTACCGGCGGTGTGACGCCGTTGAGCAGGTGCCCGACGATGTTGTCCACCAACCGATCCCGTGCCGCGTCGTCGAGCACCTCGCGGACCATGGTGCCGGCCTGGCCCCAATCGTCGTCGTCCTTGCGCAATGTGTAAGCGGTGCGGACCATTTCGCCGTCGGTATGCCAGCCGACAACCGGGCCGGAGACGGTGGCGTCGGCGTGCGGACCGCCCTTCGAATTCGGGACGTACACCGGATCGCCCGGGTTGTGGTGGCGCATCGCGCCATCCTTCGAATACGACCGCACTGTCGTCGCGTGGGCCGAATTGACCGGCAGCTCTTTGTAATTGACGCCGATCCGGTAGCGATGCGCGTCCGGGTAGGAGAACCACCGGCCGAGCAGCATCTTGTCCGGACTCGGGCCGGTGCCCGGCACCGCATTGCTCGGCTCGAACGCGGCCTGCTCGATCTCGGTGTGGTAGTCGGCCGGATTCCGGTTCAAGGTCATCGTGCCGACCTCGATGAGCGGATAGTCACCGTGCGGCCAGACCTTGGTGAGATCAAAGGGGTTGTACCGGTAGGTCTTCGCGTCCTCGAACGGCATGATCTGCATGTGCAGCGTCCAGCTCGGGAAGTTGCCGCCGTCGATCGCCTCCCACAGGTCGCGGGTGTGGTAATCGGTGTCCATCGAGGCCATCTGGTCGCCCTCGTCCTGGGTGAAGAACTCGACGCCCTGATCGCACTTGAAATGGTATTTGACCCAGAACCTTTCGCCCGCGGCGTTGTACCAGAGGTAAGTGTGGCTGGAGTAGCCGTTCATGTGTCGCCAGGTGCGCGGAATGCCGCGATCACCCATCAACCAGGTGACCTGGTGCGCGGATTCCGGTGACAGCGTCCAGAAATCCCACTGCATATCGTGATCGCGCAGGTTGTTGTCGGCGCGGCGCTTCTGCGAGCGGATGAAGTCCTGGAACTTCATCGGGTCGCGCACGAAGAACACCGGGGTGTTGTTGCCGACCATGTCGAAGTTGCCCTGTTCGGTATAGAACTTCAGGGCGAACCCGCGCGGATCGCGCCAGGTGTCCGGGCTGCCGCGCTCGCCGGCCACGGTGGAGAAGCGGGCGAGCACTTCGGTTTTCTTGCCGGGCTGGAAGACATCGGCCCTGGTGTAGGCGCTGACGTCGTTGGTGACCTCGAAGGTGCCGAACGCGCCGCCACCTTTGGCGTGCGGCTGACGCTCGGGCACCCGTTCCCGGTTGAACGCCGCCATCTTCTCGATCAGGTACGCGTCATTGAGCAGAATCGGGCCGTCGGCGCCGACCGTCAGCGAATGTTCGTCACTGGGCACCGGGATTCCGGCGTCATCGGTGGTGTAGTTCGGATCAGACATGTCTCTCCTCTTCTACCAGCGGTAAGGAGCGCCCTGCGGCGAGCCGGTCGGAATGAGCCGACGACGGTCGAAGGCTGTGCGGTGTCCGTCTCGGTTCTCCCGATCGACTTCCCAGGTGCCTGAAGGTCAAACGTATCGCGAAGTGCTGGTTTCGTGTCTGAAATGCGGACGCGCGGGTGGCTCAGCGCGGATTCAGGCCCCGCTCGATGGCCTGGAGGGCGGCGGCCACCGCGTGCAGGGCGAGCCCCTGGCCCCAAGGTTGGCTGCGGTCGTTGCGGATGACGCTGTAGCCGAAGGGGACGAGTTGCAGCACGGTTCCGGCGCTGACCCTGGTGAGGGTGCCGGTGGAGTCGACGTAGCCGAGTGCGCCCGCCACCGCGCGCCAGCCTGCGGGCGCGATCTCGGGCGGACAGTCCGCGAGTATCGCTGCGGTGCGCAGCATGGCGGCGCCGATGCCCGCGGCGGCGGACGGTTCGAGGATGCCCGCGTTCTCGGGTTGTTCGTCGACGAGGACGCTCCAGACGCCGTGTTCGGGTTGCCGTGCTGCCAGGGCGGACAGTTGGCGGGTCAGGAGGTCGGTGATCCGGTTGAGTTGGTCGTTGTCGACGGGGACGGTGCCGCGTGCGGCCAGTTCGAGGAACTCCACTGCGCTGAGTGCGCACCAGGCGTTGCCGCGTCCCCAGTAGTTCCAGATCGTTTGTCCGCGGTGCGACCCGTGTGCGAACAGTCCGGTGTCCGGGTGCTGCAGTATTTCGGCGTGCGCGATGAGTTGGTTGCCGAACGCGGCGACCAGGTCGGGGTCGCGGCGGTATTCGCCGAGATGGCCGAGGAAGACACCGGCCATGAATGTGGTGTCGGCCCAGACGCCGTCGGGCCAGTGTTCGAGTGCGCCGTTGGCCGCGCGGGTGGTCGAGGACGGTTCGCGGAACCACTGTGCGAGCTGTTCGGCGGTGGCCGCGAGGTCGGGGTGGTCGGTGGCGGCGATCAGGGCGGCGGTGCCGGGGGCGAGGTTGTTGACGTGGGTGACGCTGATGCCCGCCGAGTGTTGTCGGCGCAGCCAGGCCACGACCTCCGCCGGTATCGGGAGGTGTCGGGCCTGGGTGTAGCGGAGCATGCCGAGCAGGCAGACGCCTTCGCCCCAGAACCAGGACGGCAGGCCGGTCTGCCAGGTGCGGGTCATCAATCGCTCGCCGGTCACGATCAAAGCGGCCGGAGACAGGTCGCTGGGTGGGAGTGGGGGAGCGGCGTGCTGGGCGGAGGTGAGGTCGTCAGCCGACATGGTGGTCTTCCGGCGTGGTGGGTATAGCGCTCGAAGGTTCGATCCGGCGGCCGTGTGCGAGATCGAGGACGAGTCGGTGGCCGCGCCAGGTGGCGGTCAGCTGGTCGGCACCGAAGGGGACGTGCATGGCCGGGTTGTCCAGGTGTGGTGGGCCGGTCGGTCGCCCGTCGGCTGAATCGACTGCCGCACTGCCGTTTACGGTGAACGCGCCGGGCCACGACAAGGCGAGCGCGCGTCCGTCGCGGGTGCGCCATGACACCGAGTCGGGCGTGAAATCTGGTTCGGTGAGGGTGGATACGAAGGCGGCGAAGGTCGCGTCGGTCGCCGCCCGTCCGACCGTCGCGACATAGGCCAGACCGTCACCGGCGGGTAGCCAGGTCTGGTCGCACTCGTCGCCCGTGGTGCGGGGACGGAAACCACCGGCGGTGGCGACCGCGACATAGCCGTCGCCGACGCGACCGGCCAGCCACGAACCGTGGGCCGTCCATTCGTCCATATGCGGTGTGGGGAACCACAAGTGCGTCGACCCGAACCAGTCGGACTCCGGAATCCGGTGCAGCACCAGTACGGTGTCGCGGTGCTGGTGCGCCCGCGGCAAGATCCGTTGTCCCGCCCAGGCATTGGGGCGGGCCGACGACGAGGTGCTGTCCGCGGCGGGATGCGTCGCGAACACCTGTACCTCCGGGCCGAGTGTGGCGCCCCAGATGTGCTCCTGTAGTCCGGGTAGTCCGGAGCGGTAGTCCTGAACGCTGGACAGCATCGCATCCGGTGTCCGCCATACCCGTAGATCGGATCGGTACGGTCGGTCCAGCAGATCGTGATGTGGGCGGTACTTGCCGGAGTAGACCTGTCGACCGTCCCATTCCTCGGGTAGGTCGGTGGCGACGGCCCTGATCAGCTCGGGCAGGCGGTAGTGCGTCGCGGTCGCGAGCGCGGTGGCGGGAAGGACTGCCGCGTTCAAAGAGCCTGCACCCCATAGGGTCCACATGATCGGCGCGGTCTCCTCGAATCGCGACGATCGCAGCGTCGGTACGTAGGAGCGTCCGTGTGCTGCGCCGTGGATGCCGTGCCATGAGTTGCCTGCGAGGGTCAGCAGCGTCTTGTCCAGCAGGGCCTCGGCGAGCTGCCGCAGGGCATCGTCGCGGGCGAATTCGATCCAGGAGATCAGGGCGAGCGAGTCGATCGCTAGGTAGGCATTGGAATCGAATTCGCTGAAGCCGCCCGCGATCTTGCGTCGCATCCACTCCTCGGCGAGCTGCCGCCCGTGCTCGGCGTGGACGCAACCGGTCCAGCCGGTGTTGGTGCATCGATCGTCCGGAAACAGTTCGCCGATCAGGGTTTCGGCGGTGTGCCAGACGAACTGATGATTCTCGGTGAAGTAGCACATGGCATCCAAGCCGGGCTGGTCGATCCAGTACTTGAAAGCGAGCAGCGTGTCTCGAACCCGGTCGCGCTGTGTCGGCGACCATGCGTCGTCGCCGAGTCGCCGCCATAGATGGACCAAACCGACCGCCTCGAAATCGGCACAGTCGGAGCGGGATTCGATCATCCGCAGTGCGGGCGCGAGATCGTCGTCGGCGAGCTTCGCGGTCGGGTCGACGGTATGCCTGGCGAGGGCGCGGGCCACGCCGGGCACGCCGCGTGCAACATGACGCAGCAGCTCGCCCCGCCAGATTGCTTGATCGCCAACGGGATGCGAGCGGTGCACGGCAGGTATCCGTGCCGCGCGCAACCGCCGGACCACCGGTGCGGCTGGGTCGTCGACGCGGACGGTCAGCACGGTCTCACCCGTGTGCAGCATGGAGGCCGTGGCGTCGGCTGTGTCGGTGATCCCGCCCGGCAACGTGAAGCGCGCGGTCCCGTCTGTGAGTACTGCTGGGGTCGCAGCGTTTCCGTCTGTCGAGACCAGGTATCGTCCACCCACCGGACCTGTAAGGGTGACGGTGCCATCGGTACTCGCCCACGGTGTGAGACCCACCGCGTCGAGCATGGCTTCCGCCGTCGCCGAACGGGATTCGTCCGCGCCGGGCACCGGAATCACGACGCGGACCGGCAGGCCCGACACCCGCAGGCAAGCGACATGCCTGCATTCCCGGAATGCGACTTGCCAGGTGACGAGGTGTACAGCGGTCAGCCCGGAGCGTAACCGCACCTGCAGCTGCGTCCGGTACGGCTCCATATAGGTGAACTCTGTTGTCAGCAACGCCAATTCGCCGTCGACAAAGACGGCGATCGGACCCGTACACCCCACCTCGAACGTCCGATACTCGGCCTGGTCGACTTCGAACACCGTCGCGGCGACCGCCTGCCGGTACTCCGGCGTGAAACAGAACTCGCTCCAGTCGAGCAGCCCGTCCGCACCGGTGTGCCTGCGCTCCCACCGGGCCTGCCGCGCATCGCCCGGCGTCACCTGCCACGAAAACCGCCAGCCCTCTTGCACTGTGGGCAGCAGTGGATCGGCGGCAAGCGGATGTTGCTGGTAGAGAATCTGTTTCAATGGCGCAGCATCGGGACCGTTGGTGAGCATCCATCGCCCGTTCGGCCCCCACGGGCTGCCGTCCGGGTCGAGGACGTCGTGCAGATCCGTGCACGGTGTCGCGAAGGCCGCTGTGCTCAGCCAATCTCGCACGTATCCGTTCCGGTCAAGGGCATGCACCGTGCGGTCTCTCGGGGCGAACTCGGGGATGGCGTTGTTCATCGGACCGCTGCTCCTTGCGAGGGGCGGCACCCTTGCCGCGGTCTTGCTTCGTACGGGATACTCCTCCGGCTTTCTCTGTGTGGGAAAGCACTTTCCGTCAGACGGGAAAGATGAGGTGGCGCCATGACCGACGTCCGTTACGCGACCAGTCCAGGGGAGATGGCAAGGCTCTCGCCGGAGGAACTGCGGGAACGTTTTCTGGTCACGAATCTGTTTGCCACCGGCGAGGTTCGGTTCACGCTGTCCCAGCAGGACCGGCTGTTGATCGGCGGCGCGATGCCCGATGGCGCGGAGCTCGAGCTTGCCCCGCCGGTGGAGCTGCGCGCCGAAAATCTTTGTGACCGACGCGAACTCGGCATCGTGTGTCTGGACGGAACAGGCTCCGTGCAGGCCGATGGTCAGGTCTATCGCGTATCCGCCGAGGACATCGTCTACGTCGGTCAGGGCACCCGGCGCGTGTCTGTGTCGGGCGACGCGGTCTTCTATATCGTCTCCGCCCCAGCGCATCTCGCGCACTCGACCACGTTGATCACCCGTGATGCCGCCGAGAGCGTGCGGATCGGCGAGGCGCACAAGGCAAGCGAACGGACGCTCCGCAAATACGTGCACGAGGACGGCGCTCGTTCCTGCGAACTGGCCCTCGGCATCACCACCCTCGAGTCGGGCAGCGTCTGGAACACCATGCCTTGTCACACCCACGACCGGCGCACCGAAATCTATCTGTACTTCGGCCTCGACCCGGCCGAACGCGTCGTGCACCTGTGCGGCGAACCGTCCAGCACCCGCAGCATCATCGTCGCCGACCGGCAGGCGGTGATCAGCCCGCCGTGGTCGGTGCACACCGGAGCCGGCACCGCGCCCTATCGGTTCGTGTGGTCGACCGCAGGCGAGAACCTCGCCTATAACGACATGGATCTGGTTGCGACGGAGTCGCTTTCGTGACCGACCCGTTCCGGCTGGACGGGCAGCGCGCGCTGGTCACCGGCGCGCGCACCGGCATCGGCCGGGCCGCCGCGCTCGCGTTGGCCGCGGCCGGCGCAGACCTCGTGCTGTGGGGGCGCGACCGAGCGGGCCTGGCAACGGTTGCCGAAGAGATCGAGGCGCTTGGTCGCGAGTGCGTCACCGTCGGTGCCGACCTCGCCGATCCGGCGGCGGTCGAAGCTGTTGCGAATTCCGTTGCCGCCGAACATCATATCGATCTGCTGGTGAACAACGCGGGCATCATCAGCCGCGGCCCGGCGACCACGGTATCGCTCGCCGACTGGCGGCGGGTGCTTGATGTGAACCTCGATGCCGCGTTCCTGCTGGCCCGCTGCATCGGTGCGCCGATGCTCGAACGAGGCGCCGGACGGATCGTCAATATCGCGTCGCTGCTGTCCTTTCAGGCCGGCGTCAACGTCGGCTCGTATGCCGCGAGCAAGCACGCTGTCGTGGGACTGACGAAGGCCTTGGCCACCGAATGGGCGGGGCTCGGGGTGGGAGTCAACGCGGTCGCCCCCGGCTACGTCGCCACCGCCAACACCGCGGCACTGCGCGCCGACCCGGCCCGCAATCAAGCCATCACCGAACGCATTCCGATCGGCCGATGGGCCGAGCCCGCCGACATCACCGGTGCCATCGTTTTTCTGTGCTCGCCCGCAGCGGCCTACGTGCACGGCCACGTTCTGGCGGTCGACGGGGGATGGCTGGCCCGGTGAATCCCGACTCCGCGCCGAGCGCGGTCGCCAAGGTGGTGCTCGTGCTCGAGGCGCTGCCGAGTTGCCGGGGAGTCACCGAAATCAGCAGGAGCACTGGGCTTTCCACCTCGACGGTGCATCGGATCCTGCAGGAGCTGGCGGCCGTCGGCTGGGTACGTATCGACCCGGACCACCGCTATCTGCCCGGCGTGCGCCTGCTGTCGCTGGCCGGGCAGACCGCAGGCATCACGCACCTGGTGCGGCCCATCCTGCAGCGGCTCTGTGCGACCACCGGGCATACCGTGCATTTCGCGCTGCGTTCCGGGGACGAGGCCATCTATGTCGACAAGCTGGAGGGTGACCGCGTGTACGCGATGCGCTCGCGGGTCGGTTTGTCGATCCCGTTGCACTGCACCGCGATCGGCAAGGCGGTGCTGGCCGGCCTGTCCCGCGCGGAGTTGCGGGAGTTGCTGACGCGGATACCGCTCACCGTCATGACACCGCGCACGATCACCGACCCCGACCTGCTGATCGCCCATGTCGGCGCGGTGGCCGACCGCGGCTACGCCGTCGACGACGAGGAGAACGAGACGCAAACCCGCTGCCTCGGCGCCGCGGTGCTCGATCACCACGGCGCGCCGATCGGCGGCATCAGCGTGTCGGCGCTCGCGTTCGATCTCGACCGCGCGAAGGTGCGAACCTGCGCGCCATTGCTCATCGCCGCCGCCCATGACGCCTCGCACGCACTCGGGCTGCCCAATGCCGTCCACCCGCTGCCCGGCCCGGCAGACCGCAGACACCGCCCAGGCGGCACCGCCAAGCATGCCGGAGACCGCTGACGCCCAAGTGGGGACAACTGGGGATCGTCCTTCTCTGTGGTCCCTGCCGTCCGCGCATGGCTATCCTGACCTGGTTCGAGGCTTGATGATCAAGGTGGGTAGATATGCGGAGTAGGGACATTGAGCTGGCGGCTCGATGGTGGCAGTGGGCCTCGGCGATTCCCACCGCCACGAATCCGGTCAGCGACGAAACCGGAAAGTTCGCCGATGTCGGCCAGTCCGCGGATGTCTGGTTCCTCGCGGGCACGTTCGGCGGCAAGGTGAGCAGGAAATGCTCCGTGCCGTACGGTCGCCCGATCTTCTTTCCCGCCTTCAATCTTCTCCAGCGAGCGTCGCTGTTCGGCAGGCGCGTTCCGGTGGTGCCGACGGCGAGCGGTCACGCGGAACTCAACGGCGTCTCGCTGCCGCTGCGCGAAGTCGCCAACCGCAGCCCGTTCCTCATCGATGCGCATCCCGATGGACCGTTCGGCCCGCCCGGACGCTACCGGGCGAATGCCTGGGGCCTGTGGTGCAGCCTGGACGAGCTCAGCCGTGGCGACTACATCCTCACCCTCGGCGGCGAGTACGAGCCGGGCGGGTTCTGGACCGAGGTCACCTATGACCTCGAAGTCGTGTGAGGTAGTCGCAGGTTTCGTACCGCGCTCGGGGGTATCCGGGGCGTAGGAGGTGCGGCATGCGGACAGACCGAGACGACCCGTCGAAGACGGCGAACGAAGACAGGTCGGACATCGACCGGCGCCGCATCACCTTCGCCTCGGACGGTCCGGCGCTCGTGGCAGGCCCGGTCGAGTTGGTGCGCCCGGACGGGACCGTGGTGTGCTCGGACCGTTTCCTCGTGGCGGTGTGTATGTGCCGGCGCAGCAAGAACTTTCCGTTCTGCGACACCAGTCATCGCAAGCGGTCGCGGCGGACGGACTGAGCTCAGCGCAACGAGCTGCGCCCCGCCCGCCAGCTGCCGAGCACGTGGTCGGTGAACCGATCCTCCAGCAGGTTCGTCGCCTGGATGCCGAAGACCACCGACTCGGTGAGCGCGGGTTCGCGCGCGAGCAAACTCGCGATGACGCCGTGCCGCATCACCTGTTCGTGCACGGCGTCGGCCTCCACGTGTTCGGTGTAGAACAGTCGGCACTGCGTCGGAGCATCGAACTTGTCGAGCGCGGCGACCATCCGTCGCGCGGCAGGCGAGGACGTGATCTCGGCGGTGGCGAGCTGGCCGACCAGTGCGCCGCGCAGGTCTCGATGTAATCCGAAGAGCGACATCATGTTCACGAGTGCGAGCATCGGCGCGGGCACCACGTCCAGGTAGTGCAGGTAGCCGTCGTCCAGCTCGGCGGCGGCGAGCAGATCGGCATACAGGCGTGCGTGCAGTCGTTCGCCGCGGCCGCCGCCGAACTCGTCGTATTCGACCGCGACCAGCGACGCCTTCTCCTGCCCGAACAGGCGCGGGATGACCCAAGCGTGCGGATCGCCCTCTTTGTGGTGATAGATCGAGCGCTGCACGAAGTACTCGCGCAGCTGCCACCACTCGCCCTCGTCGTGTAGATAGTGCGCGACATCATTCGGTTCGATCGGCTCGACCAGCAGTTCCGCCAGCGCCTGGGTTACGTCGTCGCCACCCTTGACGTCGGCGCGCAGGGCTCGGCGGAACAACCGCTCCATGTTTGCGCGCAGCCGAAGCAGTTCCGGGTCCCACTCCCAGCCGGGATCGACCGCCTCGAAGCCGTGATAGTGCAGTTCGTAGCAGGTGTGCAGCGCGAGTTGCAGATCATCCCCGTACGGATCCGCCGCACCGATCTCGGGGAAGCGGGTCTGTGCGGAGGGTGCCGCGCGCAGCGTTTCGGTGACCGCGGCGGACAGTTCGCCGCGCGGTGCGGGAAGTGCGACAGTGCTCGTCATGGGCGTTGTGCTCCGGTGGGGGTCATCGATGGTCACGCTCCCTTCCACCGCCGCATACCCGTTGCCGGGCTTGCCAACCTGCGCTGCGGTACCGCTCACACCCCGACCGCTGACGGAGGTCTTGCCTGTTCACACCCGTCGCACGGTGACTCCTGCGGCTTCCAGTGCGTCGGTGTCTTCGGGCCGAGCGGACGTGTCGGTGACGACGGCGTGCAGCGCGGTGGCCGGGGCGGCGAAGGCGAGGGCGGTGCGGGAAAGTTTGGCGGCTTCCGTGACGGCGATGACCCGGCGCGATGAGGCGATCGCGGCGCGTTTGACGGCGGCGTCGTCGAGGTCGTAGGCGGTGAGTCCGTCGGTGACATTCAGTCCACAGCAGCCGACTATCGCGGTGTCGAAACGCAAGGCGGACAACGAGGCAAGGGTCAGCGGGCCGGTCAACGCCAGCTCGCCTGGGCGTGGCTTGCCGCCGGGCACCAACAGGGTGAGTAGCAGTGCGCTGGTGAGTGCGTTGACTGCGTGTAGTGACAGGGGGAGCACGGTCAGTCGGCGGTGTTCGAGCGCGCGGGCCACTTCCAGGCAAGTGGTGCCGCTGTCGAGGACGACCGACTCGCCATCGGCGATCAGGTCGGCGACCTCGGCGGCGATGCGTCGCTTGATCTCCAGTCCCTCGTGGGCGCGCATGCCGAAAGGTGGTTCGTCGCCGCGCAGCAACAGGGTGCGCGCGCCGCCGCGGTAACGCTCCAGCACGCCCTGACCGGCCAGGGTCTCGAGGTCGCGGCGGATGGTCATCTCCGAGGCGCCGGTGCGTTCGGCCAGTTCCGCCACTGCGAGCTGGCCTGCTTCGCGCACGGCATCGGTGATCTGCTTC
This sequence comes from Nocardia sp. NPDC046473, assembly GCF_040645995.1. Lineage (NCBI taxonomy): Bacteria > Bacillati > Actinomycetota > Actinomycetes > Mycobacteriales > Nocardiaceae > Nocardia > Nocardia sp. NPDC046473. Next base: position 187,528 of record NZ_JBEYZJ010000011.1, read on the forward strand.
AGTCGGTCTACGCTCGCCACACTCGCTATTGAACATAGTTGGTGTTTGAAAGTCAATATTTCGAACATCTAATCTGACCGATATGTTCGGAAGTATGCACAGTTCGTTACGGGCCGCTCGACTGGCCACGTTCGCCTATTTCGCGTTGAACGGCTTTCTGATCGGGATGTGGGTCGTGCACATTCCGGCCGTCGAGCGTCGGGTCGGGATCGGCCATCCGACGCTCGGCTGGCTGTTGCTGCTGCTCGGCGCGGGGGCCTTCGTCGGCATGCGGCTGGTGGGTCCACTGTCCGATCGGTTCGGTGCCCGCATCGTCGTCCCGGTCAGCGGGGCGCTGTGTGCGGTCGCGGTCGTGCTGCCCGGGCTGTCCACGAGTGTCTGGACGCTCGGGGTTTCGCTGCTCGTGCTCGGCTTCGGGAACGGTTGCTTGGACGTTGCGATGAACGCGCACGCCGTCCAGGTCGAGCACGGTTACCGACGGTCGGTCATGTCCGCGTTCCATGCCACCTACTCGCTCGGCGGTGTCGTCGCGGCGCTGGTCGGTGCGCGCACGCTCAGTTGGGGTTGGAGCGCGGCGACCGCGCTCGGCATGGCGGCGCTGCTCGGTCTGGTCGTCGCGGCGCTGGGCGCGCCCGCGTTGCTGCGGCCCGAAAAGTCGCGCCCTGCTGAGGGATTCGTGAACGGGGAGCGGCGGTCGACGCCTCGGCGTATCTGGGTGCTGGCCGGTATCGCGCTGCTGCTGATGCTGTGCGAAGGCGTTGCCAATGACTGGAGCGCGCTGCACCTACGCGATGTCCTTGCGGCACCGGCTGCCACGGCTGCGTTGGCATACGGCGCTTTTGCCACCGCGATGACCGTCGGCCGGCTGGTCGCCGACCGCGTCGCCACTCGCTTCGGGTCGGTGGCGATCCTCCGTTACGGGGCGGGGGTGGGGGCGCTCGGGCTGACGATTGCCGCGCTGTCGCCGTGGATTCCGCTGGCCCTGATCGGCTGGACCGTGTTCGGCGCCGGGCTGTCCGGGTGCGTCCCGCAGCTGTTCAGCGCCGCGGGGCACGCGGATCGAAATGCCGCGGGCGCCAACGTCGCTCGCGTCGCCGGGCTCGGCTACCTCGGCGTGCTCGCCGGACCCGCCATCGTCGGACCGCTGACCCACCTTGCCCCGCTGAACATCGTCCTCCTGCTGCCGGTGGCGTGCTGTGTCGTCGCCGCGGGGGCGGCCAACGTACTACGCCCACAGTCTTCTTCGGCGGTGGTTCCGGCCGCGCAATCCGACAGTGCCGACGGTCGCGGTGCGCTACGGTCATGACCATCGCTGTTATCTGTAACTCGTGGTGACTCATTCCCGCTTGGCCACAACGATCATGCCGACCATCCGCGCCGTCGCCACTGGATCACGAAGGGCTGATTTCCCATGGGCAGCAACGACATCGACGTCACTGGCAAGCGGATCGTCATCACCGGCGCCACCAACGGCATCGGCAAGGAGATCGCGCGGGCGCTGGCTCGTCGCGGCGCGAACCTGACACTGGTGGCCCGCAACGAAACCAAGGCGGCGGCGACCGCCGAGGAACTCGAATCAGAACCAGGTGCGCAGGGCCGCCCCGATATCGTCACCGGCGATCTGTCCGACCTTGCCTCGGTCCGGCGCGCGGGCGCGGAGATCCGTCATCGCTACGCCGGCATCGACGTGCTCATCAACAATGCGGGCATACACGCGCTGTTCGCGCGCACGACCGTGGACGGCTTCGAATCCATGACGGCGACAAACCATCTCGGGCCGTTCCTGCTCACCAATCTGCTGCTGGATCAACTCATCGCGGCCGCACCGTCCCGGATCGTCATCACCGCCTCGGAAGCCCACCGCAACGGCGGCCGCCCCGACCTCGACCATCTCGGCGAGCCACGCCACTTCGGACCGATCGGCTCGTTTCGCGCTTACGGGCAGTCCAAACTGATGAACATCCTGTTCACCCAGGAACTCGCCCGGCGACTCGACGGCACCGGGGTCACCGTGAACAGCTTCTGTCCCGGCGCCAACGCCACCGGCCTCATCAGCGACGACCGCCGCATCGCGGTCCCGTTGAAGGCGCTGGCGCGCACCCGAATCATCAGACGACCAGAAGTGGGCGCCCGGACCGGCATCGATCTGAGCACCGACCCGAAGCTGGAAACCACGACAGGCCAATTCATCACCTCGACTCCCGGCCTGCACCTGCTCCCGCCCGTCGCATCCCGTCGCGACACCGACTACCAGCACAGCCTGTGGCTCCGCAGCGCCGAACTGGTCGGCCTGTAACGGACTTCGGTCAGGCAGCGAGCAACGCGCGGGCATTGCGTACCTCCGGTATCCCGATTGCCTTGGCGGCCAAGAGGAATGCCGTGACACCGATCAGCGTCCCCGCCGCGAGTGTGACGAGGTGTTCGACGCCAGGATCGGGCACCAGATGGCGGGTGACGGCCATGATCGCCAGGCAGGCCCACCCCGCGGTGGCGGTTGCCCAGATGACGCGCGTGAATGTCACCGCGACGCTGGAGAATCCGAGCAGTCCGTACCGTCGGCGCAGCAGCACATACCCCATGATCGCGCCCACCACATAGGACAGTGAGCCGGAGACGCTGAGCATCACCACGACGACACGGTCCGGAAAAATGTTGACGGAGAGGACGACCACGGCAACCTTCGTCGCCACCATGGCCACGTTGATCATGGTCGGCGTGCGAGTGTTGTTGTTGGCGTAGAAGACTCGCATCTGCAGCATCACCAGCGCGAACGGCGCCAAGCCGAACGCGGACGACGCGATAGCTGTGCCGATCAGTCCGGCCGCCTGCGCATCGACGCGACCGGTGAACACGACGGCGGCCAGCACCGGCCCGAGCAGGCCCATGGCCATGGTCATCGGAACCAGTGCGACGGTGAGATACCGTGCGCCGCGTCCGAGATCGGCGATCACAGCGGCCTGATCGCCCATCGCTGCCGACCGGGAAATGCGTGGCATCAGCACCGTCAACAGCGAGGCTGCGAGGATGCCGTACGGAACTTGGAACAGCAGATCTGCATAGGTGTAGATGGATACTCCGTTGTGGGAGAACGCGACCCGCATCGTCACGGCGACACCCACCTGGCTGATCGCGGCGTAGGTCAGGATCCATCCGAGCACGGGCATCCCCGCACGCACCGGCCGCCAGGTGTACGGGAACGGCCGGACTCGCCACTTCCACTGGAACCCATTGCGGCGCAATGCGAAAACCACCCAAACGGCCTGCCCGACGATCCCCAGGGTGGTGCCGATCCCGATCGTGAGCACCTGCGCGGACGTCATCGCAGTGGGCGTCAGCGTGACCGGTCCCGGCAGCAGCGCGAAGATCCCGCACGTCAGCAACACGATCACGTTGTTGACCACCGGCGCCCACGCGGCCGCAGCGAAGCTGTCGCGCACATTGAGCACGGCCGTCAGCAAGACGGTCACGCCATAGAAGAAGATCTCCGGCAGCAGGAGATAAGCGAACAAGGTGGTGAGCCGCCGCTGATCGGAATCGCCCACGAAGACACGCACGATCAGCGGCGCGCAGAGCACGGCGACCACCGTGACCGCACCGAGGCCGAGCACCGCCGCCACCATCACCCGCTGGGTGAATTCCCGAGAGTGCTTGCGCCCGTGCCGTCTTGCTCGCGTCAGCAGCGGCACCACGGCGCTGGCGAACACACTGCCGAGCAGCAACTCGTAGACCATGTTCGGCAGATTGTTCGCCCCGGTGTAGGCATCGCCGACCGCTGCGGTGCCGAGCAACGCCGCCAGCAGGATCGTGCGGGTGAACCCGGTCAATCGGCTCACTACGCCGGCCAACGCGACATGACCTCCGGCCCGCGCGAGCGCACCGCCCGACGAACGCCGCCCACTCGGCTGTATCCCTTTCAGCGGGGGCGTTTCCTGGATGGCCGCCTGCCAGTTCGTCCCCAGCGGCAGCGGTTGCGTCGGTAAGTTGCCGTAGTCCGTCATGGTCCCCTGACTCGCGCTAGTCGATGGCAGCTCGGATGCCGTCCCCCTGGACAGGCCTTCGCCATGTTGCCAGAGTCCCTGAACACGCTGGTATACAACGTGATTGGGCATGTGGTGCGTCGAGAGCGGGTGAGACTCGGCGGAGCGCCCGAGTGTCGGTTAGCTCACATAGTGGGATATTTCGTAGGGATTACCACCGATCCGTGACATGGTGGTCCAGTGAGATCAAGCTTATCGACGTGATTCGTTTGGCTCATCTACAGAAAAGAAGAAGTAAAAGTAATGGCTCAAGGCAGTGTGAAGTGGTTCAACAGCGAAAAGGGCTTCGGCTTTATCGCTCAAGATGGTGGCGGCGCTGACGTGTTCGTTCACTACTCCGCCGTGTCCGGCTCGGGATTCAAGTCCCTTGAAGAAGGACAGCGCGTGGAGTTCGAGGTCGGACAGGGACAGAAGGGGCCGCAGGCCCAGGACGTCCGCGCTATCTGATCGACGTAGCGTGAAAGAGCCCCGCACCCTTTGGGTGCGGGGCTCTTGCGTTGCTCGGGACTGTCAATTCCCTTGCGCGGCAGCGGAGATCGGCTGCCACCTACGCCACAGCTCCAGCCGGGACTCGTAGTCCCTGGTGGCAATCGTGAGCGGAGCCTCGCCGAGGAAGATGCGCAACGGCGGCTCGTCCGCGTCCACCACGGCCAGAATCGCATCGCCGGTAGCGGTCGGATCACCGCTGCGCATCCCCGCACGCTGCGCGTTCCGAGCTTCTCTCGCGGCGTCGTACGCCGGGATCGGGGTGGCGTGCTTCGACGACGGGCCCGCCCAGTCGGTGCTGAACCCGCCGGGCTCGACCAGCGTCACATGGACACCGAACGACGCGACTTCCTGTGAGAGCGACTGCGAGAACCCCTCCAGCGCCCACTTCGACGCGTGATAGGCGCCGATATTCGGGAACGCGGAGATCCCGCCGATGCTGGAGACCTGGATGATGTGGCCACTGCCCTGCTCGCGCAGGATCGGCAGCGCCGCCTGGGTCACCCACAGTGCGCCGAACACGTTGGTCTCGAATTGCGCCCGCAATTCGTCCTCGGTGAGTTCCTCGATCATGCCGAACTGCCCGTAGCCCGCGTTGTTGACGACCACGTCGAGCCGCCCGAATCGATCGACCGTCTGCTGTACCGCGGCGAAATCGCCCGCCCGGTCGGTGACGTCCAACCGGATCGGCTGAAAGGTGTTGGGGTACTTGGCGACCAGGTCGTCGAGCGTGCTCAGGTCGCGCGCCGTGCCTGCGACACTGTCGCCGCGCTCCAGCGCGGCCAGCGCCCATTCGCGGCCGAATCCTCGGGAAACACCGGTGATGAACCAAACTTTGCTCATGCCTTCGCCTCGCTGGCGCTCGGCTCCGGCATGCGCAAAGCGCGCTGGCACATGATTCGCTCTCTTCGTTCGCTCATACAGCAACGGTAGCCACTTGGAGCGCACTCCAAGCAAGCGTCGTAGCGTGCGATTTTCCCGCTGTGTGAGCCAGTCCACACGATTCTCGTCCGCGCCGCCCGACGCGCCGGTATCGTCCCTGACCTGAGGCTATTCCCCTGCTCAGACCCGCTTTCCCCGCCGAGGAGGTCGCAATGCGGCGACGCATCTCACTCCACTCGCTGTGGCGCCACGTGCTGGGCGGCCTGATCCTGTGCGGCGCGTGCGTCGGCGGATCGGCCCGCTGCTACGTCGAGTGGGAGCGCGAAAATCCGGTCGACCGGCCGTCGACGGACTGCTGGGACTGGTCCGTGCCGCACCAGTGGTACGACACGGCGCATCGCCACTGAGATCACCGCCGTCGTGCGGCCGACCCGCTCCGGTGGAAGAATCCTGTTGTCCCGGTGGCTGTCTCGCTGAGTACGCCAACACGCCGACCGCCAGTGCGCAGAGTGCCGTGTCTCGGCGTCCGCGCGCGGGGACGGTAGCGCGCGAGAGGAGTCTGTATGACCGACCCCGCCGACCTACCGGCCACCGCCTTGCTGGCGGGCTACCGCGATCGGACGCTCACGCCGGTCGAGGTCATCGATGCGGTGCTAACGCGGATCGAGCAGTGGGAACCGCACCTCAACGCCCTTTACACCCGCTACGCAGAGCAAGCCCGAGCCGAGGCGGCCGCCAGTACCGAGCGTTGGCGGCGCGGCGAACCGGCTGGCGCACTCGACGGTGTCCCGCTCACCGTGAAGGAGAACATCGCGACCGCGGGCTGCCCGACGCCGCTCGGCACGGCGGCCACGGAGCTCACCCCCGCAGTAGCGAACAGTCCGACCGCCGACCGGATCCGTGAGGCGGCAGGCATCGTGGTCGGCAAGACCACGATGCCCGACTATGGGATGTCGTCCAGCGGCCTGTCGAGTTTCCATGGCATTACCCGCAATCCGTGGAATCTCGCGCGTAATCCGGGCGGTTCGAGCTCCGGCGCGGGCGCGGCGACCGCGGCAGGCTATGGACCGATCCACTACGGCACCGATATCGGCGGATCGATCCGGTTGCCCGCGGCCTGGTGTGGCGTAGTCGGTTTCAAGCCGAGCTTCGGGCGCATCCCGGTTGTTCCGCCCTATCTGGGCCGCACCATCGGACCGCTCACCAGGACGGTGGCCGACGCGGCGCTCGCGACATCGGTTGCGGCGGTACCGGATCGGCGCGATCACACCGCCGCACCGGAGCTCCGCACCGAGTGGGCCGCCGCCGCCAGGCCGCTCGAGCTCTCGGGTGTCCGGATCGGCCTGATGACCGAGGCGGGCACCGGCTGGCCGGTGGAACCCGTGGTCAGCGCTGCGGTCGGTAACGTCGCCGAACTGCTGGAATCCCTTGGCGCACAGGTCGACAAGGTCGAGCCGATCATGACCGACGAGATGCTCTCCGGGCTGAACGATTTCTGGCGTGTCCGGTTCTGGTCGGAGGTCCGAGCATTGCCCGCAGCGCGCAGCGAGAAGATCTTGCCGTATATCCACGACTGGATCGCCGGGGCCGAAACACTGACCGGCGCCGAGGTTTTCGACGGCTACTCGCAGTTCGACGCCATGTCCATCGCCGCCGACCGCAGGCTCGACACGGTCGACTTCCTCGTCTCACCGACCTCCCCGGTCACCGCATGGCCGGTGGAACAGACCGCGCCGGACGGCGACCCGACGCTGCCGTTCCGGCACATCGGATTCACCGTCCCCTTCAACGCGGGCGGACACCCGGCGATCTCGATGAACTGCGGCCACGCCGCGGACGGCACCGCGATCGGCGTCCAACTCGTCGGCCGCCGTTTCGACGACGTCCGGCTGCTACAGCTGGCCGCGGCCGTCGAGCAGGCGCGACCGGCACAGGCTCCCTGGCCGGTCGCGCCATAGCTCAGCCGGTGACGCTCGGCTGACCGTTCTCGATGTGGCCACGGAAGTGGCGCTGGTAGGTCGTGTCGGTGTCGACGGTCAGCGACAGGTCGTACCAGCCTTTGCCGTAGCTGAGGGCGTTCCAGGTGTCGGTGGTGGTTTTTCCCGGTGCGATCTTGTAGGTCCACGGGCCGTCGGTGCGGTAGCTGTTGGCTTTTACCGTGACCACAGCGGGTGCCGTTCCCTTGTTCGTCATCGACAGCTGCAGTTTGTTGTCGGTGGAATAGGAGGCGGTCACTTCGAGCGGGGACGTCGAGGTGCCCGTCATCCGCCAGAGGAAGCGGTTGGGGCCGTGAATGGCGATGCCGTATTTCTTGTCGGGATAGCTCTGCACGTTCCAGGTGTCGGAGACCGTGGCCCCCGATTTCACGTCGTAACGCCACGGTCCGTCCGTACGTCCGTCGTTCCGATATGCGGCCAATTGAATATCGGCGGAGCCGGTGTTCCGGAAGGTGGTGGTCAGCGCGCCGCCCGCAGCCAGGGTTGCGTTCGCCACGGGGGCGTAGGGCAGGGGACGGGCCGGCCTGGTGCCCGCTTCCTGCTCCGGCGGGTGCTGGCTGCCGATGGCGGGCGGCGTGGGCCGGGGCAGTTTGCTCTGGGTCGCATCGGCTTGGGCCCGAAGGGCATTGGCGTCGGGCAGCATCGGCACCGTGGTGTTGGCCTTGCCGAAATCGAAGCAGCCGGTGAGGTCGCCGCAGATGGATCGGCGCCAGGCGGAGATGTTGGGTTCGTTCACGCCGGTCCACTTCTCCAGGAAGCGGATCACCGAAGTGTGGTCGTGCACTTGCGAGTTCACCCAGCCGCCACGGCTCCACGGCGAGATCACCAGCATGGGCACCCGCGGGCCGAGACCGATGGGCTGGCCGTTGACGTACTCGCCCGGCGTGCCCGGCGGCGCCATCGGCGGCGGCACGTGGTCGAAGAAGCCGTCGTTCTCGTCGAAGTTGATCAGCAGGGCGGTCGAGTTCCACAGACTCTGATTGCCCCACAACGCTTTCAGCACGGCCTGGGTGTAGGCGGCGCCGTCGACGGGGCGGGCGGCCGGGTGCTCGGAATATCCGTAGGGGGCCACCACCCAGGAGACCTGGGGGAGGCGATTACCGGCGCAGTCGGCGATGAAGTCGGTGAGGACGTGGTCGACGTTCTTGCCCTGCCCGGAGTCCGGCTTCCAGTTGCCGGCGCCGAATACCTTGGCCCGCGAGGCGAGTTCGGTGTTCTTCGGATCGTGATAGGCGTCGAACAGCCACAGCGGATTGTCGCCGTAGTCGCCGACGAAGGGGTGGCCGCCGTCGTCGCCCACCTCGTCGTTGGCGTAGACCTTCCAGCTGATCCCCTTGTCCAGCAAGCGTTCCGGATAGGTGGTCCAGCGATAGACGGGCTTGTAGTCGGCCGGGTTGCTGATCGCCGGACCGCCGTATTGTCCTGCGGCATCGACGGTTCCGGTCCAGTGATAGAGCCGGTTGGGTGTGGTCGGCCCGAGGACCGAACAGTAGTAGTGGTCGCAGACGGTGAACGCGTCGGCGAGCGCGCGATGGAACGGGATGTCGGCCTCGGTGAAATAGCCCATGGCCATCTCGCCTTTCGCCGCGGTCCAACCATCGCTCCAGCCACCGCGCACCGCGCGATGCTGATCGTCCCAGCCGTGCGGCAGATCGCCGAGGTCCTGGCCGTCGACCACCTTGGTGTCGACGTGGAACGGCAGCAGGTAGCCGCCGTCGGATCGGCCCGGGTCCGGCTGGTAGTAGACGTTGCGGCCGTCCGCCTTGACCACGACGCTCGCGTCCGCGAGCCCGCGCACACCGCGCATCGTGCCGAAATAATGGTCGAACGAACGGTTCTCCTGCATCAGGATCACCACATGTTCGACATCGCTCAATGTGCCCTTGCGGCTCGGCGCCGCGAGGGATTCGGCCATGCCGGCGGGCAACAACTGCAGCCCACCACCCAATGCTGCCGCGCCGAGCGCCCCACCGATGAATCGCCGCCTTGGAAAACCAGAATCTACGTCGGGCACAGCATTCCTCTCGATACGACATATCACTGACGTGCAGAGTGAAAAATGTTCGCTTGCTATAGCCACCTGCGATGTTGTGGGTCGGAGGCAACTGGGCAATGAACATGCCGTAACTGGGAACCGAACTGGCGGGAGCCAAGCGGTAGAGGCAAAATCCCGGTTAATCGCCGACAGACGCCGGAAGAACATACCGCCCGGGACGACGTCCGGGGCGACAGCGGCCCTGCGGCAGGTTTGGGCCGCGACCGCGACCGGGTTTTCCCGGTCAATCTGTGGCGGTCGCGGCCAGGGGCGGCGATTGTCGCGGTTCTCGAACGTGTGGACGACTTCAGTACCGCGGCGTGTGAGCTGTGGCTACCCGTCGAACCCGCGTAACTATTCAGCGGGCAGACAGGTAGCTATCGGCGACCTTCGCGAATTCGTCGAGTTTTTCCAGGGTCTCCGATTCGGGAAGGGTGGGCAGGGTGAGGGTGAGTCGTTGCACGCCGGCCTCGGCGTAAGCGTCGAAGATCGCCGGGTCCGGCGCGGCGCCGACCACCGAGATCGGCAGATCGTTGCCGTCGAGTTCAGCCAGCTGGGCCGGTATCGCGGCCGGGTCGGTGACGGCGAGGGGGATCCAGCCGACACCGTGCCGGATCGCGCGCTGTGCCGCGACCGCGCCACCACCGACGAAGATCGGCGGATGTGGCTGCTGCACGGGCTTGGGCCAGGCGTAGATCGGGTCGAAATCGATGAAGCGGCCGTGGTATTCGGCGAGGTCCTTGGTCCAGATCTCGCGGATGGCGGCGATCTGCTCATCGAGCAGCGCGCCGCGGGTGCGCGGATCGGTGCCGTGATTGGCCATCTCCTCGCGATTCCAGCCAGCCCCGACCCCGAACAGCAAGCGGCCGTTCGAGATTCGGTCCAGCGTCGCCGCCTGCTTGGCGGTGTGGATGGTGTCGCGCTGGATCAGTAGGGTGACGCCGGTGCCGACGATCAGCGTCTGGGTGACGGCCGCGACGGCGGCGAGGGTGACGAACGGATCTTCTGTCCGGTAATAGATCCGCGGCAGGTCGCCGCCGGCCGGGTAGGGGGTTTCCCGGCTTGCCGGAATGTGCGAATGCTCGGCCAGCAGTAGCGACTCGAACCCCCGCTCCTCCAGTGCCACACCGAGCTTCGGACCGCTGATGCCTTCGTCGGTAACGAAGGTGTTGATACCGATCTGCATGTGCTGACCAACCGCCGACCTAGCGCCGGATATTCCAGCATGAGGGATTCCGCGCGGCGTGTCAGCGCAGCTGCACGACGTGATCGACGGCGAATCGGCGCAGTCGTTCCCATGCGGCGGCCGAAGTCGGTGAGCAGCGCCGCGAAATCCTGCACGCGCACGGGGGCGGAGGTCCGGTCAGCGGTCCGAAATCTTCCTGTTCGGCCCTGGTCAGAGGATTCTCAGCGGGATAGCCGTCGGGTCCGATGCGCCGAACCGGCGGCCTCGAAACCAAGACTGTGCCAGGGGGTTTGATGAGTGCGCTGCCGAAGCCTGTGCCCCAGCGGCGAACCTTCGGACCGGAGCTTTCGGTCATCGACGGTATCGGCGCGACGTTGACCGGGACGCACCCGTTGACGGTGGTGCTCGCCGATGACCACGCGGTGGTCCGGGCCGGGCTGCGGTCACTGCTCACCTCCGTCGACTGGATCACCGTGGTCGCCGAGACGGGCTGCGACGGCGCGTTGCGCGAGGCGGTGCTGAACCGGCCGGACGTGCTGATCCTGGGCCAGTGGCGACAACCCGAAAGCGGTGCCGTCATCAGCGAATTGGCGCGCTGTGCGCCGGGCGTCGCGGTATTGGTGTTCAGCGTCGCCGAGGACGACGAGTCGGTATTCGCCGCGATCCGGGCCGGCGCGGGGGGTTATCTGCGCAATGCCGCGGACCGCGACGACCTGTTGCGTGCGATTTGCGCGGTCTCCGCGGGCTGGGTGGTGCTCAGCCCGCACATCGCCGGCAGGCTCGCCACCATGCTGGCCACCCCCATCCGGCACACTCGCCCGTTCCCGGAACTGACCACCCGAGAATTCGACGTACTCACCCTGGTCGCCGCCGGACTGCCGAATGCCGCCATCGCCGCCGACCTCGACTTGGCGCCCAAAACAATCAGCAACAACCTGTCCCGCATCTTCACCAAACTCGGCGTCGCGGACCGCGCCAACGCAATCGTGCGCGCCAGAGAAGCGGGCCTGGGATGAGGACACGACCGCCACGGGTGGCGCCGACTGTCGGTTGTTCGACCGACATGCGTACCTGCGGTATGTATTCCGGTGTAGAGTTCAACTACTTTCCTCGGGTCCCGAAGCGCGGCTCGCTGCATATTGGTGCCGTCTCTGGAGTTGTGCATGCCGATGAGTAGCGATAAGACCGATTTGCGCTCGGCGCGCAAAGGTGCGGAATACGGGCTGATTGCGGCTGCGCCCGGCCTGAACGGCGGATCGGGCAAGCTGGAACCGGATCTGGTGTGGCAGTGGGTGAAGTCCATGACGGCCAGCCGGGTCACCACGCAGCGGCTGGGCGGGGAATTCCCGACGGTGTCGCCGAATGTGATCCAGGCCGCCGTCGCGCAGGCCCGCGCCGAACTACACCCGCTCTTGGCCGACTCGCTCACCGAAATGACCGAATTGCTTGCGCGCGAACGAATCCAGCGCGCGATGCGCACGGTGAACGGTCGACTGAGCTGAGAAAGCCGCGGGCTCGGCAGGGCAGATCCAGGTCTGCACGGCCGAGCCCGACTCGGCGTTTCGAGTGGAGTTACATGCTCGCCTTCTTGTAGGCGTCCACCACCTCGGCCGAAATCCGCCCGCGGCTCGAAACATCAATACCCTTCTGGCGTGCCCATTCACGGATGACACCGGTCTGCTCCCGCCCGGCCGACGGCTGCGAGCGGCTGCTCGTACCGCGCGGCGCGCGACCGACCTTGCGGGCGGTCGGCGTCCACTCCGCGAAAATGCCGCGGAGTTGCTTGGCGTTCAATGCCGACAGATCCATCTCGTAGGCCACGCCATCCAAGGTGAAGTGCACTGTTTCTTCGGCCTGGGACTTGCCGTCATAGTCGTCGACCAGTGTCACAACGACCTTGCGTGCCATGGAGTTTCCCCTTCGTAGATGCTCGAATGTGTAGAAGCGACAATCGTAGACCTTCGGAACAAACGCGTGGACTTCGCGGTGTCGGAGTCCGAACAATCGAACTGATGGGAACCTCTCTGTGGCCGACACGCCGATGACCGACGCCATCCGTAGACACGACCCCGCCGTGCGCGGATTCGCCAGCGACAACAACGCCGGGATACACCCCGAGGTGCTCGCCGCGCTGGCGCTGGCCAACGGCGGTCACCAGATCGCCTACGGCGGGGATGATTACACCGCCCACCTCCACAACGTCTTCGCCGGCCACTTCGGTGAGTGCGCGACGGCCTATCCGGTCTTCAACGGCACCGGCGCAAATGTCGTTGCGCTACAGGCACTGCTGCCGCGGTGGGGCGCGGTGATCGCGGCCGAAACCGCGCATATCAACATGGATGAGTGCGGTGCGCCGGAGAAACTCGCCGGAATCAAGATTCACACCGTGCCGACTCCCGACGGCAAATTGACCCCCGAACTGATCGACCGCCAGGCCTACGGGTGGGGCGACGAGCACCGGGCCCAGCCGTTGGCCGTGTCGATCACGCAGAGCACCGAACTCGGTACCGTGTACACCGCCGACGAGATCCGCGCGATCTGCGAGCACGCCCACGAGCGTGGCATGCTCGTGCACGTCGACGGCTCTCGGCTGGCCAACGCGGCCGCCTCGCTCGGGGTGCCGTTGCGCGAGATCACCACGGATGTGGGGGTGGATGTGCTGTCGTTCGGCGGCACCAAAAATGGCCTGCTGCTTGGTGAGTGCGTTGTGGTGCTCAACCCGGACGCCGTCCGTGACCTCGTCTATCTGCGCAGGATGTCGATGCAGTTGGCCTCGAAGATGCGTTTCGTCTCGGTGCAGTTCGAGGCGTTGCTCAGCGGTGATCTCTGGCTGCGCAGCGCCGCGCACGCCAACGCCATGGCCAAACGGCTCGAGGCGGTTGTGCGCGGCATCGATGGCGTGCGGCTGGTGCGTCCGGTCCAGGCCAACGCGGTCTTCGCGATCCTGCCGCGCCCGGTGACCGAGCGGCTGCAGAAGCGGTATCGGTTCTACGTCTGGGACGAGCACACCGGCGAGGTCCGCTGGATGTGTGCGTTCGACACCACCGAGGACGATATCGACGGTTTCGCCGAGGCGATCGCCGACGAGATGAGCCGGGGCTGAGCAGTCAGCTGCGGCTGGGCGCGACGTTGGCCGGGACGGTGCGCCGGTGTGCGCGGCCGGGCAACAGGGCGTCCACCGCGAACGCGCCCGGGCCGAGAATGGCGATGAGGAAGAACGACCAGCAGAACATCACGGCCGCCTCGCCGCCGTTCTGGATCGGCAAGATACCGCTCTTGAGGTGCACGAACAGGAACGCGTACGCCATCGATCCCGAGCAGAGCAGCGCGGCGATCCTGGTACCGATGCCGAGCGTGACGAGCCCGCCCGCGACGAGTTGGATCAGCGAGGCCCACCAGCTCGGCCAGCTGCCGATCGCCGCGACGTGGCCGCCGTATGGCGCGACCGGCCAGGCGAACAGCCCGGAGAGCCCGTGGATGGTGAACGAGAGGCCGACGAGAATACGAAACAAGCCGAGCACCACCGCACCACGACCGCCCGGCGCGGGCCCGGCGTTCGCTTCGGAAGACAACAGATGCATGACACAACCTCGAATCCGGAGGGTTTCGGATGATCGGAAGCGCCACCCGTATTCATGACTACGATCCGCAGCGGTGAATTGTTCAGCAACTGGCGACGGGGACTATCCGTCGCCGCGGGTGTCCCCACTTGGTTAGCGGCCCGCCGGTACACCCGTTCTGCGGTCTACAGGCCGCCTACCGGCGTCGCTATAGTCGGAAATCGTGCTGCACCCGGACTATCCGATCGTGACCGAGCGACTCCTGCTTCGCCCCGCAACCGCGGCGGATATAGACGCCATGTTCGCCTACAAATCGCAACCGGACGTGTGCCGCTATCTGCCGTACGAGCCGATGTCCCGCGAAGCTGTGGCCGAGCGAATCGCGGGGGTGTGGGGCCGGACCGAACTGACCGAGGTGGGTCAGGGGCTCTATCTGTGTGTCGAGGAGAAGGCGTCCGGCCGGTTGCTCGGCGACGTCGTCCTGTTCTGGCGTAGCGCCGAAAACCGTACCGGCGAAATCGGATACGTATTCTCGCCGGATGCCGCGGGCCAAGGCTATGCGACCGAGGCGGCGAGTGCGTTGCTGCGATTGGGCTTCGAAGGACTCTCGCTACACCGCATCATCGCGAAGCTCGACCCACGCAACCACGCCTCCGCCCGCGTCCTGGAGCGACTCGGCATGCGCCGCGAAGCACTGCACCTACAAGACCTGTGGTTCAAGGGCGAGTGGGGCGACACCTTGATCTACGCGATGTTGGAACAGGAGTGGCGCGGTCAGAGTGTGCGACAGCCCGAGTCCGAATCCCTGACAACGTCGGCTGACTGAGTCTGCTCGCCGGGGCGGAACCGGATTACCTTGGTAAGGGTGCAGATTGCGATTGTGCTTTACCCGGGGATGACAGCTCTTGATGCGATCGGGCCGTATGAAGTGCTGCGGTGGGTTCCGGACTCGCGGATTCGATTCGTCGGGCAGGAGATCGGCCCGATCATTGCCGACAGCGGTGTACTCGCGCTGGGCGTGACGCACACCTTCGAGGAGACACCGGCACCGGACATTGTCCTGGTGCCCGGAGGTGTGCCGTTGGCCGTTGCCGCCGACGCCACGTTGCACGCCTGGCTGCGCAAGATCGACGAGACCACCACGTGGACGACCTCGGTGTGCAGCGGAGCGACCATCCTCGCCGCCGCGGGCCTGCTCGACGGTCGCCCCGCCACCACGCATTGGATGGCGCAATCGGGTTTGGCGGCGCTCGGCGCAAAGGCTATGCGGGACCAGCGTGTCGTCCACGACGGGAAATACGTCACGGCGGCCGGTGTGTCCGCGGGGATCGACATGGCGCTGTGGTTGCTCGGCGAAATCGCGGGCCAGGAGCGAGCCGAGACCGCCCAGCTCCTGATGGAATACGACCCCAAGCCACCCTTCGACGCGGGCCATCCGAGCAAGGTCTCCGACGCCTTCCGCCGCAAAGCAATGGTTGAGATCGCCCGCTACGGTGCCGACTCGGCCGGTGCCGGGATGCTCGTCGCAGAGACGATCGCCGTGCCGAAACTGTTGTGGCAGCAGACAATCAGGCGTATCCGCGCTCGCTGGAGCAAGTAGTCCCGGATCGATCGGATGATGTGATCGAAATCGGGTTGTCTCGTCGCGGTGGTCGCTGAAACACTGGCTTGATCGAGGGGAGGGTTCGGGGTGTCCGGATCGATGCGAATTCTGGTCTGCGGCGGCGGTATCGCGGGTAACGCGGTCGCGCTGCAGTTGCTGCGCGCGGGCTTCGACACGACGGTTGTCGAGCGTGCCGCCGTGGCACGGCCCGGCGGTCAAGCTGTCGACCTGCGCGGGCCGAGCCGCAAGGTGGCCGAACGGATGGGGCTGCTGCCCGGCATCCGGCGACGTCAACTCGATGAGCGCGGCATGGTTTTCGTCGACGAGCGCGGCCGTCAGCGGGCCAGCATGCCCGCCGAGATGTTCGGGGGCGAGGGGATCGTCGCCGAAATCGAGATCACTCGTGGGGACCTCAACCAGGTGATGCTCGACGAAATCGCCGCGCTCCCAGCGGAATCCGGTGCACTCGAGTACCGCTACGGTGACTGGGTCGAGGACCTGGACCAGGATGCCGACGCGGTGCGGGTGCGCTTCGCCTCCGGCGCCGAGGCCACCTTCGATCTCGTGATCGGTGCGGAAGGTTTGCATTCGGCCCTGCGCGCGCGGGTATTCGGCCCGCACGAGCAGTTCACCGAATACCTCGGCGCGTACATCGGATTCTTCACCATCCCCACGCCGCCGCGGACGATGCTGGAAACCGGTTGGGTCGGTGTGCATATCGTGCCGAGCGGCATGGTCGCGGTGCGACCCGATCCCGACCCGGCGACCTCGATGGCGATCATCTCGGTCCGCATGCCTGCCGACGACGGGCTGCGCGGCGATATCGCGGCGCAGCAGCGGCTGATCCGGGATCGGTTGGCCGGCAACGGCTGGGTGGTTCCGGCGATTCTGGACAGCATGGCCGAGGCGCCCGACTTCTACTTCGACGAGGTGGCTCGGGTTCGGATGGCCAAGTGGTCGCGCGGCCGGGTGGTCCTGCTCGGCGACGCCGCCTACTGCGGATCGCCGATGACCGGGATGGGCACGGCGCTCGCGCTCATCGGCGCGTACCTGCTTGCCGGTGAAATCGCCGAGACGCCAACCGATTCGGCGCGGGCGTTCGATCGGTACGAGGAATTGCTGCGGCCACTGGTGACCGAGGTGCAGAAGGGCACCGAGGCGGCGGTGCGACTGCGGCATCCCACCACTGGCCGCGGCGTCGCGGTCGCGCTCACCCTCGTGCGAATACTGGTGTCGCGACCGCTGCATCCGCTGCGGGTATTGATCACCCGGTTGATCGGCGCACGAGGTGAATATCCGTTGCCGGACTATTCGAGCGTCGCCGCCCGCTGATCCGCCCGCAGCCTCGGCGATCAGCGTCGATGGATCTCGAGTGCGGCGCGGACGCCGCTTTCCAGGGCGCCTTCGATCCATGCGGTGTTGAGGCTGGTGTGGTCGCCGGCGAAATGTACTCGGCCTTCGACTGTTCGGGTGGCGTTGTGGTGTTCGTGGAGCTGGCCGGGGGTGGGGATGGCGGCTTCGCCGAGGGCGTAGCGGGCGCGGACCCAGCTCTGGGTGCGGCCGACGCCGGTGAATTCGGAATCTACTTGTGCGCCGAACAGTTCGCGCATTCCGGCCAGCGCGAAGTGGATGCGTTCGCCCTCGGTGAGGGAGTCCCAGCGCATCGCGTCGTCGGCGAACGTGTAGGAGGCGAGCACCACGCCGCCGTCGGAGCCCTCGACGTGTGACGGGAAGTAGAGGGATCGGCTCGGCCCGTCGGTGACGCAGCGGCCGCCGCGGAAACCGGTCGGGCCCTGCTCCCAGAAGCGACTCTTGAACTCCAGCAACACTTTTGTGGCGGCGTCGTGGTGCAGTTCGATGATGGCGCGGCGCTTGTCGTAGGACAGTGGTGGGTCGAAGGTGCAGAACCGGGCCGCGGTGAGCGGGATGGCCACGAGCGCGTAGTCGGCGTCGAACGATTCGGCCGGTCCGGTCGGTTGACCGTCGGAGGCTTCGTCGCCGGTCTCGCCGGTGGTCCAGATCCGCACGCCGTGGTCGGTCTGTTCCAGCCGGGTCATGCGCTTGCCCATCAGGATGGCTGGTCCGAGTCGCTCGGCCATGGCATCGGGGAGCGACGCCATGCCGCCCGCGAGCTCCCAGTAGGTGGCATCGGACGGGATCATGGTGTGGTCGACGAACGGGAAGATGACGCTGTGTCGCACTCGGGCGGTGACACTTTCGAGGGTGCCGACGGACTCGATGCGTTCCTTGGGCCAGCCCTGTTCCAGGAGATAGCCGCGCAGGGAATGGTTTTCGTAGGTGGACAGCAGTTGGGTCCAGCCCTCGACCTGGCGCTCGATCGACTCGTTCTGCAGCACTTGGGTTTTGCGCAGCGCGGTATCGAGGGCCGCACTGCTGGAGGTCGTCAGCCGGCAGCCGAAGCCCGCATGCACCGCGCCCGGGTTCGCGGTGTATTCGGCTCGGGTGACGGTGGTCCCGTTGGCTCTGATCAGCCCGCGCCCGGCGACGGGCGGCGGCACGTACTGTTGCTTCGGCCCGTTGGACCACTCCTCGCCGGTGCAGGAGCGGTAGAACACGGGAGGCGTTGGCGGCGTGCGGGTTTCCGTGAGCACGTCGGAGCTGTAGAACGGCCTGCGCCGCACACCGAGCTTGTCTGCGAGCGCCAGCGCCATCGGGTGCACGCTGGACAACCGCATCGCCCCGGCCTCGGCGTAGAGGGCGGGATCGGTGAAGACGCCGCGAAGCGTCTTGACCCGCCCGCCCGTTCGATTCCCGTTGGCCTCCAACACGGTGACCTGATGTCCGGCATCGGCGAGCAGGTTCGCGGCGCTCAACCCGGCCGGACCGGCTCCGACGACCACGATCTTCTTGCGCTCAGTGGAAGCGGGCAGACCGGTATCGATGAGGACCTTCAGATACGACAGCGTGAGGTCGGCGCCGTTCTCGTCGACCCCCAGTAGCTCTCGGGCAAGCAGTTCGCTGCGGTCGCGGGAGCGATCGTCGGTGGTGGCCGGGGCGCACCCCGTCGCCGCGATCGCGCCGGAGGCGACGGCACCGGCGGCCAACGTGCCGAGCAAGCGACGCCGCGAAACCCTGCTGTCTGAAATTCCCGAAACCTCCCGAAACGAGGGGCAACGGCCCCATTTCGCCACGACGGCCGCAGACGGTACCCGAATTCTCGAGGCGCACTCGACAACTCGGACTACCGGCCGGTGGTGCGGCGATTCGCGCGCGGTTCGGTCGGGGAATGTGTGTGGCTGCGCCGCGGTTCAGGGCCGGGTCGAGTCCGCGGCGGTCAGGAGCAGGCCGGTGAGCTGGGTGATGATCGCGTCGCGGTTGTTGTCGAACTCCGGACCGGTCAATCCGGTCTCGGGTAGGCCCTCGAGTACCGGGGTGTGAATGTGCCCACCGGGCAGGTCCGCGCCCACTACGTCACGCAATAGTGTTGCGCGATAGGCGCTTTCGTTGGAGAGGTAGCTGCCACCGCCGCCTGCCCACGCGGTCGAGTCCGCCGGCGGGCCATCGGGCATCGGGACGCCGGGTATGGCCGGGACACGGCAGTCGGTGATGACAGGCAGTGCGGGAAAGAACGGCAGCAGCGCGGTATCCACCGAAGTGCGCACCTTGACCGGGAACCGTCCGGGAACGGCGGCCATCTCCGGCAGCGGCAAGGTCGATCGAGTCCACTGCGGTGCGGTACCCGCGGCGGCGGTATTGGGCACGCTGCCGAGGTAGCAGACGGATTCGTTGTCGGCCTTTCCGCCGCGCCAGGCGCCGTTGTTCTGCTCCAGGTCGAATTCGCCCGGGCTGCCGACGCTGAGCGTGGCGAACAGGTCCACCTGGTCGGCGCCGTCGGTCAGGAACGGCCGTAAGGTCTGTTCGACGACGCCGTTGCCGAAGTCACGCCAGCGGACCGGGAACATCGCGGTGGCGAATTCGACACGGCCCTGCTCGGTGTTGACGACCTTGCCGTTCAGCGCCAACGCCGTTGCACCCGAAGGGTTTCCGCCTCGGATGTCAGAGTCCAACTTGTAGGGGTCGAAACCGGTGATCAGAACATGCCGCGTAGTCGAACGGGGTGTCGAGTAGGCGATGGCATCCTGGCCACGACCGGTCCGATCGATCGCCGCGACGATGTCGCCGCGTTGCTGTGCCGACAATCCGAACGATGGCTTCCACTGTTGCACCGCAGCGACTTCGGCCAGCCGAGCCCAATACAGCGGCCGATCGTCACTGGCGGATAGTGCGCCGCTCGGTTGCCTGCCCTGGGCCCGGTCTACCCCGTGACGCCACAGCTTTTTCGCATCACTGGTGGCCAGCGCAACCGCCGACGGGTAATCCGCCGTCGAACAAAGGTCGGACACGAACGACTGCACGAGGTCGGTGAAGCCACCACCGTCGATCAAATCGGCCGGTTCCGGCCTATTCAAACGTGCTTCCTCCGGCCCGACTTGAATCGACCGATCAATGCACTCGGCGGTGGGAATCCGTGCCGCGCCAACGTCATTGGCGCGACCGTCCGGCTCAGCTGTAGCGGGAACACCGATTACGGACATCGCGGTCAGCGGAACGACAACGGCAACCAGCGCACTGGCTGACCACGACCTCATCATTCGATTTTCCTTCCGATTGGTAGAGACACCGAGTGCAAGTCAGGCTAGAGCCGGGCAGGCGATGCCACAAGCCGCCGATGCCCCACTCCGCCGCCGCAGTTGCTGACTCAGAGCCCCAACGGATGGGACGACAGCCATTCGGCATGCCGGGAGCGCATCCGATCGCGCTCCTCGGTGGTGCTCAGGATGACGTCGGCTCCGCCATCGTAAGGATGGTAGATCCGCTGTAATGCGAGGTCGGTGATCAGTACCCCGGAGATGACATCGTCCGCGACGGTCCGCAGCAATTCATCGAGACAGCCACGCTCCCAAGGGGTTTGGCTGACGTAGAAGTGCGTGTACGTCAGATACTCGGGATCCGGCTCTGTGCAGAAGGTCGTCCAGTACGTGGCTCGTTCCGGGTGCCAGCGCGCAGCCGGGTGGGGATGCGTTGGCGGCAACGGGGTGTCGGACCAGTCCACTGTGATGACATAGACGACTTCGCCGCCGAAGAGCTCGTCCAAGACTGTGTTGTACCGGTCCAGCACGACCGCATACTCGTCTTCGGTATCGGCATAGCGCTTGGACTTCGGCAAGCTGTGAAAACGCACCCACCGCTCCGGATACGCATACCTCAACGCATGAGCAACCGGCGGCCCCGCCACCCACCGCTCTTCCCAGCGTCGCAGCAATTCATCCTCAACCACCAGTCCACGCTAGCCCGCAGCCTGCTCGACCGCTGCCGCAATTTCCATGGCCATGAAGACGTCATCGACGTAGCGGCCTTCGAGTAGGAACTGGCCGACGAGCCTGCCTTCGACGTGATAACCGCTGGCGAGGTAGAGCGCCTGAGCGGCGGTGTTCGTGCCGAGGACTCGCAGGGTGATCCGGCGAGCGCGGCGCTCGATTGCCAGTTGCCTGGCGGCGTCGAGGAGTAGGCAGCCGGCATCGGGCACGGCCGCAGTCTCACGTAGTAGCCCAGCCATGCCCACTGATCTTTGTCGTCAGCTGCCCTGGGGGGACAAGCGGTTTCGCTAGCGTGGCAGCTATGAACGCTGCGACAGTTGCGGCGCCCCTATCCGGTCAGGCTGGGTCGTTGACGAGGTGGTGGTAGGCGGTGTCGAGGGGGATGTCGACGGCGAACCAGGCTGCGGGGCGGTCGTCGTCGCGGGGGCACCAGGCGGAGGCGATGCAGAGCCGGGCCACTTCCGAGGTGGACAGGCCGGGCAGGTGCCAGGCGATTCGAGCCGGATCTGTGTAGCGCACACCGTATTCGGTAGTGCTGTCGTCGTTGCTGGCCCGCAGCGGGCGTGCCCAGCTGGTGGGCATCAGCCTGCCGTCGGCGGCCTGCATGGCGAGCAGTTCGGTGTCGGGGCCACCGATCGACACCATGAAGTCCGCGTTCTCCACGCTCACGGCGGCGAGGCATTCGCCGGAGTCCTGGCCGCCGTAGACATCGACGGGAATGTCGGTGAGCTCGGCCGCGATGATGAGTCCCGGCACCTTGGCGCGCGCCTGCACCTGCCAGATTCCGGCCCAGATCGGCACCGGCGCGCCACCGTCCCAGGCCGGTTCGTCAACGCTGCCGATCAGCAGATCGACCGTCGCGATGCGATGCCGCCACCGGTGCAGATACGAACCATTCGGCAAGCACCACAGGGTATTCGGCGCGGCCGGTAGCACGTCCGTGCCGAGCGCGACGGAGAACCCGATGGTGCCCAGCGGCGTGTCGATCACCGCTGGGCGACGATCTGCCTGAGCCAGATGGTCGGTGGGAAGCATCCGCCCATCATGCAGGTTGGCGGTCAGCGGGGGAGGGCTGCGGGTCTCATCGGACCGTGTGCAGTACCAAATCCGCGGCTGCGCGGGCGGCAACTACTCAGATGACGATGACTCGGCGCCCGCGCGTATGACCGGCATGGCTGTCGATGTGCGCCGCGGCGGCGTCGGCGAGCGAGTACGACTTCTCGACTGGGATGTGCAGCTTTCCTTGTGCGATGAGGTCGGCCGCCTCGGCCAGTGCGTCCGGCACACTCCCGGCCACGCCGGAGAATCGGACACCGAATTGCGGTGCACCGAGATCGGCGATGGAGATCACCCGCTGCGGATCGCCGGTCAGTTCGACGAGTTCGGGGAGCACGCCCGAGCCTGCCAGATCCAGCGCCCCGTCGACCGGGCCGAGCTGTCGCACCCGCTCGACCCAGCCCGCACCGTACGTCGTGGCGACGGCCCCCAGGCTCCGGAGATAGTCCTGATTCGCGGCGCTGGCCGTGCCGATCACCGTGATGCCGCGGTTGCGGGCGATCTGCAGCACCGCCGATCCGACTCCGCCGGACGCACCGCTGACCAGCAATGTCTGCCCGGGCTGCACACCGACCTCACGGATGACGCGCAGTGCGGTCTCCACCACGGACGGGTAACCGGCCGCCTCTTCGAACGACAGTCCCTCGGGCATCAGGGCCCACGCCGACAGCACGGCGAGCTCGGCATAGGTGTTCGAGCCTTCGCCGAACACGTTGTCGCCGACGGCGATTCCGTCGACCCCCGCCCCGACCTCGTCCACCACCCCGGCGGCGTCGATCCCGACTCCGGCGGGCAGCTCGAGCGGATGGGCTTGCAGTTTCTGGCCTTCACGGACCCGCCAGTCGACGGGATTCACGCCCGCCGCCCGCACGGCGATGCGTACCTGACCTGGCCCCGCATGGGGCTCCTCGGCGTCTTCGAGTCGTAGCACGTCCGGACCGCCGAACTCGGCGAAGCTCACTCTCTTCATGCGATCGAACATAACACTAACGGTTAGTGTTTAACAACGGTTAGTATTTCCTATCTGATAGCATCATCGGATGACCGAGCCGCTCGGACGCCGTGAACGTAAAAAGGCCGCGACCCGCCAGAAGATCGCTGACACCGCCCTGCGACTGTTCCTGGAACAGGGATACGACGCGGTCGGCATCCGCGAGATCGCCGCGGCGGCCGACGTAGCCGTCACCACGCTCTTCTCGCACTTCACCGCCAAAGAGGCGTTGATCTTCGAGCAGGACGAGGACTTCGAGCAACGCCTTGCTCAGGCGGTCACCGACCGCGCGGCACAAGAACCGCTCATCCCCGCGCTGCGTCGCGAGATCCACGCCATGGTGCGCCATTGCGCGTCCGACGGCGCTGCCCCGATCTGGCGGATGATCGACGAATCACCTGACCTGCGGGCGTATGAGGAGTCGATGCGGCTGCGTCATGCGGAGTCGCTGGCCGCGGCCCTCGTTGCCGATCCCGAACTGCCGCAGAGCGAGACGGCCTGCCGGACGATCGCGCGGTTCGTCGTCGACGCCCATTCGCTGGCCCGCGAGGCGGCCGACCCGGATGCCGCTGTCGACGAGATATTCCAAATGATCGAGGCGGCCTGGGAGGTTGCCTGCGCTCCTCGACATAAGCGAGGAATTAGGGCCGATCGGGCTGTGGCGAGTCGCTGACCGCTCGAGGTCGGCGCCATTGCCGAGGTGGCTATCGGGCCGAGTCCGCCGTGGCCAGTGCGGCATCCAGAAAACGCCGGACCGAACGTGGCGGTGGCGGCGTGCGCCGCCAGCCGAGGTAAAGGGTGGAATCCGGGATGTCGGGCAGTGCGCGATAGACCACATCGGGATGAGGCGCACGGTGTTCGGCGATGGCGGGCACCGCGCCGATGCCGCGGTCGGCGGCGATGAGTTCGATCCATTCGTCGAAGTTGCCGCAGGTGACGATCTCGCGGTCCGGATCGGGATCGGGCCAGCAGTCGGGAGTGGTTGTGCCCGATTGGGTATTGACGACCAGCGGGTGATGGGCGAGGTCGGCCCAGCGCAGCCCCGCTGCGTGCGCCAGGTCCGAGCGTGCGGATACCGCGAGAACTCGCTGTTCGGTGCCGATGCGACGCCAGGTGATGGCGGCGGTGGGCTGATTGAAGTTGCGGGCGACGGCGATGTCGATGGTGCCCTGGTGTAGCGCCGCGGCGGGATTGTCGTTGCGGTGCACGGTGATCTGGCCGCCGAGTTCTTCATAGCGAGCGCGGGTGGCGGCGAACCAGTCGCTCGGCAACAGCCAGGCGAAACCGACCCGGACCTGGCTGCGCGTGCGCATCTCTGCTTGCAACTCGTTGACCTCGGTCAGGATGGCGCGGCTTCGCTCCAAGAACAGCGCACCGTTGGCGGTCAGTTCGAGTTTGCGGGCGGGACGGGCGACCAGGTCGCATTCGAGGATCCGCTCGAGGTCTTGGATCGTGCGGGTCAGCGACGGTTGAGTGATATGCAAGCGGGCTGCGGCGCGCGTGTAGGTGCCTTCCTCGCACAGCGTGACGAACGCGGTGAGGTGACGCAGCTGCAAGTCCATAGTTTCAGCGTATACCGCATGCTGAGCAGGTATTTTACGGCCGGTTCTTGCGGTCGTAGCGTTAGCGGGGTTCCCTCGACATTCAGGAAGTGCAGCGATGTTCGATTTCCGATCCCTGACCGTCCCCGTGGTCGGCGCTCCGATGGCCGGTGGGCCCTCGACCCCGGAACTGGTGGCCGCGGTGTCGTCCGCCGGTGGGTTCGGGTTCCTGGCCACCGGTTACGCCACCGCGGCGAAGGTGCGCGAAGACATCACCGAGCTGCGGCAGCGTGTCGACGCGTTCGGCATGAATGTGTTTGTCCCCGAGCTGATCTCACCGGACCGGCCGTTGCTCGACGCGTATCGCGCGTTGCTCGCTGAGCGTGCTGCCCGGTTCGGGGCGCCGCTTCCCGACGAGATCCCGTTCAGTGACGACGATTTCGACGCCAAGGTCGATCTGGCGATCAGCGAATCGGTGCCCGTGGTGTCCTTCACCTTCGGCATCCCGTCCCGTGTGGTGATCGCTCGGCTGCACCGGCACGACATCTGCGTCGTCATCACCGTGACCACGATCGCCGAGGCGCGGCTCGCCGACGATGCCGGTGCCGACGTGCTGTGCGTGCAGGGGCCCGAAGCCGGTGGGCATCGCAGCACCTTCCACATCGCGGATACTCCGGAGAAGGCGCCGCTGGATCAGCTGCTGGCGCAGGTGCGCGCGGTGACCGAGTTGCCGTTACTCGCCGCGGGCGGCATCGCCACCGCCGAACGTGCCGTCGCGATGCTGGCGCTGGGCGCGGTGGCCGTGCAGGTGGGCACGCTGCTACTGCGCACCCCGGAAGCCGGGACCAAGCCCGCGCACAAGGACGCCCTGGCCGACCCGCAGTTCACCGAAACCGTGCTCACCCGTGCGTTTTCCGGCCGCCCGGCCCGTGCGCTACGGAACTCGTTCATCGACGAGTTCTCCGCCGCCGCGCCCGCGGCCTATCCCTACCTCAATACCCTCACCGCCGCGTTGCGCAAAGCCGCCGCGGCCGATCCGCACTCCCTGAACCTGTGGGCCGGAACGGGATACCGCCACGCAAGCACTGAACCCGCTGCCGTCGTCGTGGCTCAACTCGCTGCGCGGATCGCCGAATTACGGTGCGCTCCAGCGCAGCCCGCCTTGTCCTAGCCGCTACTCCGCCGACCCGATTGGAGCTAAGCCATGCCGCTGGTACGTATCGACTACAACGACTCCCGTACGTCCGCGCAAGCCCGCGAGATCGCCGACGCCGTACATGAGGCACTGGTGGCCGTGCTCGGCATACCCGCTCGCGACCGCTTCCAGATCCTGACCCCGCACCGGGGCGGGGAGATCATCGCGCTCGATGCGGGTCTGGGATTCGAGCGCACCTCGGGGGTGGTGATCGTGCAGATCTTCACCCAGGGCGGGCGCGGTATCGAGGTCAAACAGCAACTGTTCCGATCTTTGGCCGAGCATCTCGAACCGGTCGGTGTGCACGGGCCGGACCTGTTCATCGGCATCAGCGAAAATGCGCCCCAGGATTGGTCTTTCGGCTTCGGTGTGGCCCAGTACGTCACCGGCGAACTCGCCGCGCTGTCCGCCGGTGAATAGGACAACCCGCTACGGTGCGATCGCGTTCTCCGACGCCAGCGCCGCACGGCAGCGCGCCACCGGAAGCATCAATTGGTATGGCCACCAGATGGCCGACGGCGAAAACGCGGGCGTACCCGAAGAACTCGACGGACCGACTACGGCGCTCATCGGCGCTACCGACTCGTTCTTCATCGCCACGGTGACCCCGTCGGGCTGGCCCTATATCCAACATCGCGGCGGGCCACCGGGATTCGTCCACGTCCTGAATCCTTCGACACTCGCGCTCGGCGACTACTCCGGAAACCAGCAGTTCGTCACCCTTGGCAATCTCGACCACGACAACCGGGTCGCCTTGTTCTTCGTCGATTACCCGACCCGCACTCGCGTCAAAGTGTTCGGCCGCGCCGAAATCATCGAGCGCGCAGCCGATCCCGAACTCATCGACCGGCTGCTCACCACACCAAATGGCGTCGTGCGTACCCGCTGCGATCGCGCGTTCCTGATCCATGTCGAAGCGTTGGATCGCAACTGTCTCAAGAACATTCCGGTCAAATACAGCAGTGAGCGGATGGCCGAATCGTTGCGCCTGGCCCGCGCCCCGCTCACCGACGAGATCGAACAGCTGCGCCGACGCAATCACGAACTCGAACAACAACTCGCCAGTCTGCAAGGAATGTAAGACGCCGAAAACCTCACGCGGAGGGCCATTATGAGCATGCAGAATCGGTTGACCCACAGGTTCGGCATCACCTATCCCATCGTGCTGGCGCCGATGGATTACGTCTCGGACGCGCGGTTGGCCTGCGCGGTCACGCAGGCAGGCGGGCTCGGCCTACTCGGCGGCGGATACGGCGACGAACAGTGGCTCGCACGGCAGTTCGCCGCACTGACCGCGGACCCGGTCGGTTGCGGATTCATCACCTGGTCGATGAGCCGGCAGCGGCACCTGCTGGATCAAGTGATCAGCTACCGGCCTGCGGCCATCTTCCTGTCGTTCGGCGACCCGGCTCCCTTCGCGCGAACGATCCGTGACGCAGGGATCCCGCTCATCTGCCAGGTGCACGACATCGCCCAGGCGCGCCGGGCGATCGAGGTCGGGGCCGACGTTATCGCCGCGCAAGGCGGTGAGGCCGGTGGGCACGGCGGCGGACGGCGATCGACGTTCACCCTCGTCCCAGAGATCGCCGATCTACTCGAAACCGTTGCCCCGCAAGTGATGCTGCTGGCGGCAGGGGGAATCACCGACGGCCGTGGGCTGGCCGCCGCGCTCGCACTCGGCGCCGACGGAGTGCTCGTCGGCACCAGATTCTGGGCATCGCGGGAAGCCGCGATCTCCCGCGCGGCGCAGGAACACGCGCTCGATGCTAATGGGGACGACACCATCCGGCAACGGGTCTACGACCTAGTCCGCGAGAAGGACTGGCCGACCGGCTACACCGGACGGGTCCTGAACAACGACTTCGTTCGCCGCTGGCACGGGCAGGAAACTCGCCTCGCCGAGCACCTGCCCCAAGCCCAGGCGCAATTCGATACCGCACTCGACGCCGAGGACTACGAGGTGGCGAACACGATCGTCGGCGAAGGAATCGGCCGGATCACCAGTATCGACTCCGTCGCCTCGATTATCGCCGACATGGTCGCACTCAGGGCTTGTCGGTGAGGTAGGAGCGGAACTCGTCTTTGCGGTCTTGGACGTTCTCTTCCAGCCAAGCGGCCGCTTCTTCGTAGGGCATGGGGCTGCCCTCGTCGTCCAGGACGACGAGTTCTGGCAAATGACGTAGCTCATCGTGGACCGGGGCCGGTTCGTCGGCCTCGCTCGCCGGGGCCTCGGGTAGTTCCTCCGTCATGTTCGCCTCCGGGTGGTATTCGGCGGTTGTCGGAAATGATTCTGGCACTCGGTGACCCGGTCAAATAGTGAACAATGAATGGCTCAGATTGATCGAAGGCGTCGGTGTGGATTATTCGGCTGGGGGAGTGGTGGTTTCGTGGAGGGACCGCCATAGATATCCGTGGTCGGTGTTGAGCAGGATCGCCGTGACCAGGCGACGGCTGCGGATATCACCCTGCAGGTTCTCGGCGGTGAAGCGCACGGTGAGGATGCTGCCGCTCTGCGCGATCTCCTCGATGTCGGTGATCTCGATGGTGAATCCCGGCTGCGCGTTGCGCGCCGACCACACCCCCGCCAGCAGCGTGTCCCGGTCGATGACCTGACCGACCGTGGTGACCGAGGAGAACTCGTCGTGCAGCGCGTTGGCGAACCGGTCGAACACCTTGGGTGGCGCGTTCGAACCCATCCATTCGGCCAGGTCCGAGTGCAGGGCCTCGATCACATCGGCTAGGTCGGGGTGTGCAGGCATAGCGGCAATCTCGATCTCGGTCGGCGTGTTCGGCCCGTGCCGAAGATCGTATCCAGCGTCCGGATGCGGTCGTAGCCGAAGATACCGCACCCGCCCGCTATCGCCATTCTCGGCGAGTACGGCGCGGTCGTCGAACAGCGCTGAGTGGGATTGCCGCAGGCGGACGGCAATCCCACTCGGCTACCGAAATATCAGGCGGTGCAATTCTTTTGGGCGTCTGTGCGGACCTTGCGGCCGGTGAACTCCTCGACAATGGAGATGTTCTCCGGGGCGTAGTTCTTCTCGGTGATCTTGTCGGCGTTCGGGCCGCCGAGCTTGCCGGAGTACGGCGCGGACTTCTCCAACCAGTAAGCGGTGCGCAGGAATTGGGTCAGCACCAGGTCGCGCAGCTTGGGCTCGTTCTTGATCTTCGCCCAGTAGTCGGGGTGCTTGTCCTTGGCCACCCGCAAGTACAGCAGCAGGTATCGGAGGTTGGTCGCGGCAATATCCCTGGCATTGCTCGCGCCGATGCCCTTGATGTACTCCTGCACCACGGTGACCGCGGGCAGGCCCATCAGGCCCGCGTTCAATTCCGCTGTCACGCCTTGCAAGTGATAGTCGCCCTGCTGCTGATCGCGCAGATAGATCCCGTCCATGTCGTCACTGAGCTTGTCCTTGATCAACGGCAGGATTTCCTTGCGCGGAAAACCGGCGTACAGCGGGATGTTCGTCATCTGCTGCGTGGCGTTGATCCAGGACGCGGTGTACTTGTCCCACTCAGTGCGCGACCCGTCGAGGTCCCACATGTGGGTTTCCTCGTGGATGGCCACCATCATCGACTCGGCGAACGCCTCGAAACTGTCCGTTTCCACGAACTGATCCCAGTACTGATCCTTGGCCTGGGCGATCGCCAGCTTCTGCCCGCTCGGCCAACGCCGCTGGTACATGGCCTGCAAGGTAGGCATCCAGTTCGACTTGTCGAACCGCGCTTTGAGGTCGCTGATATCGGCCTGCGGGGTGGACGGCTCCTCGTAACAGAAGGGCGCGGCGTCGGCGGCCTGCGTGCTGGCGGGGGCTGCCACCGCGACGGAGCCCGGCCCGAGGGACAGGACTAAGCAGGCGGTGACAATGGGTAAGAGATGTTTGCGATTCATGAGGTGCTCACTTCGGACCGGATGTGCAGGGCGGGGTGCTGAACAGTCAGACGAACCCCATCACCGCCGGCGCTGGGAACTTTCCCATTACTCGCCGCGAGCGGTCGCCGCAGGTATGGCCGAACGAGAACTGTTGCGCGAGAGGATGTCCCAGTCTACGGCTGCGGGGTACGCCGCCATTTTCTGAACAACTGTTTGAATAGTGACATGAAAGACATCGACGGCATCTCCCCAGTGGAAGTGGGGATAATTGAAAGGATTATCTATTGAAATATAGATAATCGCGAGGTTGCGTCCAGGCGGCCGAGCTGCCATCCTCGTACCCATGATCACCTACGGAAAGGGCGTTTTGCGCCCGGGCTGTTGAGCCCCCGCGAGGCCACCTTCGTGGCCCACGCACTCTCTCTCGCCGCTCTGCACGGTCCCGGCCCCTGGCCGCGCGACGGCTTTCCGCTGCCGGACGAAGAGCCCCGCAAGGCAGGCGAATTCGTCTTTCCCAGCGTCGTCTACGACGGTGTCAGCACCCACCACTTCGGGACCGGATCGCAGCCCGTCGCCGAACTGACCGACCGAATCCTCAGGCACCTCGACGATCCGGCCTGCCTGCTCCAGGTCTTCGCCGAAGTGCAGGCCGTGCGCGTCGCCGATGATCTGGTGGGCGAGTTGCGATCCCGCTCGGTGCCACGCGAAAAACTGCGTACGGCAGCCAGATTCGTCGTGGAGAACGCCACCCGCCGCGAAGTCGCCAAGCTCGGCATCGTGCTGCTCGGTGTGAGCGGCGACGAACGGGACCGCGAACTGCTGCAACTACTGGGGACGCTCGACGAGTTCGCGCTCTTCGCCGTCGTCGCCCTGATGAACACCCAACCCGACCGGCAGCGTGCGGTTTTCGAGCTGGCGCAGCGTCTCGACGGGTGGGGCCGCATTCACGCGGTCGAGCGTCTGCAGGGCTGCGTCGACCCGGATATCAAAGCCTGGCTGCTGCGCACCGGCTTCCGCAACGGCGTGATGAACGAATACCTCGCCCATCTAGCGGCCACGACCGGCGGTCTCTACGAAGCTCTGCTCGAACACGATGTCGACGACACCTTGCTCGCCGGCGCGGCGGGCATCCTGCAAGCTCTCGCGAACGGCGGCCCCGCAGCAGACATGCACGACTACGACGACGCAGTACCCGCCATGCACCGGTTCGCCGAACTCGTCGCCGTGGCCGAACCCCACCTCGAGCTGCTCGACGCGGCGCTCACCCTCGAAAAGCTGGTCTACGACGACGATTTCGACTGGCCCGACGGCGAGCCCGCACGCCTGCGCGCCCGGTATACGGCCTTGCTCGCGCAACCCCGGTGGCGAGATGTGGTGCTGCGCGAACTCGTGCCGCGCGGCGAAGACCCCGAGCCCCGGTCCTATACGTTCGCGACCGCGCTGTCCTGCGCGGGCCGACTCGGCGTGGACGCGCTGCCACATGCCCTGGCGCGCTTACACATTGATCGCCGCAACGCCTACATCTGGCAGTGGGCGATACACCACGCCGACGCGAACACCGTCGAACAAGTCGTAGCTCTCGCCGAAGAGCTCCTCCCACTCGATGAGCTGGCCTCGGGCCCGGCCGAATCACTAGGCCTGGGACGGGGTTACGAGGCCGACAGGGCCTTGGAGATCATCGTGGGAAAGCTACGCGATCACCCGGGCATCGGGCAGAACCTGCTCTCGATCGCCCTCCGCGGCCGAATCGCCCGAGGTCGCCGAGCCGCCCTCGGCACCATCGATTCCTGGCCACCGCAAGCCCGCCCGCCCGCCGCTCGCGACTGGATCACCGCAGCCGCGGCATGCGAGCCCGACGCCGAACTCCGCGAGAAAATGCTGGCGTTCCTGGCGACCTGAGGCAGATCCGGTCCCGGCACCCCGCTTGCCGACGCGAAGCCAAGCGCTACGGTGGCTTGGTGAATTTCGGAGATGGGGCCCGGTGATCGATCAGCGTCCACTGACCGGCTGGAGCCGGACTGCGTCAACTGTCGCGCGGGTGTTGTCCACGCCTGACATTGATCTGGTGGCGAAGAGCGTGCAGGAGGCGGGGCCGCGCGGAGTTATCGCGCGCGGCCTCGGCCGCAGCTACGGCGATCCGGCGCAGAACGGTGGCGGGCTTGTCGTCGATATGACCGTGTTCGACCGAGTGCACAGCATCGATCCGGATAGCGGTGTGGTCGATGTCGACGCGGGGGTCAGCCTCGACGCTTTGATGCGGGCGGTGCTGCCGTCAGGTCTGTGGGTTCCGGTGCTGCCGGGTACTCGGCAGGTGACGGTCGGTGGGGCGATCGCCTCCGACATCCACGGCAAGAACCATCATTCCCACGGCAGTTTCGGCAATCACGTGCTGTCGATGGAGCTGTTGACCGCCGATGGGTCGGTGCGCACGATCGCACCGGAAGGTGCTGACGCGGAACTGTTCTGGGCCACGGTCGGCGGAATGGGGTTGACCGGCATCATCGTTCGGGCCCGGGTGCGGATGAAGCACACCGAGACCGCGTATTTCATTGTCGACAACGATCGCACCAACAACCTCGACGAGACGATGGAACTGCTGACCGGCGGTTCGGATGAGGGTTACGAGTACTCGATGTCGGTGCCCGACACGATCAGCACCGGCGCGAAGGTCGGCCGTGCGGCATTCAGTCGCGGGTCGCTGGCCGAACTCGACCAACTGCCGGTCAAATTGCGCAGGGAACCACTGAAATTCGATGCGCCGCAACTGTTTACCGTGCCCGATATCTTCCCGAACGGGATGGTCAACAACCTCACCTCGCGAATCGCGGCCGAGGCTGCCTATCGTGCGTATCCGCAGCGGGCACGCGGCCGGATCCAGAATCTGACGCAGTTCTATCACCCGCTGGATCTGCTGGGGGAGTGGAACCGAGCCTACGGTCGCCGCGGCTTCATGCAGTACCAGTTCTCGATGCCGTTCGGTGCCGAGGAGCAGCTCGCCGACGCGGTGCGGGCCATCGCACACTCGGGGCACCGGTCGTTCCTGAATGTGTTCAAGCGCATGGGCCCTGGCAACCAGGCACCGCTCTCATGGCCGCATCCCGGTTTCATGCTCAGCCTGGACTTCCCGCTCAAGTCCGGGCTCGGCGAGTTCTGTGCCGAACTCGACCAGCGCGTACTGGCGGCGGGTGGACGTCTGTACTTCGCGAAGGATTCACGCACGACGCCCGAAATGGTCCGGGCGATGTATCCGCGGCTGGACGAATGGCGTCGGGTTCGCGATGCCATCGATCCGGAGCGGGTGTTCGTCTCCGACCTGTCCCGTCGTCTCCGCCTCGTCAGCGACGAGTTCGCCATCAGTCGTTGATCCCATGCCGGGCGAGTAGCACGCGTACTACTCGCCCGGCCTAGTGGATTACGGGTGCGCTGAACCGCTTTCGAGGAATTCGCGGATGAAGCAGAGTGGACAGATGGGGTCGAACGGCGCGGTGACCGGAGCGGTCGGCGTAGGTTCCTGCGGTAGTGCGGGGGCGGCTGCGGCGATCGCGGGCTGCAGGGCGATCGCCAGAGAAATGGCTCCGGCGGCAACAATATTCAGCATGGGACGGTTCATGAGATCCTCCACGTTGAAGAGATGAGCCGTGAGGGTAGCAAGGCCCGCTGCGGTCATGCGCCGAATTCCGGACCTAACCGAGCGCGTGCTGTTCGACGGGTGTGCTCAGGTTGGTGCCGTTGAGGTCCAGGTATAGCGAGCGTTCGGTGATCGACAGGGTTGCGGTGTTGCGGCGGTCGAGCGCGGCGACGGCGGCATCGATGAAGTCGCGATCGAAGCTGTAGAGGGGGATGGCTTCGGCGCGGTGGATGCGCTTGCCCGCGAGCTGGGCCAGGACCTTGGCCGGGTCGCGGTGGGTGTAGATGGCGGCGCGCCCGGCCAGTTTGCTGCCGCGGTGCAGGCGTTCCGCGTCGGGAGCGCCGATCTCGATCCAGGCGGTGAGGCGGCCGGTGCGGTCGCGCACCAGGACTGCGGGCTCGTCGGTGGACGAGATGCCGCCCTCGCTGAAGGCGATGCCCTCCTGATATTCGAGGCAGTAGGCCAGCAGGCGGGTCATCATGAACTCGGCGGTCTCGGACGGGTGGCGCGCTATCCGCAACTCCAGGTCCTGGTAGACGTCGCGGTCGACGTCGGCCAGTTGGACGGCGAAGTTGTGCAGTGTTGCGGGGAGTGCCATAAGGCCAGGAGCTTAGGCGAACCTCGCCGGTGGTCCTGCCGCGCGGCCTGCGTCAGGGGATGAACCTGGTGTCCGGGTAGCGCGGATTGTTCCCGTCGAACAGGTCGGTGGCGAGGTGTTTCAGGTGCAGGTCGAAGAACGCCGCGACATAGTCCTGCTGTGCGCTCACCGAGCGGGCCGGGTGGATCGTGCCGACGGTGCGTTGCCGTGCCTCCTCGGTCAGCACGCTGGCGCACTGCGGCACCGCGACCTGGAGATCGGTGAAGCTCATGTGGGCGGCGCCGTCGAAGTGCAGGTCGCGTTTCCACGCCTGCTGATTGGTCCAGAACTGGCCCCAGCTCGGGTCGAAGTCGGCCAGGTGCGAGTGCTCGAACTTGTGCCCGGTCGCCGGATCCACGCCGTCGGCGCCCACCAGCATGAACGGGCGGTCCACACCGTGCTGCACGATCTCGCCGACCTTGCCGATGCTCATGCTGCCATCGAAATTGATGCCCGCGCCGATGCGCTGGTCCTGATACATCGCCTCGCCCGCCGCGAAGCCGCCCAGTGAATGGCCGAACATGCCGACCGTCGACAGGTCCAGCGCGCCCGCCAATCCCGTAGGCAGTGTGCGATTTTCGGCGTCCGGGTTCTCGCCGCGGTTCAGGCGGGTCAGCTGGTCGAGCACGAACCTGGTGTCGGCGACGCGGGCCTCGACCGAGGTCGCGAGGTACTGCAGATCCGGCTTGGCATCGTTGGTGACCAGGCGTCCGCCGGGGAACTCGACCACGCTCGCGTCGTAGGTATGCGAGATGGACACGACGACGTAGCCGTGACTGGCCAGGTCGTCGGTGCGGACAGAGTTGAGCTCGCGTTCCACCCCGAAGCCGTGCGAGAACAGCACAACCGGCCAGGCACCGCCGGTGCGGTCGACCTCGGCCGAGGTACTCGCCTGGCGTTTGGTGCCTGCCCAGTCGATCGTGCCCGGTTTCAGGCCGTTCTCGGGCGAACTGGCCGCGAGCTTGTCGACGGCGGCCGCCACTCCCGGCGACATCCAGGCGGCGCGTTCACCGGCGCGTTGCGCGGGGTAGGTCACGGTGACCATCAGTTCCCGCTTGTCGGCCGGATGCCACGGGTCCGGCCGCGCGTCCACCAGATGCAGATCGGTCGTGCCGACCGGGTAGCGCCCGCTCAGCGGCGGTAGGGTGATCTTCGCCGCCGTGCCGGTGGTCTCTGGCGCGGACTGCTCGCATGCGGTCAGCAGGACGGTGGCCGTCATGGCGGTGGCCAGAGCCAGTGCGCAGCCGCGCAATGTGATCACTTCGGTGGTCCTCCTCGACGTTCGGGTCGAGCTCATGATGGCAAGAGTCGCGTCGCGAGCGCGTCAACCCGGCGGACGACCCGGTGTACCCCGGGATGTGTAGGGGTGTACCCCCAGGGGACCAGTCCTGAGCTCGGGGTCCGGTCACCCGTCCGCTTAGACTGTCGAACGAGAGGAAAGGACACCCTGATGAAGCGAAACCTGAACTGCCCCTGCGGAGAAGCCATCGTCGGCATCGACGAGGACGATCTTGTCGAGAAGACGAAGGCCCACCTGGCCGAGAATCATCCGGGTCACGAGTACTCGCGCGACGAGATCTTGTTCATCGCTTACTGATTCGTCTATCGGGTCGGCTCCGGCCAGATCACCTGGTCCGGCAGGCACAGGCTGGCCGAGCGGGTGGTCGGCACCGGGCCGGTGCCGGGGATGAAGGTCCACTGGGCGATCGGTCCGGCCGCCTGCCAGCGCAGGGCGCCCGTCACGTCGGAGACGACCTCGTACACCGACTCGCTGCCATCGATGAGCTGCGTACCCACGCAGTAGTCGTTGTACTCGGTGCCCGGCTGCTGCGCGCCCACGCTGAAGTTGCCTGCGGGCGCGGTGGTGGCGCCGGGATCGACGACGGTGCTCGGCGTGCGGACGGCCGCGCCCCGCTGCCACCGCGGTGCGCCGAGTTGGTCTGTCGCACAGGTGAAAGCGCGGCCACCGGCCGCCACGGTCGTGCCTTGCGCGTGACCCGTGCCCGCCCACAGACAGTCGCCACCCGGTCCGGCACTCGCGCTACCGGTTGCCGCACCGATGAGGCCCGCAGTGGCAACCGCCGCCACGGTGACGGCGAGTGCGCCGCGCAACCGGGTGGGCCGCACCGCAGCGTCGTGAGCAACTGAAGCGGGTTCGTTGTTGAGCATGTCCCGACCGTAGAAAGCGGCGACCCTGCCGAGCATCACGCCGCAGTGCCATTTGCCGTCAATACCGTAGTGCTAAGGGGGATTCCGGACCGCGCGGTGGGCCGAAATCGGGGGTCGGTCGGCGGTGCGATCAGGGCTCGTCGGCTGTCCTATCCGGCCAGCGAAGGCGATTGTCACAAGGACGCCGATTCCGTGCTCACCGGATCGACCGGCTCGAAACCAGCAAGAGGGCGGTGAGCGGACACTCGAGAAGTTCTTCGGTGACGGCTACCGGATATCACCGAAACATGTTCTCCTGTATGGACTCTCGAAGGGTGAACTAACCCGGGGAATTTCGTTCGTCGCGCTGCTGAGCGGGAGGTCCGATGATAGGATGGATCGGAACTGAGGGATGTTCGGGCAGATAAGTTCCTCAGCTGAAATCGTTACGAACAAGGCGCAACCCGTCTTGTTCTTCGTGTGCGAGAGGGGACTTGAACACGAACGCGGTATGGGTGTGCCTGAGGCACGTGGTGTAGGTCGAGCGGTAATCCCTTTCGGTCGGAATACCGTTGTTTTGTTGCGTCCGGAGTCGAATTGTTCCGGATTCTGTTTGTTGTGACGGCGATCAGGGTGGTCGTCGTGTTCCGGAGCTTTGTTCCGCCATATACCTTGGCGTACAAGCATGTCCGTCGCGGCCGCCGCGGCCGGCGTGCAAGTCCAACTCTTAAGCGTATCCACGCTGACTGCGGTTTCGGGCTGGAACTGGTAGTTTCCGAAATGTTTCCGAAAGGCGGAGCGGGGGATCTTCGGGTTAACACCTTTCACAAATAACGCCGCGAATCACGCTGGCGATCCGCAGATTGCGAATGCAGGACCGTTTCGACACCGTATCGTTGCCGGAACTCTGCCAATGTGAAATATTGCTGTCCGCGCTAGTTAGTCACTGCTGACCCGGCACAGCGCCGTGCCTACCGCATCGATTCGTCCCGCTTGTTGTGGTGGTTCGGATCGGTACTGGCAGCGGGGCGAAGTGTGCTACGGAATGATCTCGGCTTCGACGCAGGAGTACCGCCGTGAGTGAACACAGATTGAACGTGGACGACGATGCGAGAGTCGGAGTTGCCGACGTAGTCATCGAGATTCCTATCGAGTCGATAGACATCAGCGGCGCACTGCGCGTGCGTGCTGAGGACTCGGCGCATACACAGGTGCTAGCGACGACCGAGGCGGAGTTGCCGCCGATCCTGGTGCATCGAGAAACCATGCGGCTGATCGACGGCGTGCACCGTCTGAAGGCCGCGAAATTGAAGGGGGACAACGTCATCCGGGCACAGTTCTTCGACGGCACCGAGGAAGAGGCATTCGTGCTCGCGGTGCAGGCCAACATCGCGCACGGCCTGCCGCTGTCGATCCTCGATCGCAAAGCCGCCTCGCTGCGCATCATGCGGATGTACCCGCTGTGGTCGGACCGCAAGGTGGCCGAAGTCGCTGGGCTGGACCACAAGACGGTGGGTGCGGTGCGCAGGCAGTCGTCTGGGGATGTTCCCCAGACGAGGCATCGATTAGGGCGCGACGGCCGGATGCGCCGAGTGCGCCGCCCGGACGTCGAACACCAGCGCCGCAAGAAGCCCTGCGACGGCTCCGATGGCGCGCCGCTCGCACCGGATCCGGCACCGCCGGAGCGGGTTTGCCCTTCTTCGGTATTGCAGAGCCTGCGCCGCGATCCGTCGCTGCGCCTTACCGAAACCGGGCGCACGGTATTGCGCTGGCTCGACGCCAGCCCGCGCACGCCGACCCAGTCGCTCGATCTGGCCGATCGCATCCCGGAACACTGTCTGAATCTCGTGCTCGATATGGCCCGGCAGAACGCGGCCAACTGGCAGGACTTCGCGACGCGTATCGGCGATCGACTACACAGTAAATGACCGTGCATTTTACCTCGCGATACGGTGCGTGACTTGCGAATCGAACGTTGTCCGCAGGTTGCGCGTCGGCGAGCCTTCGGTGCCGCGACCCACCGCGCACACGCCTACGGCGTCGGCGCTATTCGGCACGGAGCAGATGTTGCTCGACTGTGCCCAGTCGATTGCGGCACCGAAGGTCCGTCGGAGCACACCGTCTCGGCACGGCGCGATCGTGCTACCGGTCCGGCTCGGCGGCTTGATATTTCGTCGCACTTGCGCCGAAAGTGATACGACTCGACCGCACGTGCGGGACACTTCGCCGAATTGCGGAGCGGGGAAAGTTAATTAAGTCGTAATACGAACTCCCCAGTACGTCCCCAGTCGAAAATAACGCCCGCAGTGTGGTTCTACTTGGATATGAAATACCCACATCGAAGGGCGGCTCGCTACACCGCTACCGTGGTGTTCGTTTTAGCGGCAACGGTTTTCACGACCAGCTCCGGTGCGCTTGCCCAGCCCTCGTCAACACCAACGCCGACCACCCCTTCGACGTCGTCCCCGACGACCACCTCGTCCCCGACGACCGAATCGACGACCTCTACCGATCCGACGACGTTGGCGCCGACGACCGATCCGACGACTTCGGCGCCGACCACTTCGCCGACGACCGATCCAACGACGTTGTCGCCCACCACCTCGCCGTTGCCGACGACCTCGTCGATACCGACCACCACCACCCCGCCGACCACCAAGCCGGGCATCTTCGAACTGCCCTCCCTGCCGCGCAACATCTTCACCGATCCCGACGGCATCGCCATGCAGGTGATCTTCAAGAACCCGCTGCCGGTCCCGCCGGGCACGCCGGCCGAGGCCCCGGCCATCGCGCAGGCCCAGGCGCAGACGGTCCAGCAGGTCTTCGGCGCGGGGTCGGTCGGCAACCTCGTCGTCGACAAGGTGTCCCCGGCCGATCAGGGTTCGACGGTGCAGCTGCGTCAGGAGATCGACTCGGTGCCGGTCTACGGCGCCACGGTGGCGCAGTCGCTGGCCGCCGACGGCAAGCTCATCTCGGCCACCGGCGCGCTGTCGCAGCAGGCGAAGGGCAAGTACCCGGTCGGGACCACCACGGCCGGCACGCCGCCCGCCGCGGTGGCGGCCACTGCCCTGCGCGCGCTCGCCGAGCAGACCAAGCAGCCGCGCGACAAGTTCGCCGTCTCCGCGACGAGCGCCAGGTGGTTCGACCCGAAGCTGGCCGCCAAGAACTCGACGGCGCCCAGCGTCGCGGTCCCCGCGTATCAGGTCTCGGTCAAAGGTGCTGCCACGCAAGGTAAGCAGCCCGTGCAGTGGGTCGTGTTCATCGACGCCAACAACACCGGACGGGTGCTCGGCGGCTGGAGCAGCCGCTGAACGCCTAGCGGCTCATCGGTTTACCGGATCGGCCTGGTTGCTCCGCGGGAGCCACCAGGACCGCCGGGGGAGTACCTGCAGATTGCCGAGTCGGCACTTCCTGCAGTCGATTACAGATCCGATCGGGCAACGACACGTTCGCGCGACCGAGCTCGCTCATCGGATCGCCTACCAAAGAGGTTGTGCACCATGCGAATTCATAAGTGGTCAGACAGAGGCAATCCGATCCCCGTCGCGCTCAGGGCGCGGCCGGTCGCGGTGTCCGCGTTGGCTCTCGCGCTGAGCCTGTCGGCCGGCGTTGCCGCGGTCGCCGCACCGCCGCCGGATTCGCCGAACGGTGCGGCCGCGAGCGCCGCCGATCCGACGCCGGGCTCGGACGGTCTCGGCGACCCGTACTACCCGCAGGACGGCAACGGCGGCTACGACGCGCTCCACTACGACGTCGCCATCGACTACACCCCGTCGTCGCACAACCTCAAGGGCAAGGCCACCATCACCGCGAACGCCACCCAGAACCTGTCGGCGTTCAATCTCGACTATGCCGGCCCCGCAGTCAGTTCCGTCGCCGTCAACGGCCAGGCCGCGCAGTTCAAGAGGACCGGCGAGCACGAACTCGTCGTAACGCCGAAAGCTGCACTGCCGCCGGGGCAACCGTTCACCGTCATCGTCGACTACGCGGGCACGGTGCCCAACACCAACGGCAACGGCTGGACCTATTCGCCGTCCGGTGGCGCGTTCGCGGCGGGCGAACCGCATTCGGCGACAACCTGGTACCCGCTCAA
Organism: Nocardia sp. NPDC046473; assembly: GCF_040645995.1. Taxonomy (NCBI): domain Bacteria; kingdom Bacillati; phylum Actinomycetota; class Actinomycetes; order Mycobacteriales; family Nocardiaceae; genus Nocardia; species Nocardia sp. NPDC046473. The sequence goes on from NZ_JBEYZJ010000011.1 coordinate 227,816, forward strand.
CGACACACCGCTGGACAAGGTCACCTTGACCGTGAAGGCCACGGTGCCGACCGGCTGGGACGTGGCCTCGAATGGAGTCCGCACGTCGGACGTGGCCGCCGGGACCGGCAAGCACACCGTCACCTGGGAGGCCAAGGATCCGATCATCGGGTATCTGTCCACGATCGCGATCGACAAATTCACCCGGCTGAATCAGAAGGTCGGCAATACGCCGCTGGAGAGTTTCTTCGCGCCGGGCGGCGCCCAGCAGAAGAGGGATCTGGAAAAGAAGCTGCCCAGCGTGCTCGCCTTCGAAGAGCAGCTGTACGGCCCGTATCCGCACGAGGCGGGCGGCGGCATCTATGTGGACACCGACCTGCAATTCTCGCTGGAGACCCAGACCCGGCCGATCTACGCGCCGTGGACGGATCTGAACACGCTGATCCACGAGAACGCCCACCAGTGGTGGGGTGATTCGGTCTCGGTCAAGGATTGGCGCGATGTCTGCCTGAACGAATGCTTCGCCAGCTACACCGCCGACATCCTGTACCCGGAGCGGGTCAATCACCAGAACGCCGATCAGATCTATCGCCGGGCCCTCGCCAGTGCCGATCAGCAGAATGTCTGGGCGACACCGCTTTACAATCCCGGCAAGGGCAACGAATTCACCACCGTCTACACCCGCGGCCCGCTTTTCCTGCACGCACTGCGCCGCTACATCGGTGACGACGTATTCTTCACCGCCGTCAAGGATTTCGCGCAGGGCCACAAGCACGGCAATGCGTCGATTCCCGAGTTCCGGCAGTTCGTGCAGTCCCGCACCACCAAGAAGCTGGACGGCTTCTTCGACGCGTGGCTGAACGGCAAGAGGCGGCCCGCCAGCGAATACCTGTACCCGGGCAGCCTCAGCAACCAGGGCCTGCAGGAAGCTCCCGAGGCGCCGGGCACCGACGCGTGGCCGTTCGGGCGCGGGGACCGGAAATGACGCCCGTCTCTTCGAGACACGCTCTACCGCGATCGTTGAGGTCCTTCGTCATGGCGGCCACCATCGCACCGTTCATTGTGGCCGCGTTGCATGCGGCACCGGACGAGCACATCTCGTCACCTGCGCAGTGTGCACGGGGCGCGATATCGTGCGGCCCGGTCAACTATGAGCCGCAGAGCGGGCAAGGGGTGAGTGTCGGCACGGCGACGCCGGTCGCTGTCAAGGGTGTCTTCAAGAAGAAGCCGGTTTATGTAGCGGCTTGATCGCACACGGTGACCGCTGCGGGTTTTCCGCGGCGGTCACCGTCGTGTGCGGGGTGCCGGATTGACGGCCGAGCTACCGTGGGTGTTGTTCGTCGATGGATCATGCACTCGTTTTGGAGGCTTCTTGCGCACCCTGGCCCGGTTACTGCTGGTCCTGCTGGTACTCGCCGGTGGTACGGCGTCGATGGTGCCTGCGGCCGTCGCTGAGCCCGCGCCGTCGGTGAACGTGGATGGTGTCAGCCAGCAGAAGATCGATGCGTTGCTGGCGTTGCGGGCCGGTGCGCCTGCCGGGCACAGCAAAGGCGAGTTGGTCGAGCTGTTGTCGCGGCAGTTTCTCGGTACGCCGTATGGAGCCGACATGCTGATCGGGTCCGCGACGCAGCCGGAACAGCTTGTTATCGATTTTCGGCGGGTGGATTGCTTCACCTATCTCGACTATGTCGAGGCGCTCAGTAGGTCGGCCGATCGTGGCCAGTTCGACCAGAACCTGATCGATACGCGGTACACCGGCGGACGCGTCGATTTCTTGCAGCGCAAGCACTTCTTCAGTGATTGGGTGAGTACTCCGCGAGTGGCGGCTACCGATGTCACCGGTGCGTTGACTACGGCCGCGGTGACTGTTGGCAAGCATCTCAATGCGAAAGCGGACGGCGGGACGTACCTTGCCGGGCTGCCGGTGGTGGATCGCGCTATCACCTTCATTCCCAGTGCCGCCGTGGACGACGGTGTCATCCGTGGACTCCGTACCGGCGATTACATCGGCGCCTATTCCGATCAGGCGGGGCTGGATGTCACGCACGTCGGGATCTTCGTCATGACGCCGAGCGGTCCGGTTTTCCGGAACGCGTCGTCGCTGGCGGCGAACAACAAGGTGGTCGATTCGCCGTTGGCCGAATATGTCCGGTCGGTGCCGGGCATTGTGGTGTATCGCGCGCAGTAGTACAGAAGGACATGGCGACGTGACCAAGCCCGAAATTCTGCTGGCGGGAGTCGTGTTCGGCGAGTCCCCGCGCTGGCACGACGGACGACTCTGGTTCTCCGATTGGGGCGCGAATCAGGTGATCGCCCTGGCCGAGGACAACCGGCCCGAAGTGATTGTGCAGATCCCGTCGTTCCCCATGTGCATCGACTTTCTGCCGGATGGGCGACTGCTGGTCGTGGACTCGGCGCAGCGCAGGCTCGTGCGGCTCGAGGTCGACGGGTCGCTCGTTACGCACGCCGACCTGTCCGTCGTGTCGGACAAGCCGTGGAATGACATCGTGGTCGACGATCGCGGCAACGCCTACGTCAACAGCATCGGCTTCGATTTTCCAGGCGGTGAATTCACGCCGGGCCCGATCGTGCTCGTCACGCCGGAGGGCAGCGTCCGGCAGGTCGCCGACGGACTCGCTTTCCCGAACGGGATGGCGATCACGGCGGACGGCGCGACTCTGATCGTCGCGGAGTCCTATGCAAACCAGCTCACCGCTTATGACATCGAGCCCGACGGGCGGCTTGCCAACCGCCGCGTATGGGCGGCGACACCGGGCGATCATCCGGACGGAATCTGCGTCGACGCCGAGGGCGCGGTTTGGTACGCCGATGTGGGCAACCGGCATTGCGTTCGAGTCGCTGAGGGCGGGGCAGTCCTGTCCATGGTAGAACTCGACCGCGGTGCGTTCGCCTGTGTGCTCAGCCGTGGGGAAGACCCGAAACTGTATGTCGTCGGCCAGAATTGGGGCGAGCCCGAGTCCACGAAACCCACCGGGCAGGTGGTGGCCTTTCCGGCCCCCGCGCCGGGTGCCGGGAGGCCGTGACCGGTCCCGGTTATTACGGGTCGGAGGTGGGGGTCGTCGGAATCCGGCGGCTCCGGTTGCGCGTGCTCGGCGTGGAAGCACACCAAACCAGCTGAGCTGTCAGCACCCAGTAGGTACACGCCTCCAGTTGTACCCGCCCAGTAGGTATACAGATCCCAGGGAATGATCGAGTAGTGCTGGGCGCCAGGTGGGGTTCCCGGCTTCAGTTAGCAGTTGGTCACGCGGAGTGGGTATTCCAGCGTGGTCATCCGGCTGTAGTGCCGTTTCGAAACCCCTCTACCCAGCGAATGCCACCTTCCAGCGGGGTGGGAGGGGGCCGCGCACCCACTGTGTAAGCCTCAAACCCGGTACAGCGAGTGTCCGGTTACACAGTGGGTGGCGCTGTTGGGTTATGCAGTGACAATCGGGCTACGGCCTGCATCTGCGAGCTTCGGTATAGGGAAATCTGTTGGTGCGGGGCAGGATCGCACAGCTTACATACCTTTCACAGTGAGTTCACGCCCTGTGAAAGGTATAGGGGGTCTGTGGGGCTGGCGCGTATGGTCCGGTGAGCGACGATCGGCGCCACTCACCGCGGGGGCGAAGGGCGGCGGCCCGTTGTTGGCGACTGCTGCGCGCTTTCTCGGGAACCGCGCGGCTTGTGGGGCCGTGGTCGTTGCGGCTATGGATAGCCGTCAGGCCCATCGAGGGTGTCGTGAAGCGGCGGTGGAAAGCACGCCAAACCAGCTGGGGCGTGGGCATCGCTCAGGGTTGTGCGGCGGGTGGAATGGGGGGCCGACTGGTCGGTGCTGGAGCGGGTTTCGGTGCGGGGGTGGGTGGCTTCTGGTTAGGAGCCGGGGCGGCGGGGGCGGCTGGTTGCTGCTTGGGAGCCGGAGCTGGGGCTTGTGTGGCGGGCTGTTGCTTTGGGGCCGGAGCAGGTGTCGGGGCCGGAGTGGCTGGTTGCTGCTTGGGAGCCGGGGCCGGAGCTGGTGCGGTCGGCTGTTGTTTGGGCGCGGTGGTGGCTGTTGCTGGTGCGGGTGCTGGTGCGGGTGCGGGTGCGGTCGGTTGTTGCGCAGGAGCAGGTGAGGCTGGCGATTGTTTGGGTGTGGAGGTAGCCGGGGCCGGTGTGGCTGGCTGAGTGGTGGGTTGGACGGGCGGGGTCTGGTTGGGGGTGGTCTGCGGGGCCGGTGGCTTCGGTGTCGTTGTCGGGGTGGTCGTGGTCGGTGTCGCCGACTTGGGTGCTGGTGTCGCGGTGGTGGTTTGGAGTGGCTTCTGCTCGGTGGCTGCCGGGGCCGGTGCGACTGGCGGTTGGTTGTTGACCTGCGGTGGTGTGGTCATGGCGGGTGGTACCTGCGCAGGTGTCGACGTTGTCGGCGCAACGGAAGTGGTTGTCGGCGCAACGGAAGTGGTTGTCGGTGCGACGGAAGTGGTTGTCGGGATCGGCGTAGTCGACGGTACGGGCGGCGTGGTTGTGTCGGGTTGTGTTGTGGTGGTGGGGGTTTGGGTGGTCGGTGTGGCCGTCTGCGGGATGGTCGGCGCGTCCGGGTCGGGTGATGGGCAGAAGACACCGCACGGGATCGGTGCTCGGCCGGGGATGTTGATCATCACCTGGATTCTGATTTCCAGTGTGCCCGTGGGATTTTGGGGATCGGACGGAAGCGGATCCGTCGTAGGAGTCGGGTTCGGGTCGGTCGTCGCGTCCGGGGCGGGAGCGTCCGTGGGGGCGGCGGGATCGGCGGGGTCGGCGACGGTGGCTGTCTCGCCTTGGCTCATGCTCGAGCCCGCGCCGTCGGGCATGCCGCCGCCGGGCGTGGCGTCGGGGATGGGAGCGAGCTCGCCCTGGGGCGGGGCGCCGCCGGTCTTGTAGGCGTTGGACCAGCTGAGCACCTTCGACGCGTAGTCGAGGGAATTGTTGTAGCGCAGGACCGCTCGCGTCTCCTGCTTGGGATCGCGCATGTCCAGATTGCCCGAGCACAGATATTTGCCCGCGCCGAGTACGGCGTCGAAGATGTTGTTGGGGTCGGATTTCCGGTCGCCGTTGCCGTCCGCGGCGTAGAGAGACCAGGTACCGGGGAGGAATTGCATCGGACCGACGGCGCGCACGTAGCCGCCCTCGGCGGCCTTGATGACCTCGTTGCCGGGCAGGGTCCCGTCCAGTGCCGGGCCGTAGATGATGCCGCGGGTGGTGCCGTCGGGTTCGGTGCGTCCGTTGCCCGCGTGATTGGACTCGACCTTGCCGATGCCGGCCAGCAGGTGCCACGGCATCCCGCAGTGGGGCGTCGAGGCCTGCAGCGAGAGTTCGGCGTTTCGGTAGGCGGCGAGCGCGATCTCCGGAATGCCGCGGGTCGGGACGTTGGGCAGGGCGACGTCGTGGATCGGGACGGTGGCGTCCGGCCCCGGATCCTGCGGCGGATCTGCCTGCAGATGAAGCGATTTGGGCGAGGTCGGGATCACGCTGACCGCTTGATCGGCCGAATTCTCCTGACCGGTGGATGTCATCGCGGAGGTCAGTACACCGTCGGGCACTTTGCTTGCCACGGAACCGGAAATCAGCAGCCCGGCAAAAACGAGCGCGGATGCGGTTATCGGACCGGATATTCGCATCGGCTTACCAATCCTTCGTCGACATCGACGGTTACCTGCGCGGTACCGTCGCCAATTCCCACCGCGACAGCTAATTCCCGTTGTTCGCTGCAGAACGACGCCGGACGACGCACCTCAGCGGACATGAGAGCTGTTGTACTAGTGGATATCTCATGAGAGCTGTTGTACAAGCGGATGTCTCGGTCAACGGGCAGCCCCGCAGCCGCCGTGTCCCGAACAACCGGCGCAAGCATGACATGAACGAGCCGCAGGGAGATCCCCAGTAGAAGTGGGGAATTCGGCACGTTCCGGTGCCGCGGCGGATCGGTGATCGCTAAATCGGCGCATATCCCCAGTTGGGACGGTCCCCACTCATATCTTGCACGCTGCTCCATACTTCTGGATGCCCCCTAAAGTTGTACCGGAGGTACGCTATGCGAAAGTTTCTATACCCCTTTGCATTCGGCGCAGCCGTGGCTCTCACCACGCTTGTCATGCCCGGTTTGACCGGTAACGCAGCCGACAATCCACAAACTACCGAGCGCGCTGTCACCGATATCGTGCCCGTCCCCGTCGAGGCCAAGCCCGACGCAGGCGCGAACTTCAAGCTGACCTCCGCCAGCGTGATCCGCGCCGAACACCAGGCCAAGGGCGTCGGTGAGTATCTGGGCGGGTTGCTCCGGCCCGCGACGGGTTTCCCGCTGCCGGTGGTGGAGCGCTATGACCTGGCCAAGCCGGGCATCACCCTCGAGCTCGGCGACGCGGGTAATCGCGTCGGCGACCAGGGCTACCAGCTCACCGTCGCCAAGTCCGGCATCACCCTGAAGGCCAACACCACGGACGGACTGTTCGGCGGCGTGCAGTCGCTGCGCCAGCTGTTCCCCGCGGCGATCAACAAAACGTCGGTGCAGCACCAGGATTGGACGGTGTCCGGCGGCAAGGTGGTCGACTACCCGCGCTTCCGTCAGCGCGGCGCGATGCTCGACGTGGCCCGCCATTTCTTCAAGCCCGATCAGGTCAAGCGCTACATCGACCAGATCGCCCAGTACAAGGTCAACACCCTGCACTTGCACCTGACCGACGATCAGGGCTGGCGCATCGAGATCAAGAGCTGGCCGAAGCTGGCCGAGATCGGCGGTCAGACCGCGGTGGGCGGCGATCCGGGCGGCTACTACACCCAGGCGCAGTACACCGACATCGTGAATTACGCTGCCTCCCGGCACATCACGGTGATCCCCGAGGTCGACATGCCCGGCCACACCAACGCCGCGCAGGCGTCGTACGGCGAATTGAACTGTGACGGCAAGCCGGTGCCGCCGCGCACCGACATCGAGGTGGGCTACAGCTCGCTGTGCATCGCCAGCCCGACCACCTACAGGTTCGTCGAGGATGTCATCCGCGAGCTGTCGGCGATCACCCCGGGCAAGTACATCGATATCGGCGGTGACGAGGCACATTCCACCTCCGCGGCCGACTACAAGACCTTCTACGACAAGGTGACGCCGATGCTGGCCACCTACGACAAGAAGGCGACGGGCTGGCACAACATTGTGGTGACCAACCCGCCCACGTCGGCGATCCCGCAGTACTGGGATACCGCCAACACCAATGCCGATGTCGTGGCGGCGGCCAAGCGTGGCAACAAGATCCTGATGTCGCCGGCCAACAAGGCGTACCTGGATATGCAGTACAACAAGGATTCACCACTCGGCCTGCACTGGGCCGGTTATGTCGAGGTGAAGGATTCCTACAACTGGGATCCGGCCACCTTCCTGCAGGGCGTTTCGGAGAACCAGCTCGCCGGGGTCGAGGCGCCGCTGTGGTCGGAGACCCTGCGGACCAGCGCCGACATCGAGTACATGGCCTTCCCGCGGCTCGCGGGGATCGCCGAGATCGGCTGGTCGCCGTCCGCGACCCACAACTGGGACACGTATCGGGTACGGCTCGCCAAACAGGGCCCGATCTGGGCCGCGCAGGGCATCAATTTCTATCGCTCCCCGCAGGTGGACTGGAAATAGCCGACGCTGCGCGATAATCCGAAGGCCACCTTCGGAATTTCCATCGCAAGGTTCATTCGAATTACAGGATCGTGCCCCGATACGATCCGGAAGGAGTCCGAGGTGTCGCCTTATCGAAAAACTCTTATCGCCGGCTTCGCGCTACTGACCGGGTTGGGGGCTTTCCTGACCCCGGTCACCGCGGTGGCCCAACCGCAAGCCGCCGCGGTCGACAGCGACGGTGACGGATTGCCCGACGCATGGGAGATCAACGGTTACGACGCCGACGGTGACGGCAAGATCGACGTAGATCTGCCGAAGATGGGCGCGGATCCGAAACACAAGGACCTGTTCGTCGAGATGGACTACATGAACGGGCGCCTGCCGACCGCCGCGGCACTCGATCGGGTCACCGGGGTGTTCGCCGCCGCCCCGGTGACCAACCCGGACGGCCGCAACGGGATCAATATCCATCTGGACGCGGGCAACGCCAGAGGCGCCAAATATAATCTCGGCGGCGGCAACCAGGTGCCCTACGACAGCAATCTGTCGCCGGTGGACGATCAGGTCGCGGCGATCAAGCGAACCAACTTCGCCTCCGCCCGTTCCCATATCTTCCACTACATGATCTGGGCGGATTCCTACGACAACGGTTGCAGCAGCGGCATTTCGCTGGGCATACCGGCCGACACCTTCGTCGTCGCACTGGGCCCGCAGTGCAACTGGAATCCCGGCGACGACGGCAATGTCGGCACGTTCATCCACGAACTGGGGCACAACCTCGGCCTGAAGCACGGTGGCACCGACCACGTGAACTACAAGCCGAACTACCTCAGCGTGATGAACTACAGCTTCCAGTTCTCCGGTGTACCGAAGACGGACGGCAGCGCCAACTTCGGTTACTCGAATGTGAATCCTCCTGCCCTGAACGAGAATTCGTTGCAGGAGCGGCAGGGACTCGGTGCGGTGGCCGCGGGCTGGCGGACGGTCTACTTCTGCCCGGACAACACCCGCAGGAAGACCGCCGGATCGGCGGACCAGCCGATCGACTGGAACTGCAATGGCTCCATCCAGACCGGCGCCGTGCAGGCCAGCGTGAACAACGACCGCAACTACAACATCCTGCAAGCCCAGAACAATTGGGCCTCAGTAGTATTCGACGGCGGGAACATCGGTCCGGTCGGCGTCGAATCGCGGCAGCTGCCGGAGCGGTCGCCGGAGGAAATGACCAAGCAGGAGTTCGACCGGCTGCAGTCGAGCCTGCGCGAGAACTAGTCACCTGAACGCTTCCGGCGGTGCGGCCTCGAAAGCGGACGCACCGCCGGGAGTGTTTGCGCTACACCGTGTTCGGTGGCCTATCGATGATCGACTATCTCGCGTCGATCGGCCGTCCCGCGGTTCTTCGCGAACATCGCGATCACCGCGGTCAGCACCGCGCCGACCGCGCCACCGCCCGCGACCTGACCGAGATCGAGGCCGGATCCGGTCGCCGCCTGGAAGTTCCGGATCGAGTTCGAGCGGGTCAGCTACTACAGGGCTGGGACCGGCGATCGATCGCCGACCGGCCCGAACCAGACTGTCAGCGGAAGTGCTGTCGGATGTTCAGCGGATACCCCGACCGCCCCGCGACGGTGAGCATTGCTGCATGGATGTATTGGTCACGCTCGTCGCGCTGGCAATTTGTGCGATTGCCGTCTGGGGCACCATCAGCTTCTGGACCGAAGGCCCCTACGAGCAGAACCACCCGGACCCCACGCTGCGCGGAATCCGCATCGACGACGACCAGGGCGACCGATAGATTGTGCCCCCGGCCCCGCGATGGGTGGCCCGGCGAATCCTGCTGACGGTGGCTGAGACGGTCTGCTAGATTGGCGTTACCGGCGGTACCGGGTTCATGGAATCCAGTATTGCCGGGCGGTACCAAACATCGTCGTTGGGAGTTGCCGTGAGCACAGCGGGCACCGTTGCCGCGTTCGATCGTCCGACCCGTCGGGCCGGCGCGATCGAGCGATTGCTGTCGGACGCTATCGCGTTGGTCGATGGCTTCTCGACACAATCTTCGGTATATGACGACGTCCCCAGCTCACTGGTCGACGCGGACTTCGTCCCGGCCGCCGAGCTGAATGTGCGGCTGTTCTTCCGGTTTTGGCTCGACGGCGACAAACCCAGCGAGGAAGACACCCGTCCGCTGGTCGAGCGGGCGGTGTCGCTGGTGCACGACGGGATGCCGTTGGACGACGTACTGGGCAACTATCGGGCGGGCGTCGATTTCCTCTGGTCGCAGCTGCCGAACACGGCCTCCCCGTCCGGGCGGGCGGCGCTCGCCGAGATCGGACGGCCGCTCTCCGAATACCTTTCGCTGATGACGGCCCGCATCGCGGTGGCGTGTGTCGAGGATGCCCGGCGGCGGCCGTGGGACGAGCTGGAACGGCGGCGCGGGATCGTCGACGCGCTGCTGGCCGGGCGTGATCCGGTCGATTGGGTGGGTGATCCCGCGGTGCCGATCGCGGAGGCGTTCGTGGTCGCGGTGATTCGCCCCGGCGATCCCGGGCCCGGCACGCTGACCGACCTACGACGTCGCATCCATGATCTGCCCGGCGCGTTCCTGCGTCGCGACATCAGTGGCTGGACGGCCTTGATTCCGATCGATTCGGGCGGCGACAGTGCGGCGGTCATCGAGAATCTGTCGACTCGATTGGCACCCGGAATCGGCACGGGCGCATCGCCTTTGCTGTGGATCGGCGTTTCGCCCGCGATGACGCGCGCGGCGATCCCGGCCTCCTTCGCCGAGGCGCGGGTCGTCGCGGAACTCGGTCGCTGCCTTTCCCGCAGCGAGGTGGTCTGCCGTCGGCAGGACCTGCGGTTGGAGTATGCGGTCGCGGTCGACGGGTCGGTGCGCAAAGAGCTGGCCTCGGTGCTGGAGCCGCTCGCCGATCAGCCGGTGCTGGCGGAGACGCTCGGGGTGTTCTTCGCGAACGAGTGCAATCAGAATGCCGCGGCCAGACTGTTGTTCGTGCACCGCAACACCATCACCTATCGGCTGGCGCGGATCGCCGAACTCACCGGCTACGACCCACAGCGGCCCACGGAGGCGATGACGTTGTCGGCGGCGCGGACCGCTCAGCTGTTGGAATCGAAGGCGTTCTCCGCTTGATTTCGGGCGGGATTCGGATTCTCGGATCGAATTCTATGGATGTGCACAACTGTCCCCGCGGGCAGTCTGTCGGTTTGTCGATAGCGGGACGTTCTCGCGCAGAGGTGTACTGACACCAGTTCGGTCTTCGCATGATGCCGATCACACGCGACGAGACGAGGGTGCATGTTCGGGGAGAGATTCACATGGGCGGCGGTGCCATTGACGGCGCTCTGCCTCGCGGTGTCCAGCGCCGGGATCGCGGCGGCCGATCCGTATCCGACGTTCCCTCCTGATCAGAATCAATTGCCGCAGTTGCCCGCTGAGCCGCAGCTCTACGACATGCTGCCCATCCCGGTGCCCGCCGAGGACCCGTGGTACGCCGACCCCGATGATTTGGCGTCGTACGCGCCGGGACAGGTCATTCGATCGCGGACCGTGCAGACCCGGATACTCGGCATCCCGTTCCCCGTCGATACCAGGCAGCTGTTGTTCCGCAGCAACGACATTCGCGACAACCCGATCGCGACCGCGACGTCGGTGATCACGCCGGGGATTCCCTGGGCGGGCGGCCCACGGCCGGTGGTCTCCTTCCAGGAGGCGATCGATTCGACGAACTCGGCATGCAACCCGTCCCACACACTGCAGGTCGGCACCATGAAGGAAGCCACGCTGGTGGCGGGCTGGCTGGCGCAGGGTTTCGCGATCAACGTGCCCGACTTCGACGGTAAGTTCAACACCTTCAACACCTTCGACGAGGGCAAGATGGTGCTGGACAGCCTGCGTGCCATGAAGAATGAAGCGTCGCTGGGGCTTTCGGATTCCGGCATCGCCATGTACGGCTATTCGGGTGGTGGTTCCGGGTCGATCCGCGCGGCCGAGCTGCGCGAAAGTTACGCTCCCGACGTCCGATTGCTCGGCACGGCCCTCGGTGGCACGCCCGGTGACCTCCGGCTGCAGGCGCAATACGCGACTCAGCAGCGGCCCGGGCTCACCGGAATCAGCAACTTCACCATGTGGCTCGGTTTCGCCGGGTTGTCCCGTGAGTTTCCCGAACAGTTCGATGCGGCGAAGCTCCTGACCAAGGAAGGTCAGGCGATTCTGCAGGACATGCAGAGTCGCTGTGTGTACACGGTGGCGCTGTCGGGGATGTATCGGCCGATCAGCGACTACTTCAACCCGGGCATGACGTTGGAGAACGCGCCGGGGGTAATGCAGGTGCTGCAGGAACAGAGCCTGGGGCAACACATTCCGGACAGCCCGATCTTCTGGGGCCACGGGATTTGGGACGAGCTGATTCCCGCGTCCGTGGTCTTGCCAGTGGTGAACGATTACTGGAACCGCGGTGCGGATCTGCGGTTCTACACGATGCCGCTGCCCGAACACGTCGTCAACGCGGGCGCGGTGTGGGCGCCCGCGGTGGCCTGGATCAGTGCAGTGCTGCGTGGTCTGCCGCCCGGCCCGCGCTTCAAGGCCGACTTCCAGATTCCTGGTTGATCGCTGACGAGCGATCGGTTATCGCAGGCGACCGCCGCGATAACCGATCGCCGTCGTGTTAGCGGCCGGAGCCGCTGGGCGGCGAGGGGTGCCGCCGCTCGAGAGGTTAGCGGCGGTACCGACATAACGGACAGACCCGGGAAGATGCGCCACCGGAATTGGGGGCTGCTATTTCGTCTGTACTGATCCGGCGCCGGTACCGCATGGAACCGGTGCCTTGTGTTCGGGATCCAGTGCGTTGAGCACCAATTGGATCGTGACCGGGTCGGAGGTGATCGCCATGTGTTCGGAGAAGTCGCCCGGGCAGACGTCTTGCAGGGTGATGTTGTCGACGTCGGGGCCGTTGAGGAAGCCGGTGGTGTACGGCGTCGCGAACTCGTCGTACTTGGATGCGATGACGGTGTAGCTGACGCCTGGTTGTGTTTCGCCGCCGCTGTTGAGTTGGGTGATGAATTCGGAGGTCGGCAACTGTTCGGTGCAGGACGGGCACACCAGGTTGGTCGCCGGTGGCACGAGGGTGACCGGCAGTCCGACCAAACCCCAAGTGGTGCCGTGATTGTCGGGCGCGAGGCCGATGAGGGTGTGCACCTTCGCTGCGCCGCCAAGGTTTTTCAGGTAGTACCGCGGCAGCATGGCGCCCTGGGAATGGCCGACGATATCGACTTGCTGCGCACCGGTTGTCGTGAGTATTCGGTCGATGAAATCCGAGATCTCTTGCGCGGACTCACGCATCGGCCCGAGGCCGGACACCGTGCCACCCAGCCCGGGGCCGAAGTCGAGCGCGTAGACGCAGTAGCCCGCCGCCGCGAGTCTCGGCGACATCGCGAACCAGTTGTCCAGGCGGTTCTCGAAGGTGCCGTGCGCCAACACGATTGGTCGCGGATGCGCGGCACTCGGCTTGCAGGACCAGTCGTTCGCGCCCGGCGGCGGTGGTACGACGTCCACGTCGGACGACCCCTGGACCGGCGTGGGCGCATCGGCGAGGGCGGTGGCCGACAGGCAGGTGAGCGCGAGCACGCTCAGGCCGGCCGCACATAATCTGAAACCACGCACAAAAGCTCCTCATATCCGTTCGACGAGATACAGCGGCCACGTTGTGAATACGACAGGCAACGTGGATTATTCGGCGTCAATATTCTGTTCGGAATAAGGCCTCGGGTAATTATTCGGGCCGAGCCTATCGCACCGCGCATTCACCGGCATCCGGTCCGCCGGGATCCCCTTCACGCCGAACTTCAGATCGGATCGCCGCACAGTTTCTCGGCTACCGGATTGGGCACTGTCACAGGGGGCGGGCAGCCGTCGGTCGCGGGAACAACGTCACTGATTGTGGTGTTCGACATCACATGCCGAGATCCTTCACTGAGTCCGAACGTCAGGAATTCCTCGCAGGCAAGCACATCGCCGTGCTGTCGGTCGCAGCCAACGACGGTCGCCCGCCAGCCAGCGTCCCCATCTGGTACGACTACACCCCCGACGGCAACATCAGGGTCAACACCGGCGCCGAGCGCCGCAAGGCCAGGCTCATCCGCGAGGCCGGCGTGGTCACCCTCACCGTCCAGCGCGAAGAATTGCCCTATCAGTACGTCATCGTCGAGGGCACCGTCATCGACGCCACCACCCCCTCGCCGCAGGAGTCACGAGTGGCAATAGCCACCCGCTACCTCGGCCCCGAAGAGGGGGCCGCCTTCGCCGCCCGCATGGACGGCGCCCAATCCGTCCTGTTCACCATCCGCCCCGACCGCTGGATCAGCCAGGACTACTCGACTGACCAGTGAACGTCCCTGGATTGTGTGAGAAGCGCCGCTGATCCCCACCACCGGCGGCGCTTCTCAGCGGCAACCTTGACACCCCCAGCAGTCAGGATCGCTCCGCTATTTCTGGCGGGCGGGGCGTGGCAAGTCGGGAGGTCGGGCAGGCACCTCATGGTGTCCGGACCGGTTGCTCGGCGGTCCTTTCGGTGCGGGCCAGTACTGACCAGTCCCCGGCGTGCAGCGCGCCTCGCGCGGTGACCGGCACCGGCAGCCGACTACTCATCGCCTGCTGTGCCGCCGCCAGGTCGCCGGGATGGTGGCCGAGCACGGTGGCGCCCGCGACGCGCCCGTGCGACAGGATCAGCCGCCGATAGGAGTCGGGGCGATCGATGACGATCACCTCGTCGCCCCACTCCGGTTCCACCTTTCCGGTCGAGAACAGCTCCAATCCAACACCTTTCAGGATCATGGCGGGCTCGGCACCGGCGAGCGGCCGGTCGCCGCCGAGTGCGTTCACCGCGGCGATCTGCGCCTGCTCGGCCGCGACCGGCCACAGCCCGAACACCTGTCCGTCGAGTTCGGCGATGTCGCCGGCGGCGTAGACGTCGGGGACGCGCGTGCGCATCCGATCGTCCACCAGGACACCGCGTTCGACGGGCACACCCGCGCTGCGGGCCAGATCGATATTCGGCCGGATGCCGGTCGCGGTCAGGAAGAGGTCGCAGTCGATCTCGCGGCCGTCCCGCAGCACCACCCGACGCACTGCGGGATCGCCGGTGACGCTGACGGTTTCGGCATGCCGCAGCACCTGGATGCCGGTCCTGGTGAAATGGTCGAGCACCAATTGCGAGCAGCGCGCATCGATCTGCTTGGCCAGTAGTCGGTCGCCGCGGTCGAGCACGGTGACCTGCAGGCCGAGCAGGTGCAGCGCGTGCGCCGCCTCGAGACCGAGCAGCCCACCACCGGCGACGACCGCGGTGGCACAGCGGAATTGCTGGGCGTAGGAGCGGATCCAGATCGCGTCACCGGCCTCGCGGAGCACGAAACAGCCTGGCCGCGAAAGCCCTTCGATGGGTGGCAGTGCGCTGCTCGCGCCCATGGCCAGGATCAACCGGTCATAGGGCAGTGCCTCGCCGGTGCCGAGGAAGACCCGACGGCCCGCGAGATCGATACTGGTGGCAAGGGTGTTCAGCCAAGTGGTGATCTGATTGTCGTCGTACCACTGCTCGGGTAGTAGGTGCAGGCCCTGCATTGCCGAGCGCCCGTACACCAGTCGTGAGATGCCCATCCGGTTGTACAGCGGGTGGGATTCCCGTCCGACGAGGTGGATTTCGCAGTCGGGATGGTTGCGCCGGAGGAAGTCGGCGGCGGTCACGCCCGCGATGCCGTTGCCGATCACCGCGACGCTGACGATGGACCGGTCGAAGCGCGTCGGTCGCCGTCTGTTCGCGCTGCCGGGTTCCGGTGTCAACGACACCTCGACGTTGCCGGTGCTGATCCGGGCGCAGCAGGCCATCCGGGTGTTCTCGGCGAAACCGAGGCGCCGCAAGGTGTTCCGCTCGTCTTGGCCCGGCGGTGACAGGCAGGACATGCCGTCGAGCACCGCGACCGGGTCGGCGCCGCAGACGCCCATCCGGCAGCCTGCCTCGATCGGCCGTTTACCTCGTTCGGCGACGTCGAGCAGGCTCATCCCGGTATCCGCGTCCACCTGAACGCCGTCGAAGGTGACCGAAGCCGCTGGCGCGCTGGATATTTCCGGGTCTCTCGGCCGCACCTTCGGCAGCGACAGCAAGACCGGTTCGGTACGCATGCCGGTGCTGAGCGCGAATTGCAGTTCGACGACCCGGGTCCTGGCGATCCAGACGATCGTGGCGAACAGAATCGCGACGCTGATCGGCCAATGCAGCCACGGCGCGCTGAGCCCGGTGACCGTCGCGAACGACCGGGCCAGGGTCACGCCGGCGAACCAGTAGAAGATGTTGAGCGCCAGTGCCGAATAGCCGACGCTGATCGTCGCGACGCTGAGCGGCGTCATCGCCTCCAGGGCGAAGAACAGGCCGATCGCGACGATCATGAACAGTCCGAGCACCGAATAGCGCTGCACCAGGCTGGTTTCGGTCTTCCCGGCCAGGGTGAAGAAGCCGAGGACGAAGCCGGGCAACGCGGCCGCGAACAGTTTGCGTGGCGCGCTCCAGGCCAGTTCCGGATCGTTGAGATCCGATTGGTAGGCGGCCCGCGGTTTCAGGTCGAAGCAATTCTTGGCGCAGCCGACACACGGTTCGCAATGACTGTTCGGCACGGTGACGAACGGTGTCTGCCCGTAGGCGCGTTGCAGCGGGAACAACGGGCAGATGCTGCTGCACCAGCCGCTCTTGCCTTTGAACAGCACGCCGCCGGTGAAAGCGGCGACGGCGACGAGTAACAACACGACGCCGGCGGCCACGCCGTTGCGATCCAGACCCGCCAGCCTGGCTCCCGTGATGCCGAAGAACAGCGTGGTTGCCCCGAGATAGCCTCGGGCGTATAGCCAATCGGGCGGATTCTTGCCGCGGGTGAAGCGGAGTACCCGTGGGATCTGGTTCGTTGCGGCCAGCGGGCAGCTGTTCCGCCACAGCCCTGGCGCGATCAGAAATAGTCCAGGTAGTAGCGGAACTACTACACCGAAGAAGACGAACAACCCGCCTGCGGGTCGGACGAACATCGCGACGATCATTTCGAAATAGACGGCCATGCTGGCGATTCGCACGAGGTGCCACATTTTCCGTGGCATCCGGGTGGGTAGTTCGGTGGAGGCGGGGAACAGATTTCGTTTCCCGGTCGGATCGATGCCCAGCATCCGATTGGCCAGCGTGAGAAACCGGGACGGCGGCGGATCGACCGGAGGGGTGGGGGCGGGCGGCTCGCTCGGCACGTCTTCGTCGATCCGCGCGAGCGGTTCAGTGACCGGCTCATACAGCACGATGATTTCGGTGTCACCGAGTTGCACCGTATCGCCGGTGGTCAGCGCGGCACGTCCGGTGAGCGGGACGCCGTTGACCGTGGTGCCGTTGCGGCTACCTAGATCGACCACCGATAGCGCCGTCGGGCTCGGCACCAGCCGTAGGTGTCGCGGCGAAATGGTGGCGTCGCGCAACTGCTCGTTGTCGCCGTTGCGGCCGAAGGTCACCGGGCCGCTCAGCATGAGCCGCCGGGCGGCCCGCCCCGGTTCCCTGATCTCGATCAGCGGCGGACCGCTCAGCATGCCGGTACGGCCGCCAAATCTTCGGAACCCATTGTGCCAGTTGGCTGTTCGATCAGGGGGTGCGCTCATGCAGCACCGCCTTGCGGCAGCGCTCGGCATCCGCTGCCCTGATCCCCAACCAACCGGCAGCGCGCATCGGCGCGCGTTTGTACCTCTATGCACATCCGGTTTGACCTCGATCGTCAGGTAAGTCAGGCGTCAGCGCGCACGCATGCGAACAGCGCTGACTACCTGTTATCCAATGGTGATGAACTAGCGACCGATCCGCGATGGGACTTGTGTATAAGAGTACGTGAATTCATATGTCAATGCTGTGAATTCGCCACCGGTTCAAGCGCCCGTGGCATGTGCCGCGTGGCGATCATTCGCGGGCCGTCCGGTTCGGTCCGTGTGGGTGACCCGTTCGCGCTTCTGAATATCGGCGGTGTCGGATACCCGGACCAGGGCTGATGCCCTGCTGGGTTCGGCTGCGCGCCAGTGCTTCTCGACCCCGGCCGGCGTCTGGTCTGGGTCCCCAGTCTGTCAAGGGGGATCGCCATTTGCCAGCGCGTTGTCATAGCGTGTCCGATGGCGTGCGCGAGTCATGTCCGATTTCAGTTACCGCGTCTTCAATTCTTGAAGTAGCGAGCGCGATTACTGATCCATCGGCTACGGCGGAAGAAGCCGGGGATGGTACTTCGACTTCATTCGTTGAAGTTCGCCGTCGCCGCTACCTGAAAACGACCTGCTGAGCGGCTATTCGAGAGATACGCGCGCGTCGACCCGACGAAGTGCCGTTTCGGTGCGGGCGTACCGCTCTATCGCGGCGCGGCGTGGTTACAGTGACGTGGCGGCAAACCACGCCCGTGCTCGATGCGGGCCGCGCAGGAGGAGACGTCATGGATACAGGGGTCGACGTGACACCGGTACATACCGCAACGGGTGCGGATCGACCGGTGCGGACGGCCGTCGTGGTCGGGGCGCTCGGTGTGGTGTTCGGTGATATCGGTACCAGCCCGATCTACACGATCCAGACGGTGTTCAACCCCGGCGATCCGCACCCGGTGCCGATCGGCACGGACAACGTGTACGGGGTTGTGTCGCTGATCTTCTGGTCGGTGATGATCATCGTCACCTTCACCTACATCTCGCTGGTGATGCGGGTGAACAACGACGGTGAGGGCGGCATCATGGCGCTCATCACGCTGCTGCGGCGGCTGGGTGGCGGGCGCGGTGGCCGGGCCGCCACGTTGCTGGCCGGGGTCGGGATCTTCGGTGCCGCCCTGTTTTTCGGCGACAGCATGATCACTCCGGCGATTTCGGTGTTGTCCGCGGTAGAGGGTCTGAAGATCGTTCAGCCCGGGCTGGAAAACCTGATCGTGCCGATCACCGCGGTGATCATCATCGTGCTGTTCATGGTGCAGCGGCGCGGCACCGCGGCGGTCGGCCGGCTGTTCGGCCCGGTGATGATCCTCTGGTTCGGGTCGATCGGCGTCCTCGGTATTTCCGGCATCGCGCGGCATCCGGAAATTCTGAAGGCGCTGTCGCCGACCTATGCGGTGAGTTTCATGTTCGGGCACTTCGGCATTGCCTTCTTCGCATTGGCCGCGATCGTGCTCGCCATTACCGGCGCGGAGGCGCTGTACGCCGACATGGGGCACTTCGGTAGGAAAGCGATCACCCGCGGCTGGCTCGGGTTGGTGTTGCCCGCGTGTGTGCTGAGCTATCTCGGGCAGGGTGCGCTGATTCTGGGCGATGAAAGCAATGTCGGCAGTCCGTTCTTTCTGCTCGCTCCCGGCTGGGCGCGGTTGCCGCTGGTGTTGCTGGCGACCGCCGCCACGGTGATCGCCTCGCAGGCCGTGATTACCGGCGCCTACTCGGTGGCCTCGCAGGCCGCGCAGCTCGGCTATCTGCCGCGACTGCGGATCGCGCACACCTCGGAATCGACCATCGGCCAGATCTACGTGCCGTGGATCAATTGGGTGCTGATGTTCTCGGTGCTGACGCTGGTGTTCTCCTTCCGCAGTTCCGCGGCGCTGGCCTACGCCTTCGGTATGGCGGTGACCGCGACGATCTCCATCACAACGCTGGTGTTCTTCTATCTCGCCCGGATCAAGTGGAATACGCCGCTGTGGCTGGTCCTGCTCGGTGCGATCCCGTTGCTCGCGGTCGATGCGATGTTCCTGGCGGCGAACATGACCAAGCTCGTGCACGGCGCCTGGTTGCCGCTGCTGATCGGGCTCACGGCGTTCACGGTGATGAGCACCTGGGCACGCGGTCGCGACGTCGTCACCCACGCACGGGAAGCGAAGGAGGGCCCGCTGCGCGAGTTCGTCGACGAATTGCAGGACGGCAAGCCGCCTTTGGTGCGGGTTCCCGGCACCGCGGTCTTCCTCAACCGCGGCAAAGCGACCACGCCGCTGGCGATGCGGGCCAACGTCGAGCACAATCACGTGCTGCACGAGCACGTGGTGATCCTGGCGATCGACACGCTGCCGGTGCCCCGGGTACCCGACGGGCAGCGCACCGAGATCGACGCGCTCGGCTACGCCAATGACGGAATCATCCATGTGACAGCCCATTTCGGCTACATGGAGACGCCGAACATCCCCGCCATCCTGCGCCTGCTCGACCCGGCGCAGACCGAAGGGCGGATCTCGGTCGACGACGCGTCCTACTTCCTGTCGAAGATCGAGTTGAAGCGCGGACCCGAGCCGACGATGGCGGCGTGGCGCAAGCGGTTGTTCATCGCCACGTCCTACATCACCGCCGACGCCGCCGAGTACTTCGGGTTGCCGGGGGAGCGGACCGTGATCATGGGTGAGCGGGTCGAGGTGTAACGCGCAAATCTGTTGTCGGTCAGCGTGATACCGAGTACGGACCGGCCGGGACCGGTGCGTACCTCGGTCGCCGCGCCGTCGCCTGTAGGTCGTTCGGCGGACACCGCGTTCCTGTCGGCCGGCGCCCGCACCGTAATCGCTTCCGCGCCACCGGTTATCGATTCCCGCGGGCCGGTTTCACCGCATACGGTGCGTAAACAGCACGGCACCCCGCGAACTGGCTCGGTTCGCGGGGTGCCGTGCGAGTTGACCGATCAGGCCAGGTCGAACCGGTCGAGGTTCATCACCTTGTCCCACGCGGCGACGAAGTCCTGCACGAACTTCTCCTTCGCGTCATCGGTGGCATAGACCTCCGCGAGCGCGCGCAGCTGCGAGTTGGACCCGAAGACCAGGTCGACGCGGCTGCCGGTCCAGGTGGTCGCGCCGGTGCCGCGATCCTTGCCCTCGTAGGTGCCCTCGTCGGCCGAGGTCGGCTCCCACTTCGTGCCCATGTCGAGCAGGTTCACGAAGAAGTCGTTGGTCAACGACCCCGGGGTGGCGGTGAAGACGCCGAGCGACGACTCGTGGTAGTTCGCGCCGAGCACGCGCAGGCCGCCGACCAGGACGGTCAGCTCGGGCGCGCTCAGCGTGAGCAGGTTCGCCTTGTCGATCAGCAGGTATTCGGCCGGCAGCTGGTTGCCCTTGCCGAGGTAGTTGCGGAAGCCGTCGGCACTCGGCTCCATCGCGGCGAAGGACTCCACGTCGGTCTGTTCCTGCGTGGCATCGGTACGGCCCGGGGCGAACGGCACCTCGATGTCGAAACCGGCGGCCTTGGCGGCCTGCTCGACCGCCGCAACACCGCCCAGCACCACGAGATCGGCGAACGACACCCGGGTGTTTCCGGTCTGTGCCGAGTTGAACGCCTCCTGGATGCCTTCCAGTACGGGCACCACCAGCGTGAGCTGATCGGGCTCGTTGACTTCCCAGCCGCGCTGCGGCTGCAGCCGGAGGCGACCACCGTTGGCGCCGCCGCGCTTGTCACTGCCGCGGAACGAGGACGCAGCGGCCCACGCGGTCGAGACGAGTTGCGGCACAGTCAGACCCGACGCGAGGATCTGGCTCTTGAGGGTGGCGATGTCGGCCGCCCCGATGAGGTCGTGCGTCACCGCGGGAACCGGGTCCTGCCAGAGCAGCGTCTCCTGCGGGACCAGCGGGCCGAGGTAGCGGACGATCGGACCCATGTCGCGGTGGGTCAGCTTGTACCAGGCCTTGGCGAACTCTTCCGCGAGCTCCTCGGGGTGGTCGAGCCAGCGACGGGTGATCTGCTCGTAGATCGGATCCACGCGCAGCGAGAGGTCTGTGGTGAGCATGACCGGGGTGTGCGACTTCGAGGAGTCGTGCGCGTCCGGCACGGTGCCCGCGCCGCCGCCGTCCTTCGGAATCCATTGCCACGCACCGGCGGGGCTCTTGGTCTTCTCCCACTCGTAGCCGTAGAGGGTTTCGACGAAGCTGTTGTCCCAGGTCCGCGGGGTCGGCGTCCAGGCGCCCTCCAGGCCGCTGGTGATCGCGTCCTTGCCGACGCCGGTGTTGAAGGTGCTGCGCCAGCCGAGGCCCTGCTCCTCCAGCGGGGCGGCCTCGGGCTCGGGGCCGACGTGATCGGCCGGGCCCGCGCCGTGCGTCTTGCCGAAGGTGTGGCCACCCACGATCAGCGCGGCGGTCTCGATGTCGTTCATCGCCATCCGGCGGAACGTCTCGCGGATGTCGGTGGCCGCGAGCAGCGGATCCGGATTGCCGTTGGGCCCTTCCGGATTCACGTAGATCAGACCCATTTGCACTGCGGCGAGCGGGTTTTCGAGGTCGCGCTTGCCGGTGTAGCGCTCGTCGCCGCCGAGCCAGGTGTGCTCGGGACCCCAGTAGACGTCCTCCTCGGGCTCCCACTGGTCGACGCGGCCGCCGCCGAAGCCGAAGGTCTCGAAGCCCATCGACTCGAGCGCGACGTTGCCCGTGTAGACGATCAGGTCGGCCCAGGACAGCTTCTTGCCGTACTTCTTCTTCACCGGCCAGAGCAGGCGGCGGGCCTTGTCCAGGCTCGCGTTGTCGGGCCAGCTGTTCAGCGGCGCGAACCGCTGCATGCCCGCACCGGCTCCGCCGCGGCCGTCGTTGATGCGGTAGGTGCCTGCGGCGTGCCAGGCCATCCGGATGAAGAACGGACCGTAGTGGCCGTAGTCGGCGGGCCACCAGTCCTGCGAGGTCGTCATCACGGCCTCGATGTCCTGCTTCACCGCGGCCAGATCGAGGGTCTTGAATTCCGCGGCATAGTTGTAGTCCGCGTCCATCGGGTTGGCGACGGCGGGGTTCTTCTGCAGGATCTTCAGGTTGAGCTGGTTCGGCCACCAGTCACGGTTGCTGCCGCCCTCGGTCGGGTACTTGAGGCGGGCAGACGTTACGGGGCAACCACTTTCAGCGGGCTCCGTGTTGGCCTCTCCGATGGGCGGGTGTTCCTCGGGCACGGTAATTCCTTTCGAGAGTGCGTAAATCGGGCTGTGATCACGGGTTGGGTAGCGACGCCGGTAGCGCCGCGCAGGCCGGGCATAGGCCCCAGTAGATGACCTCGGCCTCGTCGAGGACGAAACCGTTGTCGTCCGCCGCGGTCAGGCACGGGGCCTCGCCGACGGCGCACTCGACGTCGACGATGACGCCGCACGACCGGCAGACCAGGTGGTGGTGGTTGTCGCCGACGCGCGTTTCATAGCGCGCCACGGTGCCCATCGGCTGGATGCGTCGGAGCAGTTTCGCGGCGGTCAGTGCGCGCAGCACGTCGTATACCGCCTGATGCGAAACCGCGCCGAGGGTCTGGCGCACGTGGCCGAGGATGGTGTCCGTATCGGAGTGGGGGTGGGCGTGCACAGCGGTGAGCACCGCTAGTCGCGGTGCCGTCACCCGCAGAGCCGCGCCGCGCAGCATCCGCTCGAATTCGGCTGAGTTGGACACGTTCCGAAGTATTACTCATTCAAGTCTTGGCCGTGGCGGTTTCCGAAAATTCGAGCCGAGATGCGGGTTTTCCCAAGTAGCCCCCCATGGGACAAATGTCTAAGACGTTGATACTCTCGCCTGATGGGAAATCGCGAAGACCTGTTGGCCGGGGCGCGCAAGGCCGTGCTCGAACGCGGCCTCGCCAAAACCACCGCGCGCGATATCGCGGGTGCCGCCGGGGTCAGCCTGGCCGCCATCGGCTACCACTTCGGGTCGAAGGATCGGCTGATCACCGAGGCGATCGCCGAGGGGCTCGGCGGTGCGGTCGGTGACGGTATGGCGGCGGCGATCCGGGCCGGGGGTGCGGGTCGATCGTTGCGGGAGTCGGTGGGGCCCACCTGGACCGGGCTGCTCGAGGTGATCCGCACCAACCACGACGCGCTGCTGTTGAGCGTGGAGAACGGCCTGCTCATCGCCCGGTCGTCGGAGTCGCAGGAGTTCATGGCCCAGGCCACCGAGACCGCGTTGAGCGATCTCACGGATGTCTTGCGCGAGACGCATCCCGAGGTGTCGGCGGAGCGGGCGCGCGCTGTCGTCACGTTGTACTTCAATCTTTTTCAAGGGTTCGCGATGACGCAACTGATCGCGCCTGCCGCCGCGACGGTAAACGGCGAGCAGCTCGCGCTCGCGGTGGAAGCCTTGTGCGACATGTGATTACGCGGCCGCGACCTGTGCGCTGATCTGGGTCAGCACCGCCTCGACATGATCAGTGAGGAAGAAGTGCCCGCCGTTGAACACCGTCATCTCGAACCGGCCGCTGGTGTGCTCGGCCCAGGCCTGTGCTTCGTCGAGGGTCACCTCGGGATCGTCGTCACCGGTCAGTACGGTGATCGGGCAGGTCAGCGGCGGTCCGGGGCGCATACGGTAGGTCTCGACCGCTTTGTAGTCCCCCCGAATCGTCGGCAGGATCAGGCGCAGCATTTCCGCGTCGTCGAGGACCTTGGCATCGGTGCCGCTCAATTGCCCGATCTGCTCGATGAGCGCGTGGTCGTCGAAGCGGTGGAAGTCGGTGTCGCGATGCCGGGACGGTGCCATGCGGCCGGACGCGAACAGGGCCAGCGGATGCTCTCCGGTGGCCGATAGTCGTTGGGCCACCTCGAATCCCAGCGTGGCGCCCAGGCTGTGGCCGAACAAGGTGAACGGCCGGTCCAGCCACGGGGTGAGTTGCTCGACCACCAGGTCGGCCAGTTCGTGGATGTCCTCGACGCACGGCTCGTTGCGCCGATCCATCCGTCCCGGGTACTGGATCGCGAGTACGTCGATCTCCGGTGACAGCGCGCGGGAGACCGGAAAGTAGTAGGTGGCCGAGCCGCCGGCGTGTGGAAAGCAGATCAGGCGGGTCGCGGCGTCGGGTGCCGGATGGAATCGTCGAACCCAGGCACCGGTCTTCGCCGTGCTCATTCGTCACTCCCTCACTGCGTTTCCTCGATCCAAGCCAGTATTGCCGGGAGTCCGCCGGCGCGCACGGTGCGACACGAATCGCCGTGGCGGAGTGGAGGTTCCGAGTGGTGCCCTAATCGCGGGCGAGCGGGTTGGCCGAGACTCGGGCAGCCATTCCGCCGCGCAGGGCCGCCGCGGGTGAGCTGGTCGGTTTACCACCGGCTTGGGCCTGTGCCAGGCGGTTCTGCACAGAATCTCCACGTTTGACGCCAGGGACCTGCACAAGCGTTGTCTAGGTTTGCCTCCGAGCTCGCCGTCGGGCGAGCCGACGAGCATGGAGGCCGGTATGCAGGGTGTGGACGAGTTTTCTCGATGGGCAACCGAATTCGAGGCGAAGCGGGTCGCGCGGGCGGCGGCGGGGGATCCGGATTGGGGCCGGGGTGCGCAGCTCGATCCGGCGGTGGCCCGGAGCGTGCAACGGTTCCAGGTCGGCGAGAGTGGGGACGGGGCGAATCTGATCGCGAAGGCCGAAGCCGCAGGAGATCCGAAATACACCGCTGCCGTGCGGCTGTTCGTCGCCGAGGAAATCAATCACGCGCGGATGCTGGGGTTGCTGCTCGGGGCGGGCGGGTCTTCGACGATTCGCGCGCACTGGAGTGACACGGTGTTCGTCTGGCTCCGGCGTCTACTGGGGCTGCGGCTGGAATTGATGGTGCTGATGGTCGCCGAGGTGGTTGCGCTGCGGTATTACCGTGCGCTGCGCGACGGCACCGACGATGCGTTGACCGCCCAGGTCGCCGGGTTGATCCTGAACGACGAATTGCGGCACGCGCCGTTCCACTGTCAGCGGCTGCGGGTCGCGTTCGCGAACACCTCCGGGCCGGCCCGGCTGATTCCGGTCTTGCTGTGGTGGATCGTGCTGATCGGCGCCACGATGGTGGTCGCAGCGGACCACGGGCCCGCGCTGCGGCAGCTGGGTGTCAGCCGGGCCGGGTTCGTCCTCGATGTGATCGCTTTGTTCAAAGGCATTGTGCCGACTGCTGTTTCGACGGACATTCGGGTGATCCCGGACAGTGGGCCGGTTCCGTTGCGCGTGGCGCTCGGTTTCTCGAAGCACTGATAACGGATGAATGCGACACGCTGATCCGGCCCATACACGCAGCGAGATACGCCGCCGCGCACCGGTTTTGGTTTGCCACGCCCGCCTGTTCTGGCAGGGTGTCAGATGTGACCGAATTCAGCGACAGGGGCAAGCTGATGTACCTGGTCGAAATCTCCGAAGACGACCGGGGCAGCCCACTGTGGTGGCAGGTGACCAACACCGGTGGCGCCGCGCAGGTAGCGGCCGCATTGGTCGAGATGGCCGTCCGCCTGGAGCTCGAGTTGCCCTACCACCCCAGCGAGGTCCGCTGCTGGTACCGCTACGAGGTGAGCTGGCCCGACGGCGCCATCCTGGAAGGCTTCGAGGGCGCGGTCGAACCACTGCTCATCCCGGATGACCTGCGTGCGCTCGCCCGCTCGGTGATCTCGGTGACCGTTCGCGATCGGCGACGACGCACGGAGTAGGCGTCGCTACGGGGCCCCGGCCGGGGTCAGGCAGCTGGCCGGCGGGTCGACCTGGATGCAGAGAGCCGGGGCGCGGGTGGGGTGGTAGTCGCCGGGGACGCCACCGTCGTTGATGAGCTGAGTGTAGGCGCCGACGGCGTCGGTGGGGCGGCGGCCGAGACCGGGGTCGGTGCGTACGTCGACCGTGTAGAGGCCGAATCGTGGTGTGTAGCTGCCCCATTCGTAGTTGTCGGTGAGGCTCCAGTAGTTGTAGCCGATGACGTTCATGCCGTCGGCCTTGGCGCGCTGGATCCAGTAGACGGTGTCGCGCAGGTGATCGCTGCGGGCGTAGCCGTCGGCGCGGGGGCGGCCGTTGTCGGTGGGCATGCCGTTCTCGACGATGTAGAGCGGCTTGCCGGGGAAGCGGCGCGAATAGTGTTGCAGCGCATAGTAGATGCCCTCGGTGCGCAACGGCAGATCCCAGATGTTCATGCCGGGCAGGTTCGGCGCGGCCGAGCCGAGGGCTCGGGTGATGGAGCTGAGCAGCGATTGCGCGGGGTCGAAGGCGAAGTAGTAGTCGATGCCGACATAGTCGAGCCTGCCCCCGATGCGATCGAGATATGGCCCGTTGACCTGGTCTTCCGAGCCTGCGACGTAGCCGACGTTGCTGGTCACCTGTGCGCCGGGCTCGACCTGGTGGATGTAGTCGTAGATGCCGTTGTGCGCCTGTGCGATCCGGTCCAGCATGTCGCCTGGATTGGTGGCGTTCAGCCGGACTTCCTGTGAGATGTAGGCGGCGGGCTCGTTCACCGTGACCCACAGCGGGTTACGGGAGGCGTAGCGATCGACCACCCTGCGCATGTTGTCCAGCCAGTCGCCGACCATGCCCGGATTGCGCCAGCCACCGCGGTCGGCCGCCCAGCCCGGATACACCCAGTGGTCGAGGGTGATCATCGGCCGCATCCCGGCCTGTTCGATCTTCGCTATGACGGCATCGTAGAAACGGAAGGCGTTCTCGTCCCACACGCCTGGCGCGGGCTCGACTCGGGCCCATTCGATCCCGATCCGGAACACCCGCACGCCGAGCCCGGCCGCCGAGTCGATATCCGAGGCGTAGCGGTCATAGAAATCGACCGAGTCCTGCACCGCGTCGTAGTCGGGGTGCGCGGGGATGTAGCGCGTCCAATTGCTGTCGGGCGCATGGCCTTCGGATTGGAAGCCGGAGGACGCGACGCCCCAGAGAAAGCCGCCGTCCAGCGGCGCAGCGGCCGGCTGGATCGGCGGGGCCGCAGATGCGTTCGTGCACAACATCATCGTCGACGCAGCGGCGGCGAGTACGGCCAAGGCATACCTACGGAACCGGAATCGCATCACCTCAGGGTAACTGGATGCGCGCCACGGACAGGTGGATCGCACCATAGTCGGTGTTCGTCTCCGCGAGTCGCCGCCCCGTGGCGGGCAAATGCGGCAGGCCGCAGACAGTTTCGCGTATCGGAGGTTCTGGTACTTTGGATGGAGATGCCGGAAACTCGCCAGACCCCACCTGAGTTCGATTTCGACACGACCAAGCACGGCCGGTTGGACCACGGGACGCATATCGCCGTGCATCGCCATCGGCACGGACAGTTCCTGTATCCGTCCACCGGCGTGCTGGCGACCACCACCGAACTCGGCACGTGGGTGGCGCCTGCGGATCGGCTCACCTGGACACCGCCCGGATTCGAGCACAGTCACCGTGCGTACGGGGAAACCGACGTGCACGTGCTCGAGGTGCCGCGCGAACTCTGCGGTGGACTGCCGAGCCGGCCGACCGTCTTCGCGGTGACGCCGTTGCTGCGGGAAGTGCTGGTAGCGCTCACCACCGATCGGCCGTTCCAGCCCGGTGCCAGGGAGCGACTGTGCCGGGTGGTGCTCGACGAGTTGGCCGATATCCCCGAGCAGTTCGTCTATCTGCCCGAGCCGCGCGATGATCGGCTGCGTGCCGCCACGGCCCTCTTGCATGCCGACCCGGCGACGTCGGCGACGCTGGCCGAGTTGGGGCGTGCGGTCGGCGCGAGCGAGCGCACGCTCAGTCGACTGTTCCAGACCGAGCTCGGGATGAGCTTTCATCAGTGGCGGACCCTGCTGCGCGTGCAGCACGCGCTGGTGCATCTGCTCGACGGCCGGCCGGTGACCAGCACCGCGCTGGCCTGCGGCTGGTCCAATCCGACCAGCTTCATCGAAGCCTTCACCGCCATCGTCGGGCAGACTCCCGGCCGCTACCAGAACGACCTCCGGCGCGCTGCGCGCTAGTGCTTGGCTGGTTTCCAGTATCCGGCGGCTGGATACCGGTGGTAAGCCTTTGTAGGCGTGCATACGGTAGTGGTATTCCCGATCTACGGGAATTGCCGCCATCTTTCAGGGAGTGTCCCAGTAATGTCCGAAGCGGACGAGAGCACCACCGTAGCAATCATCGGCGCGGGAGTTTCCGGACTCACCCTCGGTAATTTCCTGCTGCGCAGTGGGATTGATTGCGTAATTTTGGAACGACGGGGCCGCGAATATGTCGAGCAACGACAGCGAGCCGGCGTCGTCGACAGCCGAGCGGTGCGCATGTTCCGCGCATGGGGAATCGAAGACAGAGTCATCGGCGGTGATCCCGTCGCACCGGCGCTGAACTTCCGGATCGACGGCGAGACACGTCCGCTCGCATTCGGATCAGACGATCAGGCCGACGGGCGTTTCTGCCCGCAGCAGATGCTCGTTCGGAACCTCATCGACGTATTCATCAGCGACGGCGGAGATCTTCGTTTCGATGCCGAGGTTTCGTTGGAAAACATTGTCGACGATGAACATCCACTCGTGCGCTATCGCGACAGCGACGGCTCGACGAAGGAGGTGAGCTGCGAGTTCATCGCTGGTTGTGACGGTGACCGCGGTGTGAGCAGGGCCGCCATCCCCGTCGAGTCGCTGACGCGGTACGCCCACGAATACGGATACGCGTGGCTGACGATCCTGGCCGAGGTTCCCGCCAATCACCAGTCCATGATGGCGCTACACTCGCGCGGATTCGCGGGACAGTTCGCGCGCGGTCCGCACGCGAGTCGATTCTATTTGCAGTGCCCACTTGACACGGCCATCTCGGAATGGACAGACGAGCGCATCTGGGCCGAACTCGAGACCCGCTTCGGCGAACCCGTCGAGAATCGGGGACGGATCGCCAACACTCAACTGGTACCGCTCCGGAGCGTGGTGTACAGCCCGATGCGTTACGGCCGCCTATACCTGCTCGGCGACGCCGCCCACATTGTGCCGCCGATGAGCGCAAAGGGAATGCACCTGGCATTGCACGACGCCGAGGTTTTCGCGAACGCCGTAATCCATTACCAGACCAACGATCACGACACGTCCCTACTCGACAGCTACTCGTCGACCTGCCTCCGTCACGTGTGGAACTACCAAGCCTTCGCGGCCTGGTGGACCGAATTGGTCCACAACGCCGGAGACACTTCATACCAAGGCGAGTTCCGCCGCCAGACCGCCAGAGCCGACCTCGAGCGCCTGTTCGAGTCCGGCGCGGCAAACCGCCTGTTCAGCGAGTTCATCACCGGCCTGAATTAGGGTTGATGCACGGAGTCGTCGTCGGGGCGGGACTCGTGTTGTTCGTATGATTCGCGCTGTGGTGACATTCGATGGCGTTTGCATGAAACTGCCCGAGCTGCCTGATCTGCCGGTTCGTGGTGCGCTCGATCGGATTGTCGAGACGTTGGCGGAGCGCGAGACCGCGGTGCTGGTCGCGCCGCCGGGGACCGGGAAGACGACGTTGGTGCCGTTGGCGTTGGCGGCGGGGACTGCGGGGCGGGTGGTGGTGGCCGAGCCGCGGCGGTTGGCGGCGCGTGCGGCGGCGGGGCGGATGGCTTCGCTGCTGGGGGAGTCGGTGGGGGAGACCGTCGGGTATTCGGTGCGTGGGGATCGGCGGGTTGGGAAGGGGACGCGGATCGAGGTCGTGACGTCGGGGTTGCTGGTGCGACGGTTGCAGGGCGATCCGGAGTTGGCGGGGGTGGAGGTGGTGGTGCTCGACGAGTGTCATGAGCGGCATCTCGATGCGGATCTGTTGCTGGCGTTGCTGCTCGATGCGCGGGCCGGGTTGCGGCCGGATCTGCGGGTGCTCGCCATGTCGGCAACTGTTGCGGCTGAACGGCTTTCGGTGCTATTGGGTGCAGCGCCGGTGCTGCAGGTCGAGGGGCGGACGTATCCGGTGGAGATGACGTATGTTCCGTCGTTGCCGCGGGAGCGGGTCGAGGGACAGGTGGCGCGCGCTACCCGGGCCGCGCTTGCCGGAACCGACGGTGACGTGCTTGTCTTCCTGCCCGGTGCGGCCGAAATTCGCCGAACGACAACACTGCTGGCCGACCTGGACGACGTGGATGTGGTGCCGTTGCACGGCAGGCTTTCCGCCGCCGGGCAGGACACGGCGTTGCAGCCTGGGCCGCGGCGGCGAGTGGTGTTGTCAACGGCGGTGGCGGAATCCAGTTTGACGGTGCCCGGCGTGCGTGCGGTGGTGGATTCGGGATTGGCTCGGGTGCCGCGCATCGATCGCGGGCGCGGTCTGGCCGGGCTTGCGACAGTTCGGGTTTCGGCGGCGGTGGCCGAGCAGCGGGCGGGACGGGCCGGGCGTGAAGCACCGGGGCGGGTGTGGCGCTGCTGGCCGGAACATGAGAACGGCACGCTGCCCGCCTATCCGGAGCCGGAGATTCGGACGGCGGATCTGACGCGGCTGGCTTTGGAGCTGGCGTGCTGGGGCACGGCCGACGGTCATGGTCTGGCCTGGTGGGACCCGCCGCCGCCCGGCGGGCTGGCGGCCGGCCGGGATGTGTTGCGCGCGTTGGGCGCCGTCGACGAGGACGGCGCGGTGACCGATCGTGGACGGCGCATCGCCCGAATCGGGCTGCATCCTCGGTTGGCACGGGCATTGCTCGACGGGGCGGCCGAGGTCGGTGCGCGGGCGGCCGCGGAGGTGGTGACCGTCCTCGACGACGACACCCTCATCGCCGGAGTCGATCTCACGGCCGGTCTGCGGGTGCTGCGACGCGAGCGACCGGCACGCTGGTGGCGCGAGGTCGAGCGACTGGCTCGCCTGGTCGATGCATCGGATGGCGTCGATGATCCGGCTTATGTTGTCGCACTTGCTCATCCGGAACGATTGGCGCGACGGCGCGGCCCGGGATCGTCGAGCTACCTCATGGTCGGCGGCACCGCGGTGACGCTGCCGCCCGGCTCCGGCCTGGGCGATGCGGAGTGGCTGGCGGTCGGCGTGGCAACGCGCGATCCGGGTCGTTCGGACGGGTGGATCCGGTTGGCCGCGGTGGCCGACGAACAGCTGGCCCGCCGCGCCGCGTCGAGCCTGCTGAGGACCGTCGACGAGGTCGATTGGATCGACGGCGATGTGGTCGCTCGTCGCGTCGAGCGACTGGGAGCGATCGTGTTGTCGGAGAAACGGATTCGCGACCCCGATCGCCAATTGCTCGCCGCCGCACTGCGTCGCGGACTGAGCGCGACCGGTCTCGGCGTGCTGCGGTGGGATGCCGACGCGATCACCTTCCGTCATCGTCTCGAATTCCTGCACCGCACCCTCGGAACCCCATGGCCCGCAGTCGATGACGAGTCACTGCTCACCGTCGCCGACAACTGGCTCGGCCCCGAACTGGCGACCGCCCGCAACCGTGCGAACCTGGAACGCATCGACGCCGGCCAGGCCCTGCGCCGCCTACTGCCCTGGCCCGAGGCGACCCGCCTGGACGAACTCGCGCCCGAACGCTTGCTGGTCCCTTCGGGCAGCCGCCCCCGCCTCGACTACTCGACCGACCCGCCGGTGCTCGCGGTCAAGGTGCAGGAGGTCTTCGGCTGGACCGACACCCCACGTCTGGCCGACGGCCGTGTCCCCATCTTGCTGCACCTGCTCTCGCCCGCCCAACGCCCGGTCGCGGTCACCGCCGATCTGACCTCCTTCTGGCGCACCGGCTGGCCCCAGGTCCGCGCGGACCTACGCGGCCGCTACCCCAAACATGCCTGGCCGGAAGACCCCACCACTGTCCCGGCCCACCGCGGCACCGCCCGCAACGCAGGCCGCGGTTAGGGTTCAGCCCACTTTGCCGGACATGTCGTACTCCTGGTAGATCTGGGCGGCGTTCTCCGGAGTCACGCGTGTCGTCGACAGCACCTGCTTCTTCTCGACCGACTGGTTGTGCAGCAGCTTCACCAGGGTGTCGACCGCCTGCTCGGCGCCGGTCGGATACACGAATGTGGTCAGCAGCTGGCCGTTTTGGACGGCGCGGATGCCGCCGGTGGGGATGGCGAGACCGTCGACGCCGATGATCTGGATGGCACCGGCCTTGCCCGCGCCCTGGATGGCGAGCTGGGCGCCGAGCGCCATGTCGTCGTTGTGCGCGTAGACGAGATCGATCTTGTCACCCTTGGACAGCCACTGCTGCATGACCGTGGTGGCGTTGGCCTTGAGCCATTTGGCCTCCTGCTCCTCGATGATGGTGAGGTTGTGGCCCGCGATGGCGTCGCGGAAACCCTTGTCGCGGTCGATCTGTGGCTGATCGGACAGGATGCCGCGAAGTTCGACGACGTTGCCGCCGTTGGGCAGCGCCTGCACGGCCGCCTCGCCGGCCAGCTTGCCGATGGCGTAGTTGTCACCGCCGATGAACGCGCTGTAGCAGTCGGTGCTGACGGTGCGATCCAGGATGATCACCGGGATCTTCGCGTCGCACGCTTGCTGCACGGCGGCGGTGAGCGGGGCGGGTTCGTTGGGCGAGACGATGAGCGCGTTGACCTTCTGCTGGATGAAGGTCTGCACCTGGCTCACCTGCGTCGCGCTGTCCTGGTGCGCATCGGTGATGGGCAGTAGTTTGAGGTCGGGATGCTGCTTGGCGAAGTACTGCAGCTGCAGGTTGAGTTGCGCGCGGTAGGGCTCGGCATTGTTCGACTGCGAGTATCCGACGACGAACTGGCCGCCGTCGGAGGGGCTCGGCGGACTGGACGCGCAGGCCGTGGCGGCCACGGCCGTCGTGCACAGCGCGATCGCCATCAGTACCGAGCGACGAGTGGATGACATTTGTACTCCTGGAACGGATTTGGGTGGAAGACTCCGGCACGCCGGCCTCGGTCGGGAACGGCATCGGGTGCCGTTCGCTTACTCGCGGGCGACGATCTCCGGTCGTCGGGGTAGCCACCGCGCGATCGGTCCGCTGAGACCGCGGAAGAAGCCGGGCCGCTGCAGCACCACGGCGACCACGACGATCAGGCCCTTGATGATCAGCTGCAGGTTGTCGCTGACCGCGTTCAGGCCGAGTACGTTGTCGAGCAGGGTGAGGATGAGCGCCCCGACGAAAGTACCGGTGATGGTGCCCTTTCCGCCCGCCAGACTGGCGCCGCCGATGACCGCGGCGGCGATGGCGTCCAGCTCGTATCCGGCCCCGGCCAGCGGGTCGCCCGAGGCGCGGTAGGCGGCGTCGATCGGTCCGGCGAAACCGGCCAGCATCCCGGACAGCGTGAAGACCGCGATCACGACGAGCGTCACGTTGACACCGGAAAGTCGTGCGGCAGTGGGATTTCCGCCGACCGCGTAGATGTGACGGCCGAACGTGGTTTTGGAGAGGACGAGCTGAGCGATGATGCAGACGCCGACCAGAGCGAGCACCGGATAGGGGATCCCGGACGTGCCGAACAGCGGCAGCCAGGTTCCTTTGAACAGGGTGTGGCCTGGCGTGCCGAGCAACGCGAACCCGGACGAGGTGGGAGTGAGGTGCCCGTTCTCGTCGTAGACCGCGGTGCCGACCGCGACATTGCCGGAGATCTGCCGATCGATCCCGCGAACTATCGACAGCATCGCCAAGGTCATGACAAAGGACTGGATCCGTAACACGGTGGTGCCCAACCCATTACACAGCCCGAAGAACGCACCGACCACCGCGCAGGCCGGAATGATCAGCCACGGGTCGAGATTGTGGTCGACCAGCAGCATCGCCGCGGTCATCGAGCCGATGCCGAGGATCGATCCCACGGACAGATCGATGCCCGCCGTGATGATCACCAGGGTGACCCCGACCGCGAGAATGCCCCGCGAGGAGAACGCGGTGATGGCATTGGTGATGTTGGTCTGGTTCCAGAAGTACTGCCCCTTGGTGCTGATCCCGATGAGAATCACCAGCAGCAGACCGATATACCCCTGGGCCGCACCGAGATACGGCGTCAGCCGGGTAAGCCGCAACCACCCACGGGACCCAAGGGAGCGCTGGTTATCGGAGGGGAGTGGGTCCGTCATCGGGTGTTTGGCGCAGACAATCCCTCGTTCACGAGGGAGAGGAAGCGCCATCCCCCTTTCAATGGGTGGGTCGCGTGGTTGTGTCGGTGGTGCCGGTTAGGTTGTCGGGTGTGGAGGAGGTGGTGCGATATAACTACCGGCTGCGTCCTGGTGTGCAGGCGGAGCGGGCGCTTGTCGCGGAGTGGGGCCGGTGCCGGTTTCTGTGGAATGAGGCTGTGCATCA
Source organism: Nocardia sp. NPDC046473 (assembly GCF_040645995.1). NCBI lineage: Bacteria > Bacillati > Actinomycetota > Actinomycetes > Mycobacteriales > Nocardiaceae > Nocardia > Nocardia sp. NPDC046473. The sequence continues at coordinate 262,310 of NZ_JBEYZJ010000011.1, forward strand.
ACAAAAGTCGGGTGCGCGTCTGAGCTTGGGCAGACTTGGAAAGTTGTTGACCGAGGCGCGTGGGCGGGCGGGGTGGTTGCGGGAGGGGTCCCAGGTCGCCCAGCAGCAGATGCTGCGTACTTATGCGCGGGCCCTCGATGATTCGTTCAAGGTGAAGGGCCGTGGTCGGCCGAGGTTCAAGTCGAGTAAGAGGGCGTTGCCGTCGCTGGAGTACACGGTGCGTGGGTTCAGCATCCGCGACGGCAGGCTGATACTGCCAAAGGGAGTGAGTATCCCAGTCGTGTGGTCGCGGGAATTGCCCTCGGACCCGACGTCTGTCCGTATCACGCGGGACAGTTTGGGGTATTGGTACGCCTCGTTCGTTGTCCGGCGTGAGGTTGAAACTGTGCCGGTAGCTGAGGGTGGTATCGGTATCGACTGGGGTGTGAGCACGACGGCCACGACCACTGACACCGAGTTCGACCTGCCGTTTCGGGGGAGAGCCAAGCGACTGGAACTGTGCGAGAGGACTTTCCGATGCTCTGCCTGCGGCTATATCGCGGATCGGGATTGGAACGCGGCCAGGGTGATTCTGGTTGTGGCAGAACGCGGCCACAGCAGTGTTGAGGATGTGAGACAAGTGGGTCACCTCCTTCGGGTGGGTGGTTCGGTTGCGGTCTGAGCTGTGAATCTCTTGTCTTCAGACAGGAGAAGCGTTAAGCCTGGTCCTCTCGCCGGGTGCGGATGGCGGGCGCCCTGGCCATCGCCGCCGCGAGAATCGCTTCCTGATCGAACGGCGCGCCCCGGGCAGGATCCCGGTGGAACTCCCCGGTGAGGCGTCCCTCGCAGAGCACCAGGATGCGGTCGCACATGCCGATCAGCTCGAGCAGTTCGGAGGACACCGCGAGAATCGCCGTGCCCTGCCGTGCGAGCTGGTCCATCAGGGCATGCACCTCGGCCTTCGCACCGACGTCGATGCCGCGGGTCGGCTCGTCCATCAGCAGCACCGACGGCTTGGTGAGCAGGCACTTGGCCAGCACGACCTTCTGCTGGTTGCCGCCGGACAGGGTGGCGACGGTGGTGGCGAGCGACGGCGTCTTCACCTTCAGCTCAGTCACTTTCGCCGCGACCGCGGCGCGCTCCCGTTTGCCGTCGACCGTGCCCCACGGGCGTAGGTAGCGGTTCAGCGCGGCCAGCGAGGCGTTGAAGCGCACGCTGTTGGCGAGCATCAGGCTCTGCGCCTTGCGGTCCTCGGCGACGAGGGCGATGCCGTGCGCGATGGCGCTGCGCGGACTGCGCGGCCGGTAGCGACGGCCCGCGAGTTCGATCGTCGCGCTGACACCGCTGCCCGCGCCGTAGACGGCTTCGAGTACCTCGCTGCGGCCGGCCCCCATCAGGCCTGCCAGCCCGACGATTTCGCCCTCGGCCACCTCGAACGACAAGTCGTGCAACGGCACCGCGTCGCTACCGGCGGTCGGCGTGGTCGTCAGATTTCGCACGGTCAGGCAGACCTGCCCGCCCTGGTGTTGTTCGGCGCGGCGCGGGAACAACTCACCGAGCGGGCGGCCGACCATCAGCTGAATGAGTTCGGCGCGGTGCGTGGTCTTCATCGTTCGCTGCCCGACATAGGCGCCGTCGCGCAATACCGTGACAGTGTCGGCGATCTCCTCCAGCTCCTCGAGCCGGTGCGAGATGTAGACGACGCCGACGCCGTGTCCGGTCAGGTTCCGGATGACGGTGAACAGCCGTGCCACTTCCGATTCGGTGAGCGCGGACGTCGGCTCGTCCATCACCAGCACCTTCAGATCATGGTTGAGCGCCTTGGCGACCTCGATGAGTTGTTGTTCGGCGAGGCGGCACTGCCGAACGAGCCTGCGCGGCGTCAACTCCAGGCCGACCCTGGCCAGCAGGCGGCGGGTCTGCGCGTCCATTTCGGTGCGGTTCAGCGTGCCGCGCCGGGTGCGTCGTTCCTGGCCGAGGAAGATATTGTCGGCGATCGAGAGCTCCGGCACCAGGTTGAGCTCCTGGTGGATCATCGCGATGCCGTGCCGGGTGGCGTCCTTGGGGGAGCGTAAATGCACCGGGGTGCCGTCGATTTCGATGCTGCCCGCGTCCGGGGCGAAGACGCCTGCGAGGACGTTCATCAAGGTCGATTTGCCCGCGCCGTTCTCGCCGAGCAGCGCGACCACCTCGCCGCCGCGCAGCGTCAGTCGCACGCCGCGCAGCGCCTTCACGCCGGGGAATTCCTTGACGATGCCGGTCATCGCGAGCAGCGGCGGGCGAGCGTCAGTGCTGGTCATGGGATTGCGAGTAGTCCGATGCGTGCCACCTGACCCCCTCCCCTTCGTCGACCGGTGGGTGCCGCCGCGAACGGCGACTGCTCCACTCAGTGTGACATCGGTCTCAGAAATCGAACTCTGCTACCGTAAATTTCGACTCGTCAGCCGTCAAGGTCATTGAGTGCCAGCAAAATCCGGCGGCGGGCGAGTGGCGGATACCTCGAGGTCGGCTCGCCCGTGTCGGAGTAACCGGACTGTCATCCACGTGTCATGCCTCGGCGAGAGCGCCACTGGGGGAGTGCCGAAAGAGGTATTCTGACAACGCTAACGTGATTGTGGCAGTTAGGAATTCAGCGAAGGGGGATTGAGTCTTGTCATGTTTTGGTGAGATGACTATCCGGCCGGGTGTGCTGTCCTATCGCGGCGGATTGTCGGTGGCGGCGATGCATGCACATCATTCGGTTCAGGTGATGGTTGCCCGGCGCGGCGAGTTCGTCGTGTCGGATACCGCGGGAGCGGAGGTCGTGTGCCGAGCGATGGTGATTCCGCCGGATATCGGCCATGCGTTGCTGCAAGGCGTGGAAGAAGGTGAAATGGTCCACCTCGCTGCTGAATCCGATGACGGCGTCGAGGTGAGCCGGACGGTGCTGCAGCCGAAATCCGCCGCGGCGTGGGTCGAGGCGGGCGACGCGCTGCTGGCCGGTCTCGGCGCGGGCGGGTGGTGGGCGGACGGATTGCCGTATGTGCGCTCGACCGTCAAACCGATGCGACATCCCGCGCTCTCCTCGGCATTGTGCCTGTTGCCGGAGCGCATCGCGGCCGGACCGGTTCGGTTGCGGGAGTTGGCCGGTGCGGTCGGACTGTCCGAGAGCAGGCTTTCTCATCTGTTCTCGGAGGAGATGGGGCTAGCGTTCCGGCCCTACGTGCGGTGGCTGCGGATGACTCGGGCGATCGACGAAATCGCGCTCGGGCGCAACCTCACCGAGGCTGCGCATGCGGCGGGGTTCTTCGACGGTGCGCACTTCACCCGCGTGTGCAACAAGACATTCGGCATGTCGCCGGCCGTGTTGACCAGCGAGATGGCGTTCAGCGTCGAGTCGTAGCAGGTTTGTCCAAGGCGCCGCGCCTACCCGCGCCGGATGATGGGTGTGCGGCGCGGTCCGGTCGCCGGCGGTGTGGATGAGCGGAGGGGAGGACAGGAATGGGGGATTTCGGCTTCGATGTCAGATTGCTGTCCCAATGCCTGTCTTGTGGATTCCAATGACAAAGCCGCCGAATTCGAATGAGGTTGTCGAGGCGCGGTTCGGTGATCGGTGCTCGCGGGATGATCACCGGCCGCGCAGGGGAGGACAAATGACTGACGGATATACCGCTGAAGAACTGCGGGACCTACTAGAGGGTGGCGCATTGGTATCCGGCTCGATCACCGATCGTGCGGCGATTCATGTGCTGCACAGTGTCGGCTTGATCGGACAGCGATTCCTCGACCGCTACATCAGCATCGAGTCCGTCGAGTTCGGCGGCGAGCAGATGAACGCGGCGTTCATTCGCGATTGGTCCGCGCTGGCGCACCCGGAGGACGACTTTCCGTTTCTCACCCTCACCGAACAACGCGGTCTCGAGCTGGCCGCCTGTGTTGCGCTGAGTGCGATATGCCGATCGACCGCCGACGGCATCGGCGTCGAGCCGCCGGAGTGGATCCACGTGTGTAATCAGTGGCTGGGATAGCTCTCAGGCGCTGGCGGCATCGAGCAATGCCGCGGCTGCGGCTCGCGCGTGCTTGCCGCACGCAGGGTCGTTGAACACCATCGAGCGGCTGGCGACTCCGTCGGCGAGAATCGCGAGTTGCTCACCGAGTGCGTCGGGATGTGCCGCACCGAGTTGGCGCACCTGCTCGATGACGCGTTCGGTGAAGCGCTGTTTCTGCTGCCGCGTGTAGGCGTGCACCGCGCTGTCGGGATCCGGGAACTCGGCGGCGGCATCGATGAACGGACAGCCTCGGATGGGCCCATCGCCGGGGTCCGGCACGGTGAACAACTCCAGCAGTCGCTGTCTGGGCGGTAGATCCTGCCGATCCAGCACGCTCTCCATCGTGTGCCCGGCCTCGACGAGATGGCGCAGGTACGCGACCACCAGCTGATCCTTGGTCGGAAAGTGCAGGTAGAGAGTGCGTTTGGAGACCGGGGCGCGCGCGGCCACCTGCTCCATGCCCGTGGCGGTGATCCCCTGCGTCTCGAACAACGCGGTGGCCGCGGCCAGGATGCGCTCTCGTGCTCCGCGCCCGCGACGACGGGCAGTCTCTTGTTCCTCGACCACGTCTTAAGTATACGTCACCGTTTACCTCTGCTTGTTTCTCGGCTAAGGTCGTTTGCTAGGTAAACGAGATCGTTTACTTAAGGCTCGATGGACGTGAGGCGATGAACACCGACTACCAGCCCGAATACGCTGAACACCTGATCCGGGGACGACGTGCCACCCGCGCGTTCCGTCCCGACCCCGTGCCCGAGGGCACGCTGCGGGCCGTCTTCTCCTTGGCCGGCGCGGCCCCTTCCAACTCCAACACCCAGCCGTGGCACGTCGAGGTGGTCAGCGGTGCGGCCCGTGATCGACTCGGCGAGGCGTTGGTGGCCGCGCACGCCCGCAACGACACCTCGCTCGACTTCCCTTACAGCGACGACCTCTACCGCGGCGCCTACCAGCGGCGACGCCAGTGCGCGGGCGAGCGGCTGTACTCCGCGGTCGGGATTGCCCGCGACGACCACGCCGCACGAGACGCCTATAACGCCAAGAGCTTGCGCTTCTACGGTGCGCCACACGTCGCGCTGCTGTTCACCGCTCCGAACGCGGAGGTGCGGATGGCCGCCGACGTGGGCATCTACGCGCAGACGCTCATGCTGGCAATGACCGCGTACGGAATCGCCAGCTGCCCGCAAGGATTGCTGAGCTTCTACGCCGACACCATCCGCGCCGAACTGGGCATTCAGGACCGAAAAGTCCTGCTGGGCATCTCTTTCGGCTACGCCGACCAGTCTGCCGCGGCCAACACCGTCACCGTGCCCCGCGCCGAACTCGCCGAGACCACCCGATTCCACTCATGACCGGTTATCGACTCCGCGGTTAATGCGATGTTGCCCGATTCATCGTTGTTCGGAATCGCCTGGCCGGCCAGGAGCGGGTAGTCGCACCTGTTCCTGCCCGTCGCCTCGGTGAGGTGCGCTTTGCCGAGGCGGCGTCGCACACCATGTCAGGGCGTGTCAGTTCGGTGACAGCGCGGTGTAAGCCGGGGTAGCGACAGTATTCACGTGAACAGCACAGCAATCGCCACTTCCGGGATGCGGAACTCCTACCGGGACGCCTCGATCCTCGACGGCATCGATCTGACCATCGGTGCTTACCCGGTGCTGCGCGCGGAATGGCTCGACCGACTCGCTCGGGTAATGGGGTATCTGCGTGGTGATCACGCCGTCGCGCAGCTGATCCGCTTCGCGCTGGTCGGCGGCGTCAGCAACATTTCCTATGTGCTGCTGTTCATGCTGCTGAACGGGACCGGTCCGCTGGTCGCCAATGTCGCAGGTTCGATCGTCAGCACGGTGATCGCGAACGAACTGCACCGGCAGCTCACCTTTCGTGCGGCCGGACGGGTCGGTTGGTTCACCGCACAGTGGGAAGGCGGTGGACTAGCACTGATCGGCTTGCTGGTCAGCACGGCGGCGTTGGCCGGGCTGGCGTTCTGGGCGCCCGGCCTCGGCGCGATCGCGCAGGCGGGTGCGGTGATCGCCATCATGGCGGCGGTCGGCGGTATGCGCTTCGTGGCGCTGCGGGGCTTTGTCTTCTGAAATAACCTGTCACGCAACAACTCCCGTCATGGCTAAGCTGTCGGATGAGCCGTTGAACGCGTCGACGGAGGGGCAACCGGGAGGTCCTGATGACCAGTAAGTTCACCGAGCTCGCCATCGACTGTGCCGATCCCGTCGGTCTCGCCCGGTTCTGGTGCGCGGTCCTCGACTATGAGGTGCAGGACGAAGCGGACGGAGTGGTCACCATCGGCTCCCCGCTGGTGCCGGAGGGCAAGGACCGTCCAGGCCCGGTCCCGCCGACGTTGACCTTCGCGCGCGTGCCGGAGGGCAAGACCGTCAAGAACCGGCTGCACCTCGACGTCAACCCCACCGACCGAGAGCAGGACGACGAGGTCCGCCGCCTGCTCGACCTGGGCGCTCGACATGCCGACATCGGCCAAAGTGCGGTGAGCTGGGTCGTCCTGCTCGACCCGGAGGGGAACGAGTTCTGCGTCCTCGCGACCCGTCGGCCCTGATCGCCGCAGTCGAAATCGGTTGCTCGCGTTGCGTGTTCGACACGGCTCGGCTTGTGTCATCGTCGAGTTCGACTATTGCTGCCGGTCGCCCAGCTCTACCTCCGCGACGTGCCCGGTGTGCCCGCGCCCGAGGGGGCGGACCTGCCGCAGGTGCTGTGGTGCCCTACGACGATGTCATGCCGCTGGTGTGAGCGCGATTCTGCCGAAAACCTCGCCTGCTTCCATCTTTTGGTGGGCCAGTACGGCCTGATCCAGGGAAAGTACCTCGTGTACAACTGCTTTCAGTTCGTTGCGGGTGGCGGCGGCGAAGAGTTCGGCGGTTGCGGTGCGGCGGTCGGATAGGGATACCGTGTCGGCGCTGAAGGTGGCGAAGGACAGCGACTTTTGGAAGGCAGTGATCATTGCCGCGCCGAAGTCCGCAGGTGGCATGCCTGCCATTGCGCCGACGACCACCATGCGACCGTTGGGCTCGAGTTTGCCGAAGAACGACGGCAGATCGGGACCGGCGACGATGTCGATGATGACGTCGTAGCTCGCGGGAGCGTCTTGTGCGCCTTGCCCGGCGCGGTCGAGCACGTGGGTCGCGCCGAGCTTGCGCAGGCGATCGCCACGTGCGGCCGACGAGGTCGTTACCGCGACCGCCCTGGCGCCACCACGCGCCGCGAGCTGCACCGCCATGACGCCGATGCCGCCGGCCGCGCCGCGCACCAATACCGACTCACCGCGAGCGAAATGGGCATGGCGCAAAGCGAAGTGGGCCACCATCGCGGAGGTACCGAGCGTCACTGCGGCAACGGACGACAGGCCCGCCGGGAGGGAGACGAGGGTGTCGGCCGCGGCGGTAGCGTGCTCGGCGTAGCCGCCGTTCACGCCGGTGAAACCCCACACGCGCTGACCGACCCATGTCGGATCGACACCGTCGCCTACTGCGGTCACGGTGCCCGCGACCTCTTGGCCGGGGATGCGATCGGGCGCGGCGCCGTACGCGGCCAGCGCGCCACTGCGGATCAGGGTGTCGAGGCCGCCGACGCCGCTCGCCTCGGTCGTGATCAGCACCTCGCCTGCGGCTGGACTGGGGTCGGGGAGGTCGACGACCGTGAGGGTCTCCGGACCGCCGAACGTTTGGGCCATCACTGCTTTCACTGATCTCTCCGTGTTCTGTTCGAGCGAAGCTGACCACCGGACCGTAACGGACGCCCCCGTCCGTTTAGCTAAAGTGAGAGAGGTGACCACTCGTTTGCCTCACACCCTGCGTTCGGATGCCCGGGACAACCGCGAACGCATCCTCGACGAGGCCCGCGCGGTGTTCGTCACCGACGGCCTCGACGTGCCGATCCGGGAGATCGCCCGCCGCGCCGGCGTCGGGCCCGCCACCCTCTACCGACATTTCCCGACCAAGGAGCTGCTGGTCGCCGAGGCGTTCACCGACCAGATGCTTGCCTGCCGGTCCCTCATCGATGACGGGCTCGCCGACCCGGATCCCTGGCACGGCTTCTGTCGTACGCTCGAGAACCTCTGTGAGCTGCAGGCCCGCGACCACGGCTTCACCGCGGTCTTCATGTCCACCTTCCCGCATGCGATGGACTTCGCCGCGATCCGCACGTCCTCGCTGAGCGGCGCCGCCGAGCTGATCCGCCGCGCCAAGGACTCTGGCCGCCTACGCCCCGAGATCGTGCTGGACGACCTGATCCTGATGATCATGGCCAACAACGGCATTCAAGCGGACACACCGGCGGCACGAGTCGCGGCCTCCCGACGCTTCGCCGCTCTGCTGATCCAGGCTTTCCAAGTCTCGCCGGTGTCCGCGCCGCTGCCGCCGGTGCCGCGATTGATGCCGTTATGGCCCAAGTGATCTCGTCGCTTCCGCGAGTTCCGGGTATTCCGGGAGCGGCCAGGCGCCGCCGCGGTCCTCTTTCGCGAACCTCGCGAGGAGCTCGGGGATGTGCAGCGAGCAGGCCAGGGTCGTGAGGGTGTGGAAGGCGTCGATGCCGAGCTGATGGGTGGGCATGCCGAGTCGCAGCAGCCGCGGCTTCACGGTGGCCTGGATCTCGTCGACGAACGGTCGCAGCACGGTGTCGTAGTTCGCCAAAGCGCTGGGCAGGTCATGCGGATGCCGGTTGATCTCGCCCGCCAGGACGTAGGCGCCGACCAGTGCGCCGGAGACGCCCATGCCGCTGTACGGGGATGCACAATGCGCGGCATCGCCGACCAAAGCGACGCGACCCTTGGACCAGGTGTCCGTGCGCACCTGCAGAACCTCCTGGGAGTAGAAGCTTTCGGTCGTTTCCATGCCCTCGAGGAACCGCTCGGTCTGCCAGCCCGCGTCGCGGAACTTCTCGGTCCAGAACTCCTTCTGGCGATCGACCGGCTCGCGATGGATGGCCGAGGCCGCCGCGGAGGTTTCCCGCAGCACGAAATAGACCTGGGTCTCGGCCGGATTGTGGCTGCGGCGCATGATCATTCGCCCGTGCGGGGCGTGGTAGGTGTCGCGGATATTGCCGTCGGAGGCGATGCGCGGAATGAACCAGTAGGCCATGTGGATGCCCACCGGCCAGTACGGATCGACGGAACCGTACGGCAGGATGGCTCGACGGATGCGTGAGCCCTGCCCGTCCGCCCCGACCAGCAGGTCGAATTCGCCGGACGTGCCGTCGGAGAAGTGGGCGACGACGCGATCGCCGTGCTGCTGGAAGCGGTCGACGCGCACACCGAAGACGTAGTTCACGTCGTCGTTCGTCGCGTCGTGCAGGATGCGGACCAGGTCGCCGCGCATGATCTCGTACTCCGACGTCAGCGTCTGCCGACCCTGGCCGGAGGTGTTGGCCATGATCGTCCCGCGCGCCTTGCCTCGCGCGTTCACGAACGAGACGCCCGCTTCGTCCACCAGCTTGCTGCGGACGACCTCGAGCAGGCCCATGCGCTCGATGGCGTCGATGCCCTGGCCGCGGAGGTCGACCTGTGCGCCGGTGGCGCGAAGTGCGGAAAAGCGTTCGACGACGGTGACCTGGTGCCCGCCGCGGGCGAGCCAGAAGGCCAGTGCCTGCCCGGCGATCCCGCCGCCGCAGATGAGGACTTTCCGGGCCGGGACTGTCGATTCGAGTTCCATGTCAGCCACCTTTTCTATCGGTGATAGGTTGATCTTTTACATGGTTGCCTATCACTGATAGATTGTCAATGTGGCCAAGCTGAACCGGGAAAATGTCATCGCCGAGGCGCTCGACCTGCTGGACGAGGTCGGGCTGGACGCCGTCAGTACGCGGCAGCTGGCGAAGCGACTGAACGTCGAACAGCCGTCGCTCTATTACCACTTCCGTAAGAAGGAGGACCTGCTCGGCGCCATGGCCGAAGCCGCGATGGCGCCCCACACGGCGGAGCGGCTGCCGACGCCCGACGACGACTGGCGAGCGTGGTTCATCGAGAACATGCGCAGTTTCCGGCGGACGCTGCTGATGCGGCGCGACGGGGCTCGGCTGCATGCCGGAAGTCGGCCTGGTGCAACGGATCTCGACCGGATTGCGCAGAAGATGGCGTTTCTGATCGCGTCCGGTGTGCCGGAGCGGGATGCGCAGATGGCGATGTTGGCGGCGGGGCGCTACACGGTTGGTGCGGTGTTGGAGGAGCAGGCGGACGCCGAAATCGGTCGCAGCGCAGACGATGTGGCCGAGCTGCCGCAGATTGATCCCGAGGCGGCGTTCGAGGCGGGGCTGGCGCTCATCGTGGATGGCTTGGCACGGCAGGTCGAGCGCGCGTAGGTGGTGTGAGTTTCGGTGCGCAGCAGTCGAACTCGTGCGTAACTCGATACCGGATGTTCATGGGTTGCCAACTGAGGTGTTCGGGGCGTCTGTTGAGTCGGTGAAGGCGCCGGACTGTGCGGCGAGCGCGGCACCGGCGGCCGCGTAGTCGGGGAGCTGTGGGTCGGGCGGGGTGCGCAGCAGCACCAGTTGGTGGTAGATCGGCGAGGTGGCGGCGACCAGCAGGGCGCGCGCGTCGACGGGAGGCGTGAGTTCGCCACGCTCGATCGCTCGCTGAATAACTATCTCGCACTGTGTATATCGGTCCTCCCATAATCGCCGCAGTGCATGCGCGGCCGCCTCGGAACGGAACGAGATCGCGATCAGTGCCGCCGCGAACGACGGTTCCTCGAGCAACGAATCCTGGATCTCCTGGTTGAGCGCCGCCAGGTCGCCGCGCAGCGAGCCGGTGTCGCGGGGGTGCCATTCCATATCGCTCGCCGCGGCGAACACATCGGTGATCAGACCACCGACATCGTGCCAGCGGCGATACACCGTGGTGCGGTGCACGCCCGCGCGAGCGGCGACGGTGTCCACGGTGAGCGCGTCGTAACCGTGCTCGGTCAGTTCGGCGCGGACCGCCTCGAGGACCTGGTCGCGGATGCGGGCGGTTCGGCCACCCGGCCGAGGTCGGGGCGCTGGTGTAGCAGGTGTGGAACTCATTGTCGCCTGTCCGGTTGCTCGAAGGGGGCGGGCTATGGCACCATGCTAATGCAACATCCGTCGCACTAGTGAGGTCAGCCGATGCTCAGCCGAAGTGTTCACCCGGTCCTGCGGTTCCCCATGACCGTGTCTTCCTCGAATGCTTCGGAGTGTGCATATGCGAACCCAGATCACCGCGCTCGCGGTCAGCAAGTCCTACAACGGCAAGTGCGTTCTCGATGAGGTGACGTGTTCGCTTGCCGCCGGTGAGCGCACCGGCATCGTCGGCGAGAACGGCTCCGGCAAGACCACCCTGCTTCGCCTGCTCGCCGGGCGGGAGCGGCCCGATCATGGCGAGATCGTCGTCCAGGCCGACGGCGGTGTCGGCTACCTCGGCCAGGACGAGCAGCTGCCGCCGCGGATGACCGTCCAGCAGGTCATCGACCGGGCACTCGGCGAGCTACGCGCGATCGAGCAGCGGCTGCGCCGCCTCGAGGACGCGATGGCCGCGGGCGATGAGTCGGGGATTGTCGAATATGGTGAACTGGCAACCGTTTTCGAGTTTCGCGGCGGCTACGATGCGGACGCTCAGGTGGAGCGGGCACTGCACGGACTCGGCTTGGGTCTGGTGGACCGCGACCGCACGGTCGACGGGCTGTCCGGCGGCGAGCAGGTCCGGCTGCGCCTGGCCGCTGTGCTGGCGGCAGGCACCGAGGTGCTGTTGCTGGACGAGCCCACCAATCACCTCGACGACGACGCCCTGACCTGGCTGGAAGACCACCTGCGCACCCGTAGCGGTACCACGGTGACGGTCTCGCACGACCGGGTCTTCCTCGAGCGGGTCGCGACCAGCCTGCTGGAGGTCGACGCGGACCGGCGGCGAGTCATCCGCTACGGCAACGGTTATCCGGGATTTCTGACCGAGAAGGCGGCGGCGCGGCAGCGGTGGGTGCAGGCGCACGCGCAATGGCGGGCCGACGCCGATCGGCTGCGCGAGGTCGCCGCCACCACGGCGCGTGCGGTCGCGCCGGGCCGGGCGATGAAGGACAACAACAAGATGGCCTACGACCGGGCCGGGGGACGGGTGCAGCAGTCGCTGGCCAGCCGGGTCCGCAATGCCGAGGAACGGCTGCGTCGCTTGCTCGCCGACCCGGTGCCACCGCCGCCGGAACCGCTGCGGTTCACTCCTGCGGTGCGGGCCGGTCGGGTGGATGGCAGCGTGCTCGACGCCACCGACATCGCCGTCGCGGGCAGGCTCGATCGGACGAGTGTCACGCTCAACGCGGGTGACCGCTTGCTGATCACCGGTCCGAACGGTGCAGGCAAGTCCACCTTGCTGCGTGTGCTGGCAGGTGTGCTCGCGCCGGACGATGGCACCGTAACCCGCAGTGGCACAGTCGGTTACCTCGCCCAAGAACCGCGTCCCGCCGATCCCGGTGACACGCTGTTGGTGGCGTACGCCCGGGGCCGTGCGGGACAGGCCGACGAGCATGCCGAACGATTGTTGTCGCTGGGCCTGTTCGATCGCGCCCAGTTCTCGACGCGCGTCGAGAACCTGTCCACCGGGCAACGGCAGCGACTTGCCTTGGCGCGGTTGGTAACTGAGCCCGTCGACGTGCTGCTGCTCGACGAGCCCACCAACCACCTGTCGCCCGGTCTCGTCGAGGAGCTGGAAACCGCCCTGGCCGAATACCGGGGCGCCCTCGTCATCGTCAGTCACGATCGACGGCTGCGTAGCCGCTGGCGAGGCGCTCGCCTCGACCTGCGCGCTTCGGCATCCGTCTGACATCCGATCACCCACGCACCGAAGGAGTTTCGCTGTGCCCAACCTTCCCGCCGACCCGACCGTGCTCCACCCCATGTCAGGCCAGCCGCGAGTGGTGCAGTTGCGGCCGCTGGTCACCTCGCCGCTGATCGAGGTGGGGGAGTACTCCTACTACGACGACCCGGACGATGCGACCGCCTTCGAAACCCGAAATGTGCTGTACCACTACGGGCCGGACAAGCTGATCATCGGAAAGTTCTGCGCGCTCGGCACCGGAACACGGTTCATCATGAACGGGGCCAACCACCGTATGGACGGCCCGTCGACCTTCCCGTTCCCCATCATGGGCGGCTCGTGGGCGGATCACTTCGACCTGCTCACCGGCCTGCCGAGCCGAGGCGACACCGTCGTCGGCAATGACGTCTGGTTCGGTAACGCCGTAACGGTGATGCCCGGGGTCCAGATCGGTCACGGCGCGATCATCAGCACCGGCTCCGTCGTCGTGAGCGACGTGCCCGATTACGGCATCGTCGGCGGCAATCCGGCCCGCCTCATCCGAAACCGCTACGACGACAAGGACATTGCCCGCCTGCTGGCCGTGGCCTGGTGGGACTGGCCCGTCGAGCACCTCACCGAACACATCCGAGCGATCATCTCCGGCAGCATCGCCGACCTCGAAGCCGCCGCCGCAAACCTGAAATGAGCGATATGCCGTTACGCCGTTCTCATATCGCGATGGTCGGCGTGCGGCCACGATGGGCACCTCCAGGCGAATCGGTATCGAGCAACTGTCAGCGTCCGTCGATCACCGACTCGTCGCACGAGAACCGAATACCTGACGTTTTGGAAACAGACCACTTGGTCGGCTACGTCGAACTCGGGTCGCGATCGTGACGACCGTCGTGATGGTCGACGAGTTGGGTCAGTAGTGCGGCGAGTTGTTCGCGTTGTGCCGCGGTGAGTGGGGTGAGCAGTTCCTGTTGCAGGTCGGCCAATACGGCATCGAGTTCGTGCAGGCGCTTGGTGCCCGCTTTGGTCAGTGTGATGACGTTGCGTCGCTGGTCGTTCGGGTCGGGGACTCGTTGGGCGTATCCGTCGCGTTCGAGTTCGTTGAGCACCGCGACCATGTCGCTGCGGTAAATGCCGGTGCGTCTGCTCATTTCGGCCTGGCTCGCCGGACCTGCGTCGGCCAGCGTGGCCAGCACCGCGTAATGCCACTTGCGTGCGCCGATCCGGGCGAGTCCGTCGGACACCAGTCGGTCGCCGTGGGTGGCCGCCTGACTCAACAGCCGGCTGGGCAGGGCGCGCAAACGCGGTGACGTCGTAGTCATGGAGGCAGCATACCCACTTGCGTTAGTGTGACTAACGTTCTAGGTTCGTTAGTGTCTAGAACGTTTATCTCACTAACGATGGAGCGGGCTGGGTAGCAGCCCGAGAAAGGAAGATCCACTATTTCCACCGAGACCAAGACACTGCATATTTCCACCGCTGACGGCCAGGCCGACGCGTTCGCCGCTTTCCCGGACGACGGTGCGCGACACCCGGCAGTGCTGCTGTACATGGACGTCTTCGGCATACGGCCCGTGCTAGAGCAGCGGGCCCGCGAATTGGCCGAGCACGGGTATTACGTGCTCATCCCCAACCTGTTGTACCGCAACGGCCCGACACCGCTGGTCGAACTTCCCGAGCACATCAGCCACGAGGTCCGGCCCGCGATCGCCGCCCAGTTGATCCCGTTGGTCATGGCACACACCACCGAACGCGTCCTGCTCGACGCCGACGCCTACCTCGGTTTCCTCGCCACCCAGCCGGAGATCAGCCCCGGTCCGGTCGCCGTGATCGGCTACTGCCTCGGCGGCGTCTTGGCGATGCGCACCGCAGCCGCCTACCCCGACCGAGTGGCCGCCGTAGCCGGATTCCATCCAGGCGCTTTGGTCACCGACGCCCCCGACAGCCCACACCTCCTCATCCCCGAACTCCCCACCCAACTCCACCTCGGCCTCGCCGAAAACGACATGCCACCCGAGTCCGTCGACAAGCTCAACCAAGCCCTCGATAGCGCCGGCCTCGGCAACACTGCCGAGCTCTACCCCGACACCGTCCACGGCTTCACCATGTCCGACACCGACGCCTTCAACCCCGCCGCACTCCAACGTCACTGGGACCGCCTGCTCCCCCTCCTCGCCCGCGCTCTGGCCAACACCTGAGCCTCGAAACCCACATGGCAACGGTCTGCTCTGACACGCCGCTGTTTGATCGCGGCGGGCCCGGTGCTGGGTACGCTTACCCGCCGTGACCTGGAATGTTGCGGATCGGGAGCTGGTTTCGTGGCTCGGCACGCCGGAAACCGATGTCGGCTGGTGCGGATACCAGATCGACCCGAGGCCCGACGCGGTGTGGCTGCTACATGCGATGTACGAGCGCGAGTCGGGCACAACGGAACTCACCTACGACGAGCGGTGGCGGCAGCGGCTGGCGGCCGGACTCGGACCGATCTTGGATCACCTGGTCCGATTGGGATCTCTGTGGAACGAAGGTGGCGGGCCCGACCGAGTTGATCGAGGCGCTGCGGTCGGCGCCGGACCTCGAAGCGGTGCGTCTGCCCTGGTGCTGACGGGTGCTCGTCGATCCCGGCGTTGATAATTTGGCGAATCCCCCCGAAGAGGGGGATCTTCGGTGTATCTTTGCTGTTCGAGGCCCCCGAACTGTTTGGTTCGGGGGCCATCGCCATTCCTGCGCGAGGTGCGGGGCTTGGTGGTTGCTAAGTAGCTAATCCCAGGCGTAGAAGGTCATTCGCCGAGTGCTGGTGCCGACCAGGTTGCCGTTGGGGTCGCGGAGTTCGGCGACGCCCGCGTTCTGCTCGTTGTGGCTGGCGAAGAATGGTGTCGTGTCTGGGCGGACGGTGATCGGATGCTGACGCCACTGCGTGTCGCCGTCGCAGGTCACCGGCGAGTTGGTCACCGAGCCGGTGGCCGATGGCTGGTCGGGTTTGACCTCAGTGAGATGAACGGTCAGTTTCCATCCCTTTTGTCCCTTTGGGCACCGCACGTCGACATAGGCATTGGCCTGTCCTGCGGACACATAGCTGTCGTCGTGCAGCCAGACCACGTCGGTTTGTGCCACGGGCATCGCTCCGAGGAAGCCTGCCAGCAATAGAGCAGTCACAAAAGTCATCGAGCCCTCCGGTGCGGCGTCACCGTATGGCGAACGCATCGCCATGCGTAGCCCAATTGTCAGGCAAGGCAACCAATTTCATAGCCACGCGCGTTCCCCAGTTCGCGCTGGCCGCGCGGCCCGGCGCCGGCGTTTCCGCTGGATCGCGCACCGAACAACCAGGAACCCGCGCGGATGAGCGAGCACTGGGCGGGATCGATACGGCGCGCCCACCTTTCCGGACCGGGTTTCAAAAGTGCCGATCTGCGTGCAACACTAGGTTTGCCTTGCCGAACTGTGGTTAGGCTCGGTTTGGTTCGACTGGGAGTGGATGTGACAGAGCAGGCGTTTGCTTCCGGCGCACCTTCGGTCGCCGCTCAATTGTTCGGCAGCGGCTTGATCGGAGTGCGTGAGGGGCTCGAAACCGGAATCGTGGTCATGATTTTGGTCGCCTTTCTGGTGAAGTCGCAGCGTCGCGAGTCGTTGAAGTGGGTCGCGGCGGGGGTGGGCGCTGCCGTCGCGATGGTCGTCTTGATCTTCGTCGGCATCCGCTACGGCACCTCCACCGTCACCGGCCTCGCCGCGGAGCTGATCGCCGGGCTCGCGTCGCTGGCCGCGGTCGTGATCGTGACCTGGATGGTCTTGTGGATGCGGACGGCATCCCGGTCCATCTCCGGGGATTTGAAAGCGGGCCTGGCGCATGCGCTCGATGTCGGTCCGGTGGCGGTCGCCATGCTGGCGTTTCTCGCGGTGGGCCGCGAAGGCGTGGAGACCGCGCTGTTGATGGTCGGATACGCCGAGAACACCGCGGGCAGTCACTGGCCCTTGATCGGTCTGCTGCTGGGAATTGTGGTCGCGGCGGCGTTGACGGTGCTGATGTATCTGGGCGCCGTTCGGATCAATTTCGCCATCTTCTTCAAATACACCGGCGTGCTGTTGATCGTGGTCGCCGCCGGGATTCTCGCCTACGGAATTCGAGCGCTGCAGACCGCGGACTGGCTGCCGGGATTGGCGCACAACGCGTTCGACATTTCGTCGTGGTTCTCGATGTCGAGTTGGTACGGCACGGTCGCGCAGGGCATCTTCAACTTCCGCGCCGACCCGACGGTGCTGCAGTCGCTCGCCTGGCTGCTCTACGTGGTCGTGGTGCTGTTCCTGTTTCTGCGCCCGGTGCCCGCCACCGCAGGCGCGAGCCACGCGACTCGCTCTTCGACAGATACCGCGGCTCAGCCGTGACAACGAAAGGTCCACTCTCGGTGCGTTTCTCCATTTTCCCCGTAGCGGTCGCGGTGACAGTGCCTGCGTTGTTGGTGTCGTGCACCAGTAAGACCGACACCGCGTCGGCGGGCGATATCACGGTCACCGCCGACGACTCCACCTGCGCGGTGGCGAAGGATTCGGCCGACACCGGCACGGTGACCTTCCGGATCACCAACAACGGCACGAAGGTCACCGAGTTCTACGTGTACGGCGCAGGCGAGCGCGTCATCGGTGAGATCGAGAACATCGGTCCCGGGCTCACCCGTCAGTTGATCGTGTCGGTGCCCGATCCGGGCAAGTACCAGACCGCCTGCAAGCCGGGCATGGTCGGCGACGGTATCCGGCATGATTTCACCGTGACCGGCGAGGCGCAAAAGCGTGACGAGACCGGCAAACTCGCCGAAGCGGCCGACGGCTACAAGCGGTATCTGGTGAGCCAGCTGACCGCGCTGCAGGAAACCACGAAATCGTTTGTCGCGGCGGTCAAATCCGGCGATATCGAGTCGGCCAAGAAGCAGTACCCGATGGCCCGCACCTACTACGAGCGCATCGAACCGGTCGCCGAGAGCTTCCCCGACAATCTGGATCCGCGCTTGGATCTGCGCGAAGCCGACGTCGTCCCGGGCGACAAGTGGACCGGATTCCACCGGCTGGAAAAGGACCTGTGGACACAGGGTCTGCAGCCCGACACCAATCAAATGGCCGACCAACTCCTCACCGATATCGGGGAATTGGTGGCCGGCGTGAACGCGGCGGGCTACATCGTCGATCCGGTGCAGGTGGCCGGCGGTGCGCAGGGTCTGCTCGATGAGATCGCACGCACCAAGATCACCGGTGAAGAGGACACGTTCTCGCACACCGACCTGTGGGACTTCCAGGCCAACGTCGACGGTTCCCAGGCGGCGATCGCGAGCCTGCGGCCGATCCTCGACGAGCGCAACGCCGATCTGGGCAAGCAGATCGACCGGCGCTTCGCCGAGCTCGACAGCGAGCTGGCCAAGTACCGGAAGGGCGACGGTCATGTCAGTTATGAGACGGTCAGCAACGATCAGCGCGCCGCGCTCGCGCGCCAGATCGATGCGTTGTCCGCGGTGGTGAGTCAGGTGCAGGGCGTTGTCGCGGGATCGTGAGACCGCAGGTCGCGGCGGCATCTCGCGCCGCGGCCTGATCGGGTCAGCGGGTATCGGTGTCGCGGCGGCCGGGGCCGGGGTGCTGGCCGGGCGGATGTCCAGCCCGGCCTCGGCGGCGGCCGCTTCCGCAGTGGTGCCGTTCCGCGCCGTCAACCAGGCGGGCATCGTCACCCCCGCGCAGGACCGACTGCATTTCGCGGTGTTCGACGTGCACACTCGATCGCGTGCCGAGCTGGTCGATCTGCTCAAGACCTGGACGCTGATGGCGGAGCGGATGACCTCGGGTCACGAGGCCGCGCCCAACGGTGCCATCGGTGCCGGCACGTACAAACCGCCGACCGATACCGGTGAGGCGCTGGATCTGTCGCCGTCGCGGCTCACGCTGACGATCGGGTTCGGTCCGTCGCTGTTCACCACCGCTGACGGCGTCGACCGGTTCGGCATCGCGTCGCGTAAACCGAAGGCGCTCACCGATTTGCCGAAGTTCACCGGCGACGCGCTCGACCCGGCCCGCAGCGGTGGCGAAATCGCCATCCAGGCGTGTGCGGACGACCCGCAGGTCGCGGTGCACGCCATCCGCAACCTCGCGCGCGTCGGGTTCGGCGCGGTGTCGGTGCGCTGGTCGCAACTCGGGTTCGGTCGTACGTCCTCGACCTCCACCAGTCAGGTGACGGCGCGAAACCTGCTCGGGTTCAAGGACGGAACGCGAAACATCAAGGCCGAGGAACACGACACCGTCGACAAGTTCGTCTGGGTCGATCGCGGCGACGACCAGGCCTGGATGGCGGGTGGCTCGTATCTGGTGACCCGCCGGATCCGCATGCTGATCGAGCCGTGGGATCGCACCACGCTGCACGAGCAGGAGCGAGTCATCGGCCGCACCAAGGGCACCGGAGCGCCCATGGGCGCCAAGGACGAGTTCGACGAACTCGATCTGCAGTCGGCCGGACCGTCCGGACCATTGGTCGACAAGAACGCCCACGTGCGCTTGGCGTCCGCCGAAGAACTCGGCGGCATCCAGATCCTGCGCCGCGGCTACAACTTCACCGACGGCTCCGACGGTTTCGGCCACCTCGACGCCGGCCTCTTCTTCATCGCCTACTGCCGCAACCCGCTCACCCAGTTCGTCCCGATGCAGGAGAACCTCGCCCGCAACGACGCCCTGAACGAATACATCAAACACGTTGGCTCAGCGGTCTTCGCGGTCCCGCCGGGGCTCGGGGCAGACGACTACTGGGGATCAACCCTGTTCGCGAGTTGATCCCCGGGCTACGGCCGTAAGCAGCCCTGTTGCTGGTCATAGCAGACGAGGCCGTGCACCTTCGCCAGGCCGGCCACGAAGGGTGCGACCTCGTCTTCCCTGCCCCAGCGGATGTAGATATTCAGGGACGAGCCGTCCGCGTCTCCGGTCCCGCCGCAGGACCAAGGACTACCCTCCTCGCCGCAGTCCCGCCAGCGCCGCAGCAGGGCCTGCACGAAGTCCGCGATCTTCGGGCTCGGCGGATCGGGCCGCTCGTTCCGGACAACTCGCCCTTCCCGATATCTGGACAAGCTGTCCAGCACGTTGTGCAGGTCAGCGTCGTTGTCCGGCCGTTCGCCTTCCCAGACCAGCATGTCGAAGCTCATGGGCCAGATCATGCACTGCGGCACCGACAACTACTGCCCGCCGCGGTTGTCAGGGGGTGGGGCAGAGGGCGGTGTCGACGAGTTGGTTGATGTGGTCGGTGGGTTCCGGGGTGGTGGGGACCTGGTTGGTGATCACGGTGACCGAGCGGCCGTCGGCGGTTACGCCGCTGCGGGTTTCGAAGCCGTCGATGTCGCCGCCGTGGCCCCAGCTGTCTTTGCCGCAGGAGAGTTGCTGAGAGATAAGGCCTAGGCCGTAGCCGACGGGTGGGCCCGAAATGCTCAGGGGGACGGTAGTTTTCATTTCGGCCAGTTGAGCTGGTGGCAGCAGGGTTCCGTCGAGGAGCGCGGTGAAGAAACGGTTGAGGTCTGCGCCGGTCGAGACGATCGCTCCCGCTGCGCCTGCCGAGGTGACGTTCTGGCTGGTGTAGTCGATCAGTTTGCCGTCGATTTCGGTGTAGCCCAAGGGGTGCGGGCCGCGAATGTCGGTTTCATCCGGGGCAGGGTAGTAGGTGTCGGATAGGCCGAGGGGCTCGATGATGCGGTGAGTGATTTGCGCGCCGATCGTGCTTGCGGTGATCTTTTCGATCACCATGGCCGCGATGGCATAGTTGGTGTTGGAATAGGCCCACCGTGCGCCGGGTTCGAAATCAGCGGGTGTGGTGAGGATGTTGCGGACGACTTCGGTCATATCCGTTCTGCCCCAACGTACTTGCTCGTCGTGGGTCTCGATCTGCCCGGGTTTGGGCGTCGTTCCGAACTCCGCCGCGTATTCGGGGAGTCCGCTGGTGTGCTGCAACAGGTTCCGGATGGTGATTCGGTTCCCGTCGATGCCCGGCCCGTGCACAAAGCCCGGTAGATACCGTTCCACCGGCGCATCCAATTCGACCTTGCTCTCGGCTACCAGTTGCAGCATGACCGTCGACACGAATGTCTTTGTGTTGCTGGCGATCCGGACTCGAGAATTCTCCGGAAATGGTGTGCCCTGTTCGACGTTGCCTGCTCCGGCGGTCGCACTCCACACCCGGCCGTGATCGGTGACCACGATTTGCGCACCGGGCAGATGGTCCACCGAGATCAGATTGTTCAGGGCCTCAGTGATTTTCGCCCGTCCGCTATCGGCGGTGGGCTCGGCCGGCGCGGTTCCGGTGGAACTGCACGACGTGGCCATGAGGGCGACCAATGCTCCGGTCACCGCCACGGTGGCCAACGATCGATCCCAAACCCTGATGCGCAAGGTGATTCCCTTCTGTTGTGGACTCGGTTCACGCTATGAGCAGCCGGGGTTCTCTCCCATCCGGCAGGCACCCTACTTTCCGTTCGTGCTGGCCCCACCAGAGCGTCATTCCATGGGGTCTATCTGCAGAAAGTCGGCAGCGGGGTCTGCTCCGCTAGATTCGATCGCATGAGCGAGACTCCTCGACTGCCGGGACTGACCT
Organism: Nocardia sp. NPDC046473; assembly: GCF_040645995.1. Lineage (NCBI taxonomy): Bacteria > Bacillati > Actinomycetota > Actinomycetes > Mycobacteriales > Nocardiaceae > Nocardia > Nocardia sp. NPDC046473. The sequence goes on from NZ_JBEYZJ010000011.1 coordinate 283,683, forward strand.
TGGCGGACGCCGACTGGTTGGTGGCGTCCGCGCTGGCGGTCGGTGCCGAGCGCGGCTATCCACCGCTGGCGGTGGCCGTGCTCGACGTGAGCGGCGCAGTGATCGTCTTACGTCGCGCCGACGGTGGCATGCCGATGACCAGCCGGATCGCCGTGGCCAAGGCGCGCACCACATTGCTGACGTTGCAACCGTCGGGCCAGCTCGCTTTGCCCGGCGCGATCGTCGACAGCATCCAACACCTCAACGGCGGTGACTTCGTTCCGTTCGCAGGTGGGATCCTGATTACCGAGGACGGGGTGGTGCTGGGAGCAGCAGGCGCTTCCGGAGCCCATGCGACCGAAGACGAGGGAGCCGTGCAAACCGCGGTGGACCGATGGCACGAATACCGCTCTCGCACAAAGTAACCGGCGCACCCAACCGGTTGTGCTCCGTTCCGCCCTTCGCGACGACATCGACCGAGCCGAATTCGAGTTCGGCTCGGTCGAATTCGTCACTATGAGCACGCTCCCGGACTCGGTGCGGGAGTCGTCGACCCGCAGATCGGCGAGTTGGGCCAGCTGATCGCTCAACTCGCTTCATCAGAAGCCGGACACACCGTTGTGGGCTGGCGGTTCGTTCTGGCAGGCACGTCCACCTGGAGACTTGTCTGCGCGATTGCATCCGCTGATCGCCCGGCGACACCAGCGACCGGCAAGGGTTCGTGGTTTTTCGAGAGAGGCGGGAACGATGAAACGTGTACTGACAGTCCTGGTCGGGATGGTCGCCATCTGGGGTGCGGCGGCCTGTTCGGACAACTCGACACCGGCACCGAGCACCACCACATCGAAGGCGACCACTACCTCGGTGGCACCGACCACCATCCCCATCACCACGACGGTGGCGCCGCCGCCCACCAGCCCGCAGCAGCGCGGCGCCGACGGCTCCACCAACAACAACCTGAGCCCGGAATACTGCGCCAAGAACCAGGATCCGGGTTGCCCGCTGGGCAGCTACATCGGCCCCAACGCCATCCAAAACCCCAACGGCGACGGCACCTGGGTGCCGTGCGAAGGCACGATCTGCACCAACCCGAACCATGGTGCCGGCCCCGAAACCACCCCGCCACCGGTCGAGACCACCTCGACTACTCCGCAGGACAGGGTCGAGGGCGCGCCCTGCGAAGGTGACGGCCGCTGGGTCCACCTCACCGGCGACAACGCCGCGCACTACGGCACCGAATGGCTCTGCCGGCACTGATCGTTCGTCCAAGGCTGCGGGACCCCGAGGCGCGATGGTGGCGGACGAACACCGCGAACCGCCACCATCCACCGGATCCCGATCGGGTCAGTGAGAGTTATTGAAACCACCGCTGCGACACAGGGTTCGGGGAGTCCTGTCGCGTCTGGACGGACTGCGTTCGAGCGCTCAGGCCGAGACGAGTCGGTAGCTACCTTCGTCACCGACGACGAAACCCGTGGTGGGTGGCGGGAAATGGGTGCCGAGCAGAAGAGTTCTTGTGCCGGTGAGGGATTCGAGCAGGGCGCGGCGAGAGGTTTCGGCTCGGCGCGGGTCGATGTCGACGCAGCTACCAATGGTGGGGTCGGCGAATTGGACCGGATGGTGGATGCAGTCGCCGGTGATCAGTGCGGCGTCGCCGAGTTGGACGGCGAGGTGTCCGGGTGTGTGGCCAGGGGTGGGGAATAGGCGCAGTCCGGGGGTTACGTCCAGGCCTGAATCGGGGACGTTCAGGATGTCGAGGAGCCCCGCGTCGTTGATCGGGTGGATGGAATCGTCGAACATCTGCTGTCGCGGCTCGTCCATCTCGTAGTCGGCCCAGAATTCCCATTCGGTGCGCGAGGTGAGGTAGCGGGCGTTGGGGAAGGTGGGGAGCCATTTGTCGTTGTGCCGCTGGGTGTTCCAGCCGACGTGGTCGGTGTGCAGGTGCGTGAGCACGACGAGATCGATGGATTCCGGCGAGTATCCGGCCGCGTCGAGGCGCTGTAGGTAATCGGTGTCGAGGTTGTCCCAGGCCGGGTTCGCGCGCGTTTTGCCGTTGCCGATGCCGGTGTCGACCAGTACGCGCAACCCATCGATTGTCACGGCGAAGGTGTGACTGTTCAGATTCAGGGTGCCGTCGTTGTCAGCGAAATGCGGTTGCAGCCAAGCGTTTTCGGCGACCAGCTCGGGCGTGGCCGCCGGGAGCAGCCAGGCGCCGGTGGGTCGCGGCAGTGCGATCTCGTCGATGCGATGGATGGTGAGGTTGCCGACAGTCCAGGAGGGGGATGTGGTCATGAGTGACTCCTTCGACTGCGGTAAAAGCAACTGGTTTGCGTTAGGGAACGGTAGCCCCTACTCTGACGTTAACGCAAACCGTTCGCGTTTAACGATCGTCGAGGGGTTCCATGTCCACACGTCCGCTCACCGCATCCGACGCGGCACACTGGGCCGCCCGCGCTGGCCTGGAGTTGCCGGTCGAACGCCACGCCGGTCTGGCGACGACCGCCGAGCACATCCACTCCGTCGTCGCGATCCTGCGCGAGCTCGACTTCGCCGACGCCGCGCCCGCTGCCGTCTACCGCGCGAAGGAAGATCACGATGAAACCGTATGAGCTGACGACAACTGCTGCGGCCCAGGCGATCCGGGCTGGGGAGGTATCGCCGGTCGAACTGGTCGACTCGGTGCTCGATCGCGTCGAACAGGTGCAACCACGATTGGGCGCCTACGTCACCGTGACCGCGGAGCGAGCCCGGCACGCGGCGCGCGAAGCCGAGCACGAGATTGCCGGCGGACGTTCCCGAGGCCCGCTGCACGGAATCCCCATGGGACTCAAGGACTTGATCGATGTCGCCGGTCTCGCGACCACGGCCAGCTCACGAGTCCGCGCCGGGCATCGCGCCGAGTCCGACAGCGCTGTGGCCGCTCGCTTGGACGCCGCCGGCGCGGTCCTGCTCGGCAAGACGCATACGCATGAATTCGCCTACGGCCTGATCACCCCGCAGACCCGCAACGCCAGGAATCCCACGCGGGTCGCCGGCGGATCGAGCGGCGGATCCGCTGTCGCCGTCGCTGCGGGCGCGGCGACGTTCGCGGTGGGCACGGACACCGGCGGGTCGATCCGGGTACCCGCGGCACTCAACGGCGTCGTCGGACTCAAGCCGACCTACGGCCGGATCTCCCGGCACGGCGTGGTCCCGCTCTCGTGGTCGCTGGACCACGTCGGCCCGATCACGCGCACCGTCGCCGATGCCGCCCTGGTGCTGAATGTGTTGTCCGGCTATGACTCTCGCGATCCGGCATCGGTCCCGACGCCCGCCGAGGAAGCCCCGGCCGACCTGACCCGATTGCGGGTCGGCATCCCGACGAACTACTACTTCGACCACATCGATCCAGAGGTCGAGGCCGCGGTCCGGCGCGGCATCGAGCACCTGCGAGACATCGGTGCGCAACTCGTCGACATCGAAATCCCTATGACCCGTTACATCAAGGCCATCCAATGGGGCCTGATGGTTCCGGAAGCCAGCGCCTATCACGAGCAAACCCTGCGCACGACCGGCGAGCAATACGGCGACGATATCCGCGTCCTCTTGGAAGCCGGTGAGCTGCTGTCTGCGGGCGACTACTTACGCGCCCAACGCGCGCGAACCATGATGCGCCGCGCCTGGGCAAACGTGTTGGAAGAGGTGGATGTGATTGCGGCACCGGCGGTTCCGATGGCGGCGGTACCGGTCGGCCAGGAAACAGTGACTTGGTCCGACGGCACCACCGAGGCGGTCGCCGACGCCTACGTCCGACTTGCCGCGCCGGCCAACATCACCGGCATCCCCGCGCTGTCATTGCCGGTCGGCCACGACCGCACCGGACTGCCGATCGGCATGCAACTGCTCGGACACCCCTTCGGCGACGCCGCGCTGTTGCAAGTCGGTCGCGCCTACGAGGAATCTGCGGCGGAACCCGTCTTCGCGGCTGTATGACCCGCTTTAAGGTGACAGGATGAGTCGCAAACCGATGGTCCGTCCTGGCGGGCGGAGCACCCGCGTCCAGCAGGCGGTCCACACGGCCACGCAGGAACTGATGGCCGAAGTCGGCCGCGACGCGCTCACCGTCCCACTGATTGCCACCCGCGCCGGCGTCACCCCGTCGACGATCTACCGCCGATGGGGTGACCTGCGCGAGCTGCTCTCCGACGTCGCGGTCGAACGCCTCCGACCGGAAACCGAACCCGAAGACCGCGGCACCCTGGCCGCGGACCTGACCGCCTGGGCCGAGCAGTTCCTGGACGAAATGAACTCACCGCCGGGCCGTGCCTACATTCGCGACGCCCTGCTCGGCGATCCCGACGGAGCGAACGCTGGACAGTGCTCGGATTACGCCGCCGAACAGATCAACGCTATCGTTGCCCGCGCCGAGCTTCGCGGCGAATCCGCACCGGACGCCGAAGACATCCTGGACCGGGTGGTCGCTCCGATGATGTACCGCATACTCTTTCGCCCCAACGATCTGACTGCCCAGTACGCACGCCGACTCGTCGACGAGCTGTTCGCCACCCACGCCGGATAGCACGTTCAGTCGGTGAACGTCTGGCTCTCCAGCAGGCCGAAGGCGGTCTCGGCGCGGGTGACCGCTGTGGGATAGATATCGTCGGCGCTGCGGCCGGAACGGATCGCCATGGCGTTGTAGTACGTGAGGATTCGCTGCGTGCTGAAGATCTGCCCGGCCACCAGGTGTGCGGTGAACTCGTCGCTCGGCTGACCGGACGCGAGCAGTTCGTCGGCCAGGTCTTGCTCCTGGTCGAGCATGAAGCCGGCCAGATGGGCCATCAGGGCGGGCGTCGAATACAGCAGGTTATGGAAGGTGATCGCCGCCGGGGTGTCGTTGAGGCCGGTGAGCGGATCACGCTCGGCGAGCCGGTCCAGAAAGTGCTGCCGTAGCGCGCTCAATGCCGATGTGCCGGAGGGGCGTTCGCGCACGACGAGCGCAGAACCCCTGCCCCCGTTGATGAATCGGCGCAGGACGAGATCTTCCTTGGTCGGGAAGTAGGCGAACAGGGTCGGCTTGGAAACCTCGGCGGCAGCGGCGATGTCGGCGACCGAGACGCCGTCGAACCCGGATTCCTGGAACAGGGCGAAGGCGGCCTCCGCAATCGCCTCACGAGTGCGGCGCTTCTTGCGCTCGCGTAGCCCGGGTTCCTCCATAGACCCAGGGTAGTCAAAACTTATTTGGTATACAAATTGTCTTGGTCATATACTTGACCGAGTTAAGTTATATGCGATTCGAGGTGGGGAGTTGTCGCGACCATGCGCAATGCTGGATACGACCAGGTCGAGCCCGAGATTCGCGTCGAACGCGACTATCTGAGTACCTGCCGCGCGGCGCTTGCGCGCATGCGCGAAGAGGCCGTCACCGCGCTCGCCACGGGTAGGGGTACGGGCGATGTCTTCGACAAGATGCAGAATTTCGCGGCGCGGCAGTTCCATAAGAAGCAGATCGAGGAGCTGTCCGATCTCGACGATGTGCCGTTGTTCTTCGGACGTCTGGACTTCCCGCTGGGTGACGTTTACGACGAAATCCGAAGTGTTGGTGCACCTTCGGCGGCTCCGGACAGTGATCGAGTCTATATCGGCCGCCGCGGTGTCAGCGACGAGGCGGGCGAGCTCATGGTCATCGACTGGCGTGCCCCGCTCTCGCGTGCCTTCTACGAAGCCAGTCGTCAAGACTCGATGCAGGTTCGAGTTCGTCGCCGGTTCGGCTTCGATCAGCACGGCGGGTTGACCGCCTTCGAAGACGAATCGCTGGACTCGCGGTTCGCGCAGGCTGACGGAAGTGATCTGCTGGCCGCGGAAATCGAACGGCCGCGCAAGGGGCCGATGCGCGACATCGTGGCCACGATCCAACCCGAGCAGATGAGCCTGGTGCGTTCTCCGCTGGGACGCACGCTGTGTATTCAGGGCGCGCCCGGCACCGGAAAAACCGCCGTCGGCCTGCACCGGCTGGCCTATCTGCTGTTCACCGAGCGGGAGCGGTTGCAGCGGGAGGGCGGGGTCGCCGTCATCGGACCGAACCGGGCCTTCCTCGCGTATGTCCGCAACGTCCTGCCCGCCCTCGGCGAAGTCGAGGTCTTGCAAACCACCATCGATGAGCTCACCAACTCCGGCGTTACCGTCACGCGAGCCGACGATCCGCACATCGAGCGCATCAAAGGCGACGCCCGGATGGCCGAAGTCATTCGGCGCCACCTGTGGTCGCGCATCCGGCCGCTCGATGAGTCGGTGCAGGTCAAGTACCTACAACGCACCTGGCACCTGTATTCCGACGAGCTCGCCGAGGAACTCGCCGAGGTCCGTAACCGCGGCACCGACTACAGCAGCGGCATCGCACTGCTCGGCCAGCGCCTGGCCCTGCTTGTCCTGCGCCAGATGGAACGGGCTGGGCATCCGAGCACCACGAGCACACTTGCGCAGCTCTGTCGCAACAGGGCGATTGTCCGCGCCGTGCAGCAGATGTGGCCTGAAACCGATTCCACCCGAATAGTTTTCGAACTCCTTACCGATGCCGAGCACCTCGCCGCCGCAGCCGACGGCCTCCTCGACACCGACGAGCAGCACGCCATCCTGCGCACCCCGCGCCCGCGCAGCCTGAAATCCATGACCTGGACCGGTCCCGACCTGGCGCTGATCGACGAGGCGTCGGCGCTGATCGAACGCCCCGCGAAACTCGGCCACATCGTCGTAGACGAAGCCCAAGACCTCAGCCCCATGCAAATCCGAGCCATCGGCCGCCGCGTCGCAGGCGCCTGCACCGTCCTCGGCGATCTGGCCCAAGCCACCAGCCCCTCCGCCGCCACCGACTGGGCCGCCGTCCTCACCCACCTCGCCAAACCGGACGGCCATATCGAAGAACTGACCCGCGGCTACCGAGTCCCCGCCCAGGTCATCGACTACGCCGCCCGCCTACTCCCACACATCGCCCCTGATCTACGCGGCCCAGCCGCATACCGCCAGTCCGCCGATGCCCTCCAAATCACCAGGGTCACACCACAAGACCTAACCGGCACAATCCTCGCGGCATGCACCACCGCACTGGCCAACGAAGGATCCGTTGGTCTCATCGCCGCCGACGCCGACCTGCCAGACCTGCGGGAAGCCCTCTCCGTCAACGGATTGCCGCACACTGTCCTCGGCGTCAACGAACCGAGCACCGACTCCGCACGCCTGACCCTGATCCCGGTCACCCTCGCCAAAGGCCTGGAATTCGACACGGTCCTGGTTGTCGAACCGTCCCGCATCGCCGAATCGGAAGAACGAGGCCTGCAACGGCTTTACGTCGCCCTGACCCGAGCCGTCAGCAACCTACACGTCATCCACGCCGACGCCCTACCGGACCCCCTGGCCCAAGAACCCGCGATGAGCGTCTGAGACCGCGGACCTCTCGGGCTGATCCGAGGGCCGGGTGCTGGTCGCGGTAGCCCGGCCACCGGCCACGCCCGGTCCGGTGATCCGCACCGCGACTCTCGCGCTGTGGTCGGCCATCGACGAGGATGTCGGTGCCCGGTGCAAGACTCCGGGGCATGAGATGGGCGGTGGCCGAGACGGACGGTGGGGGTGCGCGTCTGTGTCCGCTCGACCAGGAGGGTCGACCGGCGGGTCCGGTGGTCCGCGAGCCGTCGCTCGCCGAGGCGGTGCGGTCGCGTCCGGAGGTCGAGCGGTGGGTGTGGCGATCCACGGCGGAGATCTACCGATCGCTGCTGACGGCGGGGGTGCGGGTCGAGCGCTGCTATGACGTGCAGGCCGCGGAGGCGCTGCTGATCGGACACGAGGAGGGGCAGTCCGGTCAGGCTCGCTCGCTGGCGGCGGCCTGGGCGCGACTGCACAACCTGCCCGTCCCGCCGGACGCGCCCGCGCGGGCCGCCGAGACTCAGCCGTCGCTGTTCGAGTCGGGCCCGGTGCCACTGCCGCCCGGCACGGACGAATTCACCGCCCTACTGGAGGTTTACGCGGGACAGATCGCCCGCACCGCGCAGGCCGAACATCCGGACCGAATGCGGCTGCTCGTCGCCGCCGAATCGGCGGGCATGCTGGTGGCCACGGAGATGTCCCGCACCGGAATCCCTTGGCGCGCAGACGTGCACCGCGAGTTGCTGGACAAGCTACTCGGCGAACGCTTCCCGAGCGGACTGGAGCCGCGCAAGATGGCGGAATTGGCCGACCAGGTATCGCGTGCCTTCGGCGGCGTGCGCGTCCGACCGGACCTGCCCAACGACATCATCAAAGCCTTCGCCCGCGCCGGAATCTTGTTGTCCTCCACCAGAAAATGGGAACTTCAGCAGATCGATCACCCCGCGGTCGCGCCCCTGCTGGAATACAAATCGCTCTACCGCCTGCACACCGCCAACGGCTGGGCCTGGCTCGAACAATGGGTGCACGAGGGCCGCTTTCGTCCCGAATACCTGCCCGGCGGAACGGTTTCCGGCCGCTGGACCACCAACGGCGGTGGCGCCCTGCAGATCCCGAAGGTGATCCGGCAGGCGATCCGCGCGGACCCCGGCTGGTCCCTGGTGGTGGCCGACGCCGCCCAGATGGAGCCGCGGATACTGGCCGCGGTCTCCCGTGATCCAGGACTGATGGAGGTCGCCGGTCGCGGCGAAGACCTCTACGCGGATCTGGCCGCCCGCGCCTTCGGCGGCGACCGCGCCCAAGCCAAAATCGCTCTGCTGGGCGCTATTTACGGCCAAACCTCCGGCGATGCGCTCACCCACATGGCCGAACTCCGCCGCCGCTATCCCGTCGCGATGGCCTATGTCGACGACGCGGCGCGCGCCGGCGAACAGGGTCGCCTGGTGCGCACCTGGCTGGGCCGCACCTGCCCACCGGCTTCTGTCACCTCGCCTGAGCAAGCGGAACTGTCGCAAGAGCAGGTCAACGGATACGGCAGCTCGGCCGCGGCCCGTGCCCGAGGGCGCTTCACCTGCAATTTCGTGGTCCAGGGCAGCGCCGCCGACTGGGCCCTGCTGGTGCTGGCGGGCCTACGCCACGCGATGAGCCACGCCGGCCTCCGCGCCGAACTGGTCTTCTTCCAACACGACGAGGTAATCGTGCACTGCCCCGCCGACGAGGCCGCGACCGTCGCCGAAATGATCACCAACGCGGCGGACGCGGCCGGCCGCATCACTTTCGGCCCCATGCCGGTGCGGTTCCCGTTCGCGACAGCCGTGGTGGAGTGCTACTTCGACGCCAAATAGGTCGGTACCCGTACGCCCGTGGTGATCAACGCCGTGGCGGAGGCGATGCAGGTATCGATTCCTCCGCTTCGCGATTTCCGGTGGCGGCCCGGACGCGGTCGTTGCTGCCAGTGCGAGGAACTCGGCGAGGCGGGGGTGGTCCGCGAACACCGCGCTCACGGTGACGTTGCTCATGACTGTTGGCTTGACTATGCCGCAGCGGCATAGTTTTGACTGGGTTGGATGTCGACGCACTCCTGTCGGCAGCGTCGATCCCGGAGGAGGGCGGTCGTGGCGTGGAGCACCCGTCAGCTCGCTGAGCTCGCGGGCACGACTGTGCGGGCGGTGCGGCACTATCACGAGGTGGGCCTGCTCGACGAGCCCGAGCGGCGGTCCAACGGGTACAAGAGTTACGGCGTCGCGCATCTGGTGCGGCTGTCGCGGATCAAGCGGCTGGCCGACCTCGGGTTCTCGCTGGCGCAGATCGCCGAGATGGGCACCGCCGCCGAACATCCCGAACAGGCGTTACGGGCTTTGGATGCCGAGTTGGCCGCGACCGTCGAACGCCTGCAACGGATTCGGGCCGAGCTCGCGCTCACCCTGCGCCGACCCGCGCCGACCGACCTGCCGCCCGAGCTGGCGAAAGCAGCTGCGCACGTGGACCTTTCCGATGCCGACCGCGCGTTCGTCGTCGTGCTCGCCCGGGTGCTCGGGCCTGCGGGGATCGACGCCTACATCGAGATGCTGCAGGGATATCACGCCGAACCCCCGATGGCCGAGTTCGATCGGCTGCCCGCGGACGCCGACGAGCAGACCCGGCACGACCTGGCCGAGCGGATGGCGCCCCAGGTTCGGGCCATGTTCACCGGGAATCCGGGACTGCTGACCCCCTATGCCGACGCACCCCGCGGTGCGCAGTACGCCTGGGCGGCAGTCGAATTCGCCGTGAACGACCTCTACAACGCCGCACAGATCGACGTGCTGACTCGGATCGGACGGGCACTCGAGGCTGCGCCTGAGCCAGGGTGGACATGATCGATCGCGGACACGCCAACTCGGTAACGGGTGATAGCCGCGCAACCTGCTCGAAGCAGTCAACCTGCAGCGGTTCGCCGAATCGTCTGCGCGCCAACCGCGGCCGCCGTGAGAGGTACTCCGAGGCGGCCGCGACTGGTGTCCTACGCGCCGAACCAGCGAGCGAGCGCCTCGCGCAACGTGCGCGCGGCGCTCTCGGCGGATTCGTCGATGGTTGCGGCCCAAGCGATGTGGGCGTCCGGACGGATCAATACCGCATCGGCCGGTCGATCGTCGGTCTTCCCTTGGCGAATGTCGATGCGGTGCGCCCATTCTCGGGCAACCTCGCGCAGCTCCGGGCGATCGGCGAGATCGAGGAAGACAGGCCGCGCCGTCTGCATGAGTTCCGCGACACTGGTTGTGCCGTCATCGGTGTGCAGCGTGAGGTCGGGTGCGAAGGCGCCGATCAAGGTGTGATGGTCGGACCCGGCCATCGGGTAGCGGATATCCGCGTGGCCGACAAGAGCGCCCATGCGACGCAGTGCGGGTTCGTCGGTGACCAGTTCTTGGAAGACCTGCCGCAGTGCGTCGGAGGCCAGGTCGTCGCCGCGCCGCAGGGCCACCTGGGCCCGGGTCTGGATCAGCGCGCGGGCGCCGGCGAAGTGCCGTTCGTCGTGATAGGTGTCCAGCAGCCCGGCGGGCGCCCAGCCCTGGATGTCGGCCCCGAGCTTCCAGGCCAGGTTGACCGTGTCGAGCATGCCGACATTGAGCGCGGTGCCGGTCGCGGGGAACAGGTGCGCCGCATCGCCGGCCAGCATGATCCGCCCGTCCCGGTACCGTTCGAGCTGCCGATCCTTGAAGGTGTAGCGCGATAGCCGAATAGGTTCGCCCAGTGGGAGTTCCGCGCCGAGCACCCGGCGAGCACTGGCCGCCAGCTCGGTCAGGGTCAGTGGCTCGTCGTCGTCGTCGTATTCGATGGACTCGTCTTCGGTGGTCTGCATGGACCAGACCCCGTCCATGACCGCGAACGCGAACACGCCATTGTCGGTTCGGGTGAAACCGGCATGGATCCGGCCCAGCCCGGGGACCTCGATGTCGCCGTTGTCGAGCACAGTCACCGAGTCGGGCACGGTCACCTGGGCCAGCCGGTTGACCTCCGGATAGGTGATGCCAGGGAACTCGAAGCCGGCGAGGTCGCGAACCCGGCTGCGCCCGCCGTCGCAGCCGACCAGGTATCGGGCGGTCAGCTGGTAGGTCCCGTCCGGCCCACGCACCTGCGCGGTCACGGTGGCGTCGTCTTGGCTTATCCCGACCACCTCGTGGCCGCGACGGATCTCCGCGCCGAGTTCGCGGGCGTGTTCGTCGAGCAGCCGTTCGACGTCCCGTTGGGGGAGTGGCAACGCCCGCATCGGCGGATCTGCCACGTGGGTGAAGTCCAAATAGATATTGCCGAACGGGAATCGGGGAGCCACGTGCGGATCGCTGCTGGCCGCTTCGAATCGATCCAGGATCCCTCGGTAGCGCAGCAGGTCCAGGATCCGCCCGCCGATACCGCTGGCCTTCGGGGTGTCTCGCGGCTCCGGCTGCCGCTCCAGCACCAGCGATCGGACTCCGGCCAGGCGTAGCTCACCGGCCAGCATCAGGCCACTCGGGCCCGCGCCCACGATGATTACGTCGATGTCGGTCACTCACCACTCCTACTTGCCGCGTTCTTGCTCAGGTCAGCGATTCTGCAGCATCACCCGGGTCTTGCGACAAGCCCCCTGGTGCGATATATGTTGAGAGCGGGAAGGGGACTACCGCCGCCGAACGCGAAGTTCTGGCAACCGCTTTGGCAAGGGCGGGGCCGACTATCTCACACCAGAGCCGCGCGGCCCTGTGCGTAGGCGATGAGGTTCTCCGCGTCGATCGGCGCGTCCTGATCCGGGAGACATGCGCGTAGTCGGCTGACCGCCTCGTCCAATTCCGGGCCCGGTCCGCGGTCGGCGAGCAGGACGACGATCGCCTCCCAGGTCGCGTACTGCGGGTTCGGGTCGGCCACCAGCTCATCGAGGTATCGGTCGGGTTCCAGCAGTCGAAGCGCGCGGCGCGCGTAGGCGTGCACGCGCTTGGGTAGCTCGGCGCGGATGGTGTCGATATCGGCCTGCAGCGCGTGTCGTCCCGGCTGGGACGGATCGACTCCCAGCGACCACAATTCGGTCAGGTTCTCCGGCATGCCCTGGTCGTTGATCAGGCCGGGGCCGCTCGCCTGCTCGATCGGCACGGGCGGGCGACCGAGCTGCGCATTACGCCAGTTGTGGAACTCCCACCAGGCCGTCGGTGTCGCGCTCAGGCACAGCCCGAATCTGAGCACCTGCTGCCCGTCGGTCCAGGTGCGCAGCGTCCGGGTGCGTCCGACGGACGCCACGCCGTCGGGCATGACGCGCACCCACGTGTCTTCCGAGCCGTCGAAGCCGTACGGCTGCAGCAGCTTGCCGGTTTCGCGCATCAGTCGGCGCAGTGCCGAGTCCGTTCCGACCATGTCAGCAGGTTAACGCCACCTACCGACATAATCGGATCAGCATGCATCGCACCGTGTTTCGCCCGGTTCGGCGGATGCTTGTTCGGCTTACTTCGATTCGACCCGGCCGAGTGGGTCCGGGCCGCCGGTCAGCGCGTCAGACGCCGCCCGCCACGCGGTATCGCCCGGGGAGAACTCGGCGCGGAGGTAGGCCGCGGTGAGCCGCTGGACCGCGGCGACACGCTCGGGATTCTCGTCGGTGGTCTCGGCGACGTCGTATCCCGAGATGCCGCCGAGCCCGTGCTCCGCGTCGAACAGGGTGAGCAGGGACTTGGGGCCGGGGGCGAGGAAGTACGGATCGGTGTGCCAGTCCGGGCCCGCGACCGTCAGGTGGGCCGAGGCGTCCTTCTCCCCGGCGACCACCAGAGTCGGTGTCGTCATCTGGGAGAAGTCGGTGGTCGTGAGGAAGGGGTAGTTCTTGGCCACGGTTTCGGTGAGGGCATCGCCGCCTCGGCCGGGCGCGGCAAGCAGCACACCCGCCGTGATCCGCGGCTCGGTCAGGTCGACTTCGGTTCCGTCCGCCGGATCGATGAGCCGCGCGCCGAGCAGCAGGCTCGCGGTGTGACCGCCCATCGAGTGCCCGGCCACGGCCACCTTGCTGCGGTCCAAGCGTCCGTGAAGTGCTGGGACGGCGGCCTCTAGCACGTCGAGCTGATCGAGGATGCGGTGCATGTCCTCGGCGCGCGATCGCCAATACAGCGGCGCCCCAGGGGTATTGGGATCCAGCTTCAGCGTCGTGGAGCTGAGATGGGTCGGCTGGATCACGACGAAACCGTGCGCCGCCCAGAAGTTGACGAGGGGAGCGTAGCCGTTCAGCGAGGACAGGTTGTTCGATGGGCCCTGGCCGTGCGAGAGCAGGATGATCGGCAGGTCACCGCCGGTCATCGGTGCGGAGACGCGCACCTGCAAGTCGACGGCGCGACCGGGAGCTGCCAGCACTACTGGACTGACCGAGAGGACAGGGGTGGGGGAGTCGAAAGTATCAGCGGGATAAGTGGATTCACTCATGATGTGGTTTCCCTTCAAGGGCCTCTATCGAGGCATGCACAAGCGTCCGCAGGGATACAGTGAAGCGGAGCGCTGTTCCAATTAATATACGGAGCAATGTTCCGCTTTGTCAACGTCCATGATGGCAGGCGGCAACGCGTGGCCGAGCGATGATTTCGGGTCGTTCGCGGCGTCCACATGGGTGGGGGCTACCAGGAGGAATCGCGATGACCGCACAACCTTCGGACATCCCCGACGATCGGGATACCGCGCTCGAACGCCTCGAACCGCTCGTGGGTCGATGGGAGGCGGAAGCTTTCTTCGAAGCGGGCTTCTTCGGTCCGGGCACCCCGGCTCTCACCGACCGGAGCGGCAGGACGACCTTCGAATGGATGAAGACCAAACGGCTCCTTGTCGAGCGGTCGACCGTCGACAATCCCATGGCGCCGGATTCGATCGTCATCATCGAGCCCGGCCGGGACGGCGAATTCGTCCGGCACTACTACGATTCCCGTGGCGTAAGCCGTACCTACCGGATGAGCCTGGACCAGAGCGCCTTACGCATGTGGCGCATGGAACCCGGCTTCTCCCAACGGTATTCCGGCACCTTCAGTGCTGACGGCAATCAGATCACCGGCGCGTGGGAGAAATCCGCCGACGGCACCACGTGGGAACACGACTTCAACCTGTCCTACTTCCGCATCGCGCCCGAGTAGTCAGGGGAGTGGGATGGGGGTTGCGGGCACGGGGGTGCCGGTGATGCCGACGGGGTGGCTCAGCAGGCGGCCCGCGGTGGTGATCAGCAGGGTGCTTCCGTCGAACGCGACTGAGGAGACGAACCCATCGGGGAGGTCGATCTGCGTGTCGAGTCGCCCGTCCGGCGTGAATCTTGCTGCGGCACTTCCGGTGCCGAGCGCGACCCAGACGCCTCCTTCGGCATCGACGGCGAGGCCATCGCATTCGCCGACCGGAGCTGTCGCGAAGACGTGCGTTTCACCGTTGTCTATCAACAGGATTCGGCTCTCGGCAGCGGCAGGGAATCTGCACCCTCACTCGGGATCCGCGCGCGGAATAGGGCCCGAGAGCCAGTGCAGGTCCCGAGTGAGAGTGCGGATCTGTGGTGCTACCGGTCGGGGAGAGCCTCGGCGGGGGAGGTCAGGCCATGGCAGGCATCTGCATCGGCGCGGTGACGCGCCAGGTGGCCGGGACGTCGCGCATGAGCAGCGTGCAGTCGAGAGTTGCACTGCCGCTGGGGAAGCGGGTCTGGTCCTCGAAGTAGGTGGATTGGACGGCGTGGGTATGTGCCGGGCGCACTTGCCATTTGGCTGTGTTCAGCTCGAGGCCGTCGAGGCGGTGGCCGTCGCGGCTGGCGGAGAAGCCAACCGACCCCTGGCGGAAGAACTCTGAGGCCGTGGCCAGGTCGGGGAACAGCTCGCTGCCGTCGAACTCGTCGACCGTGCGGACATCCACACTGACCTGGGTTGTGTTGTCCTGGCTCGTGAATGCGACGTGCAGGTCGTGCTGACTCTCCTTGACGTCGAACCGAGCCAAACTGTGCACGCCGGGGAACAGGCGTCCGCCGAGCAACACATTCAGCGATGATCCGCTGTCCCGCTGCGGAATATAGACGCCCTTCTCGACCCCGTCCGGACCGTCCCATTCGACCGCGATCCGATGCGCCGCGTTCTCACTGCGCACACCGATCGAGCCGGGCAGCCCGACCGGACGGACCTGACCGAGCCGAACGAGACAGATCCCCGCAACCGCCCAGTCGCCGACCAACTGTGGTCGCAGCGGCGCCGGTAGCAGGCGTGCCGCAACCTCGGGCTCGACGCGGTAATTGACCAAGAGCCGTCTCTCGATAACGCTCGAAATTTGCGGCATCATGTCGCGAATCCTCCCTCCGGAGTCGGCTGCACCACTGTTGTGGTGGATGCCGATTCTCGCTGAATTCGACGGTAGTCCGCATCGCCCTGCAAAGCACCGAGAGCTTCGTCGCATACAACGGCAACGGCGGGTCTGACCCGAAGGCCGGACCCGCCGTTGCCGACGAACTCAAACGATCATCAGGGCAATCGCGCCTCGATCGCCTCGATGATCCGCGGCCGCAGCTCTGCGGCGCTGATCACCGCGTCGACCGAACCGACCTCGACCGCACGGTGGATGTTGTGCACCTTGTCGAATTCCGCGGCGACCTCGCTGAGCTTCTCCGTGCGAACCGACGACCGAGTCTCGTCGAGCTCGGCGGTCAGCGTCGCCCGGTCGGTGCCGGACGCGTTCGCGGCCCGCGCCGCCAGGTCCCGCACCCGCGCATCGGCCGCGGTACGCCGGTTGACGTCACCCGCGAACACCACCGCGGCGGCCGGCGCGCCACCGAGTACGGAGGCGAACGAACCTTCCAGCGCGAGCACGGTCATATTCGGGTTCAGCTGCTTCGAGAACACCACGAACGCGCCACCGTGATACCGCGAGATCACGCAGAACACAATGGGCCCTTGGAAGTTCACGATCGCACGGCCGATCTCGGCGCCGTACTCCAGCTGCAGCTTCTTCATCGATTCCGGTGAACCGTCGAAGCCGGACAGGTTGGCGAGCACGACCAGCGGCCGATTGCCGCTGGCCCCGTTGATCGCCCGCGCGGCCTTCTTCGACGACTGCGGGAACAGCGTGCCCGCGGTGTAGGTGTCCGGCCCGTCGGTGGACGGGAACCCGCGCCGCGGCACGCCCCGCGACTCGATACCGAGCAGGCACACCGGGATACCGCCGAGGTGCGCGTCCTGCACCACGGCCGTCTCGGCGTCGGCCATGCCGGCCCAGCGCTCCAGCACCGGGTGGTCCTGGTCGGAGACGGCCCGCATGACGGACCGAATGTCGAAGGGCTTCTTGCGATCCGGGTTGGCGGCGGCCGAGAAGATCTCGCCGACGGTCCGGAAGTCGCTGTCCGCCAGCGCATGCGGGAAGTCGGAGACGTCGCGATCGATGGGATCGCTCGACTGCGACCGGCGCGGCCCCTGCTCGCCGGGTGCGATGTAGGTGTGGTCGTAGTGCGACATCAGCACGTCACGCGCCGCGGCCAGATCCGGCGCCCAGTACTGCGCCTGGCCGTTCGGGCCCATCACCCGGTCGTAGCCGCCGATACCGAAGTTGTCCTCGGCCGAGACACCACCGGAGAAGTCCAGCGCCTGCTTGCCGGTGAGCACCATCGCGGAGTCCGGCGTCATCACCAGGATGCCCTTGGTGTGCATGAGCATCGTCGCTTCGGCGTTCCAGTACGGCTGCGCGCCGACGTTGATGCCCGCGACCACGATGTTGATTTCGCTGCCGTCCTGGGTGAATTCGACGATCCGCTTGAGCGCGGCCGCCACCCAGTCCATGTTCTCGGTGCCGGACTCCATCGAGATCCGAGCGCCGGAGGACAGCGCGTACCACTCCAGCGGCACCCGCATCTGCTCGGCCAGATCCAAGGCCGCGATGATCCGGCGGCATTCCGGTTCCGACAGTGCGCCAAGCGATTTCGTCGGATCGCCGAGCAAGATCACTCGGGTGACACCCTCGGGATACTGCGCGGTCGGCGTGCTGACCACGCCCGCCACGATCGCCGCGGTGTTGCGTCCCTTGGGCCGATCGACCGGCACCAGCACGTGGTTCGTGTCGAGGTCGTATTCGGTGAAGTCGCCGAGCTGACCGGTCAGCTCGTACGGGTACACGGTGCCGCGGCTGCTGGCGCGCAGCACCTTCTGCCGGTACTCGTCGAGCGGCTCGACCACCTCTTCGGAGCGTTCGCCGACGGTCACCTCGGTGGAGTCGAAGCCGATGCGCAGCGCCACCTTGGTGAGCTCGCCCGTCTTCGGATCGCGCTGGCGGGCGATGAGCAGGATCTCCTCCAGCCCGGCGCCCGCGGTGGTCGGACGCACATGCCGGACAACCGTTTCCAGCTCGGCCGGGGTGACGTCGATCGGCGGCCAGATGTACATCACGATGCGGTTGGTGTTGAACCGATTGGCCGACGGCCGCAGCGACTGCGCCCGGCGGATCGAGTCGAGACAGGTCGCGATGGCGATCTCGGCGGTCGGCAGCGCGAGCAGCCTGCCGTCCTGCTCACGCAGCGCGGCCAGGTCGCGTACCTGCGCGAACGCGATGAGGCGTTCGTCCGCCGGGTTCTCCTTCGCGACGCAGCGGAACAGGTACACCTCTTCGTCGTCGGAGGACGGCAGCCGGGTGAGGTCGAACTTGCGCAGCCGCTGCATCTGCATCCGCTGGGCGATGTACGGGTGCAGGCCGCGGATCAGTCGCTCCTCGACCATGCCGGTGGCCGACGGACGGAAGGTGAAGTGGTGGTGCATCACCGCGCCGCCGCTACCGGCGACCGCGACGGTGATCCGGTGCACCTGGCTCGGCAACGTGTAGGCACCGAGGACCTCGTGCAGCTCCGCTGCCATCGCGTCGAAGTCCGCGGGCTGCTTCTCCCAGCTGAGGTAGATGTCGGCGTCGATGGACGCGGCACCGCTGGCGAGTTCCTTGAGCCCGCGCAACGCGGTGTCGAGCGCGTCGAAGCGCACCGCCGTGGAGACCAGGCTCAGACCGCGCCGCTCGGCGATCACGAAGGTGCAGCCGCCGACCTCGTGGGTCCGCACACCGGCCAGACCCTTGTTGCCGTAGTACCGGCGGGTCAGCACCTCCAGCATCACCGTGTTGTCCTGGTTGCCCCGCACCAGCCGCTGACCGAGCAGCCGCACCAGCGGCTCGGTGCTGCGCACCATGTCGGAGATGCGCTCGGCGCGATCGGCCGACTCCGGCTGGGCGTCCAAGTGGCGCAGGTGCTTACGGATGTTGGTGTACACCCGGGCACGGTTGCGCCGCAGCAACGGCTGGCCGTACCAGGCGTACACCAGACCGCGCGCGAGGTCGGCGATCACGGGGACGCGAATCTGCGTCGCCGCCACCAACCGCTCCAACGCGAGACCGACCGGCTCGCGCAACGCGCGATCCGGCATCGGCTCCTGCAGCCACTCACGCAGCAGCGTGGTGATGACAGTGACGGTGTCGGACGGACGCTGCTGCGCGAGGAAGATGCGGAAGACCGCGGCTTCGAGCTCGGGCGAACGTTCCAGCTCGGTGACGCCGTAGTGGCCGAGCGCGTTGGCGAGCTTGGCCTGGAACGACTCCGGCAGCCCGGCCCGCTCGACGTCGAGGCTCTGCAGGTAGGTGTGGAAGTACTCACGCGCGCTGTGCACGTGGCTCTGGCTGCCGTCCTCGTCCGACGAGCGATTGTGGCTCAGCTCGGCGAGATCGGCGAACACCTGCATGAGCTCGAGTTCCTCGGCCAGCGGCCGGCGACCGTCCGCGAGGGCGGCCCGGCGCGCGGTGAGGTAGTCGCTGAGCACGCGACTGTCGTCGTGCGGGTCGACGTCGTAACCGAGCAACAGGCTGCGCAGGTCTTCCTGGCCGCGGGTGGTGCGTTCGTGCGGTTGCACCTGCGCGGGACCGACGGGCAGGTCCAGCTCGACGGTCCCGACGGCCTCGGCCTCGGCTTCGTCCGCATCGCCGAGCGGCTCGAGCCACATCAGCGGTGCACCGGTCTCGACCTGGGTGCCGACGGATACGGCGCATTCCTTGACCCGGGCCTTGAACGGCGCGCGCAGCACGGTTTCCATCTTCATGCTCTCCAGCACGAGGACCGGCGCGCCCGCCTCGACCTCGGCGCCGACCTCGAGCGGCGTCGCGACCACCAGCGCGGGCGCGGGGGAGCGGACGACGCCGCCCTCGTCCCGGCTGATCCGATGGGTCACGCCGTCGACATCGACGAGGTGCACCGGTCCGTGGGTGCCGGTGGTCAGGCGGTAGCGGGTGCCGTTGACCATGATCTGCCCGGTGTGCCGGTCGAAACGCTCCAGATCGACGTCGGCGGTGCGGATGTCGCCACTCGCCTCGATGCCGATGCGGAACCGGTGCGCACCGATCCGCGCGACGCGCACGCGGTAGCTCGCGCCGCGCAGCTTCAGGTCGAGCGGTCGACCGCTCTCGTGCTGCACCTGCGGTCGTCCGCCGGACGCCGTGGACAGCAGCCGATGCTGCTCGGCCCGCTCGTCTTCTTCGTAGGCGTCGATGGCGGCCGCGGCCAGCGCGATGGCGGAGTGCCGGTGCGAGACGAGCCTGCCTTCACCGCGGACGCGGTCGATCCAGCCGGTGTCGGCGCTGCCGTCGATCACCTCGGGCTGGTTGAGCAGGTCGAGCACGAAGCTCTTGTTGGTCGCGCCGCCCTCGATGATCACCCTGGTCTGCGCGACAGCGCGGCGCAGCCGGCCGAGCGCCTGCTCGCGGTCGCTGCCGTAGGCGATGATCTTGGCGATCATCGAGTCGAAGTCGGCCGGGATGGTATCGCCCTCGCTGACGCCGGTGTCGACCCGGATGCCAGGGCCCGCAGGCAGATTCAGCCGCGCGATGCGGCCGGGGGCGGGTGCGAAGTCGCGGTCCGGATCTTCGGCGTTGAGGCGGGCCTCGATGGCGTGCCCGCGCTCGATGGGCATATCGCCCTCGAGCCGGCCGCCGGAAGCCACGTGCAGCTGTGCCCGGACGAGGTCGAAACCGGTGGTGTACTCGGTGATCGGGTGCTCGACCTGCAGGCGGGTGTTCACCTCGAGGAACGCGAACAGCTGGTCGCCGGGGTGGTAGAGGAACTCGACGGTCGCCGCGCCACGGTATTCGACCGCGATGGCCAGCCGCTCGGCCGAGGCCTTGAGCTCGGCCGCCTGCTCGGTGCTCAGCACCGGCGACGCCGACTCCTCGATGACCTTCTGGTTGCGCCGCTGCACCGAGCAGTCGCGCACGCCGAGCGCCCACGCGGTGCCCTGGCCGTCCGCGATCACCTGTACCTCGACGTGCCGGGCGCCGGTGACCAGTCGTTCCAGGAACACCACGCCACTGCCGAACGCGCGCGCGGCCTCTTGCCGGGTGCGCTCGTAGGCGTCGACGAGGTCTTCGTCGTTGGTGACCACGCGGATACCGCGCCCGCCACCACCGGCGGTCGCCTTGAGCATCAGCGGGTAGCCGATCTCGGCTGCGGCGGTCATGGCGGCTTCCACCGTCTCCACCGCGCCGCGGCTCCACGGCGCGACCGGCACGCCGACCTCTTCGGCGATCAGCTTGGCGCCGATCTTGTCGCCGAGCTTGCGCATGGCATCCGGGCTCGGGCCGATGAAGGTGACACCGATCTGTTCACACAGTTCCGCGAACGCCGGGTCTTCCGCGACGAAACCCCAGCCGACCCACGCCGCGTCGGCGCCGGTCGCGATCAGCGCCTGCTCCAGCGCCTTCAGGTCGAGGTACGGCCGCGCGGATGCGGGTCCGAGGTCATAGGCGATATCGGCCTCGCGGACGAACGTCGCGTTCCGGTCGACGTCGGTGTACAGAGCGACGGTTTCGATCGGACGCGCGGTTGCCGCGGCCAAATCTCGGACGGCGTGGATGAGGCGCATTGCGGCCTCTCCCCGGTTCACGATGGCGATGCGGCTGAACACTCGCCGACTCCTTCCTCTCCAGAGCTGGCCCGAGCAACGGGCGAAAGGTTACAACTCACGGTCCCGCGTAGTGTGCACCTCTAATCCAAATATGTGCACAGCGAACGGGTGTTACCGGCCCGTAGCGTGCAAGAAGCCGGGGTCGGCGGGTCCGGGATGTGGTTCGCCCGACGGGTCGGCGTCCGGAATCGGGCGGGTCGCGTCGATGAATCACATTGGGTACAAACAGTATCTGCCCTCGGTTGCGGATCCGCTTCCTTCGATGGTGGAACCGGACATAGGTCCGGCGCGCGATGATCTCGCGGTCCGCAGGTCCTCAGCTGGCGGGCACTTGTTGCTGGAACCAGGTGAGGATCTGCGGCAGCGCGGTTTTGGCGGTGCCGTTGTGGTCGATATTGCCGAGGTCCTGCAGGGTGGCGTTGTCGCTGTGCAGGGCCTGCAGGCAGTGTTCGGCGTTGGCGAAGGCCACGTTGCGGTCGCCGGTGGCGGCGTAGAGGTGGACCGGGACGCGCGGGGTCCAGTCGCAGGTGCCGTCGCTGTCCGTCATTGCCTTCAGGACTGCGCCGGTCGGATTTTGCGCCAGGGCGATGAACTGCGGCGTCAGCAGTTGATCCGGGGTGGCGGGCAGGGCGGCGCCGATCGCGGTTTCGTTGTGCTCGCCGTCAAAGAGGCCGTCGACCTTGTCGGCGTAGGGCTCCTGGAAGGCTTCGGCCGGGTTGTCGTAGAGGTGGTAGATCCGGTTCATGCTGGTGACCCAGTACGCGAAGTAGAACACCGCCGACGCCGGGGCGACCCGGCCGTCGAGTCCGGCGGGCGTCTCGACGTGCTGCACGTCGTAGGGGCCGCTGATCGGCGCCAGTGCGGCGAGGCCGAATCCGGGCACCGCACCCGCCTGGAGCGCTTTGCCGAATGCTGTCGCCGCGTGGCCGCCCTGGGAGAAGCCGGTGA
The DNA here is from genome assembly GCF_040645995.1 of Nocardia sp. NPDC046473. NCBI lineage: Bacteria > Bacillati > Actinomycetota > Actinomycetes > Mycobacteriales > Nocardiaceae > Nocardia > Nocardia sp. NPDC046473. The sequence goes on from NZ_JBEYZJ010000011.1 coordinate 305,903, forward strand.
CGAGCACGTCCCGCTCGAGCTCTCGATGCTGTTGGGCTGCTACGTCTTTGGCTGCGGCCAGCAGGTCGGCCGAGGCGCTCACCTCGGATGGGCCGTGCGTGTAGGGGTGGGTTCCGGGGCCGTCGCCGAGGCCGAGATAGTCGGGCGCGATCGCCGCATATCCGACCGCCGCGAACATGAGTGTGCGGGCCTGGTCGGGGCGGGTCATGCTGTTGCGCGACGGTGCATCGGTCTTGAGTACGAGGGTGCCGTGCTCGAAGGTGACCAGGCGTAGCCGTGGTGATTCGGTGCGCGGCAAGACGACCAGCCCGCTTGCGGTGGTCGGTTCACCCGTCGGTGTGATGGTGCGGTAGTCGACGCGATATGCGTCTACTCCGTTGTGTACCGGGGTGTCGAGCTTGCCGGAGGCGAAGTAGTTCGCCAAGTCCTCGGCCGACAGCTGCGCGACCGGAATGGCACTCACCACCGTGCCACGGTCCGGGGCGGGCGGGGCGTCTGCGCGGGCACAGGCGGTCGCCCCGCCCAACAGGACTACTGCGCCGGTGACGGCGGTGAGGAAATGACGAAGCCTGGACACACGGCACCAACCTTCTGCTGTCGACTACTGCGGTGGATATCCCACGATTGGATTGCGTTCACAGCACGGGCAATTCGTTTCCTGGCTCGCACTATCGCCCAGCCCCCCGTCAAGACTTCCTGGGTCGGCCACGACCATGCAAGCCCCTAGAAACTGTGCCCATCATGCTGTCGCCCACTGGCAGTGTTGAATTGGCCTTTGTCTGTTTCGGATGTCGGGAATGGTCGATTCGATTTCGCCGGATTCAACTGGGGAGCACCGGCATTGTCTCGACGTCCCCACCGCGATACTGTGCGGCTATGAGCGAATCTCGGTTCCGCCGTGGCCTCGCGCAGCCGCTGTTGCTTTCCGCCGTGGTCGCGCTGCTGCTCGCATCGGCCGCGTGCGGCGGCTCAGGCGAAACCCAGGCCAGGCCAAGCGATCCGCAGGCAACGAGCGTCGAGGTGAACCAGACCGGCGGCTTCGCCGGCGTCGACCAGCTCTATACCGTCGACGACAAGGTCGAGAACCAGCGTCGCGGCAGCTTGTTCGACATGGTCGGCAGCCCGGAGTTCCGGACGCTGACCGACGCCTACACCGGACCCAACGACTGCCGGGATTCGTACTTCTACACAGTGACCGTCACCTATCGCGACGGCACCAGCAAGCGCGTCACCACCGACGAATGCAACGAGTCGCCCAAATTGCTGACCGACGTTATCGCGCTGACGAAAGAAATCGGGCAGCGTAAGGACGGGAAATAGCCGCCCCGCGCGACACCGGTGCGAGTGTCCGGCGTCACCCTGCGCCGACGGTTACGCGTGGTTGAATATCCGAACCGTATCCAGCGTGTCCTGAACGGACCGCTGAGCGAGGCCGAGTTTTGGGCATTGCCCCGATTCAGGAGGTCGTCGTGCGTGAAAGGTTCGAGGTTCTCCTGCACGGCCCCATCGAGGCTGTTTTCGACCTGATCACCCAGGCGAGGTTCTGGCCGCAGTGGCACCCGTACACGCGTTCGGTGGGCGGCGTGACCGAACGGCCCTTCCGGTTGGGCGATGCCGTATACGAGCACGGCGTCACCGACGGGGTCGACTTTCACCTCTATTGGGAGGTGCGCGAATACGAGCGCCCCCGGCGGGTGATGCTGTATGACCGCGGGCACGACGCCACCTTGCGATACACCTTCGAGGAACGTGGCGGGGAGACTCTCTTCAGTCGTGAGCAGTGGATCAACCCTGATCGTGCGCACGGAGTTGCCAACACCCCGGTGTCGTTCACCGATCGCGTGGCAGAGGCGTCCGAAGCTGCGGTCATCTGGCTCGCTGATCACATCAATGGACTGTTGGACGCCGAGAAGGTCAGTATTCCGCCGAAGGAAGTCGCGGAGGGTGTCGTCACGGGGGAGTGACTATCGCGCGGGCGGAGTTGGCGACGAGTTCTTCCATGTGGCAAGGGATCTCGCTGTTCGTGCCGAGGTAGCGCCGGACTATGGCATAGGGGAGATCGATCACGGCGATGATCGCCTTGTCGGTGGTGTGTTCGGCCGGTTCGAGTCGTCGAGCGACGGTGGTGACGGCGTCACGCAACGCCGCGTCGAGTTCGGCGTTGCGGGTGGTTTGGTCGGAGGTCCAGCGGTCCGGGGTATAGGCGGCGGGGCCTGCGAGTAGGACGTGCGCCTCGTCGGGGTGGTCGCGCGACCAGGTGAGTACGTATCGCGCCGCGTCGACGCAGGCCTCGACCGGATCGTCGGCGGCCAGCAGCGGTAGCAAACCGGCGTGGAACCGTTCGAGTGTGCGGATCCAGAGCGCCCCGCTGAGTGCCGCGCCGGTGGGGAAGCGGTGATACACCGATCCGCTCGGTGCGCCCGACGCACGGACAACTGCTTTGACGGACAAGCCGCTCACGCCTGTCGTCGCGACGATCCGAGTCGCGGTATCCAGCAGCAGATCGGTGTCGTATATCGCAGGCCGTGGCATATCAGCAATCTTACAGCTAGTATTGGAGACGTCTCTCTAATACTAGCCGGGAGGAATCGTGAACACAGCGACAGAAACCGCCGAACAGCTCTACACCACACTTGCCAAGGTCGATATCGACGGCCTCAAAGCCTTGCTGACCGACGACTTCGTCGGCGAGATCAGTATGGGCATGCCGCATGGCGTCGCCGGACTGCACCACGGTCCGGACGACATGATTCATCGAATGTGGGGTGTGCTCGGCAAGGTCTACGACATCCACGTCGACCCCAGCGAATACCTCGCCGTCGGCCCCGATCGCGTCGTCGTACTCGGCCGCTACTGGGGTCCGGCGCGCAGCGGCGACACCGAGGTCGACGCCGCCTTCGCGCACGTCATCACCACTCGCGGCGAACAGATTTCGCACCTCGTGCAGATCACCGACACCGCACGCTGGGGTTTCACCCCCGACTCCGCCACCCGCTGACGCGAACACGGGTGGCGGAGTTCGGATCTCAGGTCAGGTGATCGAAATCGCCACGCACCCAGCCGATGTGCCGCTCGGCCGAGCGTCGGATGGCGGCGCGCGCGTCACCGTCGATGATCTTGCCGAAATTGTCGTAGAGGCGGTCGAATTCGAACTCCTCGGCGGTCTTCGTGACGCGTTCCACTACCGCGGGTGACAGTGGGATCCGGTTGGGATAGCTACGCATGAAGGCGACCGTTTTACGATCCGGATTGGCGTGAATGGTGTCCGCACTGAACAGCACACCGCGGCCCTCGGCACCTGCCGCCCAATGCAGTACCCCGCTGCCCTGGAAGTGCCCGCCCAACTGGCGCACGGTAATACCCGGGACCGGCTCGAGCCGCCCCGACCACGGCCGAATCACCGGATCCGGCCGGGCGATCCACTGCAGATCGGATTCGGCCACGTACACCGGCACACCGCCGAGTGCCCGGCTCCACTCCACCTGCACGCCGTAATGATGCGGATGACTCGGCACGATAGCGACGACCTCACCGAGTTCCAGCACCCGACGCGCCGCATCCTCATCGACGTAACCGGTCAAGTCCCACAGCACATTCCCCGCAGGTGTCCGCACCAAATGCGACTCCTGCCCGATCCCCACCTCCGGCTCGACCGTCACACCGAACATGTCCGGCTCCAACTCCCGCACCACCACCTGGTGCCCCGCCGCGGCGAGCTTCTCGAGCGTCGTCCACTGCTGCCCCGCAGCAGGCACCCACTGCCGCTCATCGGCGCAGATGCGGCAAACCTCCGCCCCCGCCTCGTGCTCCACCGCGCACGTCTGACAGATCTTCCACATATCCACTCTCATCCTGCCGAGTACACCCACTCCGTTTCTACACGTCCCGGAATCCCCGCCACAGTCGAACCGCCCGGCGATACCCTCCGGGCGATCGGCACAGTTCGACGCCGCGATTCGCAGCGGGTGACATCTGAGGCGTCAGATGGCTTGGCCGCCTGGTATCGGGGCGCCGCTGACGAAGCCATTTGTCAGCTGGTTGAGGAGGTTGAGCAACAGAATGAATTGCAGAAACGGAGGCATGTCGGTTCTCCCAATGGGTTTCGGAGTTTTCCACGGCGTGGTAGTCGATATCGTCAGCGCTCGAGGTAAAAGAAGTGGTGGGGTTGTGGCAAAGGGAGGTAAGAATCTGCGATGAGTGCCGCAGGTGCGGATTCTTACGCGGTTTTGCGATCGGCTTGGCATTGCTCTGACCGGGGCCGCGCAACCTGAACGAGACACCCGGTGGCCGCCGGGTGATCGTGACGGAAGGAAGTGCCCCGTGTCGCAGAACCTCTATCTGACCGGCCGCGAGCGTGTTTCGGCTCCGGACGCCGGAATCTCCCTGCCCGCCGATGTGGCGCGCTACTGGAGCGGTCGCCATGTCGTGATCACCGGCGGGAGCAGCGGTATCGGGCTTGCGGTGACCGAGTCGGCGTTGTCGGTGGGTGCGCGGGTCAGTGTTCTCGCGCTCGAAGACAGTGCACTGGAACGCCTTTCGTCCTTCGCGGAGTCAGTGCCAGGGCTCGCGGTGTTCGCCGTCGACGTGACCGACAAGGCGCAGGTCGATGCGGCCGTGGCGGAAGCCCGTGCCCGCCACGGCGAAATCGGCGCGGTGATCGCATGTGCCGGTATAGCCAAGCCCGGCTACTTCGCGCATTTGAACGACACCGACTTCGTTCGCCACATGTCGGTGAATTACTTTGGGGCGCTGCATGTTATCCAATCGACGGTGCAGGATCTGTGTGCCGGTGAGCGCGGCAGCGTCACGGTCATCTCGTCCCTGGCCGCCGTGCTGCCCTGCTTCGGTTACAGCGCATACAGTCCCAGTAAGTCCGCCGTGCGGACGCTGTGTGCGGTGCTGCGCCAAGAGCTCAAACCGCACGGTGTCACGGTCACCGTGGTCATGCCGCCCGATGTCGACACCCCGCAGCTGGCCGCCGAGTCCGCGACCAAACCGCCGGAGCTGCGGGCATTGAGCTCCGCGGCGCCGATCACCGCGGCTGCCGTCGCGCACGCGCTGCTGGTCGGTGCGGCTCGCGGCCGCGCCTCGGTCGTGCCCACCCTGTCCGGTCGCCTGATGCAATGGCTCGCGGCCGTCGCGCCCGGGGTGATGGCGTGGATCATGGACCGGACCATCGCCCGCGTGCAGCATTCTCGCTGAAGTGGTTGCGGCCGGTCGTGTTTCAACCTGACGGCCGGCCGCGACCGCTGGACCGGCGAATCCGGTCGCCTCGGCGGCCGGTCGCTGCTAACTTGCTGCCGTGGAACTCTTCTCGAGCTCGTGGACAGCGTTGCGCACAGCCGTCGACGAACTTCCGGACCGGGACTTCGCGCAGCCGTCCGGCTGCACCGGCTGGCTGGTTCGGGACCTGGTGTGTCACTTGATCATCGACGCGCAGGACGTCCTCATCACGCTGGTGACACCCACCGACAAGGAGCCGACCCGCGACGCGGTGACCTATTGGAAAATCGTCGAGACACCCACCGGCGACGACCCGCTCGACGCCCTCATCGTCCGGCTGGCCGCCGCCTATGAGCAGCCGGAACTGCTGAAGTTCCACCTCGACGACGTCGGCTCCGCCGCAGGTCGCGCCGCCGAACTCGCGGACCCCGACCTCCGCGTCAGTACCCAGGACTATGTACTCACCGTGGCCGACTACCTCGGCGCATACGTCATGGAGTGGACCCTGCACCACCTCGACCTGATCGCCTACCTCCCCGACGCCCCCGAACCGCCCGCCGAAACCCTGTCTCGTGCGCGCGAGATGCTCGAAAAGATCGCCGGGTCCCCATTCCCGGTGTCGTGGCCCGATAAGGATGTCCTACTGATCGGCACCGGCCGCCGGATCCCGACCGATGCCGAACAAGCCGAATTAGGCGAGCTGACAACGAAACTCCCTCTCGTCCTCGGATAACGTGAGTCGCCCGCATTCGATTTGAAAGTGCTTCTTAACGAATGTAAGTACGGCACTGCTGAGAGTTCATGATTCGGGAAATTGATTTACCGTAGTCCCGGATCGACCAATCGAAGCGAGCGCAGTCCGCCGCCTCGAGGCGGAGGACGGCTCGGTGATGCGCGGTCCGCGCGGCGATCGGCCAACCGAGTTCGGCAGTGAGGGTACAGGTGTCAGTCATACGTTCGTCCAAGCGGTATGTGGTCACCACGCTGGTGACCGTCGGTGTCGCCGTCGGTTCGTCTGCTGTCACCGCGCCCGCCATCGCACAGGCGGAGCCGAACGGTTGCGCAGCGACTTTCAATCTGTTCATTCCCGGCACCTGGGAGACCGACGAGGACGCCGACCCCGCGCGACCCGTCGGCATGCTCGCGCCGATCGCGGATGCCATCGCACGCCAGCAGGGGCCGCGCTCCGAAATCTATTTCACGCCCTATATGGCCCGCGCGTTCGACAACGGCTACACCTACGCCGACAGCAAGAACACCGCGCTGGCCAACGCGACCGCCGCGTTGCGGGATTACGGAACACGCTGCCCCACCGCCAGATTCACGATCAACGGCTACAGTCAGGGTGCCGACGCCGCAGGCGATCTCGCCGCCGACATCGGCAACGATCGCGGCCCCGTCCCCGCCGACCGGGTGCTGGCCGTCGGCCTGCTCGCCGATCCGGGCGCGGGCACCAAGGGCGAGGTCGTCGTCGGTCCCGGTACCAGGGGCACCGGGATCGCCGATCCGCGGCCGCAGGGCATGGGCAAACTCTCGGGTCGGGTCACCTCGATCTGCGACCCCAAGGACCTGTACTGCTCGATTCAGAAGGGCGTCAACCCGTTGCTGGGGGCATTGGGTTCGATCCTGAGCAAGACGATGAGCATCGGCGCGCCGCCGGCTGACCCGAACCTTCCGGTGGCCGCGGCCCTGACCTCGGATTTCTCGAAGACCGATCTTCCAGGTGTGGCCGCCGACGTGGCCGGTCTGACCGCAGGCCTGGCGGCGCCCGCAGGCATCGACCTGGTCCGGGTCCGCAACAGCGCGAACAAGCTGTCGGACACCCTCAACCCACTCGTCGATCTGGCCGACTCCGGCGCGGCCAACCCGGCTGCCACGGCCCGCCTGATCGCCGCGCCGGACGGTACCGCGGAGCACAACGCGGGTGAGGTGCTGAGCGCGGCAGGGGAATCGGACCTGTCGGGTGCCGCATCGGCGGTGAGCACGATCGCCGATACCGCGACCAAACTGCTGAACCGCGGCGTCGGCACACTGGCGGCGGGCTCGCCCAAAGCGCGCTCACTGCGCGCCGAAGCCCACGCCGTTCGCAATCGGGTCGCACCACTGGCCGCCACCCCGCCCGAAACCCTTGGCTCGGCAACGAGAATCCTGTCGCTGCTCAAGCCGAGTGTGATGGTCGACCAGGCGCTCGACGTCGCCGCCGACGTCACCTCGTTCGACTTCCAAGGCCTACTCGACAATCTCACGCTGCTGCCGCAGAAGGTCGTCGCGATGGACGCCGGGGGCGCCAACGAAATCGCCGGTGAACTGAACAACCAGCTGCAACCGCTGGCCGACCTCAGCGGCAGCGTCGACCTGAAATGGATTTCGCAGGTCCTGTCGATCATTCCGGACTCGCAGGGCTACACCGAGGTTGCGGCCCGGGTGACCTCGATCCTGTCCAACGTCGACATCCCTCGCTTGGTCAATATCGTCAGTCGGATTCAAGACGTCGCGTGGTCGGTACTGCAGAAGGTGGTTCCGCCGGCCGGGCAGGCCCCCGATCTGGTCGGCGCGGGCGTCGCGCTGTCCGGCCTGCTGCCGATCGGCGCCGACCTGGCCGCGGCGGCGGCCGACATGTTCGCAGGCAAGCCGCAGCAGGCCGCGCCGCAGGTACTCGGCAAGCGGGCCCCGGCGCGCGCCGTCGCCCAGCAGGACCTCGACCTCGGCGACCTGACCGCCCCGCTCGGTCGCATGGCCCCCTTCCACGACGTCAACCTGGTCAACCTCGTCGTCGACGGCCTCAGCGCCGCAAACTTTGTCGCCTCCGGCGCGCACACGAACTACGGAGCGCTGGTCGTCGACGGCTCCGGCCGCAACGCCGTCCAGTGGCTGGGCGACTGGATGAACCAGCGCATCGGATACGTCAAGTAGCCCGGTCGACAGTGCCACTGTGAAGTCTGCTCGAAAGAGATGACGGTGTCGGACGATCCATTCGGTGGTCGGCAACCGACCAGTGCGGAGACGGCATTGGCGATCGCTCGGGTGAAGGCGGCCGAGCGCGGGATCGAGGCCGACTTCGTGGGGGCAACGGGTTTCAGCTGACGCGGCTGAGCGGTAGGTGCGCGGTTCGGGCGTGAAATTCTGTTGATCGTGTTGGTCGGCGGTCAATACAGTGCCTGGAAACCCACTGCGAAAGGGCTGCGCCGTGCACATCGCCATCCTGACCTTCGAGGGGTACAACGAACTCGACTCCCTCATCGCCCTCGGTGTCCTCAATCGGATCAAGAAGCCGGACTGGCGGGTGTCGATCGCCGGTCCGACCCAGCGCGTCCGCTCGATGAACGGTGTCGTCATCGAGTCGATGGCCACCCTCGAGGAAGCCAATGCCGCCGATGCGGTACTCGTCGGCAGCGGCAGCCGGACTCGCGAAGTCGTCGCCGACCGAGCGCTCATGGCGCGGCTGCAACTCGATCCGTCCCGTCAGCTGCTCGCCGGACAGTGTTCCGGCACATTGGTTTTGGCCAAGCTCGGGCTGCTCGACGGTGTCCCCGCGTGTACCGATCTCACCACCAAGCCCTGGGTTCAAGCCGCGGGCGTCGACGTCCTCAATCAACCCCTCTTCGCCAAAGACAACATCGCCACCGCGGGCGGCTGCCTCGCTTCTCCCTACCTCGCCGCCTGGATGATCGCGCGTCTGGAGAGCGTCGAAGCGGCTGAAGAAGCGCTGTATTACGTTGCGCCGGTGGGGGAGAAGGAAGAGTACGTGGCCCGCGCGATGCGGAACATCACGCCATATCTGCGCGAGGCTACCGTCTCGGCCTGACGCTGCCGCTAAGCGGGGAGATTGTCCGCGCGGACGTTGCGCAGCGCGTAGTCGACCGCGGGGTCGGTGCGGAGTTTCCAGTCGGGGCCGGTGAAGTAGCTTGCGGCGGTCTTGTCGCCGTCTACGAGGTAGCGGAGCCAGGCGAGGGTGATGGTCGCGGTGGGGTTGTGGGCGGCGTCGTCGAACGGGGTCCAGTGGGTTACGCCTTTGAGGCACACCAGGATTGCGGGAGCGTTGAAGGCGAGTTCGTATTCGACGAGTCGCGGTAGGAAGTGCGGAACGATGAAATCGGCGGAACCGGTGAGGTAGAGGGTGGGGACGTTGACGAGGAAGGCGGCGGCGACCGGTCCCGGCTGGGTGGGGACGGCGCCGATGACGCGGAATTCCGGATCGATCAGCTGGTAGATGTTCGGCGGGATGCCTGCGCCGTTGATGGCGGCGCCGCCACCGCCGGAGTGGCCGCCGATCACGGTGCGGCCGAGATCGAGCTTGCCGTGCAACACATTTCGCGGATCACGGTTGGCCGTGGACAGGGCCGCCGCGGCGGCGAGGGGGAGTTCGTCCAGTGAATTGATCAGGTCGTGCGGCATCGCGACGACGAAACCGTTACTGGCCCACAGCCGGGCGCTGGCGTCGTAATTGCCTGGCTCGGAGCTGAATCCGGGAATCCAGATGACCGTCGGCACCCGGGTCATCGTGGCGATGTCCTTCGGGTAGTAGAAGTCAACGCCGACGGGCGAGTCCAGGCCGCCGGGGAATTCGCGCGTGCAGGTCATCGCCGAGTGGTTGCCGAGCGCGTGGCCGACGGCGTCGTACAGGGCGTACAGCGCCTGGCATGGGTACACCGCCGCCGTACTCACCGCCTCGTGCTCGCCGGCGGGCGCGTATCGGCTCAGCGGGACCGGGCCGGGATCGAAAGAGTCGGCCGAGGCGGGCGCGGCGCACGCCATACCGGCGAGCAGCGACCCGGCGGCGAGCACAGCCGCGGCACTGCGCCGAAATCCGAACCAGGACATACGCCCCTCCTCCGCAACCCGCGAGCCGCAGGCCGTTCCCATCCGTCGGCCCGGCTGTAGGTGATCGACGATCGATCAGCATGCAGTGAACGAAACTTGGTCGACCGTCCAGTTTCTATGATGCGTCGAGTCGGTAAATGCGGTGAGAACTTGACTGCTATATGTGACCAATCGGGCGTCGCAACTGGTCGGACACTCCGATTGTGCGGGATTCCAACTTTGGCTCGGTCCACGGAATCGGGACCTTCGCGGTACGTCGCGGTTTACAGTTGATCGACGGTCCAGCGCGAGATGGCGGAGGCGGTCAGGCCGCGCCGGTGGGTTCTCGTCGGGAATCTATGGAGGTCGATCATGGGCGTCGCGGTCAGGGCCGAAGGATGCACCAAATCATTTGGCTCGCAGCGGATTTGGCAGGATGTCTCGCTTGCGCTGCCGTACGGTGAGGTGAGCGCGCTGCTGGGCCCGTCGGGCACCGGTAAGTCCGTTTTTCTGAAGTCGCTGATCGGGCTGCTGCGGCCCGAGCGCGGCTCGATCTTTGTCGGCGACACCGATATCACGACCTGCTCCAACAAGCAGCTCTACGAGATCCGTAAACTCTTCGGCGTGCTGTTCCAGGACGGCGCGCTGTTCGGTTCCATGACCCTGTACGACAACGTCGCCTTCCCGCTTCGGGAGCACACGAAGAAGTCGGAGTCGCAGATCAAGCAGATCGTCATGGAAAAGCTGGAGCTGACCGGCCTGCTGGGCGACGAGGGCAAGCTCCCCGGCGAAATCTCCGGCGGTATGCGCAAGCGGGCGGGCCTGGCGCGCGCATTGGTACTCGACCCGCAGATCATCCTGGTCGACGAGCCCGACTCCGGCCTCGACCCGGTCCGCACCTCCTACCTGAGCCAATTGCTGATCGACATCAACGCACAGATCGACGCCACCATCCTGATCGTCACGCACAACATCAACCTCGCGCGCACCGTGCCGGACAATATCGGCATGCTGTTCCGTCGCCAGCTGGTGATGTTCGGCCCGCGCGAAGTCCTGCTCACTTCCGATGAGCCCGTGGTCAAGCAGTTCCTCAACGGCCGGATGCAGGGCCCGATCGGCATGTCCGAGGAGAAGGACGAAGCCCAAATGGCCCGCGAGCAAGCAATGTTCGACGCAGGTCACCACCACGGCGGTGCCGAAGAGATCGAAGGCATCGCCCCGCAGATGCAGGCGACACCGGGCATGCCGGTGCGTCAGGCTGTGCTGCGCCGCAAGGAACGGGTCCGCGAGATCATGCACACCCTCCCGCATCCGGCCCAGGTGGCAATTCGCGAATCACTCGACCGAAACGACAATTGACCGGGGGCTATCGCAGAGGAGCGGCCATGCCGACAGTGCGGGAAGCGTCTTACGAGGTACTGCGTGCCCGCGGAATGACCACATTCTTCGGTAATCCAGGCTCCAACGAATTGCCCTTCCTGCAGGATTTCCCGCCGGACTTCCGCTACATTCTCGCGCTGCACGAGGGCGCCGGACTGGCCATGGCCGACGGATACGCACAGGCCACCGGCGGCCCGGTGCTGGTGAGTCTGCACTCGGCGGCTGGTGTCGGGCAGGCGATGGGCAACCTGGTCAACTCCTATATGGCAGGCACGCCCCTGGTCCTGATGAGCGGCCAGCAGTCCCGCGAGCTGCTCACCTCGCAAGGCATGCTTGCCAACCCCGATCCGACGACATTGCCTAAGCCACACGTCAAATGGAGTTTCGAAGCGCCGTCGCCCCAGTCGGTGCCCGCGGTGCTCGCCCGCGCCATCGCATGCGCTACCTCAGCGCCGACAGGGCCGGTCTATGTGTCTGTGCCACTGTCGGATTGGAACGAAACGGCCGACTCCGACAACCAGCAGTATCTGGTCGCCCACTCGGTCCAAGGACGGCCGGTCGCCTCCGCTGCCGTGCTCGAACGGCTCGCTGATCGGTTGAACGCCGCTCGAAATCCAGTACTGGTCCTCGGTCCTGACGTCGATGTGTACGGCGGGTGGGATGCCGGAGTCGCGCTGGCCGAACAGGCCGCACTGCCGGTGCTGCTGGGCAGTTTCGAATACGCCCGGATCGGATTCCCTACCGATCATCGTTGCTACCAAGGCACTTTGGGCCTTTCCGTCGAACAGATCCACGATCAACTCGCACCCTACGATTTCATCGCCTGGATCGGCGGCGCGGTGCTGCCGTATCACGCTTGGACGCCGGGACCATATTTGAAACCAGGCACCGAATTGGTGTCGGTGACAGCCGATCCGGATCAAGCGGCACGTAGCCCGGTGGGCGATGCGATCGTCGGTGACCCGGCCGACGCGCTCGCTCGGTTGGTCACCCTCGTCGATTCTGGTAAACGCCCTATGCCCCAACCACTTTCGCCGTCTGTCGGACAGCCTGGCAGTGCACTCACCAATACGCGACTCAAGCTGGTCCTCGCCCAGCTGCGACCCGACGACGCAGCCTGGATATACGAGGCGCCGTCCTTGGGCTGCTGGTGGGACATCGTGCCGATCAATCAGCCCAACAGCTACTTCTATGCCGCGGCAAGCGGATTGGGATACGGACTACCCGCCGCGGTCGGCGTCGCGCTCGCGCAGCCGGGCAGGCGAGTGGTCGCGCTCATCGGCGACGGGTCGGCAAACTACAGCATCACCGGCCTGTGGTCGGCGGCCCAACAGCACCTCGACATCACCTATGTCATTGTCCGCAACGGCATTTACCAGGTCCTCGCCGATTTCGGCTCGTGGCTGCGTGCCCCAGAACTGCCAGGTCTCACGCTGCCGGGAATCGACTTCGTCTCCCTGGCACAGGGATACGGCGTCCCCGCGGTCGCCGTCGCGGACCCCGACGCGCTCCTCACCGCACTGAAGAACTCGTTCACCGCTCCGGGGCCTTCGTTGATTCAAGTCGACGTCGTGCCGGAAACGAGCGACATCTTCGCCTGATCCGACGACCGATGGACGGCAAGGTGCCCGCGAGCGGGCCTGAGCCGCCGACGTTTGCTTCGGTCGGCTCGCCGATCACCTTGCCGCCCAACTGCGTAACTAGGGCTTGCTGAACTCTTTGATCAGTACGGGATACTGTTCGCCACCGTGCCCGGCGGCGATCGAGCGGTCGGCCATCGCCTTGAACAGCCTCGGCAGTTCGGCGTTGACGCCCAGTCGCTCGCTCTCCTCGATCAGGTGCTCCATCGTCCGCACGTGGGTTTCCAGCGCTGCCACCTCGGTGGTGAAGGAGCCGCTGTCGATCTGCTCGGCCTGTCGGGGTAGCCATTCGGCCACCCCGGCCGCCATCTGCTTGGCGAACGGCGCGTACGTCGCGGCGTCGATACCGGCAGTCTTGAGCATGGCGGCGCCCTGGAGCCACGCGTTCAGCACGCTCCACATCATGGTCAGGCCGGCCACGTCGTACAGCGACGCCAGCCCATGATCCGCGCCGAGGTAGGTGACGGTGCCGAGCGCGGCGAGTGTCGACTCGTGCGCCTCGAAGTCCGACTGCGGCCCGCTGTGCAGAATTACCGCCTCGGCGGTCCCGAGCGCGGGCGGGATGGCCATGATCGCGCCGTCCAGGTAACGAGCGCCGCGCTGCTCGGCCCAGCGTGCAGCTTCCCTGGCTTGGGCCGAGTCGCCTGAGGTCAGGTTGAGCAAGGTCGTGCCGTCGAGCTCGCTCGTGTCGAGCAGATCGTGCATGGCCGAGTAGTCGGTGAGGCAGATGATCGTCAGCGCGCTCGCCGCGAGCGCGTCGTCGATCGTCGGCGCGAGTCGGGCACCCTCGGCCACTAACTGGTCAGCCTTGGCGGCTGTGCGGTTCCACACGGTGGTGCGATGCCCGGCCTTCAGGAGCGCACCGGCCAATGCCTGCCCCATCAGCCCGAGTCCGAGGACGGTCACGGATGTTTCGGTTTCGTTGGTCATGGCAGCATCATCAACGTTGATATCGGTGTGAAGGTCAAGTGAGGTTTGCGATGTTGATCGGGGAACTGAGTAGTCGGACGGGCGTCAACGCCCATCAGCTGCGCTACTACGAAGCTCAGGGCCTGCTGGCAGCGGACCGCGGCGCGAACGGTTACCGCGAGTACGACGAGTCCGCCGTGCTGCGGGTCAAGCAGATCCGGCACCTGCTCGGCGCGGGTCTGTCCTCCGAGGACATCGCGTACCTGTTGCCGTGCGCCGTGGGCGAGGCCCCGGAGCTGCCGGGGTGCCCGGAGTTGGTGGCCGCGTTGCGGGCCCGGCTGCGGCGACTGGACGATCAGCTGGACAAGCTCACGCAATCCCGTGACGTTCTCGCCGAGTACATCGATGCGGCCGAGCGAACGGGCGGCGAGAGCTATCCACCACTGCATGATGCCGACGCGCTGCCCGCCTCTGCCTGAGTAGCCGGCGCGCTGGGCCGACAGAGTGCACAAATGTCTGCGGCTCGTTTCTCGTGTTAGGCAATGGAAAAGCGACAATCCTGTGTAGTTTGCTAATTGATAGCTCGGGTGGCCTTAATTCATTGAGACCAGGAGAGTCGATCATGGCAATCAGGAATTTCGCTGCTATCACTCGACGTGCGATCGCACGCGCCGAACCGGTTGTGCGACAACCGGCGGATTGTCCGCAGCCGGCTGATTCCTGGCCATTGGCGGTATTGGTCGCGGCACTCACCACGGTCGCGATCTTCGCGCCCGCCTGTAGCAAGGCGGACCCGCAATCTCGGCCGGATGACAGGGCGACCGTGCAGGAGCGTCCGGTGTCGAATGTGCAATGGGCGGCCTGTGACGGTGCCGAACTCGCGGGCCTGGAGTGCGCGACGGTGCGGGTGCCGATGGATTACCGCGATGCGAGTCTCGGGCAGATCGATATCGCGATCAGCAGGGCCGCCGCCAAAGATCCGGAACGACGTTTGGGTGTGCTGTTCACGAATCCCGGCGGCCCCGGCGGCGCGGGTTTGGCGATGCCGATCGGATACGCTGAACAGCCGATCGGGCAGGTCTACGACATCATCGGCATCGACGTGCGCGGCGTGGGGAAGTCGACGAATTTGGCGGCCTGCGCACCGGTCGACGAAACCCGGTTTCCGATTTCCTCGCAGTCGCGCCCGACCGACAACGACCTCGTCCAACTCGTCGAGCAGGCCAAAGCCAAAGAAGCGGCGTGCGCGCAAACCGGCGGCCGGTTTCGTCGTTACGTGACAACGATGAATACCGCCCGCGATATGGACAACATCCGCGGCCAACTCGGCGAATCCGTCATCAACTATCTCGGTGTTTCCTACGGCACCTGGCTCGGCGCGGTTTATGGAGAGATGTTTCCCGAGCACCTGAACCGCAATGTGCTGGACTCGTCGATGGATCCGAAGGTCAGCTGGCGCGACGGCGATGTGAACAACGCGGCGGCAACCAAGAAGAATTTCGAGGACTGGGCCGCCTGGACGGCCGAGCGTGACGCGGTATTCCATCTAGGCGCGAAGCCGGACGCGGTGCGCGCGTCCATCGACACCATCGCTGAGGCGATCATCAAACACCCCGTCGGCGGATTCGACAATCGAGACGATTTCGACGGAGCCGTCGGTGAATTCACCCGCTACCGCAAATCTTGGGCGTCCTTCGCGAAGAGCATGCACTACGTGCTCGACGAGGTGCATGGCGCGCCGCCCCGATCCGACGTGGACAAGAGCAACCAGCACGCCGTGCAAACGGCCGACGCCCTCGATGACGACGCGGTCACCGAACGCGACGACGACAAGGACATGTCGGAGGCGGTAAACGCTGCCGTGCTGTGTGATTGGGACTGGCCGACCGACATGGAGGTCTACTTCCGCGACATGCGCTCGGCCCGCGACACCTTCCCCTACGGCAACACCGTCGGACAGCTCAGTCCGAACGCCTGCTCCTTCCGCACCGACAAAGCCGAACCGTTGGTCAAGGTCGGTGCGCCGAAATACCCACGGGGACTGGTGGTTCAGTCCGACGGCGACACCCAGACCTCCCTCGTCGACGGCCAAGCCATGGCCAAGACCCTGGACAGCGTCCTGATCGTGGTACACAACGAAGGCGCACACGGCCTCTACGCCACCACCCCCGCGAACGCCTGCGTCAACGACGCCGTCAACTCCTACCTACTCGACGCGAAACTCCCCGCGGGCACAGTCGAATGCGCCACCGCCGACCCACCGATGCCGGTCCCCGCCCAACCCGATCCGCAGAACCCCGATCCAGAAGCAGCCATCCCGCTGCTGGGCGAGGCCGCCGACCAGGTCAAAACAGAGGTCGAAGCCGCCCCCTGATCCCCACCTCACGCCGCGTCGACACGCGTTCGGCCTACCCGCGCGCGGGTTTGCCCGCCGCGCAGGAATCAGTTGACGATTTCGTGCGCGGTGGCATGGAACGTGCGCGGCAGCGTGGGCGTGTGCCGCCAGCGGGCTGACGCGAACGTGGTCAGCGGCCGGAAGCCTGCTGCCAGATCTGGCGGGAGGCGGCGAGTGGGTCTGCGGCGACCGTGGGTTCGGTGTCCCAGATTCGGGTGAGGGATTGGGCGGGGGTGAATTCGGGCCAGCCGGGGTCGCCGGTGGTGGCGAAGGAGATCCAGGAGGCGCGGAGTTGTTCGGAGAGGCGGAGCAGGCTTTCCGGGGGCCGGGGGCCGCCGAGGACGAAGGAGGCCAATGGGCTGTCGGTGTTGCCGAGGGTGGCGGGGATGTCGGCGACGTGGCAGGCGCCGAGGATGCCGCCGAGAGCTGGGCTGGCCCAAGTGAAGTCGTAGACGTGGCTGCGGCCGCCCGCGGCGGTGTGCGCCTCGGCGAGCCAGATAGCGGGCATGCGGAACATCGCGTCGGAATACATGACGGTGTAGAGCTGGGCGTCGGTGGACGTCGGGTAGGCCGCGCGGTAGGCGGCGGGCGCGGCGGGTGGCAGGCCGAGATGGGCTGCGGTGCTGGACAAATCGACCGTGCGCAGGCGACTCCGACGGGGCGTCGGCGGCAGGCCGTGACGGCGTAGACCGCGGGCGGTCATGCGCGCGAAGGTCGGCAGTCCTTTGATCATCGCCGACGCGCTGGGTTGGAGTAGGCCGCGGCTCAACGCGAACAGGGTGAACTCGTCATGGGTCGAGCCTGAGATCAGGTCGATGTCGCGGGCGACACCCGAACCTAGTGCGAGCCAAGGCTTGTCGACGACGGTGATGCCGTCGATGACGGGGGTGAAGGCGGTGATCGCCTCGGGCGTCGTCCATGCGCCGGGGTCGGTCTCCATCGCGGCGAGCGGTTCGTCCTGCACGGACAGCAACGCGAGGGGTGTTTGTGTCGCGAGCTCGGCGAGCTCGACACCTAGCGCGGCGGCGATGATTTCGGCGATCCGCCTGGCCTCGTCCTCAGGGAGCAAGCGTGCGGCGGGGCTCTGCACGATGGCGCGCCGGAACAGGCCGCGGGCGCCCGGCGCGGTGAGCAGGGCGGCGATGGACAGCCCGCCGCCCGATTCGCCGAACAGCGTCACGTTGTCCGGGTCGCCACCGAACACGGCGATATTGTCGTGCACCCAGCGCAGTGCCGCGGTCTGGTCGAGGAAGCCGCGATTGGCGGGCGCGCCGGGGACAAAACCGAAGCCCTCGAAGCCGACTCGATAATTGAACGTCACCAGGACGACCCCGCCGCGAGCGAGAATCGCACCGTCGTGTGCCGGATCGCTGGACGAGCCCGCCTTCCAGCCACCACCATGGATCCACACCATCACGGGCAACCGGTCGCCGGTGCCGCCCGGTGTCCAGACGTTCACGCTCAGGCAGTCGAGTCCGTCGGCGGGTCGCCACAACTGCGGAGTTCCAGGTGTCAACGGCAATTGCGGTGGCGCGACACTGTATTCGAGGGCCGGTCGAACACCATCCCAGCCGGCGACCGGGACAGGCGCCCGCATGCGGAGCGCCCCGGACGGCGCGGCGGCGTAGGGGATGCCTTTGAAGACGAAAAGGTCACCGTCCCTGCGACCTTCGATGGCACCGGCCGCGGTCGTGACGACAACTCCCATGAGTTCACTCCTGCTCTGCTGCGCCGGCCTGCGGTGGGTCGGGGATCACGGCGGTGACTTCGATCTCGACCTTGGCGTCCGGCTCGACCAAGCGGCTCACCTCGACCGCGGTCATCGCCGCGCGGAAGTCGCCGATGATCTCGCGGAAGGCCACCCCGATCTCCCGATACGCCCGCACGTACGCGTCGACATCGGTGACGTACCAGGTCATTCGGACGATGTGCGTAGGCTCCGCGCCCGCCTCGGCGAGCACTGCCACGATATTGCGCAACGTCTGGCGCACCTGATCAGCGATGTCGGGCGAGCGGATCACACCCTCGGTGTCCCAGCCGATCATGCCCGCGACGACTACCAATTCTCCGCGTGCGGCAATGCCGTTCGCGTATCCGCGCGGCCGCGGCCACCCCGGCGGCTGCAGCACCCTCATGCCGTCGCCGCCGAATCGCCCTGTACCGCACCGAAGTCCCGCAGCCGGAAGCGTTGCAGTTTGCCGGTCGGCGTGCGCGGCAGCGCGTCGACGAAGGTGATCGCTCTCGGGTACTTGTACGGTGCCACTGTCTGTTTCACGAAATCCTGCAATTCCTCGACCATCCCCTCGCGTGTCTCGATCTCGGCGCGCAGCACCACATACGCCTTGACGATCTGGCCGCGATCCTCGTCGGGCACGCCGACCACGGCGCAGTCGGCGACCGCGAAGTGCCCGGCCAGGGCGTCCTCGACCTCGGGTGCGGCGATGTTGTAGCCGGACGACACGATCATGTCGTCGGAGCGGGCCTGATAGTGGAAGTAGCCGTCGACGTCGATCGAATAGGCGTCGCCGGTGTAGTTCCAGCCGTCGCGCACGTACGCGGTCTGCCGGTCGTCGTCGAGGTAGCGGCAACCGGTCGGGCCGCGCACCGCGAGGAGCCCGATCTCGCCGGGGCCCAACGTGTTTCCGTCCGCGTCCACCACGCGTGCTTCATAGCCGGGTACCGCCAGTCCGGTCGCGCCGGGCCTGGCGTGCGCCTCGTCGGCGGAGATGAAGATGTGCAGCATCTCGGTGGCGCCGATGCCGTCGATCAGCTCGATGCCGGTGGCCTCGCGCCATCGAGTGCGGGTGCTCGGCGGCAACGATTCGCCCGCCGAGACGCATTTGCGCAGCGAGGTGCCGCTCAGATCATGGCGGGCGAGAATGCGATACGAGGTGGGTGCGGTGAAAAGTACCGTCGCACTGAACTTCTCGATGGCTTCGAGCAGCTGCGGGGGTCCGGCCTGCTCGAGCAGTACGGTGGAGGCGCCGACCGTCATCGGAAACAGCAGCAGCCCACCGAGACCGAAGGTGAAGGCCAGCGGCGGGCTGCCGATGAACACGTCGTCGGGCTCCGGCCGCAGGATGTGCCGCGGGAAGCAGTGGCAGATCGCCATGACATCGCGGTGGAAGTGCGCGGTCGCCTTCGGCACGCCGGTGGTGCCGGAGGTGAAGGCGATCAGGCAGACGTCGTCAGCGGCGGTGTCCACCGTGTCGAACCGGCCGTCGTGGCGCGCCATCAATGCCTCGAGACCGTCGTCGGCGTCGCTGTGGAAGTAGCGCACCTGGTTCAGCGTGGGACAGGCCGCCACCACCGCCTCCAGTCGAGCGGCCAATGCGGAATCGCAGAGCGCGTGCGTGATTCGCGCCTTGTCGACGATCTGGGTGAGTTCCTTGACCCGCAGCAGCGGCATGGCCGTGACGGCGATGCCGCCCGCCTTCATCACGGCGAACCAGCACGCCGCGAGCATGGGGTTGTTCGGGGCGTCCAGCAGCACTCGATTGCCCGGCACGAGGCCCATGTCGCGCACCAGCACGGCCGCAATGCGATTGGCCTGCTCGTGTAGGTCGGCGTAGGTCCAGCGCGTTCCGTCGGGTGCCTGCACGCACAGGCGGGCGCCGTTGCCGTCGGCCAGCTGCCGGTCGAGTAGTTCACCGGCGCAATTGAGTTGGGCCGGAAACTGCAACTCGGGAGCATCGAACACGAGGTCGGGCCACTGGTCGAGCGGGGGCAGGTTGTCGCGGGCGAAGGTGTCGATGTGTGCGCTAGTCATTGTCGAACCTTGGGGGAGAAGGAGAGTCGTGGATCAGGAGGTGGCGCCGCGCAGGACTTCACGGGCGATGATCAGTTGCTGCACCTCGGTGGCGCCCTCGTAGATGCGCAGGGCGCGGATGTCGCGGTAGAGCCGTTCGACCGGCTGGTCGCTGACCACGCCGAGCGCGCCCCACATCTGCACTGCGGCGTCGATCACCCGTTGGGCGCCTTCGGTCGCGGCCATCTTGGCCATGGCGGCCTCGCGGGTGACCGACCGTCCTTGATCGCGCTGCCAGGCGGCGCGATAGGTGAGCAGTGCGGTCGAGTCGATCGTGGTCGCCATATGGGCGAGTTCGGCTCGGGTCAGCTGGAAGTCGGACAGCACGCCGCCGAACATGCGCCGCGAGGTCGCCCTGGTGAGCGCCTCGGCCATGGCGGAGCGGGCGAAGCCGAGGGCGGCGGCCGCCACCGAGGTCCGGAAGACGTCGAGAGTGCGCATGGCGACCGAGAAGCCCGCACCTGCGTCACCGATGCGTTGTGTCGCAGGCACTCGACAACCGTCGAAGCGCAGCCGTGCGAGCGGGTGCGGGGCGATCACGTCGATGCGTTCGGCGATGTGCAGGCCGGGAGTGTCCGCGTCGACGATGAAGGCCGAAATGCCCCGCGCGCCTTCGGCTTCCCCGGTGCGGGCGAAGACCACGTAGAAGTCCGCGATGCCGCCGTTGGAGATCCAGGTCTTCTCGCCGTCGATGATGTATCCATCGCCGTCGGCGCGTGCGGCGCACGACAGCGCGGCGGCGTCGGAACCCGCGTCGGTTTCCGAGAGCGCGAACGCCGCGATCGCGGTACCGGCAGCCACTCGAGGCAGATAGCGTCGCTTCTGCTCGTCGGTGCCTGCCAGGCTGATCGCGCCGGAGCCGAGTCCCTGCATGGCGAAGGCGAAGTCGGCGAGTGCGTTGCGTTCGGCGAGTATCTCGCGGGCGAGACAGAGTGCACGCGTGTCGATCTGGTCGCGGTTGCCGCCGAATTCTGTACCGGCGACGGTGTGTCGCAGCCAGCCTGCGTCGCCCAGCGCGCGGACCAGCCGACGACATCGGGCGTCGACGTCGGTGCTGGTGCCGTGGTTGAGGTGATCGGCTGCCCAGTCGTGCAGTGCGGCGGCCAGCTTCCGGTGCTCGTCCTCGAAAAACGGCCAGTCCCAGTGATCTTCGGACATGACTAGTTCCCTTCGAACTTCGGCCGCTGCTTGTCGCGGAATGCGTGATAGGCCCGCTTGAAGTCCTCGGTGAGCATGCACAGCGCCTGAGCCTGCGCTTCGGCTTCGATCGCCTGGTCCACCGTCATCGACCACTCCTGGTGCAGCATGGTTTTCGTGATGCCCTGCGCGAAGGTCGGTCCATCGGCCAGCCGGTGCGCGAGCTGCCCAGCGGCGGCGAGCAACTGCTCCGGTTCGGCAAGCTGATTGAAGAAGCCCCACGCGAACGCCTCGTCACCGCTCATTGCCCGTCCGGTGTACAGCAATTCGGACGCGCGGCCCTGCCCGATGATGCGCGGCAGGATCGCGCAGGCGCCCATATCGCACCCGGCGAGCCCGACCCGGGTGAACAGGAATGCCGTTGTGCTGCGGGCGGTTCCGATTCGCAGGTCCGACGCCATCGCCAGAATCGCACCTGCGCCCGCACAGACGCCGTCGACGGCCGCCACGATCGGCTGTGGACAGGCCCGCATCGCCTTCACCAGATCACCGGTCATCCGGGTGAACATCAACAGTTCGGGCGCGGGCAGCGCGATCAGCGGGCCGATGATGTCGTGCACGTCGCCGCCGGAGCAGAAGTTCTCGCCCGCGCCGTGCAGCACGATCACCGCGACATCGTCGGCATAGGCCAAGCGGCGGAACAGGTCTCGCAGCTCGGCATAGGAGTCGAAGGTCAGCGGGTTCTTGCGTTCCGGCCGGTCGAGCATGATCGTGCCGACACCGTCGCGGACCTGCCACTGGAAATGCGTGCTCGCGTAGTCGGCGAGCGTCGTGCGATTGGCCGCGCGCAGTGCGGGGTCGAGGTTCTGGGTCATCAGCGTTCCTGGTTCGATACGGGGGCATGGTCGGCCGTTCCGGCGAGGTGGACGCGGAGCCTGCCGAGCAGGTCGAACAGCGCCTGCTCGTCGCCGCGGCCGAAGCCGGCGAACATCTCGGTCAGCCAGCGTTCGTGTTCGGCGGCCATCTCCTCGAAGCACTCACGCCCGAGCGCGGTCAGCCGCACCAGCGTCGCGCGCTTGTCGACCGGATCCGGAATCCGGTCGACCCAGCCCTCGGCCACCAGCTGATCGGTCAGGCCGGTGACATTGCCGCCGGTCACCATCAGATAGCGGGACAGCGCGCTCATCCGCAGACCGTCGTGATGCCGGTCGAGCTGGGCCAGATAGTCGAAGCGGGGGAGTGTCGTGGCGAACCGGACCCGCAGCCGAGTGCGGATCTCCTGCTCGATCTCGTTGGTAGTGGCCAACAATCGCAGCCACAGCCGGACATCGAGGTGATCGCCGGAGACCGTGCGGGCCTCCATGCCGATGCGTTCGTCGCCGAGCTCGTGCCGGGTGGTCACCTCACATCACCTCCCCGCCGCTGACCGAAATCGACTGTCCGGTCAGCGAAGCCGCCGCGTCCGAGCAGAGCCAGGCCACGGTGGCGGCGACCTCGGCCGGCTCGATCAGCCGTCCCTGCGGGTTGTGCCGGGTGAAGGCCGCGCGGGCTTCGTCGGCGCTGCGGCCGGTCGTCTCGGTCACGTGGGTCACGCTCTCCTGCAACAGGTCGGTGTCGGTGAAGCCGGGGCAGATCGCGTTCACGGTGATCGCCGTGTTCGCGAGTTCCAGTGCCAGCGAACGGGTCAGGCCGATCACGCCGTGCTTGGCGGCGGCGTAGGCGGTGACGTAGGGATAGCCGCGCAGGCCCGCCGTGCTGGCGATGTTGATCACCCGGCCGCGTCCGGCGGCGAGCATGTCGGTGATCGCGCTGCGCGTGCACAGGAACGTGCCGGTGAGGTTCACCGCGAGCATGCGCTGCCATTGCTCGTCGGTGGTGCGCCGCAGCGGTGCGCTCGCCGCCTGCCCGGCGTTGTTCACCAGGATGTCGATCGCGCCGTGCATCAGGCGGGCGTCGGTGAACGCGGCGGCGATGGCCTCCGGGTCGGTGATGTCGCACGCGATGGCGTGGGCCTTGGCCGACTTCGGCAGCCGGGCAACGATTTCGGTGGCCCGCGCGAAGTCGCGAGACAGCAGCGTGAGGCGCGCGCCGTCGTGCGCGAGCCTGGTCGCGATCGCGGCGCCGATGCCGCGTGACCCGCCGGTGACGAGCGCGTGCCGGTCGGCGAGACCGCCGGTGTCGACCTCGGGCATGGTCAGCCTTTCCCCGCCGCGGCGGCCTGCTGGCGTTGGATGTTCGCTTCGAATTGCCGCTTGGCGGCGCGATATTGCTTGGGCCAGCCGAGTTCGGTGTAGCCGATCTTTGCCGCCTCGGTGAGGGTCCAGGAGGGGTTCGCCAGGTGCGGGCGGGCGATGGCACAGAGGTCGGCTCGTCCGGCGGCCACGATGCTGTTCACGTGGTCGGCCTCGGAGATCGCCCCGACCGCGATGGTGGCGATGCCCGCCTCTTGGCGCACCCGGTCGGCGAACGGGGTCTGCCACATGCGGCCGAAGGTCGGTTGCTCCTGTTTGGTGACCTGGCCCGAGGAACAGTCGATCAGGTCGGCGCCCGCCTGCTTGAACCGCTTCGCGATCTCGACGGCGTCGACCGGGGTGATGCCGCCCTCGGCCCAGTCGTGTGCCGAAATACGCACCGACATGGGGAGTTCGGCGGGCCATACCTCGCGCACCGCGGCGAAGACTTCCAACGGGTAGCGCAGTCGGTTCGGCAACGATCCACCGTAGGCATCGGTGCGCTGGTTGGTCAGCGGCGAGATGAAGCTTGACAGCAAATAGCCGTGCGCGCAGTGCAATTCGAGCCAGTCGAAGCCCGCTTCGGCCGAGCGGCGGGCCGCGATGACGAACTGTTCGGTCACCTCGTCCATGTCGGCGCGGGTCATCGCCCGCGACCACTGGCTCACCCCATCGAGGTACTGCTGCGGCGACGCCGAGATCAACGGCCAGTTCGGTTCGTCGTCATCAGCGGTGAGTGGTTGATCGGTGCCGTCCCACATGCGGCGAGTGGAACCTTTGGCTCCTGAATGTCCCAGCTGCATGCCAATTTTCGCGTCGGTATTGTCGTGCACCCACTCGGCGATACGCTGCCAGGCCTGCCGCTGCTCGTCGGTGTACAGGCCTGGGCAGCCGGGTGTGATCCGGCCTGTCGCACTGACACAGGTCATCTCGGCGAAGACCAGTCCGGCGCCGCCTTGCGCACGGGCGCCGAGGTGTACCAGGTGGAAGTCGCTGGGAACCCCGTTGACGGCGGAATATTGGGCCATCGGTGAGACGATCACCCGATTCTTCAGCGTCACCGAGCGGACGGTGTACGGCGTGAACATCGGTGGGACGGAAGGCTCTTCGGCAGTCCGGGCGACCCCGGCCCGCGCGTCGAACCAGCGCTCGTAGTCCTCGAGCCAGCCCTTGTCGCGCAAGCGCAGATTTTCGTGGCTGATGCGCTGGCTGCGGGTGAGCATCGAGTACATGAACTGCTCGGGTTCCAGTTGGTCGCAATAGCGTTCGCCGCAGACCTCGAACCACTCCATCGCGTTCCATGCCGCGTTCTGGAGTCGGAGCGCGTCGATCGAGCGGACCTCTTGGTAGTGCGTGAGCACGGCGGGCAGGTCGGCGGGTGTGTCGCCGTGCTCGCCGAGTTGGCGGACCAGCTCGATGGCGTCCTCGAGCGCCAGCTTGGTGCCGGAACCGATGGCGAAGTGCGCGGTGTGCACGGCGTCGCCCATCAGCACGACGTGGCTGTTGCCGTTGTGCAGCCACCACTGCTCGCATTTGACCCGCTGAAAGTTCTGCCAGCCCGATCCCGGCAGGTGGCGGGAGTTCGTCATCAGCTTCTCGCCCTGCAGGTTGTCGGCGAAAATCCGCTCGCAGAACGCCACCGACTCGTCCGGTGTGGCCTGGTCGAGCCCGTGTGCCCGCCAGAGGTGTTCGGGCGCCTCGACGATGAAGGTGCTGGTGTTCTCGTCGAACTTGTAGATGTGTGCTTGCAGCCAACCGTGTTCGGTCTCGACGAAGTCGAAAGTGAAAGCGTCGTACAGTTTCTCGGTGCCGAGCCAGATGTAGCGGTTCGGGCGGGTCACGAGGTCGGGTAAGAATACGTCTTGATGCCTGCCGCGGATCCTGGAGGAGATGCCGTCGGCGGCGACGATCAGGTCCGCGTCGGGGAATTCCGTGTCGGAGTGGACCTCTCGGTCGAACTCGAGCTTTACCCCGACCTCTTCGCATCGCGCCTGCAGGATGTTCAGCAGCTTCTTGCGGCCGATGCCGACGAAACCGTGTCCGCCGGAACGTAAGACGCGCCCTTTGAAGCGCAGCTCGATGTCGTCCCAGTGGTTGAACGCCGACTCGATCCGGTCCGCGGTGGTGCGATCCCACACCCGCATCGTCTCCATCGTGGCGTCGGAAAACACCACGCCCCACCCGAAAGTGTCGTAGGGACGGTTGCGTTCGACCACGGTGACCTCGTGATCGGCATTGAGCTGCTTCATCAGCAACCCGAAGTACAAGCCGGCGGGCCCGCCGCCGATGCACACGACCTTCATACGCTCTCCTCGAGTCGCGGTACGAAGTACTTTACCTCTAAAGCTTTAGATATAAAGCACTTTTGCCGGATTGCGGTGCACGAGGAGCTGACCTGCGGGAACTCTCTGGCGGGCAAGGTGATTGCGGTGGATTTACGGTAGGGCGGGTCCTGCCGGTAGTCGTCGGTCGAAGGGAGGACCGCGCGGCCTATTCGTTGCGGAGGTCGTCCTCCGAAGCGCCTAGCCGCCAGTATCCGCGAAAGGTCAAGTCCGCCTTCGGGATACGCCGTTCGGTGACGAGGTGGCGGCGCAATGCGCGCACGACACCCGATTCGCCCGCGATCCACGCGTAGGGCCGATGGTGCGGTAACGCGGCGGACTGGACCGCGCGCAGGATCTGGCCGCGCTCGCGATCGTCGTGCACCAGCCAGGTGATCTCGGCGTCCGCCTTGGTGCGCAGTTCCCGGCGATCGGCCTTGTGCGGCACCTCGATCCAGACCTTGGCGATAGTGCCGGCGGGCAGCGATTCGAGGATGCTCGATGCCGCGGGCAATGCCGTCTCGTCCGCGGCGATGAGCACGCATCCCGCGTCGTCGTGCGGGCGGAACGCCACGCTGCGATTATCACCGTCGGATGGACCGAGGATGGTGACCCGATCGCCCGGTTGCGCCTGGGCCGCCCACCGCGAGGCCGGCCCGCCGTCGGCGTGCGGGACGAAATCGATATCCAGCTCGCCTGTTTCGGGACGATGCTCGCGCGCGGTGTATGCCCGCATCACCGAGCGGATGGCGGGATCGGCGGCCCGCCATTCGGCGAACCAGTTCTCACCGGCGTCGATCGGGATCCACGGTTTCGACTGACCGGGCTGGGGCAGGAACAGCGACAGGCTCTGATCGCGCCCGCCACTGGCGAAGCCTGCCAATGACGTACCGCCGAAAACGATTCGGAGCTGGGACGGGCTGAGCAACTCGGTCCGCAGGACCGGCACATTCTCGAAGAAGCGAAAAGGTTGGGCGCGCATGGTGATTCCTACTCAGGTGACTTTGCCGGAGCGGCGGATGGCCGCGGCCAGGTCCTCGAGCAGCGGTGCCGTGCCCGCGTGCGAGAACCGGTAGATCGGCTGCCAGCCGCCGATCTGGTTGGCGCGTACCGAGGGCAGGCCGCGCCAGACCGGGTTGGCGGCCAGCGCCTCCGGGGACAATCCCGTGGATCTGCCGTCTAGCAGGATCAGGTCGGCCGGGTACTTGTCGGTGTGCTCCCAGCTCAGTTCCTCGAAGAAGCCGTCACCGGTGACGTGGTCCGGTCCGACCACGTCCACGCCCAATTGCGCGAAATAGCTGAGATCGGCGGATGCTTTCGGATCGGACACGTAGAAGATGCCGGGCGCCGCCGACGCGGCAAGCACACGCAGTCCTGGCCGCTGCGCCACCGCATCGCGAATCGACTGCGCCGCGGCGTCGAAGCGCGCCTTGGCCTGGATTGCCTTGGGCGCGTTCAGATCCGCGCCCAGTGCGCGTGCGAGCTCGGTATAGCGTGCGATGGTGTCCGGCAGCGTCCGGTGCGCGACCTGCACCGCCGCCACATTAGGATTGATCGCCAGAATCTTCGCCTTGCTCTCGTCTGGGACGTACCAAAGCCGATCTGGCACATACATATCGGTGACGAGCAGGTCCGGTTCGAGCGCCGCGTACTTCTCGACATCGAACTCGCCCCAGTTGTTACCGAGCACGGTCACCTTGTCGACGTCGAGCTCGCCCTTGAGTGGTGCCAGTTCGTGTGCCGCCGTGCGTGTTTCGCCGAACACCCCGACGATGCGATGCTGCAGCCCGAAGTCGGCCAGCATCGCGGCGGCCCCGACGAAGGCAACGATCCGGGACGGCACCTCCTTGGTGTGGACGGTGCTGCCCCGGTCGTCGGTGAACGACCAGCCGCCCGGCCCCGTGAACGTTCCGTCATCGGAAGACCGGGAGCACGCGGTAGCGGCGGCCCCGAGCCCGACCGCAGCGGCGGCCGAGAACAGGCGGCGGCGAGTGATATGGATTGTGTCCATGGCGGCCATTAGAACGAGTTGTCGCCAGTAAGGCAAGCCTCACCTACATGAGGTTGATCACCTGTGGTTGAAATCGCCTGTGCTAACTGGACAACTCTTGCGAACCATCGCGGCTCACCAACCCAGCGAATCGCGACGCGCTGATATTGCCGCCGGAGATCACAATGCCGACGCGGGCGCCAGGGAGCTGGACCCGGCCTGCCAGCATTGCGGCGACACCGGCGACACCGGTCGGCTCGGCGACGATCTTCATCGTGTCGAACAGAAAGGACATGGCCGCGACCAGTTGGTCGTCGGTGACCACGGAGATCTCGTCCACGAGCCTGCGGTTGACGGCGAAAGTAAGCTCGCCGGGGATTTCGGCGGCCTGTGCGTCGGCGATGGTGTGCGGCACCGGGATCCGAACCCGGTGACCGGCTTCGAGTGAACGCTTGGTGTCGTCGCCGTCGACCGGTTCGACGCCGATGATGCGGATGCCAGGGGAAAGCGTGGTAGCCGCGGTAGCGCAGCCGGCCATCAGCCCGCCGCCACCGATCGGGGCGAGGAAGGCGGTCAGCGGCCCGGTCTTCTCGATGAGTTCGAGCGCTACGGTGCCCTGTCCGGCCATCACCCGAAGATCATCGAATGGCGGAATGGCGCTCAGGCCACGCTCGGCAGCCAGGGCCTCGCCGATCGCGGTCCGATCCTGCGTGTAGCGGTCGTAGGTGACGACCTCGGCTCCATACCCCTTGGTGGCGGCCATCTTTGAAGCGGGAGTGTCCGCTGGCATCACGATAACTGCCGAGGTGCCCAGCAGCCGCGCGGACAGCGCAACCGCCTGGGCGTGATTGCCGGAAGACCAGGCCACCACACCGCGCGCGAGCTGGTCAGCCGCCAGTTGCGAGATCGCGTTGTAGGCGCCCCGAAACTTGAACGCGCCAACCCTCTGAAAATTCTCGCACTTGAGAAACACCTCGGCCCCGACCCGCTCATTCAGCGTACGGGACGTGAGCACCGGCGTCCGGTGAGCGACACCAGCGAGCCGATGCGCCGCCGCGCGCACGTCATCGATCGCGATTTGGCCTGTCACGCTTGGAATTCTGCCATTTCAACCAGACGTGTCGAACGGCCAGTTTATGGACTTCGACCCGGAACCAGGCAGTCATTCACCGTCGTCCGCGCCGAACCCACCGTTCTCGACCTCCTCTGACCAGACTTCAACTCCACGGTTCGGGTCGCGGTTACCGCCGCCATCAGCGCCAGCTGGGCAACCATAGGTGCTGTTGCCAGGTCGACTCCGTGATCGGCAGCGCGGTCAGGATCGGGTAGTTCCAGACAAAGTTCGCAACGACCAATCCCAGGTACAGGCAGACCACCAGCAATCCGGTGCCACGACGCTCGTCGGATTCGGTGGTGCGTCCGAGGATCTGCCCGAGCGCCAGCGCAACCAGCATGACCAGGAACGGTGCCATCGCGGTGGCGTAGAAGTAATACATCTGCCGGTCCAGCACCGCGAACCACGGCAACCATCCGGCTCCATAGCCGGCGAGCACCGCCAGGTACCGCCAGTCGCGCCGAGTAACCGACTGCCACAAAGCCCACCCCACGGCGGGCAGCGCCAGCCACCAGATCGCGGGCGTACCCACCAGCATGATCGCTCGCACGCATGCCGATTGTCCGCATCCGGTGGCCTGTTCGGGATCGGAAAAGTGGTAGAGCATCGGCCGCAACCCCATCGGCCATGTCCACGGCTTGGACTCCCATGGATGGTGAAAACCCGCCGAATTGGTCAGATGGGTGTGTACTTCGAGCACCTCGCCGTGCTGGAACCACAAGGACCGCAACGCATCCGGCACGAACGACAAGAACCCGCCATCATCGACCTGTATCCCGACGGCGTGCCGGTTGATCGCGCTTTCGCTCGCGAACCATCCCGCATACGTCCCCAGATACACGCCGATCGCGACGACGATCAACGCGAACACGGCAGGCGCGGCATCGCGCACGATCG
This sequence comes from Nocardia sp. NPDC046473, assembly GCF_040645995.1. Taxonomy (NCBI): domain Bacteria; kingdom Bacillati; phylum Actinomycetota; class Actinomycetes; order Mycobacteriales; family Nocardiaceae; genus Nocardia; species Nocardia sp. NPDC046473. The sequence continues at coordinate 335,748 of NZ_JBEYZJ010000011.1, forward strand.
TGCCGACATACGGGCGAAGCACCCCGTAGCGCCGGCGTGCGGCCGCATCGAACCCCAGGCACAGCACCACGAAGCAGACCATGAAATAGGCGCCCGACCACTTGGTGGCACAGGACAATCCGAGCAGAACCCCGGCGGCGAACCGCCACCACCGCACGCCGAGACGGGGCCCGAACGAAGTCACCGCGACCCGTCCCGCAGCATCGGCCAGCCGTGCCCTGACCTGGTCACGATCGACGATCAAACACCCGAACGCCCCGGTGACCAGCACCGCCAGAAAGATATCGAGCATCCCGATCCGCGACGAAACCAAGGTGACGCCATCGGTGATCATCAGGATCCCCGCGATGGCCCCGATCATCGTCGACCGAGCCAGCCGTCGAACGATCCGAATCACCAGCAGCACCAACAGGGTTCCGGCCACCGCCGCCGAAAACCGCCACCCCAGCGGGCTGTAACCGAACAGCGCCTCGCCGATCGCGATGAGCAGCTTCCCCGCCGGCGGATGCACCACGACCACGTACCCGGGATTGTCCTCGATCCCCATCCCGTTGGTCAGCATCTCCCACGCCTGCAACGCGTAGTACTTCTCGTCGAAGACCGGCGTCCCGCCATCGGTCGTCGAGCGGAGCCGCTCGAACCGCGTGACCGCCGCGAGCAACGTCAGCGCGATCGTCACCCACCAGCCGCGCGCTGTGTCACCCGGACCGGGCTCCGGCCGCACCGTCGACGGGTCGACGATCAGCCGAGCCCACCGGTTCACCCCCACATCAACCACGGCTCGACCCTACGGAGAGTCGGCTCGAACAACCGAACCAGGTGTCAAAGCCCAAGCGCTGTAACGAGTGATCCTGAGCCGGGCCGCGATTCGCTCGGGTCAGTTCACCAGGCTGTCGAACATGCCGGGCTGGTAGGAGCCTCCCTTCTGGTGCACGATCACGGCCAGCCGGTTGGCGGCGTTGATCATCGCGACCAGGGCGACCAGGGCCGCGGTCTGGTCGTCGTCGTAGTGCTTGCGTACCTGGGTCCAGGTCTCGTCGGACACGCCCTGGTAGGCGTCGGCGAGCCGGGTGCCCTCCTCGGCCAGTGCCAGCGCGGCCTGCTCTGCTTCGGTGAACACGGTGGCTTCGCGCCAGGCGGCGACCAGGTTGAGCCGGACCGCGCTTTCACCGGCGGCCGCGGCGTCCTTGGTGTGCAGGTCGATGCACCAGCCGCAGCCGTTGATCTGGCTGGCGCGCAACGAAACCAATTCCTGCGTGGCCTTCGGCAGCGACGACTGCACGATCGGCATGCTGGCGTTGGCGAACCGCTTGCCGAACTTGGTGCCGAGCTCGTTGGTGAACAGGTCGAAACGGGGTTCCATGACGTCGTCCTCACTCGTTGGTGTTGCATTGAACGAACATGAGATGCCGACGACCCGGCCCTTGTGACAGGTGCGGTTACGTGACGAGCGCCACACACGGGCGGTGTCACAAAACCGCGCGGCGCGGCATCTGGTGGGGTGACACAGCAGCGAGCTAGACAGGAGCCACCCATGGCAGGTACGTCGAACACCGCGCCCGGCGACAGCCAGGCCGATCCCGCCACCGCCACGTTCGTCGCGCACCGCAACCTGCTGTTCACGGTCGCCTACGAGATGCTCGGCTCGGCCGCCGACGCCGAAGACGTGCTGCAGGAAACCTGGTTGCGGTGGGCGGGTGTCGATCTCGACATGGTCCGGGATCAGCGGGCCTACCTGGTTCGCATCACCACCCGCCAGGCGCTCGGCCGGCTGCGCACGCTCGGCCGTCGCAAGGAGTCCTATGTCGGCTCGTGGCTGCCCGAGCCGCTGCTCACCGCGCCTGACGTGGCCGAGGATGTCGAGTTGGCGGACAGCGTGTCGATGGCGATGCTGCTGGTGCTGGAGACGCTCGCACCGACCGAGCGGGCGGTGTTCGTGCTGCGCGAGGTCTTCGATCTGTCCTATGACGAGATCGCCGAGGCCGTCGACAAGACTCCGGCCGCGGTCCGCCAGATCGTCCATCGAGCTCGGGCGCACGTCACCGCGCGCCGACCGCGCGGCGTCGTTTCCCCGTCGCAGACCCGAGACGCGCTCGCCGCCTTCCAGCGGGCGATCGAGACGGGCGAGATGCAGAACCTGCTCGATATCCTCGCGCCGGACGTGGTCTTCCTCGGCGACGGTGGCGGAATCAAGCAGGCGGTGCCGCGTCCCGTCGTCGGCTCCGGCATCGTGGCTCGCTTGCTGGCCGTCGGCTTCGACCGGATCCGCGCCACGATGTCGGTCGAGCCCGTGCAGGTCAATGGTTCTCCGGCGCTGCTGCTCCGACAGGACGGGGAGATCGACACGGTCATCGCGCTGCGCATCGACGACGGGCTCATCACGGGGCTCTACTCAGTGCGTAATCCGGAGAAGTTGTCGCACATGGAGCGCGAGACGGCGCTGCGCCGTTGAGTTCGTGTATGGGTTCCGTCAAGGCCGGTGGTCGGGGTTGACGGTTCGGGGCATAGTCAGCCGTCGTGACGGATCCTGCCAGTAATGTCGATCTTCGTGCTGAGATCGGCCGGGTAGCGGCGCGGGAGGATCTGGGGCCGCACCGAAGAACCTACGCGGCAGCGCAACCCGATGTTCGGCGGTATGTCATCGAAGCGGTTGCCACGCTCGTCGCCGCTTTGGTGACGGTGCTCGGGTTCGTGAGTGGTGTTGCGGTGGTGGCCATTGTCGGCGTGACGGGCATGCTGATGGTCGGTGGTCGGCTGCTGTGGGATCTGTTGTGGCTGGCGTATGTACAAGGCCGGAACCGCCGTACCCGGCTGGATCTGTACGAGCGCGGTCTCGTGGTGATCGTCGGAGGTAAGCCTCGGTGCGTTCGGTACGACACCACGACGTTGCGGCGGAATATCGTCGAGCATGCGAATTCTCCTGCGCCGAATCAGGTCTCGTACGCCTACACCTTGGTCGACACACTCGGTGAGCCGATTGTGTTGCGGCACGGGATCGAGGATCCAGAGGAGTGGGGTTCGGTGATCGATCAGGCGATCACCGAGGCGCAATTGCCTAAGGCCATCGGTGTACTGGAGTCGGGTGGATGTCTCGACTTCGAGTACTTCTGGATGACCAGTGCCGAGATCGGTGCGGGGGACCGGTCGGAGCTGTGGTCGAGGGTGGCCGATGTCGTGCTGAGCAAAGGGTGGGTCAGCGTCGGTGTGGTGGGGGAGTCGGCGCCGCTGGAATCGCTTCCGGTGAGCTTGATTCCGAACTTCACGATCTTCCGCACGCTGGCGGAGCGTCTGCGGGCCGAGCATGCGCGTTCGTAGACCGTAAAAGACGCGTCAAAGCGTCGCGGATCGGCGGCCGGTCGATCGTGGTGCCGTCAGCGGCGCGACCGGCAGGTGTGCCGCCTGAGCTGGAAATTCGATGAGAAGCGTTGTACCGCAGCGTATGTCAGAGATTCGTCAATTCGGCGCCGGGAACCTTTCCGTCGGGGGTCTGCCGCTGACATCGTCGAAATTCGTTGTGTTGGTGAAGGGAACAGGTGTGGCGTCGAAGGTCGGGGTGACCCCGGATGAATTGCGTAGTGCAGCAGGGAAAATGGGCGCGCTGCGGGATCGGATGAACGGCATCCTGAGCACGCTGGAGAGCTCGCTGGCGACCAAGGGATCGGCCTGGGGCGGCGACGGCTACGGCAGCACCTTCGCCGACGGCCCGCAGGGCTACGTGGCGGCGCACAAGAACCTCTCCGAGGGTATCGGCAATACGGCCAAGACCCTCGACTCGTATTCCGACGGGCAGTACAAAGCCGCGGAGCTGCTGGCCGGAATGGACCGGCGGTAGCTCGACTCCTGCTGATAACGCGTGTCTATCACCATGCCCAGCGAGCTGCAATGGCTCGGCTGGGTCGCCGGATCGGACTGGCCCGACGGCGACGAAGACAAGATGTGGGCCATCGCCGCCGACTGGCGCAAGGCCGCCGCCGATATTCGTGACCTGCTACCGGATCTGGCTGCCGCCAAGAAGGCGGCCATCGATGCGTATCCCTGGGGCGAGGGTATCGAGGCGATGACCGCCGCGCTGGACAAACTGGACCGTGGCCCGGAGTCGCTCGAGGAACTGGCCGACATCCTGGACTCGGTCGCGGAATCCGCGGACGCCCTGGCCACCGAGATCGAGTACACCAAGATCCTCGTCATCAGCTCGCTGGCCATGCTGGCCATCGAAATCGCCGCGGCCTGGTTCTTTCCACCAACCGCGCCACTGGTCGAAGCGGCGGCCGTCGGCGCGACCAGGTTGGCGGTGCGGCTGCTCGGTCAGCGGGCGGTCACCGCCATCGCTCGATTCGCCGCGAAGACCGGTCTCGCCGCACTCGCCAAATTCACGGCGAAGCACGTTGTTTTCAGCACCGTGCTCGGCGCGGGTCAAGACCTCGCGATCCAGGGATATCAGGTCGGGGCCGGGCATCGCGACAGCATCGACTGGAACCGCGTCGGCACGACCGCCTACACCGCTGCGGCAGCGGGTGCGATCGGCGGTCCGGCCGGGGGATTGCTTGGCAAGGCGGCAGCGAAAGTTCCACTGCCAGGTGGGCGTTGGGGTGGCGCGCTCAAAGGTGCGGCCGTCGGCGCCGGCTCGGGCATGATCGGCGCGCTGGGCGCGTGGGGCGTCGGCGGTATTGCCAACGGTTGGACCTGGGACCCGCGACTGCTGACCGGTGGTGCGTCATACGGGGTATTGACGGGTGGCAGCAAGGGTTTTCGCCACTCCCCATCCGGGCATGGGCCTGGCTCAAGGGGATTCAACGCGCCGGATATCGCACGTTTCGGCGGCGACGGAAGTTCGCCGCGTGTCCGACCGGCCAGCAGTGCAGAAAGCGGCCCGCGGAACAGTACTGACAGTGGTGTCGCGCCCCACACTGCGGATCCGTCGAACAATGGCGTCAGGAACGAGACCGGCTCGACCGCTACCGGCAATCATGCGGGGGAGTCGTCGAGCAACACTCGGAATGACCCTGAAACCCAGTCCAATACGGATTCCGGAGCGCGCAACGGTGAAAGCCGTGCCGGTATACCCGAGACCACCCCGGGCAGGGGTGCGCACGCGGTAACACCCGCGCATGCCGGGAACAATGAGTCCGGAATCATCGCCGGGCCCAAGGAATCTCAGGTTGCGCCCTCGAACGGGCACGGCAGTGCGGCCACTCCTTCGCCCACCCACGCAGGGCAGGACAGCGGCACGTCGCCGATTACCGAGTCGCAACATGCGGCCGACCTGAACGGGCAGGGCGGTGTCGACACTGCCGCGCCGACCCAGGTGGGGCAGGACAGCGGGACGCAGCCGGGCGCAGCGCCGCAACATAACGCGGACCCGACCGGGCATACGAGCGAGGGCACGAATTCTGTTACGGCACAGGAAGGTGGCGCGCGACCAGAGCCGGTGCAGCAACACCAAGAGGTGCCGTCCGGCGAGCCGGCGTCCGGCGATACGAAAGCCACTCCGCTGGAACAAGCCTCGCCTATCGGCGGCGAGAACAAGTCGGTCGGATCCGAGGTCGGCGGCTCGACGAGTACCGGCGGCGAGCATCCCGTCGGTGCGGGCGGACAGCGTGGTGTCGAGCAGCCGACCGGCACGGTTCAGTCGTCGGCTACGCCGCATTCGTCCGGCCCGGCTCGGGCATCGGAAGGCAGCCAATCGCACTCTGCGGCATCGGCGTCCGCCAGCGGCGACGGCGGCCATCCGAAATCGACAGTCAGCACGGACGGCACCCAGTCGAAGCCGACGGTGAAGGCAGCCGAACCGTTGACGCCACGAGCGGGCAGTACGGAATCGCGTCCGGCCGGTTCCGAACCGCGTGCGGGTAGCCCCGAACGCGGTGGCGCCTCGATCGGAGCCGAAGCGCCGATCGAGGCGAACTCCACCGGCGAGAATGCGGCCGAAACCCACACTCCTGGAACGGAACAGCCGCATTCCGAGTCTCGTGCGAACGGCGAGGAACAGCCGCAGACCGCGGCGGAGGCGAAACGGCCCGCGGAGATGCCGGACGCGACCCGCGCGAAGCTGCGCGGGCTGGGTGTCGATCCGGCGGCCATGACTCCCGAACAGGTGCAGCGCGCCGGTATGGATGCTGTGATGCGTCGCTTGTCGGAGCTCACCGGTTCAATGGCCGACCTGGACGCCGCCGGTTTGCCGCCGGACGAACACTACGCCGAGCACAAGGCCCTGCAACGGCAGATCGATGAGGTTCTCGCCCTGCGAAAAGATCTCCGAGCCGGATTCGGGCAGCAGCAAAACACGGCCACCGGGAAACCGGTTGCCGCCCCGACGCCGGAAACCCCATCGGGAGCCGAGAATACGACGAAGCCGGTCGGGGAGCGCGCAGCGACGGAGGCCGATCAGCCTGCCGAGGTTGCCGAATCGACTCGCGAGAAAGCGCGGGCGCTCGGCATCGATCCGGAAGGCATGACGCCAGAGCAGCTGCGGCAGGCCGGCGAGGAGGCTTTCGCCCGTCGCGTAGCCGAATTCGCGGACCGGACCGCCGCGCTCGAAGGGGCCGGGCTGCGGCCGAACGAGCTACTCGCACAGCGCATGGAGCTGCAACGGCAGATCGACGAGTTCCTCGCGCAGCGCCGAGAATTCCGATCGGAGTTCGAGCAATACGGGAAACCTGCTGGCGCCGAAGGAAATACCCCTGCAGAGCCCCATTCGCCGCAGCGTCCCGAGCCAGAGCCGCAACCGTCCCCCGAGCCGGAATCGCTCCCCGAGCAGCCAGAACCCCACTCGACTCCCGACCCGGATGGTCGGCAGGAACCAGCAGGCGAACAGCCACCCGCCACCGAACCGACACCGGAGCCCCCGACCACACCTGAAGGCGAGCGGACACCCGACGAAATCCCCGACACGACATCGAAGATCCCTTACACACCAAGATACTTCGGCGTACCCCCGATCCCCGAATACGAGGCGCCAGCACCTCCGGACGACGCTGTGTGGGAGCCCGAACCTGGGCCGATACCGGAGCCGGAGCCGGAGCCGGAGCCAGAACCCGAGCCGGAGCCGGAGCCGGAACCTGAGCCCGAGCCGGAGCCCGAACCTGAGCCGGAACCTGAGCCGGAGCCGGAGCCGGAACCTGAGCCGGAGCCCGAGCCGGAACCGGAGCCCGAGCCGGAGCCCGAACCTGAGCCGGAACCTGAGCCGGAGCCGGAACCGGAGCCTGAGCCGGAGCCGGAACCTGAGCCCGAGCCCGAGCCCGAGCCCGAGCCCGAGCCCGAGCCGGAACCTGAGCCTGAGCCTGAGCCTGAGCCTGCTCCGGAACCATGTGACGAGACCGATGAAACAGCTCCGGCCGTTCCGCCCATCCCCTCGGGTGACGGCGACAGCTGAGGAATGGCGCCCGGGTGTTAAGGACCGTGGAATCCTGGTGTGTCGTGGCCTGTTTCGGCTTAGGGTCGGCTGGTGGGCCTAGCGGTCGGGCTGGTCGGTATCACCCTGTTCCTTGTACCAGGGTTGGTCTGGTCGGCCTATCTCGTCTGTGCGGGCAACATGGACGCGCAGGCCTTGGCCCAGAAAATGGCTGTGCCGCAGCCGAGTTCGGCGCTGGACTGGCCGGAGCTGCACGTGCAGGCGGTGGTGGCGCAACCTGATCAGGAGTCGCTCGTGTTGCTGCACGTCGACTGGCCCGCGTTTCCGCAGCGGAATGCGACCCTGCTGGTGTCGCTGGACGAGGGTGACCCGCGATCGCTGCTGGTGCTCTCGCAGTGGTGCGCGTGCCAGGCCTCGGTGTCGCCGCTACGACCCTGCGGCGAAATGGTGGAACTGCGCCGCCGTCAGAGTCTGCAACGTGTGTCGGGCGTGCTCCTCGCAGAAAACCCCTGGCCGAATTCCTAACTGCTACTGCGAGGTTCGGCGGACCTGCCTTGCGGGGCGCGCATCATCGAGCCTGCATGATCGACACAGGCAGAAAGCCTTGTCAGGAAACGGAATCCAGGTCGGTTCCCGGATTAGTTTCCGACTGGGTCCAGCTGGCCACGAACAGCCCTGCATCGTGGGACACCGGATCGGATATCAGCTGCCCCGTGAGGTGTTGTCCTCCGGTTGCGCCGGCCAGTACCTGCAAAGGTGCCCTTCCGGAGGCGTTCAAGGTCTGTGCCCACCGTGGATCGAGTTGGCCGAGAGCTGTGGCGTCCGCCCGTGCGAGGGACTGCGCGAGCATCGCGTTGTAGGTCCTCGCTTGGCCTGCCGCGCTGTCCTGAAGCTGCTCGGTGGCCGCTCCTTCTGCCAGGACGAGCATGACAACCTTTTGTTTTCGTTCGGCCAATTCCTCACCCAGTGCCGCACATTCGCGCGGCGATGCGTCGAACGAAACCGACTGATACTCGAATCCTTTGAAATACAACCCATCCGGACCGCTGGCAGTGGCCAGCCACAGCCCGACCGACAGCGACATCGGCAGTGGTAGTGATTCCTTGTTGCCCATGCACCAGGCGATATCCCAGGACCAGTCGATGCCGTAACGCCCAAGGCTGCCATACGTATTGGCGCTGTCATACGCCATGGTCGTGTCGTCGCCGCCGACGATCACCAACAAGTCCGGCAAGGTCGGATCGGTATGAAATTCCTCCGTCCTGCCGATCGCCCAACCGTCGGTTTCGTCGCCGAATTTCGGGAATCGCAGTCGGCGGATCGATTCGACGCAGGAGGTGCGCAGCCCACCCCACAGGGCGGCCGCCGAACCGGCGACCTCGGGTATCAACATCGGCGGGTGCGGGCAGACGGCGGCAGCGATCAGCGGCACGTATCCTCCTGAAGATCCTGAGTTACAACCACCTTGGCACAGGTACACACAGCGAGCCCCTGGCCGGATAGCCCCGTCGGCGGGATTCCACGGACTTTCACCGCGGCAGACCATCCTGCCATCGGCTACTTTGCGCGCGTTGGGAAACTATGTGAGCCAACACATTCTGGACGGCCGACCAACGCGCGCCATGCGGCTAGGACGTTTCTGAACGGCTACCAGGGCAACGCGGGTGCGCCGTGATGAGCCACGCCTACGCAGGTCGGTCCTGGTGCAACGATCGGGCCGTGCTGTTCTTCGGGTATCTCGCAGCACGAGACGCCACCAATCAGGTAGCGGATAACCAGCCGACGATGTACTCGTTGAACGAAGCGTTGGAGGGCTTCTGACGCCCGTTGCGGTGGTGTGCGGGAGAATAGATATGTGTTGCATGTTCTCGAGTCGCCTGCCCCGCTCAGCAGTCGCGCCCGGGCATTCCTCGTTGAGCATGCTGACAGGGTCGCTGTCGACACCGGGCCCGACGACGACCAGTGCCGAGCCGACATGCGCGTTGCGTTCGGCCACAGCGACGAGCAGGCACTGGCCGCTCTGCGGCGCATCCAGCAGCGATACTCGGGACTCACCTACCGGAGTCCGCTTCGCGGTGGGCAGATCGTTCTCGAGCCGGTGCTCGCGGCCGACCCGGATATGGACCGCATCGAGTTCTGGTACGCGATCATGGACGCCACTCCCGACGGGTGCTCCAGCGGCGGTCTCCTACCCGACGGCACGGTCCTCTTCGGCCTATTCGATGTGGACGTCCCCACGTTCCCGTCGCTCGATAACTTCCTGGAATGCGACGCCTTGCTGGCGTTCGCCGGCCGCCAGGTTCTTGTGTCCGCAGAGAGCACAACAGATCTCACAGGCCACCTGGCGATGTTGCGCGAACGTCATCCCACCCTGCACCGGATGGACCGGGAAAGCGGATTGTGCGTGGAATGGTGGAGTGACGGTCAGACGCTGATATTCCTGACTTCGCTAGAGGCGCGGTTGACACCGGGATTCGCGCTCACCGGCCCAGTCCCGACCACCGTGAAGACTTGGAGCCTCGGTGTGCCACGCGCGTGAGTCCTCCGGATCCTTGGCATCGTCGTGGTCCTCGACGTAACCGTGTGGCTGACCGGTCCGAGGCCGGTCACGATCCGCTCGGAACGCGCGGGTCGCGGCGGAGTCGCTTCGGCATACCACCATTACCACCAGACAAACGCCCAGCGGTCGATGGCGTGCGCTCGGCCTTGGCGATCTCGAAGGCAGGGTTGGGACGTCGTGTAATCGGCTAGCGCTTTGAGAAGCGCTGCCAGCCAACCAATTTGGATGAATGGCCAACGCGCGATATGCGGCTATGGCGGACGTTCGTCAGCCGGGCGACCGTGATCGGCCGACACGCCTGTGGAGATGCGTTGCCGCTGGGACCGGGTGGCGCGGTGGGAAAATATGCCGTCCGGAACCATCCGTGTGCTTCGCGGCAACGAAGATCACATTGATACCTCTTGGGGCGCAGCGTAATGCGCCCTGCTGGCGGAGGGGACTGCCGCGGGCGTGCACTGATGGCCTGCTGGAGCACGCGGTCCCCATCTTTCGGTGTCCGCCGAGGGGGTGTGAGAACAGCGATACCCGTGAGCGCCGGGCATCAGCGGTGTTCGGCAGTCAGCGGGTGTCCCCGCTCTGACGACACACAGGACAGGAGTTCATCGATGCATTGCCTCAGACCCGCTCTCGGTGCCGCACTGCTGGTGCTTGCCGCGGTGAGCGTACCGGCACTCGCACCGCAACCCGCCCACGCAGATTTTCCCACGGTCCCTTTCAGCATACGATCCGAGAAATTCAAAGACCGGTGCTGGACAATCGTGCCGCCGGAAAATAACCCCAAGGAACCCAACGTTCTACAGCAGAAGTGCGACATGTACAACAGTGCGCAGAGGCTCCGATACGACGCGGCCAGCAAACATATCGTCAACGACAAGACCGGCGACTGTATCGGAGTCGTCTCGGACATTGGCGCGTTTCTGTCTGCGGGCGAATGCTCCAAGTTCCCAAAGAGGCCCGGCAGTCTGCAATGGACATTCGACCGGCAGGGGCGGCTTTCAGTCGGTCCTTTTGGTCGCCGAGGCGATATTTCGTGCGCGGACGCCGGGATCGCCGACGTGCAGGGTCGGCTGTGGGTCCCTGCCGTGGTTTGCAACGATAAGAACAGTCAGAAGTGGCGGGCCGACACCAACATCTGACGTTGACACGTGCCCTGGTCCGGTACGGGCAGTAGCTGGGTGGGGAGCGGCATTTGCCCCACCCAGCCAAATGCGCCGGACTCGGGGGCAACGTATCCACAAGCGTGCGGCGTGGCCGGACTCATAGGAATGCGCGGTATTCGGCATTGCCGCGCGTTGGGAAGCGCTGTCAGCCAACCGATTTGGACGATCGACCAACGCGCGGTATGCGGCTCACGGTTTCAGCGGGTTCCAGTTCTGGTCGCCGACAGCGGAACCGCTCTGCCGTGAAACAGCAGACAGTGCCCGGCCGCCGCTGACGTGTCTGTTCGGCGTCGCACAGAAGTCGGCTACGGTAGGTCCGCGGTGCGGCCGTCAGCGCGAGCGCCTCGACGAACACCGGAACCGTTCGAACCGACCAGATGAACGAGACGGTCCCGGCGACCCACGTTGCGCAAGCGGGCCGGACCTGAACAGCACTCAGAGGCCACTCGAGGCTCGTGGCATCGTTAACGCCCCACATCTCTGGCCACCTATCCAGGACTCGAGTCCGCGCGGTCACGTGAGTACGGGGACGGGCCAGCCCCGAGCACTCCGCACGGGGCTGGCCCGTCAACGCGAATCAGACGTGGGGGTGCTGCGTGGCGCGGGCTATCCGGACGCGCATTGGAAGTCCGTGTAGGACTGCCAGGTGGCCGTGCCGGTCTTGCCGGTGGCGAAACCGCGGCTGTTCACGTTGCCGACGTAATAGCCAGTTGGACCATTGCGCCAGGCGATCGTGAAGCGGACCTGGGACTCGTAGTTCGAGTGCCAGGTGACGGTGCCGGTCATTCTGGCGTTGCCGGCGACCGCTACCGCGTCGCCTCTGGGGTTCTGGCCAGCGCCTTGGAAGCCGACGGTCCAGCCGTTGCTCTGGGTCAGCCCTACGTCGCCGAAGCGCGGGAAGGCCCACATCAGGCAGTTGCCTTGGGCGGTGGCGGTTCCGCTGCCGACCATCAGAATGGCGCCGACCAGGGTGGGCGCGGCCAGTAGCGCGGCATAGCGTGTCCGGATCCGGTGGTGGGTGGTGGTGTGGGTGCGGGCCTTGTTCGGCATGTCGACTCCAAAGTCAGTGGGTCACACTGCTGAATCGCTCGCACCGGGAAGAACGTGAACGCCTGTGGCCAAGATCTTTTCGGCCATCGAGAGCCGCCGACATCCACAGGGCGCGAGCGCTGGAGGCGGGAGTAGAGGACGTGAGGTCTTGGACACACGGAAGCGGAGCTCGGCCGGTGTCTACGGCGCGCGATCAGCGGCTAGTGCGTTGCGCAGGTCGAGCCCGCTGCGCGGACGGCTGTCTGTGGCTGTGATTTCATCAGCCCGACAGCCGCAGCGATACCGGCCAGCAGCCAGAAGCGGACGATCACCGCGGTCTCGGCCCAGCCGGCCAGTTCGAAATGGTGGTGGAACGACGGCCGCAGGAACCCGAGACCCCGCCGACGCAACCCCGCGAAGCCACCGATCAGACCGACCGCCAAGCGGGCGAGCAACGTTGCCGCCGCGGCGATTTCGAGCGGGGCCTGCGGTGTGTGGGTCAACGAACTCGATCGGGCCCGGGCGTGGGGAGCTCGGCTGCTCCCGTCTCGGTCGAGGTTCGGTGACAGCGCTCGGGTCGCGAGCTGGTGTGACGATTCGGCACTCAGGATGTCGCGGCCACTTGACGCCGTCGACCTGGGCCCATGCGATTATCTGCCTGGTTGCCGAAATCGTGAATTGCATACCTTACGGAATCCTTCAGTAAATCGTTGGCGTCCGGTCCCGCCGTATGTAGCGTCATGGCGCACACAAGATTTGGTATCCGGAAGGAAAACGCATGGCGCACATGGAAATCGCACTCAAGGACATGATGATGCTGGACGGCGCACTCGGTGCGGCGGTCGTCGACTACGGCAGTGGCATGGCACTGGCGACGCTCGGCGGCTCGAAGACTCTGGACATGAACGTTGCGGCAGCGGGAAACACCGAGGTGGTCCGAGCGAAGTTGCGAACGATGGAACAACTCGGGATCAACGAGGAGTTGGAAGACGTACTGATCACCCTCAACAACCAGTACCATCTCATACGGCCGACGCGGGGGCGCAGGTCCGAGGGGCTGTTTCTCTATCTCGCGCTCGACAAGAGCCGTGGCAACCTGGCCCTGGCCCGGCATCGCCTGAAGGACATCGAGAACGAACTCGAAATCTGACGCATCGGATGAAAGAGTGGCCACACCATGCCATCGCCGCAGCGTCCGCTTTATCAGATGAAAGCAGAGTTCTTCAAAACTTTGGGCCATCCGGTGCGCATTCGAGTCCTCGAATTACTCAGCGTGCGTCCGTATGCGGTATCGGAACTGTTGGATGAGATCGAGGTGGAGGCAGCGAATCTTTCCCAGCAGTTATCGATTCTGCGGCGTGCGGGATTGGTGCGAGCATGCCGCACCGGATTGTCCGTAACCTACGACCTCACCTCGCCCAGGGTGGCGGAATTGCTGGCCGTCGCTCGCGCCATTCTCACGGGTGTCGTTGCGGGCCAGGTCGAAGCTCTGCGTTGAGGTTCGGAATCGTGAACGCTTCTGTGGTGCAGCACTTCTCGATGCCGGTCACGACCTCGCTGTGCGGGTAGGGGACATCGGCTCCGATTTCGGCGATGGCCGCTTCGGTGGCACGCCATTCCGCCCAGCAACAAGGAGTGCCGTCGACTATCGAAAGAAGGTCCAGGATGCGGCGAGATGCCGACCCGCAGGTTCGGTTGCGCACCGCGAAGACTTTGGCGGTCACCCTGTCTGTGCCCGGCTATCGTGAATTCGTGTTCGGCGCGGAGGCCATTCACGTGCGGGGGCTCGACAGCAGGCTGATCTCTCGCGGCCGTCGTGTGCTGCACACCGCCTCATCACCCATCTGTCCCCGTGGCGGGTGCGCGGTATTCGGCTACCGGATGCTCTGTACCGCAGTACTTCGCACCCGCCGACCGCGCGGCATGCGGTAGAGGGCGCTCAGCCTAGACGGTCTCTGCCCGCTGATCTTCCGCCGTACCGCACGACCGTGCCGGACCGCGCTGTAGGCGGCGTTACTGTTCGCTTTCCAGCTTCGGGTACTGCTATGAGCAGGAGCCGGTGAGGGCGTCGCGAGCGCCATCGAGGTAGGCGTTGCGATCTTCCGATGCGCGAGTTTCCCACTGGGGTGAGGTTTGGGCTTTGCCGATAAATTCGTCGACGAATTTCGCTGGAGTCCAAGTGGAATCGGCCTTGTTGAGTGCGGCAGCGTCGGCGATCAGGCCCAATACCTGTTCGCATGTCGTGTGGCGTAGCCGTGCGGGTGAGGCTGCCGTCGCCGCTTTGGCCGCCGGTGTCGTCGCTGCTGCTGCGGCGGCGGAGGCCGACAGAATCTGCTGTACGGTAGCGCGTTCCGAGTCGCCGTCGAGCGAGCAGCCGGGGAGGCCAGCGAGGGTAACAAGAGCGGCCGCGGTCATCGCGACCCTGGAAAGAGACATCGTGAGTCAGCCCTCGGTAGTCGTGAAATTGCGAATGTTTCCTGGGGTGCCGAGACAGGCAGAGGCGCAACCTGCTTCCGATCTACGACCGACAGTACCGCCACGTATCCGTGTTGCGGCTCGGTAAATGTGGAGCTGTTGTGGAGCTCTTGTGGAGGTACCCGATCCGGGCTCCGCGCGTTGCTACGTTGCCTCCGTCACGTCGAGCTGTGACGTGCTGGAGGCGCACCATTTCAGATGGTGCACAGGACAACTGGAGTTTTTGACCATGCGTACTTATCCCAACGTCGCAATGCTCTGCCGCGGCGCGCTCCAAGGATTCCGCGTCGGTGCCCTCTGCGCGCTCGGCCTGGTCGGCACGGTCGCGCTGTACTTCTACGATGGCGGGTCCAAGGATCACACGTGGCTCCGGGTCGGCGACTGCTGGGACTATAGCGTCAGATTCAACGAGAATGTGCACGTGAAGCCTTGTTCTGGACCGCATTTCGGCGAAGTGATCCTCAGTGCCCAGTGGCCCGCCAACCGGATAGCTGCGGACTTCTGCGAACAGCGGCTGACCACGATCCTTTCGAAGAACAGCGGCCTGCTCCCCTACACCATCCCAAGCGCCACCATCCAGTGCGCGGTAACCTCCGCCGATCACGCCGGTACCCGGATCGGAGGCCTCACCAGCAGAGCCGATCGCTGACTATCGCAACTCCCGACCGCGCACAGCGCACAACGACCAGAATCCAGCAACCCGGCGCGTGCCCCGCAATCACCTACGCGAGAACACGTTCGCGAGATCAACTACTTACCAACGTTTGCGCCAATCGAACGCGCGGGTCGCGGCATCGGATGTGTTGAGCCGCAGTATGTGTCGTCGTCCGACCGCGCGATATGCGGTCTTATCGTGCGTTGGACCACTGCGGCCCGCGCCGGCCGCCGCTCCCTGGGGAGGGGTTGGTTCTGATGGGGTCAGGACCACGCCTCGATGGTGCCTCTTCGCGCGCTCAGCTCGGCACGCAAGGGGGTGCGCGATGACTCAGTCTCGGTGAGCAGGGGGACGGCACCGGCGGGTGGATACCGAGTTCCGGTGATCGAAATGGAGGCGGGGGCATGAACATCGGCGTCCTTACCTGCGGATGGTCGCGCGGCGTGCCGCGACCCAGGTCGGCTGACGGCCGCATACGTTGTCGGACAACCGATCAGATCCACTGCGCTCAACGCGCGATAAGCCGTTATAGGCGCGCGTTCTCGCTCGGTTTCTACCGGTTGCGCAACAGCAGCGCACCCAGTGATGTGCAAAAGCATTGCGACGTTTGGTCGACGCGTCTCCCTGAACGAGAAGATAGAGCAGTCCCGGCAATTACCAGCGTTCGAAACGACCGGCGACCGCCTCGGCCTGCCTGCTGACGTCGAATGTGAGATGCCGGGGCTGTTGTAGATGTCGACGACGAGATGATCCAGCTGCCCCCGTGAGAACTCCGCCCATCCGGAATGGCGTTCGTTACGAATCTACCGTTACCGTAGACGACTCAGGAGGCTGTGGCGTAGTGAGAAATCGAATGGGTGTTTCGCGTGGCTTGATGCTTTCGCTGGTAATCGGCACGGTTGCCCTCGGCGGTATTGTCTTCGCCGGACCGGCGGCGGCCGATTGGCCTGAAGCGGAGAGCGGATTCACTATTGGTCTTCCGCTCGGAGGGTGCGTTGGCAGTAGTGGTATCAAGGACAACCTTGTCAGCATCGCCCGTGAGTGCTCCAGGGCCCCTGGCCTGCCCTGGGCAGCTATTGACGGCGTCGGGGCCTCGCGACTCCAGAGTATGGAGGATAAGGAGGGCAACCTTTGCGTCGGGATCAACAGGCAATCCCAACTCACCACGACCGACTGCTCGGACGCGCCGAAATGGACCTTTACGCCAACAAAGGGGAAGCAGGGCCGGATAAAGGCCGCGGACGTGGACAAATGCTGGCAGGTCGATCCGAGCTTTGGAGCTTACATGTCAGCTAAACCCTGCACTGGGCATAAGAGACAGCTACTGAGTGTTCCCAGCCGAAACTGACCCCTTATCGAGATCAGCCGAGCTGTCCGCGTAGCCGTCGCAGGACTTGCCGCCGTGTACTCGAATGTCCGTAGGTGACGGCGAGTGCGGGCCGACATGAAGATGCATCCCTGGCTCGGACAGATCCGGAGGTCGGCGGCGAGAATGGGCGCATGACCGTCAGCGAGCCGCCGACCCCAGTCACGCCGGGCCGGTGCCCGGCGTGACTGGAGTCGGAATCGTGCGTGGCCAGCGCGAGTAGCACGGCCCAAGGATAGGCAGGCCACGACAAAGTTCGTTCATCCCATAGTCGGCTACTTAAGACTGGTGTTAGGACTTGATCCCGCGTTGACGCCAGTGCCCCAGACCGACGGATCGAGCAAGGTCGCTCCGATCTCGACGCAGTCAGGTGTGTTCGGGTCGAAGAGTATCGAGGTGGTCCCCACGATTGTCGTGTCTATCAACACTACGAACGCCAGGCGCTGCACTGTGCCCAGCCCGGCCGACATGATGGCATCGAGTTCATGGGAATCACATAGTATTCGCCGTGGGATGTGTTCCCATACGCGCTCGTCAGCTATTGCGGCGAATAGTCCGGGTGCGTGGGTGGAGTCGTATCTGCGCAAGGACACGTCACCGTCCACGAGTTGATCAGCGACGACGAACTGTCGAAAGGCCTGCCCTGCATTTGGTTTCACTCTTACAGCCCTTTGAAGCCATGTGAGGCCGCGACCACGACCGTGGTATCCGTAGGCCGGATACGACCCTGTTGGTGTAGAAGTGCGAGTGCGGCGAACGCGGCGTCGGAGCTGGGTTCCCAGCAATACCCGAGCGACCACATCAGCCGATGCCATTGCGCGGCAATCGGATCGGATACGACGACAGCTCCGCCATCGGAGCCGATGGCCGCCACGACTGACTGACGTGTGGTGGTGTCTCCGGCGATAGAGGGGAGTAGCTGGGTCTCACCATCGAAGGTTGTTCGCCAGTCGGCGCCCTGCTCGAGGACCGCGTGCAGTCGGGGAAACGGTTCGACCAAATACAGCCTGGGCATGCCCCGTCCGATCTCGGTGAATCCTCGGTAGATGCCGTGTGCCAGATCGCCACGCGAACTGGGAATCACCATGGCATCGGGTACTCCACCATGCATCGTCACGATCTCGTGGGCAATGCTCTTGAAGTACTCGATACCGAAAGGTGAGCATCCGACAACGGGCACAACATAGTTGGTGGCGTTGAAAGCCTGCCCCGCCGAACAGTGCGCAGCGACGAATTCCCACCGCTCGTTGTAGCTGTCGAATATTTTCACCTCCGCGCCGAGAGCGCGGATGTTCTCGACAAGCTGTTGCGGCACATCCGGGGTCATCGCGATGACGCCCTGGATGTCGTTGGCCGCGCAGAAGGCACTGATAGACAAGGCAGCGTTACCCGAAGACGCCGCGACGACGGTATCGAACCCGGTGGACTTCGCCCAACCGACCGCGCCGAGGCTGAACCTGTCCTTGTGTGACCCCGTGGGGTTGCGACTCTCGTCCTTGACCCACACCGTCGAACCGAGCCCGACCCGCTCAGCCAGACGATGCAGAGGAGTCGCACCGGTCCCCAATGTGATCGGGTCCACGAGCGGAAGCTGAACCGCGCCGTCGTTCCCAGCAGGGCGGTAGACGCAGTACAGATTGGACGGCACACCTGCCTTTAGACAGGCCGGACATCCCGACGGGAAGTGCACCGGCTCGTACTCGCGTGAACAGGATAGGCACCGCAGAGCGGTCAGTAGCGTATTGATCGACACCGTCACAGGTAGCAGCCTAGATTCGAAGCGGATCGTTGGTGGATAACGTCTTTCAGCGTGGATCTTCGTATGGGTGCTGTGGCGATCCTGGCCGAAACCGGCGACCCCGCACGGTTTCCCACCGCCCGGGCAATAGTCGAACACGCCGGTCTTGCACCCAGGGAGAAGAAATCGGGGACCTTCACCGCCGCGCCCGGCTCACCGGAGCCGGGCGCCCAGGCTTGCGGTTGGCTGCCTGGCGAGGGGGCACCCAACGCGCCAACCTGGTTCATGCCGCCCGCTACCGGCATCTGACCACCCGAGAGGCCAACCCGCTCACTGCTACCCAAGCTCAGGCCGTGATCGCCGCGGCGATCCTGCGCCAGCTCCACGCCGTGGTCATCACCCGACAACCCTGGAACCCGCATATCGCCACCCACGGCATCGCAACGGAGTCCGCCATGATCTCGAACGCCGCATGAGCAGGCGGATCGTCGAGCGGTCGGTCGGGGCGAGCCCCACGCGGCATCGAGGCACCCCGGTGATCTCGCCGGAAATCATGGGCAAACCCGACCTGTCGCCACACAACCGGCACAACTCATAGGGTGTGTGACCTGAACGACTACACGGTGGGGGAGGTGGTGAGCATCCAGTGACTGAATGCGGTGTATCGCCGCGCGTATTCGGCTGGATCGTCGGCGGTTTCGATGTCGTGGGACAGCTTGCGCACCTGTTCGAGGCGCGGCATGCGGAGCTGTTCGTAGTCCTCGAGTGCCGCGCGCAGGGTCGGCGCGGATCCGAGCGTGGTGCGGAGCACGCCGATGTCCTCGATACCGAGGGCGCCCCCGGCGGCGATATGGGGCGAAAGGCCGTGTGCGGCATCGCCGATCAGCGCGACGCGAGCACTCGTCCAGTGTGGCAGCGCCGGCACGATCACTACCTGGGTTTCGAGGATGTCGTCCTCGGGGGTGTCGGCGATCATGCGCAGCAGGTCGTCGTGCCAGCCGTCGCGCGCGAGGTGGCGGGCGAGCTCGAGGGTGTGTTCGCGTTTGCCGCCGGTGCGTGCCGCGGCGTCGAATTGGCCGATGAACCACATGGTCTCGCCCTCGGCGACGCGGGTGTATCCGCCGCGCAGGTGATCTCGCCCGAGGGTGAGCACCGTTCCCTCGGGTCGCTCGGTGCCTGTGGGAACCATTGCGCGCCAGGCGAAGTTGCCCGCCTGGGGGTGCGCCTTGCTGCCGGGTAGCAGCTGTGTGCGCACCCGGGAGTAGACGCCGTCGGCGCCGAGGAGCAGGTCGGCGTGGACGTCGTCCGCGTTGTCCAGATGCACGACGATCTCGTCCGCGGTCTCGGTGTAGCCGATCACGCGCGCGCCCAGGGTGATTCGATCACGGCCGATCGTCTCGGCGAGAACGGTGTTGAGCCAGGGGCGGGGGACGAACAGGAGTCGATGGGCCGCCGCGCCGTAGCCCGTGGGCCGCTGAGGTCGGCCGCTGGGGTCGAAGAACCACTCGTCGACTTCGTGACCCGTTGCCCGCACCTCGGCACCGATGCCGATCCGATCGAACTCGCGAAGCGCGTTGGGCCACAGCACGATTCCCGCTCCTGCGGCACGGATCTCCGGTGCCTTCTCGAGCACCGTGACCTCGTGACCGTCGCCGCGCAGTGAGGCCGCTGCGGTCAGTCCGACCAGACCGCCTCCGGCGACGACGATGCGGATGGCCCTGCTTGTGATGTCCATGCGTCCCACGTTAACACTAACGGTTAGCTTTTTGTAACTGGTTTGATCTCATATCCGATAGCCTCAGAACTCGCGCCTTCGGCACCGGCGGGGAATCGGAACGCGTGGCACGGCGTGAGTAGCGGGCGTTCGCCGGGGCGGCGTGCGTGAAATCAGTCAGAGACACGTCTCTATCGCGATGGGACGAATTGCCGTGAAGTGCAATCGGTTTGCCGAATGGATGTCTATTTGGCTGTGATAGCTTACTCGGCCGGGACATCGGAGCGCCCTGCGCTCGATCGATCGCCGGTCTCGCGCGGCGGATGCTGCAGGCGCAATTCGTGGGCATGCCTGGTCCTTGTGCCCGCGGTCTTCAGGAACGGCACTGAACACCGATGCGACACGCGGGCCCCAACGCGGTGCTGTCCCTGACACCGCTGCCGCTTGGGACACTTCTCAGGTCGAGGGCCCGCTGAGGGCCGTCTCTGGCTGGAAGGGGTGTCGGTGTCTGCTGTGGAAACGGTTCACGGACCGGTCGAGGTCGATCGGCTCGGTCCGACCCTGATGCACGAGCACATCTTCCTGCTGAATCCGGAATACATGCAAAACTACGGGCGCGGTAGCTGGTGGGACGAGGACGCACGAGTCGACGATGCGATCACCCGGCTGCGCTCACTCGCCGGCAAAGGCATCAAGACCATTGTCGATCCGACGGTGCTCGGCCTCGGCCGTGATATTCCGCGGATCCAGCGTGTCGCCGCCGCAGTGCCGGAGCTCAACATTGTGGTGGCGACCGGCATATATACCTACCACGATGTGCCGTTCGTGTACTACATGCGTGGCCCCGGGCTGCTGATCGACGCCGATGGTGTCGACCCGATGGTCACCGACTTCGTGCGTGACCTCACCGAAGGCATCGCCGACACCGGGGTCACCGCAGCCCTGTTGAAATGCGCTGTCCAAGAAGACATGTCACCAGGGGTGGCGCGAATATGCCGAGCAGTCGCTCGAGCCCATCGCGAAACCGGCGCACCGATCACCACCCACACCAACGCCGGTAAACAACTGGGCCGCCCGACGATCGAGCTGTTCCGCACCGAAGGGGTCGACCTCACCAAAGTCGTCATCGGCCACTCCGGCGACACTGTCGACCTGGACTACCTGCTCGAAATCGCCGACAGTGGAGCAATACTCGGCATGGACCGGTTCGGGTTCCCGGACCCCAACCTCACCACGCGCGTGAATACCGTTGCAGCACTGTGCCGACGCGGCTACGCCGACCGGATAGTCCTCAGTCACGACGCGGCATGTTTTTCCGACTGGCTCGGACCCGACGCCCTTGAAATCAACGCTCACCTGCTACCCGATCTGCGCCACGACTACATACCCACCGTGGTACTGCCCGCCCTGCGCGAAGCAGGAGTATCCGAGACCGACATCACCGCAATGCTGGTCGACAATCCACACCGATACTTCACCCCCGCCAGCGCGTAGCGAACACTGCCCACCGGGGCGGAGTCGGTACCGGTCGCCGCATGCTTCACCCCGCTCCGCGCACCTTCGACCAGATATGGGCTCGCTTTCTCCATCACCTCCGCATGTACTCGCCCGCGACCCTGCAACCCGGCGCCACCGCCGAACAGATCGCGCACCCGATCGATCAGATCCTCGCCGGTCACGAATGGCGAACCACCTTCAGCGCCGAGATCACGTCAAGGAATAAACCGTCGTTGCGGCCCGACCACTCTTCGGCTAAACCCGCAGCGCCGAGGCATGCTGACACGTGACGTATGCAACAGTACGAACGATCGTTCGTGATTTCTGCTTATTCTGAAGTCATGACTCCTACCGATACACCACTTGCCGAAGATCGGGCCAGGATGCGTTCGATCATCGAGAGTTTCTATGAGTACACCTCCGCCAAGGACATGGACAGCGTGCTCGAGCTGTGCACCGATGATGTGCGGATGCGAATCCCGTTCGACCCCGTAGTTTCGGTGCGCGAGGTCACCGGCAAAGAGGACTTGCGCGCGGCGTCCCAAGCAATGGAGTGGTACGACTCCTACCGTCAAATCGTTACCAGCATCGAACCTCTACTGGACCCCAACTCCTGGCTGGTCACAGTCAAAGGCGACCTGTTCGTCCGCAGCACCGGCCTTCCCTACCGCAACGACTACCTCACTCGCTTCCGCTTTCGCGACGGCAAGATCGCCGAATGGACCACCTACCACGACCCCATCCGGCAACTGATCGCCTTCGGTGCCACCGAACTCCCCGTCCCCGCCGATGCCTGAACCACCCGTCACATCACGACAGTCGGTGCACCGCAACAAGGTTCAGCAACCGCAGCTTCCCTCGAGTTGACTTACGAGCCTGTCGGGCCGGCCTCCGATGAGCCGTTCGCGATCTCGGCGCACCCGCACAGCGCCGGTCTATCTCAGAGCTCGAAAGCCGCACCGGTGACAAAGGCGCCGGGTCGTGCGGGCGGGCTCGAACCGCGAGCAATCACACCGCCTGATGGCCGCCGGGTTCGGAAGGCGCACCGCGCCAACCGAACCCGGCTGCCGCGCCCGCGTCCGTCCACAGCTCCCGCTGCCTTTACGGTTCACTCTCGGCTCTGGCTGCAATGACGGCCGTGAGGCTTGCGCCGATAGCTGTCGCCAGAACTCCGAATGCCGCAACGAGAACACTGATCATGACCTCTCCGAGCAGAACGAATGGCACAACGTCCCGGCGCATCGCCGGCCCTCGATAGTTGACCGCTGCCAACTCAGTTGTGATGCATTCGCGGACTAGTGATCCCAAACTCTCTGACAGGGGCAGCATTGTCTTGCGCTTTGCGATGTAATCGGCATGTCACTGTGTTCAGCTGACTCGGATCGACACGGCCAGTTGATCTTCCACCGGGCCAGGCTGGCCGGTTCGATCAAACGCGATCAGCGGCATTTGCCGATCGAGCACTTCGGCGACGATGCTGCCAGCGCCGTGCGCAAACTCATCTCCTCCGACCGATGCGGGGAAATTCGAGCCAGGTCGGTACCGCGGCGGTGAATTCATCCCGGATCTGCGGGTCTCGGGTGATGGTCCACGACGTCACGCCGCCGGGCACATCCGCTTCCGTCTTGTCCTGTTCGAACCAGTTGATGAGTCGTAGGTTGGGAAATCGGGCCGGAATGTCGTCGGCGGTTATCTGCTGCCACCAGGCGCTCTTGATCTCGAGGTTGGTGGCGCCTTCGCCGTTGCGGCTGGGATTGAACAGTGCCGATGTCTCTGAGATGGCCATTGGTTTGCCGGTCCGCTCGGCGTAGCGCTGGTAGAAGTTCGGCTCGCGGACCGAGGTATCGGGATCTCGATACTCACCGGTAATTTTCCCGGCGAACTTACCCGGTTCGGGTGTGATATTGGCTCCCCAGGGGTACAGGTTGCCGAAATGGTAGAGGGAAATCCCGACCCAGTCGACGTACTCGTCGCCCGGGTAGTAGGGCGCGTACGGGTCGTCGTCGGAGGTGAGCAGTCCGTTACCGTCGGTGTCGAGGAGGTGAAAGTCGGGAGAGCTGGACGTAGCGACATGACCGCCACCAGCGAACGGGTAGCCGGAGGCCTCGTTCGGCGACCAGATGATCCGACTCATCGGCGCATCTCGCACCGCCGTCGACACCCGCCGGAATGCGGCGATATAGGAGGCTGGCTGCTGTCCCCACGGGTACCACGAGCCGTTCATTTCGTGCGCGAACCGCACCAGCACTGCCACCCCGGTGTTGTTCCACCCGCGCAGCGTCGCGGTTAGTTGCTGCAGTGCGTCGGCGCTGACGGAGCCGAGCCCGTCGAAGGGTTCGAGCGTGAGCATGAACACGGCGCCAGCCGTGCGTACTTGGTCGACCTTGGTATCGAGCCAGGTCACGACCGGGGGTCGGAAAGGGAACTCGACGAACTCCCCGAAGAGGCCAGGACGGCGTCCGACACGGTCGGTGTAGGACTGCGGGTTGTCGTTCTGCCAGTCCAGCTGGACCCCGAACTGGACCTTTCCCTGGTCCCAGCCCAGCCCCTCGACCGCAGCGCGCTGGTCCACTGCTGGCGTCGGATCACAGGCCGCGGTACTGGTCATGACCGCGCCGACGACGAGGAATGTGACCAGCGGGGCAATCAGCTGAGCCCAGCTCAGTGGACCCGGTTGCCGGTCGCGACTCATCAGGGCCCCGCCATCCTGCTCCATCTCGCGTCTGACCCGCCCGGCACCGCCCTGCCTCGCCACCATTGTCCGGGGCTCATCGGCCGGTCGTTCGAGTCAGCACGGTGCCGATGCCGGTGGCCGCGACCATCAGCATTGCCGCGGTCGCCGCGGCAGCTGCGGGCAGGGAGTGCAAGATGTCGTGCGTAACGAGCACGAGTGGCAGTCCCACATACACACCCACGACCGTGGCGGAACCCCCGAGTAGCGTGGCTGCACTGGTGAGGCCGCGCATGCCGGTTCTGCCCGGAACAATCGGCATCAGCGCTGTACTGACGGGGTGCTGCCACGGCTCCGCGCACGGGACCAGGCGCATCCTGATCGGATTGTCCTGACCGTGCGGTGGGGTCGGCGGCCATGGTGCGGGTTGGGGGTTGGTCATGTGGTGCTCCTGCGGTTGATAGCAGCCTCGGCGGCCTTGGTTTTCGGGGTGGGGTGCCAGGAGACCTTCCGGCGTCCGGCGATCCATTCGACGACCGCGCGGAGCGCGGCGGTGCTCTCGGACACTCCGGCGATCGGGGCTAGGAGGACGGCGCGACAAATCTCGGCGGAACGCTCGGCACGAGTCAGGCCGGCGTCAGCGACGTTGTACCAGGCCCCGATGACCACCGAGCCCAGCCACATGCTGCCGATGACGGCCATCGAGGCCGTGAGCACCGGACCCAGTGGGGAAGATCCGCCTCGTACCAGACCAGTTACCTCCGTGCACAAAAGCAACGGCAGGATCAGCAGCGACAAGGTCCCGACCACCGACCCCAGAGCGAAGGTCGCGATGCGTAACCGCGTGCCCCAGACCAGACTTCGGCGCATCGCGAGTGGCAGTTGCTGGAACGCCGGGTCGCGTCGGGTGATCGCGATCCCCTGCAGGACCCCGAAGACCCAGCGATGGCGCTGTTTGAGGGCGCTGCGGAAGGAGAACGGGGGCTGTTCGAGTATGACGCAGCCGTGCCAGCCGAAAGCCGAGCTCCCGCCATGCAAGAACGCCTTCACACCGAATACGTAGTCCTCCGCGATGAGCGGTTGACCATCCAAAAGGCCGATGTCCCAACCCAACTCGTTCTCGAATTCCTCATCGATCACAAGGTTCGATCCGTGCAGATGCAGCGGGAAGCCTCTTTCCATCACGTGGCGGCACTCGAAACAGCCGATCGGCCGATTGGCCTCCATTGCCCGGCATATTGCGCTGGCGTCGCGATAGTCGAGTGGGTAATGGATCGGCCCCTCGAGGATCTTCTTGTCGGTGTCGGTGAGCACGGCGACCAGTTTGCGCAACTCGGCGGGCACCATAACGCTCTCCTCGTCGAAATGGGCGATGAACGTCCGTCCCGGCTTGTGGTTCCAGCCGGCCCGCCGCCGTTCGACCGCGTAATGCAGCGCGCGTGCCTTCAACTCCGTGCCGCGGGGCGATCGATAATCGGCGGGGAGGCGGAGCGCGTGCACCGCCACCGGCGCACCGTCGAATGCGCGCTCGAGCAGCTGCGCCTGGGTGTCGGACTCCGTCACGACCTCCACCGACAGAATTCGTCTGTAGAAGTCCGGACGCTCACCCGCGAGCTCCATGATGTTGCGGATGCCACGCAGAATTACCTCGGTGCTGCCGGTTGATCCACGGGTCGTGATCTGGATCTTCACGAACGGGGTATTCATGTCGAGCAGATCAGCCGTGCTCACCGTTTCACGCTTGCGGTAGCGGCGCCAATGAAAAACGAAACTGCGCCAGTAGGACAGCATTCTGATTCCTATGATGGCCGTACCCACCACCAGAACAGGGCCAATGACGGCTATGAAAGGCTCAAACATCAGAAGAGCCGCGCCGATGAAGATCAACTACCTTGTGCACCACGAGCGAGCTCCCGCCCAGTTGGAAAAGATCGAGATGGCAAGTCTGCGTTGACGCCAACTTCCGGCTGTTACGTCGGCAGTGCGGCAGTGACCGTTACCGCGGCGGCGATCCCAGGCGTGTCGGACACCTGAATAACCCTCAGGCGCGTTACGCGGTCGGCACCGTGCAGCATCAACGTCAACGAAAGCTGTTGCAGCTCTGAGTAACACAGTTCAGTAGTGGAACTGCAGACATCGAATCAACAATCCGACCACCGAAGGGTGAGACCACCGGTATTACTGTGCGTTAGTGTAGCGATGCCGATTGTCTTGATACCGCTTTCTGCTGATAGAAATCTCTGGCAATTTCTGCTTATGACCGAGAAGTATCGGTTTTAACCTAGATCAGGATTTGCCGATTTCCACGTTGTCAGGTTGCTGACGCCGAGAGGATCTCGGCGTGTTGATCTTCGGGCGTGCCGCGTGGCTGTTTCGAACCGCGCACTATGCGGCTGCTACCGTGCGGGGCCGTCCACTTGGCGCACGATTCGGCGTATGGCCTCGGTGACGGCCGCGGGATTGTGGCGTTGGATGCTGTGCCCGGCATCAGGGACCGGGATGTGTTGGCCTTGTGGGGCTGTCGCGGCCCGTCGTTCATGGATGGCGAGTACGTCGTGGTGAGCCTTGGACGCGAATCCTGCGGTGCGGGTGGCGCTGAGTATCGCGATCGGGATATCAGGAAGGTCTACCGCACAGGTGCCTCGCTCAGCGAGGGTGGCGAGCCAACCCCGGCTCTCTCGGACCCGGTTGCGAATCGCCGAGCGCGTGGACTCGTAATGTTTTGCTTCAGTGGCGTAGTCGGCCGGCAGGTCCCGATCGACGATCCGGCCGAACGCCCATTGCATGACTCCGACAGCAGCGAGCGCGGACGCGGCGCTGCCGTAAGCGTTCAGGAACAGCCGATAGCTTCTGCTGTGAAAGGTTTTCATTTCTGTGGATACACCGTCTACCAGCACCAATCCAGCGATCCGACCGGGATCTCTGCTGGCACGGACTTCGGTGATCAACGCTCCCATACTGTGGCCGACAAGGATGACGCGCCCTTCGGGCAGGTGCGTACCGGCTGCTGCTTCCAGGAGGTCGCTGAGGTCATCTGACATTCGATCGATTGTGCGCAACGCAGAGTCGACATCGCTGCGACCGTACCCGGCTCGGCAGTAGACCACGGTGGTGGCGAAAGTAGCGACTTCGGGTTGGACCAACGCCCACAGACTGTGCGCGCACCCCAGTCCCGATTCGAACACTACTGACACGTTCGCGCCTGAGTCGCAGCGCATGTATTGCAGCTTGCGGCCGTCGCGGGTTCGGGCGAACCCGACCTCACCGAAGGCGCTTCGTTCATCGAATCCCACTCTGACATAACACCAGAGTTCGAAGAACCATGCGCACTGTAGTCGGCTATGTGCGCGTGTTTGGGAAGTGCTGTCAGCCAACAGGTTCAGACGGATGCTGACTCAGATCCCGCGGATCGCATTGCGAAAGGCTATGGGGGTCTGCCCGGTGCGCTGGTGGAAGTATTTGCTGAAGTGGGTTGCGCTGGAGAAGCCGAGGCGGTCGGCGATGCGGGCAGCGGTCTGATCGCTGTGTGCGAGTAGGCGTTTGGCCTCGAGGATGAGGCGGCGGTCGATGAATTCCTTGGCTCCCACCCCGGCGGCGGGGGTGGCGCAGGATAGGGTTCGGGCCGAGTAGCCGAGGGTGTTGGCGTAGTCCTGCACTCGGCGGGTGCGGGTGAAGTCATGCTCGACGGCGTCGCGGAAGCGCAGGTAGGTGGGGTGGGGGACTGTGCAAACAACGGACAGACCCAGGCGTGGCGGATGTTCACAGGCAGCGCGAACGCTCGATGGTGAGTGGTCGTCGATGACCCTTTCGCTCGCTACGCCGGGGCTGTGAGCACCTCGGCGCGTTGGTTGTCGGCGGCGAACTTCGCCTCGGGGCTGGGGCGAGGCGCACTAGGTAGACGAGCGCGGTGCGCCGAGACTCGGCATAGAGTTATTCGGTGCGGATGCTCCGAAAGATGGCGACCGTAGCGGCAGCGAGACACATCCTGAAATCGGCAGTTGCGGATGTTGGAAAGCGCTGCCAGCCAACTAATTTGGAGTGCGGTCAATGCGCGCCACGCGGCATTACCACTAACTCGCCCTCGCTAAAGTCAGCTTGGTCGGATGAGATGCAGGACGTCTACGCGGATGGAAAGGATGTTCGTTCGGACTGATACGCCTACTCCCCGGGTGTGATGGACGCCACGAGGGACGAGGTAGGGTGCGCCGGTGATGCTGACCCGTCGTGCCTTGCTCCGCGCCGGAAGTGTGCTCACCGCATCGACTGCGGCCGGCCTGCCCGCGATCGCGAATGCCGATACGCCGAAGGGCGCACCTTGGAGTTCGCTAGGAAAGCACCTGCAGGGGCGGCTCCTGCTGCCCGACGACGGCGCGTACTCGGCGACAAAGGAACTCATCGACCCGCAGTTCGATCGGGCGACACCCGCCGCGGTGGTCGAGGCGGCGACGATCGAGGATGTTCAGGCCGCCACGGTCTTCGCGAAGGAGAACGGTTTGTCGGTGGCGGCCCGTGCCGGCGGCCATTCATACGTCGGTGCATCCGCGACTCCGGATTCGCTCGTCGTCGACCTGCGCAAGCTCAGCGATATCAGCCTGGGCGCCGATCAGGTGACCATAGGTGCGGGAGCCTCGGTGTATTCGGTGCTCAGCGAACTGGCGAAGTCCGGGCGGGCGCTCCCGGTCGGTCGGTGTCCGACTGTCGGGCTCGCCGGGCTGACCCTCGGCGGTGGTATCGGCGTTGATTCTCGTCGTTACGGGCTGACTTGCGATCAGCTGACGGCGGCGACCATTGTTCTGCCGCAAGGCCATTCGGTTGACGCCTCCGACGCGCGTTCCGGTGAACTGTTCTGGGCGCTGCGCGGCGCGGGCGCTGCGATCGGAATAGCTACCTCGCTCACCTACCGCACCCAGCCGGCAATCCCTAAAGACATTGTGCGACTGACCTTTCCCGATCAGGAGTTGCTCCAGGTGCTCACCGCCTGGTCGCAGTGGGTGGCCGCGGCGGACCGGGCGATATGGTCCGGTGTCGAGATCTCGATCGAACCGAACGAGGCCCGGTGTGAGGTAACGATTGTCGGCCCGCAAGGTGAGGGCGCCCGCGCCGCGAACGATTTCATCGCCGCCGCGGCAAAGCCGATGCGCGATGACCGTAAGAGCCTCCCGCATCTAGGCGCGGTGCAGGCCTACGGCGGCGGCACGACCACGCCGCGCACCCGCAAAGTGGCAGGGTCGGATGTCATCGCGAGGTTCTCACCGGCGGTAGTCAAGACAATCGTGGACGTTGTCGCTGCCCGATCCCGGACCGGTGCAGCGGCTCGCGTACTGATCGAGCCGCTCGATGGAGCGGTCAGCGATACCCGATCAGGCGATTCGGCGTTTCCGTGGCGCGACCATGCAGGCGTCGTGCAGTGGATGGTCGATGAACCCGACGCACCGGAGGGGGCCCGCCAGTGGATCAACGACGCGCATCGCGCTCTCGGCGACGCCTCTGCCGGAGGTTATGCCAACTACTCCGAGCATGGAGTGGGCGCCGATCGCTATTACGGCGGCAACCTGATTCGCCTGAACGTGACTCGACGTTTCGCCGATCCCGACGGACGGCTGTGCTCCGGAATCGCGTTCTGATGAGCGGTCGCATCGGCGCCTCGGAGCGGGAGCGACCGGGTGGTAGAACGCTGACAGGGTCGTGATTCCCGCGTACAGTAAGGCACAGTGACCTGCTAGAGGTATCAAAAGTGTTGTCGCGTAAGCACACTCGAGAACGTAGGTTTCGATGACCGCCGCCGACCGTTCGCCTGCGCTGGCCTGGCATACTGCGGCGGCGGCTGCCGCCTACCGCGGCCGCGATATGCGACTCGCTGAGTCGTTGATCTTCCCCGCGGTGCTCGACAGCCTCGGCTACCCGCCCGGACCCGATGCGGTCGTACTCGATATCGGCTGCGGTACCGGAGTTCTCGCTGCCCATATCGCCGTCACTCGCGGATGGACCGTGTCCGCATTCGACATCTCACCCCACATGCTCGACATCGCCCGTGTCGACAACGCGCACCCGCGCGTCGAACATCGACTCTTCGACGGCAATTCGCTCTCCGAGATAGCGGACAGCACCATCGACGCGGCAGTCTGCTGCCTGGTGTATTGCTGTGACCCCGAGGACCGTCGGCTCGCGACCCTGACCTCGGAGATCCACCGAGTACTGCGCCCCGGTGGCCCCTACATCCTCGCCGACCTCAACCCGGGAGCAACCGGCGAGCAGTTCTCCACTCTCCTTTACGGTGAACCTGGAGCCACCTACGCTGACGGCGACTCCGCTCCAGTCGCACTCCGACGGCTCGACGGATCGGTGGCTACGCTGACCTGCCACTATCGCTCCCTGGCGACCTATATCTCGTTCTTTACCGGCGCAGGCTTTCCCGCTCCGGATGTCGCGCTTCCTGCCGCTGCGCCGTCGGGTTCGGCCGACCCGGTTATCGCCCCATATATGGTCCTCACCGCCCGGCGCGCGCCCTCGCCATCGTAAGGCGCGACATGCCGTAGACACTCGTCGTTCCAGCAATGACGACGCGGCCCATGCTATTGCTGGGCGTATGCCAAGACACTTCAGCGAAGCCGAGCGTCAGGACTTCCTCGCACGCAAGCACGTTGCGGTGCTTTCGGTTGCCGCCACCGACGACCGCCCTCCGGCGAGCGTCCCGATGTGGTACGACTACACCCCCGGTGGCAACATTCGGTTCAGTACCGGCGGATCGGGACGCAAGGCCGAACTCATCGAGAAGGCAGGCGTGGTCACGCTCGTCGTTCAGAATGAGGACCCGCCCTACCAGTACGTGATCGTCGAAGGCACCGTCGTCGACATCGCGTCGCCCGCACCCAGGCAGGCGCGCGAAGACATCGCTGTGCGCTACCTCGGCGCGCGGGCCGGACGCGAGTTCGTGCATAACATCGACCAAACCGACACCGCGCGGTTCAACACGCTGTACAGCATTCGCCCCGACCGGTGGTTCACCGCCGACTACTCCGACGAGTCGTAACTAGAACGGTCCTTCGCTTGCCACAGCAGCGGTAAGCGGTAGCTGATCAGGTACACGACGGTCGCGGTAGCGAACCCCACGAAGTAGGTGAGGTCGCCCCACTCAGGATGGCGTTCGGTAACCCAGCCATGAAAGAAAGACAGGTTCCAGAACGGGATCGACACGATGACGCCGACAATCCACGCGACGAATCCCCAATCGAGAATGCGTGATTCGTCGTAGAGCTCCGCGATACGCCCCTTGTCTTTGCGTCCGCCGACGAGGTAGTCGAGCAGCAGCACCGCGCCGAACGGTGCGATCAAGTACGCACCGAGAAAGAGGAAGTTCTTGAACTTGGCCTCGAAACCCGCGCCGGCCCACAGACTGACGACGTATGCGGTGGCGCAGATGGCGACTACCGCGGTGCGGCGGCTGACCGGAATGCGCAGCGTCTGTACCGAGATGGCGCCGCCGTAGATGTTGAGGAAGTTCTGAGAGAACGACGACAACACCACGATGATCATCGCCACCGGTGCCCAGGAACCGGTGAGGCGCGCGAGTGCTGCGATCGGCTCCTCGCCGGCGACCGCAGATCCTCCGAGAAGAGCGCCGGCAACACCCAGCCAGGTCAGCGTGACGAAATTACCTGCGAGCGTGTAGACGCCGGCTTTCGCGGCAGTGGTCCGGTCGTCGGGAAGGTAACGGGAGTAGTCCGAGGCAAAGGGCCACCACGCGATGAGGAACGACATGAAGAATCCGGCGAAAGTGATCCACCCGCCGATGGCACCGATGTAGGACGGCGCTGCCCTGCTCGCGGCGAAGTCGACGGCGTCGCTATGCGAGACCGACGCGAGGGTGACGAGCACGAAGCCGACGAACAACACAAACGACAAGATCTTCTGCAGCAGGTGAATCATGTTGTAGCCGAACACGGCAACCACCAGCTGCACAGTGACCAACACCAAGGCCGACAGCCAGAACGGGATGATCGGCGCAAGGTGGCGCAGGGCTTGCGCTCCGAGAATTATTGTGACGGCGGCCCATCCGATGCCCGCGAAAACATTGATGTACGCAACCGGTAAGAAGTTGCCGAAGAAGCCGAGTGGACCGCGGGACTGGACCTGCTGCGGCACACCAAGGCGGGCACCCATCTGCGCCAAGACCCCCTGCACGATCGCGCCAACCAGCGACCCGAGCACAATCGCCGTGACTGCGGCGGTCAGCGAGAGCCCGTAGCTCACTGCGGCGAAGCCGAGCACCATGATCGGGAAATTCATGCCCGCGGCGAACCAGATAAAGAACTGGGAACTCGGCGACCCGTGCCGCTCGGCGGCAGGGATATGTTCGACGCCGTATGGCTCGACCACCGACACCTTGCTGCGATAGTGCCGATCCTCGGCATCCGTAGCGCGGTCTTCTGACATGAGCGACCTTTCTGATTGCCAGAATGGCTGTGCTGTACGGCAGCTCGATCCCGAAGCGGGCCTACAACGCCTACCACTTGCGGGCAGTACCCGGTGGCCGGTGACAGATAAACCTGTGGTCACCGCAGTGCGGCGACCAGGACGACGGGAGATCAGGGGGTGGATGTCCGCTGGGCGCGCCGGGCCGCGATCGAACCGAACGTTTCGCGGTCGGCGAGAAAGCCTTCCAGGGCGAAGGTGGCCGCGCCGAGGCTGGCAGGGTTGTGGGGGAGTGTTGAAAGTTGCAGTGTCACAGCGTCGAACGGGTCGGTCATCGCGTGATGTGCTGCGACGCGGCGGGTTATGTCCAACAGGGGCGCGCCGAGATGGTCCGCGACGAGATCGCCGAAGACGATGGTCCGCGGATTGAACAGGTTCACCAGGTTGGCCACGGCGACACCGAGATACTGGCCGGTCTTGTCGATGACCGCCAGCGCGGCGGCGTCACCGGCCGCGGCGGCCGCGGCGATGGCCGCGATGGTGGCGGCATCGTCGGTATCGATCAGGGTGCTCGACGGCGCGAGTTCGCGCAGGGTGCGCACGATGCCGGGCGCGCTGACGTACGACTCGACGCAACCCATTCGCCCGCAACGACATTCGCGTCCGTCGAGCACCAGGTTGGTGTGCCCCCATTCGCCCGCGCTGTTGGTGACGCCGCGATAGAGCGCGCCATCGACCACCACGCCGATACCGACCCCGGCGCGCAACGTGACGACGATCAGATCGTCCACGTCCCGGCCCGCACCGAACCAAAGATGTGCTGCGGTACTGGCTTTCAGCGGATTGTCCAGATAGAGCGGGTGGGCGACATGCTGTTCGAGCAGCTGAGAGAGCGGCACGTCGTGCCAGTGCCAGTACGGCGAGAACACCGAGGTGCCGCCGATCGGATCGACGAGTCCTGGCACGCTGAGTCCGACGCCGAGCACCTTGTCGGCGTCGGCAGCGGTCAGTTCGCCGATGCCGCGGGTGATCAGCGCGACGACGTCGTCGGGTGTGGTGGCCGCGGGGTCGACCGGGATCTCGACCGAGCGCAGCACCGTCATCGCCAGATCGAAAAGGTCGAAGTGGATGGCGGTTTCGGCGATATCGACGCCGACCAGCATGCCGCGCTCGGGATTGATCGCGAGCTGGGCGCGCGGCCGGCCGATGCCGGGTGCGTCGTAGCCGAGTTCGGCGAGCACGCCCACGTCGAGCAG
Organism: Nocardia sp. NPDC046473; assembly: GCF_040645995.1. Taxonomy (NCBI): domain Bacteria; kingdom Bacillati; phylum Actinomycetota; class Actinomycetes; order Mycobacteriales; family Nocardiaceae; genus Nocardia; species Nocardia sp. NPDC046473. The sequence continues at coordinate 369,632 of NZ_JBEYZJ010000011.1, forward strand.
CTCGGAGATCATGTTGCCGACCGTGGCGAAGGACAGGCCGGTGACCCGGGCGATCTCTTGCCTGCTGATATGACCGACGGCGGCATACACCGCCTGTAGTACGCCGAACCTGTTGCGCCGTCGGATGTCGCGCGCGGTCAGCTGATACACGGGTCGGGCCTCCTCGTCCGCTGGTGGTCGCAAACATACCCAACGACTTCGACCAACAGTATTTACAACAGTTATCGGAAGTCTTACTGTAACCGGCATCACTACACGACGCGAGTGTGCGTCAGATCACCGAGGAGTGCCCATGTCCTGGACCCATCGACGACGTTGGACCAGTGCCGTGCTGTGCGGGGTGTCGCTGGCGCTGGCCGCGACCGCCTGCTCATCGGGCAAGGAATCCGATTCGGCCGCCAATGGCCCACAGCACCAGACGGGCGCGGTCAGCCTGGTGTACGCCCAGAAACAGGGCGACCAGGAGTACTTCATCGGCGAGGCCGAGGGCGCCAAGGCGAAGGCCAAGGAACTCGGTATCGACCTGAAGGTCGTGAACCTGGGCAATGACGCGAACAAGGCGGTCACCGAGGTCAACAACGCGATCAACCAGAAGGCGAGCGGGGTGATCGTCGTGGTGCCCGATCCGTCGGTCGGCCCGCAGGTCGCGCAGCTCACCAAGACCGGTGGCGTCGCACTGCTCACCTCCGACGACCAGGTCTGCACGACCGGTCCGGACCCGTCGAAATGCGCCAAGGACCAACTGGTTCCGCGCGTCGGCTTCAGCGGCACGCAGATGGGCACCGAGGTCGGCCGCCGGGCCGGCGAGGACTTCAAGAAGGCGGCCTGGAAGCCGGAGGAGACCGCGATCGTCGACGCCTGGAAGCAGGACGTGACGGTCTGCACCGACCGGGTCGAGGCCAACAAGAAGGCCTTCCGCGAGGCCGCCGGGGTGGACGTCAAGGTGATCGATGTCGGCACCGACAACACCCCGTCGGATGCGCAGAACAAGATCTCCGCGACGGTCGCGGGCAACCGGTCGGTCAAGAACTGGATTGTCATGGGCTGCAACGACGAGAACGTCAGCGGTGGTGTCGCGGCCATCCAGAACTCCGGCTACGCCGCCGACAACGTGCTCGGCGTCGGCCTCGGCGCCTACCTGGCCTGCAAGGAGTGGCGCGGCGGCAAGCCGACCGGCTTCAAAGCCGCGCTGTTCATCAACGGCAAGGACGTCGGCGCGCTCGCGGTGCAGACGATCTACGACTACCTGAAGAACGGCAAGGCGATGCCCGCCGAGGCCTTCGCGCCGACCACGATGGTCGACTCCACCAGCTGGCAGCAGGCGGGCGTCACATGCAGCTGACCGGCCTGCGCGCCACCGGCCTCAGCAAGAGTTTCGCCGGGGTGCCCGCCCTGCGCGACGTGAGCCTGGACTTCCCCGCCGGCGCGGTGACCGCGCTGATGGGGGAGAACGGTGCAGGCAAGTCCACCCTGATCCGGATCATCGGCGGCGATCACCGCCCCGACAGCGGCCGGCTCGAGCTCGACGGGATCGTGCTCGAACCGGCCACCCCAGCCGACGCCCGGGCCGCCGGGATCCGGGTGATCGGCCAGGAGCCGGAGATCGTGCCGCACGTCTCGGTCGCCGAGAACGTCTACCTCGGTGCACTGCCGCGCCGGGCGGGCCGCCTGCTCGACCGGGCGGCCTTGCGTGAGCGGATGCGCACCGACCTGACCCGACTCGGCTTCGATCGCGACCTCGACCCGGACACCCTCGGTTCCAAACTGACTGCCGCACAACGACAGCTGGTCGAGATCATGCGGGCGCTGACCACCGACGCCAAGGTGATCGCCTTCGACGAGCCGACCTCCTCGCTGTCCGACCACGAGACCGAATCGCTGTTCGCCCTGATCGGCCGGTTGCGCGAGCGTGGGTTGGCGGTGATCTACGTGTCGCATCGGATGCGGGAGATCTTCCAGCTCGCCGACCGGGTCGCGGTATTGCGCGACGGTGCGCTGGTCGGCGTGCGCGCGACCGAGGAGACCGACGATCAGGAGATCGTCCGGATGATGGTCGGGCGCGACCTGTCCACGCTGTTCACCCGCGGGCCGAGCACGCCGGGCCGGGTCGTCCTCGATGTCGACGCGGTCACCACCGACGACGTGCGGGACGTGAGTTTGCAGGTACGCGCCGGTGAAGTGGTCGCGCTGGCCGGGCTGGTCGGCGCGGGCCGGTCCGAATTGGCGGGTGCGCTGGCCGGCGACCATCCGATCCGCTCCGGCACGGTGTCGGTGGACGGCAAGCAGCTGCGATTGCGGCAGCCGCGGGACGCGGTGCGGGCCGGCGTCGGCTACGCACCGGAGGAGCGCAAAGCGCAAGCGCTGCTGCTGCATCGCGGTGTGCGGGACAACATTTCGCTGGCCATGCTCGATCAGCTGCGACGGCTGCGCTTCGTCAAGGCGGGGGAGGAGCGTCGGCTCGCCCAGCGGTACGTCGATTCGCTGCGGGTGCGCACGCCCTCGATCGAGCAGGAGGTGCGCAAACTCTCCGGCGGCAATCAGCAGAAGGTGGTGCTGGCCCGCTGGCTGGCCCGCAAACCCAAGGTGCTGATCCTGGACGAGCCGACCCGCGGTGTCGACGTCGGCGCGAAGGCCGAGATCTACCGAATCATCGAGGAATTGGCCGAGGCGGGGGTGGCCGTGCTGGTGATCTCCTCCGAACTACCCGAAGTACTCGGCCTGGCCGACCGGATCGTCGTCATGCAGCACGGCCGCGTCACCGGCGAACTGGACCGCAGCGCGGCCAGCGAGGAGGCCATCCTCGCGCTCGCCATGGCCGATGATCTGACGTCGCTTACATCTCGAGGGAACCAATGACCGAGCAACAACTCGAATTGCCGCCGGTGGCGGCGACTTCCACCCCGGCACCGGCACTCAACCGCTACACCGCCGCGCTCACGCCACGACGGCTACTGCATGCGATCGGCCCCGGAAACCTCAGCCTGATCGGTGCGCTCGCGGTCATCGTCGCCATCTTCGGCTCGCTCAACGACGGCTATCTCGATCCGGCGAACCTGGCCGGAATCGGTGACGCGGTAACGGTATTCGGCTTGCTGGCCGTCGTGCAGACCGTGGTGATCATCTGCGGCGCGCTCGACATCTCGGTCGGCTCGCAGGCGGGCGTCGCGTCGGTGATCAGTGCGATGGCGTTCACCGCGACCTCCGGCAACGCCTTTCTCGGCATCCTGGCCGCGGTCGGTGTCGGCGTGGTTCTCGGCCTGGTGAACGGGCTGATCATCGTCTATGGCCGGGTGAACCCGGTGATCGCGACGCTGGCCACCTTGGCCGCGTACAAGGGTCTGGCCCAGTTGATTTCGGGCGGCAAGGCGCAGGGATTCGTGCTGGACAACGACCTGTTCATCTTCCTGGCCCGAGGCAAGATCGTCGGGCTGCCGGTTCCGGTGATCATCCTCGCGATCGTCGCGCTGGCCGTGCATGTGCTGCTGAAATACACCGATATCGGCCGCAACATCTACGCCATCGGCGGAAATGACACCGCCGCAAGACTTTCCGGCATAAACATCAACAAGTACCTGATCGCGGTGTTCGTGCTCGCCGGTGTAGTGGCCGCGCTCGCGGGCATCATCCTGACCGCGCGAACGGGATCCGGGCAGCCGGTGTCGGGTAGCGAGGGTCTGGAGCTGAAGGCGATCACCGCGGCGGCGCTCGGTGGGTGCGCGCTCAAGGGCGGTAAGGGGACTGTCGGCGGCACGCTGCTGGCGGTCGTGCTGCTCGGCGCGCTGGACAACGGGTTGAATGTTGTTGGTGTCAACACATTTTGGCAGAACGTCGCGCAGGGGTCGCTACTCGTGGCCGCAGTGGTGATTCAGCAGCGGCGCAGCGGTGAACGTGCGGTGGGGTTGCCGACCTAGCCGTGGCCTGCAAGCAGACGGCCGCGGGCCGACCGAGACTTCAGGAGTGAACCATGATCACATTGCGCGCGCATCCGTGCGCTCCGGCGCCGGGACGACTGTGTGAAAGCCCGTTGTGGGACAACCGAACCGGCGAACTGCTGTGGGTGGACATTCGCGGCGGACACATCCATCGAGCCGAACTCGACCGGGCGACGCTGGATCTCACCCACCGATCGACGGTGAGCCTGACACCTCCGGTCAGCGCGGTTGTGCCCTGCGCATCCGGCAGCCTGCTCGCCACCGTGGGCGACACGTTCTATCTGGTCGACGGGGACGGCACGGCCACCCCGATCGCCGCAATACCGTTGCCGGACGACGGGATTCGGCGGCGACTCAACGATGCGAAGGTCGACCCGCACGGACGCCTGCTCGCGGGCACCATGTCCGAGGATGGTGTCCAGGGCAGCGCCGCCCTCTACCGGCTCGACCCCGACGGCGCGCTGAGCACCCTGCGCGACGGGGTCACCATCTCCAACGGACTCGACTGGAGCCCCGACGGCACCGTCCTCTATTACGTGGACAGCCCGACCCGGCGCATAGACGCCTTCGAATACGACATCGTCACCGGCACTTTCGGCAATGGCAAGCCGTTCGCGCGATTCGAGGACGGCGAGCCCGACGGACTGACCGTCGACGGCGAGGGCTGGGTGTGGGTGGCGGTCTGGGGCGCGGGTCAGGTGCACGCTTTCGACCCCACCGGGCACCGGCGCGTGATCATCGAGGTCGGCCCCTCGCAGGTGTCCAGCTGTGTGTTCGCCGGGCCGGACCTGGACGTCTTGGTGATCACCACCGCGGCGGAGGGCAAGGCCGCCGGTGAGCCCGGCGCCGGGCGTCTGTTCACCTGCGTCCCCGGTGCCGTCGGGCTGCAAGCAACCCCTTACTCCGACACGAGATTGGTGCGCAGCGATGGCCGATGATCTCCTGAACCTGGATACACCGGTGATCGCGATCCTGCGCGCGCCATCCGCCACCCGCTTCGCCGAAGTCACCGCTGTGCTGCACGAATCCGGCATCACCGCAGTGGAATTCACGCTCACCACCGAAGGCGCCCTGGACGCGCTGCGTGACTGCGCGGACTTCGCGCACCCGATCGGCGCGGGCACCGTCCGCACCGCCGAGGACGCGAGTCGTGCGATCGACGCCGGCGCCGCCTATCTGATCACCCCGATCGTCAGCGACGAGGTCATCGAGGAGGGCAACCGGCTGAGCATCCCGGTGATCTCAGGAGCGTTCACCCCCAGCGAGATTCACCACGCCTGGGCCGCGGGCAGCACGATGATCAAAGTCTTCCCGGCCTCGGTCGGCGGCCCCGACTACCTCCGAGCCATCCGCGCCCCGCTACCGGAAATCCCCTTGGTGCCAACCGGTGGCGTGGCCCCTACCGACGCCAAGGCCTACCTGGCCGCAGGTGCCACCGCCCTCGGCATAGGTTCCCCCCTCATCGGCGACGCCTGCACCGGCGGCGACCTCAACGCCCTGCGCGAACGCATTTCTGTACTGCGTAAGCAGTTGTCATGAGGGGCAGCGAATGAACTGTGGCGCAGCATATTTCGCGCGTGACGTGGACGAGGGGCAGCGAGGTGCGGTCGTGGGTGAGCATCGACGAATTGCGCCGCGGAGTTTCGTGCGCGACCGAGTAGTGGGCCGGCTGGGCGGGAGCGGATTGGCATGAGAGGCAAGCTGATAACGCTCGGCGAAGCGATCGGAGTGGTGGCGGCGACAGAGCCGGGACCGTTGGCTCCGGGGGCCGCGATGCGGATGGATTTCGCTGGGGCCGAAGCGACTGTTGCCATCGGTGTCAGCCGGTTGGGGCATGACAGCGCGTGGGTGGGCAGTGTCGGTGCCGATGCGGTCGGCACGATGGTGCTGGATCGACTGCGGGCCGAACGCGTGGATGTTTCGCGGTGCCGGATCGATTCGGAGCTGCCGAGCGGTTTGATGCTGCGGGAACGGCGTACGGCGGACCGGATCCGAGTTACCTACTACCGACGGGGACTTGCGGGTTCCCGGCTGTCAGTGGCCGAGGTGGACAAGGAACAGATCGCCGCGGCGGGTGTTCTGCACCTGACCGGCATCACGCCGGCGCTGAGTTCGACCGCACGCGATGCAGTGCACGCCGCGCTGGACGTCGCGGCTGATGCGGGCGTGACGGTATCGCTGGACATCAACTACCGCAGTGCACTGTGGCCTCGCTCCGAGGCTGCCGCGGAACTGGCGAAACTGGTGGCGCGATCCGACATCGTTTTCGCCGGACCGGAGGAAGCGGCACTGCTGGTGCCCACCGCCAGTGCGGCGGCTATGGCCGAATCCCTTGCCGCACTGGGCCCGTCGCAGGTCGTGCTGAAACTCGGCGCCGAGGGAGCACTCGCACTGCACAACGGCAGAGTGCTCAGGCAACCAGCGGTCCAGGTCACCATGGTCGATCCGGTCGGCGCCGGTGATGCGTTCGTCGCGGGATACCTCGCGGGCGTCCTCGACGGCGGTTCGATCCGATACCGCTTGCGGCTGGCCGCAACCTGCGGCGCGTTCGCGGTATCCGTACCCGGCGACTGGGCCGGTCTGCCGTTCCGGCACGAACTCGACTTGCTCACCGGCACAGACATCCAACGTTGACGATGAAAGGAAACCCATTGAGTCGTCTGGCAGACCGAGTCGCGGTCGTCACCGGCGCGGCATCGGGTATCGGTGCCGCCACGGCGCAGCGCCTCGCCGCCGAGGGAGCCTCGGTCGTCATCGCGGATATCGCCGAGGCCGCGGGCGAGGAAGTCGCCGCGAAGATTCGGGCGGCAGGTCATCGCGCCGAATTCGTGCGATGCGATGTCTCGCAAGAAGATTCGTGGGCCGAGCTGCGGGACCGAGTCAACGAGCTGTTCGGTCCGTTGGATGCGTTGTGCAGCAACGCATCCAAGCAAGCCACCATCCCCGCGCACGAACTGACCCGATCGCAGTGGGACGAAGGGCTGGCGATCAACCTGACGCCACTGTTCCTCGGTGTCCGCACCTTCATCGACGATCTGCGCGCCCGCGCCGGCAACGTGGTCGCCATCTCCAGCGTGCACGCGCAGTTCGGGCTGCCCGGATATCCGGTGTATGCCGCGGCCAAAGGCGGGTTGACCGCGTTGGTCCGGCAGCTCGCCGTCGAATATGGCTCGGCCCGAGTGCGATTCAACGCCATCCTGCCCGGTCCCGTCCTCACCCCGGTCTGGGACGACGTCGACGAGGAGGGCAGGCGACTATCCGCGCGAGCCACCGCCCTGGACCGCTTGGGCGCGCCGGAGGAGGTCGCCGCCGCGGTCGCCTTCCTCGCCTCCGATGACGCCTCGTTCATCACCGGCGCCAACCTCGTCGTCGACGGCGGCTGGAGCGTACGAAAGGAATCACGGTGAAGATCACCGCACTGACCACCTACCTGGTCGCGCCCCGCTGGTGCTTCCTGCGCATCGACACCGACGAAGGCCTCACCGGCTGGGGCGAACCCGTGATCGAGGGCCGTGCGCACACCGTCGCCGCCGCCGTCGACGAACTAGGCGACTACCTCATCGGCAAGGATCCGATGAGCATCGAAGCGCACTGGCAGGTGCTCAGCAAGGGCGGCTTCTATCGCGGCGGCCCGATCCTGTCGAGTGCGGTCGCCGGCATCGACCAGGCCCTCTGGGATATCACCGGCAAGGCCCTCGGCGTCCCCGTCTGGCAGCTGCTCGGCGGCGCGGTCCGCGATCGGGTCCGGGTGTACAGCTGGATCGGCGGCGATCGACCCGACGATGTCGCGCAGGCCGCGCTCGAGCGAAAGCAGCAGGGCTTCACCGCGATCAAGATGAACGGATCGGCCGAACTCGAGGCCATCGATACACCGCGCGCGACCACCGGCATCGTCGACCGCGTCGCCGCCGTGCGCGCGGCCACCGGCGACGACTTCGACATCGCCGTCGACTTCCACGGCCGGCTGTCCGTCGCGATGGCGCGCCGGGTGCTGCCGCTGCTCGAGCCGTACCTGCCGTTCTTCGTGGAAGAGCCGCTGGTGCCCGAGGTCAGCGACCGGATCGGCGAGATCACCCGCGCGACGAGCATTCCCATCGCGACCGGCGAACGGCTCTACTCCCGCTGGGACTTCCGCACCGTGCTCGACCAGGGCGTCGCCGTGGTCCAACCAGACCTCTCACACGCGGGCGGCATCTCGGAGGTCCGCCGGATCGCCGCCCTCGCCGAGAGCCGCGATGTGGCCATCGCGCCGCACTGCCCACTCGGCCCCATCGCGCTGGCGGCCAGCCTGCAGGTCGGGTTCGCCACCCCCAACCTGCTCATCCAGGAACAAAGCCTCGGCATCCACTACAACACCGGATCCGACCTACTCGACTACCTTGTCGACCCGGCCGTCTTCGCGTACCGCGATGGCTACGTCGACCTTCCGCACGCGCCAGGGCTCGGCATCGAAATCGACGAGAAGGCAGTGGCCCGAGCCGCTGAACTGGGCCATCGATGGCGCAACCCGATCTGGCACCGCAAGGACGGTGCCTTCGCCGAATGGTGAACCCGGCGTAACGTTTGCCGGTCTCGATCATCGGTGACGAGAAAAGGGCACGGGCGGCGGACACCATCGTGGCAGTCGAGACCCGCGACATACCAACGCAATTGGGCACGCTCCACGTCCAGATCGCGGGAACGGGCAACCCCATCCTGCCGTGGCACGGCACGGCCGCACCCGCGCCACGACGCCAACGCCTCGAGTACGCGGCCCTGCTGACGATCGCCCGGCTGCTGCGCGGCATCCGACCGCCACTCACCCGATCCGTCGTCGCCGCGTTCCTCGGACCGACGTCGCGCCTTACCCCGGCCCAGTGTGGTCGAGGCGATGCTGCGCGTCGCGCGGGCCAACGACGTCGCGTCGGTCTCTCCGGCGATACGAAGCGTCGTGTCGTTGTTGCGTCAGTCCCTCACGATAAGTGATCAGGCTCACGATTTGATCTTGTAGTCAATCGATAAAATGCCCCTGATCAGGTATTTCGGCGGAGATCGCAGCCGGATCAGCAGGAAAACCCGATGAACTTTGTCGGTACCGAACGGTTTACTGATGCGCGCCCGATGAGTTCGAGCTCCCGAGTCCGTCTGATTCTTTGAGGCGCCGGGACCACAACCCCGGGCCCGTACTTGCTCTCAACGTCTATGCCGGAGGTACCCGATGTCCGCCCACATATCCGCTCCCACGACGGGAGGACGGACACCGCTGGTAATCCGGGTATTGGTACTCGCAACCTTCGTGGTGATCCTGAACGAAACCATCATGATCAACGCGATCCCGCGGCTGATGGAGGATCTGCACGTCACCGAGCGCACGGCGCAGTGGGTCTCCACCGCGTTCATGCTCACGATGGCGGCCATCATTCCCACCACCGGGTGGTTCTTGCAACGGGTTTCGACCAGAACGGCCTACGCCACGGCGATGAGCGTCTTCCTGGCCGGCACCGCGCTGTCGGCCGTCGCGCCGACGTTCGCGGTGCTGTTGCTGGGACGGGTCATCCAGGCCGGCGGCACCGCGGTGATGATGCCGTTGCTGATGACCACCCTGATGACCGTCGTGCCCGAACGCGACCGCGGCCGGGTGATGGGCAATGTCACCCTTGCCATTTCGGTGGCGCCCGCAATGGGGCCGGTGATTTCCGGGTTGGTGCTGCAGGTCGGTTCGTGGCGTTGGCTTTTCGTGCTGGTGCTGCCGATCACCGCGGTGGTCGCCTGGCTCGGCCTGCGACAGCTGGAGAACGTCGGCGAGCCGCAAGCCGGTGCGATCGACTGGACCAGCGTGGTGCTCGCCGCGCTCGGTTTCGGTGGATTGGTGTTCGGGCTCAGCCGTTTCGAGGCCAGCAACCTGACCAGCCCGGCGCTGATCGTCGCCGGGGGTGTGGCCCTGATCGCCGGGTTCGTGTTCCGTCAGCTGAGTCTGCAGCGCTCCGGCACGCCGCTGCTGGACCTGCGGGTCCTGCTGGCAGCCACCTACGCCAAGGCGCTGGTGCTGATGTCGGTCGCGTTCATGGCGATGCTCGGGTCGATGATCCTGCTGCCGCTGTACCTGCAGAACCTGCGCGGCCTGAGCCCGCTGGAGACCGGCCTGCTGGTGATGCCGGGCGGGTTGGCGATGGGTCTGCTCGGACCGAGCATCGGGCGGCTGTTCGACCGGTTCGGCGGACGGTTGCTGGTGATTCCCGGATCGATCGGTATCGCCGCGTCGCTGGCCGGGTTCACCCAGATCTCGATGAGCATGCCGTACTGGCAGCTGCTCGGCCTGCACATCCTGCTGATGGTCTCGCTGGCCTTGACCTTCACGCCGGTCTTCACGCTCGGGCTCGGCGCGCTCCCGCATCACCTGTACTCGCACGGCAGCTCGATGCTGGGCACCCTGCAGCAGGTGGCCGCGGCGTTCGGTACCGCACTGGTGGTGACCGTGATGTCGGCTCGCAGCACCTCGCTCGTCGAGGACGGCGTCGACGCGGTCACCGCGCACTTGGACGGCATGCGCCTGGCCTTCCTCGTGTCCGCAGTCTTGGCGCTGGTCGTGATCGTCGCGGCGGTGCTGCTGCCGAACCGGGCGGCCGATCCGGAGGGGTCCGATGAATCCGAAACGGCGGCACCCGAATTGATCAAGCACTGACTTCAATTCGGTAGACGAAACCCTCGGTTGCGTTCGCACGCCGGGGGTTTCGTCGTTCTCGGCCCTCGCAAAACCGGTTGTTCGGAGCCGACATCACACCAACTTTGCCGACGCCGGAGCGCTGCGCCCACCTCACCGCGCGCCACGGATGGCGCACCTGCGCAACCACTTTCCCCACTTCGACTGGGGTTTCACCAATGCGACATACCGGCTTAACCTCCGACCATCGGGATTATTCCGTCCCTTTGGAGGAGCCCACATGCCCCACATCTTCCGCCGTGCCAGTGCCGGTCGCCTCATCGCCGCTGCCGCCGCTTTACCCCTCGTCTTTTCCCTCGCGTTGGTCGGGACCGCGCACGCGGACCCCGCGCCACCGGAGCGACAACTGGCCGACTCGGTCCAGGCGCCCAACATCAAACGGCACCTGCAGGAGTTGCAGAAGATCGCCGACGCCAACGGCGGCACCCGTGCCTCCGGCACGCCGGGCTTCGAGAAATCCAGCGACTACGTGGCAGGCAAGCTGCGCGGGGCTGGCTACCAGGTGACGGTGCAGAAGTTCGACTTCCCGTTCTTCCAGGAGAAGTCGACGGCGGCGATGGAGCAGGTCGCACCCGTCGCCAAGACCTACAAGCCGACTGCGCCGGGCAGCAGCGAGCTCGGCGACTTCGCCACCCTGACCTACTCGGGTTCGGGCAACGCACAGGGGACCGTCCAGGCGGTCGACCTGACCCTGCCGCCCACTCCGGAGCCGAGCTCGACCTCCGGCTGTGAGGCACAGGACTTCGCCGGCTTCACGGCGGGCAACATCGCGCTGATCCAGCGCGGCACCTGCCCCTTCGCCGACAAGGCACGCAACGCCCAGACCGCAGGGGCGTCGGCCGTGATCATCTTCAACGAGGGGCAGCCGGGTCGCACCGACACCTTCACCGGAACACTTGGCGGGCCCGGCTTCACCTTGCCGGTGGTCGGCACCAGCTTCGCCATCGGCCAGGAGCTCATCGCCAAGCCGAACACGGTCGTCCACCTCAAGACCGATACCGAGAGCACCACTCGCACCACCAACAACATCATCGCGGAGACCAAGCGCGGCAACGCGGACAAGGTCGTGATGGCGGGTGCGCACCTCGATTCCGTGCTCGCCGGGCCCGGCATCAACGACAACGGTTCCGGCACTGCCGGTCTGCTCGAGGTCGCTTTGCAACTGGCCAAGGCGCCGACCAAGAACAAGGTTCGGTTCGCCTGGTGGGGTGCCGAGGAACTCGGCCTGCTCGGCTCCGACCACTACGTGGCGAACCTGCCGGAGGCGGACCGCAGCAAGATCGGGCTCTACGCCAACTACGACATGATCGCGTCGCCGAACTTCTCATACATGATCTATGACGGCAGCGGGGGACCGGCCGGTTCCGCCGAGATCGAGAAGAACCTGGCCCGCTACTTCGACTTCCTCCGCCTGCCGCACGTCCCCACAGCGCTCGACGGGCGTTCGGACTACGGCCCGTTCATGGCGATCGGCATCCCCGTCGGTGGTTTGTTCACCGGTGCCGAGGGCATCAAGACCGCCGAAGAACAGAAGATGTTCGGCGGCCAAGCAGGCAAGGCGTACGACTCCTGCTACCACTCAGCCTGCGACAAGATCAGCAACATCAACGACAAGGCGTTGACCGTGAACACCGGCGCCATCGCCTACTCCATCGCCACCTTCGCCTTCAGCGACAACCCACCCAGCCGCACCCCCGCCGTGAAGTCCGCACCCGCCCAGCGCGGAAAGACCCAGACCCATCACGGTGGACTCACCATGTAGGTCTGGAAGGGACTCCGGCAGAACGCAACCCGGCGGCTCCGCCCCGCCGGGTTGCTCTCTGCCCCCACCAGCAAAATCTGCACCCTCACTCGGGACCTGCACTGAGGCGGATTCAGGCGGTTATTGCAACACCGGGTGGATTGGTCGGGTTCGAGAGTAGTTGGTCGAGTGCTTCGGCGGGGTTGG
>NZ_JBEYZJ010000012.1:0-359457 GCF_040645995.1 Nocardia sp. NPDC046473
TGTGGGAGAGTAGGACACCGCCGGAACATCATTCACGAAAGCCCCCCAGCTCACGCTGGGGGGCTTTCGTCGTTTCCGAACCAATCCCGGTGTGCGCCAGCACCAACACAGTTGTTGCCATCCAGACGCGCTACGGCAACGAATGCTAGATGACCATTCCAAATGGGAAGACCTCTGTTCCGGGTTATAGACCCAGGGGTGGTGTTGTTCCAGTGATCTATCAGTTGATGGGAAGGTTTGCGATGGCATTCGAAGGAACAGCGCGGCGCACGAAACGGACACGACGGTTGGCGTTCGTGGCCGCCGGACTATTGGCTGTGTCCGCCCTCGGTTACCACGTTGTCGCCCAAGCGCCCAGTTCGACGGCGGCAGACTCGGCAGACTCGTTCGACTGCACTGGTGGCGAGGCGAAAGTTGTCATCAAGAAGAAGGGCAACGGCTTCGTCGGCACTGCGGAACTGACCGGGGACTTCATAGAGTACGGCGACGAGCTGAGCAATTGTGTAGGCATTGGGGCCAACGGCACGTCCGGGCTCATCAAGTCGACCGCGGATGACGCGAACAAAACCTGTGTGTTGGAGGCCAAGATCGACAACGCCAACGGCCAGGACACGGACAGCACCGAGACCTCCCAGTCCGGGATGATCAAGATGGTTGTTCCGCAAGCCGGTGGTGCCGGGAAAGTGACGATCAAAGACACTACGAAGTCCGGTGAGAAGGTCACCGCCACGGCGACCCTCAAGGGCATCGAGTTGACGGACTGCAAGCTGGTCGAGGACGACACCATCACGGCAACAGATGTGGACGCGACCGTCGTCGAGCCGTAAGTCCGATCGAGTTGTCAACGCGCCACGTCGACAACGGTCGACGTGGCGCGGGCGCTCGAATCGCTGGACGCAGCATGTGCTGACGTGAAACAGGGGTGGACTGTGCTCGACGTACGCAAGGATGCCTTGGCTCGACTGGCGGTCACCATGGTTCGATACCGGCGTCGGGTGTTCGCCGGCTGGCTACTCGCCGCGATTGTCGGGTTGTTCGGATTGCCGCATCTACTGGGATCGTTGGTTTCGCCGCCGATCGAGGTGACGGGCTCCGAATCACAGCAGGCGGGTGCGATTCTCGGTGCGGCGTTACCGACCCTGGGGACCGACCCGATGATCGCGGTGTTGCACTCATCTACGTATCGTGCGACCGATCCGCCGTTTCAAGAGGCGATTCACGCTGGAAAAGCCGCGCTGGGGGAACAAGACGGCATCTCGGGAGTCGTGTCGTTGCCGATAGCGGGCGACCCCACGCCCGTTCGCCGGCTGGCAAGGACACTCGAACCGCTGCGGCCACTGTTTCACGACGAGCACACCGCATACCTGCTGGTGGGAACATCTGGGGAAGACCGGCAACGTCAGGATCGGATACCTGCGCAGCAGTCAGCAGTCGACGAGGCGACCCGAGCTGCCTCGACCGGCGCGGTGCGGACGTACTTGATCGGAGTTTCCGCCTTCGGACAGGCGATGCAGGAAGCCGAGATCGCCGACCTGATGCGCATCGAGTTGGTCGCGGTGCCCGCCGCGATCGTGGTGTTGCTGTTGGGATTACGGGCACCGGTGGCCGCATTTGTGCCCGCGCTCGCGGCTTGCGCTGCGGTGCTGACTACCTCGGGTCTGTTCACACTGTTGAACGGGGCCTTCCCGGTCGACGGCATGCTGCTGGTCGGGGTGAATGCGATCGGGCTCGGCATCGGCATCGACTACGCGTTGTTCGTGACGAATCGCTACCGGGAAGAGCTGGCGGCCGGCGCCGACCAGCTGCGGGCCATCGCGACGGCGGCGGCCACCACGGGGCGGACGGTCGTCTACTCGGGCCTGATCTTGTTGCTGGCAGTGCTGAGCCTGTTCTTGGTGCGGTGGCATGTGTTCGCGCAAGCCGCGGTCGGTGCCATGGTCGTGACCACGGTCGCGTTGGTGGCCTCGGTGACGCTGTTACCAGCCGTGCTGGTGTCGCTGACCAAGTGGCTGGAATGGCGCCCTCGATGGATGTCGAGGCGATCTCCGGGAGCTGGTGGTCGAGGACGGTTGACTCGATGGGCTGAGCATTTGATGCGGCACCCCTGGCCATACGTCGTCGCCGTCACCGCGGGATTGCTGGCTGCGGCGATTCCGGTGCCCGGCCTGACGCTGGGTATCAACCTCGAACGCCGCGCATTGGCAGACACCCCGAGCCTCGCTGGTCACGCCATCGTTGATCCGGATGCGCCCGGTTTGACCAGCACGTTCTTCATCGTGCTGCAGCGGCCTGCCGATTCCGGCCCGCCGGACGTCGGACCGTTGATCGCTGCCCTGAGTGCGGATCCGGAAGTGGCAGCGGCCAGTTCGATCGACGATGGCGTCGACGTCACCGCCGTGCTGATCGTCCCGAAGCACATGCCCGACTCACCGGCGATTGTCCGGCTGGTCGAGCGGATCCGAACCGAGATCGTGCCTGCGGCCGCGCCTTCCGGCGTTCGGGTTCTGGTAGGCGGTTCCAGCGCGCTGATCACCGACATTCTTCAGGAGACCGTGGCGAAGATGTGGTGGGTGATCGGCTTTGTCCTGATCCTGATGTTTGCCGTGCTGGTCGTGGTGCTCCGAAGCTTGCTGCTGCCGTTGAAGGCGCTGGCGATGAATCTTCTCGCGACCGGCGCGGCCTTCGGGCTGACCGTCCTGCTCTTTCAGGGCGACACGGGTGACGAGGTCTCCGGGCTGTCCGGGCCGGGATTGATCTGGCCGCAGGTGCCGTTCATCGTGTTCGTGCTGCTGTTCGCGCTGTCCACGGACTATGAACTGTTCCTTGTTCGCCGGATCCAGGAGGAGTATCTGGCCACCGGCGACAACCGGCGCTCGGTTGTCGTAGGTCTGCGGCGCACCGCCCAACCGATCTCGCTGGCCGCGGCGATTCTGGCCGTCGCCTTCGGCAGCCTGCTGGTGTCCCAGATCAGCGGCTTGCGAGTGATGGGATTCGCTATCGCGGCGGCCTTGATCATCGACGCCACCCTGATCCGGCTCATCCTGGTGCCCGCCCTGATGCAGATCATGGGTCGCTGGAACTGGTGGTTTCCCTCGATTCGACCGAAAAGTGCTGTGATGCCTGATGTTTCGCTTCCGAAGCAGATGGTTCGGCAATGACTGACGTTTGTGCATGACTGGTCTGTAGAAAGCAGGAGCTATGCAGCGTACGCGTTTCGAGTCGCTCGGCCGGTACACGCCGGAAACCGTTTGTTCCACCGATGAGCTGATCGCCAAACTCGCTGTGCGGCGGGCAATTGACCTGGAGCGGATCACTGGGATCAAGAATCGGAGGGTGTACGACTCGGATCCGGACCGGTACGAATGTTCATTCCAGTTGGCGCTCAACGCCATCAATGATTGCCTAGCGCGTTCCGAGTACACGGCAGCCGATCTCGACATCGTCATCTCGACGTCGATAACTCGGTTTCACGGCAAAGGAATCTTCTGTGGGGCACCGGCATTCGCGCAGATGCTGGGCCAGGCGATCGGCGCGACGCGGGCCAGGCATTTCGACGTCTCGAACGCGTGTGCCGGGATGATCACGGGAGTCCTTGTACTGGACCGGATGATCAAGGCGGGGGTGGTACGCAATGGGCTGGTGGTCAGCGGCGAACAGATCACGCCGATCGCCGAGACGGCGGTGCGCGAGATCAGCAAGTCGTACGATTCGCAGTTCGCGGCGCTCACCGTCGGCGATGCGGGGGTGGCTGTCGTGCTCGACGGGCGCGGCGACGACGACGACGAAATCCACTACGTCGAACTCATGACAGTCGCAGACGGGGCCGAGTATTGCCTCGGCATGCCAAGCGACAGCTCGAATGGGATTGCGCTCTATACCGATAACCGCGCCATGCAGAATCCGGCCAGATACCTGCAGGCGATACAGCGCATCGATACCTTCCTGAAGGAAACCGGCCGTAGCTGGGAGAGCGAGAAGTTCGACTACATCATTCAGCACCAGTTCAGTCGTCCGCTCGCCGAGTACATTTCACACCTGGCCGAGCAACATTTCGGTACTCCGATGCCGCAAGCGCTCGATGTGCTGCACGAG
Organism: Nocardia sp. NPDC046473; assembly: GCF_040645995.1. Classification (NCBI taxonomy): domain Bacteria; kingdom Bacillati; phylum Actinomycetota; class Actinomycetes; order Mycobacteriales; family Nocardiaceae; genus Nocardia; species Nocardia sp. NPDC046473. Next base: position 4,093 of record NZ_JBEYZJ010000012.1, read on the forward strand.
TACGGGAATACCGCATCGACATCCCACTTCGTGGTCCTGCACGAGCATCTCGCGCAGCAGAAGATCCCCAAAGGATCGAAGATCCTGATGACACCGCAGGCGTCCGGGACCGTGTCCGGTCACCTCGCCGCGACCATCTCACGACTGGAGGCCTGAGCCGTGCCAACCATGATCCTCGGCGCCGCGGTGAACACCGATCGGGATACCGGCAGCTATTTCGACCTGGCCGCGCGCGCCGCGCGCACCTGTGTCGAGCGTGCGGGCATCACCATCGACGAAGTCGGAATGCTCATCAACACCGGCGTCTTTCGGGACAACAACCTCGTCGAGCCCGCGGTGGCCGCGCTCATTCAGAAGCGGCTCGGGCTCGGGCTCGAATACGAGCCGGGCCGGATTCCTGTCGTCTCCTTTGATCTGCTGCACGGCGCCAACGGCCTGTTGCACGGCTTCACTACCGCCGAATGCTTTTTGGCTACTGGGGAAGTGAAGTACGTGCTGCTACTGGCCGGGGACGCCCATCCGTCGACCGAGCGCGCCGTAGCCGGATTTCCATACACCACAAGCGGGGCCGCAATACTACTCGGGAGTTCTTCCACCGCAGGCGGATTCGGTCGGTTGCAGGTCCGCGACACCACGGGTCCGGTCGAGGCGTCCGCCTGGCTGGATGTTGGCGAAGCTGGGTCGGACGGCCGCTCGACAGTAACGACACTGCCCGGAGCTGATCCGCTCGCTCTGGCCGCAGCCGCGGTACGCGCTTGCCTTGCCGAGGAAGGGCTCGATGACAGTGATTTCGCGGCTGGACGCGCAGTGCTGCTCGCACCGGCTCCCGGACCCGGATTCCCTGCCCGCCTTGCGGATACGCTCGGGCTCGCCCCGGCGTCGGTGATCGGTGTTCCGTCCGAGTTGGGCGACCCGTACTCTGCGGCACCTGTCCACGCATATCTGCACGCGCAGGACTCCGGCGTGCTCGACGCCGCCGATACTGTGCTGTTCCTGGCCGCATACGATGCCTCGGCCGTCTGCCTGCCCTACCGTCCACGGTTGCCCGCAGGTGTCGCGATGAGTTCCGCAAACGTTGCGAGGTACTGAGATTCGTCGTTGTGGCCGCAGGTATCGGATGTCATGGGCCACAACGATCTCGTTCAGAACAACCGGAACTCGGTGCTCTCCGTGCCGCGCAGCGCGTCGTAATCGAGGACGTGGCAACGGATTCCGCGGTCCTCGGCGAGGGTGCGGGCCTGCGGCTTGATCTGCTGCGCGGCGAAGACGCCGGCCACGGGGGCGAGCAGCGGGTCGCGGTTCAGCAGTTCGAGGTAGCGGGTGAGCTGTTCGACGCCGTCGATCTCGCCGCGGCGTTTGATCTCGACCGCGACGGTGGCGCCGTCGGCGTCGCGGCACAGCAGGTCCACCGGTCCGATGGCGGTCATGTACTCGCGGCGGATGAGGGAGAAGCCGGGGCCGAGGGTGGTGACGTGTTCGGCGAGCAGCACCTGAAGGTGCGCCTCCACACCGTCTTTCACCAGGCCGGGGTCCACCCCGAGCTCGTGCGAGGAGTCGTGCTCGATGTCCTCGATGGTGATGCGGAGTTCCTCGCCCGCCTTGTTGGTGACGACCCAGAGCGCCTTCGCGCCCTCGGGAATGTCGGCGGCGCCGCGCTCTTCCAGCCAGCACGGCGGGCTCATCCAGTTCAGCGGCTTGTACGAGCCACCGTCGGAGTGCACGAGGACGGAGCCGTCCGCTTTCACCAAGAGCAAGCGGCGGGCCATCGCGAGATGGGCGGTGAGTCGCCCCACGTAGTCGACCTGACAGCGAGCAATCACTAGGCGCACCCAAGCACTGTAGGTGACCGGGTGTGCGAGCTTGTCGTCAGCCCAACAGGATCGCGGCGGCCAGGATCGCGCTGGTGGTGAGCAGGGCCTGTTCCACCTTGGTGAATCGGCGGGTGACCGGCGTCTTGGTCCGGATCATGCCGTAGCCGACGGCCGAGCCGATGCAGAAGGCCAGCAGGTGTCCGACGTTGGTGAAGTTCTGCCCGAGCAGTACGCCGCCGATGGCGGCGACGAACCACACTGCGGCCCAGACGATCCGGAACCGGTTCGGTACCACGAAGACGAGGGCGCCGATCAACGCCATCGAGCCGTAGCTGATGCCGACGTCCTCGCTCCAGCGCACGCTCGCGGGCAGCCAGTCGAATTCGACGGCCACCCAGAGCCCGCCCGCGACGAGCAGCGTGGCGCCGATGTGCCCGGCCAGGAAGACGCGCACCATGTGCAGCGCGCCGAAGCGCAGCTCGGCCAGGCCGAGCAGGCAGGCCAGTAACGGCATGATCAGCCACGCGGTGCCGACGTCACCGATGACCAGCGCGCTGGACAGCAGGGTGACGACGCGTCCTTGGAGGAGGTTGTGCAGATTGGTGCTGGCGTGCAGCACCACCTTCGACTGGGCCGAGTCGCTCAGCGCCGAGAAAATTGACGTGACGATCACCAGCGCGGCCAGATAGCCTACGGTCGCGGGCACCCTCGGTCGCCACCAGCGAGGACCGACGACCGTTGTCGGGTCGTCCGTGATCGTGGCGACGGCCATGCGTACCTCCGTGTCTGTGCGGCGTCTCTCCATGATCGAGTTCTCCGCTGCGCTCGATCAGGGTATTCCCTGTGAAATTGCTGCGAAACTGATCGCCGGTGCTCATCGAGGACGGCATTCCGGCGGTGCCCTACTGTGCCACATCGGGCCGATCCCGGCAGGGGGAACGAGCTGACCAGGCAGTCTCCCGCACGGTCGACGCACCGGCCGTTCAGTGTCGTCTTCGGCCGGGTAATAGTCTGGGAGCATGCCTCGTCGGAAACCGCGCGCAGACGGTCACACGGGCCGCTCGCGGACGGGCGGCACACCGCTCGGTGATGTCTTCGGCCGGACCGAGGCGGGCCCCGACGGTGACGAGACGTATGTCGTTCGCACCATCCCAGGGGCCCGTGCGGTGAAGACCTACCGCTGCCCGGGGTGTGACCACGAAATCGCCCTCGGCGTCGCGCACATCGTCGCCTGGGCCGCAGACGGTGGTGAGGATGATCGTAGGCACTGGCACCGCGGTTGCTGGAATGGGCGCCAGACACGAGGGATCACTCGCCGCTGGTCTTGATCGCCCGATTGGTCCCGAATGTCCTTGTCGGCGAGGGTGTTTCCTCCGATAGGTGACATTCATGGCCAATGTCCGGTTGGCGCAGTCGATTCCGGGTAAGCATCGCTCGCCGGGAATTAGGAAGGCCGCCCCCGAAGGGGCGGCCTTAGGTTGAATTCGGTGACGCAGCAACTGATTTGGCGAGTACATGGGTAACTCGCCGGGGACCGGCTGACCCAGCCTGTCCCATCACCGCCGGCCGCCAACGTACTGTCGTCGCACCTTGGTCTGGCCTGAATTCGCGGAGAGGCGGGCTAGCCCGCCGTCAGTCAGTCAGTTGCTGATGTCGGCGTTTTCGCGCTCCTCGTCGACGATGTCGTCTTCCTCGGCGGCAACCTCGGAGATGGCCTTGCGGCTGGAGCCGGCGACCTGCTTGGTGTTGTTGCCGATCTTGCGCTGATCCGGGACACCGTCCAGCAGTTCGCTTTCCCGGTTGACCGCGGCGAGCATCGCGGGCACCGAGTCGAGCTGGCCGCGGATGCCGAGCAGCTGGGCGAGCACGCGTCCACGCAGCACGCGCATTTCCTCGGCCAGTTCCTTCGCGTGCGCGATCTTGCGCTCGGAGGTCTGGGTCGCGGAGGTGATGAGGCGGTTGGCCTCGTCGGTCGCGTCCTTGATCCGCTGTGCGGCCTCGGCGCGGCTGGTGGCCTCCAGCTCCTCCATGGCGCGGGTGAGCTTGGTGCGCCGCTCCGCCATGGTGACCTCGAAGTCCTGCTGGGTCGCCTTGCGCTTGGCATCGGCTTCCTTGCCAAGGCGGTCGGCCTCGGCCTGCGCGGCTTCGATGATCTTGGCGGACTCGGTGCGCGCGTTGGCCAGGGTCTGCTCGAACTCGATCTCGAGCGCCTCGCGCTTTTCCTTGGTTTCGGCCAGCAACGACTCGTACTTGCCACGCATCTCGGTGGCCTGCTGCTCCGCGATCGACACCATCTCCGCGGCCTCGGCCTGTGCCAGGGCACGGACCTCGGAGGCCTCGTCGGAGGCCAGCCGCAGCATGCGGGAGATGCGGTCGGACATGCCTTCCGCGGTGGTGGGCGGCACCGAGAGTCGGTCGACCTCCTTGCGGAGCTCGTCGATCTCGTCACGCGCATCCTCGAGCTGGCTCGCGAGGTTACGGGCTTGTGCCGCAGCAGCATCCCGGTCGGTAGCGGTGACCCTTAGTTCGGCGTCGAAGCGGTCGAAGTAGTTGCGTACCTCGTCTTGCGCATAACCCTTGCGCACAACGGTGAAGGGCAGTGCAACGAAGCGATTGCGATCGGACTCAGGTGACGACATGGCACACAAACTACAGCCTACAGAGACCTGATGGTGACTCGACCGCGAATGTGATTCCGAAGAGTTTTTCCGGCCCGATCTTGATACTAGTGCGTAACATTCGGGTTCGGCTCGACCAACTCGATCAGCACACCGCCAGCATCCTTCGGATGGATGAAATTGATGCGGGAATCCGCTGTTCCAGGCCTTGGCACCTCGTACAGCAAACGCAAGCCCCGCGCGCGCAGGTGCGCGGAGACCGCATCGATGTCGGTGACGCGGTACGCCAGTTGTTGCAGGCCCGCTCCGTTACGGTCGATGAACTTGGCGATGGTCGACTCCGCGTTGAGCGGGGCCAGCAACTGCAGGGCAGTCCCGCGATCCGGTGCGCCGGGCAGCGACAGCATCGCCTCGTGCACGCCCTGGGCATCGTTGACCTCGCGATGGGTCTCGATCATGCCGAGATTCTCGGCGTACCAGGCAACCGCGACATCCAGGTCGGGTACGGCGACGCCGACGTGGTCGACGGCGACGACGTAGTCCGCGGGGATGAAATCGGACGAATCCATAACGTTGCTCACTACTCGAAGGTAGCCGCTACCTGCGTACCGGCAACTTGGGCGTTGCGGTTACCGTGGAGTACAGAATCCTGCGAAACAAGATTGCGAGGCTTGTCGTGACCACAACCGTGATCGTCTCCGGTGCCCGTACCCCGGTCGGTCGGCTGCTCGGCGGCCTCAAGGACTTCAGCGGTTCCGATCTCGGCGGCTTCGCCATCAAGGCCGCGCTGGAAAAGGGCGGCGTCGCGCCGGAGCAGGTCGACTACGTGATCATGGGCCAGGTGCTCACCGCGGGCGCGGGGCAGATCCCGGCCAGGCAGGCTGCGGCGGCCGCGGGCATTCCGATGGATGTGCCCGCGCTGACGGTCAATAAGGTCTGTTTGTCCGGAATCAACGCGATCGCGTTGGCGGACCAGCTGATTCGCGCGGGCGAGTACGAGATCGTCGTCGCGGGCGGCCAGGAGTCGATGAGCCAGGCCCCGCATCTGCTGGAGAAGAGCCGCGAGGGTTTCAAGTACGGCGACGTGACGCTGCGCGACCACATGGCCTACGACGGCCTGCACGACATCTTCACCGATCAGCCGATGGGCGCGCTGACCGAACAGCGCAACGACACCGAGCCGGTGAGCCGGGAGGAGCAGGACGCGTTCGCGGCGGCCTCGCACCAGCGCGCGGCGGCGGCGTGGAAGAACGGTGTCTTCGACGACGAGGTGGTCCCGGTCTCGGTGCCGCAGCGCAAGGGTGACCCGCTGGTGGTCGCCGCCGACGAGGGCATCCGCGCGGACACCACCGCGGAGTCGCTGGCCAAGCTGCGTCCCGCGTTCCGCAAGGACGGCACGATCACCGCGGGCACGGCCTCGCAGATCTCCGACGGTGCGGCCGCGGTCGTGGTGATGAGCAAGGCCAAGGCCGAGGAGCTGGGGCTGAGCTGGCTCGCCGAGATCGGTGCCGCGGGCGTCGTCGCCGGCCCGGACTCGACGCTGCAGGACCAGCCGGCCAACGCCATCGCGAAGGCCTGTGCGCGCGAAGGCATTTCGCTTGCCGACCTGGACGTGGTGGAGATCAACGAGGCGTTCGCGGCGGTCGGTGTCGCGTCGACCCGCAAGCTGGGGATCGATCCGGCGAAGGTGAACGTCAACGGTGGTGCGATCGCTATCGGGCACCCGCTGGGCATGTCCGGTGCGCGGATCCTGCTGCACCTGGTGCTCGAGCTGAAGCGTCGCGGTGGTGGCGTCGGCGCTGCCGCGCTGTGTGGTGGTGGCGGCCAGGGGGATGCGCTGATCGTGCGCGTGTAACCGAGTTTCTTGCCACAGCCCCTGCGGATACCTTTCGCGGGGGCTGTGGTGTCTCTGGTGCGAAAGTCTTTCGCTGGTCCCGGCTTTCGCTAGGAGGGTCGTCGCGTGTGTCGACTCGATGTGACTCGTCCCACTACGACACGTCGTAGTGCATCCGGCACAATGGTGCGCATGGGCAATGTCTTCGACCTGAGTACTGTCGCGAAGCGCTTTCGTTTCATCGCGGTGCTCGAGGCGATCTCCTGGGTTTTCCTGATCGTCGGCATGGTGTTCAAGCGACTCCCCGAGCCGGTGCTGTGGCCGGTCAAGGTGTTCGGCATGACGCACGGCATCATTTTCGTGCTGTTCGTGATCGCCGCCATCATGGCCGCGCGTGAGCTCGGCTGGCACGCGAAGACCACGGTGCTCGCCTTGCTGTCCAGCATCCCGCCGTTCTGCACGGTCGTGTTCGAGATCTGGGCGGTCCGTTCGGGCAAGCTCGGCGAGCTGAGCAACGCGGTTTCTGCCGACTCCGGAGCCCCGGCCGCCGCGACGTCGTGACAAACTGGAAACCGTGACTCGACCTGCCGCACGCCGCCCTTCGCCAGCCGCTGTCGCCGCCATGTCCGGGGCAGTAGATCTCTCCGGACTGAAGCAACCGCCCGCCGGCGCACCCGGTGCGGCGAGCGGTGGCGACTACGCGGTGAACGAGGCGAACTTCGAGACCAAGGTGCTACGCCGCTCGGTGCAGGTGCCGGTGGTCGTGGCGCTGTACTCGCAGCGCAGCCCGGGCAGCGTCGAGCTGGTCAAGACGCTCGAGCGGCTGGTCGGCGAGAGCGGCGGCGCCTGGGACCTGGCCACCGTCGAGGCCGAGACCAACATGCGGATCGCGCAGGCGTTCGGTGTGCAGGGCATCCCGACCGTCATCGCGGTTGCGGGCGGCCAGCCGCTCGCCGACTTCCAGGGCGCGCAGCCCGAGGCCCAGGTTCGGCAGTGGCTGAGCGCGGTCATCGACGCGGTGGCAGGCAAGCTGCCCGGTGGCGAGGAGCCCGAGGAAGCGCCCGAGGATCCGCGCTTCGTCGCCGCGGAGACGGCGCTGGAGCAGGGCGACTACGCCGGGGCCGAGGCCGCCTACGAGGCGATCATCGCCGCGGAGCCGGGCAACGAGGAGGCCAAGGGCGCGCTGCGTCAGCTGCGGTTCCTCGGTCGCGCGCAGGTGCTGCCGGAGTCCGCGATCGCGACCGCCGACGCCGATCCCGACAATGTGGACGCCGCGCTGGACGCCGCCGACGTGGAGATGCTCAACCAGCAGCCGGAGGCCGCGTTCGATCGGCTCATCGGCGTGGTCAAGCGCTCGGCGGGCGACGAGCGCACCAAGGCGCGCACCCGGCTGCTCGAACTCTTCGAATTGTTCGATCAGGCCGAGCCGTTCGTGGTCGCCGCGCGGCGCAAGCTCGCCGCCGCGCTGTACTGAGCAAGGTCAGTTCGGGGCCAGCCAGACGGCGCTGTTGGGAGCCAACGCGATGGTGGCGGAGGCCGGGCGACCGTGCCAGCCTTCGTCAGTCGCCTTGACAGCGCCCAGGTTTCCGATGCCGGAGCCGCCGTATTCGGCGGCGTCGGTGTTCAGGATCTCGGTCCACTGCCCGGCGAACGGCAGGCCGACCCGATACTCGCCGTGCACCGAGCCGGAGAAGTTGTAGACGCACGCCACCACGGACCCGTCCGACCCGTAGCGCAGGAACGCCAGCACGTTGTTCGCCTGGTCGTTCGCCTCGATCCACGAGTAGCCGCCCGGGGTGGTGTCCTGGCTCCACAGTGCGGGGTGGGCGCGGTAGACGGCGTTGAGGTCACGGACTGCGGTCGTAATCCCTTGGTGCAGTGGGTTGTCCAGCTCTTGCCAGTCCAGGCCCCGGTCGTGTGACCATTCGCGGAACTGGCCGAAATCCTGGCCCATGAACAGCAACTGCTTGCCGGGGTGGCCCCACATGTAGGCCAGAAGTGCGCGCACCCCACCGGCTTTGGCGAAATCGTCGCCGGGCATCCTGGTCCACAGCGTGCCCTTGCCGTGCACTACTTCGTCGTGACTGATGGGCAGCACGAAGTTCTCGCTCCACGCGTACATCGCGGAGAAGGTGATCTCGTTGTGGTGCCAGGAGCGGTGGATCGGGTCGCGCTGCAGAAAGCCGAGGGTGTCGTGCATCCAGCCCATGTTCCATTTCATGGTGAAACCCAGGCCGCCGACATCGGTGCCGCGGGTGACGCCGGGCCAGCTGGTGGATTCCTCGGCGATGGTGACCACGCCGGGATGATGGCGGTGCACGGTGTTGTTGAGGTCCTGCAAGAAGTCGACGGCCTCCAGGTTTTCCCGGCCGCCGTGCACGTTGGGCTCCCAACCCCCTTCGGGGCGTGAGTAATCCAGGTACAGCATGGAGGCGACGGCGTCGACGCGCAGGCCGTCGATGTGGAATTCCTCGATCCAGTAGCGCGCGTTGGCCACCAGGAAGTTGCGCACCTCGTGCCGTCCGAAGTCGAAAACGTAGGTGCCCCAGTCGAGTTGCTCGCCGCGGCGCGGGTCGGCGTGCTCGTAGAGCGGGGTGCCGTCGAAGCGGGCCAGTGCCCATTCATCGCGCGGGAAGTGCGCCGGCACCCAGTCCAGCAGCACGCCGAGGCCTGCCTGGTGCAGCCGATCGACGAAGGCGCGGAAGTCGTCCGGGGAGCCGAAGCGCGCGGTGGGCGCGTAGTAGGAGGTGACCTGATAGCCCCAGGAACCGCCGAAGGGGTGCTCGGCGATGGGCAGCAGTTCGATGTGAGTGTATCCGGCGGCCTGCACGTAATCGGCCAGCTGGTCGGCCAATTCGCGGTAGCCGAGGCCGGGGCGCCAGGAACCGAGGTGGACCTCGTAGACGCTCATCGGCGCCTGGGTGGGGTCGGTGCTCGCACGGGTATCGAGCCACGCCTGGTCATGCCAGACGTAGTGGCTCTCGGTGACCACCGATGCGGTGGCGGGCGGTAGTTCGGTCGCGAACGCCATCGGGTCGGCATGGTCGATGGTGCGGCCGTCGGCGCCGTGCACGCGGAACTTGTACTTGGTGCCCGGCCCGACACCGGGCACGAACACCTCCCACACGCCGGACGAGCCCAGCGCGCGCATCGGGGCGGTGGTCCCGCTCCATCCGTCGAAATCGCCGATCACGGTGACACCGCGGGCATTTGGCGCCCACACCGCGAACGAGGTGCCGTCCACGTCGCCGTCGAGGGTGGTGTAGTGGCGCGGGTGCGCGCCGAGCACGTCCCACAGTCGCTCGTGGCGGCCCTCGCCGATCAGGTGCAGATCCAGTTCGCCGACCGTCGGCAGGAATCGGTAGCCGTCGGCGGAGAGAATGGTCTGGCCTCCTGGATAGGTGGTGAGGATGCGGTAGTCCATGAGGTCGGGGTAGGGGAGTACAGCGGCGAAAATGCCGTGTCCCAACGACTTCAGTGGATGGTCGGTGTTGCCGACGCGGGCGCTGACCGAGTCCGCTTGCGGGCGAAGCACACTGATCTCGGTGCCGTCCGGATGTGGGTGTGCGCCGAGCACGGTGTGCGGGTCACCGTGGGTGCCCGCGGCCAACAGCATCAGATCCCGGCGTCTCACAGTGTGCTCCGATAGGCGAGTTCGGTGCGCGCCTGCTGCGCGACCGGTGGCAGTGTGAGAATGTGCGCGACCGACGTCGACGGGTCGAGCCGCACGTAATTCGTTTGGGCCCAGTGGTATTCTTCGCCGCTCACCTCGTCGAGCACCACCGGGTGGTCGTGCCATTCGCGGCCGATGGCGGGCAGGTCGAGCGAGACCATGCCCCACTCGGCGGCGAACGGGTTCAGGTTCACCACCACGAGCACCGCGTCGCCGCTGCTCGGATCGACCTTCGAGTAGGCGATCAGCGAGTCGTTGTCGACGTGGTGAAAGTGGATGCAGCGCAACTGTTGCAGCGCTGGATGCGCGCGGCGGATCTCGTTGAGCCGAGTGATCCACGGCTCCAACGATTCCCCGCGCGCCAGCGCCTCGGCGAACGGGCGCGGGCGCAGCTCGTACTTCTCCGAATCCAGGTATTCCTCGCTGCCCGGCCGCACCGCCTGATGCTCGAACAGCTCGAAGCCGGAGTACACGCCCCAGCTGGGTCCGAGGGTCGCGGCGAGCACCGCGCGGATGGCGAACATGCCGGGACCGCCGTGCTGCAGGCTCTCGTGCAGGATGTCGGGGGTGTTGACGAACAGGTTGGGTCTGGCCTCGTCCGCCTTGGCCGCGAGTTCCTCGCCGAACTGGGTGAGCTCCCACTTCGCCACCCGCCAGGTGAAATACGTGTAGGACTGGCTGAAGCCGCGGCGCGCGAGGCCGTACAGCCGGGCCGGGCGGGTGAACGCCTCGGAGAGGAACAGCACGTCCGGGTCGGTGCGGCGCACCGTGGCGATCAGCCACTCCCAGAAGTCGGCGGGCTTGGTGTGCGGGTTGTCGACCCGGAAGATCTTGACGCCCAACGCGATCCAATGCCGGACCACGCGCAGCACCTCGGCGTACAGGCCGTCCGGATCGTTGTCGAAGTTGACCGGGTAGATGTCCTGGTACTTCTTCGGCGGGTTCTCGGCGAAGGCGATGGTGCCGTCGGGCAGGGTGGTGAACCACTCCGGATGGGTGGCCACCCACGGATGGTCGGGCGCGCATTGCAGCGCCAGATCGAGGGCCACCTCGAGACCGAGTTGTGCTGCGGTGTCGACGAATTCGGCGAAGTCCTCGGCCGTGCCGAGCTGCGGGTGCACGGCGTCGTGCCCGCCGTCCTTCGAGCCGATCGCCCACGGCGACCCGACATCGCCGGGCTCGGCGACGAGGGTGTTGTTGCGGCCCTTGCGATTCACCGCGCCGACCGGATGGATCGGCGGCAGGTAGACCACGTCGAAACCCATCGCGGCGATGCGCGGCAATTCCTTTGCCGCGGTGGCGAAGGTGCCGTGGATCGGTTTGCCCGCCTTGTCCCGGCCGCCGGTGGAGCGGGGGAAGAATTCGTACCACGAGCCGTACAGCGCGCGCTGCCGTTCCACCAGCACGGTGTGCTGCGGGCCGCGAGTCACCATGTCGCGCAACGGTGTCGCGCGCAGGATCTCGGTGATCTCCTCGGCGAACGCCGGTGCCACCCGGGCGGGCAACTGCTCGGCGCTGCGCAATGCGGCGGCCGCGGCGCGCAACCGCTCGAACTGTTTCTTCGGCACCGCCTGCGCGGCCCGGTCGAACAGCCTGGCCCCGATCTCGAGGTCGTTGTCCAGGTCCGCGGCGTTCTGCCCGACGGCGAGTTTCGCCTCCACCGCCGAGCGCCAGGTCGCGATCGGATCGCTCCAGCCCTCGATGCGGTAGGTCCAGGCGCCGGGCAGATTCGGGGTGAAGGTGGCGTTGAAGACGTCCGGCTCGAGATCGGGGGTCATCCGGATCCGGATCGGGCGCGCGGAGTTGGGGCCGCGCACGGTCAGCGTCGCCGCGACGGCGTCGTGCCCCTCCCGCCACACCACGGTGCGCACCGGGAAGACCTCCCCGACGACGGCCTTGGCAGGCCGACCGCCTGCGATGGACGGGGCAGTGTCATCGATTGCGATACGGCCGGTCACGGATTCAACCTACCGTCAGCGCCGGGGATGCACGGGATCAGCGCGGGAACCGTCGGGGGAGTGCGTCAGCGGGCGTCGGCCGCGAGACCCAGCCCGAGCGCGACGAGGATCGCGCCGAGCGCGCGTTCGATCCGCTGGCGGACGCCGGTTCGCCGCAGCCAGCTGCCTGCCCGGTCGGCGGCGAGCACAACGCCCACACACCACGCGGTGTCCACCACCAACTGGATCAACACGAGCGCGACCACGGTCGGCAGCACCGGGCCGCTGGACGGCAGGAACTGCGGCAGGATCGTCAATCCGAACACCGCCGCCTTCGGATTCGCGGCGATCGACACCAGCGACGCCCGGAACGCCGCCGCGGGCGTGCGGCCCGACGGCAGCATCTTCGTCATGGTGCTGCCGAACTCGTCGTCATTGCGCGCGCCGCGCCACGCCTGCACGCCGAGCCAGATCAGCACCAGCGCGCCGACAACATGCATCGTGACATTCAAAACATGGTTGGCAGCGAGGAGGACGGACAGTCCCGCGCCACCGGCGATATTCCATGCGAGCATGCCGATCTCGCCGCCGGCGACCGCTGCCAGCCCCGCACTGCGCCCGTCGCGGACGGAACGCTGCAGGGACAGGGCGGTCGCAGGTCCGGGGAGCGCGGCCAGGATCAGTGCGGCCAGCAGGAATTGGGGGAGAACGGCGACCCAGTGCGGCATCCGTCGATGCTGGCACGCGGATCACCGATCATGCCACCGTATTTGTGCCAACGTCTTTGGGGGCACCGACCCGGATAACGGATCTTTGTCGCGGCCCGAAAAACTGGACATGAGACTGAAAAGCAAACAGGTTCAACGGTTCTCGGTCAGCTCCGTTGTCGTCGCCGCAGTGGCCGGCGCCGCTTTGGTCGGGTTCACCGGACCGGCCGTCGCCTCACCGACCGATCCGGTCGTGCATTTCTCCCCCACCCTCACCCGGATCCCCGGTGGTGGCGACTGCGCCGCGATCATCAACGCCGAAACCGTCCCCCAGCCCCAGGCCGGCACGTTCGGCGTCCGCGTGAAGATCACCCAGACCGGCCAGCGCTGCGGCGCCTACCGCGTCGTGGTGCGTTTCAAGAACCTGGATTCCGGTTACAGCGACGGACAGTCGCACCGCGTCGACGGAAACGGCGTCATCGACGCACCGGACAACGTGATCACCGGTTTCGGCACTGCGCCGGGGGTCGGGCGGGTAGAGGCTCGGATCATCACCACGTTCGAGGACCATCGAGAGATGGAGTACCTGGCGGGGGACGCGGCGTTCACGCTCAGCTGAGCGTCGAGTGCTTGTCAGGGGTGGGCGTGAATACCGCTGCCGCCGGAGACGACGAGGTTGTCGCCGGTGAGGTAGCCGGCCGCGTCCGAGGCTGAGAAGGCCACCGCTTCGGCGATATCGGCGGGCACGCCGACGCGGCCGAGTGGGATGCCTTCGGCCCAGGAGTCGAGCATTTCCGGCGAGATGCCCATCTTGGCGTAGGCGGGGGTGTTGATCAGTCCGGGGCTGACGGCGTTGACGCGGATGTGGCGGGGGGCGAGTTCGAGCGCGAGGGACCGCATGAGTGGCAACAGTGCGCCCTTGGCGACTGTCATGGCAGGTCCGAGCCCCTCGCCGGCGCCGGTGCTCGCGACGGCGTTCGCATGCTTCGACGCCGCATCGATGACCTGGGTCGACAACGGCGGCAAGGGTGACATCATCGACCGCTACGACGAGTGCGTTGCCGCTGTGCGCGGCTGATCCGCAACGGAAATAGGGTTAGCCGGGGTCTCGGCGCGCATCGTAGAGTCGGCTCCGTGCTAGACGAGTCTTTCGAATGCCGCTGCGTCCTCGACCACGACTACGGCGACCGCGACGAAGCGGACGGGGCGGACCTGCGGATCATCGATGACGTGCAACAACAAGGATGGCACGTCGTCAAGGTCATCGATGGCGACATCCAGTTCGCCTACACAATCGGCCTGACCCACACCCACCGCACTCCCGAACTCGCCATGTTCGGCCTCGACGTCAACGCGATGCACAGCATGCTGAATATCTTGGGCGCCAAGGCCGCCGCCGGTGCCGTGCTGGCAGACGGGCAGCGGGACGACGACGTCATCGAGGGCCGCCCGGTCGCCCTCCGATCTGTCGACCCGAGCTGGTACCGCCCCTACTTCGGCCGAGCCATCGGCTTCTACCGGAAGACCCCGTTTTCCGTCCTCCAAGTGGCGTGGCCCGACCCGGACCATCACTTCCACTGGGAAGAACAGGCACACGAGCGAATTCGAGGACGGCAGCCTCAGCTATGGCTGAAGCCCGACGAGCACCCGGCGGACATCTGGACCGCCGACCTCTGATGGACGTGGACCCGCGGCTGGAAGCCTAGGCGAATTGTGTTGCGACAAGCGTACGACGCAGGTACGACGACTGTCGTGCCCTTTGTGGTGCGGGCTGCTGCGCCAAGTTTGCCGACAGCGGCGGTTGTGAGTCGTGCCGCCTGGGCGGCCCGTTGTCGCGGTGTTCGGTAGGGTTCGCGTGGTGAAGGCATTGCGTCGATTCACCGTCCGTGCCCATCTGCCTGAGCGGCTGGCCGCGCTCGGCGAGCTCGCTACGAATCTGCGGTGGTCGTGGCATCCGGCTACCCAGGATCTGTTCGCGGAGATGGATCCGCAGCGGTGGTTGGAGATGGGGCACGACCCGGTGCGGATGCTCGGGGAGGTGCCTGCCGCGCGGGTGGACGAGCTGGCGGCGGATCCGGAGTATGTGCGGCGGGTGGATGCCGCGGCGGCCGATCTGCGGGAGTACCTTGCGGCGCCGAGTTGGTTCGAGCGGCGCGCGGGGGAGGAGGGCGTGCGCGGGATCGCCTACTTCTCCATGGAGTTCGGGGTTACCGAGGTACTGCCGAACTATTCGGGTGGGCTCGGGATCCTGGCGGGCGATCATCTGAAGGCCGCTTCCGATCTGGGACTGCCGTTGATCGGTGTCGGATTGCTGTATCGCTCCGGCTATTTCCGGCAGACACTGTCGGCGGACGGCTGGCAGACCGAGCACTACCCGGACCTGGATCCGCAGGGTCTGCCGCTGCGGCTGCTCACCTCGGACAACGGTGGCTCAGAGACGGCGCCGGTGCTGATTCACGTGGCGATGCCGGATCAGCGGGTGCTGCGGGCTCGGGTGTGGATCGCGCAGGTCGGGCGGGTGCCGCTGCTGTTGCTGGATTCCGATATCGCGGAGAACGATCCGGAGTTGCGGGCGGTCACCGACCGGCTCTACGGCGGTGACCAGGAGCACCGGATCCGGCAGGAGATCCTGGCCGGTATCGGCGGCGTGCGCGCGGTTCGCGCCTACACCAACGCGACCGGGCTGCCCGATCCCGATGTGTTCCACATGAACGAAGGCCACGCCGGTTTCCTCGGCGTCGAGCGCATCCGCGAATTCGTCTCCAACGGACAGGATTTCGACACGGCGCTGGCGGCGGTGCGAGCGGGCACGGTGTTCACCACGCACACTCCGGTCCCCGCAGGCATCGACCGTTTCCCGATGCCGATGGTGCGCCGCTACTTCGGTGGCGCGCACGGCGAATCCGAATCCGCCATGCTCCCAGGACTTTCCGTCGATCGGATCCTCGCCCTGGGCCGCGAGGCCGATCCGTCCGTCTTCAACATGGCGCACATGGGCCTGCGACTTGCTCAGCGCGCCAACGGCGTATCGAAACTGCACGGCGAGGTCAGCCGCGAGATGTTCGCCCCGCTGTGGCCCGGCTTCGATGCGGCCGAGGTGCCCATCGGCTCGGTCACCAACGGTGTGCACGCGCCGACCTGGGCCGCCCGCGAATGGTTCGACAAGGCGCGCAAGCACATCGGTGCCGAGTTGGTCGAAGAGGCGCGCGGTTGGGAGCGACTGCGTGACGTCGATCTCGGCGAACTGTGGTCGACGCGGAATGCGTTGCGCGCCATCCTGGTTGCCGAGGTGCGCCGCCGGGTGCGCGCGTCCTGGCTGGACCGTGGCGCGGCGGAAGCCGAATTGGGCTGGGTGGACAGCGTTTTCGACCCGGACGTGCTGACCGTCGGCTTCGCTCGCCGGGTGCCGACCTACAAGCGACTCACTCTGATGCTGCGCGACCCGGAACGGTTGCGCGCCAGGCTGCTCGACTCCGACCGGCCGATGCAGCTGGTGGTCGCGGGCAAGAGCCACCCGGCCGACGACGGCGGCAAGGCGCTCATCCAGCAGGTTGTCCGCTTCGCCGACGATCCGGAGGTGCGGCACCGCATCGTCTTCCTGCCCGACTACGACATGTCGATGGCCCGCTACCTGTACTGGGGTTGCGATGTCTGGCTGAACAATCCGCTGCGCCCGCTCGAGGCGTGCGGCACCTCCGGGATGAAGTCCGCGCTCAACGGCGGTCTCAACCTGTCCATCCGGGACGGCTGGTGGGACGAGATGTTCGACGGCGAGAACGGCTGGGCCATCCCGACCGCCGACGGCGTCGCCGACGAACACCGCCGCGACGACCTCGAGGCCAACGCGCTCTACGACCTGTTCGAGCGCACCGTCGCGCCCCGCTTCTACGACCGCGACGCCGCGGGCATGCCGGTGCGCTGGGTTGAGATGGTGCGCCACACCCTGCAGACCCTCGGCCCGAAGGTGCTCGCCTCGCGCATGGTCCGCGACTACGCCGTCGAGTACTACGCGCCCGCCGCCAACGCCTACCAGCGGGCGACCGCCGACGAGTTCGCCGTCGCCCGCACCATCGCCGACTATCGACGCCGCGTCGAAGCGGCCTGGCCGTCGGTGAAGGTGATCCAGGTGGACAGCGCGGGCCTACCGGACACGCCGATCATCGGGGCCGGCCTGTCGCTGACCGCGCGCATCGACCTGGGTGGCTTGCAGGTCGCCGATGTCGTCGTGCAGGCGGTACTCGGCCGGGTGTCGACCGCCGACGACCTCTCCGACGTCACCACCGTCGCGATGACACACACCGGATCCGATTCCGGCGTCGAGCTCTTCACCGTGGACACGCCCGTCCCGCTGTCCGGCGCCGTCGGCTACACGGTGCGGGTGCTGCCGCACAGTGAGTTGCTCGCCGGTGACGCCGAGCTCGGATTGGTCGCCGCACCCAACGCCTGAAACGGCCGCACCAGCCCTTTCCGGTCGAGGACGGTCGGCGCGGCCGTGGGTCGGTCGAATTCTCCGATTCAGTGAATCGTCGGCTAACGTGCCTGGGCACGCCCGTACCACTCCCTGACTGGAGACCGCCCATGGCCACCGCCGTACCGACCGAGCCCCGAGGTCGCATCGACGCGTTCTTCGGCATCAGCGCGACTGGTTCGACCATGAAACGCGAACTGATGGCGGGCACGGTGACGTTCCTCGCCATGTCCTACGTCCTCGCGGTGAACCCGTCGGTGCTCGGCGACGAAGGTGCGTTGGGCGCCAAGGGCATTCCCATGCAGGCGGTGTTCACCGCGACCGCCGTCGCCGCGGTGTTCGGCACGCTGGTGATGGGGCTGTGGGCCAAGTATCCGATCGCCCTCGCCCCCGGTATGGGGCTCAATGCGTTCTTCGCCTACTCGGTGGTGCTCGGCATGGGCATCCCGTGGCAGGTCGCGTTGTCCGGGACCCTGCTGTCCGGGATCATCTTCTTCCTGCTCGCGGTCACCAAGGTGCGCGAGCGCATCCTCAACGCGATTCCGATGCAGATGAAGCTCGCCGTCGGCGCGGGCATCGGGTTGTTCGTGGCCTTCCTCGGGTTGAAGAACGCGGGCATTGTGGTGAACAGCGACGCCACCCTGGTCACGCTGGGCGATTTCACCAAGGGCACCACCCTGCTCGCACTGTTCGGGCTCGTGGTGACCGTGGTGTTCCTCGTCATCGGCTGGCACGGGGCCGTGCTGTACGGGATCGTGCTCACCGCGGGCGTCGGCATCGTCAGCGGGCTCGTCGATCTGCCCAACGGCGTCGTAGCTGCGCCGAAGGGGCTAGAGCACACCTTCGGTCAGGCGGTCATCCACCTGCCCGACGCGTTCACCGGGCAGATGGCCGTCGTCATCCTGACCATGCTCTTCGTCGACTTCTTCGACGCCTCCGGCACTCTGATCGGCGTCGCCAACCAGGCGGGTCTGCTCGACAAGGACGGCAAACTGCCGCGCGCCGCCAGCGCGCTGGCCGCCGACTCCGTCGGCACCATGGCGGGCGCGGTCATCGGCACCTCCACCACCACCGCCTACGTCGAATCCACCGCAGGCGTGTCCGCGGGCGGGCGCACCGGGTTGACCGCCGTCACCACCGCGGGCTGGTTCCTGGTCGCCATGTTCTGCTACCCGATCTTCGCCGTCGTCGCGGGTTCCGGCGAGGTGACCGCGCCCGCGTTGATCGTGGTCGGTGTGTTGATGTCGCGTGCGCTCGGCGAGATCGACTGGAATCGACTCGAGTATTCGGTGCCCGCATTCATCACGATCGTGATGATGCCGCTGACGTACTCGATCGCGAACGGTCTGGCCATGGGAATGCTGTTCTATCCGATCGTCATGGTCGCAAAAGGCCGGATCAAGGACGTGCATCCCGCGATGTGGGCACTGCTGGTGATATTCCTCGGATACTTCTTTTTCCTGGCGGAATGAACCCTGCAGGGGATGCGAACGTAGATCAGAATAAGACCGGGTCTTGGAGAGTCAGGGTGCCCCGTGCGACGATCGGACCGCGGTCCGCTTCATCGCCGAGGCCATTGACCAGCTGTTCGGAATCCGACTTGCAGGGACGAGGATCACATGACTACGAAATCTGTGCTCGATCGCGCCACCACCAACACTGAACTCGACGGAGCGTCCGCCGACATCGGCCTGCTTCTCATCCGCGTCGTCTTCGGCGCGTTACTCGTCGCACACGGCACCCAGAAACTGTTCGGCTGGTTCTGGGGCTACGGCTGGAACGCCAACGCCGCCATGTTCGACGGCATGGGTTACAACCCCGGCAAATTCTTCGGCACCTTGGCCGGCCTGAGCGAAATCACCGGCGGCGTGCTCCTCGCCCTCGGCCTCTTCACCCCGCTCGCCGGTGCCATCGTGCTCGGCACCATGATCAACGCGATCAATGTGACCTGGGGGCCGGGCCTGTTCGGCCAAGGCGGCTGGGAGACCCCGCTGCTCTTCGCCGTCGTCGGCACCGGCTTCGCCTTCATCGGGGCCGGCCGGTACTCGCTGGATCACGGGCGGCCGTGGCAGCGACAAGGATTGATGGTCGGCGCGGCAATGGTCGTGCTCGGCGTGGTCGCCGCGGTGGTCACCCTCGTCTTCAAGTGGATCCTCTGACCCACTCGACTCCGGCGCGGTGCCCCATCAGGGTCGCCGCGCCACGTCATGTCACAGCCCGGGATGCTGCGCCGTCTTCTCCTTGTTGAGCGGAAGAGTCGACGAACTGAGGAGACGACGATGGGCATCGAGATCAGCAATCCCGCGGAACTGCACGATCCCACGGGATTTGGATACAGCCATGTGGCGCGGGTCAGTGGTGAGCTGGTGCTCATCGCGGGGCAGTACGACTCGGATGCCGAGGGGCACACGACCAGCGAGGATTTCGCGGTTCAGGTGAATAATGCCTTCGCCAACCTCGGGATCGCTTTGCGCTCAGTCGGTTTGGACTATGTGGACGTCGCGCAGCTGCGGACGTTCATCGTCGACCACAACCTCGACAAGCTTGCGGTTATCGGTAGGAAGATCGCGGAGATCTGGGACGAACGTCCGCCGGTGCAGACGCTGAATGGTGTTGCCGCGCTTGCGTTGCCGGGGATGTTGTTCGAGGTGGATGCGGTGGCGGTGCGCGGGTGATCTGGAACGGTCCAAGTGGCTAGATCTAGGTTGGAGCGGAACCGGGGGGAGGTCTTGCGCGTCTTGTCCTGTGTCGGAGTATTGGACTGAAAGTCAGGAGAGATGTGCAGACCGCGGTTGTGTCGCCGATGGTCATCGTGCGAACGATGCTGGCAGGGATGGCGGCGGTCGGGGCGGTCGCGGGATGTTCGATGACGCCGGAGGACGGTGGTCCCGGCGCGGTCAGCGGGAGTCCGACCAATGGCGAGCAGAAGATCTTCAATCCGTGTACCGAGCTGTCGGACGACGCGCTGCGGGCAACCATGGCTGACCCGGCGACGAAGTCGGTCGTAACCGATGCTCCAGAGGGTGGGGTGGTTGCGCGGATCTGCAAATGGTCGTCCACCGAAGGACCGTACTTTGTCACGGTGTGGTCGATGAACTACAAACTGGACGATCTTCGCAAGAACGACAGAGTCACCGTCTTACGTGATGTCCAAGTAGGTCCTCGTATCGGACTCATCTCTACGGAGCAGGCCGATGACGACAAGCTGCGCTGCAACGTCAGTTTTCCTGCGGCGCAAGGCATGTTCGAAGTGGGTGTCGGATGGCGCTACAGCGAGCGGGCTTCGCTTCCGCAGGCCCCACCGTGTGACCTCGCTCTACGGCACGCTACCCAGCTCGAGGCATACCTGCCGAAGTAGCGTGCTCTAGATCGAGGTGAACGCACCCGATTCTGCCGCCGGACTGGAACGATCCAGTTGGAGTGCTCTATTTTGGAGTGGAACCAGGGGGAGATCACGTGCGTCTTATCCTGTGTCGGGGTGTCTGAGCCGAAGTCAGGAGAGATATGCGAACCGCGATCGTTGCGCCGAAGCTCGTAATGCGGACGGTGCTGGCCGGGATGGCAGTGGCCAGCCTGGTCGCGGGGTGCTCGCCGACGAAGGACGGGACTCCGACCACGGCCAGCGGAACACCGACCAATGACGGGAAGAATCTCTTCAACCCGTGCACTGGCTTGTCCGATGCGGCGTTGCAGGCTACCAAGGTAGATCCGGCGTCGAAGACGGTGGTCACCGATCCTCCAACGGGTGGGGTAGTGGCGCGGATCTGTCGGTGGGACTCCATCGAGGGGCCGTATGGCGTAACCGTTTCGTCGTTGACGTACACGTTGGCCGACCTCAGAAAGAACGACAGGGTCACCGTCGTGCGCGATGTCCAGATAGGTTCGCGATCAGGTCTGATTTCTCTTGATAAGGCCGACCAAGACAAGCTTCGATGCAATATCAGCCTCCCCGCATCGCAGGGCATGGTCGAAGTCGCTGTCGGCTGGGATTACAGCGAGCGGGCATCACTGCCGCAGGCGCCCCCGTGTGATCTTGATGTACGGCACGCACAGGAGCTCGAGCCCTTTTTGCCGAAGTAGGTTCGAACGGTGATCAGCACGCTGGTGCATACCGAACCGCTACGGATCGCCGACATTGTGGCAGTGGAGTTTTCGTAAGGAGGGACGATGTCGGAGTCGCAGAGCGAAGGTGCCGGGATGCAGGCCGCTGTGGCCCGCTGGCAGTCGTTGAAGAAGCAGGCAGAAGGGGGCGAGCTTCGTCTTGACGAGCAAATCGGAACGGACTTGGCTCGGCACGCCGATCAGATGCTCAAAAAGCTCAACAAAATGATGGATATCACGGTAGGTCTTGATCGTTTGTCCGGCTTTGGCACCTTGATGTCAGCGGAAGCTCTGCGAGACAAGTTCGGCAGTAAAGCGAATGGCTCCGATGATTCAGCCGTTAACCGGCTCAAGCAGAGCATCGAAGTGCTGACCTTGATGAGTGAGACCTACAATCTCGCCATCGGCAAGCTGACCGAGTCCGACCAATCTGCTGCCGACAAGCTCCGTCAGCTGAACTTAGGGAGTTCGTGATGGGGCTGTCAATGAACGACTGGGTTGCGGCGATCGGCAACGCCGCTCTTGGACCGGGTGCGGGAAGCGTGATCAGCTCGCGGCACGAGGCCGACAAGAACAAATCTGACGACCAGCGGCGGATCTCCGACGAAAAGACGAAGTGGGACGAGGATCGCGGGTACGTCAACAACGAATGGGCTGGGTTGCTGTCCGAGTATGGCAACGCTACGTTCGCAGGCCGGGCCATCAAGGGCCAGGACCCGTTCGAAACCATGTCACACCAAGCGATCTACGACGCGCTTCGAGATGTGGACCCGAACGTGATCAATAACGCAGCCGATGGCTGGCGCAATCTGGCCAAAGAAGGCCGAACCGCAGTCGAGGAGTACTCAAAGGGTGTCGAGCAATCCATTACCGAGCACTGGACCGGCAAGTCGGGTAGCGGCGCGATAGACGCCACCCGCGAGTTCACCAAGACCTTTACCAAGCTCGCAGCCTCGTTCCAAATGGTCGGGCACGGTTTGGATTTGACCCAGGGGCACCTTGCCCAGGCCAAAGGTTCTGTGCCAGAGCCGGACAGCTACACCATCGGCGACAAGCTCATCGACATGCTGCCTGGCCAGAACATCATCAAGGGTCCGACCTACCGCGCTCAAGAAGCCGAAAGTAACGCGCGCTTCGCGATGACCGAGTACTACCGCCCTGGGGTCAACGAGGTCGACGGCATCACCCCGATCCTTCCCGAGCCCACCAGCACAGTGGACAAGAACAAGCCGAATGACCCCGGCTACACCCCGGGGCCAGGTCAGCCGGGTAGCCCGAACAGCAACAACCCGACGGGCACGCCCAACACCACCGACCAGAAGTCCACGGACGATTCGAAGAAGCAGGACAGCACCGTCGACCCGTCGACTCAGCCTTCGAGTACGAATCCGAGCGACTCCACGGACAAGAAGTCGACCAGTACGACACCGGCTTCGACCACCCCGGCGAGCACACCCACCATCGACGATCCGACCAAATCGAAGACGCCGTCGACACCGTCGACACCGTCGACCCCGTCGAACACTCCGACCACGACGTTCCCCGGTTCACCGTCGCGCACTCCCGGCACGCCGAGTTCCACCCCGTCGCCGGGAAAGAGCATCCCCGGCAAGGCGGGAACCCCCTCCAGCCCGGCGGCGACAACCGCCGCCCGCGCCGCCGCCTCCGGCAAACCCGGCACCTCCGGCGCCCCAGGCATGGGTGCGGGCGCGGGACGCGGCAAGGGGGACGAGGACGGTGAGCACAAGATCCCGGACTACCTCATCTATGACCATGGTTCGGAGTTGCTGGGTACGCAGCCGCCCGCGCTGCCACCGGGCGGAGTCATCGGCGGATGAACGAATCCCGCTGGCGCCTGGACGGTTTGATGTTCGAGTTGGCGCTGGAGGCGCTCGGCCGTGACCGTCTGCCCTATCCGTTGCGTTACACCATCGAAGGCGTCGAAGCCTACGAGGACTATCAGCGTTTGCGCGTGAATGCCGCGAAGCAGCTGTCGAGTTTCGCGTCGCCCGACTTGTTCAATGCGCTGAATGTGTTGCTGGAACCGCAGGTTCGGGTCGAGGTGCACGGTTTCTTCGGCCGCGATTTCAATCAGGTGGTGCGCGTGCATGCCGGAATGACCGGCCGGGCCGCGACCATGGCGGTCCAATTGCCCGGTCCGACACAGGAATACGGCCGCGATATCCTGCTCACCCGCTGCCCGCCGCAGGCGTTACCCGCACAGATCGCCGCGCAATTGCCGAAATGCGCCCCAGGCAAATACCCGACGATCAGCGGCCGCCGCTCGGACGTGCACAGGGTCGAATACGCCCAGCATCCGACCCGCCTTTCGCACACCGAGCAACTCAACCGCATCGTCCGCCGCCCGCGCTCCGGGCTCGGCGAGGTCGGCGTCTTCGCCGGCGGCGCGATCGACAGCAGGCCGACCACCGACGGCCGCGGCTTCCACTGGATGGATTACCTGCCCGCCGACGGCCGCTACCTGCTGCACAACCAGGACAACGACGAGTTCACCCTGACCCCCGGCCCGGTCGAGGAGATCCAGCGTCAGCTGCACACACTCATCGAAACCACCTACCGCGCGGTGGCCCACAGCTGGTAGCCCGACCAGCTCAGGTGCTCGGGGATGGAAAGCGTGTCAACGCCGGTAATCAGGGACGCAGCACGAGCACGGTATTCGCCCCATGATGGAATTCGTAGCTGATCTCGCGGAGACCGGTGCGAATTCCTTTGTCTTCGAGTTCCTTTCGGAGATGTGCGACCAGTTCGTCCTGATGATGACCGACGTGGTCGACCAGGGGATAGGCGCGGATCTCGCCCGCGCAGACCCGGGCCAGCTCCAGTAGGGCCTCGAGGTGGAAGTCGGCGGTCAGCCGGTCGGCGTAGGTGAACAGCAGGTGTGAGCTGAGGGCCAGGTCGAAGCTGTCGTCGGGGAAGGGCAGCGACGGCAGTTCGGCGGCGACGTAGCGTTCGGGATGTGCGGTGAGGTCGGCGCCGAATCGGCGGGCGGCGGCGTGGCGCATCGCGTGCTGCTGGCGCGGGCCGCCGTACCAGTCCCACCGGTATCTTTCCGAATGCGCTGTGGCCCAGTCGCTTCCGCGATCGGTCTCGCTGAGTGCGAGGCCGCGCAGCTCATCGGGTGGGCGGGCGTAGATCGGATCGGTGGCGGTGACATCGGCGCCGAGGGCATTCGCCTCGGCCGTGAAACTCGCTGCGCCGCCGGGGCAATCGAGAATTCGGCCGTGCAGATCGGCGTCGGTAAGGGTGAATATTGCGCGATACTCGGCCAATGATCTTGCGCTGACCAGAAATTCGCCTAGGACGTCACTGTCGGAAGGGTGCTTCATCTGGAAACGGTCTCATGCGCGACCGGACACGCGGGGAGAATTTGTGGTGTCCCCGCGCCGCGTGCAGGGCTTGGCGCGGGGACCGCCGATACATTCGGTGTGGGAATTGGGGTTCACCGAAGTACCACTCTTAATTTACTTCTGTTCGGAAGCATACGCGCCCTAATGTGGTCTGTTTCACACTGGGTTTTCGGTGAGTCGTTTCAGCGCTTTCACCACGACCTCGGGGTTGGACGTCTCCCAGTACGGCGGCAGCGAGGCGCGCAGGTAGCCGCCGTAGCGGGCGGTGGCCAGCCGGGAGTCGAGAATCGCGACGACGCCGCGGTCGTCGACGCTGCGCAGCAACCGGCCGGTGCCCTGGGCGAGCAGCAGCGCGGCGTGGTTGGCCGCGATCGCCATGAACCCGTTGCCGCCACGTGACTCGACCGCGCGCTGCCGGGCGGTGAGCAGCGGATCGTCGGGTCGCGGGAACGGAATTCGATCCAGGATCACCAGGCTGAGCGACGGGCCGGGCACGTCGACGCCCTGCCACAGCGACAGCGTGCCGAACAGCGAGGTCTCCGGATCGTCGGCGAACTTGCGGACCAGCGCCCCGGTCGAATCGTCGCCCTGGCACAGCACCGGCGTGTCCAGCCGCTCGCGCAACGCCTCGGTCGCCGCCTTGGCCGCGCGCATGGAGGAGAACAGCCCGAGCGTGCGACCGCCCGCGGCCGTGATGAGCTTTTCGATCTCGTCCAGGTAGGCGGGGGCGAGGCCATCGCGGCCCGGCGCGGGCAGGTGCTTGGCGACGTAGAGGATGCCGGACTTGGCGTGGTCGAACGGCGAGCCGACGTCGAGTGAACTCCAGCGCACCTTGTCGGCGTCGCTGGGCGCCTCGGCACCGTTGGCCAGGCCCGGATCGACTTGGCTCGACGATTGCGCGGGCAGTCCCCAGGTGATCGCGAGCCCGTCGAACGAGCCGCCGATCTGCAGCGTTGCCGAGGTGAGTACCACGGTCGCGGTGCCGAACAGCCTGCTGCGCAACAGCCCGCCGACCGACAGCGGCGCCATCCGCAGCGAGCGCCGGGCGACGCCGCGCATCTCTTCGGCGGACAGCCAGATGACGTCGTGGCGTTTCGCCGGATCCGGTTCGTCGAACGCGGTGAGCGCGCGCACCGCGCTGTCGTGGATCTCGTCGATCGCGGCCAGCGCCTGGGTGCGCGCGGCGGCGGTCTCGACGTCACCCTGCTGGGTGGTGCCGCCCTGCGGCGCGAGTGCGGTGCGCGCGTTCCACGCGGCGTCGCGGACCAGCGCGAGTACCGGGGCGACGCCGTCGGGCAGCCGTTCCCAACGCGCAGCGGGCAGCTCCTCCAGCACGTCGTGCCAGGCCTCGGCGGCGCCCTCGAGCCGGTCCACCTCTTTTTCGTCGATGAGTTTGGCGCAGCGGCGCGCGGCCGCGCTGATCGCGGACGAGGCCAGATCGGCGGTGGCCACGCCGGTGACCCGGTCGACCAATTCGTGTGCCTCGTCGATGACGACCACGTCGTGCTCGGGCAGCACCTGGATGCCGCTGATGGCGTCGATCGCCAGCAGCGCGTGGTTGGTCACCACCACGTCGGCCTGCGCGGATTCGGCTCGTGCCTTCTCGGCGAAGCAGTCCTGACCGAACGGGCAGCGCGACTTGCCGAGGCATTCGCGCGAGGACACACTCACCTGTTTCCAGGCGCGGTCGGTCACGCCGGGCACGATCTCGTCCCGGTCGCCGGTCTCGGTGTCGGAGACCCACTCGTTGAGCCGCTGCACCTCGCGGCCGAGCCGGGAGATGGCGAACGCGTCGAACAGCTCCGCCTCCGGCTCCTCCGGAATCACGCTGTTGATCTTGTTCAGGCACAGATAGTTGTTGCGGCCCTTGAGGATCGCGAACTTGGCCGCGCGCCCGAGCGGCTTGCTCAGCGCCTCGGACAGCCGCGGCAGATCGCGATCGACCAGCTGGCGCTGCAGCGCGATCGTCGCGGTCGACACCACCACGGTGCGCCCGGTCCGCACCGCGTGCCGCAGGCTGGGCACCAGGTAGGCCAGCGACTTGCCGGTGCCCGTTCCGGCCTGCACGGCCAGGTGCTCCTTGGTGTCGATCGCGTGATCCACCGCGGTCGCCATCGTCACCTGCCCGACGCGTTCTTTCCCGCCGAGCGCCTGCACGGCAGTGGCCAAAAGGTCGGGGACGGCGGGGAGTTCGGGCACGCGAGCAGCCTACTGCCCGATACCGACACCGGACGCGGGCGTTGTGGTGATGACCTACCCGGAAACGCTTCCTTCGAGGTCGACGCCCGCGGCGCGCATCCGGTCCAGCGCGGAGTCGGTGGTGTCGCGGGCGACGCCGGCGGTCAGGTCGAGCAGCACGCGGGTGTCGAAGCCCTCGATCCTGGCGTCCAGCGCGGTGGCGCGGACGCAGTGGTCGGTGGCGATGCCGACGACGTCGACCGCCTCGATGCCGCGGTTGTGCAGCCAGTCGGCCAGGGTGGTGCCGTCCGCGGCGGTGCCCTCGAAACCGGAGTAGGCGGCCGAATACGCGCCCTTGGAGAAGATCTCCTGAACGGGTGCGGTGTCCAGGTTCGGATGGAAGTCCGCGCCCGGGGTGCCGACGCGGCAGTGCGGCGGCCAGGAGTCGACGTAATCGGGATGCGTGGAGAAGTGATCGCCGGGATCGATGTGATAGTCACGGGTCGCGACGATCGCGGCGTAATCCGCGGCCGCCAGGTGCTCGCTGATTCGGGTCGCGACCGCGGCACCTCCGGTGACGGCGAGCGACCCGCCCTCGCAGAAATCGTTCTGGACATCGACGATGATCAGGGCCCGGGTCATGCTGACCTCCCGCGGTTGAACTGAGTACCCGTAATGCATTGTGCCGCTCGGCCCGACAGCCGGCCCAGTGGGCTCAACTCAGGAATGTAGTCGGCACGGCGGGCTCACCGGCGGACAGTTTCAGACCCTCCCACGGCAGGCTGATCAGCCCGTGCGCCACATGGTCCCGGCTGTCCGACAGCGTCGGCAGGTCGTCGACGAGCTTGCCGCCGCGCACCAGCGGAACGAGCAGTTCCCGCGCCTCGAACCCGTTCACCGCGGGCGCGGGCCCGGTTGCCGGATAGACGATCTCCTCGACGATCGTCCCGGTGTCCCGGGACAGCCGGATCGCCTTCTTGGTCCCGCCGCGCGACTCCTTGTGACTGCTGCGCTTGGCGACCGGCACCCCGTCGACCTCGACCAGCTTGTAGACCATCCCCGCGGTCGGCGCGCCGGACCCGGTCACCAGCGAGGTGCCGACGCCGTACACGTCGACCGGTTCCGCCCGCAACGCGGCGATGGCGTACTCGTCGAGATCGCCGGACACCACGATGCGCGTCTTCGTCGCACCGAGCCCGTCCAACTGATCGCGCACCTGCCTGGCCAGTACGCCGAGGTCGCCGGAATCGATCCGCACGCCACCCAATTCCGGACCAGCCACCTCGATCGCGGTCGCGACGCCCTGGGTGATGTCGTAGGTGTCGACCAGCAGTGTGGTGCCGATGCCGAGTGCCGCGACCTGGCTGCGGAACGCCTCCGCCTCGTGCTCGCCGTCCGCCCCGCTGTGCCCACCCACCCCGTCGGCTCCGCCGACTGCGGTCCCCGCGTGCAACAACGTAAATGCGTGCGCGCTGGTCCCCGCGCCCGGCACTCCGTACCGGCGTACGGCCTCCAGATTGGAGGTGGCGTCGAAGCCTGCCAGGTAGGCGGCACGTGAACTGTCCGGCGCGGCGAGTTCGTGGGTGCGTCGCGACCCCATCTCGATCATCCGCCGCCCGCCCGACGCGCTCACCATCCGCGCGGCCGCGGAGGCGATCGCGCTGTCGTGGTTGAGGATCGACAGGGCCAGCGTCTCCAGCACGACGCATTCGGCGAAGCTGCCGCGCACCGAAAGAATGGGGGAACCGGGGAAATACAGCTCGCCCTCGGCGTAGCCGTCGATGTCGCCGGTGAAGCGGTAGTCGCGCAGCCAAGCCACCGTCTCGGCGGGCAGGAACGGCTCGATCACGGCCAGCTCGGCCTCGCCGAACTGGAAGCGCTCCAGCGCGTCGAGCAGTCGACCGGTGCCCGCGACCACGCCGTAGCGCCGTCCGTGCGGCAGGCGGCGGGCGAACACCTCGAAGGTGCAGCGGCGGTGCGCGGATTCGTCGGCCAGCGCGGCGGCCAGCATGGTCAGTTCGTACTGGTCCGTCAGCAGTGCGGTGCTGGTGACGCCGTCGCGGTTGTCCACGTTGCCAACTGTAGACAGACCGGTCGTTTATAGCGCTTGCGGAGCGCGGAATGCCCGGGCCGGAGCATCATAGGGGCGGCCCGTTCAGCGAGTCGGTAAATGCGCGAATCGGGGCTCGGCGGGGTGTTGCTCATTCGGAGTCGAGTCGTACCCTTGACGTTATGGCCTTGTGCAACACAGTCCGAGGTGGCGTCGTGGTGGACGCCGTGGACGCGACACTGTCAGCGGCACAGGCGACCCCCGAGGCGGTCGAATACACCGAGATCTTGGAGGCAGAAGATCGCCCGTGGGTCACTGTGGTCTGGGACGACCCGGTCAACCTCATGCACTATGTCGCCTATATCTTCCAGAAGCTGTTCGGCTACAGCAAAGCCAAGGCGACCGAGCTGATGCTCTGCGTGCACAACGAGGGTAAGGCCGTGGTGTCGTCGGGTTCGCGGGACAAAATGGAACATGATGTCCAGCGGCTGCACGCCGCGGGACTCTGGGCGACCATGCAGCGGGACGACTGACCGAGACGACTACCCTGACGCCGTGCGGAAGTGGAGCAGGAAGAACTCGCTGAGCGGCCTCAAACTGCGATCCGAGATGGACGCACGTGAGGCCAACGTGCTGCGCTCGCTGGTCGGTGCCGTCTCCGGGTTGCTCACCGAACGCGCCGAGGCCGCACCCGAAGACGACCTGGCCGCGCTGACCGGGCTGCGCACCGGCAACTCCGTCGCCCCCGACGATCCGCGACTGCGCAGGCTGCTGCCCGACTTCCACCGCAGCGAACCCGGTTCCCCCGACGCCGACCGCGCCGATCTGAACAGCGCGCTGCGCGGGCTGCACGAACCGGAGATCATCGACGCCAAGCTGGCCGCGGGCAGCGTCATCCTGAGCACCGTGCCCACCTCCGGCGGCAAGATCGTGCTCACCCCCGAACAGGCCGACGCCTGGTTGACCGCGCTCACCGACGTGCGACTGGCTCTCGGCACGGTGCTCGGCATCGACGCCGACACCCCCGACCATCTCGGTTCGGACGACCCGCGCGCACCACACCTGGACGTGTACCACTGGCTCACCTGGATGCAGGACTCGCTGCTGCAGGCGCTGGCTCCCTGAGTGCGTTCGCCGGAGTGTCGGCGAGGACGCGAGACCGCGCCCGCCGGACAAGACAGGTAGAACAGAACCTGTACGCGCGTAGATCGAATACCGCCGCGACCGAGCGTCAGGAGCAATTATGAAGGTGCAAGCCGGGCAACGTAATTCGCTCACCGATGTATCCGGCCTGCTGGTCGGGCATCACACCGCGCTCGACCCGGACGCGACGCTCGGCTCCGGCGCGGCGACCGGAACCACCGTCGTGTACGCGCCGGGCGGCGCGACCGCCGCGGTCGATGTGCGCGGCGGCGGGCCCGGCACCAGGGAAACCGACGTGCTCGATCTGGCCCGCACCATGCGTCAGGCCAACGCGATCGTGCTCACCGGCGGCAGCGCCTACGGCCTCGCGGCGGCCGACGGCGTCATGCGCTGGCTGGAGGAACGCAGCGAGGGCATCCCGATGGACCCGACCAACCCGAGCCGGGTGGTCCCGATCGTGCCGGGCGCGGTGATCTACGACCTTCCGTTGGGCGCGTGGGACATTCGGCCCACCGCCGAGTTCGGCTATCAGGCCGCGGCGGCCGCGTCGCTCGATTTCGCACGCGGCGTGGTCGGCGGCGGCGTCGGCGCGCGGGCCGGTTCGATCAAGGGCGGTGTCGGCACCGCGAGCGTGGTGCTCGGCGACGGGCTCGCGGCCGGGGCCACGGTGTCCGCACTGGTCGTGGCGAACGCTGCGGGCTCGGTCTTCGATCCGCGCACCGGCCTGCCGTGGGGCGTCGGCACCGACGGGCCGGAGTACTTCGGCTTGCGCCCGCCGACCGCCGAACAGCTGGCGCGCGCGAACGCCTTGCCCGCGAAAAGCATGCGGCTCAACACCACCATCGGTGTGGTGGCCACGGACGCGCCGCTGGACCCGATCGGCTGTCAGCGACTGGCGATGACCGCCCACGACGGACTTGCTCGCGCGATCCGGCCCGCGCACGGACCGTTCGACGGCGACGCGTTCTTCGCGCTGTCGACCGGCACCTGGCAGCCGCCCGCCGCGAGCTTCGAACTGCCGCCCGCGTTCCCGCCGGACATACTGATGGTCGATCTGCTCGGCACCGCCGCGGCGCTCTGCGTGGAACGCGCGATCGTCGACGCGATCCTTTCCGCCGTGTCCGTCGGGGAAGTCCCTGCGTACAGCGCCCTATTTCCCCGCTGAACGCGGAGAATCCGGGACCAGCCGAAGCGTTCGGGGAATAGCCGAATATTCTGACTCGTTGTCGACAGCAATAGGTCGGCATTGCGGAAAGGTTTGACTCGTGCTGGTGATCAGGGCCGACCTCGTGGAGGCAATGGTGGCGCACGCACGCGCCGATCACCCCGACGAGGCCTGCGGCATCATCGCCGGACCCGAGGATTCCGATCGCCCGGAGCGCTACGTGGCCATGGTGAATGCCGAGCGTTCGCCCACCTTCTACCGTTTCGATTCCGGTGAACAGCTCAAAGTCTGGCGCGCGATGGACGACGCCGACGAGACACCGGTGGTGATCTACCACTCGCACACCGCCACCGAGGCATACCCGAGCCGCACCGATGTGTCCTACGCGTCCGAGCCGTTCGCGCACTACGTGCTGATCTCCACCCGCGATCCCGAGCAGCACGAGCTGCGCAGCTACCGGATCGTCGACGGCGAGGTCACCGAGGAGCCGGTGCAGATCGTCGATGCGTACGAAACCGCCTGAACCGATGCTTGTTCGTGAAACCGAGGAGTTCTCATGCCGGTAACCGTGTCCATCCCGACCATCATGCGTGGCCTCACCGGAGGGGAGAAGCGCGTGCAGGCGCAGGGCGCCACCCTCAGCGCGCTGATCGATGACCTCGACGCGAACCACCCGGGGCTGGCCGAGCGGCTGCTCAAGGACGGCAAGCTGAACCGCTACGTCAACATCTACGTCGACGACGAGGACGTGCGTTTCTCCGGCGGCCTCGCGGCCGAGGTACCCGCCGACGCGAGCGTGACCATCCTGCCTGCCGTCGCCGGCGGCTGACCCACCCGTGGCGCGCTATGAATCGCTGATCGCGACCCTCGGCAACACTCCGCTGGTCGGCCTGCGCACGCTGTCCCCGCAGTGGGACGGTGAAAACCATGTGCGGCTGTGGGCCAAGCTGGAGGATCGCAACCCGACCGGTTCGATCAAGGACCGGCCTGCACTGCGGATGATCGAACAGGCCGAGGCGGACGGTCTGCTGACACCGGGCTGCACCATCCTGGAACCCACCAGCGGCAACACCGGCATCTCGCTGGCCATGGCCGCCAAGCTCAAGGGCTACCGGATGGTCTGCGTGATGCCGGAGAACACCTCGGTGGAGCGGCGTCAGCTGCTGACCATGTTCGGCGCGCGGATCATCGATTCACCGGCCGCGGGCGGCTCCAATCAGGCGGTGGCACTGGCCAAGCAGATCGCCGCCGAAAATCCGGACTGGGTGATGCTGTACCAGTACGGCAACCCCGCCAACGCGCTGGCGCATTACGAAACCACCGGCCCGGAGATCCTGGCCGATCTGCCGGAGATCACCCATTTCGTCGCGGGCCTCGGCACCACGGGAACCCTCATGGGCACCGGCCGTTTTCTGCGCGAGAAGGTGCCGAGCATCGAGATCGTGGCGGCCGAACCGCGCTACGGCGAATTGGTCTACGGGCTGCGCAATATCGATGAGGGCTTTATCCCCGAGCTGTACGACGAGTCGGTGCTGACTTCTCGTTTCTCGGTCGGCCCGTTCGACGCGGTGAAGCGCACCCGCGAGCTCGTCTCCGAAGAGGGCATTTTCGCGGGCGTCTCGACCGGCGCGATCCTGCACGCCGCGCTCGGTGTCGCGCGCAAGGTCGCGAAGGCGGGCAAGCGCGCCGATATCGCGTTCGTGGTCGCCGACGGCGGCTGGAAGTACCTTTCGACCGGCGCCTACGACGGCACTCTGGAAGAGGCCGAGGAACGACTCGACGGCCAACTCTGGGCCTGACGCTCGCCCTTGTCTACGCCGGTACCCTCGAATAGTGGGATGACGGCTCGCGCACGAATCAGCGACCGTTACTCCTGCTCGACGAGGAGGCTGCGATGTCCGGCGATTCGGGAATCGGTTCGTCATTCGACCCCGATCGGATCGCGGCGATCCGTGCCCAGTTGGGGAAGCCGGGCGCATCCGCGCCGCGAACTACGGCAAACGCGCCGGCGAAGTCGAACAACTTCACCGCCGTCAAACAGACGTGGCTGCGTGCCGGGGTACTGATCGCCGGTTTCGTAGCACTGCTGTACGGCATCGAAGGCGTCGACACCCTCGACCACAATCAACTCGACAACGCGGGGATCCACCCCCGCGAGGCCGACGGGCTCCCCGGCATCCTGTTCGCCCCGGTCCTGCACTACGGCTGGCCCCATCTGATCGGCAACACCCTGCCGGTCCTGGTCCTCGGCTTTCTCGTGCTGGCGGCCGGTATCGGCCGCGGCCTGGCCGCCACCGCGGTCATCTGGATCGTCGCCGGCGTAGGCACCTGGCTGACCGGTGCGTCCGGCAGTACCCACCTCGGCGCGTCGGTCCTGGTGTTCGGCTGGTTGACGTTCCTGATCTCGCGCGGCTGGTTCGCTCGCAACATCGGACAGATCGTGCTCGGACTGGTGGTTTTGGCCATCTATGGGTCTGTGCTGTGGGGTGTATTACCCGGCCAACCTGGAATCTCTTGGCAGGGCCATCTTTTCGGGGCGATGGGTGGACTGCTCGCGGGCTGGGTACTCTCTGGTGATGCACGCCGAAATCGTCGCGGGGATCAGGCTGGAATCATTGCGTCGCCACGGTGATTCTGCGGCTGGAAACGGAATGTGGGGGATCCTTTCTTGACTGAGAATTCGTCGTGGCAGCATGGGGGAATGCGCCTCACCGTCCTCGGGTGCTCGGGCAGCGTGTCCGGCCCGGACTCCCCAGCGTCGGGCTATCTGCTGACCGGGCCGGATATGACGCCCGTGGTGATCGATTTCGGGCCCGGCGTGCTCGGCGCGCTGCAGCGCTACGCCGACCCCGGCGAGGTCGACATCTTCCTCACCCACCTGCACGCCGACCACTGCCTCGATCTGCCCGGCCTGCTGGTCTGGCGGCGCTACCACCCGAGCCCGCCGGTCGGCCGGGCCATCGTGCGCGGCCCGTCGGACAGCGCGCTGCGCATCGGCAACGCGTCCGCGGAGATCGGCGGCGAATGCGACGACTGGTCCGACGTGATCGACCACCGGCCGTGGACCGTCGGCGAAGAGATCGAATTCGGGCCCGGCCACACCGTGTCGGCGCGCCGGATGCTCCACCCGCCGGAGTCCTACGGCCTGCGGATCGTCACGGCCGCCGGACGCACCTTCGTCTACACCGGCGACACCGCGATGTGCGACTCGGTCCACCAACTCGCCGAGGGCGCCGACATCCTGATGGCCGAGGCGTCCTGGACCCACGATCCGGCGAATCGGCCGCCCGGCATTCATCTTTCGGGCACCGAGGCGGGCCAGATCGCCACCCAGGCGGGCGTGAAGGAACTGCTGCTCACCCACATTCCGCCGTGGACCTCACGCGAGGATGTCATCGCCGAGGCCAAGGCACAGTTCGCCGGACCCGTGCACGCCGTCGCGCCGGGCGAGACGTTCGACCTCTGATCCACTCCACCCAGCCATCACGCGCGAGGCCATCGAGCGCCGTTCGAGACTAAGGGGGCCGCGAACACGCCGCGCGGAGGCGCGGCAGTTAAGCTCTGCGCGTGTCTAGACGAGCCGATGGCAGGGCGGACGACGAACTCCGCGAGGTAAAGATCACCCGTGGATTCACCACGCATCCAGCCGGTTCGGTGCTGGTCGAGTTCGGTCAGACGCGGGTGATGTGCACCGCGAGCGTGACCGAGGGCGTGCCGCCGTGGCGGCGCGACTCCGGACTGGGGTGGGTCACCGCCGAATACGCGATGCTGCCCGCGGCGACGCACACCCGCAGCGGACGCGAGTCGGTGAAGGGCAAGGTCGGCGGCCGCACCCAGGAGATCAGCCGCCTGATCGGCCGCTCGCTGCGTGCCTGTATCGACCTCGCCGCCATCGGCGAGAACACCATCGCGATCGACTGCGACGTGCTGCAGGCCGACGGCGGCACCAGGACCGCCGCCATCACCGGCGCGTATGTCGCGCTCGTCGACGCGATCACCTACCTGGCCGCCAAGGGCGTGCTGGCCGACCCGCAGCCGATCTCCTGCGCGATCGCCGCGGTGAGCGTCGGCGTCGTCGACGGCCGGGTGCGCCTGGACCTGCCCTACGAAGAGGATTCGCGCGCCGAGGTCGACATGAACGTGGTCGCCACCGACACCGGCACCCTGGTCGAGATCCAGGGCACCGGCGAGGGCGCCACCTTCCCGCGCTCCACGCTGGACAAGATGCTCGACTCCGCACTGGTCGGCTGCGAGCAGATCTTCGCCATCCAGAAAGAAGCGCTGGCGCTGCCGTATCCCGGCGTGCTGCCGGAGCCGTCCGAGTCGAAGAAGAAGTAGCCGATGGCGCGCCGGGTGCTGGTGGCCAGCCGCAACGCCAAGAAGCTGAACGAACTGCGGCGCATCCTCGCCGAGGCGGGCATCGCGGGGATCGAGATCGTCGGGCTGGACGACGTGCCCGCCTACGACGAGGCGCCGGAGACCGGCGCGACGTTCGAGGAGAACGCGCTCGCCAAGGCCCGCGACGGTGCCGTCGCCACCGGATTGGCCTGTGTCGCAGACGATTCCGGCATCGAGGTGGACGCGCTCAACGGGATGCCCGGCGTGCTCTCGGCCCGCTGGGCCGGTCGGCACGGCGACGACGCGGCCAACAACGCGCTGTTGCTCGCCCAACTCGGCGACGTGCCGGACGAGCGGCGCGGCGCCCGGTTCGTCTCGACCTGCGCGCTGGTCGTGCCCGACGGCGCGGAAATCGTGGTGCGCGGCGAATGGCCGGGCACGGTCGGCCGGAAACCATTGGGCGACGGCGGTTTCGGCTACGACCCGCTGTTCATCCCCGAGGGCGGCGACACTTCCGCCGCACAGCTGACCCCCGCCGAGAAGGACGCGGCCTCGCACCGTGGCCGCGCGCTCACCCAGCTACTCCCTGCGCTCTCCGAGCTGGCCGAAGGCTGACCTGGCGAGCGTGCGCTGTCCCCCAGGGCCGCGGTCTCGGAGCTTTGGACATGCGTGCCCAGGACGAAGCCGCACCACTCCGGACATCAAAAACGGTGCGGCGCTGAGGGATTAGACCCCGAAGTCTTCCTTGACCTTCTTCGCGTTGACGTGCTCGACGAAGAACGACAGCAGCGGGATGGTGCCTGCGAGCAGCGTGCCGACGGTGCGCAGCACCGGCCAGCGCACCTTCACCGCGAGGTCGGCAGTGACCAGCAGGTAGACGAAGTACACCCAGCCGTGCACGACCGCGATCCAGCTCGGGGTGTGCACGTCGAAGCCGTACTTGGCGATCATCTCGCCGGTGAGCAGCAGCAGCCAGAGACCGGTGATCCAGGCCAGCGTGCGGTAGCGCAGCAGCGCGGACTTGATCTTGGCGGTGCTCACCCCGCGGGCCGGGGCGCTCTCGGTGGCCGGTGCCGCAGTGCTCTCGGTGGACTTCTCGCTGGCGGTCAACCGGCGCTCCTCTCGGTGTCGCGGGCATGCAGGCCCGCCTCGCGGACCTGATGATCGATGTCTTCGGCGTGCAGTGCGGCCAGATACTTGTTGTATTCGGCGAGCGCAGGATCCTCCTCACGCATCGCCTTCGGCCGCTCCGGCAGCAGTCCGGCCGGAATCTCGCGCGGCGCAACGGCTTTCGGGGCGCGCCTGGGCTTCTCGCCGGGGTGTTCGTCTTCCTCGGCCTCGCGTTCCAGCCGGACGAACCGGAAATAGGCGAACACCGCGAACGCCGCGAACAGCGGCCACTGCAGCGCGTAGCCCAGATTCTGGCCGGTGCCGCTGGTCGACTCGAACCGCTCCCACTGCCACCATGCCAGCGCCAGGCAGCCGAGCGCAGCGACGATCACCAGCGCGATGAGGGCCGGGCGATTGTGTGCCGAGCGGCGGGGTGAAGCGGACACGGCTACTACGGTACCCGTCTACTACACGGTCCGTAGGACCAGGTCGACGGTCGGAATCCCGCCGTGATCGTGGTCTCGGCCGGACACGCGACGACCCGCCCGCAGCGCGCGGGCGGGTCGCTCGGCTCAGAACTTGTAGGTGACGCCGGTCAGCCGCTCGGATTCCTCCCAGAGCCGCCGCCAGAGTTCCTTGTTCTTGGACAGCCGGCTCGACGGCGACGACTCCACCGGCCCCTGGGTCTGGAAGAACCGGCGCGGACCCCAGTAGACCTCCGGATCGGCATCGGGCATGGTCGCGGCGAACAGCGACGAGTGCGCGGCCTTCTTCGGCGGATGGCCGATGATCGCGACGAACGGCTTGATGATCCGGTCGATCGGGGTCTCGGTCCTGGCGAACAGATCTGTGGCCGAGACACCGGGGTGCACCGCGTAAGACCGCTTGCTCGAACCGGATTCGGCGAGCCGGCGCTGCAGTTCCCTGGCGAACATCAGGTTCGACAGCTTGGCCTGCGCGTAGGCGAGGTTGCGCTGGTAGCGCCGGTTCTCGTAGTTGAGATCGTCGATCCACAGCTTCGGGGTCTGCTTGTGCGCGATGCTGGCCAGCGTCACCACCCGGTCGCGGATGCGGTCGAGCAGTAGGCCGGTCAGCGCGTAGTGCGCGAGATGGTCGACACCCCACTGGGTCTCGAAGCCGTCCTTGGTGCGCGAGAACGGGACGTTCATCAACCCGGCGTTGTTGATCAGCACATCGAACTCGGCCTGCTCGTCCGCGAACTTGCGGACCGAGGCCAGGTCGGACAGGTCCAGCTCGGCGACGCGGACGTCGCCGGTGATGCCGTCGGCGACCGCCTTGGCCTTGGTCGCGTTGCGGCAGGCCATGATGACGGTCGCGCCGTGGGCCGCGAGGACCTCGGTCGTCACGGCGCCTAACCCGCCGTTCGCGCCGGTGATCACGAAGGTGCGTCCGGTCTGATCCGGGATTTCAGAAGGTTTCCACGCCATGAATCAACCTTACTCTGGAGTAAGTTCCTGGGGAAGGGTTTCCCCGCGATCTGCTGACGAGTGTCTCAGACGGAGGTGATTACTGTCACTCGGTCGAGAGCACACCCGCGAGAGATCACAGTCGTAAGAGATAACAACAGCGCGCCGCGCCGACTGCCAGGCCCTCGCTACAGATCACATCCTGCCCACCGAGAGTTCACTCAGCGGCCGCCGCCGGTTGGTTGCTGGAATATCGCTGTGATGGGATGGCTCGGTTCGGGATTCGCATAGGTTCCCGGCACCCTCGGTTCGTCTGCGCCCAGCTGGGATATGCCTGGTCACAGTGGTCGCGGCGGTCGCTCCGATACGGTGGAGGCGTGACCATCGTTGGCAGGCAGTACGGCGGACGCGCCGTCACGGAACGCAAGGCCGAACGCCGCCTGCGCTTCCTGGACGCGGCGACCCGGATCTTCGCCGAACGCGGCTACGCGAACTGCTCGCTGGCCGACGTCTGCGCCGCCGCGTCGCTGTCCAAGCGGCAGTTCTACGAGGAATTCCAGACCAGGGAAGACGTGCTGGTCGCCGCCTACGACCGGATCCAGGACGACGCGGCCGCCGTGCTGGCCACGGCGCTGGCCGAGCTCGACCCGCGCTTCGACATGACCGCCGCGATGACCGCGATGGTGTCGGCCTACCTCGGCTCGATCGGCGCCGATCCCTATCGCGCCAAGGTCGCCTTCATCGAGGTGGTCGGCGTCAGCGACCGGATGGAGCGGCACCGCCGCGAACGGCGGCATGCCTGGGCGGCGATGCTGGAGACCAGCTTGCTGCCTGCGGTGGCGCCCGGCGCCCGGATTCGCGGCGGAAGTGGCTGGGGCGCAAGCGCTCTCATCGGCGCGATCAACGGCCTCGCGCACGAGTGGGTGCTGGCAGAGCCGCGCCCTTCGGTCGGCGAGCTGGTGGAACTGCTGGTGCCGATCGCGCTGTCGCTGCTGGAACTGCCCGATCAGCGCACGGCATAGCCTGCCGGCAGCGCGTCGAACGCGGTGACCTTCGGCGTTTCCCGCGAACGTGCCAGGCGGATCGAGGCGAAAGGCATGGCCGAGCTGCGACAACCGACGCGCGCCATGGCCCTGGCAGGGGTGCTCGGCTGGCCCGCCCGTCGCCCGACCACCACCCCCCATCGAGTCGCTTCGCGACACTGAGCTGCTGCCGTGTCGCTGGACGGACAGGTCGCCGGAACAAGACCATACTGTCTGAATGACCGGTGCAGTCGCTGTCGCCGAGAAAGCCCCCGAGCCGATGAGCCGGGCGAAGATCAATATCGTGTTCGCCACCATTGTGCTGGGCATGTTGTTGGCGGCGCTCGATCAGACGATCGTGTCCACCGCGCTGCCGACCATCGTCGCCGATCTCGGCGAGGCCGGGCACATGGCCTGGGTGGTCACGGCCTATCTGCTCGCCGAGGCGGTGGCGACCGCGTTGGCGGGCAAGCTCGGCGACCTGTTCGGCCGCAAGCTGATCTTCCAGCTCAGCGCGTTGATCTTCATCGTCGGCTCGATGATCGCCGGCCTGGCCAACGGGATGACGCTGCTGATCATCGCCCGCGGCATCCAGGGCTTCGGCGGCGGCGGACTGATGGTCACCGCGATGGCGCTCATCGCCGACACCATCCCGCTGCGCCAGCGCGGTAAGTATCAGGGCGCGCTCGGTGCGGTCTTCGGCGTCACCACGGTGATCGGTCCGACGCTCGGCGGCCTGTTCACCGACCACGCGAGCTGGCGCTGGTGCTTCTACGTCAACGTGCCGATCGCGATCATCATGATCGTGATGTCGGCCCGCACCATCCCGCGGGTGCGCGCGGTGATCAAGCCGATCATCGACTACGCGGGCATCGGCCTTGTCGCCGTTGCGGTTTCCACCCTCATTCTCGGGCTGGAATGGGGTGGGCAGGAGTACGCGTGGGGCTCGACGATGATCCTCGGGCTGTTCGCGGCGTCGGTGCTGCTGTTCGCGGCGTTCGTGGTGGTCGAGTTGCGGGCCGAGGAACCCATGCTGCCGATGGGCTTGTTCCGCAGCAGAGTGTTCACGGTGTGCTCGATCCTGAGCTTCATCTGCGGCTTCGCGATGCTCGGCTCGATCACCTATCTGCCCGCGTATCTGCAGTACGTGGACGGGGTTTCGGCGACCATGTCCGGCGTGCGCTCGCTGCCGCTGGTGGCCGGGCTGCTGGTCACCTCGATCCTGTCCGGCCAGGTGGTCGGCAAGACCGGTCACTACCGGTACTTCCCGATCGTCGGCACGTTGGTGATGGCGCTCGGGCTGTATCTGATGTCGACCATGGGCCGTGACACGGGCTTCTGGGAAGAGTCGCTGTACATGCTGGTGCTCGGTCTCGGCATCGGCCTGACCATGCAGGTGCTCACCATCGTCGTGCAGAACACCGTGCCGTACGCGCAGCTCGGCACCGCGACGTCCGGCGTCACCTTCTTCCGCACGCTCGGAAGTACTTTCGGCACAGCGATTTTCGGCACGCTGTACAGCAACGAGATCGGCCCGAATCTGCGCGACGCGCTGGTTCAGGCGAAGGTGGTGCCGCCGGAAGTCGCAGCGAATCCGCAAGCGCTGCAAAAGGTTCCGGAGGAGGTGGCCGCGCCGATCATCGATGCCTACGCCAACACCATCGATCATGTCTTCGTCTGGGTGGTCCCGGTCGCGCTGGTCGGTTTCGTGGTCGCCTGGTTCCTCAAAGAAGTGCCACTGCGCGATAGTGCTCGAACCGGCGCAGGCGATGTGGGCGAAGGCTTTTCGGTGCCCGACTCCGCGGACCGGGTGGTGCAGCTGGAGCGGGCCATCGCCGGAACCATGCGCAAGGAACACGCCGAGGGGCCGATCGGCCCGCGCATCCTCGCGGACGCGGGCAGTACGCTCAGCCGCGGCGAGGCTTGGGCGCTCGGCCAGGTCTACCTGCGTGACCGGGTCGAGGGCGGTGCCACGCTCGACGCGGTCGCGCGGGCGCACAAGCTGCCCGACGATGTGCTCGCGCCGATCTATCGCCGGGTGGCCGACAAGGGCTACCTCGTCGACGACGGCCGCGAGCTGCGGCTGACCGACCAGGGCCAGGCCGAGCTGGATCGGGTGAAGGCCGCCTGGCGCCGCTGGCTCGACAGCAGGCTCGACGACTGGAACAACGACGATCCCGCCGACCGCGCCCTGTTCGACCAGGCCTTGGACAACCTCGCCGCCAAGCTGCTCGAACAAGAAGCCGGCGAGCACGAACCCGCCCGCACCTGAATCCGTCCGCACTCGCGCCACGAAACCCCCTTGCCTCACTAATACTCGTGCACGTATATTCGTAGACGAGTAAGGAGGTGTGATGGCCACGAAGCGCAAGGTGAACAACCTGCTCGCGCTGGCGGTGCTCTCGGCGATGATCGACCGGCCGAAGCACCGTTACGAGATCGCGCAGACGCTGCGTGACCGCGGCAAAGACCAGGACATGGCGATCAAGTGGGGCTCGCTCTACACGGTCGTGCAGAGCCTGGAGAAGGCCGGCTTCCTGGAGATCGTCGGCAGCGAGCGCGACGGCGCGCGACCGGAACGGGTGATCTACCAGATCACCGACGCCGGACGCGCCGAACTCGCCGACTGGACCAAGGAATTGATCGCCGTGCCGGAACCGGAACAACACCGGTTCGTCGCGGGTCTGTCGATTCTTGCGGTGCTGCCGCCGGACGAGGTGATCGAGTTGCTCGGCAAGCGCATCGACGCGCTGAGCCAGATCATCGACGGTGTGCGCCGGGAACTCGACAAAGTCTTGGCCATGAAGCTGCCGCGACTGTTCATCGTCGAATCCGAATTCGGCCTCGCCATGCTGGAAGCCGAAATGGCCTGGGCGCGTTCGTTCCGCGACGAGATCGCGGACGGCACGTTCCCCGAGGTCGACTGGTGGCGGCAGGTGCACGCCGACGCGATACCACCCGAGGAAGTCATCGCCTACGTGGAGAGGGGGCTGGCCGAACCGGAACCGTCCTGACAACGAGACCAGGCTCGGCGGGGTGCGGCAACACCGCCGCCGAGCCCGATTGAACAGTCTCGAACCGCGCCCGCATGCGCGCACCCGGCTACAAGGCTGGCAACCACAGGATAACTGGGTGCGTACTGCACGGGTTGGTTCGGGGATTCGAAAAACCCGCAACACACGAACCTGGAGATACCCATGTCCAAAACACAGACCGCACTGGTCATCGGCGGCGGCATCGCCGGACCGGTCGCCGCCACCGCCCTGCTGAAGGCGGGCATCGATGCCCGCGTCTACGAGGCCTACCCCGGCTCGTCCTACAACATCGGCAGCGGGCTCGCGCTCGCGCCCAACGGTATTGCCGCCCTCGACGTCATCGGGGCCGGCGACGCGGTCCGCGATATCGCGCTGCCGGTGTCCAAGATGGGCATGTCGATCGGCGGCAAGAGCATC
The DNA here is from genome assembly GCF_040645995.1 of Nocardia sp. NPDC046473. Lineage (NCBI taxonomy): Bacteria > Bacillati > Actinomycetota > Actinomycetes > Mycobacteriales > Nocardiaceae > Nocardia > Nocardia sp. NPDC046473. The sequence continues at coordinate 46,495 of NZ_JBEYZJ010000012.1, forward strand.
TTCCTGCCCGGCTTGGAAGGCATGCCGCCACTGCAACTGGTCGATCGCGGCGAGCTGCACCAGGTGCTGCACAATCACGCGGTCGCCGCCGGCGTCGGCTTCGAGTACGACAAGCGCCTGGTCGACGTGGTCGAGGACGAGTCGGGCATCACCGCGCGGTTCGCCGACGGCAGCACGGCCACCGCCGATGTGCTGATCGGGGCCGATGGCGTTCGTTCGACCGTGCGCGCCCTGATCGATCCGAACGCACCGGGACCCGACTACACCGGCATGCTCGGCTTCGGCGCGATCATCGACTACGACGGCGACGTCGAGCCCGAATCCATGACCTTCGCCTTCGGCAAGCAGGCCTACTACCTGTACGGGGCACACGGCCCGGGCCGGGTGCTGTGGGGCGCCAACCTGCCACACGACGAGTACCTGTCGCTCACCGCCGCCCGGGCCATCCCGAAGGCGCACTGGCTCGGCATCCTGCGCGAGACCTACGCCGACGACACGCCCGGCGGTGAATTCGCCAGGCGCACTACCGAGGCGGACTTGGAGGTGTCCGGGGCGCTACACATCATGCCGCCGGTGCCGCACTGGTTCCGCGGCCGCATGGTGCTGGTGGGCGACGCGGTGCACGCGCCGTCCAACAGCTCCGGTCAGGGTGCGTCGCTGGCCATCGAGAGCGCCGTCCAGGTGGCCCGCTGCCTGCGTGACCTGCCGACGCCGACGGCCGCGTTCGAGACCTATGAGCGGCTGCGGCGCGGCCGGGTGGAGGCCGTCGCGGCCCGCGCCGCGAAGACCAACCACAGCAAGACGCTCGGCCCGGTGGGGCGCACGATGATGAAGCTGCTGGCCCCGGCATTCATGAAGATGATGAACGTGGAGAAGAGCATGGGACACGAGCAGCGCTACCGGATCGACTGGGACGCCCCGGTGCAAAAAGAACTCGCGGTAACCGTCTGATTCGGTCGAACCGCGCGGGCTGATGGTCCGTACCCTTGGAGAACATCGATCCGAAAGGACTCCGGGGGAACAATGCAACCTGACCATCAGCCCGCGCTGCACCTGACCGGCCTGTGTAAACGCTTCGGCGGACCGTGGGTCGTCGACAACGTGAGCCTGGCGGTACCGCCGGGCTCCTTCTTCGGCCTGGTCGGCCCCAACGGGGCGGGCAAGACGACGACGCTGTCGATGGCCTGCGGACTGCTGCGCCCGGACGGCGGCCGCGCCGAGATCTTCGGCGCCGACGTATGGGCCGATCCGATCCGCGCCAAGACCCTCGTCGGCGTGCTACCGGACGGTCTCGCGCTGCCGGAACGGCTCACCGGCCGCGAATTGCTCACCTACACCGGCCTTTTGCGCGGCATGCCGGAACAGACCGTCGCCGAGCGCGCCGACGAACTGCTCGCAGTCTTCGAATTGACCGGCGCCGAAAAGACTTTGGTAGTCGACTATTCCGCGGGCATGCGCAAGAAGATCGGCCTGGCCACCGCGCTGCTGCACGCGCCGAAACTGCTGGTGCTCGACGAACCGTTCGAGGCGGTGGATCCGGTGTCGGGCAGCACGATTCGCACCATCCTGCAGCGCTTCGTCGCGGCCGGTGGCGCGGTGGTGCTGTCGAGTCACGTGATGGCGCTGGTGGAGAGCATGTGTGACCGGGTCGCGGTGATCACCGCCGGACGCGTGGTCGCGGCGGGCACGGTGGACGAGGTCCGCGGCGGCACCACCCTGGAGGAGGCGTTCGTCCGGTTGGTCGGTGGCCGCGTCGGCGGAGAGGACGGGTTGTCGTGGCTGGCATCCTGATCCGGCTGCGGCTGCTGCTCACCAGGCGGACGCTGAGCAACGGCATGCAGGGCTTCAGCTTCGTGATGGGTGTGCTGGTCGGCACGGTCTTCGCGATCATCACCGCGGCGCTGATCGGATTCGCCGTGCGCGATGGCGATGTCGCGAACGGAATCACCGTTGCTGCAACGATTTTCGGGGTATGGACGCTCGGCTGGCTGTGCGGCCCGGTGCTGATCGGCAGCAGCGACGAGACCATCCAGCCGGAGCATCTGCGGCTGCTGCCGCTCAGCAGTCGGCAGCTGGCCGGCGGGTTGCTCGCCGCGGCGTTCGCCGGACCGGCGCCGGTGATCAACCTGATCGCCTTCGCCGGGCTGGTCGCGCTCGCGGCGCAATTGGGTTGGGCGGCAACGCTGGTCGCGGTCGTCGGGACCGTGCTGCAGCTGGTGTTCGTGGTGCTGCTGTCGCGGGTGGTGCTGGCCTGGGTCGGCGCCGCCATGCGGTCACGGCGGGGCAAGGACATCGGCGTGCTGCTGGCCGGGCTGCTCGGTGTCGCCTACTACCCGATGAGCTGGCTGATGTCGCACGTGAGCGCGCTACGCGACCTGCCGGACTGGGCGGCAGCGGCACTGCGCTGGATTCCCTCCGGCTGGGCGCCGGTCGCGGTAGAGGGTGCGGCACAAGGTAATTGGCTGCTTGCACTGGTGCCGCTGGTCGGTCTGGTCGTGGTCTCGCTCGGGCTGTGGCAGGCGTGGGCGGTGCTGCTGGCGCGGCGGCTGGCCGCGCCGATGAATTCCGTGGCGGGCAGCACGGGTGGCGGACTGCTCGGCCGGGTGCGCCAGCGCGGACCGGTCGGCGCCGTGCTGATCAAGGAACTGCGCACCTGGTCGCGGGACAGTCGCCGCCGGGCCGCGCTGTTGCCGGTGCTGGTGGTCGGCATCATGATGCCGGTGTTCCCCGCCTTCCAGGGCAGCGGCACCGGTGCCGTGCCGTTCGCCGGGGTCACCGCGGTCTCGTTCGCCGCGCTCGCCGGTGCCAACCTGTACGGCTACGACGGCACCGCCATCTGGCAGACCCTCGTCACCCCCGGCGCGGCGCGCGCGGACGTGCGCGGCAGGCTGCTCGCGCTGCTGATCGTGCTCGGCCTGCCCACGGTGCTGCTCGCGCTGATCCTGCCGGGTGCGCTCGGCCGGTGGAGCCTGTATCCCTGGGTGCTCTCGCTGTATGGCGCCGCGCTGGGCGTCGGCGTCGGCGCGGCCGTGCTCATCTCGGTGCTCGCGCCGTATCCGATCCCGCCACGCACCGGCAATCCCTTCTCCGGTTCGGGTAACCCGGGCTGTGCGAAGGTGCTGCTCCAGTTCACCGTGCTGTTCGGTCAGCTGGCCGCCGTGCTTCCGGTGCTGCTCGTCCTGCTGATCGGCCATTTCACCGAGCTGACGGCGATCGAATGGCTCGCGGTCCCGGTCGGAGTCGGCACTGGCATCGCCGCGGCCATGGTCGCCGCTCGGCTCGCCGAAAAGCGCCTGACCACCCAGGGGCCCGAACTCCTCGCCGCCGTCCGACCCAAGTGAACGCCGACAGCGCGCGTTCCTTGAAATCAACACCCGTGCGTGTCAGCGCTGGGTCGAACGGCAGCGGGCACATCGGTGAGGCAATAGACTCTGCTGGTGAGCGATAGGGATTCCGATGGCAGTCTCGATCTGAATCAGTTGCGCACTTTTCTGGCCGTGCATCGTGCGGGGTCCATCACCGGCGGCGCGCGGCTGGTCGGGTTGTCGCAGCCCACGGTGACCGCGCAGTTGCAGGCGCTGGAGAAGCGGGTGGGGCAGCGGCTGTTCGAGCGACTGCCGCGCGGGGTGGCGCCGACCGCGGCCGCCGCCGAATTGGCCGCGCGGATCGCCGAACCGCTGGATGCGTTGACTGCCGTTGCCGGACGGTCCATTACCACCGAGGATGAACCACAGCCACCGGTCCGGTTGGCCGGCCCTGCGGAAATGCTTGCGGTGCAGGCGATCCCGGCCCTGGCTCCGCTTATCTCGCACGGTGTCCGACTGACCGTGACAGCCGGACTCTCGGAGGATCTGCTGGCCGGGCTGCGCGCAGGGAACTACGACCTGGTGGTGTCGACGGTGCGGCCTCGGGGGCGCACAGTGATCGCCGAGGCGCTGTCGGACGAGGAATTCGTCCTGGTCGCCGCGCCCGCGGTGGCCGGACGGATCGACACCGCGCGGCTGGGTGCCGAGGGCCCGGCCGCACTGGCCACGGCGCCGCTCGTCAGCTACGCCCCGGACCTGCCGATCCTGCGCCGGTATTGGCGACACGTCTTCGGGATCCGGCTGACCGGCGAAGCGGCCGTCATCGTCGCGGACCTGCGTGCGGTCGCCGCCGCGGTCGCCGCAGGCGCGGGCATCAGTGTCCTACCGCGCTATCTCTGTGCAGCTCAACTGAATTCGGGCGCTCTGGTCACCCTGCTCGACCCACCTGACCCACCGATCAACACCGGCTTCCTGGTCCGCCGCCCCGGCCCGGACACCCGACCGCACGTGGACTTGGTCCACGCCCGCCTACGCACCGCCGCCCGAACCTGGTAGCCGCAGCGGAACTTCGGGCTCCTATCCGCGCGCCGCGCGTTTGCGCAGGATCTCGGCCGTCTGCTCGTCGGCGGGCAGGAACGCCTCCAGGTGCAGCTCGGCCAGGGTGATGTCGGTGGCCGTGGCGAACGAGGTGAGCGTGGTGATCAGCCGCAGCTCGCCGTCGTCGCTGCGCAGCCGCAGCGGCACCGCGAAACCGAGGTGGTCCGGGCCCGGTTCTACTTGCGGGAGATAGCTTTCCAGCTCGACGATCAACTCGGCCAAGGCCGGATCGGGGCTGCGGGACATTCGCCCGCGCAGGGCCTCGGTCACGTGCTTGCCCCACTCGGGCAGGTTCACCACTCGCTTGGCCAGCCCATCCGGATGCAGCGCGAGGCGCAACACGTTGATCGGCGACTTCAGCAGCTCGGGCGCGGCGCCCTCGGTCAGCACCGTGAAGGCGGCGTTGGCGGCGAGCAGCACGCCGCGCGGCTTCACGACGATCGCCGGGTAGGGCAGGTGGCCGTCCAGGATCGTCTTCAGTGCCTCCCGCACCGGGCCCAATTCCGGTGTATCCAAATCGGATTCGGGAAACGCGGGGGCGTAGCCCGCGGCCAGCAGCAGATCGTTGCGCTCCCGCAGGGACAGATCCAGCGACTCCGCGAGCCGCACCACCATGGTGCGGCCCGGTCGCGAACGTCCCTGTTCCAGGAAACTCAGATGTCGCTGCGTGGTGTCCGCGCGGATCGCTAGGTCGAGCTGACTGACCCGACGCAGGGTCCGCCAGTGCTTGAGCTCACGGGCGAACCCCGGTGCTTCTATCGCCGTTGTCATATCCACATTTTGGCCCGACCTGGGGGTGAGTGCGATTCCGCGAAGGGTATGAGCGAGCAGTTGCGGCGTGATTGCGCTATTCCCTGTCGGGAATCGCGCGGTATCGCTGCGCTCGCAAAACTATGTCCCATGAGTGAACAACTGAACGATAACGAGCTAGCCCGCTTCGCCCAGCAGTACATCGCGCAGTGGAACGAATCCGACCCCGCGGCCCGCAGCAAGCAGATCCGCGACCTCTGGGCGCCGACCGGTGCACAGACCCTGGTGGATCCGCCGGTGGAAATGCGGGAAGAGGCGGAGCGCCTGCAGTTCCCGATGCCGCCGCTGGAGGTACGCGGCCATGATGCGATGGACCGCAGGGTGACCCGGGCCTATGAGATGTTCATCGAGTCGGGTGAGTACGAGTTCGCGGTCGAGCAGGCGGCGATCCGGCTGCCGGCCGGGCTGCTCGGCGTGAGCTGGACGATGGTGGCCAAGGCCGACGGCTCGGTCGCCGGTGGCGGCTTCGAGGTCATCGGCCTCGACGACGAGGGCCGGATCCTGTCCGACCACCAGTTCATTGCAGGTGTGCGATGAATGGCATTGCCTACCAACTGGATCCGCTGCGCGGCCTCGACGGCCTGACCATCGCGGCGCAAGAAGTTCCCGAACCGGGACCGCATCAGGTCGTGATCCGGGTCCGCGCGGCCTCGGTCAATCGCCGCGACCTGATGCTGATGGACGGCGTCTACCCGCTGCCCGCCACCCCGGGCATCATCCCGCTCTCCGACGGCGTCGGCGAGGTGATCGCCCTGGGCGAGAACGTGACCCGGGCCGCGCTCGGCGATCGGATCACCGCAAGCTACTTCGTGCGGTGGATCGACGGCCCGCAGCGGCCGGCCATGGCGGCCGAGCAATACGGCGCCAACTTCGACGGCATGCTCGCCACTTACGCGGTGATCGAAGAGGATTCGGTGGTGCACGTGCCCGCGCACCTGACCGACGTGGAGGCGGCGACGCTGACCTGCGCGGGAGTCGTTGCGTGGGCGGCACTTACCAAACCGGTGCCGGTCGTGCTCGGCGAGACGGTGCTGACGGTGGGCAGCGGAACAGTCGCGCTGTTCGCCGTGCAGTATGCCAAAATGCTGGGCGCGCGGGTCTTTTCCGTCACCTCCAGCCCGGGCAAGGCCGAGGGCCTGCGCAAGCTCGGAGCGGACGAGGTGATCGTCTCGACCGAGACGCCGGACTGGGATCAGGCGGTGCAGGAGCTGACCGGCGGCCTCGGCGTCGAGCACGTCGTCGACGCGGTCGGGCTGCCGACCTTGTCGAAATCCGTTCGCTCCGGCGGATACAACACGCAGATCACCATGATCGGCGCGGTGCAGTCGCCGGTGGCCGAGTCGGTCGCCGAGGTGTTCGGTAGCCAGTACGCGTCGATCCGCCGGATCGCCGTCGGCAGTCGCACCGACTTCGAGGCGATGAACCGGACGATCAGTGAACATCGGATGCGGCCGCTCATCGATCGGGTGTTCCCGCTCGACCAGGCGGTGGCGGCGTACCGCTACTTCCGTGACGACAACCCGTTCGGCAAGGTCGTCGTGACGATGCCCTGACTAGGGGCAGCCGGTGAGTTCCCGTGTCATGGCGTCCTTTTCGGCCTGGGTCAGCCAGAGCTGGTAGGCCGCCTTGACCTGGATCTGCCTGGTCAGGTACGCGCACCAGTAGCCCTTGTTCGGCGGCAGCCAGGTGGCGGCGTCGGAATCGCTCTTGGACTGGTTGGTCGGACCGTCGACGGCCTGCAGGTTCAGCGGATCGTTGGCCAGATCCTGGCGACGCGCGGCGGAAAGCTGTTGTGCGCCTTTCTGCCAGGCGTCCGACAGCGGGATGATGTGGTCGATCTGCACGTCGTCGGAGGTCTTCGGACCGCGGACGAACTTGATGGTCTTGCCGGTGTACGGGTCGTTCAGGGTGCCGGTGGCGACGACGCACTTGCTGTTGTCCTTGAAGGTGACCTCGGTCATGTCACGCTGCAGGATGTCGTCGCGGGTGTCGCACTTGTTGTGACCGCCGGGGACCGACACGTCATCGGTCCAGGCGGTGCCGAATTGCTCACGGGTGTAACCGGTTTTGGCGGCGCGGCCGGCCACCCGGATGGTGTCGAGCATGGCGAGCGCGTCGCGGCTTGGCATGCTGGCCGGGGCATTGGCGCAGGCCAGCGCGGATCCGTTGCCGCACGCCGCGTTCGCGCTGGGGGATTCGACTCGGTTCACGTAGTAGTAGGACAATCCGATGAATGTCGCGATGGCCAGCCCTATCAAAGCGAGCCGTTGAACTGTGAACTTCATCGAGCTTCCTAACGCCAACCACCCTGAACTATATCGGGCGCCAACGTATCCGGAGGGCGAGGTCGCGGAAGTGATTGCGGGGTATGACGTTCCGCACAGGCATAGGGGGTTCATACATGAAACCACCCTCGAGTCGCCGTGCCGGCGCCGACTCGAGGGTGGCTGATCACGAGGGAGGTCGACGGTCGCGCGGTGGGGCGGATGGTTGTCCAGTCCGTATTCCGCACCCGACGACACCACAGGGCCGATGAGGGAGGACCCGAGGTGTCGAGCCGCGCCGGGCGAGCTCGCTCGTGATGACTAGGGGCAGATCGGGATTCGATCGGTGTCAGCTGAGAGTGCTACCCACGACTGGGAATTCGCCTCTCGCTCTCGCACCGCTTGTCTCCGTCCCGACCTTGCTTGTTGCTACGTATTGAGACAGTAGATAACAGGGTTTGATCTTGGCAAGTCCATCGCCCTGATTCGGCAGTATTCTCAGGTTCATTTCAGACTGGTAGCTATATCTACTGAATGCTTACGGATGTGCCGGTCAGTTGCGGGATCGCATCAGTGGGCGCGAGGCAGTCCGCGGCCGGCCAAAGCCGTGATGAGCGTCACTTTCGCGGCGGTCGCAGGGCAGCGATATCCCGTGTCCAAACCGGGTGAAGGCAACAAAGCCGACCCCTTGGAAGGACAACTCATGGGCGAGTCCGGCAAGCCCGACAGCGACTACCGGTTTGTCGATCACGCCCGCCACCTGGACGCCTGGTTCGCCGCGCTGGAACTGGACCAGGTGGTCATCGTCGGCCACGACTGGGGCCGGCGCGCTCGGCCTGGACTGGGCCGCGCGTCATCCGGGCCGGACTATCGCGGCCCCGAAGCGACCCTGCTCACTGCGGAGGTCCGGCTCAACTGCAGTCAGGCGACGCCGCAGTGCCTGGCCCGCGACGAGCGAGGCGCCTTCGTCCTCGGCGACGTCTTCGAACTCACCTCCGCCGACGCCGCCGGGATCCTCGACGTCACCCGGCCACCTATCGAAAGTCATCGCGGGTCTGCCGCACTCCGGACGTTTCCCGCTGCTGGACTGAGAGCAGGGAGGCTAGCTCGTTGCGGGTCGCAGCAGGCTGCCGCTCAGTACGCCGCGGGCGGTTCGGGTCGCGACCACCGACCAGGCGGCGACCAACAGTACGTACAGGGCGATCGCGGTGACGGCGAAAAGATTTGCACCGGTGTGGGTGTAGAGGACGGTGCTGCCGGTGACGCAGGTGCCGAGCGGGAAGGTGAAGCCCCACCAGGTCAGGGTGAAGGTCAATTCGCCTGCGCGGAAGGTCTTTACGGTGATGGCGAGCGCCAGAGCCAGCCACAGCATGGCGAAGCCCCAGGCGGCGATACCGAAGATGACCGAGAAGACCAGGAAGCCCTTGGCGTAGAGGTCGGGCAGGGCGGCGGGTGCGGCGTTCGCGAGTAGGCCTGCGGCGGTGACGGATTGGCCGAGCGGGCCGAGCACGATCCACAGGGTGGGCACCATGCCCGCCTGGGGCGTGCCGTGATGCACCAGGCGCGACCAGATCATGGTGATGGTGACCAAGGCGGCGAGCAGGCTCAGGCCGAACATGGCGACGCAGAGCAGGATCATGGTCAAGCGCAGCTGGCCCGCCGGGGCGTGCGGGACCAGCAGCGCGCCCATCGCGGCCGAAACCATCGGCGGCACAACGGGCATCAGCCAGCCACCGAACGCGGCGTCGGCGGCGACGCGGTGCCTGGTGAACATCCGGTAGGGGATGGCGAAGGCGGTGAGCAGGCCGAGCAGGGTGCCGACGGTCCACAGCACCCAGTCGATCGCCACCGCCGCGGGCAGGCCGATCACGTCGGAGCCGAGCAGCAGGGTGCCGCCGCCGACGGTCAGCAAGGCCATCGGCGGTGCGCCGAAGAACTGCGACATCACCGGGTGATTGCGGTGGTCGCGGGCGGTATCGGGGAAACGCGCCCAGTGCGCGATCCACGCGACGGTCAATGTCACCAGCGACACGGCGGCCAGCGCCCACACGACGGTCGCGGCGCCGCGCAGCCCGGGGAACTGCAGCGGCAGGGTGGCCGCCGCGGTGGCGACGATGCCGGTGCCCATCACCGCGGCGAACCAGTTCGGGCCGAGTTGGCGCAGCGAGGCGAGTCGGCGGCGGTCGGCACGCACGTCGCCGACCAGACGCCGCTGCCCTGCGGGGCGGGAGGACACGGTGGCGGTCATGGCTCCAGCGTCGCCGGAGGCGGCGGCGTCAGGTAGCCGCCGTGTGCCTATGTATGCATAGACTCGTTCTATGCCCCTGTCGCCCCGTGTCCCGGATCTGGCCGCGCTCGACCTGCTGCTTTCGGTGATCGAGCTGGGCAGCCTCGGTCGCGCGGCGGCGGCACACGGCATCAGCCAGCCCTCCGCGTCCTCGCGCATGCGCTATCTGGAGAAGCTGGTCGGCATGCCGGTGCTGGAGCGCACCACCCTGGGCTCCCGGCCGACGCCCGCCGGTTCGCTGATCGCGGAGTGGGCCCGCGGCGTGGTCCGCGCGGCCGAACAGCTCGACGCCGGAATCGACACCTTGCGCGCCGAGCGCGCCTCACATCTGCGCGTCGCGGCCAGCCAGACGATCGCCGAATACCTCTTCCCGGCCTGGCTGATGAAGCTGCGGGCCACCGCGCCGGGCACCGCCATCGCCCTGGAATCCGGCAACTCCGTCGAGGTCGCCAAGGAGGTCCTCGACAACAAGGCGGATATCGGTTTCATCGAGAGCCCGCAGAACTTCCCCGGTCTCGAGTCGCACGTCGTCGCGCACGACCGCCTCGTTGTCGTCGTGGCGCCGACGCACCGCTGGGCGCGCCGCGGCGCGGTCACCCTGGCCGAGCTCGCCGAAACCGCGCTGATTCAACGGGAAACCGGCTCTGGCACCCGAAACTGGTTCGAGCACGCGGTGTCTCGCCAGCTGCCCGGCTGGAAGCCGGAGGTGGCACTCGAGCTGTCCTCCACCACCGCCATCAAGACGGCCGCCGCATCCGACGCCGGTCCTGCGGTACTGAGTTCCCTTGCGGTAGCGGCCGAAATCGCCGCGGGCACCCTGGTATCCCCGAAGCTCACCGACCTCGAAATGAACCGCACCCTGCGCGCCGTGTGGCCGACGGGCCAGCGACTGACCGGCCCCGCTCGCGACCTCTACGCGATCGCCCGCGCCACCGACCGATAGGACTCACGCACTGTCGGCGGGCTGCGCGGTGGGCGGAACGCCGGTGTCCAGGAAGCGGATCAGGCGATCGATGCGCGCGGTGTGGTCGACGCAGCGTTCCAGGTGGTTGGCGAGCAGTGCGATCGTGATGGCGGCGGCGGTCGGCTGCGGCGACGCGGGGGCGGCGAGGGCCGAATGCAGTTGCTTGTGCAGGAGTTCCATCGCGTGCAGGCCGGGATCGTGTTCGGCGGGCGGCTCCTGATGGCCGGTGGCAACGGCCTCGCCGCTGAGCGCGGTCCTGGTTGCGGCGAGCCTGCCCATATCGGCGAGAATCTGGAGAATCGCTTGCGGCGCAACATGTCCCGGATGGCTTTGATACACCTGATCGGCGACCTGACTGACCAGCCCGCCGATTCGCGACAACTCGGTCGCGATCTGGACGGCGGTCACCACGTGCCGTAGATCGCGGGCGACCGGCGCCTGCAACGCGAGCAGCACCACCGTGCGTGCCTCGCATGCGCCGTACATCTGCTGTAGTTGCTCGTCGAGGGCGAACACCTCATAGGTGGCGGTGAGATCGGCGCCGACGAGTGCGTCGGTCACCCGCTCGGCCGCGTCGTGGGTGAGCCGGCACATCAGCGTCAAATCATTGGTCAACGCGACGAGCTCGCGAGTGAACTGGGTGCGCACGCGCAAATTCTCGCCCATATCCGCGCGGCCGGGCACATTAATCCCCGCTTGGACCTGAATTGACAGTGCAGATGATGCCAACGCGGCACTATGTGGTCGAAAATAGGAAGGGCACTTGACCGCGGCTGACAGGATTGTGGTGTGAAGCGCGATGTCTCAGCCCATCTGGAGGTGGCGATCACCGCGCCGACCACGCTCGAATTCCAGATCGCGGTCGCGCGGCAGACAAATCTGGACCTGAACGAATCGCTGGTGTTCGAGCTCGACGGCTGGGCCATCGCGCCATGGGAGATCCTCGGCCCGCACGGCACCCGTATCCACAAATTCTCCGTCGGCCCGGGCACTTTGCGCGCGCACTACACCGCGACCGTGCTCGGCACCGCGTTACCGGAGCCGAGCTCCGACTACGACCGTGCGCTGTATCTGCGGCCCAGCCGCTTCGCCGAGTCGGACAAGCTGCTCGGCTTCGCGGCCACCGAATTCGGTTCCGGCACAACGGATGCCCAGCTTGCGGTCGAGGTGTCGCAGTGGGTCGGACGCCGGATCCGCTACGTCGCGGGCAGCAGCGACCCCATCGACGGTGCGGTGGAGACGCTGCTGTCCGGCGCCGGGGTGTGCCGCGACTTCGCACATCTGGTCGTGGCCCTGCTGCGCGCGGTGAAGGTGCCCGCGCGGGTGGTGTCGGTGTACGCGCCGGGCTGTTCGCCGATGGACTTCCACGCGGTCGCCGAGGCCCACGTCGACGGCGCCTGGCGGGCCCTCGACGCCACCGGACTGGCGCCGCGTTCGACGCTGGTCCGGATCGCCACCGGCCGCGACGCCTCGGACGTCGCGTTCCTGGACAACCACGGCGGCGAGATCATCGTGAACAGTCTGCAGGTCACCGCCCTGGTCGAGGGCTACCTGCCGTTCGACGACAACGTCACCCCGACGTCGATCCGCTGACCACCGTCAGGAGATGTTCTTCAAGAACGACACCGCATTCGCGCTGCCCGCCACCACCACGTCGAGCTTGCCGTCACCGTCGAAGTCGGCGATGGCGGGCGTCTGCGGCTGCGAGGTGACGCCGAAATCGCCGGTCTTGCCGACGGTTGCGCCGTTGCCGGTGAAGATCACGATCTTGGAGTTCAGCACCGCCGACATCGCGGCGTCCAGCTTGCCGTCCTTGTTGAAGTCGGCCACCGCGATGCTGGTCGGGCCGAGGCCGGACACGTTCACCCGGTCGGTCTTCTTGAAGCCGCCGTTCCCATCGGACAGCAGCAGCGTGGTGCTGAAGGAGAACGAGTCGGCGGTGATCACATCGTCGATGCCGTCGCCGTCGAAGTCGCCCGCGCGCACGTCCTCGGTGATCAGTCCGGACGTGCTCGCGCCGCGCCGGGTGAAGCTGCCGTCCCCGTTGCCGGTGAACACGTGCACCTGCTGCAGTGCGTCGTTGTTCACCGCTATGTCGATCTTGTTGTCCGAGTTGAACTTTCCGACGGTGAACGCGGCGGCGACACCGGGGATCAGGCTGGTCGGCCCGGCCTCCAGGGTGCCGTCACCCTTGCCGAGCCAGGTCTGCACGCCGGCGGGCGCCAGGCTGAGCACGTCGGCCTTGCCGTCGCCGTTGGCGTCGGCGACGATCACTTCCTGTTGCGCGCCTTCGAGAGTCGTGTACTTCGTGGCCGGGCGGAAGGTGCCGTCGCCGTTGTTCACGAACGTCGCGATCGTCGTCCACGCCTGCGCGACGACATCGGGCTTGCCGTCGCCGTTCAGGTCGCCGACGCCGATCGCGCCGAAGCCGATGCCCACATCGCCCACCCTGGTGCCGGTGTTGAATCGGCCATCGCCCTTGCCGGTCATCAGAATCGGTCCCGCCCCTTGGAAATCGGCCGCCACGACATCGGCCTTACCGTCGCCGTCGAAGTCGGCGGTGACGGTGCCGATCGGGGACGGCCCCGGCCCCCAGGACGGAAACTGGCCGCCCGACGGCGAATCCACCTTCGGCGCGAAATTGACCGCCCCCGCGGCGTGCGCGGGGGCGGGAGCGATCAGGCCGGTGCCGATCAGGGACAGTGCCGCGGTGGCCGCGGCGAGAACTAGGCCGCGCGAATGCGAGGATGAAGTGTCCATGAATTGTCCTGGTGTGCGGAGAGTTATTACAGAGCACGGACTTTATGACCTACATCACATCGAGGCGGCGATAATCCCGCCAATTCGTCGGATTGCCCACCGGGCCGGTAATCCGCTGTGGCATTGCGCCAAAGGCGCTTTCGTCACTGTGTCGCACATTCGGGCACGCCGCGTGGCAGTGTGCCCATAGTGCGCCCCGGTGCTACGGTCGCGGCATGCCGAGCAAGCGCGACCTCCAACATCGAGTGGTGACGACGTTGCAGCGTCGCGTCGTGAATCCGTTGCAGCGCAAGCTGCCCGCCCAGCAACTGCTGGAAACCGTCGGCCGGGTGAGCGGGCAACCGCGCATCACCCCGATCGGCGGTCGCAAGGTCGACAACGCGTTCTGGCTGGTCTCCGAGTTCGGTGAGCGCTCCCAGTACATCCGAAACATCAAGGCGAACAATCGCGTTCGTGTGCGCCTGCACGGTCACTGGTACACCGGCACCGCGCAGCTGTTGCCCGAGGACGACGCGCGCGCCCGGCTGCGTGCCCTGCCGCGCGGCAACAGCGCGGTGGTTCAGCTGGTCGGCACCGACCTGCTGACCGTCCGGATCGACCTGGACAGCTGACGACGCGTCAGTCCTTGGCGCACTTGGACCAGAATTCGAAGGGGCCGGGGACATTCCACTCGCCCTGCGCCCTGGCCACCGCCTTGTCCTGTGCTTCGTTGATGGTGGTACCCCAGGCGGAGGCCCAGCCGCCGCCCCGGCCGAAGGCGAACGCGACGCAGGCGTCCTTCGACCAGATGGGTTCCTGACAGGAGGCGCCGCAGGCGGACTGCGCCTTGCCGACGGCGGCATCCTGGCTGAGCGAGCTTGTGGCCCAATGCACTTCGTTGGTCTTGTCGTTGTAGGCGGCCGCGATCCACACGGACGCGGCGGCTTTCGTCGTCGGCGCCGTGGTCGGCGGTGCGGTGGTCGGCGGGGGGAGCTTGGCGCTCGGCCGGGTGGTCGGCGCGTCGGATGTGCTGGGGGAGAAGGTGAAGCTGGTGGTGGTCTCGCCTGCGTCGATCCGGTTGTGCTTGACCGTGTTCTTCCACACCTTCAGCCCGATGATCGCCGCGATCACGACCACGGTGAGCAGGATCGAACCGATGACGGCGAGCACCTTTCCGCCGCCGCCACCCGAGCCGGATCCGTTGGGTCCGTGCGGCGGTGGAAATCCCTGGCCGGGCGGCCCCGGCGGGAAACCGCCCTGGTGCGGCGGAAACTGCTGCGGCGCTTGCTGATACATCGGGGCCTGCTGATATTGCGGGACCGACGGATACTGCGGAGCCTGCTGCTGCGCGTACGGATCGTTGGGCTGCCCCTGCTGATACGCCGGATCCGGGTGGCTCAGCGGATTGAACATGGTCGGATCCGACGGCGGCACCGGTTGATACGCCGGATCCGGCTGACTCAGCGGATTGAATACGGTCGGATCCGACGGTGGCACCGGTCGGTAGGCCGGATCGGGCTGACTCAACGGGTTCAGCTGGGTCGGGTCCGGGGGCGGTTGATACCCGGCCTGGCCCATCGGGTTGAGCATCGTGGGATCCGAGCGTTGCCGGCCGGGTGCCTGCTGCGCATTCCGTGCGTCGTGCGCGTTCGGGTCGTAAGGCTGCCCGGGGTACTGGCCGGGTGGGTATGACATGCGCCCCCGCTGTTGTTCGTCTCGATCAAGGCCGAACCAGGGTATCGGCTCGGTAGCCGGTTATCTGCCCCTGTCAATGGGGGCCGACGGCGCTGGTACATCGGAAGTCGCCGGGCGACGCGTAGTTTCGTTCCTGCGGACAGCGCACATATCGACTGGAGGGTATATATGACGATCGAGATTCCCGAGAAGGTGCGGGACCTGCTGGTGCGACCCATCTATGCGAGCCTCGGCACGACCAGGCCGGACGGGGCGCCGCAGGTGAACCCGATGTGGTTCGTGTGGGACGGCGAGTTCATCTGGTTCACCCACACCAACTTCCGGCAGAAGTTCAAGAATCTCGCGCACGAGCCGCGCGTCTCGATCTCGATCTACGACCCGGACAATCCCTACCGCTACCTCGAGGTCCGCGGTGTGGTCGACCACATCGACGACGATCAGGAGGGCGAGCTCTACTCCAGCCTGTCCGAGCGCTACGGCAACGGCCCGAAGGTGCCGCCGGACGCGAAGGACCGGGTGGCGATCGCGATCCGGCCCACCGGCCTCACCGGTTACGCGCTGCACCGCGACTGACCCGCGAAACCGGGCAAATCGCCCTGCGGCACCGCTCTGACCAGTATGCGGAGGGTTAGCTGCAACGATGGATCTCATGATCCGTGTGTTGACCGACCGCTGGACCGTGTTCGTTCCTATCCTCGCCGCCCTCGCGCTGGCCGCCACCTGGGGGCGAAGTCTGTCCGGGGTGGCGGTCGTCGTGGTGGCCGCGGCCTTGATCGGCGCGGTGCTCGCGGCGGTCTATCACGCGGAGGTGGTCGCGCACCGGGTCGGCGAGCCGTTCGGGTCGCTGGTGCTCGCGGTCGCGGTGACCGTCATCGAGGTGGCGCTGATCGTCACGCTGATGATCTCCGGCGGCGACAAGGCGGCGTCGCTGGCCCGCGACACCGTCTTCGCCGCGGTGATGATCACCTGCAACGGCATCTTCGGCCTCTCCCTGCTGGTCGGCGCGCTGCGCAGGCGGGTGGCGGTGTTCAACGCGGAGGGCACCGGCGCGGCGCTGGCCACGGTCGCCACGCTGGCCACGCTCAGCCTGGTGCTGCCGACCTTCACCACCAGCCAGTCGGGCCCGGAGTTCTCCGCCGGGCAGCTGGCCTTCGCCGCGGTCGCCTCGCTCGCGCTGTACGGGCTGTTCGTGATGGTCCAGACGGTGCGTCATCCGGACGACTTCCTGCCCGTCGAGGGCGACGGCGTGGTCGCCGACGACGACGAGCACAGTACGTCGCCCACCGCGAAAGCGGCGCTGCTCAGCCTCGCGATGCTGTTCGTCGCGCTGGTCTGCGTGGTCGGGCTGGCCAAGGTGGTCTCGCCGTCCATCGAGTCGGCCGTCGCCGATGCGGGACTGCCGCCGTCGGCGGTCGGCGTGGTGATCGCGTTGCTCGTGCTGCTGCCGGAGACCCTCGCCGCGGTACGTGCCGCGCGTCGCGATCAGGTGCAGATCAGCCTCAATCTCGCGCTCGGCTCGGCCATGGCGAGCATCGGCCTGACCATCCCGGCGATCGCCGTCGCCACCATTTGGCTGGACGGTCCGCTGGAACTCGGGCTCGGCGCCACCCAAATGGTGTTGCTCGCACTCACGATCGTGGTCGGCGTGCTGACGGTTGTGCCCGGCCGGGCGACTCTTTTACAGGGTGGAGTGCATTTGGCACTGTTCTCCGCATTTGTGTTCCTCGCGGCCAGTCCATAGCGGAGCGTGACTCAGCTCACGGATAAGAAACCGAATTCGCCATCGAGTGACCGGGGTCACTCGTATTCGGTGTGCTGACTGTTGTCCTGTTGTGCACCGGCTCGTTGCGATATTGCGTCTACCTTGTCCTTTTTGCCGACGCGATCCGCGCCGTAATCGCACCGAGATCTTGCTCAGAGTTAACCGGATTACGTGATGCGCATCATATTGCTTAGCAAAATGCGCTGATAACTTGTTGCAAAACACCGAACTGCTTCCATCTGGATGCTTCTACCAGCGGTTATGGCTAGTCGGTAGCGATCGCAGGGGAGGTGATGATCACACCGTGATCAGCTTTACTGTTACCGATTGTCACCGATAGCTTCTTGGTGGCAGTGACGCCCATCATGGAGAGAGCAATTGTGAAACCTGAGACACACCGGCTCGGCCGGGGCCACGCGTGGCGCCTGTGACCCGGGCTCGCTCGAGCGCCGCTGCCGTTCGTATCGTCCGCAGGAACTTCTCCGACACGGTCGTCTCGTCGTTGCGGACGTTCGGTCGTGCCGTCGACATCGCGCGTGAATCGGTGACCGGCACGGTCACCGGGATCGCCCGCGGCCAGTTCCAGTGGCGCGAGGCGACCACCCAGGCCTGGCGCCTGGTGACCGTCACGGCGATCCCCGCGATCCTCATCGCGATCCCGTTCGGCGTCATCGTCTCGATTCAGGTCGGCAACCTCATCCACACACTCGGCGCCGACTCGCTGCTCGGCGCGACCGGCGGCCTCGGCGTGATCAAACAGGGCGCCCCGCTGGCCACCGGATTCCTGCTCGGCGGCGCGGGCGCCGCCGCCATCGCCGCCGATCTCGGCGCGCGCACCATCCGCGAGGAGATCGACGCGCTCAACACCATGGGCATCAGTCCGATTCCGCGCCTGGTGATTCCGCGACTGGTCGCGATGATCGTGGTGGCGCCGCTGCTGAACATCCTCATCATCTTCGTCGGCATCGTCGCGGGTTACGCGGTCGCGGTCGGCGGCCAGAACGTCACGCCCGGCAGCTACTGGGCCACCTTCGGCTCCTTCACCACCGTCGCCGACGTGTGGGTGTCGCTGCTCAAGGCCGCACTGTTCGGCTTCCTGGTGGTGGTCATCGCCTGCCAGCGCGGGCTGGAGGCCAAGGGCGGACCGCGCGGGGTCGCCGACGCGGTGAACGCCGCCGTGGTGCTCTCGGTCGTGTCGATCGCCATCGTCAACCTCGGCGTCACCCAGGTGGTCGAGATGTTCCTGCCGACCAGGCTGGTCTGACATGGCATCGACCTATGTGCCCAAAGGATTGGGCTGGATCTACCGTCGCCGCAGCCTGGTCTTGCGGCGGTTCGAGTCGCTCGGTTTCGTGCTCGCCTTTGTCTGGCAGGTACTTTCGTCGATCCCCTCGACGCTCCAGCACTATCGCGACGAGATGCTGCGCATCATCTCCGATATGACCTGGGGCCGCGGCTCGGTCATCGTCGGCGGCGGCACGGTGCCGATGATGATCGTGCTCGGCCTGGTGATGGGCGCGTCGGTCGCCGTCGAATCGTTCACCATGCTGAACATGCTCGGCATGGGCCCGGTCACCGGCATCGTCTCCGCCTACGCCACTACGCGCGAGCTCGCGCCCATCGCCGCGGCCATCGGCTTCGCCGCGCAGGCCGGCTGCCGGATCACCGCCGAGATCGGCTCCATGCGCATCTCCGAGGAGATCGACGCGCTCGAGGCGATGGGCCTGCGCTCGGTGCCGTTCGTGGTGACCACCCGGGTGATCGCCGGCGCGATCTCGATCGTGCCGACCTTCCTGATCGGGCTGATCCTGGCGTACCTGTCCTGCCGTGGGCTGATCACGCTGGTGCACGGTCAATCCGGTGGCGTGTACGACCATTACTTCTTCCAATTCGTGTCCGGGTTCGACGTGGTCGCCGCAGTGATCAAGGTGGCCATCTTCGCCACCGTCGTCATCCTCATCCACAGCTACTACGGCTTCTTCGCCACCGGCGGACCGGAGGGCGTCGGCATTGCCTCCGGCCGCGCGGTGCGCGCCTCATCGGTGGCGATCGTGGCCATCGACATGGTCCTCACCATCGTGCTGTGGGGCTTCAACGCGACGATCAGCTTTACGGGGTAACGGCGATGCCGAAGTACGGAATGCCCGGAGTGGCCATCGACAAGCACCAGACCCGGCTGGTCGGCGTGATCGCGGTCGGCGTGATCATCGCTGTCTTGGCGGTCACCGTGCTGTATCGGGAGTTGCGCTCCGACAACGGTTTACAGATCACCCTGCACACCGAGCAGATCGGCGACGGCGTGCTGGCCGGCACGCCGGTGCGGATGGACGGCGTGCAGGTGGGCACGGTCGCCGCGATCGCACCGGACGAGCAGGGCACGCAGCGAATCACCCTGCGGCTGAACCCTGCTCAACTGCACGGCCTCGACGACAGCATGCGGGTCGACTACGCGCCGGCCAACCTCTTCGGCATCAGCGAGATCGGCCTGCGCCGCGGCTCCGGCGGGTCCGCGCTGCGCGACGACAGCGTGATCGACCTGACCGGCAGCCACACCGACGCGGTGTTCGACGCCACCATGGGCAGCATGCTGCGCAGCCTGTCGCAGACCGGCGACTCGGTGCTCACCCCGCAGATGGCCACGGTGATCAGCCAGGTCTCGCACAACATGAAGGCGTTCACCCCGCTCGCCCAGTCGATCATCCAGGTGGCCCAGATCGTGACCGACAACCAGCGGATGCCGCCCTCGGAGCTGGCGGGCCGGCTCGGACCCGCGTTCTACGGCGCCGGTGATTTCGCGGGCGCCAACGAGCTGATGGTGTACATCCTGCGCAATATTCCACGGCTGCAAGGCAATCGGGACGCGTTCGACGCGGGCGTGCGGATGCACACCGACCGGCTGCTGCCCGGCATCGCGAACCTCGGCGGCGCGCTCGGCGGCGATCTGTCCGGCGTCACCGACATGCTCGCCCCGGTACTGCAGTTGCTCGCACAGATGGTGCCGCAGCCGCGTCAGTCGGGCGCCGACCTCACCGAACTGCTGCGCCGCCTGCGCGCGTCGATGCCGGACACTGCGAACGGTCCGGTGTTGAACGCCGAGATCGATGTGAGCGGGGTGCCCGTACTGGCACCGCTGTTGGGTGGTGCTCGATGAACGTACGTTCCGCCGCATGGCGGCTCGCCCTGTTCGCGGCGGTGATGATCGGGGTGCTGTTCATTGTCTGCACGGCGATCAAGCGGCCGGTCGCCGGCCCGACCGAACAGCACGCCGCGCTGTTCACCGATGCCAACGGCCTCAAGGTCGGCGACGACGTGCGCATGTACGGCGTGCAGGTCGGCAAGGTCGACGGACTCTCCCTCGACGGCACGCAGGCGCGAGTCCAGTTGTCGCTGAAGACCGATGCGCCGATCTACGACAATTCGAAACTGGCCATCCGCTATCAGAACCTGACCGGACAGCGCTATGTCGACCTGCAGCAACAGCCGCAGCCGGGCAAGCGCATCCCCGGCGGCGCGACCGTCGGCGCCGACCACACGGTGCCCTCGTTCGACGTGACCAGCATGTTCAACGGCCTGAAGCCGGTGCTGGCGACCATCTCGCCCGAAGAGATCAACCAGTTCAGCGCGAGCATGGTCGCGCTGATCGAGGGCGACGGCAACGGGATCGGGCCCGCGCTGGCGGCCATCGACAAGCTCGCCGCGCACGTCAAGGACCGCCAGACGGTGATCGACAAGGTGCTGCAGAATCTGTCCGATCTGCACGAGACGGCAGGCGGCAAGATCCACTACATGGTGCCGATCCTGGCCCGTTTGGCCGATGTCATTTCCGGCCTGCAATCCAATATGACCGGGCTGGCCCAGTTCGCGGCGGCCGCGCCCTCGGTGCTCGGGCCGCTGAACAACCTGTTCGACGCGCTCGGCCTGCAAAGCCCGGACGACGTGGACGCGTTGATCCACAAGATCTTTCCCGATCCCGCGCAGGCCCTCGAGGTATTCGACAAGCTGCCAGGGCTGCTGGCCGGGTTCGACGCGGCCATCCCTAAGTCGGGCGCGACCGGCTGGAAGCCGCAGTGCACCAAGGGACAAGCCGATGTGCCGCAGGTATTCGGCGTGCTGATCGCAGGACAGCAGGTGGCGGTATGCGCTGGTTGAGCAAGATCTTCGGCGATCGCCGGGTAGTCGGTGAGTCGGAAAAGAAGCGGCGCGAGATCCGGCTGGGGCTGATCGGCGTTGCGCTGGTGGCGATTCTGGCCATCGGGGTAGGCGTGCTGTTCGTCGTCCCGTTCGGCAAGAAGACCTACACGGCCGAGCTGTCCGAGGCGCAGTCGGTGAAGTCCGGTGACGATATCCGCGTCGCGGGGATCAGCGTCGGCACGGTGAAATCGCTGGAGCTGAAACCGGATCGGGTGCTCATGCGCTTCACTGTCGACTCCAACGTGTTCGTCGGCGACCAGTCCACCCTCGACGTGCGCATGCTCACCATCGTCGGCGGCAACTATGTCGCGCTGTTCCCGTCGGGGACGAATCCGTTGGGCAGCAAGCACATTCCGACCGACCGGGTCCGGCTGCCGTACAGCCTGGTGCAGACCTTCCAGGACGCGGCCGAGCCGCTGCGCAAGATCGACGGAGATACCTTGCGGCGCAACCTCGCCGCGCTCGGCACCTCCGTGGCGCAGGCGCCCGACACGTTGCGCACCACCCTCGACAGCCTCAACAGCTTCGTCGACGACCTCAATCGTCAGCACGTGATGATCTCCAAGGCGATCGCCAACGCCGACGAGTACACCACGATGTACGACGGCGCCAAGGGCTCGCTCGGCAAGCTGGTGCAGGCCACCAACCTGCTGGAGGACCTGGTGCTCAGCAAGCGCGCCGAGCTGGCCGAGGGCATTCGGCTGTTGAAGCAGGTCATCAGCAAGGCCGCGGCGATCGCGCCGACCTACGCGCAGGCCAAGCCGAAGCTGCAGCCGCTCTTCGACGCGCTGCCGCGGATGGAGGAGCTGCTGAATCGGCTGGATCCGGTGATCGGCTCCGTGCAGGACATCCAGCAGAAGGTGTCGGCGATGGTCATACCGGACGGTGGCGTGACGGTCGATCAGTCCGGTCAGACCATCACCGCGCCGCCCGACGCGATCGCGCGGGTGTGCGTGCCGCTACCGGGGAGGGATTGCTGATGTTGCACAAGGTCCTCGGCTCACGGGCGTTCATGTCGGTCTCGGGCGCCGCCGTCGCGGTGGTGCTGGTCGTGGTCGGTTATTTCATCGCCTTCGATCCGCTGAAGAAAACCGAGAGTTACTGCGCGATCATGCCGGACACCGTCGGCCTGTACGTCGGTAATCAGGTGACCATGCGCGGCATTCCGGTGGGCAAGGTGACTTCCATTGCTGCGCAGGGCAAATCGGTGAAAGTGGAGTTCGCCGTCGAGGCCGACAAGCCGGTGTACGCCGACGCGGGCGCCACCACGCTGGCCGACAGCATCGTTGCGGCACGGCAGTTGGCCGTGGTGTCGAGTGGCAAGAACACCGCGCGCTGGAACTCGTCGCAATGCATCACCAAGACGATGACGCCCAAGAGCGTCACCGAGACATTGAACGCCGTCGCGCAGCTGTCGGCGGAGATCTCCGGCCCGGACTCCAAGACGCCCAACGCACTGGCCAACGGCTTGTCCCAGTTGAACGCCGCCACCGCGGGCACCGGCCCGCAGATCAACGCGATCATCAACCAGCTGAGCGGCGCCATGGCCTCGCCCGACGCCGACATCGCGCACCTGGTCGGTGTCTTCGACGCCTTCTCCTCGGTCGGTAAGAAGGTCGAAGAGCATTGGGGCGACATCGAATCCATGTTCACCCGGTTGGCGCCGGTGCTCGTCACGGCACGCGAAGACCTGCTGCTGCCGGGTGCGGATGTGATCGATGGTCTCGCGCAGCTACTTCCGGTGCTCAACGACCTCACCACGGCCTTCGGCGGCCCGCTCGGCAAGGCCCTCGATTTCACCGTGCCGCTGGTGAAGTTCCTGCGCGCCAGGGTCGGCTCGCTGGCCCAGGTCGTGTCGATGATGCCGGTGCTGACCGACGCGTTCCGCTCGGTCGGCAACTCCGGAATCGCTTACGCCCCACCGAAGGTCGCGATTCCACAGCCGAATGCCGACCTTGTCTGCGCGGCGGCGAATGCCATTGCGCCGGGGCACTGCACCGCTGATGGCGGTCTGGTGAAGGTCGATATGGCGGCCCTGGTGTTCGGATCGGCAGGTGTGCGATGAAGTTCCATCGAGACGAAACGGGTCGGTTGCACATCGTATTTCAGCGCAGCTACGAAAGCCCCAAGGGCGGTGCGCGTTTCGTTGCCGGTCTGGCAGTGGTCATGGCGGCCGTGCTGCCCGCCGCGGGCTGTGCCTTCGATCCCTCGTCGGTTCCCGTGCCCGGCGCCGAGGTCTCCGGTGCCACCTACAACATTCGGATCCAGTTCGAGAACGTGCTGAATCTGCCCGCCCGCGCCAAGATCATGGCCAATGGCGCGCAGGTCGGCACGGTTTCCGATGTGTCGGTGGTGGATTCGGCCAAGGCCGGTGGTCGTGGCGGCTATGTGGTTGTCGACGCCCGCATCTCGAAATCGGTCCGGCTCCCGGCGGCCACCCGCGCCGAACTGCGGCAGAACACCGTGCTCGGCGATATTCATCTCGCGCTGCTCACGCCGCCGAACGGCTTCGACAAGCTGCTGCCGGAGAACGGCACCATCCCGCTGTCGCAGACGAAACCACCAGTGCAGCTGGAAGATACGATGGCCGCGCTGGCCACCTTCACCCAGGGCGGCGCGGTGCAGCAGGTGCAGGACACCATCGAGCAGCTCAACGACGTACTGCCCAAAGATGTCGGCCGGACCGCGCAGATCGGCAAGACCATGTCCGACGACGCCGTCGATCTGGGCAATCACCTGGACAAGCTCGATTCGCTGCTCGACGGCATCGACAACAATTCCAATGTCCTGCACGAGATTCGGCCGCAGCTGGCTCAGTTGCTGACCCAGGAGTCGGTGGATCAGATGAACGGCATCGCGCCGTCCATGATCGGGGTGACCAAGATCTTCAACCAGCTCGGTCCGATCGGCACCGAGCTCAGCTGGCTCGGCCCGTTGCTGAAGAGCGCCGACGGTACGGTGCAGGCCTTCCTGCCCTTGCTGGCCTCGGCCCGGCCGCTGGATCTGAGCCAGCCGTCGAATCTGCAGACTTTGGTTTCGCTGATCCGCGACAAGATCATTCCGTTCGCCGAGCGCGGCCCGAAGGTGAACGTCGTCGGGGTCAAGACCGACGGCGCGGCCGCGGTGCCCGTGCAGGACCAGACCGATCGAATCATCCAGACGCTACGCATGATCGGAGTCGTCCGATGAAGCTCGGGCACCTCGCCTCGCTGGGCGGCATCGCCGCCATCATCGTGCTCGGCGCGGGTTATCTGACCTTCGGGGTGGTACGGGTCGATCCGCTGGCCGACTACACCCACGCCAGCATGGTGCTCGCCAACTCCGGTGGGCTGGCCGTCGGTTCGCCGGTGCTGCTCACCGGCATCGAGGTGGGCCGGGTCAACTCGGTGACCAACAGCGTCGGCGGAGTCGAGGTCGGCATGAAGCTGGTCGCCGACCGCCGGGTGCCCACCGACAGCGTGGTCACCATCGAACATCTGTCGGCGCTCGGCGAGCCGTATGTCGAGTTCCGGCCGAATTCCGATGGCGGACCGTACATTCGGGACGGTCAGCAGCTGAAGACCGCGAATGTGCGTACGCCGCTGTCGATTCCGGAGGTCGCCAGGCTGGCCACCGCGACATTGAACCAGCTCGATCCGAAGGTGGTCGGCTCGCTGGTGAGCACGGCCGAGCAGTCCCTGGTCGGCACCGACGCCGCGATCCCCAACCTGGCGCGCTCGGGCGACCTGCTCGCCGCGGCCATCATGAGCCGCAACCCACAGATCGTCTCGCTGCTCAACAGCCTGCAGAACACGGCAACCAATATGGACTGGGTCGGCCCGTCGTTCAGCGCCGCGGCGCCCGAGTGGACCAAATTCGCTGAGGCCCTGAGCAATTTGGTCACCCATGTGGGCACGATGGTCGACGGCGAGCCGATCGATCAGTACACCACCGGCAACGGGGTCGCTCCGTTCACCGAGAAGACCATCGCCGCGTTGCGCGAGCTCCAACCGGAGCTGAGTTCGCTGGCGCCGATCCTGCGGCCCCTGGTCGACGCGACCGTCTCGGCCGCGCCGCGGATCGATATCTCAGCCCTGATCGCCCAGGCCCTCGCCGACGTCGACGCCGACGGCGCCGTCAAGGTGCGGGTCGCTATCAAGTAGGAAAGGAGGCCGCGATGTCGAACGACGTTGTGACCGAACCGAAGCCGACAGCCGACGAGGACCCCACCGCGGCCCCGCCCGCCAAGGCCGCGCGGACCGTGTCGATCCGCGTCTCGACCGTCGCGGTCGGTGCCGCGCTGGTGGCGCTGGGCGCCGCGACCGCGGTGTTCGCCGCGCTGTGGGTATCGGCGCGCGGTGACGTCAGCGATCGCGACGCCGCGGCCGCCGCCGACAAGCACGCCGAGCAGGTCGCCACCGACTACGCGGTCGGCGCCTCCAACATCAACTTCCAGGACGTCAACGCCTGGGTCGCCAAGCTCAAGACCAACACCACCCCGCAGCTGGCGGGCAAGTTCGACGCCACCGCGCCCAAGCTGCAGGACATCCTGGTCCCGCTGAAATGGACCTCGACCTCGACTCCGATCACCGCCAAGGTGATGAACACCGACAACGGGATCTACAAGGTGAACGTCTTCCTCAACGTCACCTCGACCAGCGCCCAGACGCCCGAGGGTGCGCAGACCACCGTCACCTACACGGTGAATGTGGATCCGAACAACGGCTGGAAAGTCGCCGACGTCGGCGGGGTGGCGGGCGCGCTGCCCAAGCAGTGACCCGCATCGGCAAATCCGGACGACGGAGGTAGCCAGCAAACGAGTTTTACCGGTAGCTAATTCTCGTAAATGGCCTCTACCTGCATAAATGAAATTCCCATAATTCGAGCATCGATACAGCAACCTTCGGGTAGCGTGCCGTGAAGATCAACATTCGTACCGACATTTCCCTGTCCGACAGTGAAGGCGGTTTCGATGGTGACACCCGGCGGCAGTCACGAACCCGAGGACAGCCCCGACAATCGCGGCCTGGTCATCGCGGCGGTACTCGCCTCGGGGCTGGTGCTGGTGGTCGCGGTCGGGCTGCTGTTGCGGTCGGGTGAAGACTCGAAGGACGACAAGGCGTTGTCCTCGACGCCCTCCGCGAGCCTGTCGACCAACCGCGACCCTGCGCCCGTCCAGCTGCCGAACCGGGTGAGTCCGGGACCGGCGACGCCGGTTGCTCCGGTGCCGCAACCCGTGCGCAAGATCGGTGACAACTGCTCGGCGGGCGGCATCGCCGCGCAGTGGGATCTGCGCCGCGGTCAGTGGGCCTGTGTCCCGCAGGCACAGGTCGGGGACGTGCACCGGATCGGTGACGACTGCTCACACGACGGGATCGTGGCCCAGTGGGGGCGGGGACCCGACGGTCGCTCGGTCTGCCTGCCGCAGGGGCAGGGGCGCGACGAGCACGCGGTCGGTGATGATTGCTCGCACGACGGGATCGTCGCGCAGTGGTCGTTGACCTCGGATGGTCAATGGGTCTGTATCGCGCAAGACCAGGGTGCGGGTCCGTTGCCCGCTCCGCTGCCTGTCTATCCGGAGCCGCCGACGAATCCCGGGCCGCCCGCGAATCAGGGGCCGCCGCCTGCGAACCCCGGACCGCCGCCCGTGAATCCGGCACCGCCGCCGGCAAATCCGGGAGCGCCGCCTGCGAACCAGGTCCCGCCGCCTGCCGCGCCGGCACCGTTGCCCGGCGTTCCCGGCCCCAATTAGGACGATCGAAAATCGATCGACACAGCTGAGATGCTCGTTGTCGTGACTGTCGTGCCCGCGTTGTTCGCCACCCGACCAGCCGACCAGGGGGACGCACCGTCGATGAGGTGAAATTGGCTGGACACGGCTGAGAGGCTCGATGGGTGAACATTGTTCCTGAGTTTTTCGCTGAGCGCCTTGCCAGGAATGAGGGGCAGGAGGCGCGGGACTTCCTGGACCGGCTGCCCGGGCTGGCCGAGGAGTACCTGCGGCGGTGGCACCTGAGCCTCGATGGTCCCGCTATGCATGGCTATGCCGGGTTGGTGCTGCCTGCCACCAGGGCGGACGGCAGTGCGGTCGTGCTGAAACTGAGCCTCATGACGCCGGAGACCCGCGACGAGCCGCGCGCGCTCGCCGCCTGGGACGGCGTGGGCGCGGTGCGATTGCTGGACAGCGAGCCCGAACGCGGCGTCCTGCTGCTCGAGCGCCTCGATCCGACCCGGTCGCTGCTGACCGAACCGATCGACGAGGCCGTGCGGATCGCCACCGGCCTGCTGCGCCGCCTCGCGATTCCCGCCGCGTCCGGTCTCAGTCGCGACCTGCGGCACGAGGCCGAGCGATACGCCGCCGAACTTCCCGAGGACTGGGCGCGCCTCGGTGAGCCGTTCCCGCGCAAGCTGCTGGACGCGGCGGTCGATGCGTGTAATCAGTTGGGCCCCAGCGCAGCCCGACTGCTGGCCAACGAGGATCTGCACTACGAGAACGTGCTCGGCGGGACCCGCGAGCCCTGGTTGGTGATCGATCCGCAACCGCTCATCGGCGATCCCGAATTCACCACCCTGTCACTGATCTGGAATCGCCGAACCGAGTCGTCGATCGACGATCGGTTCGCTGCGATCGTCGACGGCGCCGGCCTCGACGCCGATCGCGCCAGAGCGTGGACACTCGTTCGCGCGCTGCGCAATTGGCTGGACTTCGTGGACGACGACGATCTCGACGACGACGGCTACTTCGCGGTGCAGGACATCGCGCCGTGGGCATTGCGCTGAGTCTGCTTGCTATGCGGCGAAATTGGGCACGACGAACCGTTCGACCCGCGCACGCTCCGTGGCGGGATCGGATGCGGGCCAAAACAACAGTGACAGCACCACCCGGACGATCCACTGCCCTGCGGCGGGGTCGGCGCTGGCGATTCCGCTGAGGGCGCACCTTGACTCGCCACCTGACGCCGCGCACGAATCATCAACTCGCGCACTGAATTGCTGGCAATTCGGTGCGCTGCGGAATAACCCGTGCGCGGCGGTCAGTGCGGGTGCTGGGCGGCGTATCTCGCGCGTTCGAGCGCGCGCCGCCGCGTGCGTTCGGGGCTCTCCAGATCGGTGGGGAGTCCGTGCTCGGCCAGGCGGTGGGCGCGGTTCATCGGCATGAAGGCCGCCGTGTAGAACAGTGCGAGGAGCATGGCGAGCAGCACCATCGAACCGCGTAACCACAGTTCGCCGGGGAAGAGCAGGAAGACGACGAACAGCGGGGTGAACGGGATCATGCCGCGCACGATGTGCCGGCTGGTCGCGTGCTTGCCTGCGAGGTCGTTGCGCACCCAGTCGCTCATCGAATCGGGCAGGCGGCGCCCGAATGCGTAGCCGATCCACTGGATCGGGTTGGGCCGCCGCGTTTTTCGGGTCATGCGCCAATCTCCTAACGGGTGTTGCGAATTGGGCTAGACCGACAGGGACCTGCGCGCGGCCTCGTTGACGCGAGTGAGCACCTCGCGCAGTTCCTCGAGATCGGCGAGGGTGACGCCGAGTCGCTCGACCACCGCGGGCGGGATCCGCTCTGCCTGCTTGCGCATCGCGACACCGGCCTGGGTCAGGTTCACCACCAGGTTCCGTTCGTCGCGGCTGTCCCGCTCGCGAGTGATCAGCCCGGCGCTCTCCAACCGCTTGAGCAGCGGCGACAGCGTCGGCGAGTCCAGCTGGATCGCCTCGGCGATCGCCTTCACCGACATCGGCGCCTCGCCCCACAGCGCGAGCATCACCAGATACTGCGGGTGGGTGAGCCCGAGCGGCTCCAGCAGCGGCCGGTAGACGCCGAGTACCGCGCGATTGGCCACGGCCAACGCGAAGCACACCTGCCGGTCGAGCTGCAGCGGATCGTCCATCTGGGCCTCCTGTCGAACTGCCATCAAGATTAACGCACAAACAGTTAGCGCATGAAGTATATGCGCGACATCACGCCGAAGAAGCGTGGTTCCGGCGCCGGTGATTATTAGTTTGAGACCCATGCACCACGACACCGGCCGCATCCACGAGCTCGACGCCGTGCGCGGATTCGCCCTGTGCGGAATTCTGGTGGTCAACATCTGGCAGCTCACCGACATGGCCGAGGTGCGCGCACCCGGCGAGATGGTCCCACTGCGACACTTGCTCTCGGTCCTGTTCGAGGGCCGTTTCTTCCCGATCTTCTCGTTCCTGTTCGGCCTGAGCTTCGCGCTGTTCCTCAACCGCGCGGCGCAACGCACCGATCGCCCCCGCCTCATCCTGATCCGCCGCCTGGTCGCCCTCGGCGTTCTCGGCCTCGTCCACCACCAATTCCAACCCGGCGAAGCACTACTGCCCTACGCACTGGTCGGCTTGGTGATCCTGCTCCCCGCAACGAGCCTGCCGCGCTTGGCAATCCTGGTCGCCGGCCTCGCCGCCACCATCGGCGTCGCCCTAACCCTCGGCGGCGGCCTCGCTCTCGTACCAGGCCTTTTCCTCCTCGGCCTGGCCGCCGACCGCTACGGCCTCGCCGACACCCTCGACGAACGCACCTGGCAACTCACCGCAGTCTTCGCCCTAGCCCTTCCCGCCGCAGTACTGACAGCGATGTGGGAATACCGCACCCCCTACCTGGACCTCCTGGTCAGCACTGCACCCCCGATAGCAGGCCTACTAGGCGCCCTCACCTACCTGACCGGCCTACTACTCATCCTCCGCACTGAAACCGGCGCAGTCCTCTCCGAGGTACTCGAACCAATGGGCCGAATGGCCCTCACCAACTACATCTCCGCAACCGCCCTGATCCTCCTGGCCGAACCCCACCTACACCTATCCGGCTCTGACAAATACGGCATCCTCCTGTGCCTGGCCGCCGCCATCATCACCATCCAGGCAATCACCAGCTGGGCATGGCTGAAACTCTTCTACTACGGCCCGCTCGAATGGCTCTGGCGCTGCATCACCTGGTGGGAACTAGTCCCCGCCCGCCGCACACCAGAACCCGTCCGATACCGCTGACCTACCACGGGTCAGCCGAGCTTCACCGGCAGTGTGAGCGGTCCTCGATGTCGGAAGCCCGAGCGCCAGTCGATGTCTCGTTCGTCGACGGTTAGTGCGGTGCTTGGCCAGCGGGTGAAGATGCGGTCGAGGGCTGTGGCGGTGAGGGTGTGGACCAAGGCGTTGCCTAGGCAGGCGTGGAGGCCGTAGCCCAGGCCGAGTTGCGCGTGCGGGGCGCGGGTGAGGTCCAATTCGTCTGGGCGGTCGAAGATTTCGGGGTCGTGGTTGGCCGAGGCGAGGCACAGGAGGACTGTTTGGCCGGTGCGGATGTTTTGGCCGCCGATGGTCAGGTCGGTGGTGGCGAAGCGTGGGCCGGCCAGGACCTGGGGCGACAGGTAGCGCAGCAATTCGTCTACCGCGGAATGCTTTTCCGTCGAGGTGCGCAGGATCCGCAGCTGGTCTGGGCGGTCGAGCAGGGTCAGCACCGATCCGGCGACCAGGTCTACGAGGACCTCGTACCAGACGAAGAGTAGATAGAACAGCAGACCGGCGAGCTCGTCGGCGGACGGTGCGCCGGTATCGTCGTGCGTGGCGACGAGTCTGCCGAGCAGCGTGTCGGCACGCGTTGCCCGCGCCTGTTCCGTTGTCGCGGTGATGATCTCGAGCATGGTGGTCAGGGTGTCTCTGGCGCGCGGGGGAGTGGCCGAGGCGAGCAGCGTCGAATTGGCCCAGCCGAGCAAGCTTTCGCGTTCGGCCTCGGCCAAGCCGAGGAGTTCGCCGAGTACGGCGGCGGGGAGCGGGACGGCCAGTTGCTCGACGAGGTCGACTTCGGTGCCCGAATCCAGTTCTTGCAGAAAGGAATCGATCAATCCGGGAGCTAGCTGTGTCCACTCTGTCAGCCGTCGCGGCGAGAGTTCGCCCGTCACGATCCGGCGCATGCGCGCATGGTCGGCAGGCTCGGCCAGGACGAGCGTGTCCAATGGTTTCGGAAGTGCGAAACCGCGATAGTCCTCGCCGACTGCCCGGCGAATGTCGACCGGCAGCCGGTCGTCCAGCAGCCCCGCGCGTACATCGCGATACCTGGTCACCAGCCACGCGGGCGGCCCATCCGGCGTCCGAATCCGGTGCACCCCACCGTCGGCTCGCAGCCGCTCGAGCGTCGGCCACGGATCTGCCGCGAATCCGGCAGCGAATACGTCCGTCACCCGATCATCATCTCGCATGCGCGCCAAGACTTCTCGATGGTCCGATACCGGCCGCCGACAGGTAGTTCGCTATCGACTGGCAATCGCGGCGGCCTCGGTACGGCGCGCCGGGCGGGCAACTCCGGACCGGCATCGCAGACTGGACGGTCATGGACCAGTTGGTGCTGATGTTCGTCATCTTGTTTGCCGCGATCTTCGCCGAGCCGCTGGGTAAGCGGCTCGGGGTGGCGTCGGCGGTGCTGATGACGGTGTTCGGGTGTGTGGTGGCGCTGGTTCCGTTCGCTCCGCGGATCGACATCCCGCCGGATTTGATTCTGCCGTTGGTGTTGCCGCCGCTGTTGTACGCGGCGTCGCGGCGGACCTCGTGGCGGCAGTTCGCGGAGAACTGGGGCTTGATCGCCTTGCGTGCCTTCGGCCTGGTGATTGCGACGGCCGCCGCGGTGGCCGCCGTGTTCCATGCCTGGTACCCGGCGTTGCCGATCGCGGCCGCCGTCGCGTTGGGTGCGTTGGTCGCACCACCCGATCCGGTCGCGGCGACCGCATTGGCGGGCAGTCTCGGCTTGCCGCGCCGCCTGGTGGTGGTGCTGGGCGGGGAGGGGCTGTTCAACGACGTCACCGCCATCGTCATCTATGGCGTTGCGGTCCAAGCCGTGGTCACCGGCAAGTTCTCCGCGCCGCACGCCGCCGCGGAATTCGTCATCTCGGCGGTGGTCGCGATCGCCGTCGGGCTGGTGCTCGGCTGGGCGGGCAGCCGGTTGACCAACTATCTCGCGGAGGCGACCTGGCAGGTGGCGCTGAGCCTGCTGCTGCCATTCGCCGCCTATGGCCTCGCCGAGGCGTGGCACGGATCCGGTGTGCTCGCCGTGCTGGTCTGCGCGTTGTATCTGACCGACGCCGTCACCGAGTTCGCCGACTCGGACTACCGGCTGGTCGGTGCCTCGTTCTGGGACATCATCGAAATGTTGTTGAGCGGCTTCGCGTTCGGCCTCATCGGCCTGGAGCTCGGCGCGGTACTCGATGCGACGGGCCATGATTGGCCGAAACTGCTCGGCGGTGCGGCCGCGGTGGTCGCCGTCGTGGTCGCCCTCCGCCTGGTCTGGCTCCTCACCACCTGGGCGATCGGCCGAGCCTGGTGGCCCAACGCGGATGAGCCCTACACCTGGCGGGAGACGGTCGTCACCTGGTGGGCCGGGATGCGCGGCGTCGCGACTGTCGCGCTGGCGCTGGCTATTCCGTTCGTCACCGACGACGGCAAGGACTTCCCCGGTCGCACCGAAATACTGTTCACGGCGTTCGTCGTCGTCCTGTTCACCCTGCTGCTGCAGGGACCGACGCTGCCGCTCGTCGTTCGACTGACCGGTGTGCACGCGGACACGCAGAAGGAGCGCGAACTCGAACGCCAGCTGTGGGAGCGGGTGATCAAGGCGGAGATGGCCCGGCTGAAAGAGATTGCCGCCGAACAAGATCTACCCGAGGACGTCTACGAGCGACTCCGCGACGGCTTCCGCCAACGCATGACGCGCGCCGACCCGCAGGCCGCCGACGCCGATGCCAAGTCGGAAGTCGCACGAAACGTGAAGCTGGCCAAGAGGTTACGCGGCATCCGCGAGGACGTTGTCGAAGCGGGTCGCCGCGAAGCCCTCAACGCCCGCCGCGAACCCGGCATGCCACCGGATCTCGTGGACCGGGTAACCAGGCGTCTCGATCTGGGTAGGCGCTGAATCCGCCGTCAGCGAGTTGGCCAGGCGGACAACAAGATCAGCTGGCGGCCACGCCGGTATTGCGGATCGCCTCGAGCACCTCGTTATAGGTGAGGTCGGAGTTGACCGTGGCGGACTCGGACGGCACGTTGATGTCGACGTAATCGACGCCGTTGACGCCGCGCAACGTGGACTCGATGGCGGAGGCGGACTCGTGGGTGACGTTGGGCAAGGAGAAAGTGTACGAACTCATGACCATCGAATAGACCGATTCGACGGCGGTAAACGCCGGCGAACAGTCGAGTTCGATTCCCTACGTTTGGTCGTCGTGTCCCCGGGAATAGCCGGGATGTCATACAACTCGACACAACAGGATTGTCATGATCATCATCATCGGGCTCGTCGTCTTGATCGCAGCAGTGATCGTCGGAGTCGCCGGCGTGGTGGCCAACAACGGCGAAGCCAACTTCCTACCAAGTGATTTCGCCGTTTTCGACTACCACTTCCACGGCTCCAGCGGTTTGCTGTTCGGCTACGGCATCGTCCTCGGCGCCATCGGCACGGCGGGTCTTGCTCTCCTGCTGACCGGTGTCTGGCGGGTGTCGCGCCGCAGCATGGCGGCACGTCGCGAGCTCAGGCAATCCCGCCGCGAAATGGCGGCGGTCCGGCGCGATCTAGCGGGCGGCACACCGCCGGTCCGCAAGGAGCCCGTACCGCAGCCGCACCGCGAACCCGTCTGGAGTCGGTTCGTGCGCCGTCCGGCCACGACTCCCGCCGGAGACACACCGCGCGCCGCGAGCACGCCTCGCGTGCAGGCGCCGGCGTCGAAATAGTCATCGAGAAAAGGAAATACGACCATGATTGTTCTCGGACTTGTCCTCCTCATCGCGGGGTGGCTGCTCGGAATCGGATTGCTCACCACCGCAGGCGTCATCATCCTCGTCATCGGCCTCGTGCTGATGGTCGCCGGATCGGTGGGCCGCCCGGTCGGTGGTCGGCGCTGGTATTACTAGGTGCCGATCATGACCAAGTTCGAAGACAGAATCGCGCACCAGGTGCAGGCCGCCAGGGGCAATGCGAAGAAATACCTCGGCCGGGCGATGGGAAATCGCCGCCTGGAATCCGAAGGGCGTCGAGAACAAGCCGGCGGCAACGTGAAACGCGCCGCGGACAAACTACGGGCCGCGTTCAAGCGCTGACCTGATGGCCGGTGTTGACCGGGGGCAAGCCCCTCGGTCAACACCGGCCCTGACGCTTTCCACGCGTCCTGCCAGTAGCCCACGAGTGCCGCACTGGCCGCGCGGCAGCCTCAGCCGCGGAACGCCGCGATCAGTGTGTTCGTCAGGGTATCCAGGTAATCGGGCCTGGTCGGCTGGCCGCCCATCAGCTGCCGCCAGAACAGCGGGGCGATGCACAGGTCCAAGGCGAGCTCGGTATCGAGGTCCGCCGGGAGTTCGCCCCGATCGATCCCGCGCCGCAGCAGCTGCCCGACCTTCTCGCGCCGGCTGTGCCCGACGGCCTGCAATGCGTCGGCGACCGCAGCCGTGCGGATGCCCTCGGCCAGCAGGTCGGGGATGATCCGCGCGGCCAGCGGATGGCTGAAGCCACCTGCGGTCACCTCGAGAAACGCCCGCAGATCGCCGTGTAGCGACCCGGTGTCGGGCACCTCGGCGGCCGCCACCGCGACCTGCTCGACGAGCGCGAGCACCATCTGCTCCTTGGTCGCCCACCGCCGATACAGCGTCGGCTTGCTGACGCCCGCGCGCCGCGCGATCCCCTCCATCGTCAGCTTGCCGTAGCCGACCTCGGCCAACTCGGTGAACGCCGCGCTGGTGATCGCGGTGGTGACCTGTGGCTGCAGCACCGCGGCCCCGGCGGGGACGCGCTTGCGGTCGGGGCGGGTGTCTGTCATGTCTGCATCCTAACAACGTCGACACGGTTGCGTTTCGTCGTTGATCGTCGTACCGTTCTTCTCGTACGACGAAACGCAACCGTATCGACGTTAATAGCGAGGCAGAACCATGAAATTCCTCTTCGACGACGAGTCCTTCGACTTCGAGGCGCTGCGCGCGGCCGGCTTCGCCAGCTACGGCGGCGCCGAGCTGGGCGAGGTGCTGGCCACCGCGAGCCGGATCACCGACGGCGACGAGGCGGCCTGGCTGCGCGAGTGGCGCGCCACCGCCGAGCGGGTGCACGCGATCGGCGCCGACTGCCTGGCGAAGGGCCGCAGGGTCAGCGCCCGCCAGGCCCTACTGCGCGCCTCGAACTACTACCGCACCGCCGAGTTCTACCGCCGCGACAACCCGGCCGAGGACGCCGAGGCCCGCGACCTGTCCAACCGATCGCGCGAAACATTCGCGCAGGCAGCGGAATTGTTCGACACCCCGGTGCGCTCGGTGTCGATTCCGTTCCAGGACACCGCCCTTCCCGGCTACCTCTTTCTCGTCGACGATTCCGGCGCGCCGCGCCCGACGGTGATCTTCAACAGCGGCTTCGACTCCACCCTGGAGGAGGCCTGGTTCGTGCTGGCCGCCGCAGCGGTCGAGCGCGGCTATCAGGTGCTCGCCTTCGACGGCCCCGGCCAGGGCGCGGCGATCCGCGAGCAGGGCCTCACCTTCCGGCCCGACTGGGAGGCCGTCATCACCCCGGTGGTCGACTACGCGCTCAGCCTGCCGGAGGTGGATCCGGCGCGAATCGCGTTGTACGGCTACAGTCTCGGCGGCTACCTGGTCGCCCGCGCCGCCGCCTTCGAGCACCGGCTCGCCGCGCTGGTGCTCAATGACGGTCTCTTCGACTACCACGCGGGCAACATGAACTCGCTGCCCGAGTTCCTCGCCAAGTGGGTCGAAGCCGGACGTGACGCCGAAGCGCTCCCGGTCATCGGAATGGTCATGGCATTCAGCACCACCGCTCGGTGGGCACTGCGCAATGGCACCTGGACCTTCGGCGCCGACTCGCCTGCCGACTATGTCCGCAAGACCAAGCCGTACACGTTGGACGGCGTCGCACACCAGATCAACTGCCCGACACTGGTTTTGGACGCCGAGAACGATCTTTTCTTCCGCGGTGAGGCGCAGCGCGTCTACGCGGCGCTCACCTGTCAGAAGGAGCTGATCGTCGGTACGAACGCCGAAGGGGCGGGCGCACACTGCCACATGGGCGCGATGCTGCTGACCAACCAGCGGGTATTCGATTGGCTCGACGCCACTTTCGAGGCGCAGCCGGTCGGTGCCGTTGCCTGACCGTCGATTCGCTCGGGATCTGATGTGCTGGAAATCCCCTCCAGTGCATCAGATCCCGGCGACGCCCGCCAGTTGCCCGATGCCGTAGGTGACCGCCATGGCCAGCGCCCCGCCGATCACCACGCGCAGCACCGCCCGGCCGTGCCCGCTGCCGCCGAGGCGGGCACTCACCGAACCGGTGGCCGCGAGCGCGACGAGCACCGCGGCGAAGGTGATCGGAATCCGCACCGAAACCGGCGGCAGCAGGATGGCGAGCAACGGCAGCAGTGCGCCGAGCGTGAACGACACCGCCGAGGAGACCGCCGCCTGCCACGGGTTGGTCAGCTCGTTGGGATTGAGCCCCAGCTCGGCCTCGGCGTGCGCGGTGAACGCGTCGTGCGCGGTGAGCTCCTCGGCGACCATGCGTGCCGTGGCCGTGGACAGTCCCTTGCGCTCGTAGATACCCGCCAACTCGGCCAGCTCGAACTCCGGCTCGTCGCGCAGCTCGCGCCGCTCCTTCGCGAGCAGGGCCCGCTCGGAATCGCGCTGCGTGCTCACCGACACATACTCGCCGACCGCCATCGAGATCGCGCCCGCCGACAGTCCCGCGATGCCCGCGGTGAAGATGGCGCTGGTACTCGTCGTCGCCGCGGCGACACCGACCACCAGCCCGGCCGTGGACACGATGCCGTCGTTAGCGCCGAGCACCCCGGCGCGCAACCAGTTCAGCTTGGACGCCAGCCCCTCGGCGTGGGGCTCGTGCGGGTGCGCGCCTGCGGGTTCGCTGGTCGTTTCGTCCATGAGGCGAAAGACTAGGCGAAGTTCGGCCGTCGAGCTGTGAGCCCGCTCAACATCCCGGCGACAAAAACGCCCGCAGGTAGCCCGCCGACTGCCTGAGGTACATCCACGCCCAGAACCGCAGCCCCGAATCGCTCGGGCTCGCCACCATGGTGAGCTCGCCGTCGAAGCATTTCGACACGATGTAGCGCGCCCGCGACACATGCGGGGTGTAGGTCACCACGATGATGTGATGCCAGCCGTAGAGCTGCGCCCGCCGCCGGATCTCGTGCGCCTCGCCCTCGGTGGTCCACGGATCGGGGACGAAACAGCTGACGGTGAAGTCGAACTTCCCCGCGCAGTACTTGTCCATCTCATGGTCGTCGAGGCCGGTGGACCGCGAAATCAGCAGCGTGGGAGCGTATCCCCGCTCGGCGAGGTCGAGCCCGACGTCGAAGCGTTCGTAGGCGGTGCCGCCGAGCACCACGATGGCGTCGGCCTTACGCAGTGGATCGGTTTGCGGATAGACGTACACCGGCAGACCCGCGAGCCCGATCAGCACGACCAGGCCGAGCAGGGCTCCGAAGAAGATTCCAGCTCGTCGCAGCCCGGTCACCAGCCCGACGATACCGAAATCCTGGCGGAATACTGACGCGCTTAGGTAAGTTTCATTCCATAGAATGGAGTTTCTGACGATTGTAGGCGGAACATCGGCGTCAAACGGATCAGAAGCATGACGTGGAATGGAGCAACTCGTGGTGGAAGCGCCCCTGGTCGAGCTGTTCGACCAACTGGTGCGGGTGGAGATCCTGCTGTGGAACGCCGTCGAGCGCCGGCTACGTGACGACCATGCGATGCCGCTGCCCTGGTTCGAAATGATGCGGGTCGCCGACCGGCCCGGCGGGGCGCGGGTGCGGGATATCGCCGAGGCGATGACCATCACCGAGGGCGGGGCCAGCAAGGTCGTCGACCGGGTGCAGGCCGCGGGCCACGCGGAACGGCAGCGCGACCCCGCCGACGGTCGCTCGTCGCGAATCACCTTGACGCGCAGTGGTGAACGCCTGCTGCGTGCGGCAACGGCGACAGTCGAGGCCGAACTCGCCGAGCGGATCGGCGCGGTGCTCGGCACCGATTCCGTGGACCGGCTCGACGCCACCCTGCGGCTGCTCCGCACCGCCAACCTGTCTGCCGCACCGACGGCGGAGCTCGAGAAGGAGTGATCGAATGTCCGCGCTTCCCACCACTATGCGGGCTGTCGTACTGGACGGCCCAGGCCCATTGGCGGCCTTGCAGATAAGAGAGCTACCTGTCCCGCAGCCACGGCAGGGGGAGGTGCTCATCCAGGTGAAGGCGTTCGGCCTCAACAGATCCGAACTACACACCAGACTCGGTCTGGCGGAAGGTGTCACCTTCCCCCGGGTGCCCGGCATCGAGGCGGCCGGTGTCGTAGTCGCCTGTCCCACTGGCGAATTCGAGGTCGGCCACCAGGTCGTCGCGATGATGGGTGGCATGGGCCGGACCTTCGACGGCGGCTACGCCGAGTACACCTGCGTCCCTGCGGCCCAGGTCATTCCGTTCACCAGCACACTGGACTGGTCCACCCTCGGCGCGGTCCCCGAGATGCTGCAGACCGCCTACGGCTCGCTGACCATCGGGCTCGATGGCCGACCGGGCCAATCGATCCTGATCCGCGGCGGCACCTCCTCGGTCGGCGCGGCCACCGCGATCCTCGCCAAACAGCGCGACATGGTCGTCTTCGCGACCACGCGGAATCCGGCGAAGGCCGACGCGCTGAAACAACTCGGCGTCGACCACGTGCTGATCGACACGGGTACGGTCGCCGACCAGGTCCGCGACATCAGCCCCGGCGGTGTCGATACCGCCCTCGAACTCGTCGGCACCCCAACCCTGCCGGATACCCTGCGCGCCACCAGGATCCAGGGCGTGGTCTGCTTCACCGGCATGCTGTCCAACGAGTGGATCGTCGAGAACTTCTATCCCCTCGGCTATCTCCCGCAGGGCGTCCGTCTCACCGCCTACGGCGGCGACGCGAGCGACCTGCCCGCCGAGGTGCTGCAAGACTTCATCGACGCGGCCGCCGACGGGCGGATCACCATCCCCATCGACCGCGTCTTCACCCTCGACCAGATCCAGGAAGCCCACGGCTACATGGAATCCGGCGCTGCCACCGGCAAACTCGTCGTCGCGCTCTGAGCGTCGGTATCCCAGCTGATGCGGTAGTCGAACATCCAACTCAACGGCGCGACACCGGTTTTGGCAGCCTTCTTCAGGAAGTACGGGGTGAGCAGGCGGACGAGCAACCGGCCGAACCCGTTGGACGCCTTGTCGCCGCTGGTCTCCGCGCCGTGCCGGACGACACGTTCGACCCGGTCGCGGCGACGGGCCTCGTACTCCGCCAAAGCGGCGGCGGTATCGGGGACGTCGCGCAGGCAGATCGCCAGTGTCACCGCGTCTTCCACCGCGATGGCGACTCCCTGACCGGACGAGGAGGCCACGGCGTGCGCGGCGTCGCCGACGATGACCATGTTGTCGTTGTGCCAGGTGTGCACCGAGGGCATGTCGTACTGGTTGAAGCCGGGGACGAAGGTGTGATCCGGCGTCGCGCCGACGATCCGGGCGGCCGGGGTGTTGTCGACCAGCAGTAGCTCGACGAGCTGATCACGCCACTGCGACACGGACGTGCCGGCGGACTCCGCGCGCGAAAGTTCTTCCGCCCGTGGCACATTGGCGAACCACCAGATTTCACCGTCCGGCGCGACCAGGTAGCCGAAGAACACCTTCTTGCCGAAGATCATGCTGTAGATGCCCGGCCGGAGTCCGAGTTCGGCGTACAGGGCCCGGTTCGTGACGAATCCGCCGAGCCCGTAGATGCCGAGGTAGTGCGTCTCCGGTGCGGTCGGATCGATGATTTCCCTGGTGCGGGAGCGGATTCCGTCGGCGCCGATCAGCACGTCGGCGTCGATCGTGCTGCCGTCGGCGAACCGGGCGCTGACCCCGCCATCGGCGGTCGGCGTCGCGTCGACCAGGCGCTTGCCGTACTCGTAGCGCACGCCGCGCCGCGCCGCCTCGGCATTGAGCGCGCGATACAGGTCGCGCCGCTTGACGCTGTGCGTGGTGGTGCCGTCCGGCAGGGTGCCGCCGATCGGCATGTCCACGATGTGCTTGCCGCCGCTGGTCGAGAACGACAGCGTGCCGGTCGGATGTCCCGTCTCCGTCACGACGCGCTCGGCATCCAGTAGCGACAGCGCCGACAGCCCGTTCACCGCGACCGTCAGGTACGCGCCGATCTGCTCGGCCGCCGCCTCCTGGTAGGCCTCGCAGACGATCGGCTCCAGCCCCGCCTGCCGCAGCGCCATCGCCGTGACCGGCCCGGCGATCCCGCCGCCGATGATCAACGCCTTCTTCATGGTGTGCCTCCGAAGTTCTGCTACGCCCCTGATGTATCTTGATAATCAAGACATAAGTAATTTGACCGTCAAGAGGCTTGAATGTCA
The DNA here is from genome assembly GCF_040645995.1 of Nocardia sp. NPDC046473. Classification (NCBI taxonomy): domain Bacteria; kingdom Bacillati; phylum Actinomycetota; class Actinomycetes; order Mycobacteriales; family Nocardiaceae; genus Nocardia; species Nocardia sp. NPDC046473. The sequence continues at coordinate 86,992 of NZ_JBEYZJ010000012.1, forward strand.
AGAGAAAACTTGGAAACCCTGCGTGAGCAGGTAGGACGCGAATCGCAGACGCTGCAGGCCGCAGTCGATGCGGTCGACTCGGCCGCCGCCACCGTCCTCGGTGTCAATCGGACCGACCTGAGCTGCCTGGAGATTCTCTTGGCGGGTGACTCGACGCCGAGTGCGCTCGCGACCGCGCTCGGCCTGACCAGCGGCAGCGTGACCACGATGCTGGATCGCCTCGCCAAGCTCGACTACGTCGTCCGGCATCCCGAACCGGGGGATCGGCGCAAGGTTCTGGTCCGGATCACCCCGGCGGCCGCCGCGAAGGCATGGGAGATCTACGGCCCCATCGCCGAGGAGGGCGCGGCCGACGTTGCGCGCTACACCGCCGACGAACTGGGAATCGTGCTGGATTTCCTGCGTCGCTCCCGCGAGCTGCAGGAACGCCATCGCGGCCGGATCGCCGCGCTGCCCAAAGGATTTCGGCGCTGACGATTCACCAGCGGTCGCTCGGTGATGTCGATATCATCACCTGTACAAGGGAATCTGATCTGTCGCACCGGCGATGGGGGCCGGAACGGGTCCGCGCAACGCCTCACGCACCCCTCGAGCGCGAGTCGGCGCGGACCCGACCGACCGCTCGGTCCCAGTTCCGGCGGTCGCGAGTCCGCACGACCCATCTCCTGCGCACCATTGGCGATGGTGGTCGCATCGACAAAGCAGGGTGCCAGCCGCCGTTCAGCGGCCGATAAATATCGAATAAACGTTCGTTATTCGGCGCCGCCGGGTCCCTCCGCGCCGGGGCCGAACAGCCGGTCGACGGTCGGCGGCGAAAGTCCTGCGCGACTGAAGATCTCGGCGGACTCCCGGAACTCCTGCTCGGCGCGTACCGGCCGCCCCCGCGCCGCCAGCGCGGCGGCGTGCAACGCCATCGCCCGCGCCCGGTCGATCGGGTCGGCGGCCTTGGTCAGCAGGTGCAGCGCGGCGGCGGCGTTCGTCTCCGCCTCGGCCACATTGCTCGCCTGCAGGTGGATCTGCGCCAGCCTGGTGCGCGCCCAGCCCTCCCACAGTCGTACCCCGTTGCGCTGCGCCGCGCGTACCGCCTCGGTACCGAGCTCGATCGCGCGTCGATGCTCGCCGCGCATCGATAGCGTGGCGGCCAGTTCATGAGTGGCCCAGCCGAGCGCCACCGGATTGGACGACTCCCGCGCGAGCGCGATGGCCCGCTCCGCCATCGCCACCGCCTCGTCGTATTGTCCTGCCTCGCAATAGGTTCGGGTCACCAGGGCCAGGCACCACGCCTCCATCGACCGATCGCCGAGGGTGCGGGTGAGCTGCGTCGCGTGCTCGAAATGCCGATGCGAGGCGTCCGCATCGCCGAGCCGCCGCGCCGCGACGCCGAGCAGCACCGAGGCGAGCACCGACAACCTGCGGTCGGCATCGTTGGCCGGCGGGCCCGAGACGGCACGCAGGTGCGGCAGACTCGCCTCGACCTCGCCGAGCCCCACCTGCAGCAGCGCGCCGAGCGCGGTCCTGATCCGCCGCTCGGCGGCCAGGTTGTCTTGGGCAATGGCGGTGTCCAGCAACGACTCCAGCGCGCGGGAGAGCTCGCGCGCGCCGGTGCCCGCGTCCATCAACTCGGCCATCACCCAGGCCAGATCGGCCGCCACGTCGAGCGCGCGGCCGCCAACTCGCGCCGCCTGCTGATGCAACGCGATGACGACCGGCCGTTCGATGTCGTTCCACGCCTGGCCCTCCGAGCCGCTGTCGAACGCGCGGCCGGGGACGGTGGTCGCGACGAGCAGCCGGGTCGTGTTGCTGTAGTCGATCGCGCTGAGCAGGTTCTTCGCGCTGGCCAGGTGGTAGTCGAGCACCCGGACCAGCACGGCGGCTTCGTCCTCGTCGGCCACCTCGCGCGCGAAAAGCCGCAGCAGATCGTGGAATCGATAGCGGCCGGGCGCGGTGGTCTCCAACAGGCTGAGGTCGACCAATGACTCACACACCTCCTCCGCGTCGAGCGGGGAGATGCCGAGGATCGCCGCGATGCCGTCGATGGACAGATCGGGCACCTGGACGAGCGCCAGCGTGCGAAAGGCCTTGGCCTGCGCGTCGGACAGTTGCCCGTAGCCGAGCCGGAAGACCGCCTCGACCGCGAGCTCGCCGGTCTTCAGCACGGTCAGCCTGCGCTTCTCGTCGGCGAGCCGGTCGGCGAACGAGGCGATCGTCCACTGCGGCCGGACCGCGAGCCGGGCACCGGCAATGCGCACCGCCAGCGGCAGCAGGCCACAGTGCGCGACCACCTCCCGCGCCGAGGATGCCTCGGCGGCAACGCGTTCCGCGCCGAGGATGCGAACGAGCAGCGCCATCGCCTCCGCCGTCTCCAGCACGTCGAGCCGGGTACGGGTCACCGCGGGCAGCTCGGTCAGCGCCGACCTACTGGTGATCAGCACCGCCGACCCGGCGAGCAGCGGCGCCACCTGTGCGTAGTCCCGAGCGTTATCGAGCACCATCAGTATTCGCTTGCCGGACAATCGGGTTCGCAGTTCGGCGGCGCGTTCGTCGACGGTGGACGGTAGGTCGCCCTCGGCGATGCCGAGCGCGCGTAAGAAGCTGCCGAGTACGGTGCCGGAGGGAGCGGGTACCGGGTCGACGCCGTGCAGGTTCGCGTACAACTGCCCGTCCGGGAAGCGATCTCGCACGCGGTGCGCGACGTGCAGGGCAAGGGTCGTCTTGCCGACACCGCCCATGCCGCCGACCGCGGAGATCGCCACCGCACTGCCCGCGTCGGTCAGCTGCGCGGCCAAGTCGTCGACCAGCCGTTCGCGACCGGTGAAATCCGCGATGTCGGGCGGCAATTGGGCGGGCGCCGGTTCGGTGCCGTGTTCGACCGGCGTGCGGGATTCGCCGATCGCGGGCACCGCGCCGCGCAGGATCCGCTCGTGCAGCACGGTCAGCTCCGGCCCCGGCTCGACGCCGACGCCGTCCACCAGGGCCCGGCGTGCCTGCCCATAGGCGTCGAGGGCGTCGGACTGGCGGCCGCAGTGGTACAGCGCGGTCATCAGCAGCGCCCGAAACCGTTCGCGCAGTGGATATTCCTCGATCAACGCGCCGAGTTCGGCGACGGCATCGGAGCTGTGGCCGGTCTCGATGTCGAGGGCGAGCCGATCCTCCAGGATGGCCAGCCGCCACTGCTCCAGCCGGGAGCGTTGCCGCTCCGCGAACGGGCCCGGCAGCCCGCTCAGCGCGGTGCCCTGCCATTTACCAAGTGCGGCAACAAGATTCGCGCGCGCAGCGGCGGGCTGACGGTCGCGCAGGTGTCCGGCCGCCGCGACGAGCCGCTCCACCTCCGCCACGTCGGTCGATCCCGGCGGTATCCGCAGCGCGTAGCCGTCCCCGATGGACACCAGCATCGTCGCCGGACCGCGCGCCACCCGATCGGGCTCCAGCGTCCGGCGCAACTGCGCGACATGGGTGCGCAGCGCGGCGATCGCCCGCGGCACCGGCCGGGCACCCCAGATCCCCTCGACCAATTCGGCCGCGGTTACCGCGCTACCGGCACGCAGCAGCAGGGCCGCGAGCACGGCCCGACGCTGTGGCGGTCCGAGCGGCAGCGGTTGCTCCCCGCGCCACGCCCTGACCTCGCCTAACACCACGAACTGCAACGACACCTCCCGAACGCTGGGAGTGTACGTGGCGCCGCGACCAGCGCGTGGAGATGCCGGAAAGCCGGCGGTCCAGTGCCACGTGTGGGCGCTGGACCGCCGGCTGGGCGGCCAAGAGATCAGGTGGTCGATCGGTTACTGCGGAAGGTGAGCGCGACCAGGAAGGTCAGCACCGCGACGCCGACCGCCGCGGCGAACGCCGTCGTGGTGCCACTGACCAGGACCTGCTGCGCCGATCCCGAGGCGCCCCGCGCCGCCGTGCCGAACACCGTGACCAGGATGGCCAGGCCGAGCGCGGAACCGGTCTGCTGCAGCGTCTGCAGCGCACCGCCCGCCGCACCCGCGTCGCTCGGCGGCACGCTCGACATGATGATCACGTTCAGCGGCGAGAACGCCAGCCCGATACCGAGCCCCATCAACAGCATCGCCACGAACAGCAGCGGGAAGTAGCCGCTGGCGGTCGTCAGCTGGGTCAGCAACGCCAACCCGGACCCCATCAACGCGGTGCCGATCAGGGTCACCGGCTTCGGCCCGAAGCGCGGCAGCAACCGGGGGATCAGCCGGATCATCGTGAACATCAGCAAGGCGGTCGGCAGGAACGCGAAACCCGTTGCCAGCGCGCTCATTCCGCGCACCTCCTGCAGGTACTGGGTCAGGAAGAAGAACATCGACATGCCCGCCATCGGCCCGAGGAACATGTTCGCGTAGGCGGCGGCGCGGTTGCGGTCGGTGAACAGGCGCAGCGGCAGCAGGGGTTCGGCCGTGCGCAGTTCGATGGTCAGGAACGCGGCGAGCAGGAGCACGCCCGCGGCCAGCGAGAGCTCGGTGATGTCGTTGCCCCAGCCGTTCGATGCGGCGCTGATGAAGCCGTAGACCAGCGCGGCGACGCCACCGGTCGCGGTGACCGCGCCGGGCAGGTCGAGGTGGGCGGGCTTGCGCACCGCGTCGGGTAGGTAGCGCAGGGCGAGCACGACGACCACCAGTCCGAAGGGGACGTTGATGAACAGCACCGATCGCCAGCTCAGCCACTGGGTCAGCAGGCCGCCGAGGATCAGGCCGATGGCGAAGCCCGCACTGGACATGCCGGAGAACAGCGCGAGTACCCGGATGCGGGCCTTGGGTTCGGTGAACGTGGTGGTCAGCAGCGCGAGCGTGCTCGGGCCCGCCATGGCCGCGCCGATGCCCTGGACGACGCGGGCGACGAGCAGCCAGGTCGCCGACGGTGCCAGTCCGCCCGCCAGCGAGGCCAGGGTGAAAAGAGTTGTGCCCGCGATGAACAGGTTGCGCCTGCCGAACAGGTCACCGGCGCGGCCGCCGAGCAGCAGCAGGCCGCCGAAAACCAGGGTGTAGGCGTTCATCACCCAGGACAGGCCGGTGGCGCTGAACTCCAGGTCGGTGCGGATACGTGGCAGTGCCACATTCATCACGGTGATGTCGAGGATGATCATCAATTGGCAGGTCAGCAGGGTGACCAGCACGAGGCCGGAGCGGAACGGCCGGCTTCCGAGTGCGGACGTGGGGGTGTCCGCCGAGATTGTGGTCGTGGACAAGAAGCGCTCCATCGATTCGTGAGCTAAACGGAGAGAGTCTCCGTTTCCGATAGAGCTATCATATGGAGAGGTTCTCCGTTTACGCAAGACTAACCGGAGACTTCATCCGTTTCCAGTGGAGGGATCGTGGACGAACCGTCGACGGCGCGGCCGATGCGGGCCGACGCGCGGCGAAACTATGCGCGGATCGTCGAGTGTGCGCGCGAGGTGTTCGCCGAAGACGGACCCGAGGCGCCGCTGGACGACATCGCGCGCCGCGCCGCCGTCGGGCCGGGAACGCTGTACCGGCACTTCCCGAATCGCGAGGCGCTCATGGAGGCGGTGTATCGCGACAGCATCGAACGGCTGTGTCGGCGCGCGTATGAACTGATCGAAACCCATTCGCCCGCAGACGCGTTCGAGCAGTGGATGCGCGAGCAGGTGGCGTTCGTCATGGACAAACGCAGTCTCGCAGTCACATTGAAGGCGTTGATCGATCACGACTCCGAGGTCTTCACCCTGTGCCGGACATTGATCAACGACGCGTCCGCCGCGCTGCTGAAATCGGCGCAGAGTGCCGGTGTGATCCGCTCCGACATCGAGCCGCGCGACATGCTGCGGCTGGGGCACGGCATCGGGGTCGCCTGCGAGAAGACGCCGGAGGCGGCCGAACGGCTGCTCGGTGTCACACTCGACGGGTTGCGCGTTTCCCGGTAGTCGTCAGGTTCGAGTGTTCGCGCCCGCGCGGCGCACGGCGGTCGGCGTTGTGCCCCACCATCTTCGGCAGCAGCGGGTGAAGGTCGACTGCTCAGCGAGTCCGATCACGGACGCCACCTGGCTCATCGGCATGTCGGTGGTGGTGAGGTAGCGGCGGGCTTCGTCGCGGCGGACATCGTCGAGGATGGTGGCGAACGAGGTGCCCTCCGCGGCGAGGCGGCGTTGCAGGGTGCGCGGGTGAACGGTCAATAGTCTTGCGACGTTGCCGATCTCAGGCGCGATGGTGCCGAGTAGCTGTTGCACGGTGGCGCGCACCTTCGGCACCACCGACGCGTCGATGCCGCCCGCCTGCTCGGCCAGGAACGCCATCGCCAATCGGTGCAGGTTCTCGTCACCGCCGCTCAGCGGCAGCGTCGGCAGATTTCGCGGCACCCGCAGCGCCGCGTACGGCCGGTTCGTGTGCACCGGTGCGCCGAAGAATTCCTCGTAGCGTTCGATCGATGCCGTTGGCCGGTACGGCAATTCGACCGAGAGCAAGCGGTAGTGGTCTTCGGCCAGACGCTGAATTGTGTGGTGTACGAAGGCAAGTCCGAGATCTGTTGCCTGGATCGGCGACAGCATGCCGGGCTGGACGCCGTAGTGCAGTGCGATCACGCCGCGGTCGCCGTATGGGTCCGGCTCCGGGGTCAGGGTGAGTGCGCGGGCATGGAGGAACAGGTAGCGGGCCGTGCATTCCAGGACATGCGTGAGCGACGGCGAGTTGCGGATGGCCAAGGCCAGCGGGCCGAGCATGTCGAGGTCTTGGCGGCGGGAAATGAGCAGGCCGAGATCGGGGCGGTCCAGTCGCTGCGCGGCCAGCTCCAGGACCGCGGCCAGCGCTTGATCGGGGATCAGCAGGTCGTCGGTGTCGAGCGCGGCGATCGGCAGTCCGCAGGCGGTGGCGTACTGCTCGGCATCGCCGCCGAGTTCGGCCACCGTCGCGCGGAAGCCGCGTAGCCCGGCCGATCGGATCACCGTCATGTCGTCCAGAGTCAAATACTTGTCGTGCAAAGTCAAGAACACCGGTCCATGCGGTCTCACACTGGAACCATGAACGAGACCGCCGTAGCCCACGAACACCTCGACGTCGTCATAGTGGGCGCCGGCCTGTCCGGCATCGGCGCCGCCTACCGGCTGCAGACCGAGTGCCCCGGCAAGACCTACGCCATCCTCGAGGCGCGGGCCGCGATGGGCGGCACCTGGGATCTGTTCCGCTATCCCGGCATCCGCTCGGACTCGGACATGTTCACCCTCGGTTACCCGTTCAAACCGTGGCGCGAGGCCAAATCGATCGCCGACGGGTCGTCGATTCGGCGCTACATCAACGACACCGCCGCCGAGTTCGGCATCGACCGGCGCATCCGGTATCAGACCAAGGTGGTCGCCGCCGACTGGTCGAGCGAAACCGCCCGCTGGACACTGACCCTCGAAGAGCGTGGCGACGAGGGCAACATTTCGTGGCGCTCGCTGACCTGTGGCTTCCTCTACGCGTGCGCGGGCTACTACAACTACGACCACGGCTACACGCCCGAATTCCCCGGCCTCGCTTCGTTTTCCGGTCGGGTGGTGCATCCGCAGTTCTGGCCGGAAGACCTCGACTACGCCGGTAAGCGCGTCGTCGTGATCGGCAGCGGCGCCACCGCGGTCACCCTCGTGCCCTCGATGGCGAAGCAGGCCGAACGGGTGACCATGTTGCAGCGCAGTCCGACCTGGATCAGCGCCGTCCCCGGCCGCGACAAGTACGCCGACAAGATCCGCGAGCTGTTGCCGCCGAACCTGGCGCACCGGGTGATCCGCACCAAGAACATCCTGTTCACCCTCGGCTTCTACCAGTACTGCCGTCGCCGCCCCGCCGCCGCGCGCAAACTGCTCACCGCCCTCACCACTCGAATCCTCAAGGACGAGAAGGTGGTAGCCGAACACTTCACGCCCAGCTACAACCCGTGGGACCAGCGCCTGTGCGCCGTCCCCGACGCCGACTTCTTCAAGGCGATGAAGAAAGGCAAGGCCGAGGTCGTCACCGACCACATCGATACCTTTGTGCCGGAAGGCATTCGACTGAAGTCCGGCCGAATCCTGCAGGCCGACATCGTCATCACCGCCACCGGTCTGCAGATGCTGCCCTTCGGCGGCATCACCCCGCGCGTCGACGGCGCACCGATCGTGCTGTCCGACCAGTTCATCTGGCAGGGCGCCATGCTCACCGGCCTGCCCAACTTCGCCGTCTGCATCGGCTACACCAACGCCTCCTGGACCCTGCGTGCCGACCTCAGCTCCCGCCTGGTCTGCAAGGTCCTCAACCACATGGACCGCCACGGTTACGCCGCCGTCGTCCCCAAGCCCAACGGCAACCTCAACGAACAACCCCTGCTCGACCTCGACGCAGGCTACATCCAGCGCTCGATCGCCGACTTCCCCCACCAGGGCGACCGCCACCCCTGGAAAATCCGCCAGAACTACCTGCTCGACTCGGCAAGAACACTCCGCACCGACCTCACCAAAACCCTCGCCGCAACCCCCAAATCGGCAGTGCGAGAACCTATTTTGTCGGTGCCCCACTGACCGATCCGGTCGAGCGGGACAGCGCGACGGCCTGAGCCGCAGCGCTGTCCCGCTCGACGGGCCGAGGGGTCCTCGGATAGCGCCGGTCAGCTGATCTAGTCGATAAGCTCGGGTAACGGCATATATCCGCTTTCCCATTCCGAGGAGCCCGCATGTCCGACTGGAACTCGCAGATCATCGAGGAATTCCGCAACAACGCAGGCAAAGTAGGCGGCCCCTTCGAAGGCGCCGACCTCCTCCTGCTCACCACCACCGGCGCGAAATCCGGCCTCTCCCGCACCACCCCCGTCGCCTACGTCCGTGACGGCGCCAACCTCGTCATCATCGCCTCCAAAGCAGGCGCCCCCACCAGCCCCGACTGGTACCACAACCTCCGCGCCAACCCCGAAGTCACCATCGAGGTAGGCACCGAAACCCACAAAGCCACCGCCACTCCCATCACCTCCGGCCCAGAACGCGACCGCCTCTACGCCGCCATGGTCGAGGTCATGCCCGGCTTCGCCGAATACGAAGAAAAAACCGACCGAGTAATCCCCGTGGTAACCCTCACCCTCGAGAACTAGCGAACCGGCCCGCCACACCGCCGCTGACCTCGGGTCGCAGACGCCCCCGGGTTGCCGCGTTAGGGTCGAAACCATGCGATACGCGATCTCGATTCCGCAGCATGCTCCCGATGGCACCTTTCAGCCGGAGGAACTTCGGGAGTATTTGGGGCGGGCGGAGGAGCTCGGGTACGAGAGTGCGTGGATGACGGAGCAGGTGTTGGGGAAGGCGCCTGCTTTGAGTCCGTTGGAGACGTTGGCGTTCGCGGCGGCGAGTAATGGGCGGTTGCGGTTGGGGTGCGCGGTGTTTGTGACGCCGTTGCATAATCCGGTGCATCTGGCGAAGCGGATCTCGACGTTGGATCAGTTGAGTCGGGGGCGGCTCGAGGTCGGAGTGGGGATCGGCGGGCGGGGCCGGATGTTTTCGGCATTCGATGTCGATCCCGCGGACAATCTGGTGCGGCGGTTCAATGAGGGGCTGCGGGTGATGAAGGCGCTGTGGACTCAGCCGGAGGTGGATATCGACGGGGAGTTCTGGCAGTTGGCGGGGGCCACGATGGAGCCTAAGCCGTTTCAGAAGCCTTATCCCCCTTTGTGGTTCGGTGGTAGTAAGCCTGCTGCGTTGCGGCGAGCGGTTCGGCAGGGAGACGGGTTTTTCGGGGCCGGGTCCACGACGACGGCCGAGTTCGCCGAGCAGGTTCCGATCGTTCGTGCGGCGCTCGCCGAGAACGGCAGGCAGGCAACGGATTTCCCCGTCGCGAAGCGCGTCTACATCGCGCTGGATGACGATGTCGACCGCGCACAGCGCCGCATGACCGAGGCGCTGGTCTCCCAATACGGTGACTTCGGCAAGACTTTGCTGCCGGTCGCCGTCTGCGGCCCACCGGATACCTGCATCCAGGAACTGCGCGCGGTGGCCGCGGCCGGCGCCGAAATGATCCTGATCAACCCACTTTTCGACTCGGCCGCGCAGATGGAACGGATCACCGCCGAGGTCCTGCCGCACGTCGCCTGAGCTCGCCCTAGTCCGAGGCGATCCAAACCCGCAGCGGGCCAACAGGAGTGAAGCCATAATGGATAGCCGCGGCCAAGTCCTCGTCCTGCTCGTAGCCGACGATGGCTCGGCCAGGCCACAATTGGTAGATCGTGCTCGAGCAATCAGCCCAAGCCTCGGTGGCCTCGATGCCTGAGTGGAACAGATTGGATACGCCCACCACGTTCCTACTTCGGTGAGCGATCGCGCCGGCGGTGAGCTGGTCGCCATCCCAGCGACCGAGTACCGCTACCGAATCATCGACCAGCAGCTCCGGTCGAAATACCTTGCGGACTAACGAATCTCGACTCCATTCGGTCGTCCATGCGGACAGCGATTCGGGATCGATGATCCGCGTCCATCGGGGTGGCGAGGCGGTTGGCCGAAGGTCGGCTGGTCGATAGATCCACTGTGCCTCGAAGCGGATATGGAAGCCTGCCGCGCTCAGGTCTAGACACGCGAAGCTGTCCTTGATCGACGCGCCGGGTGCGGCACAGTCGATTCGCCTCAGCAGCTGATCGGCGGCCGTATCTGGGCTGAGAGTCACCGCGTCTGGATACAGGAGTGGGGTCCGCTGGGCACTCGTCCATGCGGCGGCATCGAATTCGCCGGTCAGCCTGTGCGACCGGCATATCGCATCGCACCACGCGGCATTGTCGAGCGCGGCCGCACGCACCCATTTGCTCGTGTCGATCTGCGCGGTCACGGTACACATGGTGCCAGATCGGTGAGATCGCGAAGTGTCCCTTGGGTATCCCCCTTTCCGTGCGGCGGAAGATCGGGCAGGATCCGAGTGATAACGAATCGGCCTGGGGGTAAGCGGGTCGGTGACCGTCTGGCCGAGGGGGGACTCTTCATGGATTGGGTAAAGCAGTTCTTCGAGACCGCGCCGATGTGGTGGGGTCCGCAGACCGTGCAGGAGTCGGATCGGCAGCGCGCGGCGTCTATCGCCCGGCTGGCGGGCGATGGGGTCGAACGCGTCCTCGAATTGGGTGCGGGCAGTGGGACAACCGCGGTGGTGATGGCGGATCTCGGCTACTCCGTGGTCGCGGTGGAGCTCAGTTCGGTGCGGGCGCGGCAGGCGCGAGAACGGGCGGCCGAGGTCGCCGGGCGCGATCTGCGGATCGTCGAAGGTGATTTCTATCAGGTCGAATTCGATGGGCAGTTCGACTGTGTGGTCTATTGGAACGGCTTCGGTGTCGGTAGCGACGCCGACCAGCGCACGCTGCTGCGCCGGGTCAGCGGCGAATGGTTGCGGCCGGGCGGCGCGATGATCGTCGATGTGTTCAGCCCGTGGAAGTGGGCTCGTGTCGCGGGCGAGGTCGACCAGGAGGAATACATCGTCGACCTCGCGAACTTCAATGACTACGACCCGATATCCAGCCACTTCAGCGACCGGTGGTGGCCGGTCGACAAAGAGTCCGAAGCACTCGATCAGTTCGGCCGCTGCTACACGCCCGCCGACCTGTTGCTGTTGGCCGAAGGCACCGGTCTTGTCGTAGAGCGAATGGAACTCGACGGCGCGGAACTCCGGACGGACCAACGGTATTCGACCACTCATCCGCTCTGGGACGCGTGGGAATATCAGGCGGTATTACGTCGAGAGTCCGCGTAACCACTGGGCCGTGCTGAATAGGATTGTCCAGCGCGGCTTCTCGCGGGCACAGTGGTCGGCATGCGTATCGCGGTGTACCTGGCCCATCCTCAGTCCGACAGTTTCAACAAAGCGCTCTTCGACGCGGTGGTCGACGAGTTGCGGGGACAAGCGGTCGAGGTCGTGCCGCATGACCTGTACGCGGAGGGCTTCGACCCGATGCTGGCCGCGCAGGAGACCGAGACCGTCGACGGCACGCCGTCGGGCGACGAGCAGGTTCGGCGGTACCAGGACGAACTCGCCGAGCTCGATGCCCTGATATTCGTGCATCCGAACTGGTGGGGCATGCCGCCCGCGATCCTGACGGGCTGGGTGCAGCGGGTCCTCACCCCTGCCGTGGCATACAAGCTGGCCGACGCGGCCGGAGAACCGATCGGACTACTGCATGCCAAGCGCGCCTTGATACTCAACACCTCCGACACCGCCGAGGACCGCGAGCGCGACGTCTTCGGTGACCCGCTGCAGCAGATCTGGGCGTCCTGCGTACTGCCTTACATCGGTGTGGAGGACGTGCGGCGCAAGGTATTCCGCATGGTGACCGACTCAACCGAACAGCAGCGCACCACCTGGCTGCGTGAGGCCCGCACCTTGGCCGCCGCCCTCGCCGCGGACAGTTAGGCAGTCGATCTCCGGCAGTCGAGCCGATGCCATGCCGCCAGACCCGGGATGGATGTGAGCACATGCTCACGTGTCCTGATTGTTATCTCGAACAACAAATTGGTCGCTAGAACAGGTTGTGCTGTGGGTCACAGTCGAATATGTTGCAGCGAACAACATTCGCTCGACCTCGACCGTCCTGGCATTCCCGGGCCGGTGGTTCCACGAAAGGCCCCCTCATGCGTAAGGGCATTCTCGGCGTTGCGGCCGTCTCGGTCGCCGTGCTTACCTCGTTGACTTTGACTGCTTGTGGTGACGACTCGAAAAGCTCGGGAGGTGGCGGCGCCAAGATCGGGGTGATCCTGCCGGACAGCAAGACCTCGGCCCGCTGGGAGACCGCGGACCGCAAGTACCTGCAGCAGGCGTTCGACGCGGCAGGCGTCAAGGCCGACATCCAGAACGCGCAGGGCGACAAGACCGCCTTCCAGACGATCGCCGATCAGATGATGACCAACGGCGCGTCGGTGCTGCTGATGACGAACCTGGACAGCGGCACCGGCAAGGCCGTGATCCAGAAGGCCAAGGCGCAGGGCGTCACGGTCATCGACTACGACCGGCTCACCCTCGGCGGCGGCGCCCAGTTCTACGTGTCGTTCGACAATGTGAAGGTCGGCAGCCTGCTCGGCGAGGGCGTCGCGAAATGCCTGACCGACAAGAACGCGGTCAAGCCGGTGATCGCCTACCTCAACGGCGGCCCGACCGACAACAACGCCACGCTGCTGAAGACCGGCTACGACGGCGTGCTGAAGCCGAAGTTCGACGCGGGCCAGTTCGCGAAGGGCCCGGACCAGGCCGTGCCGGAATGGGATAACACCCAGGCGGGCACCATCTTCGAGCAGATGCTCACCGGCACGCCGAACATCGGTGGCGTGGTCGCCGCCAACGACGGACTCGCCAACGCCGCGATCGCGGTGCTGAAGAAGCAGAAGCTCAACGGCCAGGTCCCGGTGAGCGGCCAGGACGCCACGGTGCAGGGCCTGCAGAACGTCCTGAAGGGCGATCAGTGCCTGACCGTGTACAAGGCGATCAAGAAGGAAGCCGAGGCGGCGGCCGAGCTGGCCATCGGGCTGACCAAGGGCCAGCCGGGTCAGGCGAACGGCAAGGTACAGGATCCTGAGGCCAAGACCGATGTGCCGTCGGTGCTGTTGGAGCCCAAGCCGATCTACCTCCAGCAGGTGAAAGACGTTGTCGCGGACGGCTACGTCACCAAGGCCGAGCTGTGCACCGGCGAGATCGCGAAACTCTGCGCGGACAACGGCATCTGATCGACCCAGCCCCTTCCGCCGTTTCGATGAGGGGACGGCGGACGGGGCGCCCTTCTCAGGAGCAGCACCCATGACTGATACGCCGGTAATCGAATTACGTGGCCTAGAAAAGAGTTTCGGGCCGGTTCACGTCCTGCACGACGTCGCCTTCAGCGCCTACGCGGGTGAGGTGACGGCACTGGTCGGCGACAACGGGGCCGGAAAGTCCACGCTCATCAAGTGCATAGGTGGCACCCACCCGATGGACGCGGGGGAATTCCTGTTCGAGGGCAAGCCCGTTCATGTGCACAGCCCGCGCGACGCGGGCGCGCTCGGCATCGAGATCGTGTACCAGGATCTCGCGCTCTGCGACAACCTCGACATCGTCCAGAACATGTTCCTCGGCCGCGAGCGCAAGAACGGCATCGTGCTCGACGAGTACGCGATGGAGGAGCTGGCCGGAAAAACCTTGGCGAGCTTGTCCGTTCGGACCGTCAAGAGCGTCCGGCAGCAGGTGTCGAGCCTGTCCGGCGGTCAGCGGCAGACCGTCGCGATCGCGAAAGCCGTGCTGTGGAACAGCAAGGTGGTGATCCTCGACGAGCCGACCGCCGCGCTCGGCGTACAGCAGACCCAGCAGGTGCTGGAGCTGGTGCGCCGGCTGGCCGACCGAGGTCTTGCGGTAGTGCTGATCTCGCACAATATGAACGACGTCTTCGCGGTCTCGGATCGGATCGCGGCGCTGTACCTGGGGCGGATGGCCGCCCAGGTCCGGACCTCCGATGTGACCCACGGGCAGGTCGTCGAACTGATTACGGCGGGCCGCAGCGGCGCACTGGGCCTGGACGCGAATGGAGTCAAAGGATGAGCGCCATACTTACTGAAAAGCCTTCTACTGCACCAGTTTCCGAGTTAGTGAACACTTACGTCGGACGAGTGCGCAGTGGTGACATGGGCGCGCTACCTTCCGTGATCGCCCTGGTCATCCTGTCCTGCGTCTTCTGGGTCGCGCGCCCGGTCTTCATGTCCGAGGCCAACTTCGCGAACCTGTTCACCCAGGGCGCGGCGATCGCGGTGATCGCGATGGGCCTGATCTTCGTGCTACTGCTCGGCGAGATCGACCTGTCGGCCGGATTCACCAGCGGCGTCTGCGCGGCGGTGCTCGCGGTGTTGCTCACCGACCGCGGCTGGCCCTGGTATCTGGCGGTATTGGCGTCGCTACTCACCGGCGTGGTGATCGGGCTGATCATCGGCACCATCGTGGTGAAGATCGGCATACCGTCGTTCGTGGTGACGCTCGCGGCTTTCCTTGCGCTGCAAGGGGTCGCGCTGAAGATCATGGACAACGGTCGCAACATCTCCATCCGCGACGACACCATTCTCGCCATCGCGAACAAGAACGTCCCGCCGCTGATCGGCTGGCTGATGTACCTCGTGCTGGTGGTCGGGTTCGCGTTCCTGCAATACCGAAAACTGCGGGCCCGCACCAAACTCGGGCTCACCGGCGAGACCGCGCCGGTGATCGTGGCGCGGATCGTCGCCGTCGCGGTGGTGCTCGGCATCGCGGTGCTGGTGCTCAACGGCGAACGCAGCCGCAACCCGGAACTGCACTCGCTCAAGGGCATGCCGATTGTGGTCCCGCTGATCGCGATCCTGTTGCTGCTGTGGACCTTTGTGCTCAACCGCACGTCCTTCGGCAGGCACATCTACGCGGTCGGCGGCAACGCCGAGGCCGCGCGGCGGGCGGGCATCACGGTGGACCGTGTGAAAATCACTGCCTTCGTGCTGTGTTCGACGATGGCCGCGGTCGGCGGCCTGGTCGCGGCCTCCCGCGCCAACTCCGTCGATCCGAACACCGGCGGCAGCAGCGTCCTGCTCCTCGCGGTCGGCGCGGCGGTCATCGGCGGCACCAGTCTGTTCGGCGGTCGCGGCCGGATGCTGGACGCGGTCCTCGGCGCCGCCGTGGTCGCGGTGATCGACAACGGCATGGGCCTGATGGGCTACAGCGCGGGCACGAAATTCGTTGTGACAGGATTCGTGCTGCTCTTGGCGGCCGGCGTAGACGCCTTGTCGCGCAAGCGCACGCTACTCCGTAGGTAACCCCACCCGGCAGCGAAGGACGGTGAATGCGAGCAGCCCCTTCTCCTGATGAGATCCGTAAGAGCAATCTGGCTGGGTTGCTCCGGCACGTCCATCGCGGCGGCCCGGTCTCGCGGGCCACGCTCGCGGAGCGAATGGGGCTGAACCGCAGCACCATTCTGGCGTTGACCGCCGATCTAGCCGCGGTCGGTCTGGTGCGTGAGGAGCTGCCGGGCCAGACCGGCAAGGCGGGTCGTCCCTCGCTGGTGGTACGGCCGGAATCGGATCGCGTCTACGTCGTCGCGCTCGACGTCGGCGCCGATCGGCTCGCCGCGGCCAGGGTCGGGCTGGGGGGATCGGTCCTCGACCAGGTCGAAACCGCCCGCCCGCGTGGCACTTTCGACCCGGACGACGTGATCGCCACGCTGGCGACCATGGCGCGCGAGATGATCGGCAAGGCCACCCGCGATGCCGTGTGCGTCGGTGTCGGCGTGGCGTTCTGCGGAATGGTGCGGGAGGAGGACGGCGTCGTCCGTTACGGACCGAACATCGGCTGGGTCGATGTGCCGTTCGGCGCGAGCTTGACTCGGGAACTCGACCTCGGCCTGCGCGTCGCGGTCGGCAACAACGCCAACCTCGGCGCGCTCGCCGAACGCGAACGCGGCGTCGCCGCCGGCCTGTCCGACCTGATCTACCTGCACGGCGACGTCGGCATCGGCGCGGGCATCATCATGGGCGGTCAGCTGCTCGGCGGCGAGGGCGGCTACGCGGGCGAGGTCGGCCACATGATCGTCAACCGGGACGGGCGGGCCTGCGCGTGCGGATCGCGCGGCTGTCTCGAGGTCGAGGCGGGCGAGCTCGGTCTGATCGCCGCCGCCGGGCGCACCGACCCGGCGGGCCGGGCCGCGGTCGAGGCCATCGTGGAGGCCGCGGCTCGCGGCGACTCGACGGCCAGGGACGCGCTGCACCAGGTGGGGGACTGGCTGGGCTACGGCGTCGCCAACCTGGTCAACATCTTCAACCCGTCGATGGTCGTCTTCGGCGGCGTGCTGCGCGAGATTTACCTCGCCTCGGCGGCCCAGGTGCGCAGCCGGGTGGCGGTCGACGGCCTGCTCGCGGTCCGCGAACGGGTGCGGTTGCGCACCTCGGCGCTCGGCGGCGATGCGACCTTGCTCGGCGCCGCGGAGCTCGCCTTCACCGATGTGCTGACCGACCCCGTGCAGACGCTGGCCCGGATCCGCAGCTGAAACCGGGTGCGGGCCAACCACGGTCAGACGTGATCTTCCCGCTGGTCACCAAAGCCGACTACTATGCTCAGACCACCGTTCGGGTGATCAAGCACACGACACTCGAGTGGGTCGGCCGATCGTGATGACGGTGTTTCGAGCGCGAGCAATCAAAGGGGTTTCGATGGACAGGCCGGCGTGGGCACCCGAGGGCGTGGATATGCAGCAGGCGAGCCCGGCACGGATGTACGACGCATTGCTCGGTGGCTCGCATAATTTCGACATCGACCGCAGGGCCGCCGAGATGGCCAAGAAGCTGGTGCCCGACCTGCCCCGGCTGGCGCTGAGCAATCGGGCGTTCCTGCGCCGGGCGGTGCGCTTCCTGGCCGATTCCGGCATCCGCCAATTCCTGGACATCGGGTCGGGGATCCCGACCGCAGGCAACGTGCACGAGGTGGTGCAGGGCATCGACCCCGAAATTCGGGTGCTGTACGTGGACATCGACCCGGTGGCCGCCGCGCATTCGCGCGCGATCCTGCAGGGCAACAGCCGGGCCGCGGCCATCGAGGCCGACCTGCGCAAGCCCGCCGAGCTGCTCGACCGGGCGAGTGACACCGGACTGATCAATTTCGACCAACCGGTTGGTCTTCTCTTGGTCGCGGTGCTGCACCTGCTCTCGGACGGCGACGAGCCCATCAAAAAGGTGGCCGACCTGCGCGCCGCCGTCGAACCGGGCAGCTACGTCGCCATTTCGCACCTCACCTCCGAGATGCGCCCCGAGGACGCGGGCAAGTTAGGCGCCCACGCAACGGATGAGAGTCGAGTTGGCATCCATTTCCGCAATCGCGACGGAATCGTCGCTATGTTCGATGGATGGGACCTGATCGAGCCCGGCGTGGTCGAGCTGCCGGTCTGGCGCCCGGAGTCCGAGCGAGATCTGCACGAGGCACCGGGTCGGTCGCTCGGGCTGGCCGGCGTCGGTCGAAAGGTCTGAAGCGCGAACACGAGCCAGCAGGGGGTCCCTGAGTGGGGTCGCATGAGCTAGCGATGCGGTGGGCCGAGGCGCTCGATGGCGCGGTGGCCCCCACCCTCACGCGGACCCAGATCGAGGCCATGCTCGCCGGGCTCGGTGAGGCGCTCGAAGCGGTTGTGCTCGGCCTGGCCGATCTCAGCGTCGCTCGTGATGCCGCCTCGGTGCTGGTCGCGGCGAATTATCGGGACGCGGTGGCGGTCAGTCGTTCGGTGGTGGTGATCTGCCACGACCTGGTGGCCGACCTCTGCCCGACCAGGACCGAACCGAACTATGAGCGCATCCGCGACCGCGCGGTGGTCGCCGCCGCCGAATTCGCGGCCGGCTTCACCGCGGCGCTGCGGACGGCGGCGCTGGCCGAACAGGAAGCCACCCTGGTCGCGACGCTGGCGGCCGCGCAGGAGGCCGAGGCCAAGCGGCAGCTGTCGGAGGCCAGGTTCGCCGCCGTCTTCGCGGGCGCCTCGGTCGGCATCGGCACCATCGATGTGGCCGGGCGGGTGCTCGACTCGAACGTCGCGATGGCCGAAATGCTCGGTCTGCCAGTGGAACTCATGCCCGGCCGGTCGGTCGCCGAACTGCTCGGCCCGGCCAATATCGGGAATGCCTTCGCCGAGTTGCAGGGGTTGCTGAGCGGCGCGTCCGACCGCTTCCGGCTGGAGACCGATCACCTGCGCCCGGACGGCACCATCACCACCATCGACCTCTCGATGTCGGCCGTGCGCGACCGGGCCGGGCAGGTGCGGTTCCTGATCGGGGTGGCGGTCGACATCACCGAACGCAAGCAGCTGGCCGACCGGCTGTGGCACGACGCCAACCACGACAGCCTCACCGGCCTGCCCAACCGCACCCTGTTCTTCGACCGGCTGGCGAACGCCAGCCCCCCGATCGGCGTCTGTTACCTCGACCTCGACGGGTTCAAGGAGATCAACGATGTGTGGGGACACACGGTGGGGGACAAGGTACTTCGGGTCGTCGGGCAGCGACTACGCGCGGCCGTCGAGCCGGTCGACGGTCTGGTCGCGCGGCTCGGCGGCGACGAATTCATCGTGCTGATCGAAAAGTGTTCGGGTGCAGCGAAATTGACCGAGGTTTCCGGCTGGTTGTCGCAGGCGCTCATCGAACCGATGGAGGTGGAGGGTCACCTGGTGACCGTGGCCGCCAGCATCGGCACCGTCTTTCTCGACGATGTGCCCACTGCCCCGGATCAACTCATGCATGCGGCCGATACCGCCATGTACCGCAACAAGGCCGCGCAGGGCATGCGCGAGTCGCGGTTCCGGCAGCGGCAATCGTCACCGGGCGTTCAGCGCGCGGAGTAAATGGTCGGCCAGCCGGTCGGGGTAATCCGGCTCGGCTTCGGCGTGTCGGACGTTCAAGCGCCAAAACATCGGTCCGGCAATGAGATCCAGCGCCATCTCGATGTCGGTATCGGCGGGCAGCTCGCCGCGTTCGATGGCGCGCTGCAACAGCCGCAGGGCCAGTGCCCGCCGCGGTTGCCCGATGGTGGTCCGAACCGCCTGCGCCAGTACGGGATTGCGCCCTGCCTCGGCGGTGAGGTCGGGCAGGATCGCCGCCATTTCCGGGTGCGTGAGCCAGGTGTGCAGTACGTCCAACGCTGCCATGAGGTCGGTGCGCAGCGCTCCGGTGTCGGCGAATTCGGCCAGCTCGACGCTGAACTCGCCGAGCACCGCGACAACCATGTCCTGCTTGGACGGCCAGCGCCGGTAGAGAGCGCTCTTGCCGACGCCCGCGCGCTTGGCCACCGCCTCCATCGACAGCCTGGCGTAGCCGTTTGTGGCCAGCTCCGCCATCACTGCCGCGGTGACGGCGGCGGTGATCTGCGGTTGCAGGACGGCGGCACCGGTGGGGGCGCGTCGGGGTTTCTCGGACATGGCCGCAGTATACGGAATGGACGAGACGGTGCCGTCCCGACTATATTAGGACAGGACGGTACCGTATCGTCCAAATGAACGGGAGGGTCTCATGCCCCAATCGGCACTTACTCCGGCCGAGGTCGTCGCGGCGGCGTTGCGGCTGCTTCTGGCCAAGGACATGGTCGGGTTCGCGGGACTCTGGGCGGAACGGGGCAGCATCGAATTCCCGTTCGCACCGGCCGGGTACCCGACGGAGGTGACCGGGCGCGCGGCGATCGAGGACTACCTGCGCGACTATCCCGAGCAGCTCGATATTCGTGCGATCGATGCGCCGACCGTGCACGTGACCGGCGATCCCGAGATCGTGATCGTCGAGTTCGCGGCGGACGGAGTCGCCGTCCGAACCGGGCGGCCGTACCGCATGCGCTATATCGCGGTGATCACCGTGCGCGCGGGCGAGATCGTGCATTACCGCGACTACTGGAATCCACTCGCCGCCGCCGAAGCGCTCGGTGGCGCCGGTGAGCTCGCGTCGTTCGGCGCTACGGAGGGAAAGCTATGAGCGAGCCGACCATCCTGGTCACCGGTGGCACCGGGACCACCGGAAGCAGAGTCGCCGCGGGACTGGACGCGGAGCGAGCCGAGGTGCGGATCGCCAGTCGAAACCCGCTGGGTGATAAGCAGATTCGATTCGACTGGCACGATCCCGAGACGTATGGGCCCGCATTGGCCGGAGTGGAGGGCATCTACCTGGTCCCGCCGATCGGCGCGACCGATCCGGCGCTGATCGTGGAACCCTTTCTGGCCCAGGCGGTGCGGGCCGGGGTACGGCGAGTGGTGCTGCTCGGCTCGTCGGCGATTACCGACCGGACGCCGGGGCTCGGCAGGCTGTACGGCCTGGTGCGCGGCGCGGTGCCGGAATGGGCGGTGCTGCGGCCGTCGTGGTTCATGCAGAACTTCGTCGGTGGGCATCCGGTGGCGGCCGGCATTCGCGCAACGGGTGAGATCGTCACCGCGACCGGCGACGGCCGGGTGGCCTTCGTCGACGCGGCGGACATCGCCGCCGTGGCGGTGCGCGCGCTGCTGGATCCGTTGCCGCACAACACCGATCACGTGATCACCGGACCGGAGGCGTTGAATTACGCGCAGGCCGCCGCGATCATCGCCGAGGAGACCGGGCGGCTGGTGCGCCATGAGCCGGTCGGCGTCGCCGAATTCGCCGAGTTGGTCCGCGAATCCGGCGTGCCCGCCGACTACGCGGCATTCCTCGCCGGACTCGATGACGAGATCCGGCGTGGTGCCGAAGATCGTGTCACATCGGTGGTGCCGGACGTGACCGGCCGCGAGGCCGGATCGTTCCGGGCGTTCATCGCGCGCAACTGGACCGAGCTGGCGGCGGACACGGCCGCGGAAGTCGTTGTGCTGCCGGGCGGTTCAGTGTACTGATCGCGGGCCCTCGATCTCGGCCAGGCTCTTCGGCACGAAGAACGGTGGTGTGCTGCGACCGGAAATACGGTAGCGGCCCCAGAAGTCGAGGTCGCCGATGACGGCGGGCACTGTGCCGAAGGCCGTGGTGACCTGCGCGTCCGCCAGGTCACCGACGGCGGCGGCGAGTTCCGGATTCGGCCGAATTCGCCCGTACCAGCGGTAGATTCCGTCGAGACCCTGGAAGTGGCCGCGCAGGGTGAGCTCGACGGTGATGTCGGCACCGTCGATGGTGACGGTCGCCGGGCCCTGATAGTCGTAGTCGTCGGCGGGGTCCGCCATGATCGGTCCTATTGGTCGAAGGCGAGGTCGACGTGGTCGGTGAGCGGGACGGATTGGCAGGCGAGGGTGAGACCGACGGCGAGGTCGGCGTCCACCAGGGTGTCGTTGCGGAGCATTCGGACCTCGCCGGAACGGACGGTGCAGGCGCACGCACTGCACGCGCCTTCGCGACAGGAGTAGGGCGCGTCGTATCCGCTGGCGAGCAGGACGTCCAGGAGCGGGGTGTGGCGCGGCCAGGCCAGCTCCAGGCGGCGACCGTCGAGTTCCACCGTTGCGGTGGCCGGTGTTTCGGCATCGTCGCGGGTGATCACGATCTCCGCGAAGGGATCACCGGTCAGTGACTGGTAGATCTCGGTATGCACGTGCCGGTCGCTCATCCCCGCGGCGATCATCGCGGAACGCGCTGTATTCATGAATGCCGTTGGACCACAGAGGAAAGCGTCGAATCCGGTGTACGGCCAGAGGCGCTCGGTCAGCGCCTCGGCGGTGGGCAGGCCCATGGCCGAGGCCAGCCAGTGGTCGACGATGAGTCGATCCGGGTACTCGGCCATCATGTCCGCGAGCTCGGTGCCGAAGATGACCGAGGGCGCATCGCGATTGGCGTAGAAGAGGTAGATCGTGCCGGTGCCTGCGATCAAGGCGGACTTGATGATCGAGACGACCGGGGTGATACCGCTGCCCGCCGCGATCATCAGTAGGTCGGCGTCCAGCGACTTCGGTGTGAAGACGCCGGACGGGGACAGGGTGGTCACGCGCAGACCGGGAACGGCGTTGTCGCACAGCCAGTTCGACGCATAGCCGCCTTCGGTGCGTTTCACGGTGATGATCAGGTCGTCGTCGAGATGCGGTGAGCTGGACAGCGAATAGCAGCGGGCGACCGAGCCGGTCTGTTCGCTCGGGATGCGCAGGGTGAGGAATTGCCCTGGGCGATGGCGGAATCGTGGCGCCAGCAGGTCGGGCACCTCGAAGACCAGCGAGACGGCGTCGGCGGTCTCGCGGATCACCTCGACGATCTCCAGCTCGTGCACATGGGTATTCGCGGTCGCCGCCGGTAGCGGCGCGGCGGTATCCGGTTCGGCCATCGTCACGCCGTCCGCGACAGCTCGGCCACGATGTCGTCGGGCAGCGCCCTGGCCAGCCGCAGGATCCGGGTGCTGACCGCACCGCGCACCAACCCGACCTCGTAGCCGTAGCGCAGCAGCATTTCCCCGGCGAACTTGGCGTTGTCCCGGTAGTTCGGATTCAGCAGGGCGACGACCAACCCGTGCAGCGGGTGGATGCCGACCGCGCGATAGACCCGCGGCGTCACGATGGCGGGCTGAATCCCGAACACCAGCACCGAGAACACCAGCCGGTGGGCGGCATTGACCACCTTGCCGTGCTTGGCGATCTGGCGCACCAGTTCCTCGCGGGCATAGGTGATGTGGCGCGCCTCTTCGAGGACGTGAATCTTGTTGAGCTGGCACATATGTGGCTGAATGCGCGGATCGTCCATGTTCTCCCGCTGCAACCGGTCCAGCGTCTCCTCGACCAGCAGCAGCCCGCCCATGGTGGCCGGGCCCATCGGAACGAGGCCGATCAGCCGCACCGCCTTGAACAGCGCCTTGGGCACGAACGGCTGATAGGCGGGCAGGCCCGACTTGTTGATGAGCCTGCTGAACATCGTGGAATGTCTTGTCTCCTCGCCGACTTCGGCCAGCGCGTACCGGCTGTGGTCGTCACCCGGATCCCCGTGCTCGAGGAACTGGCGCAGCAGGAACGCGGACAGGCCGGACTCGACGATGATCCCGAAGCTCAGCGCGCTGACCGCCTCGTGCATGCCGAGGGTGCGGCGCTGCTCCTCGGTCAGCCTGTCCCACAGGTACGTTCCATACAGCGTCTGCCGATGATCGAGTATCCACTTCTTGTCCGGGTCGAGCGGGGCGTCCCAGTTGATGTCGACCTCGCCGTCGTAGGCGCGGTCGGCCGCCGAGCGCAGCAGGCGCTGGGCGGTCTTCTGTCGGTCACCGACGTTCTTGCCGCGGGTGGTCGACATGCCCGCGGTGCTGACCGCGTGCCGGCTGGGCGTGGTGTCGTGGGTGGTCATCGCTGTCTCCTCGAGGTGGAGCCGGGCCAGACGCGGCCGAGCCGGAGCATGGTGGTGGTCAGCGGGCCGCCGAACAGGCCGACCTGAACACCTTGGCGCACAAAGGATTCGGTGAAGGTGCGGGCCGAGTCGGCATAGTGCGGGCTGAGCAGGGCAGTGGGCAGTGCGTGCCTGGTGCGCACGCCCGCCGCGCGATAGGGGCGCGCCGCGATGAGTGCCGGATAGAGCACGCTGGTCGCCGCCGCTGCCCACAGCGCGGCCACCGCGTTGGAAATTGGTCCGTGCTCATCGATTTCGGCGATCAGCTCGTCTCGGGCATAGGCCAGGTTGTGTTGCGCCGCGACCTGATGGATCTTCATCAGCTGGCGCAGATGCGGCTGGATGTCGGGGTCGTCGGCGATGGTTGTGGCCACGTCGTACATGGCCTGCTGGAACAGCAACGTCACCGCCGAGGTCGCGGTGTTCTTCGGCGTCAACAGCACCAGCCGGGACACCACCTGGGCGAGTACGGGCCGTCGGTAGGGCGCCAGGCCGCTCTTGTGCACCATCCTGCTGAACATGGCCATGGTGCGGCTGTCGGCGTGGATGCCGGCGAGCGCCGCGCGGGTCTCGTCGTCGGCCGGGCCGCAGGCCTCGATGATCTCGCGGAACAGCAGCATGGACCGAGCGGCGTCGGCGTAGATGGCGAGCGTCAACAGGTTGGCGAGCTCGTATTTGGCGAGGGTGGCGCGCTGTTCGGTACCCATCCGGCGCCACAGCCAGGTGCCGTGAATGGTGCTGAGTTGGTCGGGCAGCCAGCGCTTTTCGGGATCGATCGGCGCCGACCAATCGATGTCGAGGTCGCCGTCGTAGGTCTCCGCCGCGGCATCGAGCAGGAGCCGCCTGGCGCTGAGCTTGCGATCGGTGACGGTGCGCCGACGGCGCACCGGAGTGCCCGAAGTGGTAGTGGGCGAATGGAATTCGATCGGCTCGGGGCTCGGCGTTCCCATCGTGCTCGGCTCTCCTCCGGTGCACGCGCGTGCGTCACCGGCCTCGACCCGCAACGGCGCACGATCGTGAAATGTGTACCCGGTACCGCTGGTACCGACACCCTTGAGTCTGGAACCACTGGTCGGTATTGTCAAGATTGTCTGAGACACGGATTTCCGCCGCTTCGAAAAGGTGCACGCCATGGCGCAACGCAGCGCAGCCGAACGCAGCCCGCACGACGGCGCCGACTACTACGGCGCGGGAACGCTGGTCGTCCGCGGCGTGGAAGTGCCAGTCCACCTGGAGATTCGGGGTTATCCCGAGCCCACCGACGGCGTCTATCGCTGGGTCGGCCGAGTCGACGCCAACGACGTCCTCACCGCGGTACTCGGCGACGAACAACGCACCGCCTGCGTGGTCCGCACCGGCGACGACGCCCGCCCCGCCGTGGTCGGCGACCGCGACCTGTGGAACCGCTACCGCATCATGGGCAAGAGCACCCCGCCGTATCCGTTGCGCTGAAATGCGCGCTGCTGTCGACACGCCCAGCGGAATTGTGCAATAGCGAAGGAACCGGTCGACACCCTGCGGCACGGGTTTTGGTTCTGTTAGAACCGAAACGGCTGAGACAGTGCGCCGGATAGGCGTCGTCTCGATCCGGAGTTGTCGTGCCGAGAGTGGTTGGTCAGATGAAGGTCTCGTCTATGTCGATGATCGGTGTCGTATTCCTCGGTGTGCTGTGCGGGGCGCCCGCGACGGCCGATACCGGGTCGGCGGGGATGTCGCCCGAAGTGTTCACTGTGACAACCACTGCCGACGGGGCGGCGGCGAATCCATTCGACGGTCAGTGCCGCACCGACTCCGGCGAGTGCACGCTGCGGGCCGCGGTACAGGCGGCGAATGTCCGGCCGGGCAGCACTATTCGGGTTCCGGAAGGACGATATGTGCTGACCATTCCGCCGAATTTCTGGAACACCAACGGCCCCTTGATCGATCCGGCCACCGGTGACCTCGATGTCAACGCCGACACGATCATCGAAGGTGCGGGACAGGATCGCACGATTCTCGATGCCGGACACCGGGACCGCGTCGTGCTGACCACCGCGCACGTCTCGATCTCCGGCCTGACCATCACCGGCGGTAATGCGACCGAGCACGAGATCCCGTTGTTCGAGACCGGTGGCGGCGGAATCGCGAACTCCGGCAAGCTGATTCTCGATCATGTGACGGTCACCGGGAACGCGGCCGACTACGGCGGCGGCATCTTCAACATCCCGGTCGCCGACATGAAGGCCACCGACAGCATCATCACCGCCAATGCGGCGGGCGAGGCCGGGGGCGTGCGCTGCGACAACACCTGCACCTTCACCCGCACCGAAATCACCGACAACCGTGTGGTGAACCCGCATGCCAAGTGGTACCGCTTCGGCGGATTCGCGGGCCGCGGTGGCGGACTCGACGTCCGCGGTGTCGGCGAGGTGGTGCTCATCGACACCCTCGTCATCGGCAACAGCGCCGATGACGGCGGTGGCGGCATCAACATCGCACCCGGGTACCTCGACACCTTGCCGTATCAGCTCACCGATGCCGTCAATCCCGGTATGGGCCACCTGATCCTGCGCGGTTCGACCATCGCGCAGAACACCGCGGGCCTCGGCGAGCAGAACTGCAAGAAGGTGTTTGCGATCATCCTCTCCACCGGCGCCAACCTCAGCAATGACCACTCCTGCGACCTCACCGCCGCGGGCGACGAGGTCCGTCCCGACGCGGGCGCACGCTGAAACCGCCACAACCAGAAGGAAATTCGCGATGGGTTCGTTCAATGTAGGCGACTGGATGACCGTCCTCGGCCAGGCCTTCGCCTGGGTGATGTCGATGCTCGTCTCCGGCGCCACCGCCGGATCGTCCTGATCAACTGGCCTGTCGTGTGGCGGGATAGGTTCGGAACCCGCGTACGAGATTTCCGGCGGCTCGGCTGCCGGCCTGAATCGACGCGTCCCGCAGCAGCAGCCCGGGATCATGGTCGAGCAGCCGCCGCTCCAGCTCGCGCAGGGCGGGCCCCGGTTCGACGCCGACCTCCTCGCGCAGCACCTGCCGGACCTTGCGCAGCTCCGCCAGCGCGTCCGCCTGCCGACCGCTGCGAAACAGGCCGACAGCCAATAGTTCCCACCGACGCTCACGGTACGGCGCCTGAATCACGGCCTCGCTCAACGCCGCAACGGCCTCGGCGGTATCCCCGCACGCCAACCGGGCGGCCTGCAGCTCCTCGATCGCCAACTCGCGCAGCTCCACCAATTTGGCCCGCGCGCCGAGCACCTCCGGCGAATCCCCGAGCTCGACCCACGGTTGCCCGCGCCACAGGGGCAGGCCCGCGCGCAGCATGGCCACCGCCTCGGCCGCCCGACCGTCGAGCGACGCCCGAATTCCCGCGCCGATCAGGTCGGCGAACTGCCCATGATCGGTGTGCTCGGGTGGCAGCACCAACCGATAGCCGCATCGGTCGAGCTCGAGAATCCGGTCGGCGTGCGGCCCGAGCGCTGCGCGCAATCGGTGCACGACGACCCGTACCTTGGCGCTCGGCTGATCGAGCGCCGAACGGCCCCAAAGGTATTCGGCAAGAGCCTCGTTCGAGACCGACGCGCCCGCCGCGAACGACAGCGCGGCGAGCAGCTGCCGTGGGCGCGCGCCACGCAGATCGATCGGCACGCTGTCGATCTCGACCTCGATCGGTCCGAGGACCCGGCACATGATCATTTCCATGATTCCTCCGCACAGCGTTTGTCCGGGGTAGCGGTCACCAGATTAGGAGCGACCACCTGCGGAAACATCGTCCTGAATGCCGATGTTTTTCGGCCCTGGGTCAGTTATATTCAGGATGGATAAAAGGGGACTTCGAATAACTCACCGGCCACTGCTGCGGGCGTTGGCATGTCCTCGATGTCGGACCGCAAGCGTGCTGCGGCCGCGGTGTACGACGCATCGGTGAGAATCGCCTCGAGCCCAGCCCGGACGGTGTCCGCCGTGGCTGCGTCCGGCGACACGATCTGAGCCGCCCCCACTGCCCGGCACGCCGCAGCCGTCGGAAACTGATCAGCGCCGCGCGGCAGCAGCAACAGTGGAAGTCCGTGGGACAGTGCGGCCAACGTGGTCCCCGCACCGCCGTGACAGACCACCGCAGCACACCGCGGCAGCACCGCCGCGAGCGGCAACCACTGTTCGAGATGGATGTTGTCGGGCAACGGACCGAACGCCTCGGGATCGTTCGTGCGGCCGACCGTGACGATCGCCTCGACCTCCAGCTCGGCCAACGCCCGCAGCACCGGCTCGAACATGCTGGGCTGATTGAAGATCGGCACCGTGCCGAGGGAGAAATAGACGACCGGCCGATCACCGAGCTTCTCCGCCCAGTCGGGCAGTGCTTCAGTCCGAGAACCTGGCAGATGCGGCCGAATCGATCGTGCGCACCCGGCTGCGGGCCCCCGATCCGGTTGCAGCGCTTCGGGAACCGGATCCAAGTAACCGCTCCGATACATCCCGGCGTGTGGATCGGGCTCGAGGCCAGCCGAATCCCACAGTGGGGCAACCCATTCCGCCATCGCCGCCATCAACTCCGACTCCAACAGCAACCCGGTGCCATAGGTAATCGACGGAATCCCCAATGTGGCGGCGACAATCGGCGCGGCGAGATCCACCGGCGGTTGCAGCATCAGATCCGGCCGGAACTCGGCCGCGATCCTCCTGAGCTCGGGCAGCTTCTCCGGCGCCATGATCCGCGCGAACATCACCGCGCCGATCCGCCACGGCTGCCCACCGCCCGCGAACACCGGATCGGCGAGCGCCTGCCCGGCCGCGACCGGCGCGGGCGGACCGGCGACCGCGGTCGGCAATCCGGTCGCCCGTACCCGATCGGCCAGATCGGGCGCGGTAACGACCAGCACCTCGTGACTGGCGCGCGCCAACTCGGTGAGCAGCGGCAGGGCGGGCGCGAACACGCCCTCCATCGGTGTCGTCGAACAGAGAACACGCACGGGAACCCCTTACCTATAGCTGACTATATAGTGAACTATAGATAAGATGGCGACCATGTCAAGACCGATCCAGCCGCGCGGTGGCCGTCGCCGGGCAACCCGACGCAAGGTGGCCGAGGCGGCCGCGACCCTGTTCGCCGAGCACGGCTACGCCGCGACCACGCTGCAGGCGATAGCCGACGCGGCCGGTGTGCACGTGCAGACGATCTACCAGGCGTTCGGCACCAAGGTCGCGGTGCTCGCCGAAGCGGCCGCGGTGCTCGTGGCCGGCCCGGACGAGGAGGCCGCCACCCCGCCGCCGGAGCGTGAATGGGTGCGCGAACTTTTCGCCGAACCCGATCCGGTGCGGCAACTAGCGCTGTACGCCAAGCACATGCGGCAGGTGTCCGAGCGTTACATGGGACTGCTCGACGTCATGCGGATGACCGCGTCGGCGGATCCCGATGTCGGCAACTTTCTCGCCGAGGCCGAACGCGGCCGCTACGACGGACCTCGGCACATCACCCCGGAACTGGCGGCCAAGCACGCGCTGCGCCCTGGCCTCACAGCCGAGCGTGCGGCCGACATCCTGTACGCGGTGACGACCTATGACGTGTACCGCTCGCTCATCGAGGACCGCGGCTGGTCCGGCGCGGACGCGGAGAACTGGATCGCCGAAAGCCTGGCCCAGCTCTTGCTCGCGCCAGAACTGTTGCCGCCGTTATGAGATGACGCCGCGCAGCTCGGCCGCGTAGCTGTCCGCGCGCCGCTGCTGTTGCGCGGCAGTCGATCCCAAGTGATGGATCTCGATGCTCAGCCGCCCGCCGTAGGTGCTGAGAATGCAGGTGCCGCCGCCCGGACCGGCCGTTTTCTCGATACCGCGCTCGGCCAGCAACGCTTCGATCGACACCGGATACGGCCGTTCAGGCGAACGTCCGGCAATGACATCGGTGTAGCACGACCACAACTCGGCCGGCACGGCCAACGAGTGGTTGGCGTCTGCTACGCAGTGATGCGTCAGCAGCGTGACGCTCGCGGTATCGCGACAGCGGCGCGTAAGCGGCTAAGCGGCGCCGACCTCGCGGACCGCATCCAGATGCGACGCCAGCAGACGCACCCGGCGCCGCTGCTGCGCGGTGGTCTCCACCGGATGATGGATCTCGATACTGAGCCGGTCGTCGAAGGTGCTGATGATGATGGTGCCGCTCGGCTGCTGCAGCCGATGCCCGGTCTTGTCCGGCTTCGCGATCATCACCGTGCGAAAGTCGTTGATGGACAGCCCTTCCGGCAGTCGCGGTCGATCGATCCGGCCCCAGTTGGTGGCAAGCACGATGCCGGGCGCCCGCGGCGGCGGACCGGACGCGATGTCGGGGATGTGTAGCGGCGTCTGCTGCACGACGCCGCTCGCCAGGCCGGTGCGCAGGGCGTCGCTGATGCCGCGGGCCAGGCCGATCAGCGTGTTGCCCGCGTCGCGGGTCGGCACGAAGTCGGCGAAGCCGAGGACATTCGTGCCCTCGGTGTGGCCGATCGCGGGGGAGACCCGGTTGCGCAGGTCGACCGAGTAGGTGTAACTCAGCTCGGTCAGCGGCAGCTCGCGCAGTTCGGCCTCGGTGAGCAGGATCGCGGCCGAGGCCAGCCCGTTGATCGTCGTGCCTTCACGGTGCGCGAGGTCGGCCAGCGCGGCGGTCTCCCGCTTGGTGAGACGGCAGCGTGCCGTCAGCGGTAGTAGGTACGATTCGTCGTCGGCGACAGGTGCGGCGATGCTCGGTGGTTCGGTGACCAGCAACGGCCGACTGGACACCGGTAGACCGGACATCTTCTCGACGCACCGCTCGAGCAGCAGGTCCTCGACCGCGTCCGGAAAGCGATGCGAGGTGAGCGTCGGCGCGCGGCCGCCGCTGATCTCGGTGTAGCAGGACCACAGCTCGGCGAGCACCGCGAGTGAGTGGCACGCGTCCGCGACGCTGTGGTGGGTCACCAGCGTCACCCCGGTGCTGTCGCCGTCGCGGACCACGCACAGCGCGGCGAGTGCCGCGCGCTGGTCCAACCGCGCGCCGCTCAGCAACTGTTCGGGATCGCCGTCGACGACGGTGATTTCCGGTGTGCTGCCCGGTGATTCGACGAGGATGTGGCCGCGCCCGTCGGGCTCGAGATGCGCGCCGAGCGCCGGATACGCGCGCACCACCGCGTCGAACGCAGCGGACAGCGCCGCCAGGTTCAACCGACCGGACAGTCGCATCGAGTAGCCGACGAGAACTTCACTACCGGCAAAGATTTCTTCGCTCGGTGCCAACGGCCGGATGACGGTAGCCGTGGTCATGTCGAAATACCCTCCACATGAGACTGCCCATCGAGGCTAGCTCGAATACCGGGCCCTGCACGGCCTTTCGGGATCATCGCCTCTGAGTGGTATATCGCGCATACCGAACGAGCTGTTTCCGGTCGTTGCCACAACGAGACCATGCTCGGCGATCAGCCACTGACCGCACACACAGCGCAGGTAGCGGACGGCGCCGTGCGCGGATACGACCGTCGGTGTCGGCCAGGAACAGGAGGGGCAGGTCAGGTCCATAGGCCCAGCCTGATGTAATGACCTAGTGCATTTCAACCCTTACGGTGGCGCGGCGGCCGAACTTGCCGCTCGGCTGGTGAACGCGGGCCAGGACGAGGATTTGCGGAAGTTGTTGGCCACAGCGGATTACAAACCGATCGGTATGTTCAATGCGGCGCAGGACACGGAGCTGCGTCGGTGGATCGATGAGCTCGGCGCGGTGTTCGACGACCCCACGGTGCAGCGGCTCAACGCGTTGCTCGCGAAAACAACCAGCCAGCCGTATATCTCGACCCACGACGACCGGATGCCGCACCTGCACTTCGCGCAGGAGACCGCGCCCGTCGACGAACGAGTCAAGGCCTACACCGCGGTCGGCCTGGCCACATTGTTCTGCGACGACCCGAACCGCATCGGCCGGTGCGCCCGCGACGGGTGCGACACCGTCTTCATCGACACCTCCCGCAACGGCAGGCGCCGGTTCTGCTCATCGCAGTGCTCGAACCGGGTGCATGTGGCCGAGCATCGGTCCCGGCGCGCGGGTTGAGGCTCAGTACGCCTTCTTCGCCGCCACGATTCGGCCGGATTCGATTGCGGCGAGCAGGGTTTGGTGATCGACGGTGGTCTGATCGGCATAGGCGACGGCGAAATCGATCATCGCGCGATCGAAGGCGTCACTCGACCCGAGATACGACGCGATAGCGACCCGGTCGCCGGAGCGCGCGTGCGCACGGGCCAGGGTGTGGCCGCACAGGGCCGCGTAGTC
The DNA here is from genome assembly GCF_040645995.1 of Nocardia sp. NPDC046473. Classification (NCBI taxonomy): domain Bacteria; kingdom Bacillati; phylum Actinomycetota; class Actinomycetes; order Mycobacteriales; family Nocardiaceae; genus Nocardia; species Nocardia sp. NPDC046473. The sequence continues at coordinate 118,965 of NZ_JBEYZJ010000012.1, forward strand.
GCGCAGGTAGGACCGTGACATTTCCTCGATGTCCGGGGAACCCTTCATGTCGCGCAGCTGGCGCCAGTAGTAGTGCCGGTCGTCCGTGCCGGTCGCCCAGCCGAGGAAGATATCGCTCGCGGCCTGCGTGAGCCGCTGCCCGTGCACGACTCGATGTCCCTGATTGCGGAACTTGCTCGCCGCGGTGTGCGGGGCCAGCACCGACTGCTGGGCCTCTTTCACCTGCAGGAACAGCGGGCTGCCGTTCAGTCGCCCGGCCAGCAGCGCGATGAAACAGCGGGTGCCGACGCTGCCGACGCCGACCACCTTGACGGCCAGATCCAGCATCTCGTGCCGGTCGAGCAGCACCTGGCGTTCCTCGGCGAGGGTGCGGCGATAGTCGCTGAACACCTTTTGGATCGTCGCGGCGTCGATCTCGCCGATCGGGATGAGCAAGGGCGGGCGGTGCCGGATGCGCGGGACGCCGTCGGCATCCGGCTCGGTCAGCTTTTCCAGGGCCTGCAGGTTGGTGCTGGCCCGCGCCTCGGCGAGCGTTTGCTCGACGCCCTTGCGGCGCTTGGGTTTCTGGACCAGCGTCGCCAATTGGTCGGCGTCGACCTTCTCGTACCAGACGGCCAATTCACCGAGTCCGGACAGCCGGATCATCGCCTCCCGATAGGCCGACGCCGCGGCGCCGACCGCGGTTTCGGCATCGGTGTCGGCGAATCCGTTGCCGCGTGCGGCGACCGCGATGCTGGCCGCCAGGCGCTTGACGTCCCATTCGAACGGGCCGGGCAGGGTCTCGTCGAAATCGTTCAGGTCGAAGACGAGTGCGCGTTCCGGCGACGCGAAGAGGCCGAAGTTGGACAGGTGTGCGTCACCGCACAGCTGGACGGTCAGGCCCGTGTTGGGGGAGGCGGCCAGGTCGGCGGCCATGATCGCGGGCGCGCCGCGCAGGAACGGGAACTCGCCTGCGGCCATCCGGGCGTATCGGATCGGCACCAGCTCGGGTACCCGCGTCTTGGCCTGGCGTTCGAGCACGGCGATCGGGTCCGCGCGATCGGCGGGTGGTTCCCACACTCCCAGGGGCCGTCGACCGACCCGCTTGCGCGCCCGTCGGCCCTGCTCGGCCGCGCCTGGTTCCACAATCGCCAAGGTGTCCGCCATCGTGCCAGTGTGTCATCCGCTCGGCAACCGGTGAGCAAATTCGCTACGAGTGTCGGCCTCGTTCGCGCCACCAGGACAGGAAGACGATGCCGCCGACTATCAGCATCGCGAGGGTGATCGCGGCGCGCAGCGGGCCGATCGGAACCACCGTGACGTTCAGATCGTAAAGAATGTGCGCGGCGATGAACGGCCAGATCAGCTGGACGCGGAGGTATGCGTAGCGCAGTAAGGCGCACCAGACCAGGGCCATCAGTATCGCGGCTGGGCCGTAGTAGAGATGGAAAGGCAGTCGTAGCGTCATGAGCACCGCCAGCTGTGCGGGCCAGGACCAGCGCAGGCGGAGCATGATGGCCATCGGCAATGCCAGCAGCATGGTCTCCTCGACCAATCCGGCGCGCAGACTCCAGGTCACGCCGTCCCAAGCGGACATGGCGCCGATGGGATTGCCGTCTTCGCCGGTGACCCATTCGGGAAAGGTGCCGAGGCCGAGCAGGCCGAGCCACATGGTGAGGTAGCCCGCGCCCATCGCGCCGAGGAAGCCCGCGCGGGCCGGTCGGCCTGCGCGCAGGCCGAGTTCGGTGCCGGTCAGGCCCAGCCAGCGGCGGGCGACCCAGAGTGCCAGCGCGGCGAAGGGGAAGGCGGCCCAGCCCGCGATGCGGTAGGCGTTGGCGGGAAATCCGGTCCACTGTGGGTCGGTTCGGTTCACCAGCAAGACGACGGCTACCACGGTGGGTGCGCCGAAGGTAAGTACGAAGGCGATGACTTGCAGAATCCAGGCTTTGACCGCCCACGATTTGTCGGTGGTCGGAATGTCGACGGATTGGGAAGTCATCGCGCCTTTCTTGGCGATGGAGATGTATGGATAATCGGAAATTAGCATAGGAATTCTGCATCACTGTGCATGTTTCTCGAAAAACAGAATTCATGGAATTTCGCGTGACCAACACAATGGCTAGGCGCGGCACGAAGCGTCATATGCTGACCGTCGTAGCTGCACGGCGGTAATGGTCAACGGCCGCAGCAGGATCCGACGCGTTCGGCGCCTGCGCCATGGCTGAGCCGATGCGGTAATTCCTTCGCCGATTTCCGCCGGTGATGCGACCTCTCGGCCGAGGCGGTGTTCCGGCCGCTCCCACGCGAACCGGATCCGGCACCGCGACATCGGGTTCGGCAATCCGGGGCGAGCGGTTGCGCATCGGCGGACTGTGATCAACAGTGGGTGTTCAACGGTGTAGTGACGGGAGGCCGGCATGGACCACGCTGACGTGGTTGTCGTCGGTGCCGGATATGCGGGGCTGGCCGCGGCACGGGCGCTGCGCGCGGCCGGACGCGAGATCGCCGTGCTGGAGGCCGGTGGTCGCGTCGGCGGCCGGGCCCAGACCGACCGGATCGCGGACGATTGGGCCGTGGATCTCGGCGCCCAATGGATCTCCGGTGGCCACACCCGGTTCGCCGCGCTGGCGGAGGAGTACGGCGCCGAAACATACGCCGCACCGTCCGACGGCGCGAATCTGCTGGTAGAGGGCGCTGTTCGGCATCCGTTCGCCGGTGCCCGCCCGCCGCTGCCGCCGCTGGTGCTCGTCGTTCTCGGGCAGGCCATGTGGCGGATCGAACGGTTGGCCGCGCGCATCGACCTCGCGCGTCCGTGGACCACCCCGGGTGCCGACCGGCTCGACTCGATGACCGCGGCCACCTGGCTGCGCCGCAACCTGCCCGAGCGCCGGGCCAGGCACCTCGCCGAGGTGATGATCGGTGAGGAACTATGCGTCGACGTCGGCAGCGTCTCGATGCTGGCTCTGCTGACCACCATTCGTGCTGCGGGTGGTGTCGACAGCGGTGTGACGGCCGAGACGGTCACCCGGCTGTTCGTCGATGGTGCGGACGGGCCCGCCCGCTCGATCGCTGCCGAGTTGGGTGACGTGCTGCGACTGCACGCTCCGGTCACCGCGATTCAGCAAGCGGCGGAAGGTCTTTCGGTACGCGGCGAGTTCGGCGAGGTGCGTGCCGCGCAGGTGATCGTCGCGCTGCCGCCTGTACTGGCCGGACGGATCACCTACGACCCGCCACTGCCCGCCGCTCGCGATCACCTCACCCAGCGGATGCCGATGGGTTCGGTGCTGAAGGCGTTCGCCGGGTACGAGCGGCCCTTCTGGCGCGACGATCGACTCACCGGTCAGGCTTTGAATCTGCACGACCCGGTCCCGGTCACCTTCGACGCCACCCGCCCCGGCGGACCCGGCGTCCTCGGCGCACTCATCCCTGGTCGGGCGGCCCATCGCCTCGCCGCGCTGTCAGCCGACGAACGCCGGACCATGATCGTCGGCTCACTCGTGCGTGCCTTCGGTCACAAGGCGCGTGATCCGATCGCATGGCGGGAGAAGGTGTGGGCCGACGACCCGTATACCCGCGGCGGTTACGGTGCGTTCTTCCCACCCGGCGTGCTGACCAGTATCGGTTCGGCGTTGCGCCAGCCGATCGGCGCGATTCATTGGGCGGGCAGCGAAACCGCCACGGAATGGGCCGGTTATATCGAGGGGGCGGTCCGTTCCGGCGAGCGCGCGGCTGCCGAGGTGCTCTCGGCTTATCGTCGTGCCGCCGTGGGTTGACGCGCCGATTTCGGTGTCGGACTGTGGTTTCCGGACGTCGGATGATGTTGCCACCGCAATAGATGGTCACTCGTCCAGTTGAGATTTGAATCATAGGCTTGTTGAGAATGCCTGTACATATCTGTTAACGCTTTCCTGACGCGCTCCGCGATTTCCGGAGCAAAAAGGCGTGGTTGACCTGGGCGAATGACGGATAGTGATCTCCGTTATGTTGACTGAGATTCTGCGGTGCGCGAACCATGGACCGCATGGCACATTCAGCAAATGTTCAGCAAAGCCTGGTGTGGCCGAGCCGCACCTTCCCGGCCGCGCTGCTGGTGTTGTGCACAGTGCTGGTCGGCGGCTGGTTCGCCGAACCCGGCGCGGCCGCCGCGGACCCGGACGTGTCCGGTTGCACCACGGACTCGTCGGTGCCCAATGAACTGACGGTCACGTGTGCCCCCGGCGCCGGCGTCGGCGAGCACGCCTACATCCGCTGCCGCGATCTCCTCGGCATGCCGCACACCCATATCGGCGCAACCATCGGTACCGATGGCGGCTGGTCCAGGGCGAACTGCGCCCCGGCCGAAACCGGTCCGGTCTGACCCGGGCGGGGCTCTGACCCCGATATCGCCTTCCGCGCCGGCGCCCGCGAATTTCTCGACTACAGGGCCATGCGCGCATCCAACCGGCACGTCCTCGAGACGGGTTCACGGAGAGGCTCGAAATGCGTGTAGTCACCAAGGAACGTCAGCGAGAAACCAAAGCATCGGCAAAGCACCGCAAGAGCGTCGAGAAGTCCCGGCGCGGCATGTACGCCGCAGCCACTTTCGCCTCCATGGCGACGGCCATGATCGGTGCCGGTCACGCCTGCGCCGATATCGACCTTCCCGCACCCCCTGCCGATCTGAACGGCCTGCTGTCCGGTGCGGGTGACGTCGCGGGGCAGGTGCTCGATCCCGGCCAGCAAGGTGCGCTGGACGACGCACTCGGCGCCGCGAGCGCGGCAAGTGCGAACACGCCCTTCGGTGACCAGGTGAACTCGGCGATCGACAACTACCGCTCGGGCGGTGCGCAGCCACCCGGACCGGACTGGTTCGGCGGTGGCGGCGGTGCCCCGGGCGGTCAGAGTGCTCCCGCCGCGGTCGCCACCGAGGTGGCAGGCCGCGTCCCCGCGCCCGTCGCAGACCTGGCCGCAACCGTCGCGCAAATCGCCGGTTCGGGCATGCAGCTCGATCAGCTGGCGACCTGGGCAAACACGACGTTTCCTGACGGCCCGATGCGTGGCCCGGTGAACGACCTGCTGGCGTTCGTCGAGCAGGCCACCGAGTTGGCAGGCACGCGTCGTACCGGAACGACGCCGGCCATCGACGACCTGATCGACCAGGCCCGGACGCTCTTCGGCTTCCCCAAGGACGGACCCGATCCGGTCAAGGGCCTGCGTGACATGCTCACTCCCGCTGTGGGACAACAGGATCCCGTCGCGCAACAGCTACCGCCCGGACTGCTCGCGATCGCCGCGCCGGTGATCGGCCTGTTCGCGCCGCAACTGGCGGGCATGGCGCCGGTGCTCGCGTTCCTCGCACCGCTACTCGCCCTGGCGTCGAACCCGGCCGCCGCGATCGGCGCGGTGTTCACCGAGATCCGCGAGGCGGTGCGCGGGCTGGTGTCCGATGCCAGGCATCCCGCCGCGCTACCGCTGCTCGCTATTCCGGTGATCGCGGTACTCGCGATCGTGCCGCTGCTGTTCGCCGGCGGGATCGGGGTGGCAGCCGTACTCGCGCTCGGCGCGGTGGTGTTCGGTGCGATCCTGTTGGCGCCGTTGGTGATCGGTGCGCTGATCATCGGCGGGCTGATCCTCGCGGTGCTGGCCATCCCGGTGCTGATCGTGCTCGCGGTGATCGCGATTCCGGTGCTGCTCATCGCGATTCCGGTCGCCATCGTCGCGTTCTCGGTGCTGGCGCCGGTCATTCTGGTCGGTGGTATCGCCGCGATCGCGGTGGCTATCGTCGGCGGAATCGCCCTTGCCGTAGCGGCATTGGCGATCGGCCTCGCGCTGAGTGTCGTCGGTTTCGTCGTGCTCGCCGTGGCCGCGCTGCTGACCACTGTCTTCGTTCCGGTCCTCGGCTTGGTGCTCGCGCCGCTGTTGTTCGGCGGCGTGCTGGCCTTCCTGGTCGTCAGCCTCATCGCCACGGCCGTGGCCTTCTTCGGCGTGCTCGGTGTCGCCGGACTCGCCACCGCCGCACTGATTGTCGGCGTCGGCCTGCTGTCGCTGCTGACTCCGTTCGGGCTCATCGCCATTCCGATCCTGGTCGCGCTCGCGGTAGTCGCGCTGGTGGCGTTCGGTGCGGTCGGGCTCGCGGGCGGCGTGATTCTGGCTGTGGTGGCGCTCGCCGGGTTGCTGGTGCTCTCGGTAGTCGCCGGTGCCGCGGTGACGGTGTTGTTCGCGCTTGCCGTGGTGGCGACCGCGATTCAGCTCGTCGCGGCCGCGGTGTTCTGGGCCGGGCTGGCCGCAGCGGGCATCGTGTTCGCCGCGCTCGGTGCGGCGGGCGTCGCGCTCGCGGTGGTCGGCGGTCTGATCGCCACCATCGCACTGGTCTTCGCCGTTCCGGTGCTCGGGCCGCTGTTGGCGCCTCTGCTGTTCATCGGGCTCGTCGCGATTCCGGCGGCGCTGGGGCTCGCGGTGTTGTTCGGCGGGTTCGGCTTGATCGCGTTCTCGGTGTTCGCCTTGACCGGGACGGTGCTGTTGGCGATCGCGACACTGGCCGGCGCGGCGCTGCTGGCGACGCTGGCATTCATGGTCACCATGCCGTACGCGATTCCGCTGATTCTGGTTGCCGCACTGGCCTTCTCGATCATCGCCGGGGTCGGTATCGGCGCGGTCGCCGCGGCGTTCGTGGTGGCCACCTGGATCGGTGGTGGCGCCATCGTGCTCGGCCTGCTGGCGTTCGCACTTGCCGTTGTCGCAACGGTATTCGCGGGCGGGCTGGTGGTTTCGGTGCTGTCGTTCGTCATGTTGACCCTCGCGGCGTTCGCGGCGATCGTGATCAACCCGCCGCTCGCGCTGATCGCGATTCCGCTGCTGTTCGGCGCGGTGCTGCTCGGCACGCTGGCGACCATCGGCACGGTGGCCGTGGTCAGCACGCTGCTCGGCGGATTCGTCGCGGCGCTCGGGCTCGGCCTGGTGGCCGCCTGGGTGTTCTTCGGCGTGCTGGCGCTCGGTGTGTTCGTGGCCGCGTCCGCGCTGTTCCCGCCGCTGCTGCTGGTCACCATTCCGGTCGCGGCCGCGGCGTTCGCGGTCATGGCGGTGCTGGCCATCGCGGCACTCGCGGTCGGCGGCGTCGGCCTCGGCGCAATCCTGTTGGCGGGCTGGCTGATTGCGGCCGTGCTCGGGGTGGCGGCGGTGATCGCCACCGCTGCGGTCGCGGTGGTCGGGTTCGCGCTCGCCGCCGTGCTCACGGTGCCGTTCTTGATCTTCGGGCCGTTCGCGGTCGTGGTCTCGACGGCGCTGTCGCCGATCATTGCGCTCGCGCTGCTCGCGGTCTGGTCGCCGGTGCTGGTGGCCGGCCTGGTCGTCGCGGCACTCGGCATCGGCATCGGCCTGTTCGGGCTGGTCGGGCTGCCGGTGCTGGCGGCGATCATCGGCGTCTCGGTGGTGGCGGTGACGACCGCGCTCGCGGTCACGCTGTTCGTCGCCAGCCTGCTGCTCGACTTCGCCACGCTCGGCCTCGTCGCGGCGGTGCTCGTGCCGCTGATCGCGTTGGCCGGGCTCGGCGCGCTCGCGTTGCTCGCCCTTCCGGTGCTCGCGCTGCTCGCCGTGCCGGTGCTCGGCTTGGCCGCGCTCGGTGCGTTGGCCTTGGTCGCGCTGCCGGTGCTCGGGCTGGCCGCGCTCGGTGCGCTTGCCGTAGTGGCCATTCCGGTGCTGGCGGTCCTCGCTCTGCCGGTCCTCGCACTGCTCGCCCTGGTGGCAGTGCCGCTGCTCGCGCTGGCGGGCCTGGCCGCGCTGGCGGTGACCCTGGTGGCCGGCGCCGTCGCCGGGGCAACGGCAGTGGCGGTAGCGGTGCTGGGCGTTCTCGCGATCGGCGCTCCGCTGGCGCTGCTGGCGATCGTGCCGCTGTTGGCCCTGGCCGCAGTCGGTGCGCTCGCGGTCCTCGCGCTGCCGGTGCTGCTGATCGGCGGGGCCTTGGCCGCGGTGGTCGGGGTGCCGCTCGCCGCGCTCGGCGCGCTGGCGCTGCTGGCGCTGCCGGTCGTGCTGATCGGTGGTGCGCTCGTTGGACTGGCCGCACTGATCGGCGTGCCGCTGGCCGCGGTGGGTGCGGTTGCGCTGCTGGCGATTCCGGTGTTGTTGGCGGCCGGTGCGTTGGCCGCGGTGGTCGGTGTCGCGCTCGCCGCGGTTGCCGTCCCGGTCCTGCTGGTCGGTGCGGCGCTCGCCGCGATTGTCGGCATACCGGTGCTGCTGGTCGGCGGTGCACTCGCTGCCCTGGCGGCCGCGTTCGTCGCGGTGAAGCTGCTGATCTGCCTGCCACTGGCCCTCGGCGCGCTGGCGCTGCTCGCGCTGCCGGTGCTCCTGGTCGGCGGTGTGTTGGCCGGACTGGTCGCGCTTGTCGGCGTGCCGCTCGCAGTGGTCGGAGCGCTTGCGCTGCTTGCCCTTCCGGTGTTGCTCGCCGGTGGCGCGTTGGCCGGGCTTGCCGCTCTGATCGGTGTCCCGCTGGCTGCGGTGGGTGCGCTGGCCGTGCTCGCGCTGCCGGTGCTGCTGATCGGTGGCGGGCTGGCCGCGATCATCGGTATTCCGCTGGCCGCGGTCGGAGCGCTTGCGCTGCTTGCCCTTCCGGTGTTGCTCGCCGGTGGCGCGCTCGCCGGACTGGCCGCGCTGGTCGGCGTTCCGTTGGCGGCACTCGGTGCGCTTGCGGTACTGGCTCTTCCGGTGCTCTTGGCCGGTGGCGCGTTGGCCGGATTGGCCGCTCTGATCGGTGTGCCGCTTGCTGCGGTGGGTGCGCTTGCGCTGCTTGCACTCCCTGTCTTGCTGGCCGGTGGTGCGCTCGTTGCTCTGATCGGTGTGCCGCTTGCTGTGGTGGGTGCGCTTGCGCTGCTTGCGCTTCCGGTGTTACTGGTCGGCGGTGCGTTCGCGGCGCTGGTCGGTCTGCCGCTGGCGGGGCTCGGGCTGTTCGCGCTGATCGAGATCCCGAAGTTGCTGATCGGTGGTGCGTTGGCGGCTGCTGCGGCGGCGGTGCTGGCGCCGCTTGCCGCGGTGGGTGCGGCGGCGCTGATTGCCGCGCCGCTGGTCGGGCTCGCCGCGTTGATCGGTGCGCCGCTGGCTGCACTGGGGGCCGCCGCTGCGGTGGCGCTCGCTCTCGCGATCGCCGTGCTGCTCACCCCGGGTGCGCGGGTCGGCATCATCTCCGGCATTCGGGCGGCGCTGGATCGCAATGGGCCGCTCGGTGCTTCGGGTGGCGGGGCGGCCGCGACCGGCACGCAGTTCCTCGACGACATTCCCGACGACCCGAGCCTGGAGCAGCTGGCGGCCTCGCTGCAGCAGCTGCTTGCCCCGCTGCCGAGCAAGCCTGCGGCCGCACCGGTCGCGTTCGCCGAGCTGCCCTACACCGGAAAGGGGGCCGCCGAAGCGGTGGCGCACGATCGCGCCTCGCGCCTTGTCAGCGTTTCGATGTGACGAATCCTGCTCTGTGTCAAGACATCCAGTTCTAGCCAAGGAGATCAGACATGACGAACACCACGGAAACCCTGCACCTGGAGTACCTCTACGGCCCGCAGTGGCAGGACGCGATCCGCATCATCGAACGCTCCGGCCAGCTGACCGCGGACGAGCGGGAGAAGCTGAATGCGTCGGCGAAAAAGCTGATGCAGGACAAGGTTTCGGCCCTGTCCAACGGCGCGGGCCTGGAGGGTGGGCTCAGCGGCCTGCTGGCGGGGCTCGGCATGGGCGCGAATGCCCAATCGGTGGCGTCGCATCCGCTGAACATCGCGACCGCGACGGCCAAGGCGTTCGGGCGATCCCGCAACGTGCAGCTCGCGGGCATGATCGCCGGTCAGGCCGTGTCCCCGACGGCGGCCACCAGCACGAGCGACCTGAGCGGGTTGCTCGAGTCGTTCGGCTCGATCGGTGCGGTAGCCGTGGTCGGCCAGGCCGTCACCGCGGCAGTCCTGAGTGACCTGGTCGGCCAGGGTGAATTCACCCAGGCCGTCTACGACGAGCTGATGCTGCCGTGGAGCAGCAACATCGACGGGTAGTCCGCGACCAGCACGAAAGAGGTTGGCACCATGTTCGATTCGCGAAACATCGGTCCCGGTGGGATTGCCACCGACCCGCTCGGTGGTCTGCTCGATGTCGAGTCGTCGCCCATCGCGTTCGGCTACTACGAACAGAACGAGGTCGCGACGGCCACCGGCGTCGAGTGGAACGGCCGGCCTCGGACCGAGCCGATCGGGTGGTGGAACAGGCACCGGCACGTGCAAGCCGGGTTCGGCATGGCGATCGTCTTGACGCTCGGCTTAGTGCCCGCTGTGCAGAACGCGATCCTCACGGTGCTGACCCATGTCGGATAACGCACGCAGACGGCCGGCACGCCGAGGGAAAGCCTCCCTCGGCGTGCCGGCCATGGCCGTGCTGTTCCTCGTCGCCGCCGCGCTGCTCAGCGCGTGTTCGAGCGGCGGCTCGAACGATGCGCTCCGCAACCGCGTCGCCGACGCGGACACGGCGGACTGTGCGCTCGGCGGCACGGCCGTCGCGGGGCTGCGCGACACCTTCCGCCAACTGTCCGAACAACTCGACGGCCTCGGCCCGGCCGCGTCCCGCGGCGACCTCGCCGAGGTGAAAACCCGGGTAACCCAAGGCATGTGGCTCTCGAACCAGGTGTCGAACACCCTCAACCCGGCGGTCGATCGAATGGGATCCCCGCTCATCGGCAGCGCCTACCGCGACGTCGCCAACGCGGGTGGTCAACTGCACAACTCGCTGTCCGACTTCGCCGCAGTCCTCGACAACGGGAGCCCGGCGCAACCGGTCGCCGACTCGGTGACCGCCGCCCTGACCTCCCTCAACGGCTCCATGGACCGGATGCGCCGCACCTGCCCCACCGTCTTCGCCGAACCGAAGGGCCCGCAATACGGCCCACCGCTCAGCGCCCGCTGAGCCGAATCAGATTCCGGTCGAACGCCTTTCGAAGAGCCGATCCCTGGCGACGGAGAGCGCGCGGGAGACGGCGCCGGTGAGGACGCCATCGTCGCCGAGCGTGCTGGCGACGATGCGCGGGTGCAGCGGGCCCAGCTCGGCCATCCGGCGCGCGATCGCCTCGCCGAGCAGCTCGAGGTTGTTGCCGATACCGCCGCTGAGCACCACGAGTTCCGGGTCGAGGATCGAGGCGACGGCGGTGATGAGCGCGCCGATCCGACGTCCCTCGGACTCGACCACCGCCAGGGCGCGTGGGTCGCCCGCGGCCGCCGCGCTGAAGATCTCCTTGGCCGAGGCTCCGGCCAGACCGGCCTGCTCGGCCGCACGCGCGACTCCGCCTGCGGCGGCGACGGTTTCGGTCATCCCGCGCTCGCGGGCATCGAGCGGGGGAGCGTCGACCTCGGTGGCGGGCAGGAACGAAACCTCGCCCGCCGCACCGGTATTGCCGACATAGAGCTCGCCGTTGATCACGATGCCCATGCCGACACCGGTGCCGACCGAGATGAGCACGAAGTTGCGCACGCCCGCGCCCGCACCGAAGGTGAGCTCGCCGACCGCGGCGAGGTTGATGTCGTTCTCGATGGTCGATTCCACCTCGAGCGCGTCCCGCAGCTGGCCGACCAACCCGGCGCGGCCCCAGCCGGGCAGGTTCTGGGCGTAGTCGAGGCGGCCGGTGCGCGGGTTGAGCACGCCGGGACTGCCGATGACCGCGTAGTGCACATCCGACCATTCGACGCCGGACTCGTCGGCGACCTCGTCGGCCAGCGCGCGCACCCGCCGCACCAGATCGGCGGCCGAACGGGCCGAGTTGCGCACATCGCGCCGCCCGATGAAATCGCCGCGCAGGTCGGCGATGGCGAGGCGAATCCAGTTGCGGCCGATGTCTATGCCCGCAACCACCCCGGCGCGCACGTTCACGTCGTAGAGTGCGGTGGTCGGCCCCGGCCTGCCGCTGAGCGACCCGACCAACTGCACCAGCCCGGCCTGCTCCAGCCCCGAAAGCGCCGCCGACACTGTCGGTTTCGACAATCCGCTGGCCTTGGCCAGGTCACCGCGCGAGGCAGGCCCGCTGAGCCGCAGGTAGTCGAGCAGCAGCCGCTCGTTCATCGTCCGAAGGAGCTGGGGATTGCCGACCCTACTCATCAATCCTCCTGCTCGTACCACTGGACACCTCGGTGTTAGTAAACTACCTTTCTTACCAACGCTCAACCGGGCGCTCTCACTCTCCTCTCGGCACGGTGACCTCATGCGTCGAATTCAGCTCCTCACCGCGGCGGCGGCCGCACTCGTCCTGGCGGCAGGCTGTAGCTCCGGCGACAGCACCAAAGACGCGAAGTCGGGCAGCGACACCCCGACGATCGCGCTGCTGCTCCCGGAATCCAAGACCACCCGCTACGAAGCCTTCGATCGCCCGCTGTTCGAGGCGAAGGTCAAGCAGCTCTGCGGCAACTGCAAGGTGCTCTACTTCAACGCCGATCAAGACGCGGCAAAACAGCAGGGCCAGTTCGAATCCGCGCTCACCCAGGGCGCCGACGTCATCGTCTTCGACGCGGTCAATGCCGATGCCGTTGCCCCACAGGTGAACACGGCGCGACAGAAGAAGATCCCGGTGGTCGCCTACGACCGGTTGATCTCCGGCATCAGCTACGAGTACTACGTGTCGTTCGACAATGTGAAGGTCGGCAGGGTGCAGGGCGAGGCGCTGCTCGCCGAGCTGAACAAGCGCGGCACCACGGACAAGGGTCAGCTCGTGGTGATCAACGGATCGCCGACCGATCCCAGCGCGGGCGACTACAAGAAGGGCGCGCACGAGGCGCTGGACGGCAAGGTGAAGATCGGGCGCGAATTCGACACTCCCGATTGGTCTCCCGACAAGGCGCAGCAGCAGATGGAACAGGCCATCACCGCGCTCGGCAAGGACGCGATCGTCGGCGTGTACTCGGCCAACGACGGCATGGCGGGCGGCGCGATCGCGGCGCTGAAGCGGGCCGGTTACGCGACACTACCGCCGCTGACCGGGCAGGACGCGGAACTGGCAGGCGTGCAACGGATTCTGACCGGCGAGCAGACCATGACCATCTACCTGGACTACCGTGCCCAGGCGGAGAAGGCGGCCGAACTCGCGGTGGCCCTCGCGAAGGGCGAAAAGCCCACGGCGCCTGCGAAAACCAACAACGGCGCGACCGACATCCCGTCCTATCTACTCGACGCGATCGCGGTGGGCAAGGACAACATCAAGGACACCATCATCAAGGACGGCCTATACACCGTCGCCGATATCTGCACGCCCGATGTGGCGGCGGCATGCCAGGCCGCGGGTATCAAATGACAGCTCCCACAACGGTTCTCTCGGCGCGTGGGCTGACCAAGCGCTACGGTGCGGTGCAGGCGCTCGACGGTGCGGATCTCGAGGTGCACGCCGGTGAGGTGGTCGCGCTGGTCGGTGACAACGGCGCGGGCAAATCGACTCTGGTGAAGGCGATTTCGGGCGTGACCGTGGCCGACGAGGGCGAGATCGTCTTCGCCGGTGCGTCGGTGCGGATCACCCGCCCGCAAGACGCGCAGGCCCTCGGCATCACGACCGTGTTCCAGGATCTCGCGCTGTGCGACAACCTCGATGTCGTCGCCAATCTGCATCTCGGTGCGGAGACCAGCATTTGCAGCGTGCTCGACGAGATCGAGATGGAGCGCAGCGCCCGCGATCTGCTCGCCTCGCTCGATGTGAAGATCAAAGACGTCCGCTCGCCGGTGTCCTCGCTGTCCGGCGGGCAGCGACAGTCGGTCGCTATCGCGCGGGCGCTGCTCGGGCGGCCGCGGATGGTGATTCTGGACGAGCCGACCGCGGCGCTCGGCGTCGAACAGACCGCGCAGGTACTGGCGCTGATCGGCCGATTGCGCGAGCGCGGCCTCGGGGTGTTGTTGATTTCGCACAACCTGGTCGATGTGCGCTCGGTCAGCGACCGCGTGGTGGTATTGCGGCTCGGCCGGAATGCAGGAGAGTTCGAGACCGCTAAAGCGACTCAAGAAGATATCGTGGCAGCGATCACGGGAGCAGCTGCATGAGAGAGCGAAGCGAACGAATCATGTCACAGCGTGCGTCGCACATGACGGAACCGAGCGCCAGCGAGGTGCAGTCATGAGTGACGCAGTAATGAAAAGACCTGTCTGGCAGGGAAACCAGGGGCGTGGACTAGCCGACGCGGCAATGGATCGGCTACGTCGCGGCGAGGTCGGATCGGTACCGGTGGCGATCGGTCTGGTCATCATCGGCATCGTGTTCTACCGGCTCAACGCCCACTTCCTGTCCGCGGAGAACCTCACCAACCTGGCCCTGCAGATGGCCGCGACCGGAACCATTGCGCTCGGCATCGTGCTGGTGCTGCTGCTCGGCGAGATCGACCTTTCGGCCGGCTCGGTCAGCGGCTTGACGGCCGTGGTGATGACGCTGCTCTATGTGCGGCACGGCTGGAACGTCGTGCTCGCGGTGCTCGCCGCCGTTGCCGTCGGCGCCGCGATCGGTCTGTTGCACGGGTTGATGCGGACGATGCTCAGCATGCCGTCGTTCGTCGTGACGCTGGCCGGGCTGATCGGCTGGCAGGGCATGATGCTGTATCTGCTCGGCAAGGAAGGCACCGTCAACCTGCCGTTCGACCGCGGCATCGCCACCATCAGCGATACCTGGCTGCCCGCCGTGCTCGGCTGGCTGCTCGTGGTGTTGCTGGCGGGCGGACACCTCGTCGCGAGTCTGATCACTCGGCATCAACGGGTGCACGCGGGTCTCGACGCCTCCGCGCCGGCCTGGATCGTGGTGCGCTCCGGCGGCCTCGCCCTGCTGCTCGGCCTCACCGTCGTCGTGCTGAATTCCGATCGCGGCGTGCCGTTGACCCTGGTGATCTTCGGCGGACTCGTCCTCGGCCTCGATCTGATCCTGCGGCGCACCGTCTTCGGCCGCCGGATGTACGCGGTCGGCGGCAATGCCGAGGCGGCCCGCCGGGCGGGCATCAACGTCACCGCGATCCGCATCTACGCCTTCGTCGGCTGCTCCGCGCTGGCCACCCTCGGCGGCATCCTCGCCGCCTCCCGGCTGGTCGCGGTCAACCAGAGTTCCGGTGGCAGCGACATCCTGCTCAACGCGATCGCCGCCGCTGTCATCGGCGGAACCAGCCTGTTCGGCGGCCGCGGCCGCGCATACGCCGCGCTGCTGGGAATCCTTGTCATCCAATCGATTACGAACGGCATGCTGCTGCTCAACGTGGACTCCTCGGTGCGCTTCATGGTCACCGGCGCCGTGCTCGCGATCTCGGTCGCCATCGACTCGGTCGCGCGACGCGGCGCCGAGGGAGCGCGCTGAGCTGGGGGCGATTTCACGATCGCCCGTCGGAGGGCGCCTGGGCGCGGCAGGGTTGTCCCGCGTCCAGGCGGTCCGGCGGGTTTCGCCTGCCACAGCGGAGGGTGTGTGGGTTCCGGTCGGGGCGAGATTGCAGGCGTTGCGGCAGGCAGTGGGACCCCTTCGGGCTGACGGTCTCGAACCGAGTCCAGGTGCTGAGGGAGCGCGCTGAGATCAGGGCCGTCTCACCATCGCTCGTCGGAGGGCGCCTGGGCGCGGCAGGATTGTCTCCCGTCCAGTCGGTCCGGAAACAGTACTTGCGGCGGCCCATTGCGACTGCGGACTGCCGCCGCCGAGGTGTGTCTCAGCGAACATCCAGTAACGGACCTGGGCGGATGACCGACACGGTGGGGGAGTTGTGCATGAGTTCGGGGCCGTGAGGGTCGGGGTTTTTGGAGTGTGTTCGTGGATCGCAGATCGATGTGGGTGGTTCGGGCTCGGGCAGTAGTGCTTGCGGCATCGCTGTGTCTCGGCGCCGGCATCGCGGCCGGGGCTCCGGCGCAGGCGACGGCATCGAGCGCGCAGTGGGTCGATACGCCTGCGGCGCCGGACGGGTCGGTGATCGCGCGGGTGGAGGAGCCCGACGGTCGCAACATTCGGATCTGGGTGCGATCGACGGCGATGGAGGGGGCCACCTTCCCGGTCGATATTCAGCGGCCCGCCGATACCTCGCAAGCCCGGCCGACGTTGTATCTGCTGAACGGCGCGGGCGGCGGCGTCGACGACGCCAGCTGGCAGTTGCGCACCAACGTGCTCGACTTCCTGTCGGACAAGAACATCAACGTGGTCCAGCCGGTCGGCGGTCAGTTCAGCTATTACACGGACTGGATCAAGGATGATCCGGTACTCGGGCCCAACAAGTGGAAGACCTACCTCACCGAGGAATTGCCGCCGCTGATCGATGCCGCGCTCGGCACCAACAAGGTGAACGCGATCGCCGGGCTGTCGATGGCGGGCACCTCGGTGCTGGCGCTGTCGATCGCGAAGCCGGAGCTGTATCGCAGCGTCGCCTCCTACAGCGGGTGCGCCCAGACCAGCGATCCGATCGGTCAGGCCTTCGTGCAGATGACGGTGGAGCGTGGTGGCGGCACCGTGGCCAACATGTGGGGCCCGCCCGACGATCCGCACTGGGCGGCCAACGACCCGCTCGTGCACGCGGACAAATTGCGCGGCGTGAACCTGTTCGTGTCCAGCGGCAGCGGTCTGCCCGGCGCGCACGACACCCTCGACGGGCCGTTCCAGATCAAGCCCGGCGTTTCGCAGTGGGCCGATCAGCTGGTGGTCGGTGGCGCGATCGAGGCCGGTATCCGGTTGTGCTCGGCGAACCTGCAATACCGGCTCGGCCAGCTCGGTATCCCCGCCACTTTCGACTTCACCCCGACCGGCACGCACTCTTGGGGCTACTGGCAGGACGCGTTCGTGGCATCCTGGCCGGTGCTCGCCAAGGGGCTCTACAGCTGACGCGCTCGCCGACCGCAACTCTGTGATCCAGGTCATCCCACGTAGTAGGTTGCGGTCGGCATAGGGTGAGCTAAGGTTGTCGAACAGATGCAGATATGCGCATACATGGCGGTGACGAAAGCGGGCGGCTAATGGGACATGAACACGAGCACGGACACGGCCATGGCGGCGGCCACGGAGCACACTCGCACGGTGTGTCGAGCGATGCCGATCGCCGTTGGCTGACGGTCGCGCTGGCGCTGATCGCCGGGTTCATGATGGTCGAGGTCGTGATCGGCCTGCTGGCGAATTCGCTGGCCCTGCTCTCCGACGCGGCGCACATGTTGACCGACGCGGCGTCGATCGTGCTGGCGCTCACCGCGATTCGGCTCGCCGCTCGCCCCGCGCGCGGCAAATACACCTACGGCTTCAAGCGCGCCGAGATCCTGTCGGCGCAGGCCAACGGCATCACCCTGCTGGTGCTCGCGGGGTGGCTGACCTACGAGGCCATTCGCCGGCTGCTCGACCCGCCGGAGGTGACCGGTGGCCTGGTGGTCCTCACCGCGCTGGTCGGCATCGTGGTGAATGTGGCTGCGGCGTGGGCGATCAGCAAGGCGAACCGCACCAGCTTGAACGTGGAGGGCGCGTTCCAGCACGTGCTCAACGATCTGTACGGCTTCATCGCGACCGCGGTCGCAGGCATCGTTGTCCTGGTCACCGGCTTCGCCCGCGCCGACGCGATCGCCACCCTGGTCGTCGTCGCACTGATGGTGAAGGCAGGCCTAGGCCTGGTCCGCGAGTCCGGCCGCATCTTCTTGGAGGCCGCACCGGCCGGCGTCGACCCGGATGCCCTCGGCCGCCGCCTGGTCGAGATGCCCGGCATCGACGAGGTACACGACCTGCACGTCTGGCAGATCACCTCCGGCAACGTAGCCCTCTCCGCCCACGTCCTCGTCCAGCCCGGCGCCGACTGCCACGGCCTGCGCCAGCAGATCGAACGCCTCCTCGACCACGACTACGAAATCACCCACACCACCCTCCAGGTAGACCACTCCCAACTCGTCTCCACCGCCGCCACCCCCACCGCCAACCGCCTACTCCCCGTCCTGGAAGAACACTGCGACGACTCCCACGGAATCGTCCACCGCGAACGCCCCGGCGTAACCCACCCCCACGGCTAGCCACCCCCCCGCACCACCAAATCTGCACCCTCACTCGGGATTTGCACCGACTCTAGGGCCCTGTTCCGAGTGCAGATCCCGAGAGAGGGTGCAGATCCGAGGTGATGCGGCCCGAACCCGCAGGGGTGGTGCCGGTGGACGCCTCCCCGTTCTGTAGACGCCGAACCCGCAGACCGTCCACACTTCCGCAGAGTGTTGAGTCTTTGTGAGAGGTAGGCACGGTCTGTGTAACCCACTGCACACCAATGGGTTTCACTACGGCGGAGCTCTCGGGGCGCGGCCGCGGCCAGGTCACCCGGCGAAACCCCTTCCGTACACCCACTGTGTCAGCCGCACACCTTCTGTGTGCTGGGTGAGCAGCGCACGCAGTGGCTGTACGGCTCGCACAGCCGGTTACGCCGCTGTGAATGGTGTGGACAGTGTATGAAAGCCTGTGCTCACCACCAGGTTTGACACACCGCAGCCCCTTGTGGCGCAACCGCGGCCAGATGACCACCTCGGGAACCTATCCGGGCACCCACTGTGTTCGCCTCACACCTTCTGTGTGCTGGGTCAGCAGCGCGCGCAGTGGGCGTACGGCTCGCAGGGCCGGTTACGCCGCTGTGAATGGTGTGGACACTGTATGAAAGCCTCTGCTCACCACCAGGTTTGACCACATCGCAGCCCCTTGTGACGCAACCGCGGCCAGATGACCACCTCGGGAACCTATCCGGGCACCCATTGTGTGAGCCCGACACCGGCTGTACTGGGTGTCGGGCTCACACAGTGGGTGCCGGAGCTGTCTTCACCACCTCGGGGGGCCGGGATTGGCTGATTATCGAAGTTCTCGAAACGCCACCACAGCCAGATGACCACTTCGGGGACGTGACATCGTGCGCCTGACCGGTAACTAAGGCCGGGGACGGCAGGCGACGTGCCCAGCACTATTCGGTCATTCCCTTGGATAAGTACACCTATCCGGGCAAGTGCACCTAAGGACTTCCCAAGGTGAGCTGTTCATGAAAGCTGAAGACAGTTCCCGGTTTTCCCTGAAGTAGTGTGGGCGCGTCGTGTGCCGTACCCGGCTTTAGGTGCACGTCAGGTGCGCGATGTCGCGTCCCCGAGGTGGTCATCTGGCTGTGGTGGCGTCTCGAGCATTTTCAAGATCAACAGAGTCAAATGGTTGCCGTTCAAGATCGTATAGCGCCCCTATGACTCGCCTCGATGCTCGCCTCGTGTGCCGTGCCCGGCTTTGGGCGCACGTCAGGTGCGCGGTGTCGCCCGCCGGGCGCTCCGAGTCGGTATTCCCCGAGATCTGCACTCTCACTCGGGATCTGCACTCGGAATAGGGCCCTAGAGTCGGTGCTGATCCCGAGAGAGAGTGCAGATCTTTGGCGGAGGGTGGTGTTCCTCGCGCACATGCTTCACCCTTCGCGCAGCTGTCGAGATGTTGGCGGGTGTGTGACGGATGAAAGTGGTGTGCGAAGCCCGAACTGGTTTGGAGGATTGGGGATTGGCTAGCGGTTTAGGTGGGGGAAAGGGTGTTCGGCTTCGAGGAGGTAGGCGAGTTCTAGGAGGGTGCGTTCGTTGCCGTGGGTGCTGGCGAATTGGACGCCGATGGGTAGGTCGGTGGGGGTGCGGTCTGCTGGGATGGTGATGGCGGGGGTGCCGGTGATGTTGTTGATCGGGGTGAATGACACGTAGGTGCGTAGGCGGTCTAGTAGGTCGTCGAAGGGGACGGTGGGGCTGAGGTAGCCGAGTTCGGGGGTTTGGCGGCCGAGGGTGGGGAGGAGTACGGCGTCGTAAGGGCCTAGGGCGCGTTGGTATGTGGCGGCTGCGGCGCGTAGTCGGTGCAGCATGATGGGGGTGCGCCAGGCGCTGCGTAGGAAGTAGCGGCGTAGGCCGAGGGTTAGGTCGTCGAGGCGGGCGGTGTCGAAGTGGCGGTCGGCGAGCTTGCCGGTGGAGGCGATCAAGGTGGCGAGTAGGCCCCAGTACTGGAGGAATGCTGTTTCGAGCGTGTTATCGAACGGCATCGGCACGGGCTCGACGTGGTGTCCGTGGGATTCCAGTGTGACAGCGACCTTTTCGACGGCGTCCCGGATCGGTCCGGCGGGCACTGGGCCGCCGATGTTCTCCAGCAGCAGTGCGATGCGTAGCCGCTTGGTGCCCGGGCCCTCGACGTACCCGATCGGCGGCAGCGCGGGATTGCGCCAATACTGTTCCGCCGCAGCGGTATACGCGGCGGTATCGCGCACCGTCCTGGTCAGCACGCCTTCGCTGACGATATTGACCGGCAGCTTGCGCGCCATCGCCGAATCGATGTGCCGGCCCCGGCTCGGCTTCAGTCCGACCAGCCCGGCGCAGGCCGCCGGAATACGGATCGATCCGCCACCGTCGTTGCCGTGCGCGATCGGCACCACCCCGGACGCGACCAATGCCGCCGATCCGCCGGACGACCCACCCACCGAATAGCCGGTGTGCCAAGGGTTTCGGGTCGGCCGGGCGAACGGCGGCTCGGTGGTCGCGTTGAAGCCGAACTCGGGCAGCGTGCTCTTGCCGAGCACTGTCATTCCGGCACTGAGGAATTGGCGCGGGTACGCGCCGTGCGCCCGCGCGGGTTTGGCCTGGAACGCCTGGGCGCCCTGGTTGGTCGGCATTCCGGCGATGTCGGCATTGTCCTTCACGAACGTCGGGACCCCGTACAACCGCCCGGTCCGTTCGGCGGGCAGCAGCGGCTTCTCGTAACTCTCGTACGCGACCGCCGCCAACTCCTCGACCTTCCGCGCGCGTGCCACCGCCGCCGCGGCGAGCTCGCGCGGACTGCGTTCCCCGCTGCGCACCAGCTCGGCCAATGCGACCGCATCGTGCTCGCCGAGCGCGTCGTCGGCGAAGGAATGGATGCGGGTGGGTTGCGCGTCAGCGGTCACTCTTCGAATCTAGCCGCGCGCCACGCGGCGGACCGTCTGTCCAGTGGCGGCCGTCACGCGCATACGGTGGAACGGCAACCCCGCTTGACGATCAGGAAGGAAGGACATGGTCCAGTC
This sequence comes from Nocardia sp. NPDC046473, assembly GCF_040645995.1. Taxonomy (NCBI): domain Bacteria; kingdom Bacillati; phylum Actinomycetota; class Actinomycetes; order Mycobacteriales; family Nocardiaceae; genus Nocardia; species Nocardia sp. NPDC046473. The sequence continues at coordinate 139,913 of NZ_JBEYZJ010000012.1, forward strand.
GGTCTCCGACCCGCTGCCGCCGCAGGGGCGAATCGGCGCGCTGCTGTTCGCGCTTCCGCCTGCGGGACGGCGCTGGAGTCCCGGTCTGCGGTCCGCGCTGGCCTTCGCGCTGCCTGCCGCGGTGGTCGTCGCGACCGGGCACCCGCAGCAGGCGTTGTTCGTGCTGTTCGGTGCCTTCGCGGTGATGTACGGGGAGCGCAGGGCGTATCGCATGCGTGCGGGAGTGGTGCTCGCCGCGGGTCTCGCGCTGCTCGCGTCCTGCGGCGTCGGTGCACTGCTCGGGCACGGGCTCTCCGGTGGGCTCGGCGCTTCGCTGCTCACGGTGGCCCTCCTGACGGTCGTCGCGGTCGCTGCCGTCTACGCGATCGATGCGCTGCGACTCGGCCCGCCAGGTGCCCTGCTTTTCGTGATCGCCTGCGGCGGCGCCATGATGGCCGCCGAGGCAGGCATATCGACTGCGGCGCTGTTGTCCTGCACGGCATTCGGCGTCGGCGCGTCGGTACTCGCGTCGATGGCCGGAGTGCTGCGTGATCGGCGCAAGCCCGAACGGGTCGCCGTCGAAGCCGCGATCCGCGCGGTCGACTCTTACCTGTCGGCGCGGTCATCCGGTCAACCCGCGATCGACCTGCGGCATCAGGCGGGCAGCGCTGTCGCGGAGGCCTGGGCCGCGGTCTACGACGCGGGACTGCCGAGCCGAGCACCTGATTCGGAACTGTTGGCCACCCTGGTCGCGGCCCGCCGACGGCTCGCCGGCCCGGCCTACGACGACACCAACGACCTGGTCGTCGACCCGCTGATCTCGTTCGTCCGCCCCGGCGTCTGGTTTCGGCTGCGCCGCTCCCTCTCCTTCGATTCGCACGCCACCATCAGCGCGTTCCGCGTCGGCATCGCCTGCCTGGTCGCCGGCGGACTCAGCGCGCTGCTCGGTCAGGACCGGCCGCACTGGGCCGTGTTCACCGCGCTGATGGTGTTGCAGATCGGCCCAGATCGAGTCCGCGGCAAGGTGCGCGGCATCCACCGCTTCGTCGGTACGGTCATCGGGTTGGTGCTCTTCGGCCTGATGCACCAGCTCGCGTTCACCGGCTACGCCCTCATCGCGCTGGTGGCCGCGCTGCTGTTCTGCATGGAGCTGTTCGTCCCGCGCAACTACGCGCTCGCCGCTATCTTCATCACCCCGATCGCGCTGCTCGCGGTCGGTTCGACCCCCGACGGTGCCGTCGCGCCGCTGATCCGAGATCGATTCATCGAGACCGTGATCGGCGTCGGCGTCGCGGTACTCGTCCCACACGTCGTCGTGCCGCGCGCACATCGACGCACCTTCCGCTGGATCGAAATTCGAGTCTGCGCCGTCGCTCGGGCCTTGCTGAAACTGTCACGCACCGAGCCCGCCGGCGCCCCCGCGGTCGCGCTGATCCAGCAGCTGCAATTCGAACTGGTCGGCGTCGCGCGCACCGGAATCGACTCGGCCACCGAGGATCTGCAGTGGACCACCGCGCACTGGCCCACCCACGCCGCCACCGCCCACCTCGGCTACGACCTGCTCGCCGCCTACTGGGAACTGCCGCCCGGCGCACTGCTGGCCGATCCGGACCGCTGGGACGCCGCCTTCGACGCACTGACGCCGCTTTCCGACACCCGGTAGTGAATGTTTACGGCTGCTAGCGTTCGAGCATGCAGGACAGTGTGACAGTGCGAATGGCCGCGCCCGCCGACAAGATCTGGCCGCTGGTCAGCGATATCAGGAATACGGGACGGTTCAGTCCGGAGACGTTCGCGGCCGAATGGCTCGGCGGCGCTACCGAACCCGCCGTCGGCGCGAAGTTCCGTGGACACGTCAACCGCAACGGCTGGGGGCTGAAGTACTGGACCGTGTGCCGGATCATCGCGTGCGAGCCAGGGCGTGAGTTCGCGTTCACGGTGCTCGGGCCCGGCGGGGTATCGGTCAATACCTGGTCTTATCGATTCGAGCCGGTCGAGGGTGGCACCGACGTCACCGAATCGTTCCACCTGCACAACAACCCGGTGTTGCGGGTGTACTGGCTGGTGGCCGGTCGGGCGCGCAACAAGACGAACGTCGACGGGATGCGCGAGACGCTGAACCGGATCAAGGCGTTCGTCGAGTAGCGGTCAGTTCACGCAGGGAATCGTGCCGCCGATCGTCGTCGTGACGGGCTTACCTGAGTCAGGGGCGGGATCGGCGGTGGTCGTCTGCGTGGTCGACGTCGTTGTCGCACTGGTCGAGTTCGAGCTCGTGGTCAATTCGGTGGGCATCGTGAAGTCGCTCCCGATGACGACCTGAATGTGTCCGGCCTGGACGTTCGACGAGGCGGTCGCCGTGAGTCCGCCCAGCGTTTCGGCCAATTGCGTGGCGTCCGCCTCGGCACCCGTGCCATAGGTCACCGTGGTCGTCGTGGTGCTGCTACCCAGGTTCCCGACTTCGCCCTCGCGATAACCGCGGTTCGTCAGCGCTGCCGACAGCTTTCCGGCCATGCCGGCCACGCTGCCCGCGTTCTTCACATCGACCGTGCTGGTCGGCGGGTGCGCCGGTGTGCTGGTCGGCGTTTCGATCCCGAACCCGGCCCGTACTTCCTTCTTGATGGCGGCCGGATCGATGATGTTGACGTCCTGACCGTTGATGTTGTCGTAGCGCAAGACGGGCAGCGTCCGGAACTCGACCGCCATCGATCCGGCACCCCCGAGGTTCTGCGCGAAATCGAGCAGGTCCCAGCCGTCGGACAGCACCACATCCTGGTGCGCCACCCGCATCAGCGCGGTCAGCTTGCCGATATCGGTCAGCGTCCCGGAATCCTTGAGCGACTTGGCGACCGAGGTGAGATACGCCTGCTGCCGATGCGTCCGGTCGAGGTCGCCGTTCTCCAATTCGTGGCGCTGCCGGACGAACGCGAGCGCGTCGGATCCGTTGAGGTGCTGTGGCCCGGCGGGGAACTTGGCGCCGGAGTAGTAGCTGTCGTCCACGGCGTGGTTCAGGCACACGTCGACGCCGCCCAGCGCCTCGGCCAGGTGGTAGAAACCGGCGAGGGCTACCTCGGCGAACCGGTCGATCGGCACGCCGGTCAGATTGCGCACGGCGGACACGATGGAGGCCCGCCCCGCCTCGCGGCCCGCGCGTTCCAGGGTGACCTGATCCTTCTCGCCGTTGGCGATCAGCTTGGCCTCCGCCGCCGCCTTCTTCAGGCCGTACGCCTCTTTGATCTTGACGTGGTCGTAGCCGGGGATGTTCGACACCGCGACGTAGTCGTCACGCGGGATGGAGAACGCGACGATGTGCTGCATGTTCGCCGGAATGTGCAGCAGGATGAGCGAGTTGGCGTTGTAGCCGCCCTCGTCGCCGTCGCCCGCGTGCAGCTGGTCGAGGATCTCCTTCGGTAGGTTGTTGCCGTTCTGATCCTTGCGGGTGTCCAGGCCGATCAGCAGGATGTTGAGATCGCCGCCGAGCGAGTGCGGTGCGTCGGCGCCGATCGCGTCCGAGCGATTGAACCCGTTGTTGAAGTCGACCTTGGCCGACCAGGCGAACCCGGTACCGGACAGCACGGCGAGCGCGGTGACCGAGACGACCACCCGCACCGCGACCTTCGCCGCCTGCCGGGCCCGGTGCGGTTTTGCCGCGACACGCGGTTTTGCCGAGGCCCGGCGCTGTTTCGGTGCGGCACGTCGATGCCGCGCTGGCCGCGCGGGCGGGTCGGTGACCCGGGCAAACTCGACTGTGTCGTCATCGTTCAACGCCGCAGACTCTGTGCCCTGCGCTCTTCTCGGCACTCGCGCCACGGATCGTTCCTCGCCGTCTTGTTCCTTGTCCGACCCGTTCGAGAGTACGCACGCGCGCGTAATACCCAGATCATCGGCGGTTAGGTAGCGCCGTTCGCGACAGTCACCCGGTGCGCCGCACCCCCGGCACGGCGACTGTCCAGCAACTTCTGGCCGGGATCACCGCGTCGCCTCTAGGCTCGAGATCATGTCTGCTCCCGTGCTTCTCGTGCTCGGCGCCGGTCCCGGTGTCGGATTGGCTGTTGCCCGACTCTTCGCCGATGACGGTTATGCGGTGTTCCTGGCCGCTCGGCTGCCGGAGGAGGCCGAGCCGCTGGCCGCACAGTTACGCGGCGAGGGTTTCGATGCGGAGGGAGTCGGCGTCGATCTGTCCGATCCGGCCGATATTGCCCGCGTGGTGACCGCGGTGGGGGAGCAGCATGGCCGGATCGACGTGCTGCATTTCAACCCGAGCATGTTCCGCCAGGCGGATCCGTTGCAGCTGTCGGTGCCGGAGTTGATCGAGGACTTCACCATCGGCGCCGCCGCGCTGCTGCCCGCCGTGCAGTCGGCGCTGCCGTTCTTCGCCGAGGGCGCGCGGGTGCTGGTCACCGGGAGCGCGGCGGCGGACAAGCCGTGGAATCAGGCCGCGTCGCTTGGCGTGCAGAAGGCGGCGGTCCGCAATCTGGTCACCAGCTTGGATACCACCTTGGCGCCCAAGGGTTTTCGGGCCGTTGCCGTGCAGATCAACGGTGTGCTCGGCGAGGGCGGGTTCACCAGGGAGCGGGTCGCAGTGGCGCTGCACGCCGCCGCCGTCCGGCCCCTGGACGACTGGACGCCGCATGTCTCCTACGACGGCTGACTAGCGCGGCAGGATCGCTGCGAACTCGATCGGCATGTGCGCCGGACCGCGCAGGTTCACGTGTTCGCGATACACCGGCGGATCCGTGGGCAGGCGCGGCGATTCGACGCGTTGCGCGAACCGGGTGAGCGCCACCCGCGCTTCCAGCCGGGCCAGCGGAGCGCCCAGACAGAAGTGGGCGCCGAGTCCGAACGCCAGGTGCCGGTTGTCGCGGACCGGGTCGAAGCGGTCCGGATCGGGGAACGCGGCGGGGTCGCGCTGCGCGGCCGCGACCAGCATCACCACCAGATCGCCGCGCCGGACGGCGAGCTCGCCCACCGTCAGGTCGTCGGCGGCGATGCGCGGGATCAGCTGCACCGGCGGATCGAAGCGCAGCGTCTCCTCGACAACGCCCTGTGCGCGTTCGGGATTCGCGCGCAGGGCGGCGAGTTCGCCGGGGCGGCGCAGCAGCGCGAGGGTCGCGTTGGCGATGAGGTTGACCGTGGTCTCGTGTCCCGCGACGAGCAGCAGCGCACAGGTGGAGATCAGCTCCTCGTGGCTGAGCATGTCTCCGGCGTCCTCTGCCGCGAGCAGCTGCGACAGCAGGTCGGGTCCCGGTGTGGCGCGGCGGCGTTCGGTCAGCCGCTCGAAATAGATGCTGAGTTCGGTTCCGGCGCGCTGTAATTCGGCGGGATCGGCCTGGTACTCGGCGGCCTGCCGCGACGTCGGATCCAGCGTGCGAGACAGCAGCGAGGACCAATGACTCAGCTGCGCTTCGTCTTCCAGCGGCACGCCGAGCAGTTCGCAGATGACGGTCACCGGCAGCGGATAGGCGAACTCGGTGACGGCGTCGAATGTCCCTGCCGCCGAGTGCTTGTCGAGGATGTCGTCGACGATCTCGGCGATCCGGGGTTCGAGCTGCTGCACCACCCGCGGGGTGAAGGCCTTCGACACCAGCCGCCGCAGCCGGGTGTGGTCCGGCGGATCGAGGAACAGGAACGACGGCTTCACCTGGTCTGCAGTGGTTTTCGTCGCGTCGTAGATCGGCATCGAGCCCAGTTGCAGCTTCGCCAGCGAGCGGTCGACGCTCACCCCTGGGTCGCGCAGCACCGCCGCGCAGTCGGCGTGCCCGGGCACGATGACCACCGGCGCGGTGCCGATCCGGAACGGCCCGCGCTCCCGCAACCGTGCGAACAGGGGGTAGGGATTCGGCCGCACCGCGGGATCGAGCAAACGGACGTAGTCGGCGCTCGACTCTTCTGCTGACGTCATGAAACTCCCACCTCGAAGACCGGCAACCGGCTGCGCGGTTGAGTAGTATTATTCCGATACCGACAGTAGGAATGCAATACCAACAGTGAATGCGAAGATATCCGGATGACCATTCGACGCCCGGCCGACGATTCGGTGACCCGCGTCGTCGAGCTGCTCGGCGACCGGTGGACCATGCTGGTCATCGCCGAGGCGTTCTTCGGTGTGCGCCGGTTCAGCGATTTCGCCCGCAATATCGGCATCACCAATCGCAACCTGCTCACCAGCCGCCTGCGCATGCTGATCGACGCGGGCATCTTCGCCCGCACCGACGAGGGCGGCGGCCGCGTCGACTACCACCTCACCGCCGCGGGGCGCGAGCTGTACCCGATCATCATCGCCATGTCGGCGTGGGGTGACCGGCACCTGGCCGAGCCGGACGGTCCGCCGCTGATCCTCGAACACCGCACCTGCGGCCACCCGATCACGCCGCTGCTGGTGTGCGACCACTGCCGCACCGAACTCGATCCCCGCGACGTCGAACCGCAGCCCGGTCCCGGCTTTCATCCGCCGCCCGCCACCGAAGTGGCGAGCTGACGATCAACCGAGGGCGAGTGCTGCCGCGGCGATCGCCTTGGCCGCTCGATCCACGTCGGTGTCGGTCGTTCGCCAGTTGCTGAACGCGGCGCGAATCGCCGGTAGTCCCTCGTAAACCGTTGGTGTCACAAAGGTTTCGCCGGACTCGGCGATCGCATCGACCAGCGCGTGCACCCGCTCGGTAGTGGGCCGGTCGGCCAGCGTGAAACACACGACGTTGAGCCGGACCGGCGCGACCAGCCGCAGTAGCCCGGTCGCGGTGAGCTGCTCAGCGAGGTTATCAGCACCGGAGATGTTGCGCTGCACGATATCCCGGTGACCATCGCGACCATACGCGGTGAGCGAGAACCAGGCGGCGAGCGCACGCAGCCGCCGCGAGTTCTCCGGCACCAGATGCCCGAAATCCGGTGTGCCGGTGGGCGGGGTCAGATACGCGGCGGAATTCAGGAAGACGCGCAGCTGCAGATCCCGGTGCCGGGTGAACTGGACCGCCGCGTCGTAGGGCACGTTGAGCCACTTGTGCAGATCGACGCAGACCGAATCCGCCTCGTCGAGCCCGTCGACCAGCGCGGCGTGCTCCGATGCCAGCGCCGCGAACGCGCCGAACGCGCCGTCGACATGCAGCCAGAACGGATACCGTTGGCGCAGTGCGGCAATCGCGCGCAGGTCGTCGAAGTCGACGGTGTTCACCGTGCCCGCATTGGCGACCACAATGGCGGGCCGGCCGTCCAGCGCCGCGAGGGCCTCGACCAGCCGGTCCACGTCGACGGCCTCCCGGCCGGGCATGGTCGGTACCAACTGCACACTGTCACGGCCGATTCCGAGCATGGACAACGACTTGACGATGCTGGAATGCGGCGTCCCCGACAGCACGTGCACCGGCCCCAGCGCGCCGACTCCGGCCTGCGCCACCGAAATTCCCAGCTGTTCGCCCAGCCACTCCCGCGCGATAGCCAGGCCGACGAAATTCGACATCGTCGCCCCGCTGACGAACGCCCCGGTGTGCTGCTCCAGCCCGAACAGCCGCCCGATCCAGTCCACCGTCTGGTGTTCCAACTCGATCGCCGCGGAATCCTCACCCGACATCGCGTTCTGATCGAGCACCCCGGTGAGCCAATCGCCCGCGACTGCCGCCGGGGTGGCGCCGCCGGTGACGAAACCGAAATAGCGCGGGCCCGCGCTACCCGAGAACTGCGGCTCCCAGCGCTCGCGGAACAGTGCGAGTGCCCGGCCCAGGCCGATGCCGTGTTCCGGAAGTTGTGCGGGCCCTACCTCTTTCGGGGCCCGCGCAACCGGCCGTGTCTCGATACCGGTCAACAGGTCCGTCGCCGACTCACGCACCGCATCCAGCAGTGCGGGCAACTCGGCGAGGTCGGCGGCAAGGTTTTCATCCACACCCCGACGCTACGAGCCGCACTCCCGGGTTGTCGGGAGCCAGTCGGCAGGTGCTGGCCTTGTTACTTGAGCGCGCTGCCCGCCTGCCACTGATCCCACGGCAGGCCCCAGTCGCCGTTCTGCCAGACGTCGAGCGGCGCGCCACCGGTATTGCGCACCTCCACCACGTCGCCGGGAACCGCGAAGTCGTAGAACCATCGCGCGTTGTCCGGGCTGAGGTTCAGGCAGCCGTGCGAGGTGTCGGTATTGCCCTGCGCCCACACCGTGGACGCCAGCTCGTGCAGGTAGATGCCGTCGGTGCTGATCCGGGTCGCCCAGTTGATGGATTCCTTGTAGCCGAGCCGGGAGTTGACCGGCAGCCCGAAGGTGGACGAGTCCATGACCACCGGGTTGGCCTTGCTCATCACCGTGTAGACGCCGGGCTGGGTCCAGAAGGTGATGGTCTTGCCGCCGACGTTCTCACTGCCGCCCATGCCCATCGAGGTGGGCATGGAACGGATCATCTTGCCGTCCTCGAACACCTGGACCTGCTTGGTGTTGTCGTCGGCGATGGACACGTGCGAGGCGCCGATGGTGAACGACGCCTTGGTGTCCTCCTGGCCGTACAGGCCGCCGCCGAGGTCGACCGCGTAGATGTTTGCCGCGACCGTCACCTTCGTGCCGGACGGGTAGTACTCCTTCGGCCGCCAGTGCACGTGCTGATTGTCGAGCCAATACCAGGAGCCCTCCAGCGGCGGGGTCGTGGTGACCTGCAGCCGCTTCTCGGCGAGCGCCCGATCCGGCACGTCCTCGTCGAAGTGCGCGGCGATCACCGCGCCGACGCCGAAGGTGCCGCCGTCGAGCAGCCCGCCGCCGGTGGTCTCGAAGTAGACCTTGGTCTGGTTGTTCGGTGTCAATGTGGAGAAGGTCGAGGTCAGCGGGCCACTGCGGCCGGTGATCGTGAGTCCCTCGGCGGTGATCGTGTAGGAGTGGCCGTAGCCGACCGGTTCGGTGGGCTTCCACGCCGTCTTGTCCGGCGTGAAGATGCCCTCGATGGGCTTGCCCTTCTCGTTGGTCATGGTGACCGAGGTCAGCACGCCGTCACCCGCGGTCACCTGGACCGGAGTCTTCGGATCGACATTTTTCGCGCCCGACGCCGGGGTGATGGAGATAGCGGGCGGCGCGGGGTCGGCCGCTCCAGGCTTCTTCGACTCCGACGCTGAACAACCGGCAACCACCAATGCGGTGACCAGGATGACTATCCCGGCAACACTGGATCGGAAGCGGCGACTCGACATGATTTCTCCTGTGTTCGCCGTGCGCTTCCCGCTGCGCACCCTCGACTTACTGTCCCGCTCAGCAGTTTAGCGGCCCGACGGCGCTGCCTTGCCCGCGCGGGACCGTCGTCAGTTGCTCGGGCCGAACATGAAGTCGGTGGCCAACTGCTGGGCGGCCTGTTCGCCGAGGAACGGCTGGAGAAGGACGTAGAGAATCGTCGACATCGAATAGCCCCGATCAAGGTATAGCGGTATTGCTTCGCCCCCCGAGGTGTTCGCCGAACCCCGGCTCCGGTGACGCGGCTCGACCTCCATGCGAACAATTCAAGGCTATGACCGCCGTCACGGATCAGCAAACGGACGCCCGACCCGGCGGGTCACCCGAACCGGTGCTGACCAGTGGTGAGCACCACAGCGGATTCGCCGAATACTCATTGACGGCCGATGTTTGCTCATGATTTGCTGACTCATCTTCGAGTGATCGACCGGCACGATGGGAAGGCTTGTGATGATCAGCATGACAACCGCTCCGCAGGACCGGAGACGTATCGGCACCCGGAGCAACGGCGCCACCGGGCTACCGGACGCGGCCCTCGAACGCGCCGCGATCGAACGCTTCTACGAGCTGCTGTTCCTGCAGGACCACGAGCAGATCCTGGACCTGGTCACCGCCGACGTGCGATTCCACGCGCCGTGGCAGCTACCCGGCCTGCCGGACACCATCGAGGGCCGCGACGAGCTGGGCGAGAGCATGCTGTGGTGGAGCGCCGAACTGTGGCAGCCCGGCAGCCTGTGCCGTATTGCGGTGCGCCCGTTCGCCGCGCCGCACTCCTGGTTCGCCAACATCGAGGGTGACTTCACCGCGCTGGAGAGCCAACGCCCTTACCACGCAACGTTTCTCAGTGAGATCCGCTTCCAGGACGGCCAGATCGCCGAAGTGCAGCAGCATCACAATACGTTGAACCAGATCATCGCGTTGGGCGCGGACGTACCGGGCATCAATGTGCCGGGATATGGCGTCGCCGCGCACCGCGGCTGCGTGACTGAGCAGAGCGAAGTCGCCTGACGCTCATCGCGCGGCGGGATGCGGCGCGTTGATCCGGAACGAGTCGGCCGAGGCGTAGTTCCAGTCGTCGCGCCAGGCCGCCGGGGTGTCGGCGAGCAGCTCGCCGGGGGAGAGCCATTCGTACAGTTCGGCATAGGAGCGAACGATGGTGGTGGACACCCGTTTCCGGAGCATGTGCGGGGTCAGGTCGGCCGGGTGCTGGACGCCGAGGGTGGCCATCAGGCCGACGGCCTGCGCGACGACCGCCTCGTGGTAGCGCTGGACGCGAATGCTCTTGTCCGCCACGTCGAGTGCGCGGGCGCGCTTGGGGTCCTGGGTGGCCACGCCGACCGGGCATTTGTTGGTGTGGCACATCATGGCCTGGATGCAGCCGACCGCCATCATCATGGCCCGTGCGGAGTTGGTGAAGTCGGCGCCCTGGATGAGGCGGATGACGATATCGCTTGCGGTGGCGACCTTTCCGCTGGCGCCCAACTTGATCCGGTCGCGCAGCCCGGTGCCGACCAGCGCGTTGTGCACGGTCATCAGCCCGTCGGTGAGCGGCAGGCCGACGTTGTCCTCGTATTCCAGTGGCGCGGCGGCGGTTCCGCCCTCGGCGCCGTCGACGGTGATGAAGTCCGGGGTGATGCCTTCGGCCACCATCGCTTTGCAGAACGCGATGACGTCGATCCGGGAGCCGACGCAGAGTTTGAAGCCCACCGGCTTCCCGCCGGAAAGCTCGCGCAGACGCGCGATGAACTCGATCATCTCGCGCGGCGTGGAGAAGGCCGAATGCATCGGCGGGCTCACGCATTTCACGTGCGCGGGCACGCCGCGGAAGCCCGCGATCTCCGCGGTCACCTTCGCGGCGGGCAGCACGCCGCCGATGCCCGGCTTCGCACCTTGACTGAGCTTCAACGAGATTGCCTTGATCCGGTCGTCGGCCGCCTTGTCGGCGAACTGGGCCGGATCGAAATCGCCTGCCGCGGTGCGCGCGCCGAAGTAGCCCGACCCCAGTTCCCAGATCAGGTCGCCGCCGCCTTCGAGGTGGTAGGTGGTGAGCCCGCCCTCGCCCGTGTCGTGTGCGAAACCGCCAAGGGCCGCACCGCGATTCAACGCGCGGATGGCATTGGCCGACAGCGCGCCGAAGCTCATCGCCGAGACGTTCATCAGCGACATCGCGTACGGTTTGGTGCAATCCGGCCCGCCCACCAGCACCCGGGGCGGTTCGTCGGGTTCGGGTACCGGCGCGATCGAGTGCACCAGGTACTCGCTGCCGATCGCGCTGAGGTCGCGCTCGGTGCCGAACGACTGCTCGCCGTGAATTCCCTTGGCGCGCTCGTAGATCGTCGATCGGACCTCGCGATCGTAGGGGCGTCCGTCGAAATTGCGCTCCACGAAATACTGCTGGATCTCGGGCCGGATCTCCTCGAGCAGATAGCGCAGATGCCCGAGCAGCGGATAGTTCCGCAGCAGCGAGTGCTTGCGCTGCAGCAGATCGTAGATACCGAGCAGCAGCAGTGCCCCGAGCAGGACGAGCACCACCGTCCAGGCCCAACCGCCGATCACGGCGGCGAAGCCGACGATCAGCACGGCGGGCACCAGCGCGCCGAACAGGAAGAAACGCAGCATCGGCCATCCTTCGGATCGAACGCGGTTTCGGGCAGCACCCTCGACCGATCCTACTGAGCGATTCCGTCCAAATGCGCGACCAAGAGCAGGTCCAGTTGTCGCGGCGGCGGGCGAATCGGGCGGCACCTCGCCCGAACCGGTGGGGCTCTGATAGAAATTGCCGTAGTGCGGTCGACGGCGGCCGGGTGTCGATGGCCGGAGGAGGCACGTTTTGGCGATGATCACGGTTACGCGCGAGATCGCCGTGCCGCCGGAGCGGGTCTGGGCGGTGATCACCGATCTCGATCGGACCGCCGAGGTGATCAGGGGTATCTCCCGGCTGGAGCGTCTCGATGGCGGAACCGGCTTCGAGATCGGCACCTCGTGGAAGGAAACGCGGGTCGCGTTCGGTAAGGAATCCACCGAGACCATGACCGTGACGGCCATCGTGCCCGGCCAGTCCTACACCATCGAAGCCGATTCGCACGGCACCCACTATCGCTCCATCTTCACCCTCACGGCGCAGGGCTCGAACACCCTGCTGGCCATGGGGTTCGAGGGGCGCCCGCACGGCACGGTCGGCCGCACAGCCGCCTTCATCGGCAAACTCTTCGAGGGCCCCACCCGCCGCATGCTCCGCCGCGACCTCGACGACATCGCGGCCGCCGCCGAGCGCTGAGCGACTACACCGCAGGCCGGATATCGAGGAGTTGCTCGAAGAATCCGCCGATGTTGTTCGCGCGATCCACCAGATGGATTTCCAGAATCCAATGGCAGATCCGGCCTTTGGGATCGAGGCGCCGCATCGGCGGGGTCGAACCGGCCGCGACATACGAGGCGACCTCGGTGCCGGAGATCTGCTTGTGCGGGAATTCGCCGACCAGGTGTCCGGCGATCTCCGCGGTCAGCTCCCACCCTTGCTCGGCCGCCTGCTCGGCGACCCAGGTGTAGAGCTGGTCACCGGTGATATCGGGATGCGCGTCGAAGTAGGCCCGGCCCTGCTCCCAGAACGGCTCGAGCGCGTCCCGCAGGGCAAGTTTGGCCGGATCGTCGCCGAGCACATAGGTGCGGCCGAAGTCGGCTTCCCATTCGGCGAAGATCGGCCCGAAGTCGAGGAAGCAGATGTCGTCCGCGCCGATGAGCCGGTCCGGCGGGTTCGCGCTGTACGGCTCGAGCGTATTGATGCCGGACCGCACGATCCGCTTGTGCCAAAACCGTCGCGTGCCGAACATCTCGTCGGCCAGATCGCGCACCGCGTCGCTGACCACCGATTCGCGTACGCCCGGTGCGATGATCCCGCGAGCGACGACCTCATCGAACAATGCAACAGCATTGGCTTCCGCCGACAGCAGGGCGGAAACCCGCTCGGCCTCGACCACATCCAGCGTCTCCATGATTCGACCCTAGATCATTCAGACCGCTTGGTCCGTCCGTGATTCGGCACGCGCGACAACCCTGCGGACCCGCCCGGCCGGGAGCACGTTTCTTGCGTCGAGCGTGCTGCGGACGGGAAGAATCGACGCCATGCCAGTATTGACGGACGACTTGGTCGCCGCCGAAATGTTCACGCAGTCAGCGCAACCGGTGCTCGCGACCGGCGATGGGTTGGTGCTCCGGCCGTGGACGGTCGCTGACGCACCGGAGGTCTTCGAGGTCTTCGCCGATCCCTCGATCCAGCGCTGGCATGTCCGCAGCGCGGATTCGATCGACGAGGTGTGCGACTGGATCGAACGGTGGGCGGGGACGTGGCGCGTCGGCGTCGGCGCCCATTGGGCGGTCATCGATATCGCCAGCGGGCGACTGGTCGCCCGAGCCGCGCTGAAGGACTTGCAGCTAGCCGGCGGCCAGGCAGAGGTCGCCTACTGGACCGCACCTGCCGCACGCGGGCAGGCCGTCACGCCGCGCGCGATCGCCACGCTGACGACCTGGGCCTTCGGTGTCGGGTTCCATCGGCTGCAATTGAGCCATTCGGTCGCGAACCTACCGTCGTGCCGAGTCGCCGCCAAGCTCGGCTACGTCCTGGAAGGGACCATGCGCAGCGCTGGACTGCATGCCGACGGCTGGCACGACATGCATCTGCATGCTCGCATCGCGGACGGGTATCCGGCGGGCATGAGCGGACCAGATAAGGACCGGACGACGGCCGAAGTGCAGCAACAGGAGCCGGATTTCGCGCAGGAGCACACCAAGCCGACACACGCCGATGAGCATCCGAAAGGGGCTGAGCTCGAGACCGATGAGTCGACCCCCGACGGTCACGGCGGGATGGACATCTAGACGCGGCGAATCCGGGCCAGCCGCGCCACCACGTCGATGGAACTGCCCTCGGGTAAGCCGAGGTCCGGCTTCTGCTCGAGCGCGGACGCGGTGACCCGGCCGCGATACTGGGTGGCCTGCAGATCCTCCAATTCCCAACCGTCGACAAACGATTCGCGGATCACCGAGTCGCTGATCTGCGGCCCGAACCCGGGTCCGGCATCGGACAGCGCGAGGATATTGACCACCCCGCCGGGCTTGCAGAGGGCGTGCAGGCTGCGCACGTACGCGGCGCGTGGCTCGGGTTCGGTGCCGAAGACGTGGAACAGCGCGCTGTCCACGATCGTGTCGAAGGTCGCCGCGTCCGCGGCCGCGCCGAACGCGATGGCATCGGCCACCTCGAACCGCGCGCCCGGAACCCCTTGCGCGGCAGCGTTTCCGCGAGCGAACTCGACCGCGCGGGCGGACAGGTCGATACCGAGCACGTCATAGCCGAGCTTCGTCAGCAGGATCGTGTGCTCACCCGCGCCGGAACCGGGGTCGAGCACCCGGCCGCGAATCCAGCCGTCGCGCTCCAGCGCGACGATCGCGGGCTGTGGTTCTCCGATCACCCACGGCGCGGTGTTGTTGTCGTAAGCGGAATTCCAGAAATCGGCGGATCGAGTCATGACATCATGGTTCACCCTGAACAAGGGTTGAGGTCAACGCGCGGCTCCGAAAATCGCTGGCTCACAAAAAGACCGCTCCGTAACCTCACCGCACATGGTCTACGAACATCCGCTGGCCTACCTGCTCGGGCTGGAAGGCATCGCCCTACTGCGCGCGTTCACCGGCGAGCACGACCGCGCCTTCGTCGACGCGCGCCTTGCCGAGGTCCGCGCCCTACTCGCGGACGAGTCGCTGGTCGATGCCGCCGTGCATGCCGACCGATTCGACACCGTCACCGGGTATCGGGACTGGTCGGCGCGATACGACGACCCAGGCAACGTCGCCTTCCAGATCGACACACCCATCGTGCAGGAGATCGTCGGCACGCTCCCGACCGGCGTCGCCTTGGACGCGGCATGCGGCACCGGCAGGTACGCACGGTGGCTGGCCGAACGCGGCCACAAAGTGATCGGCGTGGACAGCTCACCTGACATGCTCGCCCTGGCGCGCACGCGAGTTCCGGAAGCCGAATTCCTACTCGGCGACCTCCATCGGCTACCGGTAGACGACGCAACGGTGGATCTCGTCGTGTGCGCCCTTGCGCTCAACCACAATTCGTCGCTCGACCCGATACTGGCCGAGTTCGCCAGGGTCCTCCGCCCCGGCGGCCACCTGGTGATCACCGACACCCATCCCGAAGCCGTTGCGCGCGGGTCGATTCCGACCGTCCGAAGCCCCGAGGGACAACCCGGCCGCATCCCGGTCTATCGCTACTTGGTCGGCGACTACCTGCGTGCCGCCCTGTCCTCGGGGTTCCAGCTACGGCGCTGCGAAGAACCAGTCCTCCCACCCGCGCCCGCACCCGCCCCGACGAAAGACGCAGGCCCCTGGGACCTTTGGCCATGGTCCCTCGCCCGCATGGTGCCGGAGGCCGCTCAGGCCGCGAGCGCAGGCGTACCCGCCATGCTCATCTGGGACTTCGAACTGGACGGCAGCATGGGCATCGACAACCGGTTGCGCGGCAAGGATATTTGACGCTCCGCGCGCCCGGCGAGCTCGATGGTCGGCCGAAACCGCAGGCCTGAACCAGGATCGAGCTCGCCGGGCGGCGCGCGGGTCAGGCGACGGCGACCAGACGGGCGGCGTTCGCCGTCTCGTCGTCGGCGGCCTGGTTGGCGGCCAGTTCGGCCTCGACGCGATCCCGGTAGCGGCTGAGCTCGCGCTCGGCGGTGTCGGCATCCCAGCCGAGGCGGGCGCCGATCAGGAACGCCACCTCGGGCGCGGCGATCAGGCCGCGGTCCGACGCCTCGATGGAGATGCGGGTGCGGCGGGTGAGCACGTCGTCGAGATGCAGTGCGCCCTCGTGGGTTACGGCGTAGACGACCTCGGCGGCGAGGTACTCCTCGGCGCCCGTCAGCGGCTGGCCCAGGGCCGGATCCTCCGCGATCAGCTCGAACAGGTCGTGCACGGCGGAACCGTAGCGGCCGAGCAGGTGCTCGACGGTGGCCTTCGGCAGCCCGGAACGCTGCGCGAGGCTGTCGAGATCGGCGGCCATCTCCTGGTAGCCGACCGCACCCAGTAGCGGCAGCTTGTCGGTCACCGACGGTGCGACGGCGCGACCGAGGCCGGCCACCGCGGCGTCGACCACGTCGGCCGCCATCACCCGGTAGGTGGTGTACTTGCCGCCCGCGATCACGAACAGACCCGGAACCGGTTCTGCCACCGCGTGTTCGCGCGAGAGCTTCGCAGTGTCACTGGACGCGCCGGACACCAGCGGCCGCAGCCCGGCGTAGGTGCCGACGATGTCGTCGCGGGTCAGCGGGTCGCGCAGCACCGCGTTGACGTGATCGAGGATGTACTGCACGTCGGCGTTGCTGGCGGCCGGATGATCCTTGTCCAGCGACCAATCGGTGTCGGTGGTGCCGATGATCCAGTGCTGGTGCCACGGGATCACGAACAGCACGCTCTTCTCGGTGCGCATGATCAGCCCGGTGTCCAGGTCCAGCCGCTCGCGCGGCACCAGGATGTGCACGCCCTTGGAAGTGCGCACGTGGAACGGGAATTCGACGCCGGTCATCCGGTTCATCTCGTCGGTCCACACGCCGGTCGCGCTGATCACCCGGCGGGCCCGCACGGTGTATTCGCAGCCGGTCTCCAGATCGGTGACGTGCGCGCCGACGACCCGCTCGCCGTCGCGCAGCAGGCCGGTGACCTTGGTGCGGGTGAGCACGGTCGCGCCGTGCTGCGCGGCGGTGCGGGCGATTGTCATGGTGTGCCGCGCGTCATCGACCTGTGCATCGAAGTAGCGGATGGCACCGGTCATCGAGTCTTCGCGCAGCGCGGGCGCCAATTCCAGTGCGCGCGTGCGGGACAGGTGCCGGTGCATGGGCAGGGCCCGGGCGCCGCCGATCGTGTCGTACAGGGCAACGCCCGCACCGATGTACGCGCGCTCCCACACCCGGTGCTGCAGTGGCAGCAGGAACGACACCGGGCGCACCAGGTGCGGAGCCAGCTTGTTCAACAGCAGGCCGCGTTCCTTCAAAGCCTCACGCACCAGCCAGAAGTCGAGCTGCTCGAGGTAGCGCAGCCCACCGTGGATGAGCTTGCTGGAGCGGCTGGACGTGCCCGCCGCGAAGTCCCTGGCTTCGACCAGGGTGACGCTCAGGCCGCGCGCGGCGGCATCCAGTGCGGCGCCGGCGCCGACCACGCCGCCGCCGATCACCAGCACGTCGATCTCGTCGTCGCCTAGTGCGTCGACCGCCTCTGCGCGGTAGTTGGGGTCTAATCGTGCTGACATGAATCTCTCCTTGTTCCAGTGATATTCGCGTCGGCGACTCAGTCGTCTACGTCTATCCAGTCGAGGGTGCGCGACACGGCCTTCTGCCAGCGGGCGTAGCCGCGTGCGCGTTGCTCCTCGGACCAGGTGGGGTTCCAGCGCTTGTCTTCGTGCCAGTTCTGGACGAGTTCGTCTGTGCTGCTCCAGAATCCGACCGCCAGACCGGCCGCGTAGGCGGCACCGAGCGCGGTGGTCTCCGCGACCACCGGCCGCGACACCGGCACGCCGAGGAAGTCGGCCTGGATCTGCATGCACAGCTCGTTGGCGGTGACACCGCCGTCCACCCGCAGCACGTCGAGCTGCACGCCGGAGTCGGCCTGCATCGCCTCGACGACGTCGCGGGTTTGGTAGCAAATGGATTCCAGCGTCGCCCGCGCCAAATGGGCGTTCGTGCTGAACCGGGACAGCCCGACGATCGCGCCGCGCGCGTCCGAACGCCAGTAGGGCGCGAACAAGCCGGAGAACGCGGGCACGAAGTACACGCCCCCGTTGTCCTCGACCTGCCTGGCCAGCGATTCACTTTGCGACGCACCGGAAATGATGCCCAGCTGATCGCGCAGCCACTGCACCGCCGAGCCGGTCACCGCGATCGAGCCTTCCAGCGCGTACACCGGCTTCTGGTCGCCGAACTGATAGGCGACCGTGGTGAGCAGCCCGTGCTGCGATCGCACGATGTCTTCACCGGTGTTGAGCAGCAAGAAGTTTCCGGTGCCGTAGGTGTTCTTCGCCTCGCCGGGCCGGAAACACACCTGGCCGACCGTGGCCGCCTGCTGATCGCCGAGCACACCGGACAGCGGCACCTCGCCGCCGAACGGCCCATCGGCCCTGGTCTTTCCGAACAGTTCCGGGTTCGACGACGGCGCGATGGTCGGCAGCATCGACCGCGGGATCCCGAAGATGGACAACAGTTCGTCGTCCCAGTCCAGGGTCTCCAGGTTCATCAGCATGGTGCGGCTGGCGTTGGTCGGATCGGTGACGTGCACGCCACCGTCCACCCCGCCGGTCAGGTTCCACAGCAGCCAGCTGTCGGTGTTGCCGAAGATGGCCTCGCCGCGCTCGGCCGCCTCCGCGACACCGGCGATGTTGTCCAGGATCCAGCGCAGCTTGCCGCCGGAAAAGTAAGTGGCCGGGGGCAATCCGGCCTTGTGCCGAATGGTGTCGCCGTGCCCGGCGCGCTCGAGTTCGGCGGCGATGCGGTCGGTGCGGGTGTCCTGCCAGACGATGGCGTTGCAGTACGGACGTCCGGTCTTGCGGTTCCACACCACGGTGGTTTCGCGCTGGTTGGTGACGCCGACCGCGGCGAGGTCGCTCGCCTGCAGATCGGCCTTGGTGAGCGTGCTCTGGATGACCGCGCGGGTGCGCTCCCAGATCTCGGTCGGGTCGTGCTCCACCCAGCCCGGCTGCGGCAGGATCTGCTGGTGCTCGAGCTGGTGGCGGGCGACTTCGTTGCCGCTGTGATCGAACACCATGAAGCGTGTGCTGGTGGTGCCCTGGTCGATGGCGCCGACGTACTGGCTCATCGTGGTCCTTTCAAAAAGAAAACGACTGATAGAGAGGAAGATTCAGAAAAGGACCTGTGCGGCCAGCCCGGCGAGCACGCCGCCCAGCAGCGGACCGGCGATCGGCACCCAGGCATAACTCCAGTCGGAGTTCTTGCGACCCGGTAGATCGGTCGGGCCCGGATCGGCCAGCGGCGCGGCCGAACCGCCACCGACGGTCGCGGGCTCCCGAACCGCCGCACCCTTGTTCACCGGCAGCAGCGCGTGCGCCAGCCGGGGCCCGAGATCGCGCGCGGGGTTGATGGCGTAGCCGGTCGGCCCACCGAGCGAAGCACCGATACCGACCACCAGCAGCGCCGCGGCCAGCGGGCCGAGCCCGGTCGCGGTGTGGCCCATGGCCAGCAGCACGAGCACGAGGGCGAAGGTGGCGACCACCTCGGTGGCGAAGTTCCACGGCAGCCGGCGGATCGCGGGACCGGTGGCGAACACGCCGAGCTTCTTCTCCTCGTCGGTTTCCTCGTCGAAGTGCCGCTTGTAGGCGACATAGGCGAGGTTCGCGCCGACGAACGCGCCGACCAGCTGGCCGAGAATGTAGGCGAGGGTGGTCGCGACGGTGATCGAAACGCCGGGTGTGTACTCGTCCGCGCCGCTGAACAGCACGCCGATCGTGTATGCGGGATTCAGATGCCCGCCCGTCTTATATGCGACGTACACGCCGGCGAGGACGCCGAGACCCCACCCGAAGTTGATCAACAGCCAGCCGCCGTCGAACCCCTTGGATTTGGTCAGCAATACATTCGCGACTACGCCGACACCGAGTAAGACCAGCATCCCTGTGCCGAGTGCTTCACTCAGGAAGATCGAGCCGAAGTTCATCGTTGAGTCTCCGTTCGCCCGCGGTCGCGGACGCGACCCTGCGGAATCCGACGTTACGACGGCGCCGCGAACCCGGACATAGCGCGCGTTCGACAATGCTGAACGGTGGGCCTGGCCGCCCCGAGCTGCTGCCGCTACTGTCGGGCGGCCGAGCAAGCGGGCATGACGCACGTCACACTGGACCCCGGGGGTGTTGCTCTTTGTTCACCGCATGTTCGACATTGTCGAATCCGGCGGCTAGTTTCGGGGCATGCCCGGTCCGATCCAGTCGATCGAGCGAGCGGCGGCCATCCTGCGGCTGCTGGCCCGCGGCGCAGGCCGACTCGGCGTCGGCGAAATCGCGGGCGCGCTCGGTCTCGCCAAACCGACCGCGCACGGCATCCTGCGCACCCTGCAGGGCGTCGGCTTCGTCGAGCAGGATCCGGCGACCGGCAAGTACCAGCTCGGCGCGGCCCTGGTCCACCTCGGCACCAGTTACCTCGATGCCAACGAGCTCCGCTCGCGCGCCATCAACTGGGCCGACGCATTGGCCGCGCGCACAGGCGAATCCGTCCGCATCGGCGCCCCGGTCGACGGCAGCGTCGTGGTGGTCCACCACGTGTTCCGCCCCGACAACACCGAACAGGCCCTCGAGCTCGGGGAACTGCTTCCACCACACGCGACCGCGCTCGGCAAGGTGCTGCTGGCCTACGACGCCGACCTCATGGCCACCGTGCGCGGCGCACCGCTGCCCTCGCTCACCAGGCGCACCATCGTCGACCGCACCGTGCTCACCCGGGCCCTCGCCGCAGTCCGGCAGGTGGGTTGGGCGGGCGATACCGAGGAGTACCGGCCGGGGGAGGCGGGCATCGCCGCGCCGATCCGCGCGCACGGCGGACTCGTGGTGGGCGCCATCGGTATCAGCGGGCCGGTCGACCGGCTCTGTGATGCGCAATTACGACATCGACCCGCCCTGGTCGGGCACGTGCGCGACGCCGCCCATGCGGTCTCGCGAGATCTGGGCGCCGGACACTGACCCACTGACTGATGGCAGGAGAGGACGCGGATGACGCAACGTTTCGTGCTGGCGATCGATCAGGGCACCACCTCGACCAGGTGCATTCTGTTCGATCAGCGTGCTCGCCTGGTCGGCGTCGCGCAACGCGAGCACAAGCAGCACTATCCGCGACCGGGCTGGATCGAGCAGGACGCGATGGAGATCTGGCGCAATGTCGACCGGATCGTGCCGCAGGCGCTGCGCGACTCCGGTATCACCGCCGATCAGGTTGCGGCCCTTGGCATTGCCAATCAGCGCGAGACCACCGTGGTGTGGGATCGCCGGACCGGTGCGCCGATCCGGCGGGCCATCGTCTGGCAGGACGTGCGCACCGAGGAACTGGTCCGCGAGTACGAGGAAAGGCCTGGCGCGCACCGCATTCGGGAGCTGAGTGGGTTGCCGCTGGCCACCTACTTCGCCGCACCGCGGCTGCGCTGGCTGCTCGACAACATTGCGGGACTGCGTGATCGGGCCGAACGCGGCGAGGTGCTGTTCGGCACCATGGAAACCTGGCTGATCTGGAATCTGACCGGCGGGGTCGACGGTGGGCTGCACTGCACCGACGTCACCAATGCCAGTCGAACGCTGCTGATGAACATCGCGACCCTGGAGTGGGACGAGGAGCTGCTGAACTTCTTCGGCATCCCCGCGGCGATGCTGCCGCGCATCCAGCCCTCGACCGCGTCCTACGGCACGACCCGCCGCGTCGTGCCCGGCATCCCGATCGCCGCCGCGCTCGGCGATCAGCATGCCGCGCTGTTCGGCCAAACCTGTTTCGCGCGTGGGGAAACCAAGTGCACCTACGGCACCGGCGGCTTCCTCATGATGAACACCGGCCGCGAGCTGGTGCAGTCCTCGCACGGCCTGCTCACCACCATCGGCTATCAGATCGGCGACGAGAAACCGGTGTACGCGCTGGAGGGGCCGATCGCGGTGACCGGCTCGCTGGTGCAGTGGGTGCGGGACAACATCGGCTTGGTCGCCAGCGCGCCCGAGATCGAAACCCTCGCTCGCACAGTGCAGGACAACGGCGGATGCTACATCGTGCCCGCGTTCTCCGGGCTGTACGCACCGCATTGGCGCAGTGACGCGCGCGGCCTGATCGCCGGTCTGACGTCCTATATCACCAAGGGCCACATCGCCCGTGCTGTCCTGGAGGCCACCGCGTGGCAGACCCGTGAGGTCGTCGACGCGATGAACGCCGACTCCGGATTACAGGCCCGCGCGCTACGCGTGGACGGCGGCATGACCTCCGACAACCTGCTCATGCAGATCGTCTCCGACGTGCTCGACGTCCCGGTCATGCGCCCGTTCAATGCCGAAACCGTCTCGCTCGGTGCGGCTTACGCCGCCGGGCTCGCCGTCGGCTACTGGCCGGACCTGGAGGGCCTGCGCAACAACTGGCGCCTGGCCGCGCAATGGATGCCGCAGATGGACCCGGTGCTTCGCGCGGACGAGTACGAGAACTGGCAGCGCGCAGTGCAATTGACGTTCGGCTGGTTGCGCTCCAAGCGACGCCGAGACGAGGCCGAAGCGCGCTGACGGCTATCCGGTGGCGGCGACCGGCCTACGCAGTGAACCTGCGATATTCGAACGCAGCCGCTGAGCGGACCGGCGCAACCGGCCACCCTTGAGCCCCGCTTCCAGTTCCAGCCGCAAGCGCCCGTTGTGCAGCGCGGTGCGCAAACCCGTTGTCGCGTCGGAGAGTTCGGCGACGGCGTGCGCGGCTCCGGTCTGGAACTTGCGCTCCGAGGCGGTCTCCGGCGCGTCGTCGGAGGTGGCGATCAGGAAGCGGTCGGGCACCGCCAGCTTGTGGATGGTTCGCATGGTGAGCAGGTACTGCCGCAGCAGTGGCCCGCTGGTGTACGGCAGGTCGTACTTGTCGCACAGTGCGCGAACCCGTACCGCGATCTCGGCGTAGCGATTGCTCGGCAGGTCCGGGAACAGGTGGTGTTCGATCTGATAGCACAGGTTTCCGCTGGCGAAGGCGAGGGTCGGCCCGGCATCGAAGTTCGCGGTGCCGAGCATCTGGCGCAGGTACCACTCGGATTTCGTCTCGTCCTCGAGCGCCGCGGGCGTGAACTTCTCCGCGCCGTCGGGGAAGTGGCCGCAGAAGATGACCACGTACGTCCAGGCATTGCGCACGACGTTGGCGGTGACGTTCGCCGCCAGGGCGCGGCGCCAGCGCTTACCGCTCAGCGCGGGGAACAGCACGTAGTCCTTGAGCGCCTGCCGGGAGATTTTCTTCAGGAACGCCTTTGTCACGGTGGCCTTTTCGGCCTTCGTCTCGAAACGGTCGCGGTCCGCGTAGAGGCCGTGCAGGCCGATGCCCCACTCGAAGGTGGTGGCCAGCAACAGGTTTTGCAGCGGCTGCAGCAGATGGCTGGGGGTCCACTCCTGGTCCCTGGTCACCCGCATTACGCCGAAGCCGATGTCGTCGTCCATGTCGATGACGTTGGTGTAGACGTGGTGGCGGAAGTTGTGCGAGTACCGCCACTGGGAAGACAGCCCGACCATGTCCCATTCCCAGGTGCTGGAGTGGATCTCCGGGTCGTTCATCCAATCCCACTGGCCGTGCGAGACGTTGTGCCCGATCTCCATGTTCTCGATGCACTTGGCGGCGGCCAGCGCAGCCGTGCCGAGCAGCCAGGTCGCCTTGTTCCGATTCACCGCGATCAGCAGCCGGGCCGCGATGTCGAGCGCCCGCTGGAATCGAATGGTGCGCCGGATGTAGGCGGCGTCGCGGCCGCCGAGCGAGTCGCTGACATCACGATGGATCGCGTCGAGTTCGGTGCCGAGGGCCTCGATGTCTTCCTTGCTCAGGTGCGTGTACACGGCAATATCGGTGATGGCCATTGGTCCTCTTCGGATGGATCGGCTGCGCGGGCGCAGAAGCCCGAGTCGGGCCGCCGACGCGTGTCGTGATCGGCGTTGCTCGGCTGAACCGAGCTCGATGGTCGGCCGAAGAAATGGCCGACAATGATTCTTGCCTCGACGGTACCAGCGCCTCGGACACCGCAACGGCAACAGCAGGCAGACGTCAGTACAACGGGACATGGCGGCACCGGATACCCGAGTCGGGACACGACAACATCCCATTGGAGCGGGATCGTGCGCGGTTCCACGGGCGGACGGGGTTGAATAGGGGGGATTGGCTATTCGCGGCCGATCGGAGGAGGCTCGACGGATGAGTCAGGAAAGCGGGCAAGGGTCCGGGCTGTTCAGCCATGACACCATTCCCATTCAGGTGTACACGCCTGCCGAGAGCAGTGACGTACATCATCAGCCGGTATTCAGTAGAGCCGAAGACGGCTCCGGGGCTGTCGGGGAGGTCACTCCGCCGCACGCCTGACGCCGGACACGACGCGAGCCCCCGCATCTCCTCGGAGATGCGGGGGCTCGCGTCGTTTCTGGCACCGAAACCTACAGTAAGTGAATCACCCATAGTGTAATGAAAGTCACTGACCAGCGACTTTATCGAATTCCTCACCAGCTATCGGCGACTTGATGTTCAATAAGTGAATATTCACTAGTCATCGTTGATGGGAACGACATGAGCAGACGCGCCGTCGTCGCCGGTGTGGGAATGATTCCGTTCACCACGCCGAGCCGGAGCCAGACCTACGACATCATGGGTACCGGTGCGGCGCGGGCCGCGCTGCTCGATGCCGGGGTCGAGTACGCCGAGATCCAGCAGGCCTACGCCGGATATGTCTACGGCGATTCGACCTGCGGGCAGGCCGTGCTCTACGGCCTCGGGCAGACCGGTATCCCGGTGATCAACGTCAACAACAACTGCTCGACCGGATCGTCGGCGTTGTTCCTCGCGCGCCAGGCGGTGGAATCCGGTGCCGCCGAGGCGGTTCTCGCCGTCGGCTTCGAGCAGATGCAGCGCGGGGCGCTGGCCCGCGGCTACGCCGACCGGCCCAGCCCGTTCGCGCGGTTCGACGAGGTGATGGACGAGATCCAGGAGCGCGACGAATCGCCCTTCGCGGCACAGATGTTCGGCGGGGCCGGGCGGCAGTACGCGGAAAAGTACGGCACCGCAGCCGAAACCTTCGCGAAGATCTCGGTGAAGTCGCGCAGGCACGCCGCCAACAATCCGTACGCGGTGTTCAAGGACCCGGTGACGGTGGCGGAAGTGCTTGCCTCGCCGCATATCTACGGCCCGCTGACCCGGCTGCAGTGCTGCCCGCCCACCTGCGGGGCGGCCGCCGCGGTCATCGTCAGCGAGGATTTCGCCAGGGCCAACGGCATCGATCCCTCGATCGTGATCAGGGCGCAGGCGATGACCACCGACTTCCCGTCGACCTTCACCGAGAAGGACATGACGAAGATCGTCGGCTACGACATGTCCAAGGCTGCGGCACAACAGGTTTACGAGGCGTCGGGCGTCTCGCCCGAGGACATCCGGGTGGTCGAACTGCACGACTGCTTCACCGCCAACGAACTGCTCACCTACGAGGCACTCGGGCTCACCCCGGAAGGCACGGCGGAACAGTTCGTCAACGACGGCGACAACACCTACGGCGGTCGGGTGGTGACGAATCCGTCCGGCGGGCTGCTGTCCAAGGGACATCCGCTCGGCGCGACCGGGCTGGCCCAGTGCGCCGAATTGGTATGGCAGCTGCGCGGACAGGCCGAGGGCCGTCAGGTGGCCGACGACTTGAAAGTCGCCCTGCAGCACAACATCGGGCTCGGCGGCGCGGCCGTGGTGACCCTGTACGAGAAGGTGAGTTGATCGAATGCCCTTGGACCAGAGCGTAATCGGTAAGCAGTTGGCGCCGAGCACCCTGACGGTGGACGCCGGGCGGCTGCGGTTCTTCGCCGCGGCGATCGGTGAACGGAACCCGATCTTCACCGACCTCGACGCCGCGAAGGCGGCGGGCTATTCGAATCTGCCGGTGCCGCCGACCTTCTTGTTCGGCATCGAACTGGACAATCCCGGCTCGTTCAGCTGGCTCACCGACCTCGGTGTCGATCTGCGCCGAATCCTGCACGGCGAGCAGTCGTTCACCTATCACGCCACCGCGGTGGCGGGCGACGTGCTGACCGCCACGCCGACCATCGGCAACGTCTACAGCAAGAAGGGCGGCGCGCTGGACTTCATCGAGAAGACCTCCACCGTCACCCGCGCCGACGGCACCCTCGTCGCCGAGCTGAAATCCGTGATCGTCGTGCGCAACCCGGAGGCCGCGAAATGACCGACATCGCCTCGATCGAGATCGGCGCCGAGCTGCCGCCGCTGCGGGTGCCACCGATCTCGCGAACCACATTGGCGCTGTTCGCCGGTGCGTCCGGCGACCACAACCCGATGCACATCGACATCGATGTGGCGAAGTCCGCCGGGCTCGATGACGTCTTCGCGCACGGCATGCTGTCGATGGCATACCTCGGCCGCCTGCTCACCGACTGGGTTGCCCCGCAGTCGATTCGGAGCTATCAGGTGCGTTTCGCAGCGATCACGCCGGTGCACGCGCAGCCGACCGCGACCGGCACCGTCGTAGCGATCGATACCGTGGACGGCGAACGCCGCGCCACCCTGAAC
The DNA here is from genome assembly GCF_040645995.1 of Nocardia sp. NPDC046473. NCBI lineage: Bacteria > Bacillati > Actinomycetota > Actinomycetes > Mycobacteriales > Nocardiaceae > Nocardia > Nocardia sp. NPDC046473. Next base: position 166,373 of record NZ_JBEYZJ010000012.1, read on the forward strand.
CTCGCCGTCACCCTCGCCGACGGCACCGTCACACTCACCGGCGACGCCGTCGTCGCACTCTGAAAGGACTTGCAGCACATGGGAACTCTGGATGGCAAGGTCGCTATCGTCTCCGGCTCCGGCCGTGGCATCGGCCGCGAGATCGCGCTCAAACTGGCCAGTGAAGGTGCGAAGGTCGTGGTGAACGATCTCGACGCCGAACCGGCCAAGGAGACCGTCGCCGCCGTTGCAGCCGCTGGCGGGCAAGCTGTTTCGTGCGTCGGCAGCGTCACCGAAGACGGCTTCGCGGAACGGTTCGTGCAGACCGCCGTCGACGAGTTCGGCGGGCTGGACATCATCATCAACAACGCCGGCTACACCTGGGACTCGGTCATCCAGAAGATGACCGACGAACAGTGGGACGCCATCCTCGACGTACACCTCAAGGCGCCGTTCCGGATCCTGCGGGCCGCGCAGCCGGTGATCGCGGCGGCGGTGAAGCAGGCCAAGGCGGCCGGCGAACCGGTGCCGTGCCGCAAGGTTGTCAACATCTCTTCGATGGCGGGCACCGGAGGCAATGCGGGACAGGCGAATTACTCGTCGGGCAAGGCGGGCGTGCTCGGCCTCACCAAGGCACTCGCCAAGGAGTGGGGCCGTTACAACGTCACCGTGAACGCGGTCGCGTTCGGCCTGATCAAGACCCGGCTCACCGAGGCGCCCGCGGGCACCGGCGGCACCATCGACGTGCAGGGCAAGGAGATCAAGGTCGGCGTGAATCCGAACCTGCTCGCCGCGATGGAGCAGATGATCCCGCTCGGCCGCGGCGGCACGCCGGCCGAGGCCGCCGGTGCGGTGTATCTGCTCTGCCTGCCCGAGTCCGACTATGTCAGCGCGCAGACCCTGGTCTGTGGCGGCGGCTTCAACATCTAGAAACCAGGGACCGCAATGTATGTGACCCAATCCCTGCACCGCAATCTGCAGCAGAATCCGGATCGCCGGCTGACGATCTATGGCGATCGGGTGCGCACGGTGGCCGAATCGGCCGCTCGCATAGCGCGATTCGCCGGTGCGCTCGCCGCGCTCGGTGTACGGCCGGGTGATCGGGTCGGCATGCTGGCGTTGAATTCCGATCGCTATTACGAATATTTGTATGCGGTGCCGTGGATCGGGGCCGCGGTCAACCCGGTGAACATTCGGTGGAGTCCGGCGGAGATCGTCTATTCGCTGCGCGAATCCGATACCAAGGTGCTGCTGGTGGACGACGCTTTCGTCGCCGTGATTCCCACACTGCGGCAAGAGTTTCCGGAGCTGACGGCGGTGATCTTCTGCGGCGACGGCGAACCGCCCGCCGACGTACTGCACTACGAGACGCTCATCGCTGAGCACGATCCGGTCGAGGACACCAGAACCGGCGGCGACAGTCTGGCCGGTGTCTTCTACACCGGCGGCACCACCGGGCATCCCAAAGGCGTGATGCTCAGCCACGACAACCTGATCCTGTCCGCGCTCGGCGGCATCGCGGGCGGCGAATTCGTCACGCGGGGCGGCACTGTGCTGCATGCGGCGCCGATGTTCCATCTCGCGGATATCGCGATGCTGACGGCCGGCAACCTGGTCAACGGGACGCACGTGATCGTGCCGATGTTCACCCCGGTGAGTGTCATGCGGGCGATCACTGAGCACGAGGTCACCAATCTGTTGTTGGTGCCCACCATGATTCAGCTGCTCGTCGACGATCCGGCCGTTGCGGATTTCGATCTCAGTGCGGTCCAGACGGTCACCTACGGTGCGTCGCCGATCTCCGAGGCCGTCCTCAGCCGGGCCCGAAAGGTCTTTCCCACAGCGGGATTCACCCAGGCGTACGGCATGACCGAGCTGGCGCCGGTCGCCACGCTGCTCTCGCCCGCCGACCACGACAATCCGGCACTGCGGCGCTCGGCGGGCCGCGCCACCCCGCACGTCGAGGTGCGCATCGTCGATCCCGACGACAACGAGGTGCCGCGCGGTGCGGTCGGTGAGGTCGTCGTGCGCGGCGACAGCGTCATGCTCGGCTACTGGAATCGGCCGCAGGACACCGCCGTTGCCGTGCGCGGCGGCTGGATGCACACCGGCGACGGCGGCCGGATGGACGAGAACGGTTACGTGTTCATCGTCGACCGGATCAAGGACATGATCATCACCGGCGGCGAGAACGTGTACTCCGCGGAGGTGGAGAACGCCCTCGCGGCCCATGCGGCGGTGGCCGCATGCGCGGTGATCGGCGTGCCGGACGAGGAATGGGGCGAGCGGGTGCACGCCGTCGTGGTGTTGCTGCCCGGCGCGCAGGCCACCGAGGAGGAACTGCGCGCGCATTGCAAAACGCTGATCGCCGGCTACAAGTCGCCGCGCACGGTGGAGTTCACCGACGCGTTGCCGATGTCGGGCGCCGGTAAGATCCTCAAGCGCGAACTTCGCAAGAAGTACTGGGATCCCAGCGACAGTCAAGTTTCCTGAGGGAGCGATAGCGAATGGTGAACGGGCCGGGCGTGGTCCGTCCGGCCCGTGGCACCAGGCCGGCGAATCGGCGCGCCCTGATCGTCGCGGCGGCCGCGGAGCTGTTCTGCCGCAACGGATACGCGAATGTGGGGATGGGCGAGGTCGCCGAGGCGGTGGCGATCGGGCCGTCCGCGCTGTACCGGCATTTCCGCGGCAAGCAGAACCTGCTGGCGACGGTGGTGGACGAGGCGTTGACCGCGTTCGCCGCCGCGGTCGACACGGCAGCGCGCGAACCCGACGACATCGCGCGCACACTGGCCACGACCGTGCTGGCCCGCCGCGACGTCGGGGTGCTGTGGCGGCGCGAAGCCCGGCACCTGTCCGAAGACGATCGGGTCGCATTTCGCATCCAGGCGAGGAAGATCGGCGCCCGCCTCGCCGAGATCATCGCCGCGCGCCGTCCCGAACTGGATCCCGCGGCGGCCGACCTGCTCTCCTGGGCGACGCTGGCGGTCGCCAATAGCGTGTCTTTCCACGGACTTTCGCTGCCCGAGCCTGAATTCAGCACGCTGCTCGGCGAATTCATCGCCGCAGTGATCTCCGCGCCCCGACCGGCCCTGGGAGAACGACAGGACCGTCACGTCGTGCCGCCGCCGCTGGCCGCGCGCTCGCGCCGTGAAGCCATCCTGACCGAGGCGACCACGCTCTTCGCCGAACGCGGCTTCATGAGCGTCAGCATGGACGAAATCGGCGCCGCCGTAGGCATTGCCGGCCCGAGTGTCTACAACCACTTCTCTGGAAAAGTGGACATCCTGATGGCCGCCATCGTCCGTGGCGACGAATGGCTGCGCATCGACATGAACCGCGCCCTCGCGCAGGCCGCTGACCCGCGCGACGGACTCGAACGCCTGCTCGCGGGCTACGGCGCGTTCGTCTTCGAGAATCCCTATCTCATGCAGACTCTCGTCTCGGAGGCCAGGCACCTCCCCGAGGCGGACCGGCAGCGCACCAAGGCGGCACAGCGGGCCTACATCGCCGAATGGGTGCATCTACTGCGCAGACTGCACCCCGACTGGGACCCGATTCCCGCGAGGATGCGAGTCCAAGCCGCGCAATCGATGCTGAACGATCTCGCCCTGATCCCGCGCCTGCGCGCGTTTCCCGACCTCGTGTCCGCGGCGGCGGCGCTGGGCGCCGAGGTGCTCGGTCTGTCCTGACTATGCGGCGCTGCTGGATAACAGCGCCACCGGCCGCACGGCGACGGCTTCTACCCCGCGCGGTCGCACCGCACAGGTGAACACGACCGGCTGCCCCGCGGTGAGCGTCTTGAAGCCGGGGGAGTCGATGCTGGAGTACTCCACGAAGACACCACCCGGATACTCCGCGGCTTCGAGAAAGCCGAAGCCCTTCCCGGTGTCGAACCAGAGCACCGTGCCACGCACCCAGGTCTCGCCCTCGGTCGTCACACCGCCTCGTATGCGGCGGCGCACTCGCTGGAACCGGGCTGCATCACCTGTTGCCACCAGGACGCGAGCGGGCTCGGGTCGGGCCACACGACGGTGGGACCGGTTCGGACAGCGTTGCTGGTGGGGACTTTGCTGGTACTTGTGAAGTTGTCTGGACGGACCACGACGGAGGATCTCCTCAGAATCGGTACGTTGCGCGGGCACCCCGCGGTAGCCGGATGCCCGCAACGGCGTTACCGAAACTGTAAGCAGCCGAACGGGTTTTCGCCGTCGGTTCATAGCCGATCGGTACTACGTCACATTCCGTCGACGACCCGGCGACCGCCCGACCGGCACGACGGTTCGCTGCACCGGCCCGATCGCTTCGGTGAACGCGCAGTTCCAAGCCTCAGCCGCGCAGTATCGCGACGACGAAGACGATCAGAAACCCGGTCCACAGGTAACCGAGAATCAGCGCGGTGATCGCGAGTCCGTCACCCTGCTCGCCCGTGGCCTGTATTTCGGAGCGAGCGATGTGCCCCAACGGGATCGCGAGCGGGGCGATCAGGAAGGCACAGACAAACGCCGCCACCGCCCAAGAGTTGGTGCGAGTTGATGATGGCGCGACGCGGAGAATTTTGTCGGCCAGCACTGCCTTACCGTCTTGGGTGTACCCGGCGACGGCGAATACCGGTTCGCCGTCGGCGGTGAATCCGATCGGTGCGAGCGTCGATGGGGGTTCGTCGAGGTGGTTCGAGGAGACGCGCTCAGCCCAGTCCGGGCCGGCCGGGTCGCCGTTTCGACCGGTTCCACACTTCCAACAGGTGTCGAAGGAGGACGGATGACGCTCCCCACAGGTTGGACAACCCCATTCGCCCGCAGCCGTTTTCGCGGGTGACTTGTGGCCCGGTCGGCCGCGATCTGCACGAGTTCTGGGGCTCATCGGTTATCTCTTCTCACGACGCGCCCGACAGCCGTCAGCTGGTCGAGTTTCCGGTGGTTGCGCATCGGCGACTGGCCAGATCGCCGATCAGCAATTTTATGCTTGCCGTACGAGCGACGCTGTCGATCGATCGACGGACAAGTTGTCACCGGCGGAATGCTCGGCGGGCGAGACCCGGATGGGTGCCGAACAGAACTGGCCGGGCCGCTCGGCCCGGCCAGTGCGGCGTGCGGCTCGCTGGTCAGCCGTCGATCAGGCGGCCCACGGGCCGACGCCGCCGACCTTTTCGATGCGGATGCGGGTCAGCAGCCCGGGGGGTGCGTCGGCGGGCGGGAAGGCGGCACCCGGGCTGGCCAGCGTCTTGGCCAGTTCGGCGAGGAGTTCGGGGGCGCCGCCCTCGACGATGCGGGCGGTTCCGGTGATCGAGAGGTAGGGCCGCATGACCTCGCCGCGCTCGGCGGCGAGGATGGTCACCGCGACCCGGCCGTCGCGGCGGACGTTGCGGACCTTCCGGTATTCGCCGAGGTGGGCGGTGACGAGTTCGTCGCCGTCCGGCGTCGATTGCAGGGCCACCCACACCACGCTCACCTGCGGGCTGCCGTCCGGGTTGATCGTGACCAGCGTTGCGTCGGCACCGGCCCCGATGAGTGCGCGAGCAGAGTCGTCGAGTTGCATGATGTGTTCTACCACCGGGTCGGCGTATTCATTCCCTGCCAACACGGCCGAGGATCGTGTCGGGCCGCTGTACTAACGTCGCTGCCATGCGGCTTCACGTGGGCTGTGCGATGTGGACGCACGCGGCATGGCAGGACTGGCAACCGGCCTCGGGAGAGCGGCTGGCCGCCTATGCCGAACGGTGCAACGCGGTCGAGGGCAACACCACCTTTTATGCGATACCGGCCCGGCGCACGGTCGAGTCGTGGGCCGCGCAGACCGCGACCGACTTCCGGTTCGTGATCAAGCTGCACAAGTCGATCACGCACGAGCGCAGGCTCACCGGCGTCGACGAGGAGATGCGCGCGTTCCTGTCGGCGATCGAACCGCTCGGCCCGCGGACACACGCCCTGTGGGTGCAGCTGCCCGGCTCGTTCGGTCCGAACGATCTCGGCGCGCTCGCGCTCTTCTTGCGGCGGCTGCCGGAGTACTACCGCTCGGCGGTCGAGGTGCGCCATCCAGCGTTCTTCGAGAACGAGCAGGTCGCCAGGCAATTAGAGAGCGTGCTCGGTCGCGTCGGCGCGGAATGGATTCCCTTCGACACCACAACCCTTTTCGACGGGCTCCCGGTCACCGCCGCCGAGCAGGAGGCGTATTCGAAGAAGCCGCGCCTGCCGCGCCGGACCCGCGCGCTCACCGAGTTCCCGATCGTCAGATACCACGGCCGCGACTCGACCGACCACACCGTCGAGGGCTGGCAGCCGTGGATCGGCACGGTCGCGGACTGGCTGCGCGAAGGCCGTTCGCCCACCGTCTTCATCCACACCCCGGACAACGCCCAGGGCGTGACGCTCGCTCGCCGTTTTCACGCGGAGGTGGCGGCAGCGGTCCCGGAGTTGACGCCGCTGCCCGAACCAGCGCCTATCGAGCCGATGACCCTTTTCTGACCGCCGAGGCACCGTAGGCGACGGCGAGAATCAATGCGCAGCCGATGATTTGGACCGGCGCGGGCCGCTCGCCGAGGATCAGCGCGCCGAGCAGCAGCGAGCCGACCGGCGTCAACAGCAGCAGCGCCGCGCCGACCGAACTGGGCACGTGCGGCGAATACCGCGCGACGAGCAGCCAGCCGATCACCCCGTTGGTGAGCGCGGTGAGCGCGATCCAGCCGAGTGCCGCACCGCCGATATGCAGCGTCGACGGGAACCCGCGCAGCAGCGCCCAAGCTAGCGCGGCAACAGCGGGGACGGCGATCGATACGGCATAGGTCTGCAGGTTGCGCCCCTGTCTTCCGCTGCGCCGCAACAGAAAAAGGAAACCGGAATAGCAGATACCCGCCAGGATGGCATGCACGGCACCCGCCACCGGTGCAGGGCCGGTACTGCCCTGCTGGAGCAACCCGCTGGCCGCGGTCAGGCCGAAGATCATGATCGGCAGCGCGAAAATCACACGCCTACTGGGCCTTTCGCGATCGATCAGCAAAGCGAGCAGCGGCACGACCACTACCTGCACGTTCACCAGCACAGTGGTGAGTCCGGCACCGGCCTCCAAAATCGCCGCGCCCCACCAGAACATGTCGGCGGCGAAGAACGCTCCGCAGAGCAGCGCGAGGCCCCACTCACGTGGGTCGAGCACACCGTTACGCCGACTCTCCAACCACGCGAAGACCGCAAGCGCAGGCAAGGCCAACGCACAGCGATAGAACGTCGACACCTCGGTCGGCGCGTTCGCCAACGCGATGAGCACCCCCGACGTCGAAACCGCCAGCGCGCCAACAGCAATGCCGATCGTCGCGCCGGTGGTTCCCGCCGCGACGATCTGGTGGACGGGTGCGTCCGTCCGCTGCCCGGTCATCCGATGACTGTGACACGGTCCACCCGGGATCGCGACGGATTATCGAGCGGCTTACCGGCTACCGATGGGCTGCTGCAGCAGCCCGGCGAGTATCGTACCCGCGCCTTGCAGCCAGATTGGCCAGCTAGCCGGATCCAGCGCCATCGAGCCCTCGTCGTGGATGGAGCAGCCGGGCTCGGCGGGGACGCCGTCGAACCGGTCCTTCATCCACAGCAGTACTCGCGCGATGCTGTCGATTTCGAGCGTGATGTGTTCGCTGAAATGGTCACGGGTGTAGTGAACCTGCGCCTGGGGGTCGCGGCAGTATTCGCCGACCAGTGTGTTGACCGGGCCGACCGGGGCGATCCAGTCGGGGTTCGAGTTGAAGATGAACATGGGCATCTTCGGCACCGAATGACCCATCCGGAGTGCGTCGAACACCTTGGTGGGGACGGGATCGTCGAGCGCGTTGGGCACGTCGTACAAGCCGTCGGTCAGGTTCATGAACGGGAGCAGCGCCGCAGAATAGAGACACAACGAGTTCTTGACCGGAGTAAGCGCCTTGCCGATCGGTTTCATGTGCTGGTCGTTGTAGGCGGCCAATTCCGGATACTCCCGCGCGACACCGAGCAGTCCCGAAAAGATCAGCCCGGCACCCAGATTGCCGCTGGCCATCTGATACATCGCCTTGATGTCGGCGGGCACGCCGCCCTCGGACACGCCGACAATATTGAGCTCCGGCGCGTACGACGCGGCCAGCTCGGCGGTGTGGCCGGTGGTGATCGCGCCGCCGGAGTACCCGGCCAGGCCCACCTTGGTCTGCGGTTCGAGACCCATCGGCTGGAAGTTCTCCGCCGCCCGGACACCGTCCAGGGTGATGCGTGCGCCGAGTGGACCGGCTGCGAACGCGGAGTCCGGTCCCTCATGATCCGGCATCGCCACCGCCCAGCCCGCGCCGAGCGCGGTCAGCGGCAGCACGAACTCGAACGGGATGTCGAACTGCCCGGTGATATTGCCCGGTATCGAAGCCTGTTGCAGCACATAGGATGCCGCGCAGTACTGCGCGTTCGAATCCTGCGGGAACTGATACGACAGCAGCGGGCGCGGCGCGCCGCCATTGTCGCCGCGCGGCTTCATCAGCGTGGTGACGGCGGCAATCGGTTCGTCCCTGGTGTTGGTGGACCGGTACGACAGCTGCCAGGCGTCGATATTGAACGGAATGACCGAATAGAACGCCAGATGCACCTCGCGGGCCGCGATGATTTCGCCCGGCTTCTTCGCGGCGACGACATCCGCAGGCGGTGCGTAGAATCCCGGATCGAGTTCCGGCGGCGCGGGCGGAATCGGGAACGGCAGCGGCGGTTGCACCGGAACCTGCTGCAGGACAGGGTTTTGCTCGGCCGGTGCCGCAATTGCCGGTATTCCGACAGCTACTTGCAGGGAAGTCGCGATCAGGATGATGTAGGACGCAGTGCGGATTCGCCCGATTCCTCCGGATAAGTCAATATTCATTGAGCTACTTTCGCTGGTGACCTGTGCTGATGAGATCCAGAAGCGGATCTGTCGGGCACAGAAATTATTCCGGCCACGACCGCGTGCCGGTATTCGGCGCGCCGCGCGTAACCCACCAGAATGTCTGTAAGGCTAAGTAACAGCAAATGCTAGAACTGATCACGGGTCCAGAGGCAACGTACTAATTTATCGACCTTTCGACTGTGCACATTGCACATATCTATGACGATCAGACCGGTTTGTCAGTAGTCGATACCGCGCCTGCCCGATTCGCGCGGTACGGGATATTCCTCAGCCAACTCGTTCCGAAAATCGGCATACCCATGGGTCTTTCGCTCTCGACCCGCCGATCATCCGGCCTGCGGCCGAAGCGAGGCGCGGTCCGCGCGGAGTTGTGCTCGATAACAATCCACCGCGACAGCGTTGGTGGCTGAGCCAAGAGCCGCTGGCCCCGTCTCTGGCACGCTCATAGGTGCGCTATCCCGGATTTCGGTTGCGGCCATCCCCGAGGAGCCCCTCTTGTCCACGCTCGATCGCACCTATGACCAGCTCGCTCGTTCCGAAGCTGCGGCCCGGCCGCGGGTCGACCGGTGATGCTCTCCACGATCATCCGGACGATCGAGGTGAACGGCGTGCCGATCGGCTACACCGACACCGGCGATCCGAACGGCCGATCCGACACTCCCGTCATCGTTTTCGGGCACAGCCTCCTGTTCGGCGGCTGGATGTTCCGCGCACAGATCGCCGCGCTGCGTGAGCACTACCGCTGCGTCGCCATCGACTGGCGCGGACAGGGCGGCACCCAGCCCACCAAGGACGGCTACGACATGGACACGCTCACCGCCGACGCGGTCGGGCTGATCCGGGCACTCGGCCTCCCGCCGGTGCACTGGGTCGGCATCGGCATGGGCGGTTTCGTCGGGCAACGGGTCGCCGCCCGGCACGGTGAACTGCTGCGCTCACTCACTCTGCTGTCCACCAGCGCGGGCTCCCAGGACCGCAGCAAGGTCGGCAAGTACACCCGGCTCACCTGGGCGGTGCGCCTTTTCGGCGTCGACGCGGTCCGCGGCAAGGTCGCGCGGCTGCTGTTCGGTCCCGCGTTCCTGGCCGATCCTGCCGCCGCGGCCACCATCGACGAATGGGCCGAGCGGCTCGATCGCGTCGACCCCGTCGGCACCCGCCGGGCGATCCGCGGCGCGATCGGACGCGCGCCCGCCGATCGGGAGATCTCCGGCATCACCGCGCCGACCCTGGTCGCCGTCGGCGCCGACGACGCGGTGACCCCGATCGCCGACGCGTGGCGGCTCACCGAGCTGATTCCCAAGGCGCGGTTCGAGGTGATCGAGAATGCCGGGCACTGCTGCGTTTTGGAGCAACCCGGCGTCGTTACCGCACTGGTGCAGAGCTTTCTGGCCGATATCGACGGATAAGGACCACCGTGCCGCGTTTTCCGCGCTCAGGCAATTGCTCGATCCGGCTGTGGGGTAAGGATTTTGTCGCCGTAGGTCTGCGCACAGCGCAGCGCCAATTCGATATAGGTCGCGCGTTCCTCGATGGAATGGCCGAGCAATTCTTCGGATTGGTTGATGCGATAGCGAACAGTGTTGGGGTGCACGTTCAATTGTTGTGCGGTGGCCGGTGCGTTGCGGCCACTGGCCAGGTAGGCGAGCAGCGTTTCGCGCAATCGGGCGGTGGTCTCGTCGGGGCTCGTCAATGCGCCCAATTCCCTTGTCGCCATGACCCGCATCGCCTCGACGCTGCCGTCACCGGTGGTGAGGCAGACCAATTCGACGTCGGCGTAACGGATCACCGTCGGTGTGTAATCGGTCGCGATCGCCACCCGCTGTGCGGCGAGCGCCTCGCGGTGACTCTGCCGGAACCCGGCGATGTCCGGCGCCGACGAGCCGATGGCGGCGTGCAGGCCCGGCTGCCCGACCGTGGGCAGGGCGGAGAGGTCCGGCACGCCCGTCGTGGCGACCCAGGCCCACATGCCGCGCACACCGGACGAGAGCATCAGTGGTCGCGGCGCGTCGAGCACCGCGGCGATGTCGTTGCCGAACTTCTCCAGCGTGCGCACCGGATCCGCGGTGGTCACCGACTCGTCGGCCCACAGCACGATCGCGGTCTGGTACCTGCGCAGCGAATGGCCGAGCTGCGTTTCGGCGTGATCGATGTCGACCGCGTCGCCGCGCAGCAGCGAACCGGCCAGCCCGAACCGGCGGGCCAGCGCGCCGCGCTGCCACTGCTCACGCTCGTCGGTATAGACCGCGACGGATGCCTCGACGCAGGTGTCGGTCCATTCGAGCACCCGATCCCAGAACAGCAGCAGGACCGCGCTGCGCAGCTGGTCGTCCTCGATCGCCTTGTTCAGGAAGTCGGTGATGAACTGCCAGAGCATGGCCTGCCCGACCCGGTAGGTCCGCATCACCACGTCGATCCCGAAGCCGCGCCGGGCGACGGTCCGCGACAGCGCGAGCACCTCCGCCGGCGGGTGCACCTCGAAGACTTCCCGGCTCACCATGGCGAGGAAGCTGCGCCAGTGCGCGCGCGTCGCGGCGTGCAGCATTTCGGCGAGTTCGGCATCGCCGGGCAGTTGTGCGTTGACCTCGTTGATCCTGCCGTCGACCAGGTCGACCAGCTGTTGGGTCTGCTCGTCGTTGCGAGCCTGTGCCCCGAACTGGACGAGCCAGTCGAGGGCTTCCTGATCCAAGGCAGTCATAGCCCACATTCTGCTGCGCTGTCTGCTCGGGCGCGGCGCATTCGTCCTATCGGTGCGACGAGATGTCAAGGAGTGCTGCCTACTTCGGGCTTCGACCGAACTGTCGACGGCGATTACCGACTGGTCGGCATCCATGGCTGATTTTCCTGTCTGAAAAGTTCGCGACGCACACTGCGGAATGCGGCTCGTCGCGCGGCGGATAGGTAATCTGAGCACGTTCCATTCAGCGCTGACCCAACACGCGGAGGGCCGTAATGAACGGATCGTCGATCAGCGAACTACCCAGCACCGCCGAAACGTATTGGTCGGTTTGTCAAGCGGATTCGTGGGCATAACCCCGCCATGAAACCGGAGGAGGCCGCGCGCCGTTTGCTGGCGGACATTTTGGTGCGCTATACGTCGGTGGAAGAATTCATCGGCCTACTACGTGTCGACCCCCTGGTCGACACCACGGAACTCCCTCCGATATCGGCTTATCTCTGGACCATTCCGACGTAGCACCAGGCTTCGACGGAACTATCGGCCTCCGATGGATCGCGGTCGGCGCGACTCGATGTCGTGCACGAGATCGGTCCATTGGATCGCGAGCGCGGCGAGCCGGGACCACGCGGCGTGTACCCGTTGTTCCGGCACGTTGTCGGCGGTCATCAGCAGGTGATCGGCGAGGATCTGGGCGGCGGCCATCCGGTCGACCGTGCTGCCGAGTGACTCGGCGGGCCGGCCCTTCGCGCGCCGCGGCGTCACCTGCTTGGCCACCCATTCATCGATCACCGTGACGACTTCGCTACGGCGACAGTCGATTTCCACCAGGCGCTCGGGCTGTGCGCGGCGGGTATGGTGCAGTTGCGCCAACGCTCGCGCCAATTGGATGACGAGGTGGTCGCCGGGTCGGTCGCCGGTGTGCATGCGCAGCGCGGCGGACAGTTCGTGCCAGTCCGGCAGCAGCGGCCGGATGCCGCCGTCTTCGATGGGCATCGCTCGCGGTCCCTCGGCGGTCTGCACGGTCACGTGACGGAGTCGGCGCGACCCGGCGCGGGCACCTGGCAAACGCGACCAGCTCGTGCCTCACTGCGGAGACTTTGCGTCATGGTTCGCGCGCGCTGCCGCGCGTCCGCCATCTCTCGGTAGTCCAGCTGCGTGGGCAAGGTTGGCCTTCCCTAGCGACGGTCGAGGTGCATCCGGCGTCGGCGACCAGCCATATTCCTCTGGGCAGACCGGCCGCTCTGCGCGTACCCGAGATAAGGGAGCAAACGCCCGGCGCCGGATGCACCTTCAAGTTTCGTCCCCCGGGGGGCCGTGCGTAAGCCGAATTCAGGTCATTTCGCGCTCGGTTTGGCCTCTTTGGTTATGCCTGGGCAATCCGCGTCGAGTTACTAAGTTAGATTGATAAATCTGATTGATCAGGTAGCCTTAGCATGTGACCGACGATCTGGACGCCGCTGATGTTGCCTCCGCCCTGCTGACCGGCCTCGGCGCACTGTTGCGCCGGCTGCGTCATCTGCAGCTGGAGGATGCGCTCACGATGCCCGAGCGCACCGCGTTGTCACGGCTGGATCGCGAGGGGCCGGCCACCTCGGCGGAACTTGCGCGCAAGGAGCAGATCACGCCGCAGGCCATGGGGGCGACGTTGAGCGCGTTGCAAGCTCGCGGCCTGATCGAGCGCAACTCGGACCCGGCGGATCGCAGGCGGGTCGTCCTCGCGGTGACACCCGTCGGCGCCCAGGTATTGACTGAAAAGCGCAGTGCGAAAACCGAATTGATGGCCCGAGTGCTCGCCCAGGAGTTCACACCGGCGCAGTTGAAGCAGCTGGCCGTAGCCGCCCCGCTGATCGAGCGGCTCGCGCACAACATCTGATCCCCGACGTTCGATAGGCGCATGTGACGATGATCGATCTGCAACAGCAGCGCACCGACGCTCACACGACCGACGGATACAAGTGGGCGGCGCTGACCAATACCACTGCGGCAGTGTTCATGTCGGCGCTGGACGGTTCGATCGTGTTGATCGCGCTGCCCGCGATCTTCCGCGGCATTCATCTGGATCCGTTGGCGCCGGGCAACATTGCCTATCTGCTGTGGATGATCATGGGGTACCGGCTGGTGCAAGCGGTGCTGACGGTGACCGTCGGCAGGCTCGGCGACATGTACGGCCGGGTGCGGATCTACAACGCCGGGTTCGCGGTGTTCACCGTCGCGTCGATGCTGCTGTCGGTCGATCCGTTCGACGGCGGGCACGCGGCCATGTGGCTGATCGGCTGGCGAGTGGCGCAGGCCATCGGCGGGTCGATGCTCACGGCCAACTCGGCCGCCATCCTCACCGACGCGTTTCCGGAGCGGCAGCGCGGTTTCGCGCTGGGCATCAACCAGGTCGCCGCGCTGGCCGGGATGTTCATCGGCCTGGTCGCGGGCGGACTGCTGGTCGCGTGGGACTGGCGGGCGGTGTTCTGGGTGAACGTGCCCATCGGGCTGTTCTTCACGGTCTGGGCCTACCGCACGCTGCGCGAGACCAGCGGGGCCGGCGGCGGGCGCATCGACTGGTGGGGCAACGTCACCTTCGCGGTCGGGTTGAGCGCGATCCTGGTGGCGGCCACCTTCGGTTTGCAGCCGCACGGCGGACACACCATGGGCTGGACCAGTCCGGCGGTGCTCGGTCTCGGCGCGGCCGGACTCGGGCTGCTCGCGGCGTTCGTCGTCATCGAGCAGCGGGTGCGCATGCCGATGATCGATCTGAGCCTGTTCCGGGTGCGCGCCTTCACCGCGGGCAACCTGGCCGGCCTGGCCATCGCGATCGGTCGCGGCGGGCTGCAATTCATCCTGATCATCTGGCTGCAGGGCATCTGGCTGCCGCTGCACGGCTACGACTACGCCGACACCCCACTGTGGGCAGGCATCTTCCTGTTGCCGCTGACCGCGGGATTCCTTGCGGCCGGACCTGTTTCGGGCTATCTGTCGGATCGGTTCGGTTCGCGCGGCCTGGCCGGCAGCGGTGCGTGGTTGTTCGGCGCCAGCTTCGTCGGGTTGCTGCTGCTGCCGATCAACTTCAGCTACTGGATCTTCGCGGTGCTGATCGCGATCAACGGGATCGCCAGTGGCATGTTCGCCGCACCCAACTCCTCGGCGATCATGGGCAGCGTGCGCCCGGATCGGCGCGGCGTCGCCTCGGGGGTCCGCTCGACCTTCCAGAACACCGGCACCGCCGTGTCGATCGCGGTGTTCTTCGCCCTCATGATCGCCGGACTGGCGAACAGCCTGCCCAGTACGCTCACCAATGGCCTTGAACAGCAAGGTGTTCCGGCCGCCGTGGCCGCCCAGGCCGCCACCTTGCCGCCGGTGGCCACCCTGTTCGCCGCCCAGCTCGGCGTCAATCCGATCCAGCACACGCTCGAGCCGAGCGGGGTGCTGCCGACCCTCACCAGCGCGCAGCAGCAGACCTTGACCGGGCGAGAGTTCTTCCCGCAGTTGATCTCCGGTCCGTTCCACACCGGTCTGGTCATCGTGTTCGCCTTCGGCGCGGTGCTCGCCGCACTCGCCGCGATCGCGGTACTGCGCGGCGGCCGACGCAAAGCCGAACCGCCGGAGCGCGACTCGGCCGCCGACCCGGATCCCACGATTGTCTGACAACCTCTAGGAGAAACACCCATGGCACTCAGTACCCTCGACGCACGCACCGCGCTCGTCCTCATCGACCTGCAGCAAGGCATCACCGCGATACCGGGCGCGCCGCACTCGATGCCCGAGGTCATCGCCCGCGCCACCGAACTCGCCGACGCCTTCCGTGCCCATCAGCTGCCCGTCATCCTGGTACGGGTCAGCGGAGCGCCCGATGGCTCCGACTTCGCGCAGGGCCGCACCGACGCCCCGCGCCGCACCGGCGGCACCCGCCCCGACGGCTGGGACGTCATCGTCGACGAATTGGCCGGGCACGCCGAGGATCTCGTCGTGACCAAACGCAACGTCGGCGCGTTCTACGGCACCGACCTCGAACTGCACCTGCGCCGCCGCGGCATCACCCAGATCGTGCTGGCCGGGGTCGCCACCAGCATGGGCGTCGAATCCACCGCCCGCGCCGCGCACGACCACGGTTATCACGTCACCCTGGCCACCGACGCCAGCACCGACATGGACGAAACCATCCATCAGCACAGCATCGACCGGATCCTCCCGCGCTTCGCCGAGACCGGCACCACCGCCGAGATCCTCGAACTGCTGGAGAAGACTCGCTAGTCGACAGCGTCAGCCTGGCAGCAGCGCATTCGCGATACCGGTGTGCTGCTGCCCGACTCAGGGAGCGGTTTCGGGGAGGACGGTGAAGTGGCGGACGGTGCCGGAGAGGTTGGGCAGTTCGGTGGGGGCCGTCCAGGTGCGCAGGTCGGGGCTGTCGCTGTAGAAGTACCTGGGGTTGTTCTCGTCGTAGTCGTCGAAGTAGATTCGCCAGCCACCGTTGGGCATGGGGATGACGCACTGGCCCTCTCGGGGCGCGCCCCAGTTGGCCCAATCTCCGGTTGCGACAAAGACATACGGGCCGAGCGGGTCGCGAGCGACGGCGAGTTCGATGAGTTTGCTGGTTTCGTTCTTGGTGAAGGCGAAGTAGAAGCCGTTGTTGTGCACGATGGTGGTGTCGATGTAGCCGAAGCCGTAGCCGGAGGTTTCGCAGATCTTGTGGTCAGTCGGGGTCACGTAGCCGGGGGCAGGGCCGAGCCCGGCCAGCGGGGCCAGTGGCGTCCACGACCGCAGCGCCGGATCGGTCGCGGTCATCAGGTGCGGCGTGAAGCGGCAGCCGTCGGACAGGGACACGATGACATTGACCCGGCCCTGCGCGTCGACCAGCCATTCGGGTGCCCAGCTCGAGGTGACGTCGAAGCTGCCCACCTGAGTCGGATAGTCGTACATGTGCTGCCAGTCGACGCGGTTGGTGCTGCGCGCGAAGCCGATCGTCTGGCCCTCCCACCCGGTGGTGTAGGTCAGGTAGTAGACGCCGTCGACGTGCCGGAAGAGGCTCGGGTCGCGCAGCAGCCCGGCGGGTGGGCGGTACGCAGGGCCGCGCAGTAGCTGGAAGTTGGTCGCGTCGGTGGATTCGTAGACATACAAATCGGATTCGCTGTCGTTCGTGAACGCGGTCATCGTGTACCGCACCACCGGCCCGGCGGCCGCGGCGTGCTTCAGCGCCAGCAGGCTCGAGGGCAAACCTGCCGCCAACGCCAGCGCGGACCTGCGACTCACCGTCACCATTGCCACCTCCCGGATTATCCAGAGCATATTGCTATCGACCCGGCGACACGCCGCAGATGGCGTAGCACCGAGTGGACCGGCCTGGCGCTCCCGATCGGCCGTGATACCGCTGGCAGATCGAATGGCTGTGTCGGAGAACAAGTTACGCGGCCAATCTTGGCATCCTGCCCAAGACAGCGTGCCGTCGGACCTGCGACGCTCACAAGTGCCTCGCTCGTTCGCCGAATGCCCACTGTATGGAGTCGGAACCATGCCCGAGCCCGCAGACCGACCGCCCCTGGCGGAGCGCCCCTCACCGGCGCTGCCGACCGCCCGCGAACTCCTGGACGCGATGCACGACGTTGTCCCCGAACGACATCCGTCCGCGTCGATCCTGCGCGCCGCCTGTCTGCTCGCCGCAGTGGACGAGTGGATCCTCCGCCACCGCGTCGCGATCGAGCGCACCGCACCCGCCTCGCGCCGGGTGAACGGCCCCGGGATCGAGCGCGCGGCCCGCACCCTGCGCCGATATCTGCTCGAAGGCATCGCCGACGCGGCCCCCGGCGTCGACGGCGTCGGTAAGGCGGTGGACCAGCTGGCCGCCGCCTGGGTCGACTGGCGCAGTGTGACCGGCGACGACGACCCGCCCCGTCAGGCGGATACCCGGAAGGCCCTGATCGCCGCCTGTGACGCCTACAACGACCTTGCCGGGCATGTTCCGCACGAGCCGTAGCGCTGCCGGGAGCTCTCAGATGCCGAGGCCAGTCTTGAGTGTCGGCCACGAATCATGCAGGGCGTCTTGCCAATACGGCCAGGAATGGGTGCCGAGGGTGTTGTAGCGGATGGTGGCCGCGACATTGTGCAGGCGCAGGTCGGTGTCGAAGACCAGCGTGCAGTCGTGCACGACCTGTTCGATGGCGATGGCCGCGGTGAGGTCGGTGGGGTAGGAGTAGCTGGGATCGAACTCGAGGTCGTAAGGACCGGGGACTCCGCTGCCGGTGGACAGGTAGATGGGTTTGCCGCGCAGTGCGTCGGTGTGCTGGGTCGGGTCGTGCGCGGGCCATGCGGGGTTGGCGACGCCGCCCCACATGTTGTCGGCATTGCCGCCCTTGTCGGCGACGGTCGTGCGGACGGTGGCCTGCCCGAGGTTGCTCGAGTACAGGCAGCCGCTGTAGGCGGCGAGGGCCCGATAGAGCGTCGGGTGACGGAAGGTCAGCGTCGTCGCGGCCTGGGCGCCCATCGAGACGCCCGCCATGGCGTTGACGCCGTTGCCGTGCAACAGACTATCGACCAGCGGCGGAAGTTCCTGGGTCAGAAAGGTTTCCCACTTGTTGTGGCCGAGCTTGCGGTCGTCGTTGAGCCAGTCGGTGTAGAAGGTGCCGCCGCCGCCGACGGGCATCACGACGTTGGTTTCCTTGTCGGAGAAGAAGTTCACGATGTCGGTGCGCATGGTCCAGGTGCTCAGCGTCTGGGTTTCGGTCGACCCGTTTCCGTCGAGCAGGTAGAGGGTGGGGCGGGGTGCCGTCTGGTTTGCGGGGAGTAGCACGTCGAGCTGGACGATGCGACCCATCGCCGGTGATTGGACGTACACCTCTTCCCAGCGATCGGTGCGCTTGGTGATGTGATCGACCACGGCCTGCGCGCTCGCCCGGGGCGGCGTCGAGACCAGTGGCGCGACCACCGCAAGCGCTACCGCGACTGCCCAGGTGGCACGGCGATATCGCCGCATCGACTTCGAACCAGAACCGCATGTTGTCATCGGACCGTCCTCATTCGTACTGCTTCGCGGAAAATAGGCGAAGTAACCGTGATTCGGGATCGGCGCGGTTCTTGTTACCGATTCCCGTCAAGCGTTGTGCGCGTCGGCGTGTCACTTTTTGCGGAATGCAAGATTGCGTCTATCTGCGGTCGTGCGGTCAGTAGATCATTCCATCCGGAATCGCCACGAGGGAGCGGTCGGCTATGTAATCTGATGGGGTCCCACGAACTTCGGGACAGCTCCGCAGAGTGAGTCGTGGTCGCCCCTGCGGCTCACTATCGCTGTACACAGTCCAATGAGGTCCGGGAGACCCCCGGGCCTCATTGGTCGTGTAATCGGCGGCGGATATTTACGGCGCGGCCCGATGTAGTCGGGCAATTCAACGGCCCCAGCGAATCTTTGTGCCGAATTCTCCGATCCATACACGCCGTGTATCCGAATATGCCGTAGTGCCGACAAGTGTCTGACTTGCCATCGGCCGCATGTACCGCATTCGATACGACAAGGGGTTTACCTATGTTTCACAAATCCGCGACCGCCGCGGTGACCGGTCTGCTCGCCGTCGCTGCGACGCTCGCCGTCGCTACCGGCGCGGCCAATGCCGTCCCGGCGCAGCCATCGCCCAGCGGGAGCGCAGTGGCGCCCGCCGATCCCGCCGACGGAATGGACGCCGGCGTAAGCACGGAAGGTAAGGGCAAGGGCGGCAACGGGAAGGAGAAGGGCAAGGGTGGGAAGGGTGGCAAGGCGGATGAGGGAAAGACCGTCGATCCGGAAGTCGCTGCCACGCTCGATTCCGCCCTGCGGGACTTCCTGCGCCCCCCGAACGGCGGCGCCGAGATGGGACCGCTCGGCAAGACCTCGGACGAGTGGCTCGATCTTTTCCTCGGGCCCAAGCCGAGCCCCGGCGGCGGCACACCCAAGGCCAAAACGGTCAGGTGATGAGTTGAGCTGCCCGCGTTACTGATTCAACCGGCGGCAGGCAGGTCCACCTCGCTCCGATGAGCGATCGGACCTGCCTGTTGTCGATTCAGCCGAGAAAGTCGGTGTCCCAACCCATTCGGATGATGCGTCGACGACCCGTATAGAGCAGGCACGCGCTCTCCGCGAGCAGCAGCGCCCAGACGATGTGCCGACTTGCCGCGAGGCGCTTGGCTTTTGCCTTGGCGGATTCCGGTCGGAGGCGACCGTGGGTCGGATCGGTCGCGTCCGCTCGCACCGCCGTGCCCGCCCCGGCGGTGGGGCCCTTCGGCTTCGGCGAATTGCGGTGCGGGGGCGGCGGTTCGACGACATTGTCGGCGTTCGGGGCTTGGGTGTTCTGGTCCGGAATCGAGGCGAGCACGCTGTCCGGTTGGGCGACAACCGGTTTGGGTTGGGTCGGCGCGGGTAGCGCGCGGGAGAGCGCGATGAACCAGTCGGCGACGAATTGCACCGAAGGGCGGCCCGCGGCGACCGTGGTCAACGCGTAGGCGCCGTGCCGGGCCACCGCGTCCTGGTATTTGGACCAGACCTGGGTGTCGACGAGTTCGAGGTTGTCGCTGACCAGCCGCCCGATGGCATTGAACGCCTGGGTGACGACCTGGGTGAAGCGCGGCGCGGCGGAGCGTTTGGGCATCGCGGCGAACATCTTGGCGGCCAACGCGGCCAACCCGGCCAACGGATCCCGCGCGCCGATGGTGCCGATCTGGCAGACGTCCTCGGGGCTGAGGACGACACCGACGATGCTGGTCAGGGTGTTCAGCGTGATGGTCGCCAGGCGCAATGCGGCCGACTGTGCGGTCGGGTCGTCGATCACCGAGCGCGGGTCGGAGGCTTCGGCGAGCCGCTCGCTGAGCGACTTGTCGCGCGACAGCACGAGACTGCCGGGGGCCAGGCCGTGCAGGTCCTTGTCGACCACATCGGTCGTGGTCTTGGCGACGGTGGCGGCCAGTGCGTCGGAGATCGAGGACAGCGCGGTGAGCGGGTCGTCCAGTGGCAGCAGGGCCTGGCCCGCGATGTTGGTGATCATGTGCAGGATCGGCGCGTTCGAGGGGGAGTCGCAGGCCAGGTCGCCGTCGATGCAGAACGACGCGACGCGACCGGTGAGCGCGCCGAAGTCCGGGGCGAGGTCGCGCAGCGGTCCGATCCCGCCACCGGGGGCGGGCGCGGGCTGGGCCTGCAGCGCGGACAGATCCGCGGCCACCGTGCCCGGTGCGGGATCGGGGGCGAGTTTGCCTGCGGCACCGGGGAACAGCGAGGCGCCGGGGTAGCGGGTGGGGTCGGCGAGCAGGGCGACGCCGGCGATTCGGTCGGCCGGAATGGTGGATTGCCCGCGGCCGATCTCCTGGGCGAACAAGGAGGCGACGTGTGCGCCCTGGGAGTAGCCGACAAAGGCGAGGCGGGTGTTCTGGCATCGGTCGGCGACCGATTGCGCCATCGACCGCAGCTCCGTCAACCCGCCCGTCACCGATTGCGAGTACGGGACCGGGCCACCGGGCACGGCACCGCCGAAACCGGCTTCATAGGGAACATAGGCCCGATCGGTACGGTCGGGCTCGGCGGCCAGCATCGGCAGGAAGATCGATGACAGCATGCCGTGGTCGTCGGAGGGGTTCGCATCGGGGGAGGATTCGCCCGTACCGGGTACCCCGATGGCGTAAAGGGCTGGACAACGCAACGATTGGCCGGCCGCCGGCTCTGCCGCGACGATGCCGACTCCCGCGTTCATGGCGAAGGCCGTACCAGCGACGAGTGTTCCAAGTCTCCGAATACCTGTTCTGGAGAACAGCATTCGACGCAACGTCCCCACCTTCACATTGATCCGCTCGGCCTGAGGCTGGTTCTGGTCAGGAGAGTCTCCGGCGTCCGCCGGTCCGGGGTGGGCTTCGCCGCCACCCCGGACCGTGTCGAATCAGCCGCCGAGCAGCGCGGTTACGACGCTGGTGAGTCCCGAGGTGAGGGCGGTGACGACGGCGGTGAGGAGCGGTGCAAGCATGTTCTCCCTTTCGTTTTCATGTGGTTACGAGCCGCCCGGTCAGTCTTCGTGCGGTTGAATCCGGCACCAAGTCTGAAATGCCGGTGGTGCTCCGCTGCGAAAACTCCAGACGGCAGGAACAACCCGGGTGGGTGTCCAACGCTGACCATGTCGGGAACCGTCAGTGGCAGGCGTCGATAGTGTCTTCGTTGCCCAAGTGCGTTCGGATGGAAGAAATTTCGAACCAGTTTCGGACAGGCTGTGAGCAGGGGGAATACCTGCGGTCGCGGTTCGTGTCGGCGAGGAACGCGCCGACGCAGGTGTTTTGTCCTTTTGGGGACTGGTGCGTTAGCCTTCCTCGGCGATCCAGCTCGTGCTCTCGTTCGACAAATGACACCGATCCGTCAATGGCGTATCACAGGAGCAAGTCATGTTGAGTGGTCTCTTCGGTCTAGTGAACAGCGTGCTCGCGGTAACGGAGAACCTGGTGGGGATTCTTACCTTCGGCATTTTGGGCTAGGCGGCACGCGCGCATTTCCGTTGGCTCCGGAGTGAATTCGGACAATCCGGCGATGCGCGCACTCCGCATTCCGCGCTACCACACCCGCCGGGGTTCGCCGGCACACAATCGTCGATCGAGGAGGTTCGCTGTGGCGCGTCTGTCGAAGGAGCTGGCGGCGTTGGCGGTGCTGGCAGTCGTCATCTACTGCGCCGGAACGGATTCCCTGGCCTTCTGGAAGTCCGACGGCGGACCGAAGACCGCCGGTTCGGACTGGTTCGACGCCGAAGACGACGCGGAGCAGCTCGAGCACATCGGCGGGTTCCGTTGGTAGGCAAGGTTATTCCGCTGCTACCCGGCGGCGCCCGTGGGATCGCGGTGCTGGAGGCCGACGCCACCCGTGAACTGCTCGCTCAAGCCCATGCCAGGGCAAGCAGCGCGGCGGGCCGCGCCAGCGCCGCGGTCAAGCGAGCGGTGAACCGGGAGAAGGCCGTCGACCACGTCGCGCGTGCGCACAGTGCCGCGCGGGCCGTCGCCGCCGCGGATACCACCCGCGATGCCGCGTGGCACGCCTATGTCGCCGCCAACCACGCGATCAAGGCGACCTTCTACGCGGTCGTCACCGCCGATGCGGCGGTCACCGTCCAGGACGCGGCCGCCGCCGCGCTCGATGCCGCGAAGGCCGCCGCCTTCGCCCCCGACGACGTCACGGTCGCCGATGCCGCCGCGGCGGCCGAGGAGATCGCCGCGGGTGCCAGCAACGGGGCATACGGCGCCCCGCTTGTCGCGACGATCGCGCGGATCGGCCACCGCCTGTCCGTGAACTAGCCGCCGAAGGTGCGTTCCTCGGTCGATACTCGCCGCAGGGACCGAAGTTGACGGGGGTTCAGCAATTTTTCGGTTAAGTTCTCGGTTTATGCGCACATGGACTCGACGTGCCGCGGTAGCGCTCGCGGCCTCGATGGCCGCGCTGCTGGTGCCCGGCGTGGGTGTTGCTGCTCCGCCGGGACCTGTAGCGGGGGATTCCGCGCTGGGACCCGGGTTCCTGTGGGGTGTCGCGGAGTCCGGCTTCCAGTCGGAGGGGCACGCGCCCGGCGGCGCTGTGCCCGGTTCGGGCTCACTCAACTCGGGTTCACTCGATCCCGTTGTGCCACATCGAGATTCACCCGGCAACGATGCGCCCGACAGCAATTGGGTGCGCTACATCGAGAATCACCCGGAGTACGACAGATACCAGAGCTCGATCGACTTCTACAACCGGTACGCCGCCGATATCGATCTGGCGAAAGCGCTGGGCGTGAAGGTATTCCGGATCGGGATCGAGTGGGCGCGGCTGCAGCCGACGAGTCGGCTGGAGTGGGACGCCGACGGATTCCGCTTCTACGACAAGGTGATCGCCAAGATCATCAATTCGGGTATGCGCCCGATGCTCACCCTCGATCATTGGGTGTACCCGGGCTGGGCCTACGACGGAGCGTTCCATGGGCTGCATTCCGATACCCCCGACACCGGTTGGGACAACCCGGAGATGCTGGACGCCTGGCTGACCAACATGCGCAAGGTGGTAGACCGATACGCCCCGCGAAATCCGCTGTGGGTCACCATCAACGAGCCGGTCGCCTACATCATGCACGAGGTCCGCAACAACGCGACCAACCAGCAGCGGATGGAGGACAAGGTCGCGGACGCGCACAACCAGATCTACGACTACATCCACCGGCAGCGACCCGATGCCCAGGTGACCAGCAATATCGGCTACGTCGCAGGCATCGATGATCAGGTCAACGGCCCGTTGTTCGCGAAGATCCGGGACCGGCTCGACTACATCGGCGTCGACTACTACTTCGCCTTCGAACCGCCGATGTCGAGCCCGCCCGCCACCGTCCGGTCCATCGCGGCCGTCGGGGCGCCCGGCATGTGGAACCTGCCGATCCGGACCGAGGGCATTTACTATGCGGTGAAACGCTATTCGGACATGTTCCCGCAGGAGCCGGGCAAGCCGCGCATGCCGATCTACGTGGTCGAGAACGGGATGCCGACGGAGAACGCCAATTCCGACGACGGCAACCTCCCCGGCACCGGAAACTACAACCGCAGCGACCATTTGCGCGACACCGTCTACTGGCTGCAACGCGCCAAGGCCGATGGCGTGAATCTCATCGGTTACAACTACTGGAGCATCACCGACAACTACGAATGGGGCAGCTACAGCCCACGATTCGGCCTCTACACGGTGAATGTGCGCGACGATCCCAAGCTGGAGCGCCATCCGACCAAGGCGGTCGCCACCTACACCGAGACCATCGCGGCGGGCGGCGTCCCGGCCGACTATCGGCCCACCCGGCCGCCGTCCGGTTGCGCCGTCGTCGACCCGACCCCCGGCTGCGTCGACCTCGCGGTGCCCTGAGCGCGGCCCTACCCGCGCTCACCGACTTCCTCGTGGTGCGACGACCGCACCCTGACGTCGGGTTACCGGCTGCCCGCCACCAGCACCGCGATCAGCGCGATCGCGCCGGGCAGCGCCTGCACCACCAGGATGCGGCGGCTGGCGGTGGCGGCCCCGTAGCAGCCCGCGACCACGACGCAGGCGGTGAAGAAGATCATCGCGGCGTGTCCGACCGGGTCCGACGCGATGATGCCCCAGATCAACCCGGCCGCGAGGAACCCGTTGTACAGGCCCTGATTCGCGGCGAGCACCTTTGTCTGCTCGGCGAACTCGACCGTGCTGCCGAACGCCGCGCGCACCCGCGGCGTCGTCCACAGGAACATCTCCATCACCACGACGTAGACGTGCAGCGCCGCCACCAATCCGACCAGTACCTCGGCTACTACTCGCACGATCGACTCGCTTCCTCGTGTACAGGCCGGGACCTGCCCGGATGGCCGACTTCAGGATGACCGCCCGGCGGCCGATACCGAGGCAGGCGCGCGGTGCCGGCCGATCAACGCGGATATGGCACCTCGGACACCGCATTGTAGATGGAGACACCACCCCGATGCGGGTACCAAGCGTGGATCCCGTTGGGCGCCAGCACCATTCGCCCGTAGTGCGGACACTGATCCGGGACGGTGCGCGAGCGCGGTCAGCAAACAAAAACGGGATGCCCGGCATGGACATCCCGTTTATGCGATGAATGGAATTACCAGCTCACTCCACGACCTGCACGACATCACCGGGCTCGAGGTGGCGGTAGGTGGCCTCCGCGGCATCCGGGTTCATCCGGATACATCCGTGCGAGTTGGAATCGAGCGGTCCGATGTGGGTGGCGATATCACCGTCGAAGAAGACGGCCCACTCCATCGGCGCGTTGTGCATTGTGCTCCAGAAATGCTCGCGCTTGAAAGAGACGTTGAAGACGCCGACGTGCGATTCGTATCCCGGCCTGCCGATCTCGATCGGCTGCGGACCATAGATGGTCTTGCCGTCCTCCATCAGCCACATTTCCTTGGTCGACAGGCGCATGCACGCGCGCGTCTTCGCCGCGGTGCACGGCGCGTAGACCGGTGCGGGTGGTGGCGGCTGAATGATGGCAGGAACGCCGGGAATATCCGGTCCGCCCGGCCATAGCGGTTCGGCCTGCGCGGTTGCTGTCATTGCGAATCCGGCAATCGCGACTCCGGTGAGTACCGCGAATCTTGCCGACCAATCTCTGAAACGCTTGCTGCTCATCAAATTCAGGCCTCTCTTCGCCTTGCCGCCACGCTCGTGCCGAATGCCAGGGTGATAGGAGTACCTCGTCGCAAGAAACTGGTGAATGCGAGGTGATAGGGATCATGGCGGACGTTGCGCGCCGGGTCAATCGCGGCGCGCAGACGTTTCACTATCCGAACAATCCGCCGAGCGCGCCGCCGCTCTGTCCGGCCTGCTGGCCGCCGCCGGTGCCGCCGATGAGACCGCCGGGCGGCAGCTCCGAGGGCTGCACGATGACGAAGCCGCGTCCGGAGAAGGCCAGCGTGAGCCCCTCCCCGGTGCTGCGGCCGATCAACCGGCCGAGGCCGAACGAATCGTTGCGCTTGATTCCGGTCTGCAGGCTCGACGACCAGGCCACCGCGGCCTGCGGATCGGCGTAGGTCGGCTGATCGACCTGGAGCACCACCGGCGAGCCGTGCGTGGTGATGGCGATCCGGCCGCGCCCGGTGAACACGCAGTTGAAAAGCCCGGCGTTGCTGGCGATGCCGGCCGCGCCCTGCACCCGGGCGATCCGGTAGGACAGGCTGGTGTCGAAGGCGAGCACGTTGGAGCCGTTGATGGTGAGGCCGTCGCTGCCGTCGAGGTCGATGATGTGCACGTCGGCGGCGCTGTCGGCGAGGAACAGGTCGCCGCGGCCGGAGACGTTCATCAGCGGCACACCCTCACCGGTGAGCCGCTGGGTGATGGCGCGGCCGATGCCGCCGGAGCCGAGCGCCTTGAACTGCATGTCGCCCTGGTAGGCGACCATGGAACCGGCCCGAGCCAGCACCTCACCGTTGACGGCGACCTTGATCATCTTGCCGCCCTGCTTCTGGATGCCGACGCCGGTGACTTCGGCGTGGTTCGGGTTGAACAGATCGCTCTGCATCGGCAGTGCTCCTTGCTGAGGTGATGACGGCGCGGGTGGTGCGTAGGCGGGGGCCGACGGGTACGACGTCGGGGGCGCGGGCGGCGGGTAGTTCGGCGCGGCCTGCGGTGGGTAGTTCGGCGCCGAAACCGATGCGGCGGCAGGTGGATTCGGTGCGGCGGGGGCTTCGGGCTCGTCGTCGATGTGCACGCCGAACGCTGTCGCGATGCCGGCCAGCCCGTTGTCGTACCCCTGGCCGACCGCGCGCACCTTCCAAGCGCCACCGCGGCGATAGATCTCCACGCACACCACGGCGGTTTCGGTGGTGAGCCCGTCCATCGGGAAAGTCAGTGCCCCCGAATCGGATCCGATCGTGGCGAGCAGCGTGCCCGCGGCGGCGAAGGTGGGCGGTCCGCTGCCGTCGAGGCTGGCGGTGACCACCACCTTGTCGACATCCGGTGGCAGCGCGCTGGTCTGCACGTCGACCATGTCGCCACGACCGCTGCCGTGTCGATAGGTGACGCCGGGACCGACCGGCTGATTGAAGAACACGAAGTCGGCATCGGTGCGGACCCGTCCGTCCGCGTTGAGCAGCAGCGCGGAGACGTCGACGCCGGCCGAGCAGGTGACGGTCACCGTCATCCGGTCGGCGGGCGCGGGCCGGTTCTCGCCGCGGGCGAGGGCGGTCACCGCGGACCGGCCCGGTCGTCGGCGATCGGCCCGAATGGCATGCGATTCACGCCGTCAAGTGTGTCCCGAGTCGGGGCCGCGCGCTACCGAGTCGGCCGCACGCCACGCCGAATCGTTAGCTGACGGAGGTTGTCGCCGGTCGTTTCCGGGCGATGGCGACGCCGACCGCGAAGGTCGCCGCGACGATGGCCAGCAGGGTGGTCGCGACGATCGTCGAGCCGCCGACCAAGGTGGTGAAATTGTCGATGACCAGGGCTGTCACCACCAGCAACCCGGCGGTGCCGAGGGTCGGTGCGAACACGGTGTGCCAGCGACGGCGGTCCAGTCCGGTGCGGCGGAAGAAGGCGATGACGGCGACGCTGGTGAGCAGCATCAGCAGCAGGATGGCAACCGTGGCCAGGCCGGACATCCAGGTGAACAGGTGTCGCACCGGGTCCGCGCCCGCGAGGGCGAACGTGCCGACGACCATTGCCGCCGACAGGGTTTGGGCGAGCGAAGCCTTGTGCGGGGAGCCGTGGCGCGGATGGATGTGGCCGAGGGCCGGGTGGCCGACGCTGTCGCGGGCGAGTGCGTAGCCGTAGCGGGAGATCGCGTTGTGGAATGCGAGCAGGGCGGCGAACAGGCTGGTCACCAGCAGGATCGACATGAGGTCGGCGGCGGATTCGCCGAGGAACAGCCGCGCGGCGGTGAAGGTCAATCCTTCGGGGTCCTCGCCCGCGGCCGCCGCGACGTCGTCGCTGCCGAACGCGAGCACCACCGCCCAGCTGGCCACCGCGTACAGCGCGCCGATCGTGAGCACCGCGAGGTAGGTGGCCCGCGGGATGGTGCGGCGCGGAGTGCGGGTCTCCTCGCCGTAGATCGCGGTGGCCTCGAAGCCGATGAACGACGCGATGGCGAACATCAATGCCACGCCGGGGGATCCGTCGAAGAACGCTGACGGAGTGAAGGAGACGGTGTCGAGGCCGTGCGCGCCACCTCGAACCAGCACGGCGGCGGACAACGCGACGATGATGCCGATCTCGACCACGAGCAGCACGCCGAGAACCTTTGCGCCGAGCTCGATGTTGCGATAGCCGAGCACCGCGACGACCGCCATCAGCGCGAAAGCGTAGAGGTACCAAGGTAAATCGGGACCACCGTAGTGCGCGACGAGCTCCTCGACCGTCGATGCCGCCAGACCGTAGATCCCGGCCTGGATGGCGGTGTAGGTGAGCAATGCCAGCCCGGCCGCGCCGATTCCGGCGCTGCTGCCGAGACCGCTGCGGACGTAGGCGTAGAACGCGCCCGCCTCGTCCAGATGACCACTCATCGCCGCGTATCCGACGCTGAACACGAGTAGGACGGCCGCCGCGACAAGATAGGCGGTCGGCGCGCCCGCCCCGTTGCCGAGTCCGATCATCAGCGGCAGCGCGCCGCCGACGGCGGTCAGCGGCGCGGCGGCCGCGATGACCAGGAACACGATCCCCGTCACCCCGATCGAACCGCGTAATCGTGTACCGGCAGTGGGTGATTCAGTCATCGGGAGCTCCATGGCAGCAACTGGTCGACGCCGCACCGTGGCTGGTGCGCGGCACATCGAGGGTGGGATTGCGGTCGAAGAAGCCGACCGGCTTGAGCACGAATCCGGTGTAGTCGACCGGCATGATCGGCCAGTCCTCCGGTCGCGGAAAATGCGTGAGGCCGAACGTGTGCCACACGACCAGGTCTTCGTTGTCGAGCGGTCGATCGGCGGCGACGTACTCCGGAAGACCGGCGCCGCCCGGGTGCTGATTCACGAAATCGCCTGCGGCATAACGCTGTGCGGGATCGTAGCGGGTGACCCAGAGGCTCTTCGTCGCGAAGGCGGCCCGCTTGGCGATCGGTGCTGCGTCGTCGGCGAGCAGCGTTTCCTTGCCCTCCGGGTACAGCACATAAGAGACGGGAAGGCCGAGGCGGTTGAGTATGTCGGGATTGCTGATCCGCCAGGTGCGGCCGACGCGGTTGTCCGCGAGCCGCTGCGCCGCGGATTCGCGCGCGAGCGTGCTGCGCTGCAGCGTGAAAGCGTTGCCGTGCGGGTTGTCCGGGCCGATCGGGACGCGGACGCTGTCCACCTCTTCGACGCGATTGCGATGCCCGTCGACCATCATGTCGAGTCGGGCGCTGAACAGATGTTGGTGATGTGGCGCGCCGAGGCCGGGGGCCACTTGAGTGGAGAACGGGTGATCGGGGCCGGGATAGGCTGCGGTGAAGACGATTCCGGTCGCCTTCACCTCGAACCCGATGGTGCCGTCGAGGTACAGGTACCAGAAGAAGCCGTAGTCGTAGTTGCCCACCGTGGTGAAGAACGAGATCACCAGCCTGCGCTGCCTGCGCACCTCGCGCGACCCGGTCCACAAGTCCGTGTGCTTCCACAGCACGCCGAAGTCCTCCTCGTGCATGCAGATCGCGTTGTGCAGCACGCGGGGATTGCCGGTCTCGTCGGCGATGACCGCGTCGAAATAGGTGATGTCGCCGAGGCAGTCGCAGCCGAGCTCGAGCGCGTTGGCGTAGCGTCCGACGAGGTACTCGCCGGTGTCGAAGTAGTTCTGCCAGGAGCGGATCGGCGACGGATCGGCATAGGGCACCACCATTTCCGCGATGGACGCGCGGTGGATGATCGGCCGGACCCGGCCGTTATCGTGAAAACCGAGCTGGTGCAGGACAAGTCCCTCGCGGGCGTCGAAACCCACTCGCACCGACCACTTTTCCCATTCGACGAGATTGCCGTGCACGGTGAAACTCGGTCCGTGCGGCTGGGTGATCTCGATCGGCTTTTGCGTGGTGCGCAGCGGACCGGTGACGGCGGGGTCGTCGAAGTTCCCGGATTCCTGTGGAATGTCGACCGGCCCGGTGTCGAGCACCCGCAATACTGTGCGGGCCATTACGTCGACGAAGGCCACCAGCCCGTCGATCGGATGCGCCCAGGGATGGTCCTGCTCGTGCTGTTGGTGGAACGCCAAGCCGCGCAGAATGCGGCGGCCCTGCTCACCCGCGTAGTCGAACACTCCCGCCGACAGCGGGGCGACCCGCACCTGTGTGACGTCGAGCCCGCGGGCGGCCAGTGCGGCCAACCACTCGGGATCGTCCGCCAGTACCGCCTCGACCAGCTCGAACTCCTCGTCGAGCACGGGCAGCTGGCCGTCGACGACCGCGTCCAGGGTGCGCTGCGCGAGCACCGCCCCGCTGCCGAGCGACACGAGCAGATCGATGGCGTTGGGGCGGTCGATGTCGTGCAGCAGCACCCGGAAGCGGCGATCCAATGCGCCGGACCAGTGGTAGACCTCGTATTTGTCCGGCTCGTCCAGTCCGACGTAGACGAAACGTGTTGTCGGCCCGATCAGCCCGGCGTTCGCGACGACGGCGCGCACCGCGGCGATCTCCGCCTCGGTGGGCAGGGCGAGCGGATGATCGGCACGTCCCGGTGTGAGCGCGGGCATGGCCCCTCCATCTCAATGCGGTGAATGTGGGAAACACGGGGGTTGTTCGCCGAGAAGTTGCGTCCGCTCATCATATCCAGCAACTATTCGGACAATTGGGTCGAAAATGCTACATCCCTGTTCCTACATTTGATGGTTGAGAATGGCGGGCATTAGTTGCGGCGTAGCGAGTCAGAAGTTACGGAGCAGCAAATCATTTCTCGCCGGTCGTCCCGGTGAGGTGTGAGAACTGATCCTTGACGGTTAGCAACCGATCGGTTGCAATGTAGGAGTGAGCTACGACACGATCATCAAGGCCGGGCGCTGGTTCGACGGCGCCGGTTCGCCCTCCGGCACGCGCCACCTCGGACTTCGCGGCGATCGTGTCGTCACGGTGTCGGTGGAGCCGCTCGACGAGACGGGCTGTCCGAATGTCATCGACGCCGCGGACAAGTGGGTGGTCCCCGGGATGATCGACATCCACACGCACTACGACATCGAGGTGCTGAAGACGCCCGAGCTCGCCGAGTCGGTGCGGCACGGCATGACGACGGTGCTGCTCGGGTCGTGTTCGCTGTCGACCGTGCACGTCGGGGCGGTCGAGGCGGGTGATCTGTTCGGCCGGGTGGAGGCGATCCCGCGGCGGCACGTCATCGAGGCCATCGAGGAGACCAAGACCTGGCACTCGGCGCGGGAGTACATCGCGGCGCTGGAGGAGCTGCCGCTCGGCCCGAATATCGCTGCCATGCTGGGTCATTCGGATATCCGGACGGCGCAGATGGGACTCGATCGCGCTACCCGCAAGGAGGTCCGTCCCACGGCGGCCGAACAGGCGGCCATGGAATCGGCGCTGAACGAGGCGCTCGACGCCGGATTCGTCGGAATGTCGGCCCAGCAGCTGCTTTTCGACAAGCTCGACGGTGACACCTGCCGCTCACGCACGCTGCCGTCCACCTACGCCAAGGCGCGAGAACGGCGTCGCCTCAACGCGATTCTGCGTCGTCGTCGGCGGGTACTGCAGGCCGGCCCCGACATCGCCTCGGTGCGCAGCATCGCCGCGATGACGCTGAGCAGCTTGGGCATCTTCCGTAAACGCCTGAAGACCACGCTGCTGTCGGCCGCGGACATCAAGGCGAATCCGACCCTGGTCTACATCATGGGACCGATCGCGCGCGCACTGAACGCGCTGGGCGGCGACTTCCGCTGGCAGCACCTACCGGTGCCGTTCGAGGTGTACGCCGACGGCATCGACCTGGTGATCTTCGAGGAGTTCGGCTCGGGCGCCGCGGCGCTGCATCTGGCCGACCAGGTCGAGCGCAACGCGCTGATGCAGGACGAGTCGTATCGGCGACGGTTCCGCAAGGACTACGACTCGAAGTTCGGGCTGCGGGTCTGGCACCGCGACTTCTTCGACGCCGAGATCGTCGCCTGCCCAGACGATTCCGTGGTCGGCCAGACATTCGGGCAGGTCGGTCTCGATCGTGGCGGAGTGCACCCGGTGGACGCGTTCCTCGACCTGGTGGTCGCGCATGGCACCAAACTGCGTTGGCGCACCACGATTTCCAACCATCGGCCGAAGTTCCTGACCAAGCTCGGCGCGGATCCCGGTGTGCAGCTGGGCTTTTCCGATGCGGGCGCGCACCTGCGGAACATGGCGTTCTACAACTTCGGGCTCCGTTTCCTGCGCCGTGTGCGCGACGCCGAGCAGTCCGGCGCGCCGTTCATCTCGCTGGAGCGCGCGGTGCACCGGCTGACCGGTGAGCTCGCCGATTGGTACGGCATCGACGCGGGCCACCTGCGCGAGGGCGATCGGGCGGACCTGGTGATCATCGATCCCGCGCATTTGGACGCCGCGCTGGACGCCTATGCCGAAAGCACGGTCGCGCAGTATGACAATCTGTCTCGCATGGTGAATCGCAATGACGGGGCGGTCTCGGCCGTCTTCATCGGCGGCAAGTACGTCTTCGGCGACGGCACGCCCGCACCGATCCTCGGCAGCGACCGTACCGGACGCTTCCTCAGGTCCCAGGTGCGGTGACCGAGCCGCGCCGCACCCAAGCCCAGCGCCGCGCCGCCACGATCGGCAAACTCGTCGAGGCCACCATCGAGGCGATCGCCGAGGTCGGCTACCACAATGCCTCGCTCGGCGAGATCGCCCGCCGGGCGGGCGTGTCCAAGGGCGGCATCTTCCGGCACTTCGACTCGCGCACCGACCTGGTGGTGGCCGCCGCCGAAGAGGTCGGCCGCAGGCACATGCGCGCGTTCGACAACATCCACCCGCGCGAAAGCACCGACCAGTCACTGGATTTGACGGACATCCTGCACCGCGCCCGCAATCAGATCCGCCAGGAAACCAACACGGTCTGGTTCGAGCTGCTCGTCGCCGCGCGCACCGAGCCGGAGCTGCGGGCCAGGCTCGCCCCGGTCGCCGAGGCGCTGCTCGACGATGTCGAGCGGGTCGCGATCGCGGCGCTGTCGCCCGCTGTCCCGCCCGACGTCGCCCGCCTGCTGGCCACCTCGATTGTGCACATGTTCGACGGCGAGGCCATCTTCCGCTCCACCTATCCGCGGCCCGAGCTGGAGGACGCGCGAATCGAGTACGTGGCGAGCACTTTTCAGCGGTTGGCGGGGGAGATCCGCGTCGAATCGGGCACCTGAGCGGCCGACCGGACATTGATTATGGACTATTGCATAATCAATACTCCTGTTGTTGACTGAGCTCATGGCCGACACCGTTACCGTCGAACGCGACGGACATGTCCTGCTCATCGGACTCAACCGCCCGGACAAGCGCAACGCCTTCACCCTCGACATGCTCGCCGACCTGTCCCGCGCGTACGCCCTGCTCGAGCACGACGACGAGCTTCGTGCCGGTGTCCTGTACGGGCACGGCGACCATTTCACCGCGGGCCTCGATCTGGTCGACGTCGCGCCAGCGCTGGCGACGGGCGCGATCAGCCTGCCCGAGGACGGTCTGGATCCGTGGCGGCTGAACTACAACTGGACCAAGCCGGTGATCGCGGTGGCGCAGGGTTGGTGCATGACGCTCGGCATCGAACTGCTGCTGGCCGCCGACATCCGGATCGCCGCCGAGGGCACCCGGTTCAGTCAGCTGGAGGTTCGGCGCGGCATCTACCCGTTCGGCGGTGCGACACTGCGGTTTTGGCGTGAAGCGGGCTGGGGCAACGCCATGCGCTGGGTCCTCACCGGCGCCGAATTCGACGCCGCCGAGGCCCACCGCATCGGCCTGATCCAGCAGATCGCCCCCGACGCCGCATCGGCCCTCGCCGCCGCACGCACCCTCGCCACCGAAATCGCCGAGGACTCAGCCCCATTGGGCGTCCGCACCATCCTCGCCTCCGCCCACCGGGCCCGCGACGAAGGCAACGCCGCCGCCGCCGAACACCTGGTCGACGACGTCACCAAGCTGTTCGCAACGGCCGACGGCGCGGAGGGCATCCAGTCGTTCATTGAGCGCCGGAAGGCGAACTTCACCGGAAAGTGACGCACCGTAAGGCTTTTCGGCTGCCACACGGAATTCTGCCGCTCAGGACAGGCGCATATCCATCTGGATGGTGGTGCCGTGTACGCCGGTGTGGATGCGGACCAGGTCGGTGAGGTGGTTGACGAGAAGCAGGCCGCGGCCACCGAATTGGAATGGTTGTGGTGGTACCCGGCCGGCCAGTGGGTTGGTGATGTGGCCTGCGTCGCGGACCTGGGCGCGCAGTTGCCTACCGTCGATCCAGAGGGCCAGGGTGCCGCTGCCGCCGCCGTGTACCACCGAGTTGGTGATGGTTTCGGCGATGACCAGTTCCAGATCGATGATGCGGTCCTCGACCATGCCCGCCTGGCGGGCGTATTCGCCCGCCCGGTGCCGGGTTTCGGTGAGCGAGGTGGCATCGAAGGCGAAGACGGAAGCGATCGCGGGCGGCGGGGACAGCGGTTTGTTGTACGAGGCGACGATGCGGTCGGGATCGTATGCGCCACTGGGGCGTTCGCCGCTGCGGTCGATCAGGGTCGGGTGCGTCGCGTGCGCGTCGACCAGCACGGTCGGGTCCAGGCGTTCGGTGTCGTAGGGGCACAGGATGGTGACTTCGCGACCGGTGAACGCGGCATTGATCAGCGCCTCGTGCTGGACGCACGCCGGATATTCCGTCGCGGAGCGCCCGGCCCAGATGGGTTCGCCGATGATCCGCACCCGACCGGTCGGATAGGTGTCGGCGAACGCACGCAGCACACCGGGAATGATCCGGCCGGGGTTGCGCCCTTCGACGGTCATGTCCATCAGCTTGACCGCGTCGGCGTCGGGGCCGAGTTCGGCGCGAATCAATTCCAGGTTCGGTCCGGGGACCGACACCGCCACAGGTTCGTTGTTGGCCAATCCTTCCCGGATGAACCCGACGGTGCCCGCCAGGTACTCCTCGGTGTCGCGGTAGAACAGTGCCGGATGCACGAAGGGATCGGCTTCGAGTGGTCCGGCGGCGGTGGCGGTCATGGGCGGTCTACCTCGATTGTCGGGAGCGACGGCCAGAACAGCTCCAGTATGCGGACCAGCGTCTCGGGCGGGTTGTGCAGCACGACTCGGCGGCCCTGCGCCGCTTGATGTGTGGCTTCCACCAGTATCAGCGTGCCGTGCGTGTCGATGAAGGTCAGCTCGGACAATTCCAAGTGGATGTCGGGGGTGCCGGGTAGCTCGGCCAGGGCGGTCTCCCACGCGTCATGCGTCGAGAGATCGATCTGACCGACGCAGCGTAGGCCAGGCGGTCTGCTGGTCGAAAACGTCCGCAGCCTGGTCGAATCCGGCGAAATAGCGGGAACCCGATCGGCGGGTCTCGCTGGCTCGGCCTGCACCCTCGCACCACCCCTTCTGCCCGTCGCGGCAGGGAAACTACCTATGCAAGATACGCTCTCACCGAGCCGGATCGATCAGGCGGCTATCCGGGTGTCCGCAGACTGTTGAGATAGTCGTCGGCGGCGCCGCTCAGATAGAGCGCCAGGCCGGGGCCGACGCGACCGATGTCCATCAGTTCCAGCCGGACGCCGTCGGAGGTCTGGTGGTAGCAGGAGGGGGAGTCGGTGGTGTTGTCGTGGGACGAGATCAGCAGCGGCAGGCCCTCGGCGGTGAGCCGCTTCGACTCCGCGGGTACGTCGTCGGCCCAGATGCCGAGGTGGTGCAAGCCTGGCTCGGACCAGATGGTGCCCGGCATTTGTTCGAGCAGTTCCAGGTAGGGCGGTCCCTGCTTGGAGTAGGTCATCCAGGGCTGGACGTGGGTGGTTTCGCCGTTACTGAACACGTCGCTGTCGTTCCTGGTGGGTGCGTGCCACTCCAGGCCGATCTTGCCCAGCTCGGCCATGGCCTTGTCGAGGTCGGCCACGACGATTCCGATGTGATATGCGGGCTGCATGGTGGGCATGTGCGGTTCCTTTCGATGGTCACCGCGCCGCTCGCCGGCTACGCGATGACAGTGGGTCTCCCTTGAGTTGCCCCCGCCGACGCTGCCGCCGACCGATATCCGCTGTGCACGAACGTCAGCCTACAATAAGAACGATCGGTCGTAAAGTTTATGACTCGGGCAGGATCGACGGATCGGTGCAGTACGCCCGCAGTCGCCCCAGCATGGCGGCGCGGGCCTGGGCGAACGCGGCGTCGCGATCCAGCAGCCGGGCGCGGGTGACCGCGGCGTAGCCCAGTGCGTCGAGTTCGAAGGAGAGGACGCCGGGGTCGGTGTCCGGCCGCAGCTCCCCGCTGTCGAGTGCGGTGCGAATGATGGAGTGCACGAACGCATCCCATTCCTGGGCCTGCGTGACGAGGAGGTCGTGCACCGGCCCTGGCCGGTCATCGAATTCGTGCTGGATGGCCACGAAGAAGCAGCCGCCGGGCAGCACCAGATCGGTGTAGAACGTCAGGCGTGATTCGTGCAGCGCCCAGAGTTGGCGCACGCCCGCCGGGGCTTTGAGGGCGGGCGCGACGACCAGTTCCGCCCACTGTGCTCGGGCGCGTTCGATGGCCGCTAATTGCAGCTCTTCCTTGTCGCGCCACAGCGAGAACAGGCCGGACTTGCTCACACCTGCCTCGGCGGCGACCTGTCCCATGCTCAGCGCGCCGAGCCCGGCGACGGAGGCCATCGAGACCACCGCGTCCAGTACGGCGGTTCTGGATCGGTCGCCGCGTGCTCGGCGCCCGTCGGCGGGGTGCCTGTTCGTCATATCGACATCCTATCGCAATAAGTCCGACCGATCGGACGTAATAACCGAGGTGGAGGCGAAACGGCGTGCGAGTCGAGTTGTGGAACGTGGCCGACGGGTTGCCCGGCCGTGCGATCCACCGGAAGGGTACGTCCCACGATGGACGGCGAAATGGGGGATTCCCCTGAGGCGGAAACAGATTCGTTTCGGATAAATTGGGTTTATGGCGGTTGCTGGCTGAAAACCGCTGCAAGCCAATGCATTAGACACCTTGCCGCGACCGGAAAAGCTTCCGGCGGGAAGGGTTTGTCTCGAATCCGAACGCGGTGTGCGCGTTCCCGGTGAACAAGAGGTCGATGGTGTCATTGAACAGCGTGAGTACCGGCAGGGCCCGGCGGGTGATGGTGCGGACCGTGGTCGCCGCGACCCTGGCACTGGCGCCCGCCGCGGTGCTCATCCCGACGGCATCCGCGGTGCCGTGTCGCCTGCCCACCGACATCGGCTGCACCAACCCGGATGGCACCCTCAACACCGGCCCGCACTCTGGCCACCAACCGGGCGGTCTCAACGACTCGCAATACGGACCGGATGGCTTCGACGTGTTCGGTTACGACAGGTTCGGCTACAACCGCTTCGGTTACAACCGATCCGGCTATGACAGGTTCGGCTACGATCGGAACGGCTACACGGCGCAGGGCTGTGCCCGAAACGGCGCGGACCGCCCCGACGCCGACCACGCCGCCTGCGAGTGGCGTCGCTCGCGCCCGTCCACCGGCAGTGGCTCCTGAGGATCAGGGTCAGTCGAATTCAGTCGTGCGCGGCTACCGCGCGGGCGGCCGCGGCATCGAGTCGTCGCAGAATCGCATCGGGGACAAAACGTTCGGCGGTGCCGAGCAGTCCCTCGATGTCCATGAACCGGGCGGCCAGGCGCGCGCCGCCGGGTGACACCCGGCCCGCCGTGCATGCGAGTCGCGCCTCGAACGGGGTCGGTGCGATCGCGGGATTGCGCTCGGCGATCCGAACAATATTGCGCGCCACCGTTTCCGGGCTGCGCGCCACCAGTCCGGCGGCGAGCACCGAGATGTTCCTGCCGCGAATGCCCTGCTTCTCGTCGAGGCCGACGAGTTGCGCGTTGGGATAGAACCCGGTGTTGATGAACGCGGGCAGCACCGCGGTGACGCCGACACCGGTGCCGGCGAACTCGAGCCGCAGGCACTCGGTGAGCATCTGCGCGGCGGCCTTGCTGGTGCAATAGGCGGTGCTGAGTGGAATCGGCAGTACCGCCGCGGGTGAGGTCACGTTCAGGATCCGCCCGCCGCGCCCCGCGTCGATCATCTGACGCCCGAACAGCTTGCTGCCGTGCACAACTCCCCAGAAGTTCACGCCCATGATCCGGTCCCAGTCCGCGACGCTGTGCCCGAGAAACGGTCCGGCCGTGGTGTAGCCCGCGTTGTTGACTACCACGTTCGGCGCACCGTGTTCGTCGTAGACCGCGGCGGCGAAGTCGGTCATCGCCGAATCGTCTGAGACGTCGACCGGGTAGGGGTGGGCGTGCCCGCCTGCCGCTTCGATGGTGGCGACCGTGTCCTGTGCGGTGTCTTTGTTCAGATCGCTGACCACCACTCGGGCACCGTATTTCGCGAATCGAATGGCGGTGGCCCGGCCGATGCCGCTGCCCGCGCCGGTCACGATCACCAGCTTGTCGTCGAACTCGGTCATCTCATACCTCGGTTCCGATCAGCACGCCCTCGTGCTAGTGTCCCAGACAATCTACACTGTGTTACACAGTGCGGACAACGGCAAAGCGGCCGGGCAGCAGGAGACGTGCTTGCCGACCCGCCGCACCCGCGTCACACGACACCACGTCGAATCGAGGACGAACATGAAACCCTTCTATCCGAGCATCGCGGTGGTCACCGGCGCGGGCAGCGGTATCGGCCGCGGCACCGCCAAGGCACTGGCCGACGTCGGCGCGGAAGTCGTTGTCGCCGATATCAATCTGGACTCCGCGCAGGAAGCCGTCGCGGAGATCCGCCGACTCGGTGGTCTTGCCGTGGCGTATCGGCTCGACGTCGCCGACACCGCCGCACTCGAGGATTTCGGCAAGGAGATCCGCAGCACCTACGGGGTGCCCGACGTGGTGGTCAACAACGCGGGCATCCTCGTCGGCGGGCCGTTCCTGGATGTCCCGATGGCGGACCTGCGGCGCATCATCGACATCAACCTGATGGCAATGATCCACGGCTGCCGCATCTTCGGCGCGCAGATGGTCGAACGCGGCCGCGGCGGACACCTGGTGAACATCGCCTCCATGGCGGCCTTCGCCGCCGCCCCGTACACCGCGCCGTACAGCATCAGCAAGTACGCGGTGAAGCACTTCAGCGAATGCCTGCGGGCCGAACTGGCGACCCATCAGATCGGTGTCACCGCAGTCTGTCCCGGCCTGATCGCCACCAATCTCTCGGCGACGGCCCGCATGTCGTCGGTGCTGGACGAGGCGCGCTCCTCGACCACCCGCAAGACGATGCTCAAAGGGCAAGCACTGCTCGGCATGCACCCGGACAAGGCGGGCCGCATCATCGTGCGGGCCATCCGGCGCAATGTCGCCGTCGAGCCCATCCGCCTGGAGGCCCGGATCTCCTACCCGCTCGCGCGCTGGTTCCCCGGACCGGTCCGGGCACTGATGACCGCGGCGGCCAAACCCGACATCCACGCCGCCGTCGAGGACAACGGCCTGCTCGATCGGCTCGACCGCCTCGCCGATCGGGTGCCGTTCCGCGCTGACCACGGTGTCGACAATCCGGCGGACCGGGGATGATGAATATCCCGGGCGCGATTTCTTCCAGCAACCCGTCACGAGAAAGACAACGACCGTGAGCTTTTCGACTCCTCTGTCCAACGAGACGAGCACGCCCGATCATCAGGTCGCGGTAATCGGCGCCGGGCCGGGCGGACTCGCAGCCGGCGTGAAACTGAAGCAGGCCGGGGTCGGCGACTTCGTCATCATCGAGCGAGCCGATGAGGTCGGCGGCAGCTGGCAGGAAAACACCTATCCCGGTCTCGGCGTGGACATTCCGGCCATCGCCTATCAGTACTCGTTTGCCCGCAACTCCGGGTGGAGCCGGGTGTTTCCGTACGGTGCCGAGGTCAAGCGGTACCACATGGACGTGGCCCGCAAGTTCGGGCTGTATCCACATGTGCGTTTCAACACGAACGTCCTGCGCGAAGAGTGGGACGACACGAACCACTACTGGACACTGCACACCGACGACGGAAAGACCATTACCGCGCGGTTTTTGATCAGTGCGGTCGGCGCCTTCGTTCGGCCCAAGGAAGATCCGGGCATCGCGGGCTGGAAGTCGTTCAAGGGCAAGATCCAACGCCCGTCCAACTGGGACCACGACTACGACCACGCCGGTAAGAAGGTCGGCATCATCGGCACCGGCGCGAGTGCCGTGCAGATCATTCCGTCCATCGCGCCCGAGGTCGCCGAACTCGGTGTCTTCCAGCGCACTCCGGTGTGGTCGCTGCCCAAGCCGGACTTCGCGATGCCCACCGTGGGCAAGCGCATTCTGGGCGTGCCAGGGTTGCAGGCAGCGGTGCACGGCGGTGTTCTCGTCCTAGCCGACCTCGTGCTGCGGGCCGCCGTCGCGGCGCCGATGCGGGTGGTGCGCCCGACTGTCACCGCCTTCGACCGGTGGACCATCGCCGCCTACCGCCGATACCTGAAGATGATCATCGACGACCCGGCCACCCAGGCGCAGCTCGCGCCGAACTTCGGTGTCGTCGCCAAGCGCCCGACCATGTCCAACGGTTACCTCCAGGCGTTCAACCGCGACAACGTCACGCTGACCACCGACCCGATCGAGAAGATCACCCCGCGCGGCATCAAGACCCGCGACGGCGTCGAGCACGAGTTCGACATGATCGTGCTCGCAACGGGTTACGAGGTGTTCTCCGATCCGGAGACCTACCGGCCGGGAACCATCGTGGGGCGCAACGGATTCGATCTCGGCAAGTTCTACACCGAGCACGGCATGCAGGCCTACCAGAGTGTTTCGGTGCCGAGCCTGCCCAACCGGTGGACGTTGGTCGGGCCGTACTCGTGGACGGGCAGTGGCTGGCATGCCTTCGTCGAGATGACCGCCGACCACGCCGTGCGCGCCATCAAGGAAGGTATCCGCCGCGGCGCGACCACGGTGGAGGTGCGCCAAGACGCGCACGACGCCTACCACCGCAGGACCCTGCAGCGCGCCGAGGCGGTGCGGTTCTACTTCAACGAACTCAACGGGCACGTGCCGACCTACTACCGG
Source organism: Nocardia sp. NPDC046473 (assembly GCF_040645995.1). Taxonomy (NCBI): domain Bacteria; kingdom Bacillati; phylum Actinomycetota; class Actinomycetes; order Mycobacteriales; family Nocardiaceae; genus Nocardia; species Nocardia sp. NPDC046473. Next base: position 207,507 of record NZ_JBEYZJ010000012.1, read on the forward strand.
AACTCCCAGGGGGACAGCACCTATCTGCGTCCGTCTGGCTTCTTCGAGGCCAGTCGGGGCAATCGCAAGTTCCCGCTCGACGACTATCGCTTCGAGACGCCGCAGGTCGCCACCGACCGGGTTGCCGGCGAACTCGCTTCGGGGGCATAGGAGTTGCGCCGGTGACCACGACGAGCTGGGCGGGCGGCGCGCCGCTGCCCGGCCGCTCTGCCGCGGCCGCCGAGGTGGCGCAGCCTCGACCGGAAGCCTGGAAGAATCCCGGCGTGGCAACACCAACGGTCGTCGACGACATCACCGAGCAGCTCGCCTATCGCATCGCGGCAGGCAGCTACCAGCCCGGTGAACTGCTGCCGTCGGTGCGCCAGGTCGCCGCCGAGTTCAGCGTCAGCACGCCGACCGCGAACAGCGCCCTCGGCAGGCTCGCCGCGCTCGGCTTCGTCGAGGCGCGCCGCGGTCTCGGCTATCTCGTGCGCGACATCCAGCTCTACGGCGGCATCGATACGTGGCGGTTTCTGTTCCGGTTCGCCCATCGGGTGCCCGACCGGGCCGCCACGATCTTCGCCGACGTCATCGACGTCGACCACATGCTGGTCATGCACGCCATCCGGGCGGTCGCCGCCGAGCCGCGCCGCTACGACATGTCGCGGGCGGTGCAGGCGCTCGACCGCCTCGAATTGCTGGTCGGTGACGACAAAACCGAGCTGACCGACATCATGGCCGCCGAGCTGCACATGCTGCGCTGCATGTTCGCCGCGCTCGGCAAGCCGGGATTCCTGAGCCTGTTCAACACCGTCGGCGAGATGCTGATCTCCATTCCCGAAGCGGGACAGGCCTTTTATGATCCGGTGGAGCCCGCGGGCCACGTCGTGCTCTGCCGCAAACTCCTGGAGGTCTGGGAGTCGAACGTTGACATGGATCTCTCCGAAATCGGCATGATCGATACGTTGGTTCGCGAATACCACGACCAAGTCGTGCAGACTTTCACTGAGCTCATCGGTGCGAAACCGGTTGCCGATCCCGCCCGGTGAGCGCTGACCGTGCCCCGACAGAGAGGTTCCGCGATGAACGCTTACCGCTCCGACAAGCTTCGGTGGCGTGTGCGACGGCGCGGATTGCGGGTCGCGGTGCTGGTCGCCGCGATGGCGGCGGTGTTCAGCGTCGTCACCGCGTGCGGCGATGATCAGCAGCCGTCGACCGATCCGTTGGTGGTGCAGACCCGGTCCGGTCCGGTGCGCGGGCAGCTCACGGGGGACATGCGGTCGTTTTCCGGAATTCCGTACGCGGCACCACCGACCGGGGAGTTGCGGTGGGAACCGCCTGCGGCACCGGCCATCTGGTCCCAGGAACGGGATGCGACCAAGCCGGGCTCCCCATGCCTGCAGACCCAACTGACCGGCGTGCTCGCGGGCAGCGAGGACTGCTTGTTCCTGAATGTGTCGACGCCACGTGACACACCCGCGCGGCAGCGGCCGGTACTGGTGTGGATCCACGGCGGCGCCTTTGTCTTCGGCAACGGCGCCGAGTACGACCCGTCGCGGCTGGTGCGCACCGGTGACATGGTGGTCGTCACGATCAACTACCGGCTGGGCGCGCTGGGTTTCCTCGGACATCCGGGGCTGGCGCACAAGGACGGTCAGGTCGGCAATTTCGGGCTGATGGATCAGCAGGCGGCGCTGCAGTGGGTGCATGACAATATCGCCGCGTTCGGCGGAGATCCGGCCAAGGTGACCATTGCCGGTGAGTCGGCAGGCGCGATATCGGTCTGCGATCATCTGGCATCGCCCCGGTCGGAACGGCTGTTCCAGGGCGCGATTCTGGAAAGTGGGCCCTGCGAATTGCAGATAGACCGGCAGACCGCGGTCGACAAGAGCGAGCAGTACGCGACGACGCTCGGCTGCCCCGGCACCGATGCCGCCACCGCTCAGTGCCTGCGTGCCGTCCCCGGCGACAAACTCGCCGCGACGCCGTTGCAGTACACCGGAGCGGACGGGACCGGTCTGCCCGGCCCGGTCTTCGGCCAACCCTTACTGCCCGAAGACCCGCTGACCGCGTTCCGGTCGGGTAAAGCCGCGAAAGTGCCGGTGTTGATCGGTGCGAACCACGACGAGTACACCAGCTTCGCGGCAGGCCGGACGATCACCGCCGAGGAGTATCCGACGCTGCTGCAGATGTTCGGCCCGCATGCCGACGCCGTGGCCACGCGGTATCCGCTGAACGCCTACCCGGAACCGGTGCTCGCCTGGTCGGCGGTGATGACGGACCACGTCTTCGCGTGCCCCATTGCCGACGCGAGCAAATCCCTCGTCCGCACCGGGCCCGTTTATGCCTACGAATTCGCCGACCAGAATGCGGCACCGCTGCCCGGCTTACCTTCGCCGTCACCGTTCCCGCTCGGTGCGTCGCACGCATTCGAACTGCCCTACCTGTTCGACCTCCCGAATACCCCATCCCCGGCAACACCGGCCCAGAAGATCCTGTCCGACAAGATGATCCGCTACTGGTCCGCCTTCGTCCGCACCGGCGACCCGAACTCCCGCGGCCTGCCCGACTGGCCACGGCACACCGGTGACCAGGACCTGGTCCTCAATCCGGAGAAGATCACCACCACCGACGCCGCCCGGAACCACCACTGCGAACTCTGGTCCGGCATCCCCACCCCCTGACGGTCTGAGGTCCCGCTCGTCAGCCGGGGAGCGGGATGGTGGTGGTGCAGGTGTTGTCGCGCAGCAGCTTTGCGGTGGTGTCGAGCGGGATGTCGTACCAGAGGTCCATTTCCAGTCGGTTGCCCGCGCCGATAGTGATCTCGTTCGGCTGGCGCTTGATCTCCATCGCGTCGACGCTGGTTTGATGCGGGTGGTCGGCGGCGTCGTCGAGTTGGTAGTCGGTGGGCCGGGTGGTGTGGAAGGTGTTGTCGGTGTTGGTGATTGCCACCCGGATGCGGATGTACTGGCCCTTGGGCAGCCATTCGGCGTGGGTGCCGAAGATGTAGCCGATGCCGGGTTCGACGGTCAGCGCGGTGACCGTCAGCTTGCTGCAGTCCAGCGGTGTGCGGACGTACGGGGCGGCCGTGGTGGTCGTCGGCGGTGGTGCGGTCGTGGCCGGTTCGGCGCCGCAGGCGGCGAGGGATAACAGCAAGAGCGGGAGAAGCCGGCGCACGAGATCAAGAGTAGAAGTGGAATGTCCCTGCTGTACGGCATATCAGGGACATCCAATTCGTCAGTGTCAGTTGACTTGTCGAGCCTGACCCGCCCAGTACGGCGCGCGCAGCGCCTTCTTGTCGACCTTGCCGGACGGATTGAGCGGGAGGGCTTCGACGAAGTCGAGGGTTTTCGGGGCCCAGACGCTGCCCTTGTGTTCCTTGACCAGCGCGATCAATTCCTCGGCGGTGACCGACTGGCCAGGCTTGGGCACCACGACGGCGTGTACGGCTTCGCCCCATTTGTCATGCGGTACGCCGATGACGGCGGAATGCGCGACGGCGGCGTGGGTGGCCAGTACGTCTTCGATCTGGCGTGGGAAGACATTGAACCCGCCGGTCACCACGAGGTCCTTCTTGCGGTCGATGAGGAACACGTAGCCCTCCGCGTCGACGTAACCGACGTCGCCGGAGTGGACCCAATGATCGCGCAGCGCCTCGGTGTCCTTGCCGGAATCGAGGTAGCCGGACATCCGGCCGGGCTGGCGGGCACAGATTTCACCGACCTCACCGACGGGCAGGTGCTTGTCGTCGTCGTCCTGGATGGAGATGTCGACGTGGAACAGCGGTCGGCCCGCGGAGCTGAGCCGCGCCAGTGCCGCTGGGGTGTCGAGCCGGTGGTCCTCCTTGCGTAGGCAGGTGAGGAAGCCCGGTTCGGTGCCCGCGTAGGTCTGAATGAAGACCTCGCCGAGTGCCTCGATCGCGGCCCGCAGTTTGTCCGGCGCCATCGGCGAACCGGCGTAGACGACCGTCTGCAGCGAAGACAGATCTGCCGCAGCGAGTTTCGGGTGATTGAGCAGCAGGTAGATCACGGTGGGCACGACCGCCGTCGCGGTGACCCGGTGGCGCACAACGGCATCGAGCAAGGTGTCGACGTCCAAGCCGGGCAGGATCACGTTGGTGCCGCCGCGCATGAAGGTCGGCAGCACGAAGACCTGGGTGAAGTGGGTCAGCGGCGCACCGTGCGCGAACACCTCGCCCGGCCGGGCATCGCCGATTTCCAGGCCCGCGGTGATCAGGTAGTGGCTCATCTGGCCATGGGTGAACAGCACGCCCTTCGGGGTGCCGGTCGAGCCCGACGTGAACATCACGTGCGCGGCGTCGTCTTCGGAGACCTCGATCTCCGGATCGGAATCTGTTGCGGTGTAGAATGTTTCGTAATAGTCCGCCGCAGCGGCATTCGGCTGCTCGCCCAGCCGGATCAGCCTGCGCAGCGTGGGCACCCGATCCCTGAGCTCGGCGACGGTGCCATCGAACGCTTCGTGGTAGATCAGCGTGGTCGCCGCGGACTCGGTGAGGAAGTAGCAGTGGTCCTCGGTCGAGGCACGCGCCGCCATCTGCACGGGCACCGCGCCCGACTTCCAGATCCCGTGCTGAGTCGGGATGTATTCCAACGTGTTCGGCATCAACAGCCCGACCCGCTCACCCTTGGTGACGCCGAGCCGGAGCAGCCCGTTGCCGACCCGGTTCGACAGCGACCGCAGCTGCGCGTAGGTCAACCACCGGTCGCCCGCTATCACGGCGACACGGTCGGCGTAATAGGTGCACGCGCGATCGAGCACCCGGGTGACCGGACCCCACATCGAGTCCTGTCCTGTCATCGCTGGTATTCCCTTCATCGGCACGAGATTTCGAGCATTTGGTTGCGGGCGGCGCGGTATTGCAGGCGCACCCGGTCGATCACTTCGGCGGCGGAGCACACGTAGTGCACGCCCGAGACGCTGTGTCCGGCGCTCCACACCGTGCGGCCGTTCATCAGCCGGTCCGCCTGGAAGTCGCCCGCCGAAACCGTCGGCGCGAGTTGCGCTTCCAGCCATTCGGCGAGCAGGTTGGCGGGTAGTCCGCCGACCTGCTCGGTCTGGCGGACATCGTCGAGGGACGCGGCCACCACGGCGGCCTGATAGTCCTCGGGCGCAAGGCTTTCGGTGGTGGCGATGAAGCCGGTGCCCATGTAGGCCAGGTCCGCGCCGAGCGCTTCGGCGGCGAGCAGGGCGTGCCCGTCGCTGATCCCGCCTGCCAGCACCAGCGGGCCGGTGAAGTGTTCGCGGACCGCGCGCACGAAGGCGAACGGATTCGCCGATCCGGTCTGTCCGCCCGCGCCTGCTGTGAGCAGCACCAGCCCGTCGGCACCCGCCGCCAGGGCACGCTCGGCATGCCGGAGGCTCGCGACATCGGCGAACACCAGGCAGCCTGCCGCGTGTAGCCGTTCGACGACCGGCTCGGGCGAGCCGACGCTGGTGATCACGAGCTCGACACCATGCGCGATGAGCCGGTCCACGTCGCCCGCAAGGCGGTGGTTGGTGCGGTGCACCACAAGGTTGGGTGCGAGGGGTGCGGCATCGGGGTGTCCGGACAGGGCGGCGCCGAGCTGAGCCAGCCACTCGTCGAGCACCTCGACGGTCGCCGCATTGTGCGTCGGAAACGAGCCGATCACGCCATTGCGGCAGGCCACCGCGGCCAGCTCGGGGCCGGACACGCCGGTCATCGGGGCGGCGATCAGCGGTAGCGACAGCCGAGCGGCCAAATCCGCGGGTAACGGCACTGTTCCTCCACGATTTGCATCTTCAAGACTCCATAGTGCGCAAAGTGCACTCTGATAGCATCAGAGTGCAACTATCCAGGTTGGCTGGTTGGGTGTCAACCAAGCCGGGAAGGGAGGATGTCAACCGTGAACAGCGCCGAGACCACCTCCCTGCGCGCGGCCAGTCGCGCCCTCGCCCGGCAGCGCGTGCTGGACGCCGCGCTGGAACTGGCGGGCAGCACCGGCTGGAACGCAGTCCGGATGATCGACATCGCGAACCGGGCCGGCGTGAGCCGTCGGACCGTCTTCAACGAGTTCGGCTCGAAAGCCGGTGTGCTCGAGGCGATGTCATGGCACAACACCGAGCGGTACCTGTCCGGCACCACGGCGCTGCTGGAGCAGCACAACGACGACCCGGTCGCGGCGGTCACCGCCGTCGCCGACTTCGTGTTGCGCACCATTGCCGAGGACCCGCTGGCCACGGTCATTCTCAACGCGGCCCCGGATACCCCGGACGAGATGTTGTTGATGGTGACCACCCAGTCCGGCCCGTTCGTCGAGGCGGCGACGCTGCTCGGCCTCGCGTACGCCGATCAGCACTGGTCGCACCTGCTCCGGACCGACATCGACCTGCGGTTCTTCACCAACAGCCTGGTCCGGCTGCTGTTCAGTCACATGATCCAACCCGTCGAGCCGCCGGAACTGACGGCTCGATCGCTCGGACAACTCGCGCGGCTCGCGCTCGCTGATCCGACGTAGAAAGGACTCGTCGATGAGGACGAAAACCGATCGCGCCGCGCACCCGTTCTATCGGGTGGGTACCGGCGAGCCGCTGGTGCTGCTGCACGGCGGCACCAGCTCGTGGCACTGCTGGGAATCGGTCATTCCGTTGCTCAGCGGGCAGCACGACGTCTTCGCGCCGAACCTGCCCGGCCACGGCGGCAGGCCCGACCTCGCGGGCCCCTACACGATCAGCGCCGTCACCGACGCGGTCGAAAAGTCCATGGACAACGCGGGATTCGACACCGCGCACATCGCGGGCAACTCGCTGGGTGGCTGGCTGGCGATGGAGCTGGCGCGCCGCGGCCGGGCCCGCAGCGTGGTCGCGCTCTCGCCGGCCGGCGCCTGGCGGACCGACGAGACGCGAGTTCCGGCGCTGTTCCAGTCGATGCGCAAGCAGATGCGCCTGGCCTATCCGCTCGTGCCACTGGTCATGCGGTCGCCCGCGCTGCGCCGCGCCGCGATGCGGACCATCTGCGAGCACGGCGACCGGGTCAGCGCGCGGCAGGCCGTCCGCGCGAGCCGGAACGCGTTGCGCTGCACGGCGATCAGGGACTATCTGCCGCAGGTCATCGCCACCGAGTACGAGCCGTACGGCACGCTCGACACCCCGGTGCTCATCGCCTGGAGCGGCCGGGATCGGATGATCCCCGCCGACCGCTACGCCGAGGGGTGGCGCCGGTGGGCGCCGTCGGCAACCTGGCGGACCCTGCCTGATGTGGGGCACGTACCCATGTACGACGATCCGGCGCTGGTCGCTAACACCATCCTTGAATGGACGGCAAGCGCCGCACGCTGAGCGGAGTCGACTCCAGCGCAGGTACTTTCAGCTTGCGGTGAGATACCGTGCACCGAAAGTGGTTGCAATCCGGACGGTTTGGTCGACGATCTCCTGCCCGTCGCAGTCGATGGCGCCCGCCTGCCACGCGCTGATCAGTTCGACGAAGCCGCCGACGCCGACGATGGCGTCCATGCGCAGGCCCATCTGGTCGGCGTCGGGCCGCAGAAACGGTTGTGCCGCAGCGACAACCAGTCCTGCGGTCAGCTGCAGCGCCGAACTTCGGCACTGCTCGAGCGCGGTGCTGCCGCCGTGGTGCATCAGCAGGATGCGTGCGTAGTCGGGGTCTTCGGTCATTCGATTGACCACCACCTCGGCCGCGATCCGCGCGATCTCCTGCGGTGTTCGATCGATGTTCTCGGCGAAGGCGACCGTGAGCCGGGACAGCATGTCGTCGCGCACCTGCTCCCAGGCCGCGACCAGCAAGCCGTCGCGGTCGGCGAACTCCTCGTAGAAGTAGCGGTCGTTGAGCGAGGCGCCCGCGCAGACGGCCCGCATCGTCACCGCGGTCCAGCCCTGTTCGCGCCAGAGGTCGATGGCCGCGCCGACCATGCGCTCGCGCCGCTCGGCGCGGCGTTGCTCGGCGGTGCGCCCGCCCCAGGTGCCTGCTCGTGCCACGTTTCCATATTGACAAGCGTGGCGGCCGACTACAAACTGGTGGCACGCGCGGACAGTGGTGTCATGTGACACCAAACTGGTGGGGGGCCTCGGTCCGCTCGACTCGGAGACGCGGGTCATCGCGGATCCGCCGTCTGCCTGAACAGGAGACTCGATGGCTACCACCACGTCCGACCGCGCCGCCGCGCCGCAGCCGAAACCCGCCGGGCACACCAGCACGCTCGTCGCGACCATCGAAGCCCTGACCATCGGCCTGGACTACGAGGGCGGGATGATCGGCCGGACGAAGGGCCACGACATCCTTCGATTCCGCGCCGGGACAAGACGTTTCGTCGCCTTCACCAACCCCGACTACGTGGATCACGTGCTGCACGCCGGTCGGCTGAAGTATCACAAGTCGTTCGAGTACGAGCTGCTGCGCGCACTACTCGGGGTCAGCCTGTTCACCGACGAGGACGAGTCCTGGCAACGCCACCGGGCGATGATCACGCCGATGTTCGCGAAGCGGCACCTGCACGGGCTGATCGATCTGATGATCGAGCCGATCGAGGCCAGCGTCGCCAGGATCGACGCGCAGCAGGGGCGGGTCGAGGTCGACATGGTCGGCGAGATGGTCGAGCTCACCCTGAATGTCGTCGGCAATGCCCTGTTCGGGCAGCAGTTCGGGCGCATCGCGGTGGGCATGTCGCACCTGGTCACCGACGGACTGCGGTTCGCCGAGCGACTGGAGCGGCTGTTCATCGTGGCCGCGCCGCCGAAGCGGGTCTGGCGCGCGGCCGCCGCGGTGGCGCTGACGCCGATCCCGCTGCCGCCGCCGTTTCGCCGCATTCAACGGGTCGCGCAGATCCTCGACAAGGAGGTGTGGGACGTCGTCAACGAGCGGCGCGCGCACCCGACCGACAGCCCTGATCTGCTCAACCATCTGCTGAACGCGTCCGACGAAGCAGGCGGGCTGCCGGTGCGCCGCGTCCGCAACGAGGCGCTGACCTTCATGCTGGCCGGACATGAGACCACGGCGAACGCCCTGTCGTGGATGTGGTATCTGCTCGCGCTGAACCCTGAGGCCAGAACGCGATTGCTGACGGAGGTCGACACCGTGCTGCAGGGTCGCCGTCCGACGGCGGCGGATCTGCCCCGATTGCCTTGGACCGCAGCATGTTTCCAGGAGTCGATGCGCTATTTCTCACCGGCGTGGGCGATTCCGCGGGTGGCGATCGAAGACGATGTGATCGACGGACACCACATTCGCAAGGGCACCACCGTGGTCATCCCGACGCACCACATCCACCACGACGCGCGATGGTGGCCCAACCCTGAGGAATTCGATCCCGCGCGGTTCCTCCCCGGCGCGGGCCGCGACCGCGCGCGCTCGGCGTATCTGCCGTTCGGCGGCGGCAAGCGGATCTGCATCGGTTCGAGTTTCGCGGTGATGGAGTCGGTGTTGATCACGGCGATGCTGAGTCAGAAGTTCGTCTTCGACCTCGTGCCAGGTCATCCCGTCGCACCGGAGGCGACGCTGACGCTGCGGCCGCGTGACGGACTGCGAATGATCGCTCGGCGCAGGGCAATACGCCCGGTGGCCGAACAAACCGCTGCCGCGGCGCAGTCATGACGCGCGTCGACCCGCGTGGGGCGGTGGTCGTGATCACCGGCGCGGGCCGGGGGATCGGCGCGGCTACCGCGCGCCGATATGCCTCCCTCGGCGCCAGCGTCGTCGCCGTCGATAACGACGAGTCCGCCGCGAAGGAGACCGCGGCGGTCTGCCACGGCTCGGCCTACAGCTGCGATGTCGCCGATGCCGCCGCGGTGGCCGACCTTGCCGAACAGATCGGCCCGGTCGACATCCTGGTCAACAACGCGGGAGTCGGCGTCGGCGGTCCGTTCCTGGAGACCACGCTCGACGACTGGGCCTGGCTGCGTTCGATCAATCTCGACGGTGTCGTCAACTGCTGTCACCTCTTCGGCGCGGGGATGGTGGCGCGCAGGCATGGACACGTGGTCAATATCGCCTCCGGCGCGGGCTATCTGCCGAACCGGCGGATGGCGACCTACTGTGCCTCGAAGTCCGCGGTGATCATGCTGTCGCGGTGCCTGCGGGCCGATTGGGCGGCGCGCGGTGTCGGCGTGAGCGTGATCTGTCCCGGCGTGATCAACACCGGCATTCATACCCGAAGTCGGTTGCGCGGTAGTGCGATTGCCGAACAGGACTGGATCGCCAAGGCGTTCGGATACAGCCACGATGCCGACGTAGTCGCCAAGTCGGTGGTCGCCGCCGTCGCGCACAATCGCGGGCTCGTGTCCTCGGGCTTCGAGGTGCGGCTCGCCTATCAGGTGATGCGGGTGCTACCCGGTCCGATCGTGGATTTGGTCGCGCGCGTGTGAGTTGACCTCGGCCGGCGATCACCCGGCTAACCGTGTAGATAGATAGTGTAGACCTACACTGTTGACACAACGCTCCGGACGGCGTGTACTCGAGGAACGGCCGATTCGAGCGCTGGTTCCGGCCACCACGGCCATATCCGTTCGGCACCGCTGCCGTCCGGATCCGGCCATCGTCGACTTCAGCTGGATCCGAGGCAGCACCGTGACCGAAACGTCGACACTGGCCCGCGCGCGAGCGCCCCGCACCTATCGCAGTTCCGACGACTACATTCAGCTGGAGCCGCTGTTCGCCCAGCTCGCCACGCTGGCACCGAACGACCCGCACCGAATAACCTTGCGGGCCGACCTGATCACCCAATGCCTGCCGCTGGCTGAGCACATCGCCCGCAAGTACGCGGGACGTGGCGAGAACTTCGACGACCTACTGCAGACGGCGCGGGTGGGCATGGTGGCCGCGGTGGACCGGTACGACCCCGACTACGGCGCGTCCTTCGTCGCCTTCGCGGTGCCGACCATCATGGGCGAGGTGCGCCGCCATTTCCGCGACTACACCTGGGCGGTGCGGGTGCCGCGGCGGCTCAAGGACATTCAGCTGAGCATCGGTCCCGCGATCGACGTGCTGTTCCAGCGACTCGGCCGGATGCCGAAAGCGGGCGAGATCGCGGCGGAACTCGGGGTCGACATCGTGGACGTCACACAGGCGATGATCGCGCACAACGGTTATCAGACCTCGTCGATCGACGCACCGTCAGAGGGGGAGGGGGTCGGTGCGTCATTGCTGGACGCGCTAGGTGTCGAGATGCCGGACTACCGGACCATCGAGGACATCCTGGCGGTGAAACCCTTGATCGCCGCGCTGCCCGAGCGTGAGCGGGAAGTGCTGTTCATGCGGTTCTTCGAGGCCAAGCGACAAACCCAGATCGCCGAGCACCTCGGCATCTCCCAGATGCATGTCTCCCGCATCCTGTCCAAGACCCTGGACGCGCTGCGCGAAAAGGCTTTACGCGATTGACCGTCAGTACCAGTGATGTATTTGCCAGAATTCCCAGGCGCCGATGGGGCTGCCGTAGCGCTTGTTCATGTAGTCGTAGGTCCAGCGGATCTGCGTCACCGGGTTGAACGGCCAGTCGGCCCCGTGCGTGCCCATTTTTTCCGGCGGTAGCGCCTGGCCGAGGCCGTAGGCGCCGCTTTCCGGATTGACGGCGAAGACATTCCAACCGCTTTCCCGAGTGATGATGTTGTCGAACGCCCAGAAATGATGCGGCGGCACAAGTGTCATCGCCAACGCCCTGACGGCGGCCCGCGGCATCGAGAGGACCGAGCCGGCCGGCTGGGTTTTCCAGGTACTCGACGGCGTCGCGCAAATCGGCGGCGCATCGGGCGCCGCGCAGTCGGTAGCGACCGCGTTGGCCGGAGCGGCACAGAAGAAAAGGGCACAGACGGCTGCTGCGAGGGTAGGAATGAAGTACCGCATCGTCGATTCGGTCCTTTCGTATCCACGGGTGAATCTCGAAGCCGGTAGTGCTAATTCAGCAAATCACTAGTAACGGTCGTTGCCGCGCAGCCGCTCCGGAGTGTCCGCCAAATGAATAGAATTCCCGCATGCGGGTATAGTCGTTGGTTCGGCTCGGGTATGAAATCCACCCGCGTGCAATCGACTTGCGCGAAGTGGAATTGTGATTGCCGAGCAAGCCCTGACTTCTCCTGCGCTTGCCGCGCCGAGGGCGGATCCGGCCGGGTCGGCGCTTACGGCGTGTCGCGGCGCGAAATGCGGGTGGGGTGGGGACGACACGCCGGAGTTGTCGATCTTCAAGTGGTGCAGGTCAGCTAGTTCCAGCGTTCGCGGAAACCGTTGACTACCTGCGAAAACACTGCCGCGCGGCGGCGCGCGGCAGTGATGCTTTTCAGCTATTGTCCCTGTTCATGATGACTACCCCGGGTCGGACGCGAATTCGAAACCGTCTCGCCGCGTCGGTGGTGGGGGCGATCGTGGCAGTGCTGGCTTCGCCGTCGTTGGCGAACGCGGATGGCGCGCCGGAGTCGAGCGCGACACCGAATGCGGCGCCGCCGAGCGCGAAGACGGAGCAGACGCCGCCGCGCATTCGCGGCACGAACTGGTCCGGGTATGTGGCCACCGGGAACTTCAAGAGTATTTCCGCGGAATGGATCGAACCGGAAGTGCAATGCTCCGACACCGGCGTGATTCAGCGCGTGGTGCCGTGGGTCGGTTTGAACGGGACGCTGGTCAACGGAAAGCAGGCCTTGCCGTTGATGCAGACCGGCTCCGAGGCCATTTGCGTGAGCGCCGCGGGCGCATTGGCGTCGCTGCCCGGGCTGGCGATCGTGAACCTGGCGAGCGCGACGGTGGCCAATAATCCCGCGTGGTTCCGTAACGCGATCAGGGCCGCCGAGGGCGTGAACACGCAAATGGGTCAGGCCGCGGCCGGAGCGTGTGCCAGCACCGGCACCGGCTCGGCGCCCGGCGCGGCGATGTGCGCGCAGCAGACGTATCGGATGGCGTTGTGGGAGGCGTATCCGGCGAACCCGGTGATCTACCCGGATGTGACGTCGGCGCCCGGCGACAAGATGCAGGCCTCGGTCGACTTCGACGGCCGGACATACACGATGACGGTCGCGAACGTGACCCAGAATTGGACGCGGACCACGGTCGCGCATTCCGACGCGCCCGCGCAGACCGCGGAGGTCATCGTCGAAGGTCAGCTCAACAGTGCGCTGCCGGGATTCAGCCCGGTGGTGTTCACCAATGTGAAGGTCGACGGAAAGCCGTTGTCGTCCTTCAAACCGGTGAGTTACTCGATCGGCGCCACGAACGGTGAGTTGCACCCCGGGCCGATCACCAAGGACGGCACCAGCTTCACCATCGCCAAATAGACCGCTACTTGCCCGCGGCGGCGGGCGGCGGAGGCGGGCCGGTCAGTGGGCCCGAGGCGTAATAGGCGCGGCAAACTCCGTTGCTGTCCAGATCGGTCGCGGCTTCGATGACCGATTTTCCGTCCGGCGCGGGCAACAGCGCCGAACTGTAGTTCTTGCAGGGCGCGTCGGTGACGCCGTCGATGACGATCGGTGCGGCCATCTCGTACCAATTGCCTTCGCCCATGGCGTCGTTGGCCACGATGGTCCGCCCGGTTTTCGGCGTCACCGTGCCGTCCACGCTCGACACCATCTGACCGGACAGCAGGATGGTGCCATTGGGGCCTGGCCCTGGGCTCCAGGCCGGGTAGGGCGCGTGCTGGGTATAGCTGCCGTCGATGCCGGTGCGCACCATCGTGCCGAGGAACCGCGGATCGCCGTAATTCCAGCCGTCCGTTGATCTCCGGAAATAGGCCAGGCACTGGTGCACCTTGTCGGTGTTGCAGATTTCGTAGCTCAGGAAGTAGGAGCCGTCCGGCAATCGGATGGCGTTGGCCATGCCGGGCCGCACATATTTGACGTCGCTGACCACGGTGTCCGTTTGGTTCACCCAGTGCACGCCGTCGGGGGAGCGGACCTGCACCAATTTCTGGCTGTGGTCGCGGCTGTCGGTCTCGTCGGAGTAGAAGGCGACGAGTTGCCCGTCCGCCGACATCGACAGGCTCGGCTCCCACGCGCTCGGTAGCAGCGGCCCCCAGTCGGTGAAGCTGAACAGGCTGTTCGACGTCGCGATGCTGGACACGAATTCCCACTGTGCGCCATGATCCCGGCTGGCCCATAGTCGTTGTTCGACGTGGCGCAGCACGACATCGAGCACGTCGGAGAACACCGTGTCGGCCCACAGCAGCGTGCCCGCCGGCATATCGCCCACCGCTGTCGGCAGTTCGAACAGCGCGGAACAGCACAGCTGGCTGCCCTTCCTGGAAACGGAATCGATAATGGCGCCGCGCTGCCGAAAGGTCTTGCCGCCGTCGATACTTGCCATGATCGCGCCGGTTTGTTGCAACGTATTGACGCTCGCCACAATGGTGCCGTTGGCCGTGCCACTGTGTTCGAGGCGAATCAACCGCGGATAGAAGCTGCTCTCGGGATACAGCGCTTGGCGGGCCGACGCGTCGGCCGGTTTCGCCGGCTCAGCCCCGGCCGATGACCAGCCCAGGCCGACACCGATAACGATCAGCAGCACACCGACTCGTCGCACTGACACTCCCTCGACTTCAAAACAACGATGGCCCTGGCGAAATTCACGCTGGAAACTCGACGTTCTTGATGCGGGCGAGCGGAGATCAGTCAAAACCTTACCGAATCGCAGGCCAGCCCCAGCTGACCCGAACTCGTGCGCCGTGTCCAAAATGGTCGCCCCGATATCGACCGAAGGCGCCCTTCAGCACGTCCAGCCAACCAAAGGGCACCCTCGGTCGAGGTAGACGCTGAAGGTCAACTGACCGAAGGGGCACTTCGGTGCCTCAGTCGGGCTGGAGGGGGCCTTCGGTCGGGTTTCGTATTCGGTGACCGGATCGTCGATGCCGGAGCCGCGTGTCGCATCGAAGCTGATGCCAACGCGCGCAAGGTGTTCGGCGTATTCGGCGATTCGAGGCACGCGTAATCTGTTGCGACTTCCGAATACCGCAGCATCGCCGTGCCTGAATGTCGTTGCGGTACAGCGACTTGCCGCCGCACGATTCCCGGCTATAAATATCTGACGCCCGCCCAGCGGGGCAGGCTGACGCACGTAGCGGGCTATCTCACCGGGCCAACGGCCGAGCCGCCGTCGCGCAGCCGTGGAAACCTTGGATTCCGCCGATATTTCAGCGATCACCTGCGCGGCGCTGATAGCGTTGGCTTCCCTGGGCCGACAGCAGTACGGCTACCCGAGACCTGGAGATCACCGTATGCCCCATGCTGGAATCAAGGAACTGATCACCCTCGGTCACGAGCAGAAGTACATCACCCACGCCGAGATCAACGAATACGTTCCGGAGGCCGTCGGAGATCGCGATCAGTTCGTCGGCATCATCCAGATGCTGGACGCCAGGGGGATCCCGGTCTACGAGACCGATCCGGTGGATTAGCGCTCGACCCGATAGTCGTGCCGATGTCTCCGTGCTGGAATCCGTTGCGACACTGCCGCATCCCGCTCTGAGCGTTGCGATGGACACCGACCCACTGCACCCGGTTTCCATCGCGGAGAAACCGCACGAACTGACTCTCTGACTCGACGTTTCCGCGTCGGCGGTGCTTTCGACCAGTGTGGTTGCCGCAGGATTGCCCATTTTCCATCCTCCCTTACCGAACGCCGTGACAAGTGCCGCCGATCCGAATGCCCCACAGGTTCGAATACGGAATGGCGGTGATCTTGGCCGGGCAGGTTTTCGGTGAGACGGAGGGATGAACTGTGGTCATGCGGGCGCGGTCGATCGTGGGAGTTTCCGCGTTGCTTGCGGGGATGGTGTTGGCCGGTCCGGCGCAGGCTGAAGGTTTGCCCGCCGGGTGCACGGGGGCCGTGACGCCGGGCAACGACACCATTACCTGTACCGATAATCTGCCGGCCGGGGCGGTGCTCGACGCCGGGGAGGGCGACGACACGATCGTGATCGAGGGCGACGTGCTCGAGGGAGCGGTCGTGTTGGGTGGCGCGGGCAAGGACAAGATCTCGGCGCGCAATGTCGGTCGGTTCCTTTGTCCGGCAGACGGTCTCGGCGCCAACGACGTGAACGGCGGTGTCCTCGACGGCGGTCCGGGCGATGACGAGATCACGGTCGGCGGGCAAGACCGTCCCGCCGCCTGCGACGCGGCCATGCAGAAGGGTGCGGGTGGCAATGTCGGGCGCCACGGTGCCGTGGTGGGTGGCCCGGGCAACGACGTGATCAAGGTCGGCAGCCTCGGGTATGTCTTCCAGCCCGACCCCGCCAAGCCGGAGACCAGCGCGGGCGCCCACGGCGGCCGGGTGTCCGGCGACCAGGGCGACGACACCATCATCATCGACACCGTCAGTCTCGGCGAGCGTCCGCCGAGCGCCACCGCGCCGGACGCGCCGGACGCGGTGTTCGGCGGCGCGGGCAAGGACACCATCACGATCCACCGGACCGTCGGCGCGGCCGACGTCTACGGCGATGCCTTCGCACCCATCCCGGACGCGGGCAACGACACCATCACGGTGGACGAGATGACCGGCGGCTGGATCCACGGCGGCCCCGGCGACGACACCATCACCGGCGGCACGCTCGGCGGCTCGGGCTCCGCGCTGTGGGGCGACGACGGCAACGACACCATCAAGGCCGGCGACATGTACCTCGGCGCCAGCGTTTTCGGTGGTGACGGGAACGACATACTGTCGGCGACCTCGCTCAACAAGGACGGAAACTCCCGCGCCGCCACCGTGATCGGCGGCAACGGCGACGACAAGATCGACGTCGGCACCGTTGGCACCACCGACTCCGTCGTCCTCGGCGACGGCAGCGACTTCGCCAGCGGCGCCGACCCCAACAGCGGCACCGGCAAGGACACCATCACCGCAATCGCCAACAACGGCAGCATCTTCGGCGGCAACGACGACGACACCGTCACCATCGACGTCAACAACAACCTCGTCGACGGCAATGCGGGCAAGAACACCTGCACCATCAAAGGTCAGGGATCGAGGGGTTCCGTCACCGCCTGCGAACAGAACTAACGCCGGCACGGGGTCTGTGCCAGCGAGAACAGGGCGAACCGAGTCCGTCAGGGCGCGGGTTCGAACCAGGTCGGCTCCTCGGACAGCGCGTGCTCGATGCGCAGCAGGTCGTGCTCCGGCAGGTGCGGCAGCGCGGCGATGTCGAACCAGGCGACCTCCAACGATTCGTCGTCATTGACCCGCGCCGTGCCGCCGACCGCCCGGCACCGGAAGGTGACGTCCATGAACTGGCAGATATCACCGTTCGGATAGGTGTGCGCCGGCATGGCCCGGACGAGGACGATGCGTTCGGCGACACTGTGAACGGCGGTCTCCTCGTACACCTCTCGAACCGCGCAGGCTGCCGGCTGCTCCCCGGGCTCCGGCATCCCGGCGAGGATCGCCCAGTTGCCGGTGTCGGCACGGCGGCCGAGCAGCAATCGGCCGTCGTCGTCGAAGACCACGGCGCTGACGCCGGGCAGCCACAGCAGCTGCCGACCGGCGTCGGCTCGGATGGTTCGGATGAAGTCGGGAGTTGCCATGGCTACGACAGTATTCGCGTCAGGTGGCTGGAGATTGCCCAGATATCTGCGCGTGATTGCATAGAAATTAGTTCGGTGATTAGTTCGTTATAGTCCGCGTGTCGCGCTTGCTGTTGGCTCGAATGTGCCGGAGAGTGGCATCCGGATCCGATGGAATCACAAACACCCGGTGTTCTCGAAATCCATTCAAGGCTCGGTGATCTTTTCGCACCGAGCGTCGACGGAGATCGGAGTAGCGCACCATGGCATCCATCGATGAAGGCTCTGAGCAGGGTAAATGGTACCGCGCCCTGACGATATCGGTCGTCGCGACCGCCGCGACGAGTTCCCTGCTGCTGGCCCAGACCCCGGCGCATGCCCGGCCGATCGGATTGCCCGATATCGGAAACCTCGAATTGCCGAACGAGGTCACAATTCCCGATATTCAGGAGCCGCTGAACTCGGTTGCCGAACGCGCCTTCGACGCCGCACGCTCTAAACTCGGCGCCCCGTACGGGAGCGGCGCTGCGGGCCCCGATGCCTTCGATTGCTCGGGCCTCGTGCAATGGGCCTATCGCCGAGCGGGCCGTGAGGTGCCGCGCACCAGCGGCGCGCAACTCGCCGCAGGCACCCCGGTCTCGCAGCGCGAACTGCGCGTCGGCGACCTCGTCTCGTTCTACGGCGGCGGCCACTCCGGTCTCTACGCGGGCAACGGCACGGTGATCCATGCCGGCACCGAGAGCACCGGGGTCGAACTCGCGCCGATCTCGTCGATGCCGTACGCGGGCGCGCGCCGGTTGTGATTCGCCGGATGTAACCGAAAGTCGGCGATTGGATTCGATGCTTGCGGGGTATGCGGCGGGTAACGGGCTGTTTCGGACTCGGTCGGCAGGGATGCGGGCCGAGTCCGCGGCGGCGGCGGTCGAAAAGATGCCCCCGGCAACGTCAATGGTGACGAGCTACTCGACGGCGAGCAGGCGCGACGGGAGCTATCGTCGACCGAGCGCGGCTGAGCCCGGGCAAGTTTCGAGATAGTCAGGCGTTGCGGTAGCTGGATACCGTGGTCGCCCCTGAGAAAGGGGACACGGTTGTCCTTTCCGTTGCAGCATCCCGATGGCACGTTGCCCGAGCATGTCGCGGTCTCGTTGGGCTGGGATCCGTCCGACGAAAGTCTGTGGGTGGACGTCGACGGTACGGTCACCACCGGCAGCAGGATCGACTTGAATTCGGCGGCTTTGCTTTTCGCGGGCGAGGTCCTGTTCGACGCCGTCTACCACGAGCAACTGGTGTCCCGAGACGGCTCGGTCGCGCACAGCGGCGACAGCCCGACGGGCGACGGTGCGGGCGACAACGAGGTGATCACCGTCGACCTGACCCGACTGGCGCCGGAGGTGACGTCGGTGATCTTCCTCGTAACCTCCTACTCCGAACAGAGTTTCGCGCAGATCGAGAATGCGTACTTCCGTCTCCTCGACACCACCGCCGGCGCCGAGATCACCCGATACGTGCTGAGCGGTGGCCCGCATACCGGCCTGGCAATGGGCAAACTCGTTCGGACACCGCAGTGTTGGTACTTCGTCGGGATCGGTGAAGGCATCTACGCCCATCACGTGGCCGAGGCCGTCCCGCAGATGGCGCGATTCCTGCCGTAGTCCGAAAACATCAGAGTGGCTGGTACCCAGCGCCGATACCGCCGCGCGCGTTCAGATCGTTCATGATGGCGCTGATGTTGGTGCCGACCTCCGGCCCGAAGCAGCCGACGCCGAGGTAGGCGTTCACCATGCCGACCAATGTGCTGCCGATCACTACGGGCGCTCCGGAATCGCCCTTCATCACACACATTTGGGTCCAGGTCTCGGTGGCGGTCGCGCGTACATCGCCCCAGACGACACCGCAACTCGTCCCGCTGGTGCCGCCTCGCTTGCACACGACATTCGGGAAGTAGGCGGGTCCGCCGAGATCGGTGATGGTGGTGCCGCCGACCTGGTTGACCGGAGTTACTCGCGCCGAATCGAATTCGATGACCGCGTAGTCCAAGGTGCGATCGGAGTAGACGAACCGGCCCACTGCCGCACCGTCGGGATCGCCCTCGACGACCACGGTCGCGCCCGGCTGCCCACAGTGTCCGGCCGTCAGGCCGACCAGCCGTTGCGCGCTGTCCCTGCCGATGGTCGTCAGCGTGCATCCGACGTGGGAGTCGACCAGGATGCCGGAACCACCGCCGACGTTCGGCGGGACGTTGTCGGTTTGCGCTGCGGCGGAGGCGGTCCCGAGCGCCACGGCGGCGGTGGCGGCGGCGAAGACGAGTGCGGTTCGTGTCACGAGCATGACTCCTCTGGTCGATCTCCCCGGTACCGGCTGGCCGGGTCTTCGCGTCATTCCCGCGTTGCGCGTTTCCAAACAGGCTACGCCACAATCGAATTCGCCTAGGGGTTATCGATAGCCAACAGCTTTCGTGCGCCTGCGGCAAAGGCCTCAGGGTCTTCGAGCTGCGGATAGTGCCCCAGGCCGGTGAGTTCGAGCACGGTGGCCGTTGGGCGCAGCGCGCGTAGTCCGTCGAGGACCGCCACGGTGGCCACCGGATCCGCAGTGCCCCACAGAAAGCCGAGCGGTTTGGTCCAGTCGCGGACCGCGCCGTGCCAGCGGTCGGCGTAGGTCACCCGCTCGTCTAGATAGGCCGTGAGCAGGTGCGCGATCCGATGACCACCGGCGTGCGAGAGCAGTTCCCACTGCGCCCGAGCCTCGCTCGCGGCCAGCGGATGTGCTGCCGAAAACAGTTGTGCGAACTCGCGAGTGAAGACCGGGCGGTTCGCCAGCCGCGCCGCCACCGGCCCGAGCGGGCCGCGCAGGATCTTCTGAATCGGGCGCAGCGACGCCTTTTCCAGGATCACGCTGCCGTTGCTCAGCACCGCGCGTTCGAGAGTGCAGGTCAGCGCGCCGTCGAGATCCCTGGCGAGCAGCTCGGTGGCGACGGAGGTGCCCATGTCGTGCGCCAGCAGGACAATCGGGTCCGTCGTGCTGGCGGTGAGCACCTCCTCGACGATGTCGGCCTGCTCGAACAGGCTGTAGTGGTGCGGGCGTGGCTTCTCCGACAGACCGAAGCCGAGGAAATCGATGGCCAGCCACGCCCGGCCGCCGAGCCGTTCGACGACCTCGCGGAAGTCGTAGGAGCTGGACGGATAACCGTGCAGCAGCACGACGGTCGGGCCGTCACCTGGCGCGGATCGGACGAACACCGAGCCGGCCCGCGTGCGCAACTGACGCCCGCCGTCGCGCCATTGCTGCACTCGCATCAGCTGATCAGTCCCCGGCGGGTCAGCAGCGGCTCGATCTGCGGCGCGCGTCCACGGAAGGCTTCGAACGCGACGAGCGGGTCGACCGATCCGCCGCGCGCGAGCAGTTCGCGCCGGAATGCCGTGCCCTTCTCGCGAATCGACGCGGCACCGTCGTCGAACCAGTCCACCGTGTCCGCGTCCAGCACCTCGCTCCAGATGTAGGAGTAGTACCCCGCGGCGTATCCGCCCGCGAAGATGTGCGCGAAGTAGCCGGTCCGGTAGCGCGGCGGGATCGCCTCGATCGCGAGGCCCGCCTTCCGCAGGGCTTCCTCCTCGAACGTCTCGGCGTCCGTCCCGGCCAGCGCCTCGGCCCCGGGTACGCGGTGCCACGCCCAATCCAACAGTGCCGCACCGAGATACTCGACGGTCCGGAAGCCTTCGCCGAACCGTTCGGCCGCCGACATGCGCTCGACCAGTTCGGCGGGCATCTGCTCGCCGGTGTCGATGTGCTTGGCATAGTTCGCCAGCACCTCCGGCCAGGCCATCCACATCTCGTTCACCTGCGAGGGGAACTCGACGAAGTCGCGGGGCACCTCGGTTCCGGAGAAGAACGGGTACCGGACATCCGAGAACAGGCCGTGCAGCGCGTGTCCGAACTCGTGGAACAGCGTCCGGACGTTGTCCCAGGTGAGCAGGGCCGGTTCGCCGGCCGGCGGCTTCACGATATTGAGGTTGTTCACCACCACCGGCAGCTCGTCCAGCAGCCGGGATTGGCTGACCAGTTCGTTCATCCAGGCGCCGCCGTGCTTCGACGGCCGGGCGAAGAAGTCCCCGAGGAACAGGCCGAGTGCGCTGCCGTCGGCGTCGAAGACCTCGAAGACGCGGACCTCGGGGTGGTAGCCGACCAGGTCGTCGCGCTCGCGCAGCGTGATGCCGTAGACCTGTTCGGCGGCGAAGAACACGCCGTCGCGCAAGACCCGCTCGAGTTCGAAGTAGGGACGCAAGGCCTCGGCGTCCACCGAGAACCGTTCGGCGCGCACCCGCTGGGACCAGAATTGCCAGTCCCACGAGCGGAGTTCGTCGTCGGCCTGCATCGCCGACGTCAGTTCGGCGGCTTCTCGTTCCGCGTTGGCCACCGCGGGCGGGACCAGGCGTCCGAGCATCTCTTCGACTGCCTCGGGGGTCTTTGCGGTCTGGTCGGCCACGGCGTAGGACGCGTGGTCGGGGTAGCCGAGCAATGCGGCGCGTTCGGCGCGCAGGGTGGCGATGCGGACGGCGAGGGCGCCGTTGTCGAGGTCGGGGGTCAACCCGCGTTCCAGCGAGGCCGTCATCACGCGGCGGCGCACGTCCCGGTCGGAAAGCTGGGCGAGGACGGGCTGGTTGGAGACATTCTGCAGGCTCAGCGCCCAGGCGTCCGCGCGGCCGATGGATCGGGCATTCTCGGCCGCTGCGGTCACCGCCGCCGGGCTGAGTCCGGCCAGTTCGTCCGCGGTGTCCAGGACCACCGTCGCGGCGTTCCGGGCGGCCACATTGTTCTGTCCGAACTCGGTTGTCGCCGCGGCGATTTCGGTGTTGAGCTCGCGTAACCTGGCCTGACCCGCGTCGTCCAGTCCGGCGCCGGCACGGACGAACCGGAGGTGGTACTGCTCGACCAGCCGCAGTTCCTCGGCACCCAGGCCCAGCTCGGCGCGGCGTCGATAGAGCGATTCGACCCTGGCGAAGAGCGCGGCATCGAGGTAGATGGCGTCCCGGTGCGCGGCCAGCTTCGGGGACATCTCCGCCTCGATCGCATCGGTGCCCGCGCTGGAGTCCGACGACGAGATATTGAAGAAGACATTGGACACCCTGGTGAGCAAGGCCCCCGAACGTTCGAGCGCCTCGACGGTGTTCACGAAGGTCGGCGCGTCGTCCACGGTGGTGATCGCCGCGACCTCGGCCAGCTGCTCCGCCATGCCGCGCTCGAACCCGGGCACATAGTGCTCCTCGCCGATCTCGGCGAACGGGGGCAACTGGTAGGGCAGCGCGCTGCGCTCGAAGAACGGGTTGCTCGTCATAACTGAAACCCTATGCCGGATCGCCGCCCGGTCGCCGGTGGATGCGTGCATTGCGCCGCGAGGCCGCCGTGGTTGCTCGGATGCCCATGGTTCCAACGCGTTTCGCGCCTACCGCCTCATCCGGCAGTGGCGTGCGAAGCGCCGGCTACGCCGCGTTGGTGTGCGGAGTAAAACTGACCTGCGCGTCATCCTCGTCGATCGCGATGTTGAGCGAAGCATCCAGAGCCCGTGCGAGTTTGGCGAGCAACGGAAGGGTGGGGACCGCGTCAGACCCCTCGATCCGGGAGATCTTCGCCTGGGTGAGTCCAGCGCGGGCGGCAAGTTCGGTCTGGGTCAACCCGAGTTCGGTGCGACGAAGGTAAACAGCTTCGGCCAACGCCATTGCCAGTCGAATCCCCTGTCGAGTCTCGGTGACGGCCTCGGCTTCAGCAGCCTCGCAATCATTTCGCCTCGTCCATCGACTGTGCGTCATCACAGCTCTCCCTAATGGCTCGCCCAGCGTCGTTGCGCGCTCAGCGAGCAGGCCGACATATTCGTCAACTTTGAGGAAGTGCTTAGCAGGCAGCAACTCCAACCAGTCCCGCACTTCTGGCTCGATCTCGATCGAGTACAGCGGCTTCACTCCAACAGTCTATATGTCGTTGGCGACATATG
Organism: Nocardia sp. NPDC046473; assembly: GCF_040645995.1. Lineage (NCBI taxonomy): Bacteria > Bacillati > Actinomycetota > Actinomycetes > Mycobacteriales > Nocardiaceae > Nocardia > Nocardia sp. NPDC046473. The sequence continues at coordinate 230,929 of NZ_JBEYZJ010000012.1, forward strand.
TGTGCGGGGATGCCCTAGCGGAGTGAATTCAGCGGCTGTGGGCTCGTCGGCCGCACTGCTGCTAGACGGTGAACGGTCCCCATGGACAGCATCGTCTCCTTCGATCACCTCACAGCGGGTGGTTCGGGTCTGTGAGGTCGTCGACATCTCGAAAAGGGTTGATTACCAGCGTGTTTAGAAATGTAACGAGTGGAATGTTTGTCCGTTTCGGGCGTTGACAGGGGGTGAGGGTGGGCGGAGGCTGCTGCTGACTTTCCGTGTGCTCTGTGTGGGGCGATCGCGGTGTCGATCAGAGGAGCAGGTTGTGCGTTTGCCTCAGCGTTCGGGAATTCTTGGTGACAGAACGGAAGTCGTGGCCGGAGTCGCCGGTGCGCCTGCGGGCAGCAGAATCGTGCGACCCCGCACTATCCGAGGTCAATTGAGTCGGATTCTGATTGTTTCGTTGGTGTTGGTGTCGGTGCTGCTCGGCGTGATCGTGGTCCGGGAAGTCGAGTCGTATCGGCAGAGCGGTGACACCGTGGCGGGGGTTTCGCTGGCGCTGGCCGTGCAGGACCTGGTGCAGGAGGTGCAGCGGGAGCGGGGGCTGAGCAATGGACTACTCGGCGGCGACGCTCGGCTGGAGCGGTCTGTCGCCGACCAGCGGGTGAACACCGATCGGGCGTTGAGTGCGCTCGAAGGCGGCATCGGTGATACGCCGGGTGCGGCCGAATTGCGTTCGGCACTGGACAGATTCGCTGCACTGGCCAACACTCGCCGGCAGATCGATGGTCACCAGATCAGCAGGCAGGTGGCCTTCCAGTTCTATACCGACGGCATCACCGTGTTGAATCGCCTGACGCTCGGGCTGGATTCGGCGCGCGACTCGCAGGTCAGGCACGGACTATGGGCGCTATACGCGCTGGGCGACACGAAGGAACAGACGGCCAAGGAGCGCGGCTTCCTCAACGGTGTCTTCGCCGCCGACGAGTTCCGGGCCGATGAGTACGGGCAATTCCAGGAGATCCGCGCCGCCGAGACGGCCGGTCTCGCCGCGTTCGCCCGCGACGCGACCGGTCGGCAGCAGCAACTGCTCGATGCCGCGCTGCACAGCGAAAACGCCACCAAGGCAGCGGAATCGGAGCAGGTCGCGATCGCGTCCTTCGCGGGGCCGCTGCTGCGCCCGGTGGATCCGGTGACCTGGTGGGCGCAGATGACGGCGGTCATCGACGAGCAGCGCAGGGTGCAGCAGGCGATCGGTGACGACGTGCGTCAGCGCGCGGTGGTGTTGCGCAAGGAGGCCGCGTTGATCCTCGGCGGCGTGCTGCTCGCCGCGCTGATCGCGGTAATCGCCGAGGTGACAATGGTTTTCGTCGGCGTACGGGCGATCGTGCGCCCGCTGGCCATGCTGGCGTTCGACGCCGACGACGTGGCCGATCGCAGGCTGCCCGGCGTCATCGCGGCCTGGCGCACCTCCGACCGATCCCAGCCGCCGCCGCCCGAGCCGGTGCGCGCCGCACCCGGTGCGAGCACCGAGATCGCCGCGCTGGCAGCGGCATTGGACGGTGTGCAGAGCACCGCGTTCACCTTGGCCTCGGAGCAGGCACTGGTCCGGCGCAATACCGTCGAGTCGCTGGCCAATCTCGCGCGTCGCAATCAGAATCTGGTCCGCCGCCAGCTCGGCCTGATCAGTGAATTCGAGCGGCAGGAACTAGATCCGAAGGGCCTGTCCAACCTGTTCGAGCTCGACCATCTCGCCACCCGCATGCGCCGTAACGCCGAGAACCTGCTGGTACTCGTCGGCGAGGCGAGCCCGCGGCGCTGGGCCGAACCGATCGCGCTCACCGACGTGATCCGGGCCGGACTGTCCGAGGTGGACGACTACCACCCGGTGGTGGTGCACCGGGTGGACGACGTCGGGATCGTCGGCGGGGCGGTCACCGCGCTCGCGCACATGCTCGCCGAGTTGATCGAGAACGGACTGGCCTTCTCGCCGCCGGATCTCGAGGTGGAGATCTACGGGCGGATGCTGCCGACCGGTTATCTGCTCGCCGTGGTCGACCACGGCATCGGCATGCCTTCGGACCGGCTGGCCGAGGCCAACGCCCGATTGCGTGGCGAACAGGACTTCGTCGTCGCGCCGACGCGGTATCTCGGGCACTATGTGGTCGGACGATTGGCGCGGCGGCTCGGTATCGAGGTCGAACTGAACGTGTCGCCGGTCAGCGGGATCGTCGCGAGGTTGCATCTGCCCGCGGAAATCATTGCGGGAGAAAAGGATCGGCGGACGCCCGAGGGGGACGGGCCGTCTGTCGCGGCGCTGGCTCCCGCTGCGGACGGACGGGTGCCCGGCGGGATGATTGTGCACCGCTAGCCGGTCCCTGACCTGGTGTTTGACCAAATAGCGTGGTCAAGGGCTCGACGCCGACAGCAATATGCCGTATGCCATATTGCCTACCCGCAGCAGTGTCTGTTACCGTGCGTCACGGCAATATGCCGCCCTCGGCAGATATCCGTGACTGTCGAATCGGCTGCCGATGTGCTGGCGAGACTGGGCCCGCACCCGAGTACCGCGAACTGTGCGGAACAAAAGGACAAAGGGTCGAACAGATAGCGGAGACCGTCATGAAGAGTGCCTGGGTATACGGCGTGGTATTCCTGGTTCTGGGTGTGACCGCGATATTCATCGGCCGGTTGCGACTGAGCGAGATTCCGGACTTGGCGATCGGGCATTCGAGCGCGCCCCCGGTGCTGGGGCGGCCGGGTGAGAAGGTCGTCGACTATGAGATCGACGGTCCGAGCGGAATGCCGGTACGGCTGTCGTATCTGGACGAACAAGGCAACGTCAAGGATGTCTCGGCCGATCTGCCGTGGCGGACTTCGTTGCGTACCCACCGGCTGACGTTGTCGACGGGAGTTGTCGCGCAATCGGAGGCCGACCGGGTCTCGTGCCGGATTGTCGTCGATGGACAAGCTCGCGATTCGCAGGTGTCGAGCGGGCGGTTCGCCGCCGTCAACTGCGCGGTGCCGGTGTCATGAGTACGCCGCTGTGGGTGACGCGGGCTTCGATGCGCGTGCGTGACGTGCTGGTCAGGATGCGCGCGGAGATATCGGTGCCGTTCGACAGGACGCTTGCGCGGCGCGCGCCCGGTAGGCCGTTGCCGGCGCGCCTGCTGTACATGTTTTCGTTGCCGATCATCGCGGTATGGTTGTTGGCCGCCGGTGGGCTCAATCTTTTTGTCCCGCAACTGGAAACGGTGGTCAAGGGACACGCTCAGTCCTTTCTGCCGGACCAGGCTTCGTCGGTGCAGGCCATCGTCAAGATGGGTAATTCTTTCGGTGGGGCGGGGACGAACAATTTCGTCTACGTGCTGCTGGAAGGGGACATGCCGCTCGGCAACGACGCCCACCGCTATTACACGACGCTGCTGGACCGGCTGACTCAGGACAAAAAGCACGTCAACTCCGCGATGGACCTGTGGTCGAACCCGAATTTCTCGCCGGCCAGTGAGAGTTCGGATGGGAAAGCGTCCTATGTGCTGCTCAATCTGGCCGGGAATATGGGCACCGCGTTGGCCATGGAATCCACCCAGGCGGCCAGGGACATCATCGCCGATACGCCGCCACCGCCGGGGATCACGGTGCACCTGACGGGCCCCTCCGCGGTCGTCAACGACGAACTCGTCGCGATCAGCGATTCGATGCTGCTGCTCATCGTGATATGCGCGGGGTTGGTCGGTGCGGTTCTGCTGTGCGTCTATCGCTCGCCGATCACGGTGGCCATGCCGCTGCTGACGGTCGGAATGGGTTTGGCGGTGGCCCGGCCGGTGGTCGCCTACCTCGGCGAACATCAGGTGATCGGTGTCTCGATCTTCGCGTCGGCGTTGCTCGCGGTGATCGTGCTCGGTGCGGGCACGAACTACGGGATCTTTCTGCTCGGTCGATATCAAGAGGCCCGGCGCGCGGGCGAGGATCCGGAAACCGCGTATTACACAGCGCTGCACGGGGTTCTGCACATCATCGTGGCCTCGGGTTTGACGGTCGCGGGCGCCACGGCCTGCATGTCCATCACCAGGCTCGCGATCTTCAGCACCTCCGGACTGCCGTGCACGATCGCGGTGAGCGTGACCCTTGCCGCCGCACTGACGTTGGGGCCCGCGTTGTTGGCGCTCGGCAGCCGCCTCGGTTTCCTCGAGCCGCGCCCGCAGTCGTCGCAGCGTCGGTGGCGGCGGATCGCGACGGCCGTGGTCCGCTGGCCTGGTCCGGTGCTCGCCGCCAGCCTCGCGGTGCTGGTGCTGGCGATACTCGTGCTGCCGACCTTCCGGCCGAGCTTCAACGAGCGCATCGCCCAACCCAGCGATTCCCTTGCGAACCAGGGGATTGCGGCGGCGGACCGGCATTTGCCGCCGAACGTCATGGCGCCGAGCATGTTTCTCGTCGAATCCGATCACGATCTGCGCAATCCGGCTGATCTGATCGCGCTCGCGAAACTGACCAACGCGGTCTTGCAGGTGCCCGGAGTCAGTGCGGTGCAAGGCATTACGCGTCCGTTGACCACTCCGCTGGAGGAGGGCACGCTGACCAACCAGGCGGGCTACATCGGCAATCGCTTCACTCAGCTGAAGAGCATGCTCATGCCGCGGCTCGATGATCTGACCGGTCTGGCCGGGCGTATCGATCAGTTGAATCTGACGATCAAAGGGGTGCAGACCGCGCTCGACACCGGCGAGCAGGGGTTCGCGCAGGTGAACAGTAGCGCCGTCGCGTTGCGGTCGGCGGTCGGCGGGGTGGTCGAGAAACTGAATTCCTTACGCGATACCGCCGAGCCTGCAAAGCAATTCGTGAGTTCCATCCCGAACTGCCAAGATGTGCGGCCCTGTCAGGCGGCGGTCACCGGGTTCTCGCTGTTCGATGATGTGGGGCAGCTCGACAGTACTGTCGACGGGCTGGTGAACGGCGTTCATGCCGCCTCGCAAGCACTTCCGCAACTCGGCGCGCAAATCGCGAGCCTGCAGGATTTCATCGGTCAGGTGAACAGCGTGCTCGCGCCGCTGCAGGGCACGCTGAATATCCTGCTGCCGCAGATATCGGAGATGACGCAGTTCCTGGACGAAGTCGGTAAGGGCTTCACCGCGGGCGATCCCAACGGTTTCTTCTTCTTGCCGAGTCAAGCGTTCGACAGTCCGCTGTTCAAAAGTGCGCTGCCGTTCTTCTTTTCGCCGGACGGCAAGGTGACGCGGATGGTGGTGACGCCCCAGATGGAGGGGTTCAGTCGGGAGGCGATGGATCTCAGTGCCAAGATCATCCCGGCGTCGTTGCAGGCGATGAAGGGCACGTCGCTGGCCGGAAGCACGGTCAGCGTCGGCGGTCCGGGCGGCACGTTGCTCAATATCGAGGCCTTTGCCCGCGAGGACTTCATCACCAGTGTGGTCGCCGCGTTCGCGTTCGTGTTCTGCGTGGTCTTGATTTTGTTGCGCAGCCTGGTCGCGGCGGTCGCGGTGATCAGCACCGTCGCGCTGTCCTACCTGTCCGCCTTGGGGCTGACTGTCCTTATCTGGCAACACATCATCGGCAATCCGTTGCACTGGTCGGTGGCGCCGGTGTCGTTCATCTTCCTGGTCGCCGTGGGCGCGGACTACAACATGCTGTTGGTGAGTCGATTCAAAGAGGAACTCGCGGCCGGGGTAAATACCGGCATCATCCGTTCGATGGTCAATACCGGCGGGGTGGTCACCACCGCGGGGCTCGTCTTCGGCGTGACGATGTTCGCCATGCTGGTCAGCTACGCGCACAATATCGCCCAAATCGGCACCACCGTCGGCATCGGACTGTTCCTCGACACCCTTATAGTTCGCTCGTTCGTCGTGCCCGCCCTCGCCGCGCTGGCCGGCCGGTGGTTCTGGTGGCCGATCAATATCCTCCGGATTCAGCGATGACGGTCAGGACCGGGTGGCGAGGTAGATCGTGTTGGTCGAGCGGCCCCGGGTGAGCGGGTTGTCGAACGGCACCTGTTCGGCGGCGACGTCGGTGAAGACGGTTTCGAGGACCGACAGGAATTCTTCGTCTGGCGCGTCGTCGGACCACAGGGCGAAAGTGCCTTGCGGGGCAAGAAAATTGGCCAGCGCCCGCAGTCCGTCCCGGGTGTAGAAGGCGGTATGTGGGTGATGCAGCACGTGGCGCGGTGAGTGATCGATGTCGAGCAGGATCGCATCGTAGGTTCGCCCCGGACGCTCCGGATCGAACCCCACCGTGCCCGCCGCAGCGGCGAAAAAGTCGGCGCGAACAAGGGCAACTCGACTGTCCGCCGCCAATCCAACTGTGTCAGGCAGCAAGTCACGGCTGTGCCAATCGATGACCGCATCCGAATACTCGACAACAGTAAGGCTCCTGATCCTGCTGTCCCGCAACGCTTCCTGCGCGGTATACCCCAACCCCAACCCGCCGACAATCACCTCCAAATCCCCACCCCGAGTGCGCGCCAACCCCAACCGTGCAAGCTCACGCTCCGCCACCGTGAACAAACTCGACATGAGGTACTCATCCCCAAGTTTCACCTCGAAAACCTCAATACGCGCAGTCGGATCGAACCGCCGCCGCAAACTGATCTCCCCCATATCGGTCAGCTGCCAACCGAGTTCCTCGAAGTGTGCGCTCATCGCAGTGACGATAGGCCCTGCCCGGCCCCTCTTTGCGCAGGTTGCACAACGTGAGCCCGCGGCGCCGGCTTCGATGGGACACAGCGCGCCCACCTAGAATTCGCGACGTGCGAAGCCTCCACGATGGACAATGCGAATGAACGACGAGCCCGCCGCGGCCCTGACATACACGCAACTGACCGACGCATTCAACGCATTGATCGCTCACGTCCGCAACACATCCGGCAGCGACGATATCTCGATAGACGCCGACTACTTCTGGTCGGTCCCCTTAGCAGACATGAACGACGTCCACGCAGCCCCACCCCGCCTGACCATCGGACAACTCCGAATCATGGGACAACATCGAATCCATGCTCGCCACCGACACCACCGTGTCCCACGGCCTCGTCTGGCTCGCCGACCTACTCCGAGCGATCGCGAAAGAGTCGAAGGCCTGAAACATGAGTGATGAGGCAGCCGTGGGAACGGTCGACATTGCGGGGAATCTGAGATACCTACTCAACCAGTGGGATCCGATCGGAGTGGCCGAGCTGGTGGATGACGAGTACGACGGTCTGATCGCGCCGTTGCTGACGAGGCTGGGCGCGGGGGCGGGTAGGGCCGAGATCAGTGAGTTCCTTTGGCACGAACTGGAAGATCACTTCGGTATGAGCCCGTATCATCATCGCGAACATTATGGAGTGGATCCGCTGGCCGACCGCCTGGTCGCATGGTGGGCCGTGGTCAATTCGGCATGACGCGGCACGCCCTTCGATGCCGCAGCAGTTGGTCGACTGATCACAGGGAACTGATGCTGGTATCGGCCGAGACGGCAACAGCACCAGTTCCTCGTGAGCGCTTGTCCAGCAACGTATCTCGGGCGTCGTCAGATCAATGCGCGGAGTTCGGTGGTGACGTCTGTGCCGGAGGGGGCGTGTTCCGGGTCGAGTAGCCATTGCATCATCAGGCCGGTCAGAAGTGCTAGGGGGACTGAGCCGCCCATTCCTTCGCGGCCCTCGCGTTGGCCCTTGGCGAGGTGTTCGCGTACCTCGGGGGATCGTTCGGCCTGGACCATTGCCTCGAGTTGGGCTACCCACAGGGATCGATGGGTGGTGAAACTGTCGATCAGTGCTTGCCAGCGTTGTTCCGGCTCGTCGGTGGGGACTTCGGCGAGTTCGTCGCTGAGTTCGTCTACGGCCTGGACCAGGGCCTGGGTGAGTAGGGCGTCCCGCGAGCCGAAGTGGTAGCCGATCGCGGCGTGGCTGACGCCGGCGGCGGCGGCGATGTCGCGGACGGTGGTGCGCGCCCAGCCGCGTTCGATCAAGCATGACTTTGCCCCGGCCAAGAGGTCCTCTCGGTTACCCATGTGGCACAGCATACCGAAGTGTTGACCAAGCGGTTTATCCATATGGATTGACCAAATGGGCAAAAGTTGGTTACCGTCGATCTCATGACGAAGTCGAAGGTTCTGATCTCTGGGGCGAGCGTGGCCGGGCCCGCGCTCGCCTACTACTTGCAGCGCGACAGGTACGACGTGACTGTGGTCGAGCGTGCGGCGGTTCCCCGAGCCAGTGGATACGCCGTGGACTTCCGCGGTGCGGCGCTGGATGTGCTGGCGGAGATGGGCATCCTCGCGGCGATTCGCGAGCACGAGACGGCGATGCATGGCACCGTTCTGCTCGACGAGACCGGTTCCGAGATCGGGCAACTCCCGGCCGAGGCGTTCGCCGGTGAGCTCGAAGTGCCGAAGCAGGTGCTGACCCGGATCTTGCACGAAATCACCAGTGCGGATGTCGAATACGTGTTCGGCGACTCGATTTCGGCGCTGACCGAGCACGAGTCGGGTGTCACGGTCGAGTTCGAGCGCGGCCTTGCCCGCGAGTTCGATCTGGTGTTCGGCGCTGACGGCGTGTACTCGAAGGTTCGGCAGCTGGTTTTCGGCCCGCACGACGAGATGGTCTGTCACCTAGGGCTTTCCGGTGCGGGATTCACCTCCGACAACTACCTGGGCCTCGACCATTCCGGACTACTGCAGTCTGCGGGGAACACGGCGATCTACCTCTTCAGCGCGGCCGACCGAGACCGGCTGACCGTCAGCCTCTCCTTCGCCACCGACTCGCCCGAATTGGATCGGCGGGACCGGGATGAGCAGGAGCGGGCAGTGCGTGCGGCGTTCGCCGGGAATGGTTGGCAGACAACACATCTGCTGGATGCCATGACCGCCGCCGACGACTTCTACTTCAGCTCGTCCTGTCAGGTCAGCCTCGACCGGTGGTCGCGCGGCCGGGTCGCGCTCATCGGCGACGCCGGCTATTGCGCAGCGCCGACCAGCGGCGCAGGCACCTCGCAGGCATTGATCGGGGCCCGTACGTTGGCTCGGGCGCTAGCCGACGCGGACGGCGACTACACGACCGCGTTCGCGACCTACGAGCGGGAACTGCGCCCGTATGTCGCCGAGAACCAAAGCAACGGCAGAGCGGCTGCCGCGCTGTTCGGCGGCCAGGGGTCTACCGATGGCGTTGACGGGCAATGAGATTCAAGTCGATCGATAATCATCGATGAGTGACATGGAAACGGGAGGAGTCCGAGGGGCTCCTCCCGTTTCGGTGATCAGTGTGGCAGTTCCATGCCCTGGGCGAGCATCGGCCACGAATTGTGCAGTGCCTCTTCCCAGTACGGCCAGTAGTGGGTGCCGACGGGGTTGAACTGGTAGGTCGCCGGGATGTTCAGCGAGTCGAGGCGGTTCTTCAGGTTGTTCGTGCAGCCGTTGACGGCGGCCTCGATGATCACGCCGAGGCTGAGGTTGACCGCGCCGGAGGGGCCGGGCGAGCTACCGAGGTAGTACTTGACGTCGTCCAGCATCGGGATGCCGCTGCCGCTGGAGACGTAGAGCAGGGTGCCGCGCAGCTTCTCCGCGTTGATCACCGGGTCGTTCTCGGCCCACAGCGGGCTGTTGTCGGGACCGTACATGTTCTCGGTGTTGCCACCAGCCCACGTCTCGGTGGCGAGCTTCACGAACTGCTTACCCGCCGGGTCGGCGATCTGCGCGCAGCCGCTGTACGCGGCGACGGACTTGAACAGGCCGGGCTTGGCCTCGGCCAGCTGCAGCACCGAGGTGCCCGACGTCGACAGGCCGGTCAACGCGTTGCGGCCGGTGGACTGCAGCGTCTTGTCCAGCAGCGGCGGCAGCTCCTCGGTGAAGAAGGTCTTCCACTTGTTCACGCCGAGCGCCGGATCGGGCTCGAGCCAGTCGGTGTAATAGCTGCCGCGACCGCCGATCGGCTGGATGACATTGACCGACTTGTCGGACAGCCACTGCAGCGCGTTGGTCTGGGCCTGCCAGCTGGCGGTGCCCTCGCCGCCGTCGAGGCCGTTGAGCATGTAGAGGTTCGGTGCGGGCTTCGACTCGTCGGCCGGACGCTGCACGTCGATCGCGACATCGGTGCCCATCGCGGCGGAATAGACCTTGAGGTGCCAGGTGCGTCCGTCCTTGGTGATCGACGAGACGGCCGACGGCTTCTGCGGCTCAGCCGACGCGGTCCCGCCGTGCAGGCTCACGGACAACATGGCGGCGAGCGCGACAACGGTGGTGCGCAGCGTGGCGGTGCTGCGTAGTGCGGTGAGCTTCATCGAACCTGCATCTATCTAGTACTCCCTATCGGCTGTGCTTCGACCGGCGCGGGCCGCCCCAATCCCCACACAGTGCGTCTTCCGCAGCGGCAAAACTGTTACACAACAGCGCCGCTGAGTGACTGTACCCACGTCGGTGGACTCGTCGGGTCGCGGCGCCGGAACCGGGACAGTCGGCGGCGGACTCGCTCGCGCGCGGAGTGCCCGCAGTATCCCGGCGTGCGCACGACTCGAGCTGAAAGGCCCTGACTGTGTTTTGCAGCAGTGTGCAATCAAGTGGATTGATCGACGTAATCAAATCATCACAGAATCCTAATTATATCCAAATGGTATATGTGGGTTGAGTCACCGAGTTGGCCTGTAATGTTAGGTGTGGCAAATGGCAAGCAATGTGGCTTGCGTAGAAGTGTTAGTAAATAGGACGCAGGCCGTTAACCTGATCCCGACGTGATCGCGCACGTCAGCCTGTTCGGTGCCCGCGGGGAGTCGGTCCGGCATGATCAAGGTGTTTGGCGGTCAGGGCCGGGGTTTGGTTAACTGGCGGCGGCCGACCCGCCTGTCCGCGATGAGCCATGACGCGCTGAAGCCGGGTGGCGCTCGAGCGCCTTTCGGTGCAGAATCCAAACCATTCCGGATACTATTCCGGGGAAAGAGCTATTGAGTGGCTACTTTCAATTGGAAGACCCAGGGTGCGGTAGTAGGTCGGGTTCGTGATAGGAATCCGACGGTTGGGGGCGACGGCGACGTCACCGACCCGAAAAAGTCTCCGTGTCGCGAACTGGTCAACTGACCAATAACCGGCGATGAGCTATGAGCAATCTGCTGGGGTAAAGCAAATGTGTAGGGGAGATAGGTGTGACCGATAACGCGTCCGGGCCGGTGCGAGAACCAGTGCGCACACGGCCGGTGCATACGCGACGGCTCAAGGCAGCGATCCTGCCGCGGCTGTTGGCGGTGGCGGCGGAGGCCGATCCCGACGGTGTCGCCGTGCTGCTGCCGGGAGCGGTGCTGCGTTATCGCGAGCTCGACGAGGTGTCGTCGCGGTTGGCCCGGCTGTTGATCGAGCGCGGCGTCGGGTCGGGGGACCTCGTCGCGGTGGCCATCGCGTCCTCGATCGGGGCGGTTTCCGCCATGTGGGCGGTGGCGAAAACCGGCGCGGGTTTCGTCGTGGTCGACCCGAACGCACCGGCGGAGCAGGCCGAGTACCTGCTGTCCGACGCGCGACCGGCGCTCGGTCTGACGGCGGGTACGCCGTGGTCCGGCTCGGGCCGCGATTCCGGTTCGATCGAGTGGCTGATGGTCGATGAGGCCGGTGTGCTCGCCGAGCTCGCTCAGCTGTCGGGCGATCCGGTGACGTACCAGGATCGCTTGCGTCCCATCCAAGCGGACGACATCGCCTATGTGACCGCAGGCTCGACGGGCATCTTCGACGCCGTGCCGGTGACCCAGGCGGAGGTCGCCACGATCGGCGCGCAGCCGGATCGTCACCGGCCGGAACCACTCCGCGAGTTCTTCGCCACCCTGTTCCCGCGCTCCGCGTCGCCCAGGCCGGAGATGACGCTCGCCGGGCTGTTCGACAACGTGGTGGCGGCGTATCCGAACGCGACCGCGGTCAAATTCGGCACCGAGACCCTGACCTATCGCGAATTGGATGTCCGGGCAAACAGGCTGGCGCGCAAGCTGATCGCGCTCGGTATCGGTCCGGAAAGTCTGGTGGCGGTGGCGTTGCCCCGATCGCTGGACCTGGTGGTCGCGCTGCTCGCGACGGTCAAGGCCGGCGGCGGCTATCTACCGGTCGATCCGGCGTATCCGGCGGACCGGATCACGTACCTGCTCGCCGACGCGGCTCCGGCGTGTGCGGTGACAGCGCCGGGCGGCACGCTGCCCACTACGGCACCCTCGATCACGGTGCACGACAGCGACTTTCCGGATGACTCGCCGGTGACCGACGCGGACCGGATAGGCACGCTGCACCCGGACAACCTCGCGTATGTGATCTACACATCCGGGTCGACCGGCCGTCCCAAAGGCGTGCAGATCCCGCACCGCAATGTCGTGGCGCTCTTCGCAAACACGCGCTCGCAGTTCAACTTCGACCATCGTGACGTGTGGACGATGTTCCATTCGTACGCGTTCGACTTCTCCGTGTGGGAGCTGTGGGGACCACTCCTGCACGGCGGCACGTTGGTCGTCGTGGACTACGAAACGTCGCGAGCAGCCGACCAATTCCTGGAGTTGCTGCGCGACGAGCGAGTGACCGTGCTCAACCAAACCCCCTCGGCGTTCTACCAACTGGCCGACGCGGACCGCGCAGTGTCGGCGGACACTGGTCTCGCCGCACTGTCGTTGCGGTACATCGTGTTCGGCGGCGAGGCGCTGGAGTTCGGCCGGCTAGATGACTGGCGCGCCCGCCACAGCGAGACGCAGCTGGTGAACATGTACGGCATCACCGAAACGACCGTCCACACGACCATGCACCAGGTCTCGGCGAGCAACCGTAGCGTAATCGGCACTGCCATAACGGGTTTGCGCATCTGGGTGTTGGACGACCGGTTGAATCCGGTACCGACGGGAGTGTCGGGCGAGATCTACGTCTCCGGCGTGCAGTTGGCGCGTGGCTATCTCGGCAATCCGGGATTGACGGCGGGGCGGTTCGTTGCGAATCCCTTTGTCGCGGACGGATCGCCGCTCTACCGCTCCGGCGATCTGGCCTCGTGGAACTCCGACGGTGATCTCGTATACCTGGGACGTGCCGACGATCAGGTGAAGGTGCGCGGATTCCGCATCGAGCTCGGCGAGATCGAGGCCGCCATCATGGCTTCGGCGTCGGTTCGCCAGGTCGCCGTCGTGGTTCGTGAGGACGTACCTGGTGACCGGCGGATCGTGGCGTATCTGGTCGGGCAACCGGAGGTTGCGACGCTACGCGCCGAGGCGGCGCGGGTGTTGCCCGAATACATGGTGCCGTCGGCGTTCGTTGTCGTCGACGCGATACCGCTGACCGCGCACGGCAAGTTGGATCGCAAGGCGCTACCGGCGCCGGTAGTCGAGACCGCGGTGTTCCGCGCGCCGGAGAACGCCACCGAAGCAGCGGTGGCCGACGTGTTCGCGTCGGTGCTCGGCGCCGGCCGAATCGGCTTGGACGACAACTTCTTCGCACTCGGCGGCAACTCACTGCTGGCCACGCAGGTCGCGGCCCGGCTCGGCGCGGCATTGGACGCGCGGGTGCCCGCGCGACTGCTGTTCACCGCGCCGACGGTGGCCGCCTTGGCCGCCGAGGTCGGGCGGTACCTGGGCGCCGGGGGGCGCCGGGCTTTGGTGGCCGGGCCGCGGCCAGAGCGGATCCCGCTGTCGATGGCACAGCAGCGCATGTGGTTCCTCAACCAGTTCGATCGGGACTCGGCGGTCTACAACATCCCCCTCGCGGTGCGGTTGACCGGCGACCTGGATGTCGCGGCGCTGCGCCGGGCCATCGGCGACGTGATCGCGCGGCACGAGATCCTGCGCACGGTGTACCCGCAGCACAACGATGTTGCCTACCAAGCGATCCTGCCCGCCGAACAAGCGGTGATCGACCTCGAACCGGAACTGGTCGAGGTGGCCGACGTGCTGCCACGGATCATCGAAGTAGCTTCCGCCGGGTTCGACGTGGCGGTGGAGATTCCGTTGCGGGCCAGTCTGTTCCGGGTCGACACGGCCGCCGAGACCGAGCACGTGCTGGTGTTCGTCGCGCACCACATCTGCAGTGACGGTTGGTCGATGGCGCCGCTGACCCGCGACGTGATGATGGCGTACGCGGCCAGATCGGCTGGTGCGGAACCGGATTGGGCGCCGCTGCCGGTGCAGTACGCCGATTTCAGCATCTGGCAACGCGAATCGCTTGGTACCGAGGCGGATCCGGACAGTCTGATCTCGCGTCAGGTCGACTACTGGCGCACTACGCTGGCCGACCTGCCCGACGAGCTCGAACTGCCCTTCGACCGCCCGCGCCCGCCCACGCGGTCGTTTGCCGGTGGGCACGTGCGGTTCTCGATCGACAGCGGAGTGCGGCACGGACTGGCCGAGCTCGCTCGTGCGCACAATGCGACGGTGTTCATGGTGCTGCACACCGCATTGGCGATCTTCCTGGCCCGGTGGTCGGGCACCGACGACATCGCCGTCGGCACGGCGGTGGCGGGCCGCGGCGAGTCCGAACTCGACGCGGTGATCGGCATGTTCGTCAACACGCTGGTGCTGCGCACTCGGGTCGCCGGACAGGATGACTTCGGTGCGCTGCTCGAGCAGGTGCGCGAGGTCGACCTGCGGGCGTTCGAACACGCCGATATCCCGTTCGAGCGGCTGGTGGAATCGCTGAACCCGGATCGGTCGACGGCGCGTAATCCGTTGTTCCAGGTCGGGTTCGTCTTCCAGAATCTGCCGGATGCCACCTTCGAGTTGCCCGGATTACGCGTCGCCGCAGTTGATTTCGAGCCCGGAATCGAGAAGTTCGATCTGTCGCTGGCGGTCCGGGAGACGGCCGCGGGTATGGCCGCGCAGTTCTCGTTCGCGCGAGATCTGTTCGACGAAGCGACGATTCGGGTGATGGCGGACCGGTTCGCGCGGTTGCTCGCGGCGATCGTCGGCCGGCCGCAACTGCCGGTGGGTGATCTCGCGTTGCTGGCCGACGACGAGTACGCCGCGCTCACCCGGGTCCACCCCGACGCGACGGCGGGCGCGGCGATGCCGGACCTGCTGCTGCGCGGTATGCGGTGGGGACGCGACCGTATCGCGGTGCGTGACCAGGGGCGATCGATCACCTACGGTGAACTCGACGAGTATTCGTCGAAACTCGCGCGATTCCTCATCAGTCTCGGAGTGGGGCCGGAACGTCTTGTCGCGCTGGCCTTCCCGCGCTCCTACCAGATGCTTGCGGCGGTCTTGGCGGTCACCAAGGCCGGTGGCGCGTACGTGCCGGTAGATCCGTCGTATCCGGTGGATCGGGTACGGCATATGGTGACCGATTCCGCGGCGGTGATCGGCCTGACCGACACCGAGCATGTCGATCGCCTGCCCGACGACGTGACCTGGCTGATACTCGATCATCCGGCCATCGAGGCGGTGTGCGCGCGCCGATCGGCCGCGCCGATCACCGATGCCGACCGGATTGCCCCACTGCGCCTGCACAATCCGGCGTACCTCATCTACACCTCTGGTTCGACCGGTGTGCCCAAGGGGGTCATGGTCACCCACGCCGGGCTCGCCGGGCTGATCGAACATACCGTGGGTGTCTTGGCACTCGAGCCGACGCACCGTCTGCTGCACTCGATTTCGCCGAGTTTCGATCCGGCGGCGTTCGAATGGTTGTGTACGTTGTCGGCCGGTGCGACCTTGGTCGTCCTGCCGCCCACCGTGATCGGCGGGCCCGAGTTCGCGGCGGTCCTACGCGACGAGCGAGTGACGCACTGCAGCGCCACCCCGGCGGTGCTGAGCACCGTCGATCCGACCGGCGTGCCGACCGAGACCTTGCTGGTCGGCGGCGATGTCACGACACCGGAGTTGCTGGCCAAGTGGCAGCCGGGCCGCCGTTATATCAACGCCTATGGTCCGACCGAAGCCACCATCGCCGTGACCCTCGGCGCACAGACCGCGGGCCGCGAGATCACCATCGGCGGGCCGGTGCACGGCGTATCCGCTGTGGTGCTGGACGCGCGGTTGCATCCGGTGCCGCCCGGCGTCACCGGCGAATTGTATTTGGCCGGAGCGAACTTGGCCCGCGGCTATCACGCGCGCGCCGGGCTCACGGCGGAGAGGTTCGTCGCGAATCCATGGGGCGAGCCGGGGACGCGGATGTTCCGCACGGGCGACCTGGTGCGCTGGAACGCGCCGCCGGCACAGCGAGCCGACGCCGCCGGTTTCGCGCGAATTCCCTGGGATCTGAAGTATGTCGGGCGTTCGGACTTCCAGGTGAAGATCCGTGGCTTCCGCATCGAACTCGGCGAGATCGACGCGGTGCTGAGCGGGCACGAGGACGCCGACTTCGCGGTCACGACCGGACACGAAACCTGCACCGGGGAAACAATTCTGGTGTCGTATGTGCGTGCGGTGCCCGGCCGTGAGCTCGACCCGGACCGGCTCATCGAATATGCCGAACGCAGTCTGCCACGGCATATGGTGCCCGCCGCGATCGTGGCGCTCGACGAGATTCCGCTGACGCCGGTCGGCAAGCTGGATCGAAAGGCGCTGCCGGAACCTATCTTTGCCGCCGCGACCTTCCGCGCGCCGGCCACCCGGACCGAGCAGACAGTCGCGGCGGCGTTCGCGGAGGTGCTCGGCGTCGAGCAGGTCGGTGCCGACGACGACTTCTTCGCACGGGGCGGCACCTCGTTGCTCACCCTCACGCTGCAGCACGCGCTGTCGGCTCGACTCGGCCTCGAGCTGCCCGTCGCTACGCTCTTCAGCGCGTCCACCGTGCGCAGCCTTGCCGCACGCATCGATGGTCAGGACGTCTCGGTGCACAGCCCGGCCATGATCACCGCCGATGCCGTACTCGGACCGGAGGTTTCGAGCGCTGGCCTCGAACCGAGCCGCCAGGGGCCCGCACGCGACGTGCTGCTGACCGGCGCGACCGGCTTCGTGGGGGCCTACCTGCTGCGTGAACTACTCGACCGCACCGACGCCGTCGTCTGGTGTCTGGTCCGGGCCGACAGCGTCGACGCGGCCCGCGACCGGATCTACGACGCATTGCGGCGGTACCAGCTGTGGGGCGACGCACCGGAGGCCCGGATCATCCCCGTGCCAGGTGATCTCGCCGAACCGTCGCTCGGGCTGTCCGAGACCGGCCACGCCTGGCTCGCCGAACGGATCGACGTCATCTACCACAACGGCGCCCACGTCAACCACCTCGAGCCGTACTCCCGCCTGCGCGCCGCCAACGTCGAGGGAACCCGAGAGGTGTTGCGCCTGGCGACAACTCACCGAGTCAAGCCGGTCCATTTCGTCTCCACCATCAACACCGTGGTCTCCACCGTCCATCCCGGCGCACCGGTCGACGAGACCACCCGGATCAGCGCCGACGAACTGCCTGCGCAGGGATACATCGCGAGCAAGTGGGCCGCGGAGCAACTGGTCCTGCAGGCGGCCGAGCGCGGTGTGCCCGCCCGGATCTACCGCCCCGGGCTGGTTTCCGGCGACCTGCAGGTCGGCGTCAACAGCGCCGACGACTCGTTCTGGAACATGATCCGCGCGGCAGCCGTCCTCGGCATGGCCCCTGACGTCGCAGACGCGACGATCTCGCTGGCGCCGGTGACCTACGTGGCCCGGGCCATCGTGGAGATATCCCTCGCCGCCACTCCCGACACCGCATATCACCTGGTCAACGGAACCCCGCTAGCGATCCGCGACATCTTCGAGGGCCTGCGCAAACACGGCCTACCCATCGAGACCGAAACACTCGAAACCATCCGGCTCCGCCTCGCCGACGAGGCCAACGCCCGCTACCTGGCCGGCGACGACTCCCTGGTTCGTGCCGCCCTCCTGGGCGGCAACTACGCGGCGGGCGCGGCCGACCTCGTGGTGGATTGCGCGAACACCAGACGAGCCCTCGCCGGGAGCGCGATCACCTGCCTGCCGATCGATGCGAGCGTGCTCGACACCTATATCGGCGTCTTCATGAAGTCGGGATTCCTGCCGACCCCGATCGGCAGCGCCAACGAATAGGTCAATCCACGACGCGCAGGTTTTCGATCTGCCGGCGTAGGTGATCGAGCAGCTTCTCGGGGTCGTCGAAGTCGGCGGGGTCGATGGGGTCGCCGAAGTGGATCGTCACCTGCTGGCTGCGGTCGAAGACGGGGCCGGTGCCGCGGGTGCGGCGCATGGGCAGGACCCGGTCGGTTCCGGTGGTCCCCACGGGGATGATCGGAACCCCGGTTGCCAGCGCGAGTTTCGCGACGCCGGGCCTGTAGGGTTCGTACTCGTCGGGGGCGACGAGCCGCCCCTCCGGATAGATGAGCAGGACGCCGTCGTGCCGGAGAATCTGCTCGGCCTGTGATAGCGCGGTCTGGCCGGATTCGCTGTCCCGGCGCAGCACCGGGATCTGGCCGAGCCGGCGCACCAGCCAGCCCACCACCGGCCACGACCACAGTTCCGCCATGGCGATGGCGACGGCTCGGCGTCGCAGCGCGCCCCAGAGGAAGACCGCGTCCAGCATGGAGATGTGATTGCTGGCCACGATCACCGGTCCGGTGATCGGCACGGCTTCGCGGCCGATCACGGTGACCCGCACGACATTCGACCAGGCGAGTGCGCGCAGCAGGCGGCGTACCAGTTTCGTGGTCACCCATGCGCGCTTGCCGAGCCCCTTCGGCCGCCGGACCGATTCCTCGTTCATTGCTACCCCCACACGATTCGGCCTGCCAGCCCTCGAACCAGATTACCGACGCCGGTCGCGCAGTCCGAACCTACTGCCCAGCTGCGCAGCGGTCCATCCACTCCTTGGTGGCTTGTGCGCGGATCAGTGTGAAAACCGTTTCGTCGTCGATCGCATCGGACTGCGACAGCTCGAGTAGGCTGTCCTGCTCGAGCAGTCCGAAGGTGCACAACTCGGATCCGATCAGGTTTCTCGCGAATTGCCGGTAGTCGAACCGAGTCGCGATACCGCCGCCGCCCTTGCCCATCCGGCGAGCGATTTCCGGCGGCAGCGTGTCCGCGAACACGGCCCGTTCCACAGCCCGATCGCGGCCCGCATGGCAGTGCACCGATCGCGGTATCTGCAGCGACAGCCGTATCAGTGGCCAGAACACGTATGGCTTCCGCTCGTACACGCTGGTACCCGCGAGTGGGATCCTGTTGAATTCCGCGATCCGCAGGCCGGCGTACTGAAAGCCTCGGGATATGTCTTCTCGCACGATTTCCCGCAGGCCGGGCGCGGGCTGCCTCGGCACACTTCCGAGGCTCCTGCCGGTAATCGGAACGGGTTTGAATGCGTGGGCGCCGAGTACATTCTCGGTAAAGTGTTTCCGGCCTGCGCCGGACCAGGCATCCAGCAGGGTAGTCCACAGCGATTCGTGTTGCTGAATCGCCACGCCGATGACCGCTTTCGCCTTGTCTATCGGGTTGCGCGCCTCACGAATCAACTGCTCGGTCAGAATTGATCGAGTAACCCGGAGGAACAACTGGTCACCGCCGTCGCCGCTGAGGATCACCTGAGATCCATGCGCCTCGGCCGTCCGGTGGATCTTCGCGTTCAGCGGGCCGGCCACCACCATTTTGGACGGTCTGGGTGACGGCAGAAATAGATCAGGTGACAGATCTGTTCGGGAAGCGCCGTGTGCCGTCTCGATATAATCGGAAATCGACACGATCGAGTCGGCCAGCGCGGCGAAATAGATCCGCTCATCGCTCCGCGGGTCGTCGTTTCGCCAGGTATTCATCAGGTGTATCGGAGATTCCGGATATATTTTCGCCGCGGCGACTGCGACTACCGATGAATCCAGTCCGCCGGACGATGCGATACTGAATCCGAGTTCGCCATAAACGGTCTTGTGAGCGACGCTGTTCGAAATCTGATCGCGCACGAGCCGGGTGGCCTCGTCGAATGAGAGCGAACGATTGGGCCGCACGTCGCGAACCAATTCTGGCATGGCATCATAATTATGCACCGTGGTATCGGTGACACTCAGTATGCCGCCACTGAGTAGCTCTTTGATCTGCCGGAACCCGGTGCGGTTGGTGATCCAGCCGGGATTCAGCAAAGACCCGCCGAGGTACTCCCGATCCCATTCTCCGGTATCCGCGGCAATCTCGTCGGGGAGATAGATTCCGCTCCATGCGACAACCCCGGATGGGCGTTGCCGATAGAAGACCAGCACCTCCGAGAACGGCGGACGGACGAGATAGGATTCATCAGGGGATCGAACAATGAAGACGGTGTCCCCGGCATAACACCGCAGCAGGATCGAAGCGACTTCGCGAGCGCTACGACCGTTCAGCTTCGCGGGTTCGACCTGGGCTGGGCTGCCGGAGACCGCGTCGACCGGCGTGTCGACGACATCGACCGTGATCGATCCGGCCAGCTCCAGCCGACACAGCGACCGTGCGGCCATTTCGATCCGGTCGGTGTCGAGATTCATCGCCCGAACCTCAGCATGTCGCTGAATCCCTCGGCGTTCTTCTTTGTGTCGTTCAAGATGTATCCCTGAGATTCGACCCATGCATGGGCATGAAACGGTGGGTAACGTACTGCCACGACGAATTCGATGTCCTGCAGATAAGCCGAAGCGAACAGGTAGGCGGCCACCGAGTCCGCCAAGCAAGCGACTCGGTCCGGCCGGAATGTTCGTAAGTACTGATAGGCCGCAGCGGTCTCGGCCACGTCGAGTGTGGTTGTCGGTCGCGGCTGGGACCGACTCTGTAGTACGCGTACCTGGTCGGCTATCTTCAGATGACGCGATCGGTGTGCAATGAATTGCGCTCGCACGAAACGGCCGACCATCGATGGCGCGGGAATGAGATTCCGTGGTGCGGTTCGTACGTCTTCGAGCAGTAAATTGTGCCTGCGCAGCCTGCGCTGCTGCGCCAATTCGAGATGCTCCGCCTCGGCTAAGCCGTAACGATTGGTTCGGAGGTCGAGCTCGAGCCAATGCCCGTTGGACCAGGCTCTGTGCACGGCATCATCGTCGCTCATCGGCCGGCTTTCTGCAGAAGCGGAGTACTCGTGTGCTGATTGATTAACCGAGGAATCTGTCGCCGTGTGCCGGATCAGGAATCAGGCCGTCATTCCAACCCAGGGTCAGCTCGGTCGCATCGCCCAGATCCTGGACAATCGTAGTGGTATGCACAGTATTCACCTCCCCCCAATGCTTTTCACAGTATATACCTGCTAATCGGAGGGTAGCAGTCTCGTCGTGATCCGACAAGGTCAGCTGGCGCGACTAGGAATTATAGAAAAACAAGAGAGCGATAATGTCGCAGTAGGTCCAGCAGGACTGCCATAATTGCTGCCAACTTATCGGGCAGTCGACGGCATAGGTGCCGGTCAGGCACTCCTACCGAAAAAGAAGAGGAGGGTATCGGGTCGGCCGCTTCTTCGGCCGATGCCGGTGTCGGTCGAGTGGTGGTCGATATTCGCAGGAATTCGGGGCTTCACCCACGGCCGACGGCAGGGATGAATGGTTGCATACCGGAGTGTGCAATCAGGGTCCCGCTGATTCTTCTGAGCTGACAGCGGAGGACGGAGTCGGCCTGTTGGATCCTGCTGAGCGGGCATTGGTCGAGGGGGCGGGGCACAGCGCCGCCGGGGGTGCGACGTCGCTGGTGTCGCTGTCGATGCGGACCTGTGCAAGCGGCTGGCGGCAGACCCCCGTTGACGCAATTCGTCAGTGCCCCAGCCGGTAGAAACGGCTGCGGCTGGCCGTTCTACGACCCGGAACAGTCGGTATCCGGCCGGGCCCGGAGCCGCCATCCTGGATCGACGGGGACGCCGCAGGCAGGCCGCGGCTGCGATGAAGGCAGTCATAACGCCGCCAAAGCCCATCCGCAACATCGGAAGGTCGACGAACACAAGGAGATTCACCATGTCCGAGATCGCCATCCCGACCCAGGTCGCCCACCCTTGGCAGGCAACCGCTCGCACGGTCTTCGCCGTGCTGGTCGCACTTGCCTCGCTCATTCCCGTGGTCGCGGTCGCGGGCGGTGTCGATACCGTGCCCGCCGTCGCGCAGTTGGTCACCGTGTGCGCGGCGGTGACCCGCATCCTCGCGCTGCCCGGCGTCGACGACTTTCTTTCACGGTTCCTGCCGTTCCTGGCGGCCGGAAGCGTCCGACCGGAGCAGACCTCGACGTGCTGACACCGCGCGCTCGGCGGCATGGGGCAGCCACGCCTAGGCTCGCTGAGTGCATCTGGAGCTCATTACGATCATCGTCGAGGCTTACGACTCGGCCATCGAGTTCTTCGTCGAGACACTAGGTTTCGATCTCGTCGAAGACTCTCCATCACTGACAGACGATGGTCGCGTCAAACGATGGGTAGTCGTTCGCCCGCCCGCCGCCACCACCGGAATCCTGCTCGCCCAGGCGGACGGGGACAGGCAACATCGCACTATAGGAGAGCAGACCGCCGGTCGGGTCGGGTTCTTTCTGCGGGTGGCCGACTTCTCAGAGGCATATCGGCGGATGGTCGATGCTGGGGTGTCGTTCGTGACCGAGCCGCGCACCGAGCCTTACGGGCAGGTCGCCGTCTTCCTCGACATCTCAGGCAACCGGTGGGATCTACTCGGACCATGCGAGCCTGAGGTTGGTTAGCCGGCAATTTCCGACCGAAGCGGATCTGCTGCAAGACCTGTGGACAAAGTGGAAGAGCTGGGCAGACCAGCGGCCACCCCAGGCCCGAATCCGCAACTCAGCCCCAACACTGCCTGCGCGACCCTGAAACGATCAACCGGGAATCAAGCCGGTGGATCCAGGCTGAGTCGGCGCACCAGGGCAAGGGGCTCGCACAGTACCTGTATCACCAGGGTCTCCCGGACGTCCAAAACGCCTGTCAACGTGGTTGAACGCGAAAGCGCCGACAACACTCCATCGACACGCACTGCAGCCATCAGTTCAATTCAGCTGCCCCGAATACGCGACCGTGTCGGCGCATTCTTCCACGACAGAAGGGACGGAAACCAATGGCGGGCAACCAATTCAACACTCACACAGAACTTTTCGATCTGAGTGGGAAGTACGCCCTTGTCACTGGCGGCACCGGTGGGATTGGGATGATGATCGCGCGCGGCCTTCTCCAGGCGGGTGCGCGCGTCGTCATCAGCTCACGCAAGGCGGACAGGTGCGCGGAGGCACAGCAGCTACTGTCCGAATTCGGCGACGTTCAAGCAATCCCCGCCGACCTGTCCAGGCACGACGACTGTCAGCGCCTCGCTGATCTTGTCAAGGTCGACTCCGAACGCCTGGACATCCTTGTCAACAACGCGGGAGCGATGTGGCGCGAGCCGCTGGCGACGTTCCCGGACGAGGCCTGGGACGCAGTGCTCGACCTCAACCTCAAGTCGCCGTTCTGGCTGGTGCAGGCGCTGCTGCCCGCACTTCGCAAGGCGGGCACCGCCGATGATCCCGCGCGGATCATCAACATCGGCAGCATCGCCGCCATCCACGTCGCCCAGTCACCCAACTACTCGTACGCCAGCAGTAAGGCGGCACTCCATCAACTCACCAGAGTGCTTGCCAGAGAGCTTGGCCCACAGCACATCACGGTGAACGCGGTAGCACCGGGAGTGTTCCCGTCGCAGATGATGGCGTCCACGCTCGATGCCATCGGCGATACGATCGCGGCGGCGGCTCCGCTGCGCCGACTCGGCCGCGACGACGACATGGCGGGTATCGCCGTGTTTCTCGCCAGCCGGGCTGGGTCCTACCTCACGGGCACCATCGTCCCGGTCGACGGCGGCATCGCGACGACCGCCTCGGGTACCCCTTAGGCTGCTGCCGCTGAAGAGCGGCGTTGGGTGGGGATCGAGCCGGGAGATCCCGTGCTGTTGGTCGCGATGCCCGAGGAGGGGCTTGTCGCGGTTCGGGGTCCGTGGATGCTGAGGCAGCCCTGTTGCCGCATTTGCTCCGTTACGGGATCCGGAGTCTCCGGACGGGCTTTCGCTCCGCACGCTACGCGAGGGCTAGCTGTCGCGTTGCGGTGTCCGTTTCAGGGGTGTTCGACCGGCTTTTGCTTCGCGGTAGAAGCGGTTGTCGGGTCACTACACCTTGGTTGCTGGCTTCGCATGCGTTCGGGAAAACGTGCTCGATGAGACACGCCGACACGTCCGGTCTTCGTCGGTGTTGGACCAGCGACCATCCTGTTATCTCGAAGAGGCCAGACGGTCGGGTTTTCGGCGGGTTCCTGGCTGGGCCGGGCAAACTTCTCGCGTGTGCCGCGCGTGCGTGTTCTAGGTGTCTTGAACACGGTAGCTGGCTTCGATAGCGGTGAGGTGTGGAAAGAGTCCAGGTGGGGGCATATGTGTCGCGTTCGGGGGCTCTTGAACCCCTGAAGGCGACACTGATGACACAAGTTGTGCGCGAGAGGGGACTTTAGCCCGTGGTCGCGACGCCTCGGGGCGCAATGTGTGTTCAAGCGGGGTTCAGTTACGTCGCTAGAATGTAGCACAGTATTCTGTTGGCTGTTGTCACGATCGCTATCATGTTGCGTCGTAGTGGGTTTCGTCTCTCCCTTCTGAATAGCTGGCTTGTGGTGTGTTCAAGTGTTTCGGCGGCCGCTGGTTTGCGGGGTGGTTCAGGCAGTGCCCAGGATAGGCCGAAATCTTCTGTGGGGGTTGATGGTTGGTATGGCTGCTTGTGGTGGTTCGAGGGGAGTCGTTGCCGTGATGGGTATGTCGGTCGCGGCCACTGCGCGAGGATGTGTAATCGATGTGGCTTCAGTGGATCTCAGTGCAGGGTCGGTGGATCTGGGTTGCCGGCCGGGTGTGATCTGTCTGGTTGCGGGGTACTTCTGCGAATTGGATTGCCAGAGTAGGGGTTCGGGATGACGAGTGCTGGAGCGGGTGGCGCGGTGTTGCCTGGCCCGGTCGCTCAACCGCGGCGACCGGGCCAGGTGTGTGCGGTGGTTGTGTGATTGTCAGGTGGGCTGGTGGGTGAGGAGTGGATGGCGTTGTTGGGTGAGTGTTGCTAGTGCGGCGGTGATTTCGTAGAGGTCGGCTTTGACGTAGGTGGCGGTGGTGCCGTGGGTTCGGGTGTGGTGGCCGGCGCGGGCGGTGGCGTAGCCGAAGGCGCGTTCGACCCAGGTGAGGGTGGTGTGTCGGAGCCGGTGGGTGGTGATGTGTTGGGCCGCGACCCAGGGCAGATGGCGGCCGAGGCGGTCCCAGAGGTGGTCGTAGCGTCGGCGGGTGATGGGTTTGCCGTTGCGGTAGCGCAGGAGTTGACCTTGCGGTGGGCTGCCGCGTTGTGACGACCCACAGATGAACATCACCGACGTCCCAATGGATCCTCGGGCACGCCTCTGTGGCCACGACGCAGCAGTGGGCAGGCGAAACCCTCACGCGGAACGGCAATTTCGGGTCAGGACAGCACGGCTTCGATCAGGTGCGGTCCTGGTTCCCGGGTCGCGGCGGCGAACTGGTCGGCGAGTTGTTCGGCTGTGGTGGCGCGGGTCGCGGGCACTCCCATGCCGTGGCTGAGGGCGACGAAGTCGAGATCCGGATGGGAGAGGTCGAGCATTCGGGTGGAAGCGCTGCCATTGCCTTGTGCGCCGACGCGATCGAGTTCCGAGCGCAGGATAGCGTAGGACTTGTTGTTGAGCACGACGGTGGTGATGTCCAGGTTTTCCCGGGCTTGGGTCCATAGGGCGGAAATGGTGTACATGGCGCTGCCGTCGGCCTCCAGGCACACGACCGGTCGATCGGGACAGGCCACCGCGGCACCGACCGAGAGTGGAAGGCCTTGGCCGACAGCCAATCCGGCCAGCCCGAGTGCGTCGTGGGCAGGTGCGCCCGCGGTGGCCGCCGTCAACGTCTGCATGCCCGCGGTGATCGATTCGTCGCAGACGATCGCGTCCTGTGGCAGCAGTCCGCCGATGACCCACGCCCAGTTGGCTTGGGTGAGTACACCTTTGGGTAGGGCGGTGAGAGTTGCGGGTGCGGGGCGGGGTTTCAGCTCCGGCGCGATCCGGTCGGCGATACTGGTCAGGCCGGAGAGAACCGGGGTGAACTCGTCAGCGAGGACGTGCAGATCGATTCCCGCGGGAACGAGGTTTCCGTCCTGGTCGGGATAACCGAAAGACGCTACGGGCGAACGGGCTCCGGCCAGTATCAGATGACGCACTCCCGCCATCTGGGCGCGCACGTCTTCACTGCGGTAGGCGAGCGGAGTCACCGTCGGTATTCCCGCTCCTCGACGCAGCGCTGCGGGCCAGGTCGGACAGAACAGGAGTGTTCCGGTGGCCTGGGCGATGCGGTCAGCCGCGTTGAGCCCGTCCTCGGTGAGTGCGTCGCCGTCGAGCAGCAGGACGGTCTTTTCGCCGGAACGCAGGATCTTCTCCGCGGCGTCGGAGGCGACGACGGCATCCCGGGCAGGCCGGTTCGGCAGTGCGGGCGCTGCCACGCCACCCGTCGACCACGACAGGTCGGCGGGTACCACCACCGTCGCTATCGATCCGGAGGTACCGGTGCGCTGCGCGACCGAATCCTCGAATCCGCTCGTGGCGGCGATCGCGGCGGCGATGTCGCGGCCGAGTCCAGCGCTGTCGGCCGGACGGTACAGCCAGGCGGAGACCGATCCGGCGACCGCGTCGATGTCGGAGTCGAGCGGGGAATCGAGGGGTTTGTGGTCGCGCGAGTGGTCCCCGACAATATTGAGCACGGGAGTGCCGGCGCGGCGGGCGTTATGGAGATTGGCCAGTCCGTTTCCGAGGCCGGGGCCGAGGTGCAGCAACGTCGCCGCGGGCCGTCGCGTCATGCGGCCGTATCCGTCTGCCGCGCCGGTCGCGACCCCCTCGAACAGGCAGAGGATGCCGCGCATCTGCGGGTATCGGTCCAGCGCCGCGACGAAGTGCATCTCCGATGTGCCCGGGTTACCGAAACATACTCGGACATCGCTGTCGAGCATCGTTTCGATGATTGCTTCAGCGCCGTTCATTCTTTGCTCCAGTTGTTCCGCTTCACCGGCTTGTCCGCTCCTTGGCAGCGAACTATCCACCGATAACACCGGAGTCACCTGCCGAGGCCCTGCCGCAGACCAGGAAACACCGTGCCGTAGCGGCATGCTCAAACTCTGACTCCGCATGCGCCAGAGCATATTTCACGCCGATTGAATGCCGGACCTGTTGACCTTGCCGTTGCGGCACGGTCGAAACTGTCGTCCGAGCGCCGGACAGTTCGAGGGCTTCTTCGACATGGCCGGGGCGCATCGATCACGAAAGGCCCAAAACTGTATGACTCGGAATTCGTCGGTTTTCGTGTTAATCCCCGGAGCTCGGCAGGGCGGCTGGGCGTGGCAGCCGGTGGCTCGACGCCTGCGTGCGGCCGGGCAGCAGGCGCTGACATTGACCCTGCCCTGCCCGGCCGACGGAGACCCACCGACCAGATTGCACCTGTCCGACGCGGTGGCCCATGTGGTGAGCGAGATCGAGAAGCGCGGGCTTGGAGCAGGTCACCCTGGTGGCACACAGTTGGGGCGGGTATGTCGTTACCGGAGCGTACTTCCTCGAAGCGCTCGACGTCCCGGCGGTCACCACGGTGGGTATTCCGGCCGCTTACATCCTCAGCGAGGAGGACCGCGTGCTGGCCCGTCCTGGGCTGAGTTCGCTGCCCGAGGGGGGTTGACGTCAGTGATCGTCCCGGGCGGTCATGAGTCGATGCTTACTCATCCGGCCGGGGTCACTCGGGCGCTTCTGGCTGCTTGACCACGCCGTAGCAGCAAGTTGTGCACTCCCGCAATAGGTTTCACGACGACCATTTCCACGACGACCAGGAGTCATCATGAATGAGTATCCCGCTCCGCCCTCGGTATCGCAGGACCGGCAATTCGTTCTCGGTCAGCATCTTCGTTTGTCCATCCTCATCTCGGCCCATGAAACCGGTGGCCAATTCGACCTGAGCGATGTCACGTTGCCTGGCGGGGCGTGGACTCCGTTGCATCTGCATACTCGCTATGAGGAGCGGCTCTGGGTGGTCTCCGGTGCTTTGACCGTGTGGTCGGGACCGGACACGTTCACCCTGGGGGCGGGCGACTTCTACGCGATTGCGAAGAATACTCCGCACACCATCAATGCCGGCCCTGATGGTGCACGTGCGCTCAATCTGACCAATCCTGGTAAGTTCGCTGAACTCATCAGCCGGACTGGAACACCTGCGCACTTGGCGACGTCGGAGACCGAATGGGATATGGCATTGTTCCAAGCGGTGACCGACGAATTCGGCGACGTCATACTCGGCCCGCCCGGAATGACCCCGGCCGAGCTGGATTCGACGGCGCGTCAATAATGGGTCCGCGCACCGTCGGTGTCAGTTCCAGGCCGTCATGAAATCATGCTCAGCGACGCAATGGGCTGGCTACCGCGTTGGCGGCCGACATGGACACGGGGCGCTCGACAGTCTCGACCGCGCTGCGGCGGCACGGTCAAGTCAGAAATCGGCGCAAACGTGCCGGTGTCCCCTCGGATCCGAGGGGACACCGTGATCCGACGGCATAGTCGATCGGCAATTCGGGTGGGCGCTCACCGCCGTGACCGAGTTCGTCCGGTCAGGTCGACTTGACTCTGCCGTTGCGGCAGGGTGTGCACTCCCCACCAGCGAGCGTTCTCGTGCGACAGCGGGACCGCGCTGAAACATTTCTGGGAGCAATGAATTGATATGGAGACTCCGGTGACCGAGAGTGAAGACCTGCCGACGAATTGGGGGAGATGGGGCGAGCACGACGAGCGGGGCACCCTGAACCTGATCACCGCCGAGGTGCGGGCCGCCGCAGTCGCCGAGGCGCGCAGCGGGCGGACCGTGTCGATCTCGCGGCCCATGCCGACGTCACCCTTGGTGGCCGGGCCCGGCGCGCCGCTGGGCGCGGACTCGATCGGGGTGATGCAGGCGGGGCTGTTCACCGGTACCGCCCCGCTGGCTACGGCCGAACTGGTCATTATGATGACGCACCATCCCGAAGTGACACACTTCGACTCCCTGGTGCATCAGGTCGTGGACGGCAAGGTGTACCCGGGGGTCGCGTTGGAGCAGGCCGGTGGTGCGGAGGGCTACCGGCACGGGTCCACCGCGATATTCGCCCACGGTGTGGTAACCCGCGGCGTCCTGGTCGATCTGGCCGCCGATGGCCCATTGCCCGACGGCCACGGGGTGACCGGCGCGGAGCTCGAGCAGGCATGTGCGCGAGCCGGGGTGCAGGTGCGTAGTGGGGACGCGTTGGTGGTGCATGGCGGCTGGGACTATGCGGCCAGTCGGCACCGACGTATTCCGGGTCTGACTCTCGACGCGGTCGCCTGGATGCACCAGCACGACGTGGCTGTCTATGCCGGTGACATCGGCGACGGGCGTCCGCCGGTCGATCCCCGCGTTCCCGGTCCGTTGCACCGAGTGGCTCTGGCTCGCTTGGGGATGCCTTTGATCGACGTCGCCGACCCCACCGAGCTGGTGGTCGCTTGTGTCGAGGAGGGCCGGTCGACCTTCCTGTTCGTTGCCGCGC
Source organism: Nocardia sp. NPDC046473 (assembly GCF_040645995.1). Taxonomy (NCBI): domain Bacteria; kingdom Bacillati; phylum Actinomycetota; class Actinomycetes; order Mycobacteriales; family Nocardiaceae; genus Nocardia; species Nocardia sp. NPDC046473. Next base: position 260,331 of record NZ_JBEYZJ010000012.1, read on the forward strand.
CTCCGAGGCTCGGTGCCGCGAGCGGCGTGCCGGTCAATCCGCTCGCCATCTTCTGAAGTTAGAGACTGTTTCATGAGTTTGATCGGTGGTTCCGTGTTTCCGGTACGGTCCGATATCCGGGTGCGGCAGGCTGATCTCGGCCGGGGCGGCTCGGTCAGCACAGTCGGGATGTTCCGCTGGTTGGAGGACGCATGCTATGAGCTGCTGGTTTGACTGCGCCGTTGCGACACAGTGTCTGCTGGTGTGCTGTGTTCGCGGCGGGCGGATCGGGTTCCGAAGGAGGGATTGTGATGGCTTGGAGTACGCGTGAGATCGCCGATCTTGCCGGCACCAGCGTGCGGGCGGTGCGGCACTATCACGAGATCGGCTTGCTGGCCGAGCCCGAGCGGCGGTCCAACGGTTACAAGCTCTACGGTGTGCCGCACCTGGTGCGCCTGCTGCGGATAAAACGCCTTGTCGATCTGGGTTTCTCGCTGGCCCGGATCGCGGAGATGGGCGATATGACCCACCATCCCGAACAGGCGCTGCGCACCTTGGATGCCGAGCTCGCGGCGACTGTCGAACGACTGCAACGGATCCGCACCGAACTGGCCCTGAGCCTGAGCCAGGCCACACCGACCGATCTGCCGACCCCATTGGCTACGGCCGCCGTCGAAGTGGACCTGTCCGACGCCGATCGCGCACTGGCTGTTGTGCTGACCCGCGTGCTGAGCCCCGCGACGCTGGATGGTTACGCCGACATGCTGCAGTCGTACTTCACACACCCTGCGGTCACCGAATTCGGCCGGTTGCCCGCCGATGCCGACGAGTGCGTCCGGCATGAATGCGCGGAGCGACTGGCCCGGCTCGCGCGTCAGCTGTTCGGTAGTCATCCGGACTTGAAGGACCTCACCGTCGGGGCGCCACGTGGGGCACGGGTCGCCACGGAAACGATCGGCCTGGCTCTGAACGAGCTATACACCCCCGTTCAGCTCGATGTGCTTCGCCGCCTCGCCGAGCTGCTGGCCGCGGGCTCCAGCGGGGAGCACTGACCGGACCGATCCGTTGTGGGAGATGGACGACGACCGACCGGTGGGGTTCATCGCAACCGGTAAGACGCCGGTGAAGCTGCGCCACTTGGCCGCGAATCCTGTTGTGGCGTTCTCGTATTGGAGCCCCACCCAGCATGTCGTGCAGGGCGAATCCGTCGCGAGCTGGGAGGAGGACGCGGCGGTGAAACACCGCGTCTGGGATCTGTTCACGACCACGCCGCCGCCGCTCGGATACGATCTGCGGCTGTTCGCACCGGGCCCGGACAGTCCGCAATTCTCGTCGCTGCGACTGGATCCCGAACGCGTCCAGGTGCTCGACGGGGCAGGCTTTCCCACCAACCTCACGCCTCGGATCGCCATGCTCGGGTCGCATCCACCAGCACTGTGAGCTGACCCGTGGACCGCACGGCAACCAACGGGTCCATCGTTATTCGACATGCCGACCTTGCTGTCGAGACCGACGAGATCACCGCACTGCTGGTGGATTACATGACGACGGCGCAGCGACAGCTCCTGGCGACGTTCGGCATCCGGGATGCACTGACCGATGTGTCCGGCGTGCGCGCGTCGCTGCGGGAGTACGACCACTCGCCGAATGTCCTCTTGGTAGCGGAGGATTCGAGTCGTGGATTGGTGGGGGTGGCGGGGCTGCGGACCCTCGGCCCCGGCGTTGCCGAGGTGAAGCGGATGTACGTCGTTCCCGACGTCCGTGGCCTGCATGTCGGTTCGCGTCTGCTCGACTGCCTGCTCGGCGAGGCCGCACAACGAGCGGTGTCGACCGTGCGGCTCGACACCGCCCGGTTCATGGTCGATGCCCAACGGTTGTATCGCTCACGCGGATTCGTCGAACGGTCGCCCTACCCGCAGACGGAAATACCACAGCTGCTTCACGACTACTGGATCTTCTTCGAGTTACGGACGGATGGCCTCGTCGACGAGGGCGCCGATGACATCGTCGATGCCCCGACCTGACTCGGTGGGAACCTGATTCAGGATGATCGTCACCGCACGGTCGCGGGTAGCGCCGCCGGCGGTGTAGAAGCCGGGGATGCTCCCACCATGGCCCCAGGTTTCGACACCGGACGCGGTGGTCCCGCCGAACAGCCCTAATCCGATCCGATCCGATGAATACGGGTCGGGGACGGTGCGCTGCATCTCGGCGAGTTGTGTCGGTGGCACCACCGTGCCCGACAACAGGGCGATGAAGAACTGGTTCAGGTCGTGGCCGGTGGAAAGCATGGCGCCGTCGGGCAGACCGCCGTTGGGGTCGATATCGGTGATGTCGACGCGCCCGACGTCGGACTCGAGGTAGGCCCGCGGGTGAGGGCCGCGGATGACACTGTCGATCGGGTACCGAGGCCAATACGTGTCGTGCAGTCCCAACGGGCCGATGATCCGTTGGGCCACTTCGACATCGACCGCCACGCCGGTCACCCGTTCGATCAGTTGTCCGGCCAGCAGGTAGTTGGTGTTGGAGTACTCGAAACTGGTGCAGGGGGAGAACGGGGCGCGCTGATCCAGACCGAGCCGGATCAGGTCGCTGATCGAGTGGGATTGCGTGAGTGCTTCGACGGAGTCGAGATCCAATCGGGAGAGATAATCTGGGATTCCGCTGGTGTGCTGCAACAGATTTCGGACGGTCACCCGATTGCCGGCGCCGTCGGGTCCGGTGACGATGCCGGGGAGATAGCGCTCCACGGGAGCGTCGAGTTCCACGCGGTTCTCCGCGACCAGTTGCAGCACGACCGAGGCGACGAATGTCTTGGTATTGCTCGCGATCCGCGCCCGGGCGGCGTCGGGGAAGACGGCTCCGGTGGTCGTGTCGGCCACACCGCTGGTGAGTTGGACATCATGGCCGTCGCGGGTGAGCACCAACTGCGCTCCGGGAACACCGGCGTCGCGCACGAGCTGATCCAGCAGTGCCTGCAGACGTGTGGGGGATTTCGGTATGCTGCCGTCGGCGCACGCACCGATCGCGGCGGGTACGGCCAGCACAAGGACTGCCGCCACGGCGAGGGGCCACTTCAATTCTCTTTACCTCCAACAGATTTCGACGGTACGCAAGAGAGGTCAAGGGGCTCCGACGGTGAAACTCCAGCTTCACCCGTGATCATTCGAAGAGTCAGAGATCGGGTTTGCGGACGAGGACGAGTTGTCCCAGTGGATTGTCGATGATCTCGGGGCGTTCGAACCCGGCTGTAGTTGCCTCGGCGGCGAGGGCTTGCGCGGACAGCCCGAAGGCGGCGTCCTGCTGTCGGAAGAAGAGCTGATCGAGCACAGAGCGGAGAGTCGGTTCGCCCGGCGGCAGCGGCGGGAAGTCCTCCTGCATCAGCAGCAGACCGCCCGGGCGCAGTGCGCGCAGGATGACCGCGAGGGTGGCGGTGCGGGCGTCGGTGGTGAAAAAGGCTTGCGCCCAATAGCACACGGGGAAGGCGGCTTCGTAGGTCAGGACACGGGCGTCGACGGTTCGGATCTCTACGCGGTCGGCGACATCGGCGTCTTCGGCGCGGCGGCGAAGCTCGGCAGCGACCTCCGGGACGACTTCGACTCCGACGGCGCGCAGTGTGTCGAACAGTGACAGCGTCGTCAGGAGCCCACCTCCTACTCCACTGCCGACGTCGAGCACGGGACCGCCCTGGTCGAGTCGGTCCCGAAATTCCGGTAGCGACTGGAACAGGAGCTGGTACAGCTGCTGTGCCCCGCCGTCGGGCCGCACGCCCCAGTCGCGGGCGAGGACCAGCGCGTGCTCCCCGGCGAGGCCGGGCGGGTCGGCGTTCGGCCGCACCGCCCGCCCGACCTGGTGCCGTGCCAGGTCCAGCGCATCGAGTACGGCCGACATCTCGATGCCGGACACGCCCGTAACAAGAGCATCGAAGGTGGGGGTCAGCCGAAACGAGGCGTCGTCGGCTTCCACTATTCCGGCGACAGTGAACACTGTCAGGACATTCAAAGCCTGCTCGACCGCAACGCCCTGTGCGGCGGCTAGTTCCGCAGAGGTGGTCGCTGTGCGCAGCTGGTCGAGCCAACCCGCCTCGTGGGCGGATCGAACGAGCTCGAGCAGTTCCATACCCTCGGCCCAGCTCTTCATAGCGGCTTTTGCCGCCAGTCCGGCCTGGATCCTGTCCATATCTTCTGTCTGTCCAACGTTTTCGTGCACTGCCACGTCCTCTCCACGGGAAATATCCGCCGACACCGGATGCTCACCGAACCCGGTCACAGTTCAGAACACACCCAGCCGCAGCGGCACACTCAACCTCGACTTCGCATGTGTTAGTGCGCATTTGCGTCAACTGACCGCTCCGCTGTGGGGCACCCGAAACTGTCGTTCGAGCGTCGGAGGGGACCGGAGTCTCTCGGCCGACCGGACCGAGTACACCGATCAGGGCCGCAACGCGAGCGTGGCGGTTTGCTGCGCGGCCAGGGCGGCGAGGTAGTACCAGGCCATGATCGCGCGGAGCAGTTCGTCGACACTCGAGGTGCGGTACCAGAGGGTGTGGGCGTCGATTCGCACCACCGCCGGTCCTCCCCTCCGCAACCGACGCTTTCGCACCCGGGCTGCGGTAGAGAAAGTCGGGAACGCTGCCTGACATGCTCGGCACTATCCGGGTTTCTGACGAGTCCGTCGAAAACCCATGGGTCAGTGCACCATCGGGCTTCTCTCGGTACACAACTGCGGACCAGTACACCTGGAGAACGGCTGGCACATTCGCCATCGCGCGAATACCGGAGCGGCAGATCATCCGGATTCAACGAGCGCCGACAACCTGCAAACGTACGCTGGCCTCCACCGAAAGGCTGACTGTTCCAGCCGTTCAGCGGGTGTCTGGCCGCCTGCCGGCCTGGCTACGCTTCGGTCCGATCGCGGTACCGGCACCTCGATGGGCTGCGGTCAGCTTCCTGCACGACGCAGCGAAGTGCGGGTGTAACTCCGGCGGTTCACTGCTCGCGCGGAGACGGACCGCGCCGCGCCCGAATACGAAGGATGAGTCGCAACAGTGAATCCGCACCACGACGAGGCAGACGAGCACCACGCCCGGACGACCATCATTGTCTCCGGCCGGGTCTTCGTGCCCACGCGCGACGTCGAAACGTTCGTCGCCGAAGCCCAGTCGACCTACCCGATCGCCGCGGCGAATCCCGGAAACTTACTGATCTCTTTCACCCTGCACGACGCGGCGTCCGGGACTGTCACGGTGCTCGAGCAATGGTCATCGCAGGAAGCCCTCGACCGACACCTCGCCACACCAGAGGTCAAGGCGCTCTTCACCAAATGGATCCCCCATATGCGCAATGAGGTGCGCAAATTCGACGTGACCAACGAAAGAGACCCGCGTTCTCTCTGATCGTCAGCATTCACTCACCAGATGCACCAACACCGGAAAGCAGGAACAAAGTGGACAACTTCAAAGGCCGGACGGCCTTCATCACCGGCGGTGCGCGGGGCATCGGGCTCGGCATAGCACGTGCCTGCGCCAAGGCCGGTATCACCCTGGCCCTCGTCGACGTCGACGAGAACGCACTCGCTCAGGCAAGGACCGAACTGTCGGACCTGACCAGAACCGAGACATATCTCCTCGACGTCCGCGACCGCGAGGCCTACGAACGCGTTGCCGACCAAGTCGAATCCGATCTCGGCCCCGTGTCGCTGCTGTTCAACAACGCCGGTGTGCACGAATTCATCTCGCCCACCCAGATGAACTACACCCTCTGGGACTGGGTGATCGGCGTCAACCTCGGCGGCGTCTACAACGGCATGCAGACCTTCGTGCCACGCATGATCAATCGGGGCGGTGATTCCTACATCGTCAATTCCGCGTCGGCAGCGGGATTGGTACCCGCCGGAACCGGGTTCCTGTATGAAACATCGAAATTCGGAATCGTCGGCCTGACCGAGTCGATGCGCGCGGAACTGGCCAGATTCGGCATCGGCGTCAGCCTCCTGTGCCCCGGCGCGGTCGCCACCGACATTCTCCGCAACGCCCATCGGCTGCGACCGGAGCACGCGCCCGCCCAGTCACAGCAGCACGCCGAGAAACTCGAAAAAGCCCACGCGGTCCTGAACAACAGCAATGTAACCAACGACGATGCCGGGCAGCTGGCCCTCGACGCGATCCGCGAGGAGCGCCTCTACATCCCCACCGACGATTCCGTCGTGCCAGCTCTCACGGCTCGGACCGAGGCAATCATTGCCGCGATGTCGTCGGCTCGGCATGTGGCCGAGTTCGCCGGATGGGACGGGTCGACGACATGACAGTGCCAGCTCAACGGATCAGCTCATAAACCGGTAAGCCACGCACACCGCTTCACGAACTCGCCGGGATCTACCCCCGCGTCACCGAAGATCTGGGCCAACACGGGGTGGTCCGGCGACAACCGCTTCAAAGGGTGCTGAATTCAGCGTGGCGCAAGGCTGTTCAATTCGTCGGCGTATAGGAGAGCGGGGTCGAACTCCATTCCGGTGAAGTGGCCGGCGAGTTCGAGGGACAGGACGCCGTGGGTTCGAGTCCAGAACGACAGGGCGCGGTGCACGGTGGTGGTCGGTACGGAATCGTCCGGGGCCCAATGGCGATGGTGTTCGAGGTTGGCGTCGAACGGTGTCGCCTGCTCGTCGATGGGCTGCGCGGCGAATGCCTCGATCAACACCGCCATGATCTCCTGGGCAATCGAAATGGTGTCGTCGGGGGCGCGATAGCCGGGGATCGGCGTGCCGTACATGAGAAAGTATCGCTGAGGGTCGGCCAGCGCCCATTCCCGCGCGGCGTCGGCGAGCCCGACCGCGTCAGCGCCGGAGTCTCGGGCCGTGCGGAGGGTGTCGGCCAGGCTCCGATAGGAATCGCGAATGAGCGCGGTGATCAACTCGTCGCGGCTGGCGTAGTACCGGTACAGGGCGGGTCCGCTCATGCCCATGCGCTTGGCGATCGCCTTGAGCGACAGCGCGGACGGACCGTCGGTAGCCATCTGTTCCCAGGCGCACTGCTTGATCTCTGCCTGCATCTGCACGCGATAGCGCTCGCGTGGACTCTTCACCGGCGTGTCCGTCACGACTGCCCCCTTTGCCTGGCTGTCCACCACCGAGGTTAGAGGCTATCACTTCGATGATTGCCTCAAACCAAGTTTGGTTATAGTCTATAACTTAAGTAATCAGCTATTACCGAAGCCTGATCGGCTCAGTGACAAGGAATGAACAACAGTGACCGACAACCACCCTTCCGATCCGCCGGACGCGCAGTCCGCCCCCGGTGCCGCTGGCCGCGGCAGGCCGACAACCCTGCTCGGAGTCATCCTGACCGCCGCCATGAGCGGTACGCGACCGTCTCGTATGCCCTCCTCGGCGGCCCATCGGCGCGCGTCCTGACCCCAGCACTCTCGCCAGCTGGAGGGCTGCCGGGCGGGTCCAGCTGCCAGCCGATCCCGTATGCCTCTGTATAGCTAGGGTCGTCGAGAGTGGTTCGGCTGTGGTTGGTCAGCCCGTGGGCCGATGGGGCGTGGATGTTCCGCGGGAACGCCGCCACCGTCGCCACGTGCTTGTTGTCGATCGCCGCCGCGTAAGCCCGGCCCGGCGTCTCATAGCCGGGGTTTCACCATGTGGACCGCGCCGCTGATGTGGTTGGGCGGGAGGGGGTCCGGTGTGGGGAGGAGTCGGTAGCTCGCGTTCTGGTACATGCGGATGTTGCGTTCGCTGCGGGCGCCGGTGAACAGGATGAATTGTTCGATGTGCGGGGGTGCGAGAGTTTCGATCAGGCGCAGCAGATGGCGACCGATTCCCCGGCCGGTGAGGTCGGGGGCGACCATGAGTCGGCCGACGTGCCAGTCGCTGTCTTCGACCTGGCCGCGTACCGCGGCGACCAGACGTCCGTGTTGTCGCACGACCAGAGTCGTCGATGTGGTCGCCCACGCCAGTACCTCGTCGTGGGTTTCGTGCAGTGGGGGGAGGTCGAGCATGTTGTTGAGCGCTGCCTCTGGGACCCAGCAGCATCGTTGCAGGACAACGAGTTCGGCGAGATCGTCGGCGGTGAAGGTGGACAGTGTGGAGTCAGGGAGTACGTTCGACAGGGCGTCAGGGGGTAGATCTGTCTGGTTCGGCGACTGTGCGGCCATGAGCGGTTCCTAATCAGTGGTGCGGATGGACAATGCGGCGGGGCCGTCGACTCTGAGCGGTCGTCGGTTGGGTGATTCCTGGAGTTTTCCGACGCGGGACGTCTCACGAAAGAATGGCGTGCCTGCTGGCCAGGTGGTGGAGGTGTGCACCGCCGCCGATTCCGGCGTGTCGGTCAGATACAGCATCATGGGAATCCTTTCGTGCTCCGGGTGGGAAACGATCACGACATCTGCGCGCCGGACAGTCGACAGTCCAGTTCATGCCGCCACGGCACAGTCAAGTTGGAAGATGCGCCACAGGGTTGTCGGGCACGGATCAGGTCATAGAAGGCCCGGGTACGGCCAGGTCGCGCCCGGCCGCACGCCGCATTGACTGGTCAGACGGGTTCGAGGTCGAAGTCGTAACTGGCGCACAACAGGCCGTCGCCTAGACGAACAGTGGCGAGGATGAGCTCGTCTTTGGTGGCGCTCGCGACATCGGAGTCGAGCCAGTCGCCACCCTGGAAGTACAGCTGGGTGGTGATCTGCCGGTATCCGGTAGCGCAGACGATCAGGTGCAGGTGGGCCGGGCGCCAGGGATGCCAGCCTGCGGCGGTGAGGAGTGCGCCGGTGGGGCCGTCCGTGGGGATCTGGTACGGCGCGGGCCGGACGGTGGTGATCTCGAACCGGCCCTGCTCGTCGGTGGTGATCACGCCACGGAGGTTTCCGTCGGGGATGTGCGGGGCGAAGCCGGAGTAGTACCCGTCGGCGTCGGCCTGCCAGATGTCCACTTCGGCGCCGCCGAGCGGGGTTCCGTCGAGGGCGCGGACCTGGCCGGTGAGGACGAGGGTGTCGCCCTTCTCGTCGTCGCGCTGCGGGAGGGTAGCCGTCGCGGGCAGGCGTTTCTGGCCGGGCAGGTAGTAGGGACCCTCGATGGTGCCCTTGGTGCCGTGCTGCGTGCGTTCGGCAACACTCTCGACCTCGTGCTCGACGAACACATCCAGGAACAGCGGCCATTCTCCGCCCTCGCCGAGGTCCATCATCCATTGCTCGGCCCTCCGGAACTCCGGGTAGGTGATCTCGTGGTCGCGGATCACACCGCGGACGGCGTCGACGAGGGCTTGCACGACGGTGCTGACACGCTGCCGGTCGGCGTCGGCAGGACCGCTCCGGGTGACGCTGGCACGGAAGGCAGCGGTGGCGTTCGCGCCGGACCCGGCGGCAGTGGGTGACGCTGGGGAGGTGGTCATGATGTGCTCCTGAGGACCGTTACCGGGAGAGGAATTTTGCGACGGCAGCCAGTGCCTGGTCGAGCTGGGGCGAGATCGGTGCCTTGTGCTGCCGCACTCAGCACGGTCTCCGTCGACTCGACCAACAGTGTCGGCCGTGACGTAGCGGCATGGTCAAGCAATGCTGAGCGAAGGGGGCCGCCGTGCGGAGGGTGCGCTGTTCTCCGTTACCCCCGATGCAGATGGACGGGTCGTTATCGGGGGGAAGGGGCGATGCGCAGTGTGGTGGTCCATATTCCGCGGGGCATCGTGGATTCGGTTGCGGCGCAACTGGATGGCTGCGCGGTGGATTTCGACGCCATGGCCGCGTCGTTGTCCGCAGGGGACCCGATGATCGAGGAGACCGTCCTGGCGCTCGGCGGCACGGGCGGGGGTGACGACCTGTATGCCGAGGCGGCTGCGGCCTTGTTGACCGTGCACTTGCTCACCCGCCATACGCGCGCTCTGATCTTGGATCTCTGGTGGCTGTCAGCTGCTGACGCGATTTGACCATGTCGCGGCGGCATGGTTTTGACTGTCACGCGAGTCGGTGAGCGTGGCTGATGCCCGGTTGTCGGTACGTGAAATGGACAGGCGCACCCGGACGCATCCGCATGCGTGGGCTCGGTGGATCGACGACGTATTTCCGGACAGGGATTGTGCTGGTCACGCCGTAATCGTCACCGGTCGGAGCGGCGGAAACGGAGTGGCGGCCGCAAGACAGGAAGAAGCAGGAAGGAATCGGATGTGCAGGTCAGGTAATTCAAGGCAGCACGCGCTGAGCGGTGGATCAGACGGCAGCGCACTCGTCGAGCTGCTTACCCGTGACCGCGAACTCGTCCCCGGAGAAGCCGGAAGCCCTGTGCTGCGGGCGGTGGTGTACATGCAGGATCAGATGGAGCGGACCGTGACTCTCGCGGACCTGGCCGGTGTGGCTCGTTTCAGTCCCTACCACTTCTTGCGAATGTTCAAGCGAGCCACTGGCCACACACCGCACCGCTATCTCACCCTGCTCCGCATCGCTGAGGTCAAACGACTGCTGGAACGGGGCGTCACGGTCGTCCGGGCAGCGCAACTGTGCGGATTCTACAGCGCTGCACACCTTTCCGCGGTTTTCGTCCGCGAGACCGGTGTCCGCCCGTCACGCTGGCAACCGTCAGGTAAGCCAGCACGGCTCTAGCGACCGCGGACCTGGCGGAAGGCGTTTCTGAGCTCACCGACCAGCACACCGGGACTTTCCCAGCCTGGATAGTGGCCGCCGAACTCCATCTCGTTCCAGCTGATGAGATTGCGATAGCGCCGTTGCGCCCAGCTCCGGGCGACTGGGAACGGTTCGGCCGGAAACAATGTGCAGGCCGTAGGAACCGTCACCGTCTGTGCGTTCTGCGCCTCCGCGCTGCGCGGCGTCCATCGCACCGCCTCCCAGTACCAGCGAGCGGTGGAGGCGCCAGTGCCGGTGAACCAATACAGGGCAATGTCGTCCACCTGTTGCGCCACGCTGACACCACCACCCGCTTCGGGGCGGGTATCCGAAAACGCGACCAGCGCCTCGCTCAGCCACGCGGCGAGCCCGGCCGGCGAGTCGAGCAGGGAGTAGCCGAGCGTCTGCGGGAGCATGCCTTGGACAATCACATGGGTGGGGCCGGTCCGCATGAATCTGTCACGTTTGGCGAGCATGGCTTGTTCCGCGTCGTCGGCTGTCGCCACATCCTCGGGCAGGGGAGCGGCGATCGGCATGGTCAGATGCAGGGCGGCAACACGTTCGGGTGCCAGGCGAGCCAGCTCGGTGCTTACGTGCGCGCCCCAGTCGCCGCCGTGCGCCCCGAAGCGTTCGTACCCGAGCCTGGTCATAAGATCTGCCCAGGCCCGTGCGGTACGGCTAGGGTTCCAGCCGGGTTCCTGAGGCCGCTCGCTGAACCCGAAACCGGGCAGGGCGGGTATGACCACGTCGAAGGCGTCGCCGGCGGAGCCGCCGTGCGCGACCGGGTCGGTCAGCGGTCCGATGACGCTTTCGAACTCCAGCACCGAGCCGGGCCAGCCGTGTGTCAACACCAGAGGAAACGCGTCGGGCTCGCGCGAGCGCACATGCCAGAACGCGATGTTCAGGCCATCCAGACGAGTTCGGTAGTGCGGCAACGCATTCCATCGCTTCTCCAGAGCTCGCCACTCGTGCTGCCGCCAGGCGGCCAGCAGGCTCTGCAGACGTTCCAAGCCGATGCCCTGGGTACCGTCGGGAACCGTCTCTACTTCGGGAAGCCGAACACGGTCGAGACGCTCTCGCAGGTCCTCCAGGTCACGTTCGGGAACGCTTATCGGAAAGGGTTTGATCTCGGTCACGACCGCGACACTAGGACGAAACTCCGACGCGGACGATGCACAGAATTGCGCAAATCGACGTCACAGCAGCGATCAGCTGAGGGCATGTGCGCTGCATGAGCGCTCATGTTCGACAACGCCATATCTTCGGGATCTGGGGATCGACACCAAGTCCGACTACTACGGGGCAATGTCTCGGAGTCGACACCGAGGCTATGAGCGAGCATTCCCGGTCCACGGCGAGCTGCCAGTGTCGTTGGGGCAGTTGATCACCACACGCTGCGGCGGTCGTCGTCGGAGACCTACCCGGTTCTCGGCGCCGGCGCGTTCGGTCACAGCGGCGCCGGGGGACAACAGGCGTTGGTCGACCTACGCCACGAGCTGTCCTACGCCTTCCCGCGCCGCCGCTTCCTGTTCCCCGCTCGAGCCGATGCCGACCACCTGCGACTGCTGAGTGCGCCGCGCAGCAGGCCTGATCGACAACGAGGACGGCGTTAAGTTCTGATAGTGCAGGGTGGTTGGATGATCGGTTTCGATCGATCTTCGAATCCGATTCTGCAGCTTCTTGACGTACGCGGAAATCTTTGTTTGACTCCATGGGCGTCGAGCCGTATTCGACGCCCGAGGTGCGCCCAGCCGGTAATCGGTGAACAACCTGAGCCCGGCCCCAGTCGCCAGGACGGATTCTGATTCCGTCCGAGGCGGGGTCGCCACCCGCAGTAGTCAATGGGAATCAAGATGAGCATCAATCGTGTTCGGGTGGCTGCCACAACTGCCTTGGCTATCGCTTGCGTATCGATCGTCCTCCTCGCTTCGGCCGGGCCGGCATCCGCTGCGCCGCCCGTGGTTCTTCCGACGCCGCATGCGGAATTCGATTACCAAATCGGCGCGCCGTACACCCCGCCTGCCGGAGTCAGCGTGATTTCGCGTGACTACACCAAGGAGCCGGTGCCCGGCGTTTACAACATCTGCTATGTGAACGCATTCCAAACCCAACAGGGCGCCCAGGGGCAGTGGGATCCAGATCTCCTGCTGCGCAACGAGAACGGTGAGGTCATCGAGGATGAGGGATGGCCGGGCGAGGCGATCCTGGATTTGCGCGAGGACGGCAAGCGTAAGCGCATCGCCGCGAAGGTCAACGGCTGGATCGACATCTGCGCCGCGAAGGGTTTCCAGGGTGTCGAACCCGATAATTACGACAGCTATGAACGGTCGCAAGGCCTGTTCTCCACGAACGAGGCGCAGCTGTTCATTCAGCTGCTGTCGGCGCACGCACACGATAAGGGTCTGGCGATCGCACAGAAGAACACCTCCGATCTCCTCGGCGCCGCCCGAAAGAACGGCCTCGACTTCGCGGTCGCCGAAGAATGTGGGCAGTTCGGTGAATGCGACAAATATGCGGCGGCTTTCAATGATCATGTGGTCGTCATCGAATACTCCGCCAAAGGTCTGACGGATGCGTGTGCGGATTTCAAGGACCGGCTGAGTATTGTGCGGCGCGACAAGAAGGTGACCGCGCCCAATAGTGGCGAATATGTCCGCGAAACCTGCCGTAAGTGAATTCGGTGACCACGCTGACTCGTCGCACTGCACTTCGCGGCGGCGCCGCGATTGCGCTGGGGATGGTTTCGGTGGCGTGTAGTGGCGGATCCAAAGGCGGTGTCGGGCCGGACGGTCGGGTGACGATCCAGCTCTGGCACGGGCAGAACGAACGAAACCGTGTGGTGGTCGAAGAACTGGTCGCTGATTTCGAGCGGGCATATCCGAATATCCGGATCGACCTGGGCGGCGGCGGCGTGGTCGCCGACGAAATGCTGCAAAAGGTGCTGGCGGCCTTGGCTTCCGGATCCTTCCCGGACATCGCCTACATCTTCGGTTCGGACCTGGCCAGCATCGCCCGCAGCCCGAACGTCGTCGACCTCACCGACGCATTGCCCGGATGGAACGACCTCTGGCGGCCGGTGCAGACCGCGCTGACCCTCAATGGCCGGGTGCGTGCCGCGCCCGCTTTGACGGACTCCCTCGCGGTGGTCTGCAACAACGCGGTTTTCGCCAACGCTGGTGTCGCGCTGCCGGTTGCGGGGTGGTCGTGGAAAGATTTCACCGACACCGCCCGCAAGCTGACCGATGCCGACCGCGGCACCTTCGGGACCGGCTGGCCCGGCGTCGGCGACGAGGACACTACGTGGCGGCTCTGGCCGATGGTGTGGGATCTGGGCGGCGACGTGGTCGCTGCCGACGGTAAGACCGTCGGGTTCGCCGACGTCGGCGAGCGGGCGCTACGGGTGGTTGCCGATCTCGCCCGGGACAAGAGCGCCTACATCGACGCCAAACCGGGTACCGACCAGATGTATCAGGTGTTCAAGTCCGGGCTGATGGGCATGGTGATCACCGGACAGTGGCAGCTGGCCGAGATCATCGACGCGAAGGTGGACTACACCGTTGTGCCGATGCCCAGCTTCAGCGGGAAACCGATAACGATTTCGGGTCCCGACACTTGGACACTGTTCGACAACGGCAAGGCCCGGGTCGACGCGGCACGGACATTCGTCAATTGGCTCAACGATCCTCAGCAGGATGTGCGCTGGGATATCGGGGCAGGCAGCCTGCCGCTCAGTCGGCCGGCGCAGGCGCTGCCCGAATGGCAGCACCAGGTCGAAGACATCAAGGGCCTCGATGTGTTCACCCGCGCCTTGGCGTATGCGCGAGCCCGTCCGGTGCATCCGGCTTATCCACAGATCTCTCAGGCCTTGGGCCAGGCGATTGTGTCTGTTCTGTACGGCCGACGTAGTCCCGCGGAGGCGTTGCGGCGTTGTCGTCGCGAGGCCGATGCCGCTTTGCATATTCCCCGTTGAGGAGTCCCGTGTCTCCCGTTCCTATTACTTTGACACCGCGGCCGCGGGATATGCGCCGACGTCGGCGCGAGTCGAGGACCGCGTGGCTGTTCATCTCGCCGTCTGTTCTGATCATCCTCGGCTTGAGCTTGATTCCGGTGATCTGGTCGCTGTTGTTGTCGTTCCAAGCCAACGACTTGGTCACCCCAAGCCGCTGGGTTGGGATGGACAACTACAGCGCTTTGTTCCAGGATCCGAATTTTGGTCAGGCTGTGCGGAATACGCTGATATATACGGTGTTGTTCGTGCCGCTGAGCATCGCCTTCGGGCTGGCGCTGGCGCTGGCGCTCAATCGACGCCTGCGGTTCGTAAGCCTGTATCGGACGCTGTTCTTCGTGCCGTTCGTGGTGTCGGCGACCGCTCAGGGCGTGTTGTTCTCCTTCATGCTCGACCCGCAGGTCGGTATGGTGAATTCGTTGCTGCACCGCGTGGGGCTGTCTCCGCAGGGATTCCTCACCGACCCCGCACAGGCACTGTTCGTCCTGATCGCGATCACCTTGTGGAGCGGGTCGGGGTTTTGCGTCGTGGTGTATCTGGCCGCGCTGCAGGATGTGCCGCAGACCTTGCTCGAGGCCGCGCGCCTCGATGGCGCCGGTCGCTGGAACCTGCTGCGGCACATTGTTTTTCCCACCGTGATGCCGGTGACGATGTTCCTGCTGGTGTGGCAGACGATCACCGCGCTGCAGGTGTTCGACCTGGTGTACGTATCGACCAAAGGAGGCCCGCTCGGCTCGACGACCTTGATCGTCTTCTTTATCTGGCAGCAGGCTTTCCGTAACTTCACCGCGGGCTACGGTGCCGCGGCGGCCTATGTCCTTGCGGTTGTCCTGTTGGGACTAGGCCTGGCACGACGGCTCATGGCGCGTCGCCGCTCTCCGGAAGGGAATGTGCGGTGATCGCCCTCGCGCACAGTCGTGTTCGACTTTCGTCCAACGGTGCCGCTCGTCGGCTCCGGCTGCCGTTCAGTGCGTGGCACTTGCTGTTGGCTCCGTTGGCTTTGCTCTTCGCGGTGCCGCTGATCTGGTTGACGCTCAGCTCGGTGATGACCGACGCGGAGATCAACAAGTTCCCGCCCACGCTGTGGCCCTCGGGCGTTCATCTCGACGGCTACCGGTTCGTGTTGTCGAACGCCAAGTTCCCGACCTGGTTCCTCAACTCGCTGATCGTCTCAGGTACCGCGGTCGTGTCGAATCTCGCCTTCGGAACGCTGGGCGGATACGCGTTCGCTCGGATGCGGTTCCTCGGGTCACGAACGATGCTGGTGCTGATGCTGGCGACGCTGGTCGTACCGTTCCAGCTCACGATGATTCCGACCTTCATCGTGATGAAATGGCTCGGCCTCATCGACACCCTCGGCGCGCTGATCGTGCCGGCCCTGGTCACGCCGTTCGCGGTGTTCTTGATGCGACAGTTCTTCCTGTCGCTGCCCCGCGAGCTGGAAGAGGCAGCGTGGATCGATGGCTGTTCGACGTGGCGCGTGTTGTGGCAAATCGTGCTGCCACTGTCGCGCCCGGCGCTGAGCACCGTCGCAGTGCTGACCTTCCTGACCACGTGGAACGACCTGACCTGGCCATTGATCGCCCTCAACCACGACAGCACCTACACCCTGCAGCTGGGCATGACGACCTTCCACGGACAGCACCAGACGCACTGGTCTGCGGTGATGGCGGGCAACGTGATCACCGTGGCACCCGTGCTGCTGGCGTTCCTCGGTGCACAGAAGGCGTTCATCGAGTCCGTGGCCGGTAGTGGGCTGAAAGGATGACCATGATCGACCTGCTGGTCATCGGGGATGCCAACCCCGACGTGATCATCGGACCGCTGGCCGGACCGCTGGAATTCGGTCAGCGAGAACAGCTTGCGTCCTCCGGGGTGCTCACACTGGGCGGCTCCGGGGCGATCATGGCCTGCGGCGCCGCCCGCCTCGGCCTGACCGTCGCGTTCGCCGGACGCGTAGGGGCCGACGAGAGCGGGCGATTCGTGCGAGATTCTCTCGAGGCGCACGGAGTGGACACCTCGGCCCTGATCACCGACCGGGAGCTGGCCACCCCGCTCACGGTGGTGGTCACCCGGGACGACGACCGGTCGATCGTCACCGCGCCCGGGACGCTGTCGGCGACCACCACGGCCGATGTGCCGCGCGCGCTGCTGCGGAGCTGCCGGCACGTCCATGCCGCGTCGTACTTCCTGATGCCCGCACTGGCTGCCCAGCTTCCGGCTCTGTTCGCCGAAGTCCGGTCGCTGGGACACACCACGTCCCTCGACACCAACGACGATCCGGCCGGGCGGTGGCAGGTGCCGGGAATGTACGCCGAGGTCGATTTTCTTTTGCCCAATGCCGCGGAAGCTATGCGGTTGGCCGGCGCGGACACCGTCGAGGCCGCGGCTGTCGCGCTTGCCGGGCACGGCCCGACAGTGGTGGTGAAGGACGGTGCCGCCGGAGCGCTGTCCTACGACGGCCGGAATCTGTTGCGAACCAAAGGATTACCTGTAATAGCAGTGGACAGTGTCGGCGCCGGCGACAGTTTCGACGCGGGCTTCGTCGCCGCAACCCTCGCAGGCAGCACGGCACAGCGGGCGCTCGAGATCGCGGCGATCTGCGGGGCACTGTCCACGCGCGGCATCGGCGGCACGACCGCCCAACCGACCTGGGACGAAGCGATGGCGACGTGCCACGGAATGGAAAGAACCCATGACTAAGATTGCATTCGTCGGCGCGGGCAGCGTCGAGTTCACTCAGGGATTGCTCACGGATCTGCTGGCATTTCCCGAGCTACAGCAAGCGCATATCGCGTTGCACGATATCGACCAGGAACGCCTCGAAACTGCCGAGGCGGCCGCGAAATTCATCGCCGAGGCCCGCGGCGCCGCCCCGAACATCACCGCACATATCAACCGGCGTGCCGCGCTGGAAGGCGCCGATTTCGTCATCAACACCGTCCAGATCGGCATGGGCGCGGCCACCGAGATCGACTTCGACATCCCGGCCTGCTACGACTTGCGCCAGACGATCGGCGACACCCTCGGGATCGGCGGCATCTTCCGTGGCCTGCGTACGTTTCCTTTCCTGAAGGCGCTCGGCGCGGACATCGCGCAGGTGTGCCCGGAAGCGTGGTTGCTGAACTACACCAATCCGATGGTGATGAACGTGCAGTACCTGCGCGAGGTCACCGGCCTGACCCGCGTGGTCGGGGTGTGCCATTCGGTGTACTGGACCATGCGCGGACTCGCGGAGCTGGTCGATGTGCCGTTCGAGGAGGTGTCCTACCGCGCGGCCGGGGTGAACCATCAGGCTTGGGTGCTGGAATTCACCCGTGCCGGGGAGGACCTGTACGACCGCCTCGACGCATTGATCGAGAATGATCCAGAACTGCGTCGCCGCGTGCGCGTCGACATGTATCGGCGGCTGGGTTACTACCCGACCGAGACCAGCGAGCACTCGGCTGAATATGTGCCCTGGTACCTGCGCCATGGCAGTGAAGTGCAGCGGCTGCGGATACCTGTCGGTGAGTACCTCGGCATCGTGGCCGAGAACGTCGCGGTATACGAACTCACCCGGCGTTTGCTGGCCGAAGGAAAACCGCTGGAGGTGCAGAACACGATGGAGTACGCACCCCAGATCATCCACAGTATCGTCAGCGACACACCTCGAACCGTGTACGGCAATGTCCCGAACTGCGGCTTGATCACCAACCTGCCCGACGGCATCGTCGAAGTTCCCTGCGTCGTCGACGGGTCAGGCGTTCACCCCCAACCGATAGGCGCACTTCCGCCGCAATTGGCTGCCTTGAACCGGGCCTACCTGAGCGTGACGGGACTGGTCGTTTCCGCCGCGGTTGACAACGAACCTCGCCACATCCGGCACGCGGCGATGATGGATCCAGCCACCGCGGCGACGTTGACGGTGGAGCAGATCTGGGCCCTGTGCGATGACATGGTCCAGGCTCACTCCGGTCTGCTGCAACCCTCGTTGCGCGGCACATTGGTGCCCTGAACTCGGACTATTCCGCGGGCTTCGGAAAGGCGGTCCCACAAATGAACCGGCACGCACGCCTGATCACACTGCTCGAGCTCATCACCTCGCAAGGGCATGCCGATGTCGACGACACCGCCAAACGGCTGGGTGTCTCCAGTGTCACGATCCGCCGGGACCTCAATTGCCTGCACGAACGCGGACTCGTGTGGCGCACGCACGGTGGGGCGGTCGACCGTTCGGGCGCACTCCGGGATGCAGGCAGCGGCCAGAGTTCGAGTAAGCAGCGCATTGCTCAGGCCGCCGCGGACATGGTCGCGGCCGGTGCCACCGTGGGTCTCAACGGCGGTACCACGACCCTCGAAGTTGCCCGCGCGATCGCGAGCAGGGCGTCGCGGATGCCCGAGGACCGTCGTCGCGTCACCATCGTCACCAACGCCATCGCCGTGGCCGCAGAGCCGACGGTCTGCGGGGGAGTGAAACTTGTGGTGACCGGTGGGATGGCACTGCCGGACTCGATGGAGTTGACCGGATCGGTCACCGGCGACACCCTGCGCCAGGTCGACCTCGACCTGGCGATACTCGGAGTCGATGCGTTCGGCGTCGATATCGGGGCGCGAACGCGCTGTGCAGCCGAATCCAGCATCGGCAGGCTGATGACGACTCGGGCTCGCCGAGTCGTCATCGTCGCCGAAAGCCCCAAACTTGTCGCCGAAGCTGCATCGTTGATCTGCCCGGCGAGTGCAGTCCACGATCTCATCACCGACCGTGGCGCACCTGCAGATCTGCTCCGCCGCTTCGTGGACATAGGCGTCGCTGTGTACGTGGTGTAGCCACGGCTGTTCCGCGACCTGCCCGACCCACTAGCCGTCGAGCGACAGGCCTGGTGGTGGTAACCGCGCGCGGCATGTAGCTGGCCGTCCCGCCATCCGGTTCGCGTGTGCGGTCAAGCCACCTGCTCGGGGGAAGCGGTGGCGGTCCCTCTGCTGCGGACCGTTCGCAGGTAGTCGGCGATCGCGTCTCGATTGCGGGTGAGGCAGTCGATGCGCTGGGTCAGGTGGTCGTGCTCGCGGTCCAGAATGGAGAGCATCTCCGGTGTCGGATCGTCGAAGTAGATGCTGTGGGGCTTGTCCAGACAGGGCAGGATCTGGCGGATGATCCGGGTCGGCAGTCCGGCGTCGAGCAGTCCTTTGATCTGCAGCACGCGGCCCACGTGGCCTTCCTCGTACTCGCGGTAACCGTTGAAGGAACGCCCGGGCGCGATCAGCTGCTGCTCCTCGTAGTAGCGAAGCAACCGCCGGGAGATGCCGGTGCGTTCTGCCAGCTCTCCGATTCTCATGGGGTCGAGCCTACGACGACGTGTCCGGCCCGTTCGACTTGACCTTCACATTGATGTGAAGGTCGCAGACTTCGCCAAGCGGCTCGAACCCAGCCGCGTGCACCTGCGAATCAAGGAGAACCTGCCATGGTTTCGATCGATGTCCCGACCTTTTATCAGGAATGGGCGGCACGCAGCGGTGGTGTCTTCGCTGCAGCCGCCGGGCAGGGGCCCGACACTCTGGACGACATCCGGCTCGCGTACCGGAAGTTCTTCCAGGACAGCTTTCCTGCACCGAACGGGGTCAGCTTCGTCCCGGTGGACGCTGATGGGGTGCCCGCCGAGTATGCGACCCCCGCGAATGCGGCCACCAGCCGTCACATGGTCTATCTGCATGGTGGCGCCTACCTGGTGGGGGACCCGCAGGGCTACCGCGGTTTGGTCGGCACTCTCGCCGAGCGTCTGCATGCCCGTGTTCTGGTGCCGGATTACCGGCTCGCGCCCGAGGCCGTGTTCCCCGCCGCCGTCGATGACGCGGTCGCGGCCTACCGCTGGCTGCTGGACCAGGGCGTCGCGCCGGGGAACGTCGTGTTCGCCGGTGACTCCGCCGGTGGCGCGATGGCGATCAGCGTTCTGGTCGCGGCCCGTGACCGTGGGCTTGCGATGCCGTCCGCGTCGATTGCCATCTCTCCTTGGGCGAACCTCGAACACACCGGGGCCACGATGCGCACACTGGACGGCATCGACCCTTCCGTCAGTCGTGCGGGGCTGCACAGCGCCGCAGACCTCGTTCTGGGCGGCACTCCGCGGAACAATCCGCTGGCCTCGCCGGTATTCGCCGACACCCGTGGATTGCCTCCGGTCCTGATCCAGATCGGCGGTCATGAGGTCATGCTCAGCGACGCCATCAGGCTGGCTACTAGGTTGGCGACCGACGCCGTCCCCACCCGTTTGGACATCGAACCGCAGATGGGGCACGTGTGGCATCTGCTCGCCGGCCATCTCCCGGCTGCGGACAAGGCGATCGCCGCCGCCGTCGCCTTCGCCGAGGAGCACCTTCACGCTGCATGACCCGCCTGCGGGAAGTAGGCCCGTGACGAGATGGATTCGTATCGGCGGTCGGCTTGGCCGCGGGCTCCCGCGTCGAAACCCTCTCCCAGGCCGGGCATTTCATGCACGAGCCCCATATTTCATGGCAGCGGTTTGTTGTAGATCATGAAGTCGCAGGGTGTGGCCAACAGCGGGGCAAGGTGCGGATAGTCGTCTTCGAGAGCACCGCGGCGGACGACGCGATAGCCGATGCGGGTGTACCACTCGGCAAGGAACTTCTTCGCCGGATGGGTCCAATCTCGCGGGACGAGAAGTTCCAATTGCATGGTGTGAGCACCGTTTTCGGCGCTGCGGCGTTCCGCGAACCGGACCAGCTCGCGCCCGATACCGGTACCACGCCGACCGGGTGCGGCGACCAGCATGCCGAACTCACCGAGCCCGTCGCCGAGCCGCTGAATCCGCACCGAGCCCACGAGCTGCCCATCCGGATCGCGGGCCACCGCGATCTCACCCGCCGCGACGAGATCCGTCACCTCCGTGTGCGTGGTGCGGGCGGCGCCGTCCACCCATATCCCCGCCTCGGCGACCTCGTACACCTGATTGATCAGCGCGGTCAGTTCGGCAACCAGCTGGTCGTCCGAAGCCGCTGCGCTCGGAAGCATATCGATGCGAATCACGGTACCTCCACATATGCGGGTGCGTCTGAGCGCACCTGGTCTTTTCACGTTTCTATAACCCGAGCGTCGGTCACGTTCACCGTCTCGGGGAACAAGTTCAAACCACGCCGCCACGGCATGGTCAAGCCGTGTCAGCAGCTGGCGTCGGCTGCTGCCTCGATTCGGGCGCCGATGAAGGTAGCCGGAGATGGAACCCCGTATATCCCTCGTCGGCGGCCTCACGACAGGCCGTCTGGTAGCCGGAACCCGATCCGGTGTAGACCATGCAAACCCGGGGTTTACCAGGAATATTGGCGCCGGTGTACCACGAGTTGGTGCTCGGTAGGAGTGTGCGTTCGGCCAGCTTGTTTGTGTGGGCGACCCATCGGTCCTGCGCGTGGCGTGTCGGCTCGATCGATACGGCATCGTGGTCGCGCAGATACGCGATGCAGTCGCTGATCCAGTCGACATGGTTCTCGATCGCGATCGGCGTGACCGAGAACGCGGCCGGACTCTGCGGCCCAGTGATCATGAACAGATTGGGGAAGTCGTGGGTCATGAGACCGAGGTAGGTCTGGGGGCCCGCCGACCATGCCTCGTTGAGGGTGAGTCCGGCGCGGCCGGTGATGCCCATTCGGAGCAGCGGACCGGTCATCGCGTCGAAACCGAGCGCGAAAATCATTGTGTCCAGCGAGTATTCGGTGTTCCCGATCTGGATGCCCCGCGCCGTGATTTCGGCGATGGGCTCCTTACCGACGTCGATGAGGTCGACGTGGTCGAGGTTGAATGTCTCGTAGTAGTTCGTCTCCAAGGGCGGGCGTTTGGTGCCATAGGCGTATCCGCGCGGAACGAGGAGTTCGGCGGTGTTCGGGTCGGTGACCCGCTCGCGAATCTTGGCTCGGATGAACTCGGCGGCGGTCTCGTTCGCTTCGCGGTCGCTCAGGATGTCGGAGAAGGAGCCGATGAAAAAGGCGAATCCGCCTTCGTTCCAACATTCTTCGTAGATGCGTTGGCGCTGTTCAGCGGTGGTCGCGAGCGCGGCGCCGTGTGCGCGGGCGTACGGGAGGCCGCCGAATGAGTCCCGCGAAGGCGCTCTGAGTTCCCGGTAGGAGGCCTTGATGCGGTCGCTTCTGGCCCGCGCCAACGGAATATTGCGCAGCGGCGTGGCGTAGTTCGCCGTCCGTTGGAAGACCGTGAGATGTGCTGCCTGTTCGGCCATCTCCGGAATGATCTGAATACCACTGGATCCCGTCCCGATCACGCCGACTCGCAGTCCGGTGAAGTCGATCTGCTCGTGGGGCCATCGGGCGGTGGAGTATATCGGGCCCGAAAACTGTTCCACGCCTGCGAAATCCGGTTCCTTGATCGCTGACAGGTTACCCACGGCCGAGATGAGGTAGCGCGCCCGTGTCCTCTCGCCGTCATTGGTCTCGATATCCCACCGATCGGTCGCCTCGTCATAGGTTGCGGCGGTGACCGCGGTGTCGAACTGGATATCTCGGCGCAGATCGAACCGGTCGGCCACGTGCTGTAGGTACCGCAGGATCTCCGATTGCCCCGCGAATCGCTCGCTCCAGGTCCACTCCTGCTGCAGTTCCTCGGAGAAAGAGTAAGAGTAGTGCCAGCTTTCGATATCACAGCGGGCGCCGGGGTACCGATTCCAATACCAGGTACCACCGACGTCGCCGGCGATATCGAAGACTTTGACCGTGAGACCGAGCGTATCCCGAAGACGATGCAGCGCATAGAGTCCGGCGAACCCTGCTCCGACAATGACGGCTTCGTACTCGATGCCCCAGCTCATATCACCGGTATTCATCGACATGCCCTGTCTCCTTTGCGTGTGACCAGCACTCCGGTCGTGTCGAGCGATCCCGAGATCCGATGCTCGGACGACAGTTTGGAGTGTGCCGCAGCGGCATGGTCAACCGAATCGGTGCTGTTCGGTGCCGGTCACCGACACCAACGCCGTGACCCGCTCGGGCCAGAGCGCGGCGATGATGTCGGCAGTTGATCGGCGTCGGTGTTGCCGCCGTCGGCCCACTCGGTGGTGGGTGTTCGAGTGCACGCGGGGTCACCGTTACCCGTATCGCCGTGGTGACTCAGGCGGGGGCCGTTGCGGCTCCGACGGCCGCCGCCATCCGAGCCAGCTCGATCGGATCGGATATGCCTTGGATGTCGCGGCGTGGGGTGTAGGGCGATTCCAACCGGGCTGCTTCGTCGTCGGTCAATGTGATCGACAGCGCCGCTATCGCGTCGTCGATGTGACGGGTGTCGAGCGCTCCCACGATCGGCGCGGCGACGACAGGATTGCGCCGCAACCAGGCCAGGGCGATCTGGGCGCGGCTGACACCACGCTCTGCCGCAATGGAACTTACCGCGTCGACGATCTCCCGATCGTTGTCCGCAGTGGCCGAGTAGAGGATGGCGGTAGCGGCCGCGTCGGCCTCGGAACGCGCGGTGCTCTCGCCCCACGGCCGAGCCAGACGACCACGCGCAAGAGGACTGTAGACCACTGTCTGGATGCCTTCGTCGACGCACAGCGGCAGCATCTCGCGCTCTTCCTCGCGGCCGATGAGGCTGTAGCTGTCCTGCATCGACACGAACCGCGCCCAGGCGTTGGCCCGCTGCAGATAAAGTGCCTTGCCGAACTCCCATGCCTTCATCGACGACGCTCCGAGGTAGCGCACTTTGCCCGCCTTCACCAGATCGTGCAGGGCCTCGAGCGTCTCCTCCCACGGTGTCACCGGGTCGGCGCGGTGGATCTGGTAGAGGTCGACATAGTCGGTACCGAGACGCGTCAGGCTATGGTTGATTTCGGCCATGATCGCCTTGCGCGACAAGCCGCTTCCGTTGGGACCCGAACGCATCGGCGCACGCACCTTGGTGGCGATGACCACGCTGTCACGATCGGCGAAATCCTGCAGCGCCTTGCCGAGGATCTCCTCACTGGCACCCTGCGAATACGTGTTGGCAGTGTCGAAGAAATTGATACCGGCTTCCAGCGCATGCTTGATCAGCGAGCGACTGGCCTCTTCGCCGAGTGACCATGTGGGGTAGCCGTGCGAGGGCTCCCCGAAGCCCATCCCGCCGAGGCAGATCGGGGAGATGTCCAAGCCGGTGCGACCGAGCTTCTGGTACTGCATATTCTCTTCCTTCGGATCGATACCGACGATTGCGCGTATGCCGAGTGGATCGGCAGAAGCCGACCGGCATCAGAAAACTAGGAGTGACTCGACGAGAACACCCGTCGAGCGGTGGATACGTGGGAGCGCCAGTCTTCGACAGAAATGAATACGGGCACTGTCATTCCAGTCCTTCCGGTTGATAACCGTCGGATGTCATGACACACCCAGCCGCAACGGCATAGTCAACATCTGCCCCGAATGTTCCACGTCATCTCCACTGGCTGGACGGTGCCCGAGTACGTCCGGCCTACACCACCGCCCTGAAAGAGTTTGCCGCCGAACTCGGCACTACCCCCGGGCTCATCAACTACCAGCACCGTCGCGATGCCCTCCGCACCTGGAGCCTGCACCAGGACACCTGGGCTGAGATCATCAATCGGCTACCACCCGTCCCAGGACATATTCAGCCCACCCTCGACGATCGCAATCGACAGGAAGCCTCCGCATTCGTCAGGGCCTGCGTCACTCGAGGGGCACTCCGTTTCGCATCCATGGTCAAGCCATTACGAGAAGTGAGGACTGCTGTCAGCAATCCTGAACTACCAACAGCGAGAAGGAAATCATATCTGACCTGGCGATATGACAATTCTCGATTACCCGCGACAACCGAATAGGTGTTCGACTTGAGACGACGTCGGAAGGCTTAGTTGGGACTTAGTTGGGGCCAGCCCCGCCACCCCTTTCTGCGTATCGAAAGCACGACACGTCGGTGTTCAATTGGAGGCGTCAAGAAATAGCGACGTGCCGCTTTCGTCGCCGTGCCGACATCGGCGATGAGTGGTTCAGTATCAATCCGAGGAGCGCCGTGGCAGGCGCATGGTTCTGGTCAGAAGCGTGTCCATGGTTCGGGTCGGCAGCAGTCGCTTCAGCGCGAGAGCTATTCGTGCGTCGGTACCGACGAGGTAGCGCGGTCGGGGACGGCGCGCGGTGAGCACTCGCTCGACGACGGTGGCAATCCGCTCTGGCGCGCCGGCCCCGGCCTCTACCTTTTTGTTGAACTGAGTGGCGGCATCCATGGCCTGGCCGTACCGGCGCTCTGCCGCCTCTCCCATGATCGCGCGGTCTGTCTGCACCGTTGCCTCGGTTTTGGCCCGGTTCCGCGATTTGAAGCTACCGGGGTTGACCACGACGACGGGTACACCCCATGGCGCCAGTTCCTGACGCAGCACGTCCGCGATCGCTTCAACGGCGAACTTCGAGGCGCTGTAGGCGCCGAGGAGGGGTGCCGCGACGAGACCGGCGGTCGAACTGATCATGACGATGCGTCCGCGTCCAGCCCTGATCGCCGGCAAGAACGCCTGGGTCACGGCGAGGACCCCGACAACGTTGATCTCCAGCTGCTCGCGCAAGCGATCGAGCGGTATGTGCTCCATGGGTCCGGAAAAGGTGACTCCAGCGTTGTTGATCAAGCCGCTCAGCGGCCCGACATCCTTCGCCGCCGCAGCCAGCTGTGCGGCGTCTGTGACGTCCAGCGCTACCGGCCGGATGCGCGGGTGGGCTGGCGCGTCGGCAATTCGCCGCACTCCAGCCACAACCTCATGCCCGCCCTCAGCAAGTCTGACGGCAATCGCTCGACCGATGCCGCTGGAGGCACCCGTGACGAGGAATCTCATTTTTGACCTCTAGTTCGATATGCGTGTCCGTCGCCGGTGGCGCAGCGGTAGGTGGGCAGTCGGCGCCTGTCGAGCAGTTCCTTCGCTGTGAGCCGGGAGCCGTCGTCCTCGTCGCGGTCCAGGACTATCGGATCGTGCTGCATCGACGCGGCCTCCTTACCTGAGCAGTAACCGGTCACCGCACTCGCGCGCCGGATACTCGACAGTTCAGACCGTGCCGCCACGGCACGGTCAAGTCGCCATCAGACGGCTGCGTCTTGCGAGGAGGCCGGGAAAGCTGTCAGCGTGGACAGCGTCGTCGCCACCATCCACCGCATCATCAGTGGCACCGCCTCACGCGTCCAGCCGCACCCGGGCCGCTCACGACCCGAAACCCCCTGCGGACCGAACTGCTGGGAGCGTGCCCCGAGCGCTCCAGCCATAGACCGTGATCTTGCTGGTGAGGGAGCGGCTGAACGTAACCTCATCGGCATGTGCGTGCACTTCCGTTGGCTGCGCCGCCGAGCGGTCAGCGGCATGTCCGCGTGTTCGATGACAGCGGCCCGCGTGGCGTTGGCGCGGGCACCGGTTGCGTAACACTAGCGATCTGCGAGAACGCCGGGCGGCCGGTGGTGTCTTGTGAACGTTCGGGTCCCGCCCGATGGTGTCGGCGCGCACGGTGCGTTAGAGACTCTGGCCGCCGTTGAGCTCGATCAGACCTCCGGTCGCCCAGCCGAATTCGGCGGAGAGCAGGGCAGGCACGGCCGCGGCGAGATCGTTCGCGGTTCCCATCCTGCCGAGCGCGATGGATTGGACGGCCAGTTCCCGTACGTGCTCGGTGCGCATGATGCCGCCGCCGAAATCACCGTCGGTGGCGCCGCCCTGGAGGGTGTTCACGCGGATTCCGCGCTCGGCCAGTTCGACCGCCAGATATCTGGTCAGCACCTCCACCGCCCCTTTAGTTGCCGCGTAGGCGGATCCGGTGGGGACGACGCGTTTGGTCAGCGCGGTGGACAGGTTCAAGATGCGGCCTCCGTCGTTGAGTAGCGGCAGCAGGTGCTGGGTGAGGAAGTAGGGCGCTTTCAGGTTCACAGCCACCAGCTCGTCGAATTGCTCCTCGGTCGTCGTGGCGAACGGCGTGAAATATCCGATGCCTGCGTTGTTGATCAGATAGTCGAACCGATGGGCGCCCCAGTCGGACAGCACGCCCGAAACGCTCTGTGCGAAGGCGGGAATCAGGTCGTGGCGCGCGGCGTCGAAATGTAGAAAGGTGAGCTTGCCGCCGTTTCCCTCGACCTCGGCCGTCAACTTCGTCGCTTCGTCGGCGCCGCGGTGGTACGTGCCGATGACCGATATCCCGGCTTGGGTCAGGTGGGTTGTCATGCTGCGGCCAAAGCCTCGGCTTGCCCCGGTGATCAGGGCGATCTTCGAATGGTTCACAGCTGTATCGTGTGCGGGCTGCTGCGTGCGTGCCACAACGTGTCCACTCAACGGCCACTGGAGGATTCGCCGGTTCTGGTATTGCGTGCGGTGAGTCCTTCGATCATGTTGGCTGCTCGCTGGACGTGTGCGGCGAAGTTTTCCGCCCGTACCCGGGTGGAAGTCGCGATCTGCAGTGCGGCTCGCTGTCCGTGGGGCAGGGTCAGTCGCCGTGCGTAACAGCTGAGTCCCTCGAGCAGGTCTTCGTCGTCCACGGCGGCGTCGAACGGCCGGAGGCGGTGTGGCTGTTGGTGTTTCGGGTCGAGGACCAGGGCTGCGGCGGTGAGGTCGGGCATTTCGATGCCTGTGTAGGCGTCGATGGGCAGGGTCTCGCGGCCGGGGATCATTTCGATTGCCACCAGTGAGGTCCGGGCCGGGACGACGAGGGAGACGGTGGCGCCGGTCTGGTCCCGCAGTGTCTGGATGATCCGGTTGAGGTCGGTGCGGTGAGTCGCGAATGGCTGTGCGTGTCCGGTGATTTCGAGTAGGTGCGGCGAGACCGTCCATCGGCCGTCGGGACGGAGGTCGACTGCTTTGTTGCGGTGTAGTTGGTGTAGCAGGCGGTGGACGGTCGAGCGGGGGATCGAGGTGAGTTCGGCGAGGCTCGACATTTGCCGGTGCTCGTCCGCATCCGGCAGCGCGCGGAGTATGCGAAAACCGCTTTCGAGCACCTCGCGCCCACGCCCGTCGTCAACTGTCATCATCGCTCCGTTCCCGCTCGGCCTGTGGCTGCTACCGTCCCGCCTGCGACTGCGCGGCATGCCACAGCCCGCGACTCTCGGTGAACCGCACTGGTACCTGCCAGCAGACACCTTGCCGCGACGGCACACTCAACTCTGGTGTTGGCGCGAGCGGGCTCAGCCCGTTCGACTTGTGCATCCGGCCAGTATTCGGTCAGCCGAGTCGCTCGGCGTTGCTTTGCGTTCGCTGCCTGCGGTAATCACCCTCATGAGCAGACGGCTGACCCGGACCTCCGCTTGCCGGACACTGGCACCGGCGGCATGAGAGTCCGTGAGCGGCGGGGCGTCCCCCGGCGTCACGCGGGTTCCAGTTTGACGAATCCCTGGCCGGTGTTGCGCTGGAACGGGGCACCGGCGCCGTAGAAGTGTCGGCAGAAGCCGGGAAAGCTGTTGTAAGCCCAGACCGAGGACGGCACGTCGAGGATGGCCGGGGCGTCGATGAAGATCGGCATCTCGATCGCCATATATTCCAGCCCGTAGTCGATGTGGCGCGCGGTGGGTTCCTGCTCGTCTTTGCGATGGTGGCAGATCACAGTGCCGATCATCTGCATACAGGTGCGGAAGAAGTCGGCGTCGTCGAGCAGGTTCCCGAAATGCCTGCGGGCCGCGATGTATCCAGGATCGTCCCGGAATCGGCGCAGTAATGGACCGGCACCGCGTCGGGATCGGTCCGCGCGGCCTGCAGGGCTCGGCGGATCCGGTTACGGAACTGCGCGGTGTCGCGTTCGGCACGGTCGGTGGCGCGTTTGCCGTCGTACCCGCGCGCAAGATACGTCAATCCGCCCTGCTCCACATCGGTGGTGATCACCGCGATGCGGTCGGTGTGCCGCCGGGCCCACCGGATGGCCGCGGCGATGTTGCGCTGGGAGAAGAACGCGTTGCACGGTGACACACCCAGCAGGATGTGGTCACCACGGTGCAGGATCTGTGCACACCGACCGGAGTACGGGACAGCGCGCAGTGCACGGGTGATCTCGGCGGTACCCCTGTTGTTCACCGCCGCCCACGGCATCCGTGCGGATTCGTTTCGAATGTCGACCCCGGACGTGCCCAGGACTATCGGGTCGTGCTGCATCGACGCAGCCTCCTCATACGAGCAATAAACCGATCACGGCACCTCCGTGCCGAACGCCCGACAGTCCAGCCCCTGCCGCCACGGCAAGGTCAAGTCGGAATCGGATCGGCGAGCTCACCGGCCCGCGAGCCCTGGCAACTCCAGCCAGAGATCGTGATCTTGCAAGTGGGGAGCTGGCCGGGACGTCCGCTCGTCAGGCCATTTCCGCGCGAAGGTGCGTTCCACGGCATCGAGTGAGGCTTCGGACGGCAGCGGATGGTCGGGGTCCAGAAGCGGTGGTCCGTCGATGCCCCCTGCTCCAGTCATGTCGTTCACCGCCACTCCCGCTGCGGGGAATTGACAACCGCCAACCGGCGGTCTGCCGATCGGTGTGCAGCTGGTGGCGGCCCCGGCCGTGAGGACTTGTTGCTGCGGGTCGCCACGCAATTGGAGACTGCGGCGCCGTGGCGGGACCGCGATCCGGTGCTGTAGCCCCGGATCAGGCCAGAACCAGGACCAGCTTTGTCCGACCAACACCCCCGGGCACCCGGTCCACGGAAGAGTCTGCCCCAGAACGTGTTCGAGGCTCATGGCCGGTTAACAGTGTGGTCGGGCAGGAGACCCCCGCGCGACAATCAGCAGCCTTGCGCAAGGGTCGCGGGCTTGGCCGTCCCGAACCTCCGGCGATCGATATTGCTGGACGTTCTGCGCCGCAGTCGATTTCGCTGATCGAAATCGTTCGACCAGCAGCAAATGGTGACGCTCAGCGGAGCTGAAAACCTACCCCGGAAAAGTGAATTCGCATCTGGTGTTGACCGCGCCGTCGCGGCACGGTGTTTCCTCGAATCGAAGCGAACGACACTGTTAGGTAGGTTTATTCGTGGCCGCAGTCGAGGTCCGGCGCGTGATGGCCGGTGACCCGCAGCAAGTGTATGAACTCATCGCCGACGTGACCCGGATGAACGAGTGGAGCCCGGAGTCGGCGGGAGCGCAGTGGCTCACCGGCGATCCGGGCGCCGTCGGATCGACCTTCCGCGGGGACAACCGGCGCCCGTGGATCAGGTGGAGCACGATCTGCACGGTCACGGCGGCCGACCCGGGAAAACGCTTCGCCTTCGCCGTCCGGGCCTCCGGTCGGCCGGTCGCGACGTGGGAGTACGAGATCACGGCGCGACCCGGTTGGTGTGAGGTCGTCGAGCGGACCGTCGACCAGCGCAGCTTGTTCCTCAAGATGTTCTCGGTGCTCACCACCGTCCACGGACGTCGTTCGATGCGCAACCGGCGGACGATGGAACAGACCCTGACCGCGTTGGCGCGGTTCATGGAACGCTGACCCGAATAACACCGCAAGGTGCCACGACATGTGCGGCAAGTAGCTAGTCGTCGCTCATCGGCACCTTCGTGCGTTGAGAAACCTTGCCCGGTCACTAGTCTGGATGACTAAGCTACTCAGGCGAGTGGCTATTGACGCTCTTTCGTCGGCCCGGAGTGTTCGCGGGCTACTGGAATGAGCAGCCTGGATTCGGGACGTCCCGGGACGGCGGGGCGCCGACCGGCAAGGTGTACAGGACGTCGAGCACGACCGGTTGGCTGCCTTGATTCCTGCCGATGTGGATGTACCCCGGTCCGCTGGGCTCGATGATCGTGTGGCCTGGTCCGTGGGTTCCGTCGACAGTGCAACTCGAATCGTAATGGCTCAGTATGCCGTTGCGCACGACGGCGTACAGCGGGCCGTCGTGATAGTGCCATCCGGTGGTCGCGCCGGGCTGCAGTGTCAGCTCGCGCAGGATGTAGTGCGTGCCGGCGACGGTGGTTTCGGCCAGCGTCGTCGCTTCGACCCCGGTGGTCGGTGTGGCGCTTGCGACGGGCGCGGCGAGCAGGCATACGGCGATAGCGCAGGCGCCGATGACGAGCTGTCGTGCAATGGATTTCATGAATCTCTTTCTCGATGATCGGAATCGCGTTCGCGCGCTTCTCCGGTTTCGGTGCGCCGGACGCAGTGCTTGGTACGTCACGGCACGTGAGTGCCGGGCGCCTGGCAGTCCAGTCCATGCCGCTGCGGCACAGTCAAGTTGGACGATGCGGCGCAGGGTTGCCGGGCGCGGATTGGGTCATCTGTCGGCCGAGCTTCTCTGATGACGCGTGACAGCTGAATCGGTGACCCCGCGCGTCAGGATGGGTCACCGCTCACGTCTTTTCGTGTCGATAGGGAAGGAATTTTCCGCTCAATCCGGCTCCCCACTCGACACAATGCAGAACATGAATCCTGACTACTGCATCGATGTCCCGCGCGGCTTCGACGACTCCAACGAAGACTCCCAGGTTCACCCCATAGCCTGCCGACAGTTCTCTGCCGACACCGCCGCAGAAGTGTTCGGGAAGGCGCAGCAGTGGATCAGTCAGCACAATGTCTTCCTGATAGACGTCTCGTGGACCTGGGCATACCGTGAGCCGGAGCCGTTCATGCTGGCCGTCTACTTCAACTTCGAGGACGCGGAAGAGGAGCCCGCCTTGGCCTGACTGCATGAGTTGGGTGGGTCAGCGAGAAAGAGGTGATGACCCGACGTTCGGCACCGTGGTCAAGGGAGATGAGGCCGGTGGCAACGTCTTGACCGAGGTGGGCGGTTCGGATCTGAATAGGACCGCCAACAGGCCAGCCACGACCAGCGCAACCGCCGCTACTCCAGCGGCGGACCGGCGGGCGATCTTCAACCGGCCCACGAGGGTCGACCGTGTCGGTGATTCCGAGCTGTTGCCAAATTGGAGTCGGGTGGAAGAGTTGCTTCTTCGCGGGTAGTGCGGTGGCGCCGATCCTGATCCGGGGCACTCTCGTCGACATCGGTCGGCATGCGAGTCTGCATGTTGTCGAGCCTTGGGTGGCGCGTTTGGTGAAGTTCGGCTTTGATGGAATTTGACGAGGATCAGCGGCTGGGCCAGGAGCCGATGACCTATGTCCAAATTCGATCGTAAACAGTTCCAAGCCCCTATGGACCGCTGTTTGGACGAGGCGGAGTCCTTGCTCGAGCCGGACAGTCGTGATTCGTTGGATCCGTTGTGGTTGCCGCAGTTCGCGGTGTCGATCATTAATGATCGGTCGCGGGTGTGTGGGCTGCGGGTGTTCGAGGTGATGGGGTGGTAGCGATCGCGGCAGGGAATGCCAAGTCTCCAGAAGGTCACCGCCAGATCCGACGGTGCGCCGTTGGAAGGGCGGGCCGAGCCTGACGCGCGCTGCGTATTGCGGGACGGAACTACGTCGGTAGCTGTCCGAACAACGACGCGATCGGCGCGCGGCGCAGGTTCGGTTTGTGCACGATCAGGCGCGGGCTCGACATCAGGAACCTCAGCCGCGACATCCTCCGCGGCCATCCGCACCGTCGAGACCGGCATGCCCGTATCGTTTTGGTGGTCATGGCGACGGTGCCCGGGGTGGTTGCGGGGGAGAGCGAGAGTTGTATGCGGGCAGTTCAAATCACCAGGTTGGAGGGTCCTCAGGCGGTGGAGTACCGCGAGCTCGATGATCCGGTGCCCGGCCCTGGCGAGGTCTTGATCGAGGTGCACGCGGCCGGGGTGACGTTTCCCGATGTGCTGCTCACTCGGGGTGAGTATCAGCTCAAGCCGGAACTGCCGTTCATTCCGGGTTACGAGGTGGCTGGGGTGGTGCGTGTCGCGTCGGCCGATGCCGGGTTCGAGCCCGGTGATCGTGTGGCGGCGATTCCTGTTTTCGGCGGGTACGCGGAACTGTTGTCCGTTGACGCTCGGCTTGTGTTTCCGCTACCCGACCACGTGTCGTTCGTTGCTGGTGCCGGTCTGTCGCTGAACTATCTCACCGTCGATTACGCGTTCGTTCGTCGCGGCGGGCTGTTACCCGGCGAGACGGTTCTGATCCATGGTGCCGCCGGTGGTGTGGGAACCGCGGGAATCCAAGTGGCGCACGCGATGGACGCGCGGGTGATCGCGGTGGTGTCGACACCGGAGAAGGCCGAGATCGCACGCAAGGCCGGTGCCGATGAGGTCGTGGCGGTCGACGGATTCCGCGACAGTGTCGCCACACTGACCGGCGGGCTTGGTGTCGATATGGTGCTCGACCCGGTGGGCGGGGACCGTTTCACCGACTCGCTGCGCTGCCTGAGATCCGAAGGACGGTTGCTGGTTCTCGGATTCACCGGCGGCGCGATTCCGACCGTCAAGGTCAACCGATTGCTCAACCGCGACATAGACGTTCGAGGATCGGCCTTCGGACGAGTGTGGTGGCTGGAGCCCGCGTATCTGCGTTCACAGTGGGACCGGCTGTTACCGCACATCGAGTCCGGCGCGATCGAGACCGTCATCGGCTCGACCTATCCGCTGCGGGATGCCGCCCAGGCTCTGCGAGAGCTGGACGAACGACGTGCGATCGGGAAGATCGTCCTCGAAGTTCGTTGACGCCAGGTCGAATCGAGACCTCCGGCTATCCGATTTCGGCGAGCACGGTGCCCTGGGTGAATTCCGCTGTCCCGCAGCGTTGTTGCACTACGCGAAGTGGTCATGACTGCGTATCTTCGGAGGCGGTGAGCTCGCCACGGGGCTCGGTCGCGGTGCTCGTCGCCACGGGTGACCGGCGACCCGGCAGACGCCACCAGGCAAGCAGCCCACCGACCAGCGCCGAAATGGCACAGACGGCAAGCGTCACCGCCATCCCATCGAGATAGGCGTCCGACGCCGATGCCATCAGCAGGTCGGCCTTCGCCGGAGCGGCAGTGAACTGTTCGGCCACTCGGGCTGCCCCGCCGACGGAGCTCCTTGCGATATCGGCCATTACGGGCGGCAGAGTGTCGGTGTGCACGCGGCCTCGGTAGATCGACGAGAGGATGCTGCCGAGCACGGCAACGCCGAATGCGGCACCAACCTGGCGCAACGTCATCACCAGACCGCCGCCGCGGCCGGCCTCGTCGTCCGGAAGTTCCTTCAAGACCAGATCCATCGACGGGACGATGGCCAAGCCCAAGCCGATGCCGGTGGGGATGAACCACCCGACGGTGAAACCGTAGCCGTCCGACGGGCCGGTCGCTGTTCCCACCGCGCAACCGGCAGCGAGAACGAAGAGTCCGACGACCACGATGGGCTTGTGTCCGCATCTATGGGCAAGACGGTCTGTGGCGACACCTCCCGCGACCAACCCGAGCAGCAACGGCATCAGGCGTATTCCGGTTCCGAAGGCATCGTTTTCGAGCAGCACCTGCAAGTACTGCGGTACCACAAACAGGAGGCCGAACAGCACCAGCGTTGCCAGGGTCGCAGTGAACGCGGGCCATCGAAAGCTGGGGCGCCGCAGCAGATCGACGTCCATGATCGGAGTCGCCGCCTTGCTCTGCCACCACGCGAACAGGCCGAGAACCACGACGCCGAGGCCCAACGCGGTCAACACTGCCGCGTCCGTCCATCCGTCGACCGGTGCTTCGATGATGCCGTACACGAGGGCGGATAGTCCGATGGTCGAAAGGAAGACGCCGAGCAGGTCGATCCGCGGGACGGTCGGATCGAGCGACTCGGGCAGCAGCGTGACCGCTGCGATCAGCGCCAGCGCGAGCATCGGGATATTCACCAAAAAGATTGAGCCCCACCAGTAGTGGTCGAGCAGCCAACCGCCGACAACCGGACCCAAGGGCACGCCCGCGGCGAAGACCGCCGTCCAGATCGATACCGCTCGCGTCCGCTCGGCCGGTGGAAACAACGCGGGAATCAGGGACATCGACGCTGGCACCAGAACGGCGGCGCCGAGTCCCATCAGCGCTCGCGCCGCGATCAATGCCGCCGGCGTCGTGGCGACCGTACCCACCAGCGATGCAACAGCAAATATGACGATACCGAGGATCAGCAGCCTTTTCCGGCCGAACCGATCACCGAGTAGGCCAGCTGGCAACAGCGCCGCCGCGAACACGAGCAGATAGGAATCAACGATCCATTGCAGCTGATCGTTGCTGGCATCGAGTTGCGTGGACAGCGTCGACAGCGCCACGTTCAGAATTGTCGCGTCGAATCCTACGACGATGATTGCCACCGCCAGTGCTCCGAGGCCCCACCAGCGAAGTGGTGAAGGATTGTCACTCTGCGGATCAATCATCGGATCATCCGACATTTTTTTTCCCCGTCCCGAGATGAACCCTGCACGAATCCACCCCACTCGCTAGAACGCGGCATCGACGCCGCCGAAATCCCGCGCTGAGTAGCGCGATCGACCCCGCGAACCAATTCCAGCCCGCCATGTTCAAGTTAGCGATAAGAGATCTTGTTGGGAACAAGAACTCTTGTGTCCGTGATCACAGCTGCCCGAGTTGAGACGTCTACTTTGCCGAGGTAACGTTTGGGTACGTCAGTGCCAGTCGGTATGGTCTCTGAACTGGGGGGTCATCGAACATGGGTTTGGGGAGATTTCCATGAGTAACGTTGTACTGATTCCAGGTGGTTTCAACGGCGCCTGGGTCTGGGAGGACGTGGTGAAGGGTCTGGAGAACTCCGGGCATCTGGTGCACTCTCTCACCTTGCCAGGGCTGGAAGCTGATACGGTCCGAGGAGAGGGGCGTCTACCCAATCTGGACGACCATATCGACCATGTGGTCAGCTATATCGCGAAGAATGATCTCGACGACCTTATCGTGTGCGCCCACAGTTATGGTGGAATGGTGCTCCGCGGGGTTTGCGACGCGATTCCGGAGCGCTGCCGTGGCGCGATATTCGTCGACGCGTTCCTCCCGGATGAGGGGCAGTCCTGCTGGATGCTGCTGACCGAACAGATCAGATTCGGGTTCACCATCCTGGTTACATCCGATGGCAGGTATATCGCACCTCCGCCTCGATCCGATCCGCGTTCTGTTTCGCACCCGGTGACTTCATTGATGCAGGCAAGCCGGGCGGGGAAAATCAACGATTCGATAAAGCATGCATACATCTATGCGACGGCATGGAACGGAAGCCCGTTCACGTCGGTCTACGAGCGTCTCCAGTCCGATGAGCGGTGGGAGACGTACGAGATCGCCGAGTCGCACGAGATAATGCGGCACAATTCGCCGTTGCTTGCTGAAATGCTCGACAAGACTATTGTGAATTGGGCGTAGGGAAATCCCCTGAACCGTAGGTAGCCTCGAAGTCAGACTCTCCGCCTGGTGAGTCGCGGCTACTGCCCGGTGCGGCGTGACGTCGGTGTTCGCCGCACGATCGACGGACAATAAGCCCTCGTCCGGCAGAGTCTCTTGCCGGAACCTCGTCCTCGCCGTTCGACACTGCGGCCGATCTCTGGAATCGGGCCCTCGAACAGGCAAGCCTCGGCCGTCGCTGCCCGAGGGCATCAGTCAACCGACCTGCCCCGCCGACGACCTTCTCTCCTATAGCCGATCAATCGACGATCGCCGCTGCGGTCCTGTTCAAATTCGAATGTCCGCGCCACAAATGATGGCTGCTTTCGTTGTGCGTGAACGAAGGTCTATTCGGCGATCCGGAACAACAAAAAGGTGATGATTTTCGATGGATCAAGAGTTTCGAGCGGGCGACGTCGCCATCTCGGTCGACGGTCTCGTGGTAACAGCGATGCTGGATCGGCCCAATGCCAAGAACTCGATAAACGAGGGCATCCTCATAGGGCTGGAAGCAGCAACCAGAACTGCGGAGGAAATCGGTGCCCGGGTTCTCGTCATCCGAGGCGCCGGGGGCAACTTCTGCACCGGCGCGGATCTGGTAGAGGCGGACCGAATTCGACGTGATCGGTCTATGCTGGAAGAGTTCAGTAACCGCTTCTGTCGGATACTCGATGACATCGAGACCGGTCGATTCGTGTCGATCGCTGTCATCGAGGGTTTCGCGGTCGCGGGCGGCTGCGAACTGCTACTGGCGTGCGACATAGTGATCGCCGAAAGTTCCGCGTTGATCGGCGATGGGCACATGAATTTCGGACTTGTTCCGGCCGCCGGTGGATCGGTGCGGCTTCCTCGGCATCTTCCTCAGGCCAGAGCGAACTATCTGCTCCTGGTCGGTGGGCTCCTCACCGGAACTCAAGCCGCGGATTGGGGATTGGTCACATTCGTGACGGAGCGAGCGAACTTGACTGCGATGGTCGAGGGGATCGCCTCCCAAACCGCCGCGCGGAGCAGTTATGCATTGGCCACCATGAAGAAAATGATCGAGTCGACTCGGCAGTCGTTTCCGGTCGACGCTCAGAAGTTCGAGCGGGAGCGGTTCGTCGACCATATGCAGACCAGGGACGTTGAGGAAGGCCTTTCAGCTTTTCGGGAAAAGCGCCTTCCTGTTTTCAAGCCCTTCGATGAAAGTGATGGATAGCCATGCCAGGCTCAGTAATTACCGGCACTGGATCATACGTACCGAGTCGAGTGCTTTCCAACGGTGAAATCGCCACGCGATTGGGGATTACCGAGGACTGGATAGTCGAGAAGACCGGGATCAGGGAGCGACGAGTCGCCGCACCGGATGAGGCGACATCGGATCTGGCGACGAAGGCGGCGGAACAAGCACTGGCGTCGGCAGGCCTCGTGCCGGACGATATCGACCTGATCATCTTGGCGACATCGACGCCTGACCAGCCGATGCCCGCCACCGCCTGCCTCGTTCAGGCGAACCTCGGGGCCTCGCGGGCCACCGCGATGGATGTCAACGCGGTATGTACGGGTTTCATCTATGGCTTCAGCGTCGCACGGTCGATGTTGTTGGCGGACCCGGGCATTCGCAACGCACTTGTCATCGGCGCCGATACCTACTCGAGAATTCTCAACTACGACGACCGAAGCACCGCTGTGCTTTTCGGTGACGGTGCCGGTGCGGTGGTGATCACGAAGACCGACACCGACTCCGATGTGATCGCGAGTTTCCTCGGCTCCGACGGTACAAAGGCGGACTACATCCAGATACCTGGCGGCGGCAGCCGACGACCGGCCAGTTGCGAGACAGTGAGTACCGGAGACCACTACTTCGCGATGCGCGGTCGGGAAACCCGAATGACCGTTGCCGAGAACCTGCCTCGCTTGACCGACCGGATCATGGAACTGGGCGGCTTCGGCTGGACCGATGTCGACCACGTGGTTCCGCACCAGGCCAACGGCGTCATGTTGTCCGCCTGGTCGGACGCTGTCGGGCTGCGCCCCGGCGTGCTGCGTAAAACCGTTGAGCGCTATGGCAATACAGGTGCGGCGTCGGTTCCGCTGACCCTGGACGACACTGTGCGGCAAGGAATGATATCGCCGGGTGATCTGGTGATGCTCTTCGCGGTCGGTGGTGGCGTCACCTGGGGTGGACTGGCGGTGCGCTGGGCAGGGGTCACCTTGCTCGCGGACAGGGACGCCGTGACTCGAGCCGTCGTCGGTACGGAGGTGCTCGCGTGAGTTCTGACCTGACCGGACGGGTGGTCGCGATCACCGGGGCCAGCCGTGGGCTCGGACGCGAGTTTGCCCG
Organism: Nocardia sp. NPDC046473; assembly: GCF_040645995.1. Lineage (NCBI taxonomy): Bacteria > Bacillati > Actinomycetota > Actinomycetes > Mycobacteriales > Nocardiaceae > Nocardia > Nocardia sp. NPDC046473. Next base: position 299,399 of record NZ_JBEYZJ010000012.1, read on the forward strand.
TGCCTGTGCGAGAGAAGGGGCGACGGTGGCCCTGATGGCCCGTGACAAGGCCGGGGTTGCCGAAGCGGCCGACGATATCCAAGGCGAGACCTACCCGGTGATATGCGATGTCACCGAACCCGATTCGATGACCGCTGCCTTCGACGAAATCGCCACCGCGTTGGGCGGTGTCGACGCGGTGGTAGCCAATGCCGGGGTCACCTTGGACACCTCCCGTGCCCAAAACCTCTCTGTCGAGACCTGGCAGCAAACCCTCGAGGTCAATCTGACCGGCGCCTTCATCACCGCGCAAACGGCACACCGCCATCTACAGAACTCGAATTCCGGACGAATGGTGCTGGTGTCGTCCGTCATGGCGCGCACCCCTCGGCGCGGTGTCAGCGCCTATGCGGCGTCGAAGGCGGGCATCGAAGGTCTCACGCGAGCGCTCGCGGTCGACTGGGCGCGTGATGGTATTTCTGTGAACGCGATATCGCCCGGGTTCATCGCAGCCGGTATGGGCGCCGTACTCGGCATGTCCGAATTGCCACCGGCGATAGAAAAGCTGCGGGAAGCCCTGACCAGCAAGGTTCCGCTCAGGCGCGTAGGCGATGCCGAAGAGGTGGCGGATTTGGTCGCCTTTCTGGTTGGTCCGCGGGTCGGTTATCTGACGGGACAAGTTATCTCGATCGACGGAGGCTACGGCCTCGACTGAATCGAACTATGAATCGAACGGCATGCAATGAGGAGTCGAGATGATCACCAGAATCGATCATGTAGGAATAGCCTGCTTCGACCTGGACGAAACAATCAGGCTGTACAAGGAGCTTTACGGATTCTCTGTATGTCATCGTGAGATCAACGACAGTCAGGGTGTCGACGAGGCCATGCTGCGCATCAATGGCACCGATGACGGCAAGGCGAGCTATGTGCAACTCCTTGCGGCGACCCGGCCGGATTCGCCGATCGCCAAGTTCCTCGACAAGCGGGGCGAGGGGATCCATCATATCGCTTTCGGATGCGATGACGTCGAATTCGAAGCGCAGGCAATGGCCGGTCGGGGGGTAACGGTATGGCCTTTTCCGCAGCCTGCGTCCATGGGTTCGCGCGCGACATTCGTGCACCCTAAGAGCTCCGGTGGAGTGTTGGTCGAACTCGTGACGTCCAAGCAGGAAGGTTGATGGGAGGGGGCAGATAATGAACACCACAGCGGAGAAGCTTGCGGACCTACGCAAGAGAATAGAGTTGGCGAAGGAACCGGCGGGCGAGGCCGGAATTCGCAAGCGGGCTCGAAAAGGTATCCCGAGTGCGCGGCAGCGGATCGATATGTTGCTCGACCCCGGGTCGTTCATCGAGATCGGAGCGCTTGCCAAGCAGTCCAACGACCCGGGTGCCCTGTACGGCGACGGCGTAGTCACCGGGCACGGGCGGATAGATGGCCGTCCGGTAGCCGTTCTCGCGCATGACCAAACCGTGTTCGGCGGGAGTGTCGGCGAGATGTTCGGCCGGAAAGTCACGCGCCTGATGGAGTTCGCGGTGAGGACAGGGTGCCCGTTCGTCGGCATCAACGACTCCGGCGGAGCGCGAGTGCAGGACGCGGTGACGTCGTTGGCGTGGTACGCGACCATGAGTCGCTGGCAGGAACCGCTGGCGGGCCTGGTGCCCCGCGTCTCCGTAATTCTCGGCAAATGCGCTGGCGGGGCCGTCTACGCGCCGATCAATACCGATGTCCTCGTTGCCACCGAGGACAGCTATATGTTCGTGACGGGCCCCGACGTCATCAAAGAGGTGACCGGCGATGAGGTGAGTCTCGATGAGCTCGGCGGCGCACGCCAGCAGGCCGAGTACGGGAATCTGCATCATGTCGCGGCCGACGAGCAGTCCGCCTTCGACTGGGTGCGAAAGTACCTGTCGTTCTTGCCGTCGAGCTGCCGCGAGTTACCTCCGATTGTGAATCCGGGTATCGAGCCGGAGATCACGGCCTGCGATATCGAACTCGATTCCATCGTTCCCGATTCCGACAATGCGTCCTACGATATGCACAACGTGTTGCTTCGGCTGTTCGACGATGGTGACTTCCACGAGGTGTGTGGGCAGCGCGCGCTTAATATGATTACGGGTTTTGCCCGGATAGATGGCAGGCCGGTCGGTGTCATCGCGAATCAACCGCTGGTCCTCGCCGGGGCGATCGATGCGCGTAGCTCTGATAAAGCCGCGCACTTCATCCAGATCTGTAATGCGTTCGAACTTCCGTTGATCTTCGTCGTCGATACTCCTGGCGTCCTGCCCGGCGTGGAGGAAGAGAAGATCGGCGTCATCAAACGCGGCGGCAGATTCTTTTCCGGGGTTGCCTCGGCAACGGTGCCGATCATCACCGTCGTTGTTCGAAAGGCCTACGGCGGTGCCTACGCGGTGATGGGTTGCAAACAACTCGGCGCGGATATCAACCTGGCCTGGCCGACAGCGCGTATCGCGGTGATGGGCGCAGAGAGTGCGATCGGCATCATCGGGCGGGAAAAGATCGCTGACGCCGGTGATGCCGCAGCCGAAGTGCGTCAGCAAATGATCGACTTCTACAATGCGACTATCGCGACGCCTTGGATTGCCGCCGAGCGCGGATATATCGATCGAGTGATCGAGCCCTCCGGGACTCGGCTCGAACTCCGGAAAGCTCTTCGGCTGCTCGGGGATAAGGCCAAAGTCAGTACATCGCACCTTCGCAAACAGATCATTCACCCGCTGTGAATAGGGAAACCGCCCATGAAGAATGAATTACTCAGCTCGGTGCCCGACGTTCACACTACGGACGGGAAGCTGGCTGACCTGCGGAATCGGCTGGATGAGGCCAAGCACCCGATGGGTGAGGCCGCGGTCGACAAGGTGCACGCCAAGGGCAAGATGACCGCCCGCGAGCGTATCCTGGCCCTGCTGGACGAGGGCTCCTTCGTCGAACTCGACGCGTTGGCGCGGCACCGCAGCGTGAACTTCGGCCTGGCCGACAACCGCCCGCTCGGCGACGGCGTGGTGACCGGGTACGGCACCATCGACGGCCGCGACGTGTGCATCTTCAGCCAGGACGTCACCGTGTTCGGTGGCAGCCTCGGCGAGGTCTACGGCGAGAAGATCGTCAAGGTGATGGATCTGGCGCTCAAGACCGGTCGTCCGCTGGTCGGCATCAACGAGGGCGCGGGCGCACGCATCCAGGAGGGTGTCGTCTCGCTCGGCCTCTACGGCGAGATCTTCCACCGCAACATCCAGGCCTCCGGCGTGATTCCGCAGATCTCGCTGATCATGGGCGCGGCCGCGGGTGGTCACGTGTACTCTCCGGCGCTCACCGACTTCGTGGTGATGGTCGACGGGACCAGCCAGATGTTCGTCACCGGACCCGACGTCATCAAGACCGTCACCGGCGAGGACGTCACCATGGAGGACCTGGGTGGCGCGCAGACGCACATGGTGAAATCCGGTGTGGCGCACTACGTCGCGTCCGGCGAGCAGGACGCGCTCGACTACGTCAAGGACCTGCTGTCCTACCTGCCGAGCAACAACCGCGCCGAGGCGCCGCGCTTTCCGGCCACCGACCCGATCGAGGGCGCCATCGAGGACTCGCTCACCGACGAGGACCGCGAGCTGGACTCGATCATCCCGGACTCGCCGAACCAGCCCTACGACATGCACGAGGTGATCCGTCGCCTGCTCGACGACGACGAGTTCCTCGAGGTGCAGGCCGAGCGCGCGATGAACATCATCGTCGGCTTCGGCCGGATCGACGGCCGCAGCGTCGGCATCGTGGCCAACCAGCCCACCCAGTTCGCCGGCTGCCTGGACATCGACGCCTCGGAGAAGGCCGCACGGTTCGTGCGCACCTGCGATGCGTTCAACATTCCGATCCTCACCCTGGTCGACGTGCCCGGCTTCCTGCCCGGCACCGGCCAGGAGTACAACGGCATCATCCGGCGCGGCGCGAAGCTGCTCTACGCCTACGGCGAGGCGACTGTGGGAAAGATCACGGTCATCACCCGCAAGGCCTACGGCGGCGCCTACGACGTGATGGGTTCCAAGCACATGGGCGCCGACGTGAACCTGGCCTGGCCGACCGCGCAGATCGCTGTGATGGGTGCCTCCGGCGCCGTCGGGTTCGTCTACCGCAAGCAGCTGGCGGACGCGGCCAAGGGCGGCGATGACGTCGATGCGCTGCGGCTTCAGCTGCAGAACGAGTACGAGGACACCTTGGTGAACCCCTACATCGCCGCCGAACGCGGTTACGTGGACGCGGTCATCCCGCCCTCGCACACCCGCGGTCAGATCGTCTCGGCGCTGCGCCTGCTCGAGCGCAAGATGGTAACGCTGCCGCCGAAGAAGCACGGCAACATCCCACTGTGAAACCGGAAGAAAGAACGAATGAGCACACCCCTCGACCTGTCCGTCCTGAAGGGAAATCCGTCCCCGGCCGAGTTCGCCGCCATCGCGGCCGCACTGGCGCAGGTCATCGAAGTCGGCATTGCCGAAGCGCCTGACATGGGTACCTGGGGGAGCCCGCGCCAGCTGCACCGAAGCTCGGTGGCGTTCGCGCCCACGTCGTTCGCGGTCGATCCGAGGATGCGCTAGCGGATCTGCGTCGTCAGGCGGTCCGCTACTTCAGCGTGTATGCGGTATCGGACACGGTGAATCCGTGCCCGTCGCCGGTATCGCAGCTGACACCGGTCTGCTCGTGAATCACGCACTGCGTCTGGGCGATTCGCAGGACGACGTTGTAGGGCAGGACGTTCGAATCGGCGCTGGCCGTTGGCGAACAGGTGTGGACGAACGCGCCTTCGGCTCCGCATCCGGCGGCCAATCCCAGTGCCGCCAAGGCGATTCCGATCCGAATCGGCCGTCCCACAGCGCGCGGTGACAGTGTGTCGAATCCCGGAATCCCTTGGCAGTGCCAGGCGAATCTTGAAACGGGGATACCAGGGACCGCTGTCGAGCCCGCCGGAACTCCCGGAAGCGTAGATCGGCCTGGGTGATGAGGATGGGTTCGGTCGGGCAGCCCATGGCGTAGTGCCACAGCCGCGAGCACCGCAGATTCGTGCATTAGTACCGGAACATCGGCGGGATCTATCGCTCGTAGCCGATGTCGCGGCGCTGGTCTGGCCAGACCAGTCCCTCGAAGGCATGACCGGGAATCGGGCGTGCGCGCTGTTCGCGTTCGAGCTCGGCGCCGAGTTCCTCGAGCTGCCGGTCCGCGACGTCCAGACGTGCGATGTGTTCGACTTCTCGCTTGCGCCGGGTCGCTTCGAGCTCGGCGACGTCGTGGGCGATCTTGGTGCGGTGCAGCAAGTTACACACTTTGGTGAGCGTCTCGTTGCGAAGCTGCATCAGCTCCCACCGCGCGTTCGCGGAGTACAGCCCCTGGCTCTTGCCGAAGTCGTGGACCAGGGTTTTAGTGCGCTCGTGCAGCTCGGCCGCCTCTTCCCAGGTCCGGGCGTATCTCGTAGCCTCGATCACCTCGAGGAAAGAGTCTTTCAGCGAAGTCACCGCGCCCACCCTCCTATCCGCACATGCTTAGGCCGCCATTCTCGGCTCGAAGTGGCTGACCCGCTACGGGTTTCGTATGAATTCGGGCATTTCTGTTGTGTCGACCTCGCCGGGTGGTTCCGGTATCCCAGGGGCCGTTGTGCCGCCGTCGCGCCGACTGCGGAGGTAGCGACCGCGACAGACTTCGGCAGCGGTTTAGGGCCTAAGCCCCGGGGGCGGCGACGGAGGCGTGGCGAGAGGGGTTCTCGGCAGCGGAGTCCTCGACCGGATCCTGTTCGCGTGGTACCTCCGGGGTGAGGCACTCGACCGGCCCGGGGTGCGATCAGCCGCACCGCCGCGTGCATAGACGAATGTTGCCCGAGCATTCGAGCACGTCCGGGCCGCTGTGCCGTGCGACAACCCCTATGAAGGTCTTGTAGGCGGGGCATGACTCATGGGTTGATTCGAATGCCACAAGGAGAGTGAAGACGGTGATGGGGTGACAGTGCCGATGATTCTGCGGAAGACGCGGTGTCGAGCAGCACACCGACCTTCTCCGGTTGTCCGGATGCTGCCGACCGGCGGGCATGCACGGCCCGAATCTGGTCTGCACGATCTGCGATCTCGAAGTCGCGACGGAACGAACCGATTGCCGGCTCGCTCCGTCTCGAACCGGGATCGGTGGTGGCGCGTGGCGGGCGCGCGGTCTCGGCGTTGCCCGACCCAGGACAACCCGCTCTACGTTTGACCATTTCGCACAGCGATCACCGATCCCCGCACCGCGGCATTCATCCACGACCCCGCTCGTGACCGTCACCGCCGTCGACCTGTCCAGGCTGGCGCGACTCGGCTTGAGACCTGACGGCACCGGCGCGGACAGCACCCACAGCCGGTACGGATAGGTCAGCGCCCGGCCGCTAGGAACGGCAGGAATTGCGAACGGAATTCGTCGACGCTGGGCAGCGCCAGGACGCGAGTCACCGCGCCGCACACTGCGATCAGCTGCGCGACGACGGGCACGGTATCGAGACCGTCTGCGACTGCGACGACGGGAATAAGCGAGGCGAGTGCGACAAGCACGGCGAAGACCGTGCGGGCGGTGGCTTGCCAGGGGTGGATGGGTGCGCGGCGCTGGCGGCTGGTGTGGTTGGTGGCTTCGGTGTGGATCGGCTGTGCGGTATCGCTTGGTCGGGAGTGATCGGGGCTCACTGCTGATGGGCATTTGTTATTTCGGTGAAATGTGCTGGATGCAAATGAGATTCGGCCCTGGTTCTGGGCCTGTCGTCGGCATCGGTCGGCACGCAAGTCTGCAGGTAGTCGAGCCTTGGGTGGCACGTTTCGTGAAGTTCGGCTTTGATGGAGCTGGACGAGGATCAGCGGCGGGGCCAGGAGCCGATGCCCGATTTCCACATTCGATCGTAAACAGTTCCACGCCCTTATGGACCGCTGTCTGGACGACGTGGAGTCCTTGCTCGAGCCGGCCAGTCCCGATGCGTCGGATTGGTTGTGGTTGCCGCAGTTCGCGGTGTCGGTCATCAATGATCGGTCGCGGGTGTGTGGGCCGCGGGGTGTTCGAGGCGATGGGGTGGCGGGCGGGGACGGTGGTCGGGTTCGTGGTGGTGGAGGACGTGATTGTGATCGGTGCGGTGCGGTGCGGTGCGGTGCGGTGCGGTGCGGTGCGATGCGGTGCGGTGGGGGCGTTCTGCGATCGATCGCCGGGGTCATGTGCGGTTGCCGGTGGAGAAGCGGCGTTGGGTGGGGATCGAGCCGGGGGATCCGGTGCTGTTGGTCGCGATGCCCGAGGAGGGTCTTGTCGCGGTTCTAGGTCCACAGGCCCTGGGTCGGGCACTGGCGCCGTTGCGGGATCTGGAGTCTCGGGACGAGCTTTCGCTCCTCGCGCCGACGGAGGGCTAGCTGCTGCGTAGCGGTGTCCGGTTCGGGGGTGTTTGACCGGCTTTGCTTCGCGGTAGAAGCGGTTATCAGGCCACTACACCTTGGTTGCTGGCTTCGCATGCGTTCGGGAAAACGTGCTCGATCAGACACGCCGACACGTCCGGTCTTCGTCGGTGTTGGACCAGCGACCATCCTGTTATCTCGAAGAGGCCAGACGGTCGGGTTTTCGGCGGGTTCCTGGCTGGGGCGGGCAAACTTCTCGCGTGTGCCGCGGGCGCGTGTTCTAGGTGTCTTGAGCACGGTAGCTGGCTTCGATGGCGGGGAAGCGTTAAAAGAGCCCTGGTGGGGGGCATATGTGTCGCGTTCGAGGGCTCTTGAACCCTGGAACGCGACACGGATGACACAAGTTGTGCGCGAGAGGGGACTTGAACCCCTACGTCCGTGGACACCAGAACCTAAATCTGGCGCGTCTGCCAATTTCGCCACTCGCGCGTGATGGTACGACCGTGCAAACTCTACCGGGCTTGACCGACTTCGCGAAGCTCCGGGCGGGCGTGGCGTACTGGTCAGTAACTCTACCAGGGATTATAACGATTAGATAACTGTCAACATGAGGAGCGCTCATGTTTCGTACGTGTTAGTAACCCGATGGACCAGCGTGTTCAAACATGAGGAAGGGTCATGTTTGGCATGATTCTGGTACGGCCGTACAGGAATACTCGGCAGTATGCGGTTCGGCGGCCTAGTAAACGTGAGGATTTCCTCATGATTTTGGCTATCCTCGCCGGTATCAGGCCCCAACGCTGAGGAACACCTGCGCACCGGAGGGAGCGGCGTGTCTCGCCAGGGCGCGTCGCCAGGAGAAGGAAGTCGAATCGTCTTGACGATCAACGAGAGCACTGAGACCGGTACCGGACAGAGCGCGAAGGTCGGTGCGGCCCAGGGGGCTGGGACCCGATCGCCACTGTTGGATCGCCTGCTGAGCGGGACGCCGTATGCGCTCGCGTTCGGCGGACAAGGCGCCCAGTGGCTCGACGAACTGGAAGAGATCGGCCGCGACAGCGCGCTGGAGCCCGAATTGACCGCTTTGGTCAACGAGGCGGAAGCGCTGCTGGAACCCGTTGCGGCACAACTGCTTGTGGTCCGTCCCGTCGGCTTCGACCCGATCGGGTGGATGCTCGAGGACGAACTGGTCGATACCGACCAGGGTGAGGTGTCCGAGGCGCCGTCGGCGCTGGAGTTGCGTTCGGCGGCCGTGTCGATGCCGGGCGTGCTGCTCTCTCAGGTGGCCGCGATGCGCGCGCTGCGACTGCAGGGACTGGATCCGACCGAACACGCGCCGGTGGCGATCGTGGGCCACTCGCAGGGCCGCCTGGCGGCGACCGCGGTGGAGTCCGGCGGGCAACGTGACGCCGAGATCCTGGCGCTGGCGCAATTGATCGGCGCGGCCGCCGGTCTGGTGGCGCGGCGGCGTGGGCTGATGCCGGTCGGCGAGCGCTCGCCGATGGTCGCGGTGTCGAACGTCGATCCCGAGCAGCTGCGCGCCGTGGTCGCCGAGGTGGCCGAGGGCGTCGACCCGGCGGCGGCCGCGGTGGTGTCGATTCGCAACGGACGCAGGCGCGCGGTGCTGTCCGGTACGCCCGCCCAGCTGGAGCGAGTTCGCCAGCGCTGCAGTCAGATTCATGACGAGCAGGCGCGGGAGCGCGACGCCAAGGTCCGTGGCGGCGCCATCTTCGCGCCGGTCTTCGAGGACGTGGCCGTCGATGTCGCGTTCCACCACCCGGCGCTGGCCGACACGGTGGATCTGGTGACCTCGTGGGCCAATCAGTGCGGGCTGGACGCGGCGCTGGCCGGTTCGCTCGCGCAGGAGATCCTGGTCGATCCGATCGACTGGGTGGAGATCGTCGACGGCGTGGTTGCCGCAGGCGCGCAATGGATTCTGGATCTCGGCCCCGGCGACCTGTTGTCCAGGGTGACCGGCGGCTCGCTGAAGGGCACCGGCGTCGGCATGGTCGCCGCCGCGACCAGGGCGGGGCAGCGCAGCCTGCTCACCCCGGGCGCCGCGCCGGAGACGGCCGCACCGTGGACGGCGTTCGCGCCGCGGCCGGTTCGGCTGCCGAACGGCCGGATCGTGGTGGAGACCGCGTTCACCAAGCTGACCGGACGTTCGCCGATTCTGCTGGCGGGCATGACGCCCACCACCGTCGACGCGAAAATCGTTGCGGCGGCGGCGAATGCGGGCCATTGGGCGGAGCTGGCCGGTGGCGGCCAGGTGACCGAGCAGATCTTCGCCGATCGCGTCGCCGAGCTGAAGACGCTGCTGCAGCCGGGCCGCGCGGTCCAGTTCAACTCGCTGTTCCTCGACCCGTACCTGTGGAAGCTGCAGCTGGGCGGCAAGCGGCTGGTGCAGAAGGCACGCGCCGCGGGCGCGCCGTTCGACGGCGTCATCGTCACGGCGGGCATTCCGGAGCTCGACGAATCCGTCGCGCTCATCAAGGAACTCACCGAGGTCGGCATCTCGCATGTCGCGTTCAAGCCGGGCACCGTCGCGCAGATCCGCGCGGTGCTGCGGATCGCGGCCGAGGTGCCGGACTACCCGGTGATCATGCACATCGAGGGCGGCCGGGCCGGCGGGCACCACTCCTGGGAAGACCTGGACGACCTGCTGCTGGAGACCTACGCCGAACTGCGCAACCACGACAACGTGGTGGTCTGCGTCGGCGGCGGCATCGGAACACCCGAGCGCGCAACGGAATACCTGACCGGCGAGTGGGCGACCCCGCACGGCTACCCGGTGATGCCGCTGGACGGCGTGCTGGTCGGCACGGCCGCGATGGCCACGCTGGAGGCGACCACCGCGCCCGAGGTGAAGCAGCTGCTCGTCGATACCCCCGGCACCCCGGACTGGGTCGGCGCGGGCACCGCGTCCGGCGGAATGGCTTCCGGCCGTAGCCAATTGGGCGCCGACATCCACGAGATCGACAACGCCGCCTCGCGCACCGGCCGCCTGCTCGACGAGGTCGCCGGTGACGCCGACGCCGTCGCGGCCCGCCGCGAGGAGATCATCGAGGCGCTGAACGCCACGGCCAAGCCGTATTTCGGCGATGTGGCCGCGATGACCTACCTGGACTGGCTGGAGCGCTACGTCGAGCTCGCGGTCGGCCTGGACCGCCGCAAGGACTTCGACTGCGGCAGCGATATCGGCGATGCGATCACCGACGCCACCCGCTCGGTGTGGCTCGACATCACCTGGCGGGACCGTTTCGCGGAAATGATGCGGCGCACCGAATCTCGGCTGCACTCGGCCGATCGCGGTGAGATCCCGACGCTGTTCGCCACCGACGCCGAGTTCGAGAACCCGGTCGGCGCGCTGTGCGCGCTGAAGGAGCGGTACCCGGTCGCCGAGCAGACGCTGCTGCACCCGGCCGACGTCCCGTTCTTCGTGACGCTGTGCAAGACCCCGGGCAAGCCGGTCAACTTCGTGCCGGTCGTCGACGGCGACGTGCGTCGCTGGTGGCGCTCGGATTCGCTGTGGCAGGCCCATGATCCGCGCTACTCGGCCGATCAGGTGTGTGTCATCCCCGGCACCGTCGCCGTCGCGGGCATCACCCGCGTCGACGAGCCCGTCGGCGAGCTGCTCGACCGGTTCGAGCAGGACACGGCGTACTCGCTGGTGCGCGCCGGTGTGGTGCCGGTGGCGATCGACGCGCGTCGCGTCGCCGGTGTCACCACCGGCCCGATCGACACGGTGATCGCCGCGCCGGACATCGAATGGTCCGGTCGCACCACCGTCAACCCGGTACACCGGCTCGGCGATCTCGCCGACTGGACCGTGGACGGCAAGGGTGCGGTGCACCCGCCGAGCGGCGCCACGCTCACCGAGACCACCGGACCGGACGCCGACAACTCTTACGTCGAGCTGACCGTTCCACTGTTGGGCGGCAAGGCGGTTCGTATCCGCGTCACCGTGCCCACCGCCACCTACAACGGCGGCGCTCCGGTCGTCACCGAAGCCGACGCGCACGAGGCGATGGCCGCGCTGCTCGCCGTCGCCGCCGGGCAGGAGCTGCCCGAGGTGAAGGGCAAGACCGCCCACCTGAACATCGCGTGGTCGCCGGATCTGGTCGCCGACCATGCCGGCGTGACCGGCTCGGGTCTGCCCCCGGCGCTCAGCACGCTCGGCCGCACGGTTCCCGACGTGCTGGTCGGCGCCTGCTGGCCTGCCGTGTTCGCGGTGCTCGGCTCGTCGCGTGCCGCCGATGGCGCGAGCGTCATCGAAGGCATGCTGGACCTGGTTCACCTGGACCACCAGATCGAGCTGGCGGGCGAACTGCCCACCAGCCCAAGCGTTCTCGTGGTGCGGGCGCAGGCGGGCGAGACCCTCGACACCGACCTCGGCCGCGTCGTCGAGGTGCGGGTGCACATCACCGGCATGCTGGACCGGCCGGAAACCGGGCTGTCCATGCCGACCGTCGCCACGCTGACCGAGCGGTTCGCCATCCGCGGCCGCAACGGGGCGGGCGAGCTCACCGATCCGCCGCGGGCGGCGGGCACGGTGTCCGACGCCGCCACCGACACCCCGCGCCGCCGTCGCCGCGATGTCACGGTCGTCGCGCCGCGCACCATGCACGCGTTCGCCGCGGTCTCCGGCGACCACAACCCGATCCACACCAGCGATTCCGCCGCCAAGCTGGCCGGTCTCGGCAGCCCGATCGTGCACGGCATGTGGCTCTCGGCCGCCGCGCAGCACGCGGTCTCGGCGGTCGACCCGGACAGCGCGGTTCCGGCCCGCACCGTGACGGCGTGGACCACCCGCTTCCTCGGCATGGTCCGCCCCGGCGCGGAGATCGACGTGCGCGTCGAGCGGATCGCGGTGGACGCGGGCAGCGAGATCGTCGAGGTATCGTGCCGCGCCGCAGGCGATCTGGTGATGACCGCGACCGGTCGCACCGCCGCGCCGAAGACCGTCTACGCGTTCCCCGGCCAGGGCATCCAGCGCAAGGGCATGGGCCTGGACGCGCGGACCCGCTCGAAGGCCGCCAAGGCGATCTGGGACCGCGCCGACAAGCACACCCGCGACGCGCTCGGCTTCTCCATCCTGGCCGTGGTCCGGGACAACCCGACCTTCCTCAAGGCGCGCGGTGTGGAACACCGGCACCCGGACGGCGTGCTGCACCTGACCCAGTTCACTCAGGTCGCGATGGCGGTCCTCGGGGTCGCCCAGGTGGCCGAGCTGCGCGAGGCCGGTGCCTTCGTCGAGGGCTCGATGCTGGCCGGCCACTCGGTCGGTGAGTACAACGCGCTCGCCGCGGTCGCCGGCGTGCTGCCGCTGGAGGCGGTGCTCGAGGTGGTGTTCCAGCGTGGCTCCGCGATGCACGAGCTGGTGCCGCGGGATGCGCAGGGCCGCAGCGACTATCGGATGGCGGCCATCCGGCCCTCGCAGATCGGGCTGCCCGACGACGAGGTGATCGACTTCGTCACCGGCATCGGCGCGGCGGCGGGGGAGTTCCTCGAGGTCGTCAACCTGAACCTGCGTGGCTCGCAGTACGCGATCGCGGGCACGGTGGCCGGGCTCGAGGCGCTGGAGACCGAGATCGACCGGCGCCGTGCGGAATTCGGCGGCAAGCGGGCGTTCATCCTGGTGCCCGGCATCGATGTGCCGTTCCACTCCACCGTGCTGCGCAAGGGCGTGCCGGAGTTCCGGCACAAGCTCGAGCAGCTGCTGCCCGAGGACCTGCACCCGGAGATCCTGCTCGGCCGCTACATCCCGAACCTGGTGCCCAGGCCGTTCTCGCTGGAACGTGAATTCGTCCAGGAGATCGCGGATCTGGTGCCGTCCGAGCCGCTCGCCGCGGTGCTCGCCGACTTCGAGGGTTGGTCGGCGCGACCCGTCGAGCTGTGCCGCGTCGTGCTGGTCGAACTGCTGGCGTGGCAGTTCGCCAGCCCGGTGCGCTGGATCGAGACCCAGGACCTGCTGTTCACCGACACCGCGCACGGCGGCCTCGGCGTCGAGCGGTTCGTCGAAATCGGTTTGGGCGCAACGCCTACCGTGGCGAACCTGGCCACCCAGACGCTGAAGCTGCCCGCGTTCAGCGCCGCGACGGTGGAGGTGCTCAACATCGAGCGCGAGGCCGGGGTGGTTTACTCGACCGACACCGATCCCGCACCGGTCGACGAGCCCGCCGACGAGACCGTCGAAACCGCCTCGGCCGCAACGCCTGCCGCGGCCCCCGTGGCGGCCGCCGCACCGGTGGCCAGCTCGGGCGGACCGCGTCCGGACGACATCGCGTTCACCGCCGCCGACGCCACCCGCGTGCTCATCGCGCTGTGGACCAAGCTGCGGCTGGACCAGATCGGCCCGGTCGACACCATCGAGGGCCTCTGCGACGGCGTCTCCTCGCGGCGCAACCAGCTGCTGGTCGACCTCGGCTCCGAGCTCTCGCTCGGCGCCATCGACGGTGCCGCCGACGCGGACATGGGTGCGCTGTCGGTCACCGTCGAGCGGCTCGCCCGCACCTACAAGCCCTTCGGCTCGGTGCTCTCCGATTCCATCGGTGATCACCTGCGCAAGGTGTTCGGACCGTCGGGCAAGCGGCCTGCCGCGATCGCCGAGCGGGTGAAGAAGGTCTGGGAGCTCGGCGACGGCTGGGCCAACCACGTCACCGCCGAGGTCTCCCTCGGCACCCGCGAAGGCGCCAGCGTCCGCGGTGGCGACCTCGGCGGGCTGGTCTCCGGCGCGCTGGGCGATGCCGCCTCGGTCGACGCGGCCATCGACACCGCAGTGCAGGCCGTAGCGGCCCGCCGCGGCGTCGCGGTATCGCTGCCCGCCACCGGTGGCGGCGGTGGTGGCACCGTCGACGCTGCCGCGCTGGGTGAGTTCACCGAGCAGATCACCGGCCGCGACGGCGTGCTCGCCACGGCCGCCCGGGTGGTGCTCGAACAGCTCGGTTTGGCCGAGCAGGTGACCGCGCCGGAGGCGACCGACAACTCCCTCGTCGATCTGGTCTCGGCCGAATTGGGCTCGGACTGGCCGCGTTTGGTCGCGCCCGCCTTCGATCCCCGCAAGGCCGTACTGCTCGACGACCGGTGGGCCACGGCCCGCGAGGACCTGGCCCGGCTGTGGCTCGGCGACGACGCCGAGACCGCGGAACTGCCGGTGGCCGGTTACCTCGGTGCGGGCGAAGCCGTTGCCACCCAAGCCAACTGGTGGCGCGAGCGGGCCAAGCACGAGGCCCGTTCGGTGCTGGCCGGTGTGTACGAGCGCATCGCGCAGGCCGCGCTGAGCACCGACGACCGTGGCATCTGGTCCGCGGACATCGCGGTGATCACCGGCGCCAGTAAGGGTTCCATCGCGGCGGCGGTCACCGGGCGGCTGCTCGGCGGCGGCGCGACCGTGGTGGTCACCACGTCGAGCCTCAACGACGATCGCCTGAGCTTCTACCGGAAGCTGTACCGGGACAACGCCCGCCACGGTGCCGCCCTCTGGGTGGTCCCCGCGAACATGGCGTCGTACCAGGACATCGACGCGCTGATCGAGTGGGTCGGCACCGAACAGGTCGACAATGCCGGTGGCGCGAAGGTCAAGACCAAGGACGCGATGACGCCGACCATGCTGCTGCCGTTCGCGGCGCCGCGGGTGGCCGGTGACCTCGCCGACGCGGGCGCCCGCGCGGAAATGGAAATGCGCGTGCTGCTCTGGTCGGTGGAGCGGCTGATCGGTGGCCTGTCCACCGTCGGCGCCGATCACGACGTCGACGCGAAACTGCATGTGGTGCTGCCGGGTTCGCCCAACCGCGGCCTCTTCGGCGGCGACGGTGCCTATGGCGAGTCGAAGGCCGCGCTCGACGCGGTGGTCGCCAAGTGGCGGGCCGAGAAGTCGTGGTCGACCCGGGTCACCCTGGTGCACGCGATGATCGGCTGGGTGCGCGGCACCGGCCTGATGGGCCACAACGACCCGATGGTCGCCGCCGTGGAGAAGGCGGGCGTGACCACCTGGTCCACCGCCGAGATGGCCGACGAGCTGCTCAAGTGGTGCACCTCGCGGGCGCGCCAGGTCACCGCGACCGGCCCGCAGCAGATCGACCTGACCGGCGGACTGGCCAGGGCCAAGCTCGATCTGCCCGCGTTGGCCAAGCAGGCCGCGGAAGATGCTGCTGCTGAAGAAGCGCTGGAAGACGATGCGGCGGTGACGATTTCGGCGCTGCCCGCGCCGCCGACCCTGTCCTCGGTACTGCCGGTGCCCGAATGGGGCACGGTCACCACCGATCTCGCCGACATGATCGTGATCGTCGGCGCCGGCGAGCTTGGCCCGTACGGCTCGGCGCGCACCCGGTTCGAGATGGAGGTCGAGGACCAGCTCTCGGCCGCGGGCGTGCTCGAGCTCGCCTGGACCACCGGCCTGGTCACCTGGGAGAACGATCCCAAGCCCGGCTGGTACGACGCCGAATCCGGTGACTACGTCCCCGAGGCCGAGCTGGCCGACAAGTACCACGACGCGGTGGTCGCCCGCTGCGGCGTGCGTCGCTACGGCGACGACGGCGCCATGGTCGACAACAGCGCGCCGCTGATGACGTCGGTGTTCCTCGATCAGGACCTGACGTTCACCGTCGGCGGCGAGGCCGAAGCCCGCGCCTTCCACGCGGCCGACCCCGAGCACACGGTCATTGTGCCGGTGGCGGATTCGGCCGACTGGACGGTGACGCGCAAGGCGGGCACCGAGATTCGGGTGCCGCGCCGGGCCAAGCTGTCGCGCACCGTCGGCGGCCAGATCCCGACCGGCTGGGATCCGACCATCTGGGGCATCTCCGCGGAGATGGCGAATTCCGTTGACCGCGTTGCCCTCTGGAACGTGGTCTGCACAGTGGACGCGTTCGTCAGCTCCGGCTTCAGTCCGGCCGAACTGATGAGCTGGGTGCACCCGAGCCTGGTCGCCAACACCCAGGGCACCGGCATGGGCGGCATGTCCTCGATGCGTTCGCTCTACGTCGACAACCTGCTCGGCGAGTCGCGGCCCAACGACATCCTGCAGGAGGCGCTGCCCAACGTGGCGCTGGCCCACGTGGTGCAGTCCTATGTCGGCAGTTACGGCGCGATGGTGCACCCGGTGGCGGCCTGCGCCACCGCCGCGGTGTCGGTGGAAGAGGGCGTCGACAAGATCCGCCTCGGCAAGGCCGAGCTGGTCGTGGCCGGCGGCTTCGACGATCTCGGCATCGAGGGCATCGTCGGCTTCGGCGACATGTCGGCCACCGCGGACTCGGCGGCGATGAGCGCCAAGGGCATCAGCGACCGGTACTTCTCCCGCGCCAACGACCGTCGTCGCGGCGGGTTCGTGGAATCGCAGGGCGGCGGCACCGTGCTGCTGGCCCGCGGTGACGTGGCGGTGGAGATGGGCCTGCCGGTGCTCGGCGTGGTCGCCTTCGCCCAGTCCTTCGCCGACGGCGTGCACACCTCCATCCCGGCGCCCGGTCTCGGCGCGCTCGGTGCGGGGCGTGGCGGGCGCGAATCCCGGTTCGCGGCGGAGCTGCGCAAGCTCGGTGTCGGGCCGGACGACATCGCGGTCGTCTCCAAGCACGACACCTCGACGGCGGCCAACGACCCGAACGAGTCCGAGCTGCACACCCGGCTGGCCACGGCCATCGGCCGCTCCGACGGGGCGCCGCTGTTCGTCGTCTCGCAGAAGAGCCTGACCGGACACGCCAAGGGCGGTGCGGCCGCGTTCCAGCTGATCGGCCTGTGCCAGGTGCTGGAAAACGGTGTGGTGCCGCCGAACCGGAGCCTGGACTGTGTCGACGAGAAGATGCAGGCGTACCCGCACCTGGTGTGGGCGCGCGAGCCGCTGCGCTTCGGCGAGAAGTTCGCGCTGAAGGCCGGTCTGCTGACCTCGCTCGGCTTCGGGCACGTCAATGGTCTGCTCGCGGTGGTGCATCCGGAGGCGTTCATCCAGGCGATCGACCCGGAGCGGCGCGAGGCGTACCAGGAGCGGGCCCAGCAGCGTCAGCTCGCCGGGCGGCAGCGGTTCACCGAGGCCATGTGCGGCGGGGCACCGCTGTACGAGCGGCCGGCGGATCGTCGGATGGGCGGTGACGGCACGCCTGCCAAGCAGGCGCGTCAGCTGGAAGCGGATGTGTTGCTGTCGGCCGAGGCTCGCCTCGGTGGCGACGGCGCCTACCGGGCCGACGGCTTCGGTTGCGGCGCAGGCCACATTGCGGACAGTTCGCGCACCGACCGCCAGACCAGGTCGTAGGCTCCGGGCCTATGACGATCCTCGGTATCGGCTTGGACTTGGTGACCATCTCCGAGTTCGCCGAACAGCTCGAACGCGCCGGAACAACCATGATCCGAGAGAGTTTCACCGCGGGCGAGCGACGCTACTGTCAGAGCAAGGGGACCGATCCGGCGCGCAGCTACGCGGTGCGGTGGGCGGCGAAAGAAGCGGTGATCAAGGCTTGGGCCTCCTCACGTTTCGCTCGCCGCCCGCAGATCGGCGACAACCCCTACCCGCTGATCGAGGTGGTCAACGACGCATGGGGCAGGCCGAGCATCAAGCTGCACGGCCTCGCCGCCGAATTCCTGCCGCGCGCAAGGGTTCACCTGTCGTTGACGCACGACGGTGACACGGCCGCCGCCATGGTGGTGCTGGAAGATCCGGGCGAGATGGTCGACCTGATCGAGGGCCGCGAAGGGTAAGGCGGACAGTCACTCTCGATGGGCGCGCCGCAGCCGCCTGCGCTGCAGCGCCCACCACGCTTCCAGAGCGCGGTCGGGATCGGCGAGATCGATCCCGACCAGCTCCTGGTAGCGGCGCAGCCGGTAGCGCACCGTGTTGGTGTGCAGCTGCATCTCCTCGGCGACGTGATCCACCCGCATGCCGTTGCTCAGATACTGCTGGGCGGTGTCGAGTAGCGCTGTGGCGCCGTCACTTTCGCCGAGCGGCGTGATGTAGCGATGGAACAGTTCCTCGCCGACCTCGGTGTCGGCCAATACCGCGGGCAGCAGGCCGAGATCGGCGAGTTCGTGCACGCCGGTCAGCTCGAAGGCGTCTGCGGTCGCCATCGCCCTGGTGGCGCGGCGGAAGGACGGCTCCATCCGGTCCAGCCTGGCGGCCGGGCCGATGCCGACCGCCGTCTCGATGTCGGTCGAGGGGGCGGCGTCGACGATGCCGGCGACGTCGCCGTCGATGACCGCGAGCAGCCCGTGCGGCCGGTCGCCACCGGTCGGCTCGAGCAGCTTGGTCAGCGGGTCGGCGGCGAGGTCGGCGCTGGGCCTGGCCCGGATCGCGTGGAATTCCCGGTAGGAATCCAAGCCGTAGCGTTCTACCTGCAGGCGGATCTCGCCGGGACCGAGCGTGCCGAACAGGATGCCGCGGACCAGGTCGGTGCGGTGCTGCTGATCGTGACGGGTCTGCTGGAATTCGGCGTCGAGGTGGCCGCGGGCCACCGCCAGAATCGCGGTATCGGTGAGCGCGAGGATGTCATTGGTCAGCTCCAGCAGCTGACCGTCCGACAAACCGAGGCCGCGGCCCGTCGTGACCACCTCGTCCACGGCGATCCGGACCGCGAGCCGCCAGCCGCGCAACATCTCGGTCACCGGAATCCCTTGGCGGCCACGGGTTTCGCCGTGTGCGGTGAAGACGGCCAACTCGCTGTCGGTCAGGTCGCGCTCCGCGGCAAGCGTCCGCAACAACTGCTGGACGGTGCGCACCGCGTCCGGCAGCAATACCGTCGGATCGATCCGCGCGTAGGTCGGTATCTCGGCGCGCATCTTGTCGATGGTTTTCGCGGTCAGCTCGGTGGCGTGCGAGAACAACCGAGCCAACAGGGCACGGCGATCCGCGGGTGGTGGGCGGTTGACCATTACTGTGCAGGGTAGTCCCGATTGGATTCAGCAACAAAGGATGGTGGGCAACTTCGACGGTTGCACCATAGTCAGCTGGTGTTTGTCGCGTAATACTGAAGAGTCGGCAATGATGCCACGTGGTGCGGTTGTATTTTCGGACAAACGCGGCGGTCGTTGTCGAGCAGCGCAGGCGGATCGAGGCTTCGCTCGATCGGACGACGAAGGGGTTGTCGATGACCGAATGGAATCGCATCGAACGTGGCGAAGGACGGCCGCTGGTGCTGTTGCACGGTGGTGGCGCGTCGGCACGGTGTTGGTTGCCTGTGCTCGACCGGCTGAGCGCGGACCGTCGCGTAATCGCGCTGGATTTCCCCGGCTTCGGGCGTACCCCGGCACCGGGTGCTGACGTGCACGTCAGCATGGACTGGATCGTCGACGGGCTGGCCGCCGAGCTGCAGCGGCTCGGGATCAACGGCCCCGTCGATCTGGTCGGCAACTCCATGGGCGGCCTGATCGGCCTGGAGGCGACCAAGCGTGGCATGGCCAGCTCGTTCGTCGGCCTCGCTCCGGTTGCGTTGTGGCACAAGCGGATGCCGTTGGCGCTGCGGGCGCAGTTCCAGGTCGGACTCGCCGCCGCGCTGGTGACCCGGACCGCCGCGCGTTCGGTGGTCGGCAAGACCAGGTCGGTCGGCCTGTGGTTCCCGGTCGGTCATCCCGATCGAATGACGGCCGCCGAGGCGGTCGATTTCGTGCAGGACTTCGACCGATCCGGGCCGACGCTGCGCCGCGCGCTTAAGATCGCGAAGAAGCTGCGGTTCGAGGGCGGGCAGGGCATCACCGTGCCGGTCACCATCGCGTTCGGCACGCTGGACCGGATGCTGCCGCCGAGCACCAGCCAGGTCCGTGATCAGCTACCCGCACACACCAAGTGGGTCACGCTGCCCGACTGCGGCCATATGCCCATGTGGGACAACCCGGAACTGGTCGCGAACACCATTCTGGACGGCGTCTCGGCTACCCGATCGACCGGGGAGCAGACCGCCTAGCGCCCGCTCGCCGAGCGCGACTCCTTCTCCGCGACCAGCAGATACGCGACCATCAGGCGCTTGAGTTCGGACACCGCCTCGGCGTTGCTCTGCTCGTCCTGGACGGAGAAGTTCAGCATCGAATAGACGACGTGCACCAGCACCTCGGCCATCATGGTGCGCCGCGGCCGCGGGGTGCGCGGCGTGAGCGGGCGCAGCATCTGCGCGACGACCTCGGCGAACTCCTTCTCGTGGATCGCGCCCGTCGCCCGCGTCGAGGGCGTGGACTGCATAGCGAGCCACACCTCGCGCCGGGACGGGTCGGTCATCCACAGGTTCGCCATATGGTCGACAAACTGGTTCATGTGCCGCAGCCAGTCCAGCGACGGGATCTCGCCGTGGAAATCGGCGAGTTCCCGCGAAACGGCAACGAGGTCTTGCCGATTCAGTTCGCAGACGATGACGTACTTGTTGGCGAAGAACTGGTAGAGCGTGCCGATCGGAACCTCGGCGCGTGCCGCCACTTCTTCACAGGTGAACGACTCGAACCCCACCTCTACGAGTAGTTCCCTTGACGCCTGCAACAGCGCGTCGAACTTCCTTTTGCTGCGTTCCTGCGTCGGCCGTCGCCGCGGCATGAGCTCCTGTGGGTCGTCCTGCAGCTCCAACGCAGGGTCCAGCCGTTGCTTCGACCTGGCCTCCGCGCGTACTTCCACGTATCCAGGCTAACGGTACGGACACGCACACGACACGCGCACGGCTACTGCGTGTTCATCTTCTGTCCGAATTCACCACCCATCCGGATCGAATTCGGCACCGAACACATACCGAGCGCGCGTGGCTTCTGACGCGCGAACGGACCAGGAAGGCGCGACCAGTGGTAGCTCGATCAGTGGTAACTCTCGGCGTTTCCACCGAACGCGGCGCCGTGCACGCGGTAGCTTTCGCCGACACCGGCGCCCGGCTACCCGAGCGCGTGCTGTTGCATCGGGTGAAACGGACGCCCGGCGACACCAAGGCGGACTTGGCCGAAGCGGTCGAGCTGGCGATGGACGAACTCGCCACCGAGCTCGGCCCGGACCATGAGATCGCCGGTGCGGCGGTCGCTTACCGGGACGCCGCCGAGCGGCGTGCCATCGTCACCCGCTTGGCGACCGGCCGGTGGCACACCGCCTCCCTGGTGTCGTCCAAGTCGGCGCACCTCAGCGTGGCCGGAATGATGACCTGGCTCGACGAATTCGACGATCTGCTGATCTGCGAGGTGGTGCCCGGGTATCAGGCGTTCACCCTGATCGATCGCGACCGTCGCAAGATTCTCGCCTCGACCAGCCAGTCGGGCGGCACCACCGCGGAGTCGATGGGTGCGGCGGTGACGGCGGCCTGGGATCAGTTCGAGGCGGCGGCGGTCCGGCCGGACGCGGTGGTGCTGATCGGCTCGGCCGCGGGCAAGCCCGCGGTGGTCGCGGCGGTGGATGCCTTCGGCGCGCCGGTGATTCCCTGCAAGACCTCGGCCGCCGCGTCCGCGGCCGGTGCCGCGCTGTACGCCATGGCCGACGTGGACGGCGTCGGTGAGACGGAAGAGCGGGTGCGCCGGGTGCGTGGTGGTGCCGCGGTGTTCGCGGCGGCCAGCGTGCTCGCGGGCGGGCTGGTGGTCGGCGGTGTGTACGTGGCGGGCGGTTCGGCGCGGACGCTGCCGGGTGCGGCCCTCAAAGACGCACACAACACTGCGGAATCGAAGGTCGTCCGTGGCGACTCGGCCGCGGGCAAGCCCGAGCAGGTACGCAACGCTCCGCACAGTGTCGACGGCCCGGTGGTAGACCGCCGCGCACCGGTCGCCGTGTCGGACTCGGACATATCGATCGTCACCATCGATCCCGCCGATGCCAAGCCGGAGTACTCCGTGCAGCGGTGGGGCAGCCAGCAGGATCGGCCGGAGTCGTTGGTGCCCGCCGAACCCGCACACGAGGCCGAGACGAACGCGTCCTCGTCGCTACTGTCCGGATCGGGCATCCCGGCCGCCACCACCAAGGTCGGCGCACCGAACGGTGCGTTGCTCTTCCCCGGTGAGGTGCCGCCACCGGAGGCCTTCACCACGGACTCGTACAACTGGTGGGACAACCACTTCCGCATGATGTTGCAGTGGGCGGCCCAGCAGATCATGCCTGCCTGAGCAGGAAACCCCCGGCGATGTAAGACTCGGCGCCCCCCTCTGGCGCCGGGCCTTACATCGTCTGCTCGATCAGGTCAGTCTCGTGTCCTGCGCCGGAACAGCGCGCCCGCGGCGAGGTATCCCGCCAGCGCGATCCCGGCGCACCAGAGCACGGCCAACAGCGCACTGTTTCCGATCGGAGGGCCCATGAGCAGACCTCGGATGGTCTCGATCACCGGCGTGACCGGCTGGTTCTCGGCGAACCAGTGCAACGCACTCGGCATCGACTCGGTCGGCACGAACGCGCTGCTCACGTACGGCAGGAACATGAAGAAGAACAGGCAGGAATTCGCCGCTTCGGGATTGTTCACCAGCAGTCCGAACGCGGCCGCGAGCCAGGACATCGCGAGGACGAACATCGTGATGATGCCGTAGGCGGCCAGCCAGCGCAGCGGGTCACCGGTCGGCCGGAAGCCGATCGCGACGGCCACCAGGATCACCACGGTGGTGCTGATCAGATTGCGCAACACGCTCTCCACCACATGTGCGGTCACCACCGACGAGCGGGCGATGGCCATGCTGCGGAAGCGATCGATGATGCCGGTGGTCAGATCGGTGGCCAGGCTCACCGCCGTTGTCGCCGAACCGGATCCGGCGCACAACAGGATGATGCCGGGCACCACATAGTCGATATACGCGCCGTTGACGTTCATCGCACCGCCGAACACGTACACGAACATCAACAGGATCATGATCGGCAACAGGATGGACATGAGCATCATGTCCGGGCTGCGCACCGTATGGCGCAGGTTGCGGCTCAACATGGTGGCCGAATCCTGCACGGCCAGGCGGGAATTGGTGATCGTGATGGTCACAGCGCCGCTGCTTTCTGCGTGGTGGGATGCCCGGTGAGTGCGAAGAACACGTCATCGAGGTCGGGGGTATGGATGGCGAGCTGGTCGATGGTGATCGCCTGGTCGTCGAACTGATCCAGCAGCTGTTTGAGAGTGCCGACGCTGCCGTCGGAGGGGACCATCAGCGCCAGTTGCTCGGCATCGATTTCGGCGTCCGGGATGGCGAGCGCCGCGGCGGCCAGGCCTTGCGCATCGGCGAATCGCAGCTGGATATGCCCGCCGGGAGCGAGCTGCTTCAGGTCGCCCGGCGTGCCTTCGGCGACGATCTTGCCGTGGTGCAACACCGCGATCCGATCGGCGAGTTGATCGGCCTCCTCCAGGTATTGCGTGGTGAGGAAGATCGTCACGCCGTCGGCCACCAGGTCCCTGATCACCTGCCAGAGTTCGTGGCGACTGCGCGGGTCGAGTCCGGTGGTCGGTTCGTCGAGGAAGATGATCCGCGGCGTGCCCATCATGCTCATGGCCAGATCGAGCCGTCGTCGCATGCCGCCGGAGTAGGTGGCGACCCGGGCATCGCCTGCCGCGGTGAGGTCGAACTGGGCGAGCAGTCGGTCGGTGCGGCGGGTGATCTCCGGCTTGTCCAGATGCAGCAGCCTGCCCATCAACCGCAGATTCTCCGCACCGGTCAAGACGTCGTCCACGGCCGAGTACTGGCCGGTGACGCCGATGATGCGGCGTACCGCATCGGGTTCGTGCGCGAGATCGTGGCCGCCCACCCGGATCTCGCCGCTGTCGGCGCTGGACAGTGTGGCCAGGATGCGCACCATGGTCGTCTTGCCCGCCCCGTTCGGGCCGAGTAGCGAAAAGACCGTTCCCGCTGCGACTTCCAGGTCGATACTGGCCAGCACCGGCTGATCCCCAAAGGTTTTCGTCAACCCGCTGATGCTGACGGCGGAGATGGATGGGACTGTCATGGGGTTCCTCGCATCGAAACTGTGTATGACTTAAACTTTGTTTAAATGGTACACAGTTTTCGGTGCGAGGCAAGAGGTAATCGAGCAGAGGGGTCGACAGTGGTGGACACGCCGGAGGCGGACAGCGGCACATCGGCGACAGTCAAGTCGTTCGCGCTGATGTGGGGCCTGGACGAGCCGGGAACTCGCGGACCGAAGCGCGGGCTGAGTCTGGATCAGGTGATCGACGCGGCGATCGAGGTGGCCGACGCGGAAGGGGTCACGGCGCTGTCGATGAGCCGGGTGGCCAAGCATCTCGGCTTCACCACGATGTCGCTCTACCGATACGTCGACAGCAAGGACACGCTGCTCACCCTGGTGTCGGATCGGGCTATCGGCCTACCGCCGGAGCTGCCCGCCGGCGTCGGCTGGCGGGCCGGAATCGAGGCGTGGGCGTGGGGCGTGGCCGGGTCGCTGCGACAGCACCTCTGGTATCTGGATCTGCCGTTGGCCGCGCCCCCGATGGGGCCGTGCAACATGGCGTGGCTGGACGCGGGCCTGGCCATGTTCGCCGAGACCGCCGTGCCCGAGCCGGTCAAACTGCAACTCGTACTGAACGTTTCGTTGTACATGATCGGCCGGATGCGCGTCGCCAAGGAAATGGCCGACGGCGGCGAGACCGACGAGTACCCGGCCCTGTTGAGCCAGGTACTCGATCCGCAGCGGTTCCCCGCACTGAGCCGCGCCTTCTCGGCCCAGGCCTTCGAGGACGACGACGTCGACTGGGACGACGCCGACCTCCGCTTCGGCCTCGACCGGCTGCTCGACGGCTACGAGCAGTTCATCCGCTCGTACGAGAAGAAGTCCTAGACCGACAGGTCGCGGCGCAGCTTGGCGACGTGGCCGGTGGCGCGCACGTTGTATTGGGCGACCTCGATCTTGCCTGCCTCGTCGACGAGGAAGGTGGAGCGGATGACGCCGGTGACGGTCTTGCCGTACATCATCTTCTCGCCGTATGCGCCCCACGCGGTGAGCACGGCCCGGTCCGGGTCCGAGAGCAGCGGGAAGGTCAGCTGCTCGGCGTCGCGGAACTTGGCCAGCTTGGCGGGTTTGTCCGGCGAGATGCCGAGGACGTCGATGCCCGCGCCGTCGAGGTCGGCGAGGTTGTCCCGGAAGTCGCAGGCCTCTTTGGTGCAGCCGGGCGTGCTCGCGGCGGGGTAGAAGTACACGATCACCTTGCGGCCGCGGTAGTCGGCGAGCGACACGTCCTTGCCGTCGGCGTCGGGCAGCGTGAAATCGGGGGCGGTGTCGCCGGGGGAGAGTCGTTGGTTGTCGGTCACGTCCTGCACCGTAACCGACGGCTCGGACATCGCGCGGATAGACCGAACGACACTGTATGGACCGACAAGACCGGCGCCGCGCAGCAGCCCGAAGCACTGTGCGGAAGGACAGAACAGCGCGCGCCCCGGGGCAACTCCGCGCGGACCGATAGACTCGTCCGGGAGCTGAGGGTGACCCGCGAAGGCCGAACACGCACCGCGATTCGAGCCCTGGCGCGGCACATCAAACACAGGAGGCCTGAACGTGGCGAAGGATACCGAGCGGATCGAGCAGGAGATCGAGGCCGCGCGCACGCGGCTGGCGAGCACGCTCGACGAACTCGCGGTGCGCGCGGATCCGCAGCGGATCGCGAGCGACAGCAAGCAGATCGTGCTGCGGAAGCTGAACGAGCCCAAGGTGAAGTACAGCCTGATCGGCGCGGCGGCCCTGGTGGTCGGGCTGGTGCTGCTCAAGATCTTCCGCTGACTCGGCGCCGAACAGCAGAACACCCGGTGTGCCTGGCACACCGGGTGTTCTTTTTTCACGAATATCAGACCGTGGGGCAGGCGAACCCGTCGCCGTCCGGATCCAGGTGCGGACCGTAGCCCGGTTCTCCGCGAAACAGCGGAGCCCGGCCGGCCGCGCGAGCGTCGTCGCAATTGGCGAAAGCACCGCCCGCCGAACCGGTCTGCGTCAGACCGGCCGAACCGGTTGCGGCGGAGCCGGTATCGACGGCGGACGAACCGGTCCCGGAGGAACCTGAGGGGGGCTGGGCCAGCGCGGTCGGCGCCGCAAGGAGGGTCAGTCCCGCGACGGCAGCGCTGAAGGTAAGCCGACGAACGTTCATGTATTCCTCTAGATAGTTGCTGCGGTGGATAGGGCGTCCGACCGGACGCCGCATCCACTGTCGTGACGCCTAGCCCGCTTGTCAACCGGATCGCCGGAGAACTAGGGCATTAGGGGATGGCGTTCACTCGCCGAGCCGACGGCCCGCCAAGTGCTCGGCGGGGATGTTTCCCATGCGTCCTGCCTGGTAGTCGTCCATTGCCTGGATGATTTCGGCGCGAGTATTCATAACGAACGGCCCGTATTGGACGACGGGTTCCTGAATCGGTTGTCCGCCGAGCAACAGCACTTCGAGATCGCCGCTCCGATTGTCTTGGCGCACATCGGCACTCACCGTGATCGCGTCGCCGGGGCCGAAAACCGCCAGTTGTCCCTCGCGCAGTGGCCTGCGCTCGGCGCCGACCGTCCCGCTGCCGGACAGCACGTACACCATCGCCGTGAAGTGTTGCGGCCATGGCGTTTCCAGCTGTCCGCCGGGGCTGATCGAGGCGTGCGCGTAGGCGATCGGCGTGTAGGTCGAGCCGGGCCCTTCGAAGCCGCCGACCGCGCCCGCGATGAGGCGGACCAGAGCGCCGCCGTCGTGCGAGCTGACCAGGGTCAGTTCGCTGCCGCGCAGATCTTGGTAGCGCGGCGCGGCGAACTTGAGTGCGCGCGGCAGGTTCACCCACAGTTGAATGCCGTGGAACCAGCCGCCCGTCATGACCAGCTGCTCGGTCGGTAGTTCGTCGTGCAGGATGCCGGAGCCCGCGGTCATCCACTGGGTGTCGCCCTCGCCGATCACGCCACCGCCGCCGTTGGAGTCGTGGTGCACCATGGCGCCGTCCATCACGTAGGTGACGGTCTCGAATCCGCGATGTGGATGCCACGGTGCGCCTTTGGCCTCGTGCGGCTCGTAGGCGACCGGGCCCATCTGGTCGAGCAGGATGAACGGGTCGGCGGTACGCAGGTCCATGCTCGGGAACGGCCTGCGCACTTCGAAGCCCGCGCCCTCGCGTTGTTTCGGCGCGCTGACCACGGTGCGCACCGGGCGGTCGCGCATGGTCTCGGTGGGCTTGGGCAGGCGCGGCAGCACCATGAGGTCGGGGACGGTGATGGCTGGCATCGTAACCTCCTGGGAGGGGAGTTGGTGTCCATGTCAACCAAACGTGAGTAGACTTCATTCCCATGGAGTGGCTGAGCGACGACGAACAGGCGACGTGGGGCGCATATATCCGCCTACGGCAGCGGCTGGACGCGGTGATCGCCGCCGGACTGACCAAGGACGGCCTGTCCGCGGCGGACTACGAGCTGATGGTCGCGTTGTCGGCCGCACCGGGCGACTGCCTGCGGGCCAAGGATCTCGCGGCCGAGGTGTGCTGGGAGAAGAGCAGGTTGTCCAAGCACCTGGCCAGGATGGACGCGCGCGGACTCGTCGACCGGCAGCCGGTGGCCGAGGACGCGCGCGGCGTGCTGGTCCAGTTGACCGCGGCAGGCCGTCGCCTGCTCGAACGCGCCGCCCCGAATCACGTCCGGCTGGTGCGTGAGGTATTCATCGACTGCATCAGCCCCGCCGAAGCGCACGCAATGCAGTCGTTGTCCGACAAAGTCGTTGTCGCAGTGGAGGAGTCAACCCAATCGGCCATCGGCGCCTGACCCTGAGTTGATCTCACAGACCGTCCGTACCGCCGACCGAGTCTGTACTCCTTATAAAAGGTGTGGGCGCTCTGTGAACCCCTCGACGGGCTCACCACGCTGCCCAGCCTGCGCACGGGCCACTCCGCGCGCACGCAGAGAGGTGCGGTTCATTGAGCCGAGTCAAATGGCTGCTGGTGGAGAGGCTAGCGACCATTTGACTCGGCTCGATGCACGTATCCGGGGCGGACGGTCAGGTGGTGCGGCGTCCGCGGAAGAGGGTGCGCCATCGGCCGACGGTTCGATTGGGCCGTGACGGGGTGGTTGCGGCCGGCGGAGTTGATCGCTTCGGCTGCCGCTCGGCACGCCACTGGGCGACGATCTCCTCGGCGTCGACCGGCGCGATCCGGACGTACGGGCCGTGCGGCAGGCGCAACCACTCGACCACCCGCTTGTTGAGTTCGCGCACCGTCTCCCGGACCGCCCGCTCGGAGCTCAGCTCGCGCACGGTTTCCGGCAGCCGCTCGATATCCCGGCGCAGTAGCAGTGACGGCGGCAGCAGGGCGTCGCCGCTCACGCCTTCTTTGCGGAGATAGCCCTTCAGCCACCAGTTCTCGTCGTCGTTGCCGCGCGGGATGGGTTTGCCCGCGCCGGGCAGATTCTCGAATTCACCGCGATCGGTTGCCTCGCGGATCTGCTTGTCGATCCACGATTCGAAGTTCAGGTTCGCTGGTTTGCGCTCGGTCATCTCGTCACCTTTGACGGGGCGGGTGCAGTGCCACCATGCTACCGAAAGCGCCGGTGTGCGCGCCGAACCCGCTGTCCGGCAACGGGTCACGACCAGGGCGTGATCGGCGGCTTCACCCACATCAGCTTCTCGTCGGTGTGCGTGCGCCGCGCGGCGGGATGATCGGGGTGCCTGGCGGCCCAGTCGTCCTTCTCGGCGAGCAAGTCCGCCACCGTTACCCAGGTCTCCTCGGTGCTCGGCGGGTTCGTGTCGGCGGCCCTGGCGAGCTTGCGCCGCGTCGCCGCGGGCATCGCCAGCAGCTCGGGCCCGGTGATACCGAGGTGCCAGACATAGCTCGCGAGGCGCCGGGCCTTCTCGGCGCGGCTCTTGGCCGCCGTATCGCTGTGCGCGTAATCGGTCATCGCGGGAGTCCAAAGGGTCGGTGGTGAACGACCCTAGCCGGAGGTCGGGCCGGATGCGACGACGCCTCCCCGCGATCGGGCGGGGAGGCGTCGTCGATGCGTGGCTCAGTATGCGCTGTTGACGTTGTCCATCGAGCCGTAGGTGCGCGCGGCGTAGTTGCAGGCGGCGACGATGTTGGCGACCGGGTCGTAGATGTCCCAGGAGGTGCCCTCGACGTGGTACGAGCGGAAGGTCGGGTCGATCACCTGGAGCAGGCCCTTGGACGGGATGCCTGCGGCGGCGTTGGAGTCCCACAGGTTGATCGCGTGCGGGTTACCGGTCGACTCGCGCATCACGTTGCGGTGGATGCCGTCGTAGCTGCCGGGGATGTTGTTGGACTGCATGATGTCGAGGGCCTGGCGGATCCAGCCGTCGAGGTTGTCCGGGTAGCTCGGGGCCGGCGCGGGCATCGGCGCCGGAACGGGCTCGGGCACGGGAATCGGCAGCGGCAGCGGCGCAGGCATGGGCGCGGGGGCCGCCACCTCGGCGGCGGGCGCGGCAGCCTTGTGCACCTCGGCCACCATCGCGATGCGAGACGGAACGCTGTCGTCGGCCACCGATACCGCCGAAGAAGCGGCAACGGCCACGACGCCTGCGGCGGCGATGGCGATAGTTACGCCCTCGCGAAGCGTCGAGCGGCGGAGAGTAGAAAAGCGTCTGTCAGGCATGACGAAATCGGTTCCTTTGTCGGGGACAGGTTTCGATCCGGGCGCGCGCAGGCAGCACGGATCCAGGGCGGGCGCGCGGTGGGCGCTCGCCGGTGCGGGCTGATGTGCTGTTGTGGGGTTTTGTTGTGGGGGACGCTCTGGGTCCCCGGAACGCGACGTTCAGTGCTGCGGTGCCGGGGCGCTCAACTGCGAGCCCGGCCGCGATGTCGCGCGGGACTCCGCATCCTCGATGCGGAGAGAAAGCGGCCTCTCGGCGCGCCCATTCGGCGGAAGGTCAGGGTTAGCGGGTCCATTGCCGGATCCCGGTCCGCCGACCGCGGCGGGCACAGGGCCTGTCGTTGCGGTCGTTTTCCGAATGTGGGTGAAAAACTCCTCGGTGTTACCAAACTCCAGGTCGCTTTATGACCTGATCGCAGAATGGTCACAGTAAGTTAACGTGAGATGAACGAGTGGTGAATGAAGAGTGCTACCGATCTTGGAACCCGCCCCCGGTAGTTGCCGAACCGTTACCTACGCAGGGAGTTTGCTGCTAAACCGAATGTGCGCCACGTCACAGAACTTTTCGGGTAACGCACCCCACTTCCGTGGCCGGAGCGCGATGTTGGTCCGGATTGGGACCCGTGAGACGGCCCCGAGCAGGCGGTTTTCGCCCGGAAACGATCCGACCGGTCCGCAGGACCGAATACAGGGAGCAGTTAGTCGCCAACACCCCGCACGGGGAGACAGGGAACTCCCGTCCATGAACTCGAACAGCCTGGTGCGTCGTTCCGGCGCCCTCGCCACCGGAACTGTGATCGCGGTACTGCCCTCCCTGGGCGTCGCGGCCTTCACGCTCGGCACCCTGGCCGCCGTGGACCTGCCCGACGGAACCGGACGCGACATCGCCGCCCGCCAATACGCCGTCATCCCCATCGCGGCCCCCTCCGACTTCTGTCAGAGCAAGAGCGAGGGCTACTACGCCGACCCCCTCGACCGAGCCGCCTTCTATCGCTGCCTGAGCTCCCGAACCCGCCAGATGGTCACCTACCAGTTCCGCTGCGTCGACGACGCGTGGTACGACGACGAACGCTTGGCCTGCGTCGTGCGACGCTCCCGTTGACGGGAGAACTGGTCGGTACCAAGGCGATTCAACCGCCACTGAGCTATGACCCAGGCGCGTTCCGGGCGCGTGCGGTCACCGGGATTCGATGCCGGGCGGCAGTGAACTCCCGCTTCGGGTAGCGCATCCGCGGAACCGGTCCGGATGCCGGGTCGGGCGCGAGCAAAGTCAGACTGACGTTGACGTATCAGGCCGCCGCATCGACCAGGCGACGGCCACGAGCACGGCAACACCGAAGGCGGCGACGGTCAGCGGCAGATAAGTGAGGCGAAGGAAAAGGAAGGCTTCGTCGACCATCGCGTGGTCGGGGTCATCGGGGTCGTAGCGGACCGAAACCTGTTGGCCGAGAGAGGTATACCGCGACGGCGAGCCACCGTCGAACCGGACTGTCTTCCCGGCGGCGGTGGTGAATTCGATGATCGCGGAGGTACCGTCCGGACGGCGGCCTTTGGTGTTGTCGCTGAGTTCGGTTCCCTGTTCGACCGCGGTGCCGCTCGCGAGTTGCGAGTTCGCCAGGAACAGCGCGTTGTATCCGATCGGTGCCGCGGCGAACAGGATTGCTACCACTGTCATCAATGAGATCGCGAGCCTGTTGGAGTCGACGTGGGCGGCGAGCGAACGTTGCACGACAGTCCTTCCCCTAGCCTGGCACTGGCAATCCTAGCGGCGAGTCGCGGGCACGGTGGTGGGCGCTGGCCATGGATGCCTTGTGCTTCGGAAGCAGGGCGGCCATGGCAGGGGCGTGGGGCACCATCGTCAGGTTGTACATCGGCACGGTGAACCCTACGTGGGCTCGACGGGGCAAGCGACCTACGAAACCTAGAGCATCCAGTCGTAGTTCTCCACCATCGCGCCGACGCTGATCGTAGCGAGCGATCGAGTCGATGAGTGCGTCATCGCAGGTCCCAGCTCGGTGGGTGCATGCCGAATACGCCCGGGCCACTTTCGTTGTGGCACAGGCACTAACGAATGGCAGTGTGCCACCATCTGCTTGGTATGTCAGGCCCACGGAACTGGGGTGCGTAGACGAAAGTGATCTGAAAGCGTCGTCGGCGATCGTGTCCCACATGTCGATGTTCGGCGCTCGTAGCCGGCTCGCCTCTCCGGCTCTTTCCGGTCCGAGAGGGCCGCGAACGGTGATCCCGGCCGTCTCCGGTTGCACTGTCGCAATTCCGGTCGAGCGCGGCACCGCTGGAAAACCGCGTTGTACAGTATCCGATTTGGGGGCAATGCTATGAATCTGGATTCATCCACGGAGGGGATCCCCGCTGTGCCGGGGGCGATCCACGAAATGCCGGTTTGCTCTAATATTGTTGATCTTCCGATTTCCGATGTGCTGCCGTCGGATTCGCCGCCGCGAACAGCAGTCGCCAATGCGAGTCATATACGCATGCTCGCCGAATCAGCGATCGCGCATCCCCCGATTGTGGTTCATCGGGAGACGATGCAGGTGGTCGACGGCTGGCATCGGGTGCGTGCGGCTCGGCTGCGTGGCGAAACCAGCATCGCGGCGGTCTTTTTCGACGGCGGGTCCGCCGAGGCGTTCGTGCTGGCGGTGAAACTCAATACCGTACACGGATTGCCGTTGTCGCTTGCGGACCGCAAGGCGGCCGCGCTCCGTATCCTGTCGCTATACCCGCAATGGTCGGATCGGGCCATCGCGGCCATCGCCGGAATCTCGCATAAGACTGTCGGGGTGCTCCGCAGCCGGTCGACTGGGGAGAATTCCCAGTCGACCGGGCGAATCGCACGCAACGGTGTGCTGCATCGGTCAGCCGGACGGCAGGGTCGCCAACGTGCTGCCGAACTATTCGGTGTCGACCCGAACGCCTCGGCGCGGAAGGTGGCGTTGGCGGCCGATATCTCGGTGACCACTGCCAAGGATGTCCGCAGGCGGCTGCGGGCGGGGGAGCCGCCGGTGCCCTCTCGCGAGTCTGCGGCAGGCGCGACCGTCACCCCCCGACCTGTGTGTGAGTCTGCCGGGAACCTTCGGGTGTCCGGCCCGCAGCGTGGCGACACTACCGAGATGTTGCAACGGTTGCGTAGAGACCCCTCGCTCCGCTTCTCGGAAACCGGGCGGAAACTGCTGCGCTGGCTCGAGACCCCGTTCGAGGACGGCGTCGATTGGCATACGGTGGCCGGCAGTCTGCCGAATCACTGCACCAACAGCATCGCCGGACTTGCTCGCCAACGCTCCCGTGAGTGGCAACAATTGGCGCAACTGTTGGAACAACGTCACAAATAATTCTCCCGCTACCGGATCAATCGTGGATATCGGCTATAGGAGTTGCTAGCGTGCCGGTCGAGTCATTTCATAAGGAATCGCCTATTGGGGGGCGACACATGAGTTTCGGGCTAGCCAGTGTGGCGAAATCTGCCGCACCCAGGAATTATCGTGAAAGAATTCACGTGATGCGACGTTCGGCATACGATCTAGGTAATTTCTTCGACGAAGCAGTTCTGTCTCCCGGTAAATTGTCGGCGATTCTGGTCACCGGGCCGGTGGCGAGTGGTAAATCCACGATCGTCGACTACGTCGCAGCGTGCGCGGTGGAGTCCGGCGCGGTGGTGCTCAGAGGATTCGGCGCCGAAGCGGAACGAAACTCGGCCTATGGCGTGCTCGGTCAACTCGTTCGTGGTTCTGCCGTGTGGGACGAGCTGACGAACACGGCAAGCCAACTGCTTGCCGATGGCATCCGGTCCGGCGGGCTCGGCATCCAGGCCATGACGGAGTTGGCGAGCATGCTCGTGCGGTGTACCGGGTCGAGACCGTTGCTTATCGCGATCGACGACCTCCAGGATGTCGACACCGGTTCGCTGGAGTGGCTCTCCGTTCTGCTTCGCGAGGCCGGCAATGCTCCGGTGGTAGTCCTCGCGGCCGGTTCGTCCGAGGCGCAGGCCCGGCACCCGCGATTTTGCGCGGAACTGCTTCGTCAAGTGAAAACGGTGCGGGTGAAGGTCGGCCCGTTCAGTCGGGCCGAGGTTGTCGAACTTGTCGCCGGAGAGACATCGGCCCAGCTGGCATCGGTGATCGGTGAACGGAGCTATGAAATCAGCGGTGGAAACCCGTTGCTGGTCAAGGCGTTGCTGGCGGACCATCGAATGTCCGATACCGGCGCAGGTGCGGTCGGTTCCGTGGAGCCCGGCGACTACTTCGCGATCGCGGTGACCACTTGTCTGAGTCGGATGGCGCCACTGGCGCAGCACGCGATGCGTGCGATGGCCGTATTGGGGAGACGGGCATCCATCGACATGGTCGCGGGGCTCCTCGGGGCCACGCCGGCGGACGTCCGTCATGCGTTGGTGTCGTTGTGCGAGACGGGCTTGGTCCGCGACTACGAGTACTGCCACCCGGCGATAGCCGCCGCGGTGCTCGCCGATATCAGTGGCGATGAGCGCCGGAAATGGCATGCCGCTGCCGCGCGCACGCTATATGAGGCAGGGGCGGCGGTGACGGAGGTGGCCGCGCAGTTCATCGCGGCGGATGCCGTCGAGTTCAGCTGGGGTGTTTCGGTGTTGCGTTCCGCCGCGCACCAGGCCGACGCCGGGGATCGGGTGTCATTCGGGGTGCAGGCGCTGGAACTCGCCCGCCGTGACTGCGGTGACCGAACGTTGATGGCTCAGCTGACGGCCGACCTCACCGGCCTGCTGTGGCGGGTCGACCCGGCCGCGGCCGCGCGGCATCTGGACGAATTGCTGGAGCTCTTCCGGGACGGGCACTTGCCGTTGGCCGAAGCTGCCGTTCTCGTCCGGTATCTGCTGTGGCACGGTCGAGCTGAGGATGCCGCCGAGGTTCTCCCCGTGATCATCGCGCGTAGCCATGACGCCGATAATCACTCGGTGACCGAGCTGGCGATCACCTCGTTCAGTATCCAATGCTCGTATCCGCTGATCCTGAACAGGTTGTCGGACGACCTACGTGACGACTTCCAACGGCTGTGGATTTCGGTGCTGAAAACATCGGATTATCCAGTTGCCTTGGCACTGGACCGGATTATGGCCACCGGCGCGGACGACGAGGCGCTCGCCAGGGCCGAGCACGTGCTGCAGAGCCACCAGCAAAACGACCGACTGCTGGAATCGGTGCGGTCCGCCCTGTTCGCGCTGATTTATCTGGGGAAGCTGGAAAAGGCCGAGCATTGGTGCGAGCGTCTGTTGCATCAGGTGCGTAAGCGTGCGGCGCCGAGCTGGGAAGCGATATTGGCGGCGGCGCGTGCGGAAATCGCGATTCGCCGGGATGACATGCTCGAGGCGGAGCACTACGCGGAGGCGGCGTTGTCGCTGATGTCGCCGCAGGGTTGGGGCGTTGTCATCGGAGTGCCACTGGCGACACTGTGCCTGGTGACGGTCGCTATGGGGAAGACCGACCGCGCGGCGGAACTCATGCGGCAACCCGTGCCGAAATTCATGCTGCAGACCCGTTTCGGGGTCCACTATCTGTATGCCCGCGGTTGCTACTTCCTCGAGATCGACCAGCCACATACCGCACTCGGTGATTTTCTCGCATGCGGCGAGTTGGCCAAGAAAGGTAATTGGGATAGACCGTCGGTGGTGGCCTGGCGGATCGGCGCAGTCGATGCCTATCTGCGGATCGGGCAGCAGGGGCGGGCGCGCGAACTACTCGACGAGCAGCTCGCGATGGCCGGTGACGATAATCCCGTGGTGCGCGGGCGCGGATTGAGGTTGCAGGCGGCGACGACCGAACTTTCCAGGCGCAGGCAGTTGCTCGGCGAGGCGATCAACCTACTGCAGGCGAACGGTGCGCGGGTGGAACTGGCGGTGGCGTTGCACGATCTCAGCCGGACTTACTACGCGCTCGGCGAGCCGAGCAGAGCGCGCGAATTGGACCGGCGGGCTTGGCATATCGCGCAAGCTAGCCACGGTGCCGGCATCAGCCGGCATTTCGCGCGCGAGTCCGCCGACAGCGAATCGAACGGGACCGCTACCGTCGAGACCCTGTCGGGCATCGGCGGTTTGAGCGAGGCCGAGCGCAAGGTGGCGATGCTCGCCGGATTGGGCTACCCGAACCGGGAGATCGCGAGCAAGCTCTGCGTCACCATCAGCACCGTCGAACAGCATCTCACCCGGGTCTACCGGAAGCTCCATGTCCGAGGAAGACGGGATCTGCCGATGTACCTGCGGTCCGCGAGTATCGTTCCGCCTGCCTGAGATCGAGCGCACAGCGCGGTCAGGTGGGTGCCGGGACGCGGTCGAGGCCGGGCAGCGGGCAGGGTTTCTCGCTGGCCGGACCCGGGCGGCTTATCCGACGGTCCATGGCATGAGCGCACAACTTCGGCAATCATTGTCGAGTGACCTCTGAGCGACGAATCCGGTTGGTAGTTGCCGACGATCAGGCTGTTGTCCGAGAAGGACTCGCAATGCTCGTCAACCTCGTCCCCGGCATCGAAGTCGTCGGCGAGGCCGCGGACGGTCACGAGGTTATCGAACTCGTCGAGAGTCTGCGTCCCGACGTGGTTCTCATGGATTTATACATGCCACGGTGTGACGGCATCGAAGCGACGAGCGTCATTCGACGGGACCACCCTGAGACTCAGGTGGTTGTGCTCACGACCTATGCGGACGACGATCTCGTGATCCGGGCGCTGCAGGCCGGTGCGCTCGGCTATCTGACGAAATCCGCCGACCGGCACCAGATCGGTCGGGCGGTGCACGCCGCCGCGTCGGAGCAGGCGATCCTCGACCCAGCGGTGCAGGGCACCCTGCTTGCCGCGGCGACGAGCCGGAACCAGCCTGCGCGGCCGGTCCGGCAGGGGGAGGACGGCGCGCTTACCGCGCGCGAACAAGAAGTGCTCGACCTGATGGTCGCTGGACACAACAACCGGGAGATCGCACAGCAGCTCTTCATCAGTGCGGCCACCGTCAAGAGTCACATCAACAAAATCTTCGCGAAGACCGGCAGTCGCGACCGTGTGCAGGCTATTCAGAATGCCAAAAGTATGCACCGGTAATACAAAAATCAAGCACCAACAATAGCTGCGGACAGGTCCGGGGGCGCTAGGGGTGTCGTTGCTGGGGTGGCCGGGACCACGATTGGGCTGGTTGGCTTTGCGGGTGCGGCCGGAACGTCTCACTAGTAGTGCTTCCCAGCCCGCACCGGCATACAGATGCGTTCAGCGCTGTGCTGAAAGCGCGAGGCCTTGCGAACAACTGCGAGATTGGGGCAGAGGCGACCATGCTCTTGAACGAACGTGACGAACAACTTTCCATCAGTCAATTCACCAAGTTATGTCGTGACCTCGGCGATGTGTACCGTGCGCACGGCATGCGTCAGGACGACCGGGTCGTACTGAGCGGCGAGAACTCTGTCGAGTTCGTGGTAGCGCTGTTCGCGTTGCTCGAGCTCGGCGTGTCGATATGCTTGCTGGATCGTAAGCTGCTGCCGGATATGTCGGTGGAGTTGCTTTCCGATTCGGGCGCAACATGGTTCGTCTCTGATCACGGCGACCTCGATGCGGAATACGACCGGGTGCGGGTACGGTGGCTGTCCATCGGAGACGTGGTTGCGCAAGCCCGAGCCGCCGGTAGCGCTTCCGGTGCCAACGAGGCCACGGCCGCGCCGCTCGCGCTGGCCGAGTGGGGCAAACGCACCGACGGACTGATCATCTGGTCCTCGGGCAGCACCGGCAGGCCGAAAGGCATTGTGCGCAGCGCTGCTTCGGTGATTCGCAATATCGACAGCACGCTGGCCACGATGGGCTACACCGAATCTGACGTACTGCTGCCGCTACTGCCATTCACGCACCAGTACGGTTTTTCGCTACTGCTGTTGTGGTGGCGCACCGGGTGCACGCTACTGCCGCACAACGGCAGCAGCATCAACGCCGCGCTGCAGTCCATCCTCGCCGAGCGGGTGACGGTGGTGGATGCGGTGCCCGCGACCTACCGCACCATGTTGCGGATCTTGGAGAAGCGCAAAGAGCTAGTGCCACAACTGGCTTCGGTGCGTATGTGGTGTGTCGGGGGCGAACCGCTGAGCAGCGAGCTGGCCGAGACTTTCGTGCACCGGATCGGCAAGCCGTTGCTGGACGGCTACGGCAGCAGCGAGGTCGGCAACATCGCACTCGCCACCGTGGACAATCCGGTGCATAGCGGGCGGCCGCTCGACCGCGTCCAGGTGGAGGTGATCGGCAACGTCGGTGCTCCCGTGCCGGCAGGCGAGATCGGCGAGATCGTGGTGCACAGCCCCGACATGATGATCGGTGTGCTGGAGCCGGGCGGTCGAGTTCGACCGGTGAAGCGGCATCGCTTTCACACCGACGACGTCGGTTTCCTTGACGTGCACGGCAACCTGCGGGTGCTCGGCCGGAAGAACGCGGTGCACCGGTTCGGGCACACGCTGTATCCGGATGCCTTGGCGGAGAAGGCGAGTGCTTGTGGCGCCCCGGTCCGGGTGATCCCGGTGGACAGTGCCGAGCGTGGCACGCAGCTGGTCTTTTTCGTCGCGGACGCGGCGGAACGGCCGGTCGCGCACTGGCGTCAGCTCATCCGTCCGCTGCTGGCCGAACACGAGCGGCCGAATCGGATCATCGTGCTGCCCGAGTTCCCGCTCAACAATGTGGGTAAAACCGATCGGCAGGCCTTGACGGACGCCGCCTGCTCGGCCACCGCACTGCTGGACGCGAAATCGTCGTTCCCGCTCACTTCGCTGATGACCGCGACCGGAGACCTGGCGAACATTCCGTTCGCCGATCGTGCCGTCGCGCTGACCGATGTCGCCAGGCTGCTGCGCGAGCGTAGCGGCGAGGTGATGGAACTGCTCACGAAGGTATGCAACCGCAAGACCGCGCGCGACGAAATAGACTCTGCCATCGGCGCATTGGACGGTGCGATTTCCGAAGTCGGCCGGACGGCGCCGCCGTCGATCGATCAGCTTGCGGTGTTGATGCCGTCGAATATCCCGCTCTACAGCTACGTGCTGTACCTGCTGATTCCCAGCCTGTACACCCGACGGGTCGTCTTCCGTCCGTCGCGCCGCATCGCCGACGTCACGCGGAAGTTGCACGACCTACTCGATGGCGCCCATGGCCTGCCGATCGTGCTCGACGAGAGCGAGCAGAATGCGTTTCTGGAAGGTGAAGGCGCGAAGTCGGCCGCTGTCGTGTTCACCGGAACATACGACAACGCGCAAAAGATTCTGTCGAGTCTGCGTCCGGACCAGCTGTTCATCTACTTCGGACAGGGCGTGAACCCGTTCGTGATCGGCGCCGACACCCAGGTCTCGGAAGCA
Source organism: Nocardia sp. NPDC046473 (assembly GCF_040645995.1). Taxonomy (NCBI): domain Bacteria; kingdom Bacillati; phylum Actinomycetota; class Actinomycetes; order Mycobacteriales; family Nocardiaceae; genus Nocardia; species Nocardia sp. NPDC046473. Next base: position 338,567 of record NZ_JBEYZJ010000012.1, read on the forward strand.
GTCGATGGCCTGCTGCGGGCGCGGATGCTGAACTCCGGGCAGGATTGTTTCGGCCCGGACGTGGCCTTTGTGCACACATCGATCAGCGCACACTTCTGTAACTTGTTGTGCCGCAGGGTGGATGCCCTGCGATACGGTGGCTTCGACGATGCGACGGCCGACTACGGTCCGATGTTCTACATGGACGCGTTCGACCAGGCCTTGGAGTACCTGCGCAAGAACCGGCAGTACGTGGCCGCGGGCGGCACGGTGGAACTGGCCGAAGGACACCTGCGGCCGACCGTGCTGATCCGTCCGGCGGATACGCAGATAAAGCCCGTCGAACTATTCGCGCCGATTTTCAATATCGTCCCGTTCAGCTCGACGGAATGGTTGCATACCATGCTGCGCCACCCGTATTACGAGGAACGGGCGATGGCGGCGACCGTCTACGGCGATATGCCGGAGACGGTGCAGCTGCTCGGCCAGAAACACGCCGTCAGCGTGAACGAAACCATTCTCGATATCGAAAGCGGCAACGAGCCGTTCGGCGGGCGCGGCATCAGGGCGAATTATGTGGCAATCGGGAAGAAGCGGTATGCGCAGCCGCTCTTGCTCAGCCAGGTGGTTGCCGAATACCTCGGCGCCGCCGACCGTGTGGTCGGGCGTGTTTCATGACCGCGGACATCTCGGCCGGTCGCACGGTGCATGGAGGTTGGCGCGCCGTGCTGACCGGCTTGCTCGAGGCCGGCGTACGCGAGGTCTTCGGACTGCCCGCCGACGATCTCGATGCCCTGGTGGTAGCCGATGAGCTGGGGCTGAACTTCACGGTGTGCCGGGACCAGCGCAACGCCGTGTTCATGGCGACCGGTTACGCGATGCAGTCCGGCGAGCTCGGGGTCGCCGTAGTCGGTAAGGGACCTGCGGTCACGAACACGATGACGGGCTTGCTCGAGGCGCGGTACTCGGCGGCGCCGGTGCTGCTGCTGTGCGCGGGCACGGCGCCTGCCGCACGCGGTTCCGGCGCGTTCCAGGAGTTCGATCAGCTGACGATGGCCAGGTCGGTGGCGAAATGGGCGGAGCGGGTAGACGATCCGGGTCGCGTACTGCCGATGCTGCGCCGGGCGATGAGGGTCGCCGGGCACGGCGCGCCAGGCCCGGTGTACCTCGAGTTGCCCGATCATCTCCGTGAGGTGGATATCCCGTTCGGTGGCCGGTGGTATCCGGTGGAGCGGTCGGTGTCCAACGGAATGGATGAGCACAGTGCCGCGCTTGCGGCCATCCGTGCCGCGCACCGACCCCTGGTACTGGTTGGCGGCGGAATGCGGACACGCGGTGCCCGCGAGGTAATCGGCCGGTTCGCCGAACACATCGGGGCCGCGGTGGCGTGCACGGCCAGCGGCCGTGGCAGCGTGGACGAATCCCTGTCGTCCTTTATCGGTCTGTCGGGGCTGTACTGTCCCGACACCGTGCAGGCGCTGTGGCAGGACACCGACTGTGTGGTCGTGCTCGGCAGCAGACTCGAGGAAACGGCGACGTTCGGCTGGCCGGATCGACTGCGGACCGAGGGCGCCGTCGTTCAGGTCAATGTCGACCCGGTCGAGTTCAACACCGATTTCGCCGGTCCGGTAGTGCTCGGTGACGCGAGTGCGGTGCTCTCCGATTGGCTGCGGCAGGTGCCTGCCGCCGCGGGCTGGTCGGGTAAAGTCCGCGAGCTGAACGCCGCGCTGCACGACGAACACGCGGCGAACATGGAGAAGCTGAGCGCGCAGCCGGAGTTGTCCATCCTCGAAGTGCTGCACGCCTTGGATCAGACCTTGCCAGCGGATCGAATCCTGGTGCAGGAAAATGGATTACAGGATATGTGGTCCTATCGGTTTCCGGCCTGGCGTTGCGCGGGCAACGGTGGTTCGATCGTGCCATCCGAACAAACCAGCCTCGGTTATGGAGCCGCGGCGGCGGTCGGTGTGCGTAAGGCGGCTCCCGATCGGCCGGTTGTCGCCTTCGTCGGCGACGGAGCCTTCGCTATGTTCGACGCGGACTTGCCGACGGCACGGGAGGTCGGCGGCCTGCTGTACGTCGTGCTGTGCAACGGCGGGTACGGCTGGCTGCAGGCACAGTTGGGCAAGCACGAAGGTGTGTCCGCCCGGTACAGCTTTGTCGATCCCGATGCGGTCGGGCCACGCGGCGCGTCGATCGAGGGAGTGCATCAGATCGTGGCGGACGACAAACAGTCGCTCGGTGACTGCGTTGCCCGCGCCTGGGCGCTGTGCGAGCGCGGTGATGTGGTCGTATTGACGGTACCGGCGCGGCTGGAGGACGCCATGTTCGCGCCGGAGGAGCTCGCGGGCGAGTTCCCGCAACCGAAGAGCGAGTTCTGACGATTGATTGTGCCGCAACAGCTTTCCTGAAACGAACCGTCCGGCAGCGATGAGGTACCGCTGCCGGACGGTTGGTTCAGCGCAGTGCGTGCAAGGCGCCGGTGAGTTGCTTCTCGGCCTCGTCGGCGTGCTGCCGCATTCGCTCCGTGATCGACGCGGCGCCGCCGTCCTCGATCAGGGTCGCGATCCGTTTGATTTGTTCGACACGGGCCGCCTCCCCTTCGTCGACCGTGGACAGATAGAAATCTGTCGCGTTGTAGGCAAGGTAGAAGACGTGTTTTTTGAGATTGCTCACCGAGAGAAACCCGTACGGCGCGGGCCCGGGTTCCGGCGCGCCGATGCATATGGCGGGTACCCCGGACCGCCACGCATTGATGCACAGGTGATATGTATCGGTGATCACCAAACGATACTGCGCGAGTCTGGTGAATAGATCGCCGACACTGTAATCGCCGGGTCGCGTGGCCAGGTCCGCGGCTTCGGCCGGCACCTTGTCATCGAGCCACGGAAACCATTCCAGTCGTGCGCCGAGCCGATCCGATATTGCGTTCCAGAAATCCGGCAGCCAGTTCGGCACCGGTGTCCTTGCGCCGACGAAAACGCCGATGGTATCGCCGCCGCGCGATTCATCGGCCCAGCCCGATCGGGGTAGGAAGTCGAGATCGCCGGGACGGAGCAGCAGGGCGGCATCAGTGCCGAAGTGGCTTTTTTCGTAATCCCGCCGAATATGTGTCACGGTCGCGGCCGATATCGCGTCGCGCACCCAGATCATCCGGCACCCGGATACCAGCCGAAAGAAGGCGCTGCGGTAGCTGTCGTCCGCGTAGTCATGCTGGGTGTTGTGCAGCACGGTGCTGCCGTAAGAAATGGTCTTGGCAATGACCTCGTCCGGTGCCGTCGACAGCAGTAATGCCGGGTCGAGCAGGTCGCGCGCCTCGGCGCGGGTGGCGACCACCTGCTGCCTGGTCAACCAGTACAGCGCATCCTGCTCCAGGTAGTGGCGCGCATGCAGGAAATCCCCCCAGAACACCACGGCATCGTAGTCGGCCAATTCGGTCTCCGCGCCGAGCAGTGGCCGGAAACTGAACGGTAGCTCGGTGTCGCGGGCAAACCGACGGATGGGCTCGACGTCCGGCGATTGGATCGTGTACCACGTGATGTCGGCATCGCTGAGGCGCCTGCTGAATGCCCAGAAAGCAAGGTCGACCGAAAGCATGCCGGTGTTCGCGAGGCCGGCATTCGCCGCGGTTACTACGCCGATCCGCATATCTGATCCTCCAGTAATTGCAGTTTCCAGTAGATGTCACACAGTGGACATCAGGCGCCATCGGGTCGGCGCGAACAGTGTTGGCAATTTGGTATAGCGAGATGTCAAGCGTTGCAGTGTGGGTGCCGCAACGCAATCCCGAATTGTCCGCGGGCGAATAATTGGGGGGTTGCCTCGCCGGACGGTGACGGCGTAGGGGTGATCAAGGGTTGCGGTCATTGACCGTGGGCGACGATCCTTATCTCGTCATCGATTCTCCCGCGCGATACGAAACAGTATTGCGGTAGCTAAGGGGTATGCGTTGCTGGAATCGAATCAGTCGATATTGGGTCTGCGACCCGGTGACCGGGCACTGGTCATCGCACCGCACCCCGACGATGAAACCATCGGCCCGGGCGGCACCATAGCCCGGCTGGCCGCCGGCCATATCGAAGTGCACGTGCTGTGCGTGACCGTGCGTTGCGCTCCGATGTGGGGCAGCCGCAGTGATCCCGCGACGCGTACCGAGGAATTCGAAAAGGCCTGCGCGGCTCTGGGAGTCACCACGGCCACCATCGCCTGGGTCGACGAGACCGGGGAACTCGATATCTGTAACCGGCGCCGGGCCTTGGTCGATCTCATCGAGCGCCATGAGGTCGCGTCGCTGGCCGCGGTGCGGCCGCAGGCGCTGTTCATCCCGTCGGCCAGTGGATTCCATCAAGACCATCAAGCGGTGCATGCCGCGGCGTTCGCGGCGGCCAGGGCGCAACCGGTCGGCCTCAAGCCGACGCCCAACCTGGTGCTCGGCTACCGCGGCGCGGAGGAACGTTGGTCACCGCGCAACGAGCCGTGGTGGCTGCACGTCGACACCTCGGATTTCTGGGATGCGAAGGAAGAAGCGCTGCGCGTCTACGACACCCAGATGCGGGCCTCGGGACCCCGCTCGATTCGGCAGGTCCAGTTGCTCGACGCGGCGGCCGGCTCGTCGCTGGCCTTGGCCTACGCCGAGTCGTTCGTGCCATACCGCATCGCCTGCTGAGGCCGGCCACCAATCACCTTCTCAGAGTTGGCTATACACCTACGGAGTAATTATGTTCGCTCAGCGACTGGGCATCATCGGCATCGGATATGTCGGGCTACCGCTTGCCGCGGCGTTTGCCCGTGCAGGCAATAGTGTGATCGGCATCGACATCGACCGCGGTCGAGTGGATCGGGTGAACGCCGGTCTGTCGCCGGTCGACACGGTGGCCGACGCCGAGGTGGCGGCAATACGCGGGAAGTTCCGGGCCACCACGGACAGTTCGGTGCTGTCGGAGTGCGAAACGATCGTCGTGTGTGTACCGACCCCGGTCGAGGACGAGCGGCCGGACCTGACGCCGCTCACCAGCGCGACCGAGACCGTGCGCGACCACCTGCGGCCCGGGCAGCTCATCATCATCGAGTCGACGACATACCCCGGCACCACGCACGACCTGCTGCTGCCGATCCTCGAGGAGACAGGTTTGCGCGCAGGCATCGACTTCGCATTGGCGTATTCGCCCGAGCGGATCGATCCCGGCAACACCCGCTACAACGTCATGAACACACCACGGGTCGTCGGTGGCCTGACCACGGTATGCCGGGAGCGAGCCGCCGCCTTCTACCGGCAGATCACCGAGGTGCACCTGGCCAAGGGGATGCGGGAGGCCGAGGCGGCCAAGATATTGGAAAATACCTTCCGCCAAATCAATATCGCGCTGGTGAACGAATTCGCGCAGCTGTGTCACAGCATGAATATCGACGTGTGGGACACGATCGACTGCGCGGCCACCAAACCCTATGGCTTTATGCCGTTCTGGCCGGGTGCCGGGGTAGGCGGCCACTGCATCCCCGTCGACCCCCTGTATCTGGTCCACCACGCGTTCACCCTCGGCCTGCCCTTCCACATGGCCGAAACGGCGAACCGGGTGAACAAATCCGCCCCGTTGTGGGTGGCCGATCGGGTCAGTAAGAATCTCGAGGACAGCGGAGTTGCGGTGCACGCCGCGAACGTGCTGCTGCTCGGGGTGACCTACAAGCCGGACACCGCCGATACCCGCAACACGCCCGCTGTGCCGATCGCGAGCTCGCTGCTCGAACGCGGTGCGTCCGTGTCATTTCACGATCCGTATGTCGAGAAACTGCGGTGGCCGGACGGGGAAATCGAGCGAGTACCTGACCTGGCCGCGGCGCTGCGGCAAGCCGATCTCACGATTCTGTTGCAACGCCACCGTGACTACGACTTGCCCATGATCGCCGCGGCGCGCCGGTTGTTCGACACCACAGGATCGCTCCGCTCCGCCGACGTCATCAGCCTGTAATTCGTACGGCGACAAGGGAATATGATGCGAGTACTGTGCACGATCACTGGTTCCGTCGGCCATCTGAACTCGGTGCTGCCGCTGGCGCGCGCCATGGCGTCGGTGGGACACGAGGTGGAATTCGCCTGCACACCGGAGCTGGCGCCGCGACTCGACGACGAGGTCGGTGCGGTGCACCCGGTATTGCCGGGAATGGCCGAGGTACTGGCTCCGCTCATCGAATTGCTGTGCGGTCGAATGACTCTCGACCCGGCGACGATGGCGGGCTTCGAGACACCGGCCGGGCAGATCACCTGGGTGGCGACCGGACCACACCTTGTCCCGGCGTTCCAGCAGCTGCTGCCGGTCGCCGAGCGCTTCCAGCCCGACCTGCTGATCCGGGACGGCGGCGAGCTTTCCGGTTGCCTGCTGGCGGAGGCACTGGACATCCCGCACGTCGCCGCCCCCTCCGGCGACGGCAACATCCTGGAGCCGGAGCGAGTGCGCGGACCGCTGAACAAGCGCAGGTCCGAGCTGGGCCTGCCGGTGCAGTCCGACCCGTTCGCCATCTTTCGTTTCGGCCGATTCGACTGTGTACCAGTAGAATACAGTTTTGCCACCTTTCCAGGGCCGGCCCCCGCTGCCTACCGGCAGCCATCGACCGGTGAACGTCAGCTACTGGTCCCCGACATCACGACCATGCCGGCTGAGCTGCCATTCGTCCTTGCCGCGGTCGGCAGCGAATTCCCGTTGATGGAGTCGGCGGAGCACGCGGGCGTCGATCTCGGCGATGAGATGCGGAATCCGGCCAAGACGATCGGCGCGGTCGCGGAGGCGCTGGCGCGGCTCGAGTGTTGCGCTGTGGTGTCCACCGGTGGGATCGCGGTCGATAAAGTCGGCGGCGGTACGGCGAACGTCCGTGTTGTCGAGTGGATGTCGCAACTGCTGCTGCTGGAGTGTGCGCAGTTGTTCGTCACGCACGGTGGCTACAACAGTATCCGGGAGGCCATGGCGGCAGGTACCCCGATGGTCGTGCTTCCGCAATACGGGGACAACCTGACGAACGCCGATCTCGTCGAGCGCTACGGCTTCGGCGTGTCGGTGACCGAACGATCGCCGGCCGCCATCGCCGATGCCTGTCAGCGGGTTCTTGCCGACGACGTCTTCCGCGACCGCATGCGACAGGTGCAGCGTGCGATGTTGACACTGACGGCGGTATCGGATGTGGTGCCACAGCTGGAATCGCTGGTCAGGCAGCGAACATACTGATTGGCAGCGCATGTGCGGGTGCGCCAAGATGGGCGTATGGACCAGTCCCGTGCGCTTGTGGACCAACCCGATGCGCCGCCGGGCATCCGGATCTCCGTGCAACGGCTGTTCTCCGGCGGACTAGCCGTTCCCTGGCTGAGCACCGCGGTCATCGGCGCCACGCTCATCTCTTCCCGGCCGCCGGACGGATTCGGTTGGCTCTGGGCCGTTTACGGTGTGGTGTCGGTGTGCTGGGCGTGCTGGCTGTTGTTTGCCCAGCAGGCGCCCGTGGCGATGCGCGCGACCCTGATCGGGGCCGCTACCTTGCTTGCTGCCGTCAGCGGTGCACCGAGCGACGGTTCGGCCATCATCATGCTCTGTGTCATCGTTGGCACCTATGTCTCGCTGACCGAGGCGTCGGCCTGGTCGTTGGTGCTGGTCAGTGCCCTGGTTGGCCTGTTGATCTTCGGGTCGGTCAGCTATTGGGCGACGAGCAGCCTGGTCAGCTACCTCGGCGCGGTGGTCATCGCGACGCTGGCCGGGTTGAACCGGCGCCAATACATCGCCCGGCTCATCCAGGTGGAAATCGCGCACCGTGAGCAGTTGAACGCGGCCGCGGCGGAGGAACGCGCGCGGATCGGCCGCGAGATGCACGACGTGCTGGCACATTCGCTGGGCGCCTTGCGCGTTCAGTTGGAAGTGGCACATGCGCTGCTCACCGAAGAAGACCGGCAGGTCGATCGTGCCGCGCAGTATCTCGGCAATGCGCAGCGCCTGGCCGAGCAGGGTTTGTCCGACGCCCGCCATGCGGTCGCGGCATTACGCGAAAACGTGCGGTCGTTGCCCGAGTCGTTGCGCAACCTTGTCGAATCTTTCAGCCGGAACCACGACACACCAGCCGAGTTCCGGCAGGAAGGGACGTATCGAGAGCTGGCTCCGGCGGAGACCATCGCGCTCTTGCGGATCACCCGGGAAGCGTTGACCAACGCAGGTAAGCACGCACGTGGCCGAGAGGTCGACGCGTGTCTGCGCTATGGTCCGGACGACGTATCGCTGACCGTGCGTAATCGGTTGGACGACAATGAATTCCCGGATCGAGCGAGCTCGAACGGCGCGGCGCCCGGCTACGGGTTGACCGGAATGCGGGAGCGAATCGAGCTGGTCAACGGGGACCTGCGGGCGGCGGTGGTCCGCGACGAGCAAGGCGTGCCGTACTGGCAGATCCATGCCTCGATTCCGCAGGGGTCGGTGCGGCCGGACCCGGCGGTACCAAGCGTGGCGCGTCCGGCGTGAGGGGTGTGCCGGACGCGCCACTGGTCAGTGGGCTCGAGGGTCAGCGGATCGAGAATGTTGTGCGCGATGGTTACCTGGGGTAGCCCGTCGAATTGGCGCTCCCCCGGGCCGGGGGCTTCACGCCACCGGTCCTGGCGTTGAGGATGAACGTCATGACGAGGGTGTTGGCGCCCATGGTCAGGATCATCACGGCACCGCTGGAAGCGACCTCGGCACCGGCGAAGTGACCGGCCGCCTCGATCAGCGCGTGTGCCGCGGTGATGACCACCCACACTATCAATCCGGCCTTACCGGCCTTCTGAAACCACTTGTCGTCTTCCTTGCGCAGCTGGGTCATGGTGCCCATCGCGGCGCCGCCGAGGACGGAGAGTCCGATCCCGACCACGATGATGGCGATGTCGGCCGGCTTCAAAACCTTGTCCAGGTGCCGGAATTGGAGCACGCCGATGATCAACAAGGTGGCCGGGGTGCCCCAGACCTCGGTGCTGACGATCTCGTTCCACGTGAACTTTCGGTAGATCATGTAGATGATCACCCCGACCACGAGCGCGCCATTGGTCAGTGTGCTGGTCGGCATACCGTCCTCCGTTGGTTTTGCGTAACTGTGCGCACCGACGTTAACGGCGGGGTGTGACCGGAGGCACCAACCCAAGGGTTGAGATCCGGGTTGAATATTTCCTCGAACCACAGGTGCGGCAGGGCAAATGGGGGGGCATTAGGGGTTGGAGGCCGTTCCGCCGCAACCGTACCGTTCTGGCTGGGGTCACAGGGGACGAGACGAAATAGGGACAGGTGGGACCATGCGGATTCTGTGTACGGTGACCGGGTCACAGGGGCATGCCCGAGAAGTGCTACCGCTGGCTGTCGCGTTCACCCGCGCGGGTCACGACGTGCTCGTCGTGACCGCGCCGGAACTCGCCGACGTGTTTCGGGCGGCCGCATTGCCGGTGCGGGCGGAGCTGCCGGGGATCGTCGAGTCGATCAGCGCTTTGATCCGTGCGCGCAAAGCTGCCGAACAGGACGGCGGCGCCGAACTGCCGGAGCTCAGCATTCGAGATCAACTGCTGCGCACCGCGGCCGGCCCACATCTGACGGCGATCTATCGGATCGTCCTGCCGATCGCCGAGGAGTTCAGGCCCGATGCGGTGGTGCGCGACGGAGCGGAGCTGGCCGGGATGTTGGTTGCTGAAACCCTTGGCATCCCACACTTTTCGGCGCCCTCCGGGGCAGGGAACATCATTGACCCGATGGGGCTGGTCGAGCCGTTGGCCGAGCGGCGTGCCGAGCTCGGCTTACCGCCCGACGACGATCAGCGAGTGCTGCACCGGTTCGGCCGGTTCGAGAGTGTGCCGCCCGAGTATTCCTTCGCCGGATACGACCTGCCCGGCCCGTTCGCCTACCGGCAGCCGTTGCAGGTCGGTGGCAACGACGCGCTTGCGCCCGAGTTCGCTGAGCTGTCCGGTGATCGCCCGCTCGTGCTGGCGGCGGTGGGTACCGCGCTGCCGATGCTCGGCGCGTTCCAGCAATACGGAGTGGACCTGCCGGAATCGGCCACGCCGCCGGAGGTCATCATGCGCGCACTGATCGAAGGCCTTTCCGAAGTCGACTGCGATGCGGTGGTCGCTACCGCCGGCTTTTCGGTCGACGGCATCTCGGTCGGCAAGAACATCCTGCTGCGCGACTGGGTGCCGCAACCGACCGTGCTGCAGTGTGCCGAGCTGTTCCTTACGCATGCGGGATACAACAGTGTGCGGGAAGGAATACGCACCGCGACCCCGATGGTGACGCTGCCTCAATTCGGCGACCAGATGCACAATGCCGATCGGATCACTCGATTCGGCCTCGGTGAGCGGCTGGCTGAGCTGTCCGGAGAATGTGTTTTCAAAACGTGCACGGCGGTGCTCGCCGATGAACGGATCGCCGCCGAATCGCGGCGGGCGCACCGGAGAATGCTCACCTTGCCTCCCGTCGACGCCGCGGTGGACTACGTAGCAGAACTTGTCGACTCGCCCAGGAATTGATGGACCCGGCGCGTCGAATCAACGAATGGAGCGATAGTGGTCAGTGCGGGGCATTACGTCGGCGAATTGCTCGAGGTATTCGATACGGATCCGGAGCGAGTGGTATTGCGTTGGCGCGGCGAGGATTTCACCGCGGCCCGCTGTCGGGAACTTGTGTACGGTGTCGCGTGCGCCTTGCGGAACAACGGCATCGGGCCGGGCGATACGGTCGCCTTGCTGACCGTGGTCAACAGTCCGGCGACGCTGCTCGCGCGGTACGCGGGCAATCTGCTCGGCGCGACGGTCATGCACATCGGCGGGGTGAACGCCGCCGACCCGCTGGACGAGGTGCCGGCCGAAACCCAGCGCATGGTGTTGGAGCGGTCGGGCAGCACCGTGCTCATCACCGATGCCGACCGTCACGCGCAGGCAGCGAAAGTCACGGCCGGTACGGCAACCCGTTTGCTCGGCTGGGGGTTCACCGACACGGAAGTACCGGACCTGACCGCGGACGTGGCGGTCGCACCGATCGAGGCGACCATGGGCGACACCGCGATGGTGGTGTACACCAGCGGGACGACCGGGGTGCCGAAGGGCGTCGGGCGTCCGTTCTCCGCGCTCGGCCTTGCGGTCGGCAGCGCGCGTGCAGGCGGCGATCGGGCCGTGATGGCGGTGACCACGCCGTTGACCCAGTCGGTGGCCGGCATGGCGGATGGTGTGCTGGCCGGCGGCGGGACACTGATTCTGCGCGAGCGGTTCGAGGCAGGTGAGGTGCTGGCGACGGTCGCGCGGTATCAGGTCAACCAGCTCTACCTCGCGTCGCCGCAGCTGTACCAGCTCGTCGATCATCCGGATCGCGCGGGCACCGATCTGTCCAGCCTGCGCGGCCTGTACTACGGCGGCTGTGTCGCCGCGCCGGCGCGGTTGCGGCAGGCCGTCGAGGTGTTCGGCGACGCACTGGCCCAGGTATACGGCTCGACGGAGTCATGGGCGATCGCCGGGTTGACCGCCGATGAGCACAGGCAACCGGAACTGCTGCACACGGTCGGCAAGCCAATTCCGTTCGTCCAATTGAGCATTCGTGACGCGCAGTCCAGAGCCGAGCTCGCCGCGGGTGCCGCGGGCGAGATCTGGCTGCGCTCGCCGATGATGATGCAGGGCTACTGGCGGGCCCCCGAGCTGACCGACCAGGTGATGCTCGACGGCTGGCTGCGCACCGGCGATATCGGTTATCTCGACGACGACGGCTACCTGCATCTGGTCGACCGGCTGAGCGAAATGATCAAGACGAACGGCGTGAAGATCTATCCGGCTGAAGTCGAGAAATCGCTGCTCGCGCATCCAGATGTCGTGCAGGCCGCCGTTTTCGGTGTCGCCGACCACGATTCCGTCGAGCGGGTCCATGCCGTAATCGTGGCCGATGGCGATGCAGAAAATCTTACCGAGCGGCTGAAAGAGCACGTCGCCGCCGAATTATCGCCCGCGCATGTGCCTGTCGTTATACGGCGGTGTGCGGAATTGCCGCTCACCGAGGCAGGTAAGCCGGACAAGCGTGCATTACGGGCGCACAGCTGATTCATCGAGGAGCAGCTGGAGGATGGGGCAACGCGGTGGCGCCCGAAATATGTGTGGCGCGGATGCCAGCAGCGTCGTCGGCGGCACCTCACCAGGGCAGTGGGTCCCGATAGGAGACGGTGAAAGATGCGAGCAGAATTGAACGAACAGGCCCGGCGGGAAACGAGTGACTGGCCGGCGATAATCACCGAATTGGTCACTGCGCCTGAGCCTGAGCAGATTCGGGCACTGAACGAGCTGGTCACCTCGCAAACGCGCGCCGCGCTCGGCGAACGGGCGCAGGAGCGGCTCGAGCTGACCCTGCCCTTCCTCGAGCTGGGCTTCGACTCGCTCGCCGCAGTCGAGTTGCACCGGCGCCTGGTCGCGGCGACCGGTCTCGACCTGCCGGTGACGCTGGCGTTCGATTACCCGACACCGCAGCGACTTGTGCGATTGCTGTGCATTGAGCTGTTCGGCTCCGCCGACTCGAATGACACTGTCGCGGAAGGTAGTTCGCACGCCGACGAGCCGATCGCGATCGTGGGCATGGCCTGCCGCTACCCTGGCGGGGCGCACTCGCCCGAGCAACTGTGGCAGCTGGTCGTCGACGGGATCGACGCGACCTCCGACTTTCCGGGTGACCGTGGCTGGGACGTGGACGCGCTCTACGACCCGGACCTGTCCGCACCCGGTACCAGTTACACGAAGCGTGGCGGATTCCTGCACGACGCAACCGAATTCGACGCGTCGTTCTTCGGCATCTCGCCTCGCGAGGCGCTGGCGATGGACCCGCAGCAGCGGCTGCTGCTGCAGGGCACCTGGGAACTGTTCGAGCGGGCAGGCATCAAGCCTGCCGCGGTGTCCGGTCCGGGGACCGGGGTTTTCGTCGGCGCGGAGAACCAGGGGTACGGACCGCGGCTGCACGACGCCGACGAAAAACTCGAGGGCTACCTGCTGACCGGCACCGCGTCGAGTGTCCTTTCCGGCCGGATCGCCTACACATTCGGCTTCGAAGGGCCGACGGTGACCGTCGATACGGCCTGCTCATCCGCACTGGTGGCACTGCACCTGGCCACTCAGTCCCTGCGGCTGGGTGAATGCCGCCTCGCCGTCGTCGCAGGGGCGACGATCTTGTCGAGTCCGGGTGACTTCGTCGCGTTCAGTAGGCAGCGGGGCCTCGCGCCCGACGGCCGGTGCAAGCCGTTCGCCGACAACGCGGACGGCACCGCGTGGGGTGAGGGTGTCGGCTTGCTGTTGGTGGAGCGGTTGCTCGACGCGCGCCGCAACGGCCACCAGGTGCTGGCAGTGGTGCGCGGCAGTGCGATCAATTCCGACGGCACCTCCAACGGGCTGACCGCGCCGAACGGTCCGGCGCAGCGGCGAGTCATCCAGCGGGCGCTTGCGGTGGCAGGCTTGACGCCTGCGGAGGTGGACGCCGTCGAGGCGCACGGGACCGGCACCACGCTCGGCGACCCCATCGAGGCGCAGGCTTTGATCGGCGCATACGGGCAGGACCGGGCCGATCCGCTATGGATCGGATCGGTGAAGTCGAACATCGGCCACACCCAATCGGCCGCCGGTATCGCCGGCGTGATCAAGACCGTGCAGGCTATGCGGCACGGGGTGTTGCCGCGCACGTTGCACGCCGATTCGCCGTCGACGCGGGTTGATTGGCTCGCCGGCAAGGTTGCGCTGCTGACCGAGGCGCAGCAATGGCGTACGCCGGGCGGTCGCCCGCGTCGCGCCGGTGTCTCCTCATTCGGCATGAGCGGCACCAACGCGCACGTCATCCTGGAGGAGGCGGTCGAGGGTGTCGCGGCGCCTACCGGTGCCGCCGCGTATCTCGGCTGGCCCGTGCTGGTATCCGGCGCCGACCACGCCGCGCTGCGTCGGCAGGCCGAAAGCCTGGGCCGGCAGCTGGATTCCAGTGCCGAACTCGACCTGCCTCAGCTGGCCGCGACCGCAGCGACCCGGCGGACGGCGCTCGGCGTGCGGTCCGCGCTGTTCGCGGCCGACCGGGCCGAGCTACGCGACGCGTTGACTCAGCTCGCCGACGGCGCGGAGTCGCCCGCGGTGATCGGTCCCCTCGAATCGCGGCCGGGCCAGGTGGGCGTGTTGTTCACCGGTGGCGGCAGCCAGCGCCTCGGCGCGGGCCGTGAGCTCTATCAGCGTTTCGATGTCTTCGCCGACGCGTTCGACCAAGCCTGCGGCTATCTGGACCTGCAGCTGGACCAGCCGCTGAAGCCGGTGCTTTTCGCCGAATCAGGTTCTGCCGAGGCAGAATTGCTTCAGGTGTTCTCCTACCATCAGTGCGCGCTGTTCGCCGTCCAGATCGCGCTGTTCCGACTGCTGGAGCACTTCGGTTTTCGCGCCGACTACGTCGCGGGTCATTCCTCGGGAGAGCTGGCGGCCGCACATGTGGCAGGTGTGCTGTCGCTCGAGGACGCGGCAATGCTGGCGGCCGCGCGCGTTCGGCTGTCCGACGAGCTTCCGGTCGGCGGCGTCATGGTCGCGGTACAGGCCACCGAGGCCGAGGTGACCCCCCTACTGACCGAACGAGTGTCCGTCGCGGTGGTGAATGGAGCCGAGTCGATCGTCCTGTCCGGTGCCGAGGACGACGTCCAGCCCATCGTGGACGGTCTGCGGGCGCAGGGCCGCCAGACCAAGCGGCTCGCGATCAACCACGCCTCGCACTCGCCGCTGGTGGACGGCCTGCTCGCGGAGTACCAGCAGATCGCCGAGCTGGTGACCTATCACCCGCCGCGCATCCCGCTCGTCTCGACGGTCACCGGCGGACTGGTCGCCGCGGCCGAGATCGGCACGCCCGAGTACTGGATTCGGCATATTCGCAACCCCGTTCGCTTCTTCGATGCCGTGCGGCGGCTGCGCGAACTCGGCGTCGGCACCTTCGTCGAAGTCGGCCCGGACTCCGTGCTCAGCCAGCTGGTCCTGGACTGCCTCGACGAATCCGATGCGGCGGACACGATGGCCTTGCCCGTGCTGCGGTCCGGCCGCGGCGACGCGGACAGTCTGGCCCGCGCGCTGGCCACCCTGCATGTGCGCGGGCTGCCGCTCGATTGGGACACTGTCTTCGCTGGAGTCGCCGTCGACGATGACGCGCTGCCGACCTACGCCTTCGAACCCACCAAATACTGGTTGACGGACTCCGGTCGGCACAGTGGCGGCGCGGAGACGCTCGGGTTAGCTGACGCCGATCATCCGTTGCTCGGTGCCGCAGTGGTTTTGGCAGAAGGAGACGGATTACTGCTGACCGGCAGGTTGTCGGTGCGTAGCGATCCGTGGCTGGCCGATCATGCGGTCGATGGTGTGGTGTTGTTGCCAGGTACCGCGTTCGTCGAACTGGCTCAGCATGCCGGTGATCGGGTGGGTGCGGGGCGGGTAGCAGAGCTCACGTTGGAGCTGCCGTTGCTGCTGGACGAGGGTCGTCAGGTGCAGTTGGTGGTGAGTGCGGCCGACGAACGACAGTGGCGTTCGCTGAGTGTGTTCTCCCGGCCGGAGGACGGTGGCGACTGGGTGCGTCATGCGACGGGTTTGCTTGCGCCGGTTGTAGATTGGGAACCGGAGGAGTTGACCGTGTGGCCGCCTGCGGGGGCCGCCCCAGTTGATGTGAGCGAGTTGTATTCGTCGCTGGAGGCGCAGGGCTATCGCTATGGGCCCACCTTCCGCGGACTCACTGCGGCATGGCGTGCCGGTGCTGACGTCTATGCCGAGGTGGAACTGCCGGAAAGCGCCGAGTCCACCGGTTTCGGTGTGCACCCCGCGCTGCTCGACGCGGCACTGCACGGCATCGGATTGGCCGAAACGGCTGGCGCGGAACAGGTTCAGCTGCCGTTCAATTGGATCGGCGTGCAGCTGTATGCGGTCGGGGCCCGCCGGCTGCGCGTCCGGATCAGCGCGACGCCCGACGATGGGGTGAGCATTCACCTCGCCGATCAGACCGGCGCACCGGTCGCCGCTATCGAGCGATTGACCTTGCGTGCCGCGGATCCGAACACGCTGAACGGCAACGCGGCTCGACTGGCCAACTCGCTGTTCCACCTGCGGTGGACCTCGGTGGGCCTGCCCGAGGCGGCGGTGCACAGCGAGCAATGCGCCAGGCTGGGTACGCCGTTCGGATTCGGTCCGCAGTTCGCCGACTTGGCCGAACTCACTGCGCTGCTCGACGCGGGAGCACCAGTGCCGCAACATCTTTTCCTTCCCATGTCGTCCACCTCGGACGGAGGGCTGACGGGCACCGTGCACGCGGCGGTGCAGGACTGCCTGACGACCGCACAAGCCTTCCTGGCCGACGACCGATTCGCAGACACAGTGGCAGTTTTCATCAGCTCCGGCGCGGTGGCCGTTGCGGCCGCCGACGAGCTGACCGATCTGGCCGCGGCCTCGGCGTGGGGTCTGCTGAGCAGTGCCCAGGCGGAGGAGCCGGGGCGGCTGCTGCTGATCGACGTCGACGGGCACCCGGTCGAGCAGGCACTGGCCGCCGCACTCGCCGCCGGGGAACCTCGATTGGCCATCCGTTCCGGACAACTGCGCGCGCCGCGGCTCGCCAGGGCAAGCAACAATCGGGCACTGACCCTCCCGGACGACACGCTGCCGTGGCGGCTGCGGTCCAGCGAGCAGGGCAGTCTCGACGAGCTGGCGATTGTGCCTGCGCCCGAACAACTCCGGCCACTCGAACCGCACGAGATCCGGATTGCCGTGCGAGCCTGCGGACTCAACTTCCAAGACGTGCTGCGCGCCCTCGGCATGCAGCTCACTCGCGACGTCGTCGACACGACCATGGGCAACGAGGGTGCCGGGATCGTCACCGAGGTCGGCGCGGCGGTGACCGACCTGCGCGTCGGCGACCGGGTCATGGGCGTGTTCGCGTCGCGCATCTTCGGCCCGGTCGCGATCACGGACAGTCGGCTCGTCGCGCCGATCCCGCCCGGCTGGTCGTTCCACCAAGCCGCCGCCATCCCGGTGGTCTACCTGACCGCCTACTACAGCCTGGTCGACCTCGGTGCCTTGGCGGCGGGCGAGACGGTGCTCGTGCACACCGCGACCGGCGGCGTGGGGATCGCCGCGATACAGCTCGCCCGCGCACTCGGCGCAGAGGTGCTGGCCACCGCGAGCCCGGGCAAATGGCCGGTGCTGCGCCGGCTCGGCTTCGACGACGCGGCCATCGCGTCGTCGCGCGACCTCGAATTCGCGGGCAAGTTCGGCCCGGTGAATATGGTGCTGAACTCGCTGACCGGCGAGTTCATCGACGCGTCGCTGGGCATGCTGCGCGCGGGCGGTCGATTCATCGACATGGGCAAACTCGACATTCGCGATGCCGGCGCGGTCGCCGAGCAGTATCCCGGCATCAAGTACGCGGCCTTTGATGTGCTGCTGGACGCGGGGCCGGAGCGGATCCAGCAGATGTGGCGGGAACTGCGGGAGCTCTTCGATTCCGGTCGGCTCCGGCCCGAGCCGCCGGTGGTGTGGGACGTGCGCAACGCCTCGGAGCTGCTCCGCACGATGAGCCAGGCCAAGCACGTAGGTAAGCAGGTGCTGACCATTCCGGCCCGGTGGAATCCCGAAGGGACGGTGCTGATCACCGGTGGCACCGGCGCGCTGGGCGGGCTGGTGGCCAGACATGTTGCCGCCCAGGGCATCCGGCATCTGGTGCTGACCTCACGCCGGGGCCCGCGGGCGGATGGGATCGAACAGCTGGTGGGCGAACTCGCCGAGCTCGGCGCCACCGCCACCGTCGTGGCCTGCGATGCGGCCGACCGGGACGCCATGAGCGTTGTGCTGCAGTCTATTCCGGCGAGTCGCCCGCTGACCGCAGTGGTCCACGCGGCCGGAATGCTCGACGACGGTTTGGTGCGGTCGATGACGTCGGAGCGGCTGCATGCCGGGCTGCGGTCGAAAGTCGATGCGGCCGTGCACCTGCACGAGCTCACCGCGCACCTGGACCTCGCTGGGTTCATCATGTTCTCCTCGGCGGCCGGGGTGTTCGGCGAAGCGGGCCAAAGCAATTACGCCGCCGCGAACACTTTCCTCGACGCACTGGCGACCTACCGACGGGCCCGTGGTCTGCCCGGACTCGCTGTGGCGTGGGGCTTTTGGGAGCAACGCAGCGGCATGACCGGTCACCTCGGTGACAGCGACATCGCCAGGATGGCGCGTTCCGGGATGGCGCCGCTGAGCAACGCCGACGGACTCGGATTGTTCGATCTGGCGCAGGCCGAGCCGGTGCCGATGGTGATCGCCGCGCACCTGAGTGTCGTTGGGACGCAGACCGGCACGGAACTGCCCGCGTTGCTGCGTGGGCTGGTCCGGGCACCGGCGCGGCGCATCGTCGATGCCGCGGTGTCGAGCGGGCCCAGCCTGGCCGAGCGGCTGCTGGCAAGCCCGGCCCGGGACCGGGACCGGATACTGCTGGACGTGGTGCGTGCACATGTGACAGCGGTGCTCGGCTATGACTCACCGAAACAGATCGGCGCCCGACAAGCCTTCCGCGACTTGGGTTTCGACTCGCTCAGCGCGGTAGAACTGCGCAACCGCATCGGCGCGGCTACAGGTATCCGGTTGCCGGGTACCGCAGTTTTCGACTACCCGACACCGGCCGAATTGGCCGCCGAATTGCGGGCGCGGCTGCTGCCGGAGGAAGCCGGGCCTGCACCGTCCGCGACCGATGACACCGAGATCCGGCGGGTGCTGACGACCATCCCGGTGGACCGGCTGCGCGCGGCCGGGCTGCTCGACGTGCTGCTGGACCTGGTCGAGCGCGCGGACGCGCCCGAACAGCCCGCCGCGCCGGAACAGTCGATCGACGAGATGGACACCGACCAGCTCATCGCACGCGCGTTGCACGACGCCGACTCCTCAGGAAAGTGGAGGGTTGCCTGATGACGGGCTCCGAGAACACCGACAAGATCATTGCCGCGCTGCGGGCCTCGCTGAAGGAGACCGAGCGTCTGCGCGACGAGAACCGTCGACTGACCGAGGCCGTCGGCGAGCCGATCGCCATCATCGGGATGAGCTGCAGATTCCCCGGCGGCGTTCGCTCCCCGGAAGACCTGTGGCAGCTGGTGGCGTCCGGCACCGACGCGATCAGCGAGTTCCCGGACAACCGCGGGTGGGATATCGACGCGCTGTACGACCCGGAGCCCGGCACGCCGGGCAAGAGCTACACCCGGTCCGGCGGATTCGTCGACGCGGTCGGCGAATTCGACGCCGAGTTCTTCGGTATTTCGCCGCGTGAGGCGCTGGCGATGGATCCGCAGCAGCGGCTGCTGCTGGAAACCTCCTGGGAATCATTGGAACGGGCAAGTATCGACCCGGAGTCGTTGCGCGGCAGCGCAACCGGGGTGTTCGTCGGCGTCATCCCCAACGAATACTCGTCGCCTGCGGCGCAGGTCTCGGCCGACCTCGAGCCATATCTGTTCAGCGGCAGCGTGCCCAGCGTGGCGTCGGGTCGCATCGCGTACACCCTCGGGCTGGTCGGGCCTGCGGTGTCGGTGGATACGGCATGTTCGTCGTCATTGGTGGCATTGCATCTGGCCGCCCAGTCCTTGCGTAACGGTGAGTGCGATCTGGCGCTGGCCGGCGGGGCTACCGTGTTGGCGAATGCGTCTGGGTTCGTGGACTTTTCGCGGCAGCGCGGGTTGGCGCCGGATGGTCGGTGCAAGGCGTTTGCCGATGCCGCCGATGGGACGGCGTGGGGTGAGGGTGTGGGCATGCTCCTGGTGGAGCGGTTGTCCGACGCGCTCGCCAAGGGGCATCCGGTACTGGCGGTGCTGCGTGGTTCGGCGGTGAATCAGGATGGTGCGTCGAATGGTTTGACGGCGCCGAATGGTCCGTCGCAGCAGCGGGTGATCCGCGCGGCGCTGGCTGCCGCGGGGCTCGTGCCTGCCGATATCGACGCGGTCGAAGGCCACGGGACTGCTACCGCGCTGGGTGATCCGATCGAAGCGCAGGCTTTGTTGGCGACGTATGGGCAGGGTCGGGAGCATCCGTTGTGGTTGGGGTCGTTGAAGTCCAATATCGGGCATACTCAGGCCGCTGCGGGTGTGGGTGGTGTGATCAAGATGGTGCAGGCGATGCGGCATGGGGTGTTGCCGCAGACGCTGCATGTGGATTCGCCTTCGTCGCAGGTGGATTGGGCTTCGGGTGCGGTGTCGTTGTTGACCGAAGCTCAGCCGTGGCCGGAGGTGAGCCGTCCGTGGCGGGCCGGAGTGTCGGCGTTCGGGATCAGTGGCACGAACGCGCATGTGATCTTGGAACAGGCCCCTGGGCCGGCGGAGCTGGTGCGGTCGAATGATGTTGTGGCCGAAGCTGATCGGGTAGTCCCGTGGTTGGTGTCGGGTCGGTCGGCGGCGGCGGTGGCCGCGCAGGCTGTGCGGTTGCGTGAGTGGCTGGTGACTGCGCCGGGGGTGTCGGCGAAGGATGTGGCGTGGTCGTTGGCGACGACGCGGACCGCGTTCGGGTGGCGGGCTGCGGTGGTCGGTAACGACGAGGAGCTCCGTCGCGGCCTCGACGCATTGGCGGAGGGCACGACCGTCGCGCAGCCGGTGGGCGTTGATGGCAAGTTGGCGGTGTTGTTTACCGGGCAGGGTAGTCAGCGGGTTGGTATGGGTCGGGAGTTGTGTGCGGCTTTTCCGGTGTTTGCCAGGGTGTTTGGTGAGGTGTGTGGGGAGTTCGATCGGTATTTGGGTCGGTCGTTGCGTGAGGTGATCGATGGTGATGGTGAGGTGTTGGGGGGTACTGAGTTTGCGCAGTGCGCGATTTTCGCGGTGGAAGTGGCGTTGTTCGAGTTGTTGGTGTCGTGGGGTGTGGATGTTGATGTGGTGGTGGGGCATTCGGTTGGGGAGTTGTCTGCGGC